>NZ_JAAHGO010000032.1:73454-97328 GCF_010672455.1 Okeania sp. SIO2C9 | reverse complement strand
CAGAAGAAATACAGAAAACAGTCACTGTAGAAGGTCAAGGTACATTTACCGTCAACGACCAAGGACAAGTTACCTTCACCCCCGAACCAGAATTTACTGGGGAAGCTAGCATTCCTTATACAGCTAACGACCAAGACGGCAACCCCTTAGCACCAGCCAACATTACCGTTGAGGTCGTGGCACCAGCAGCACTAGAAGACGACAGTGAAAGTACCCCCGCAGGTCAACCAGTCACCTTCGACCTCACCGAAAACGACAACAACATCGACCCTGCTACCATCGACCTCAACCCAGAAACAGAAGAAATACAGAAAACAGTCACTGTAGAAGGTCAAGGTACATTTACCGTCAACGACCAAGGACAAGTTACCTTCACCCCCGAACCAGAATTTACTGGGGAAGCTAGCATTCCTTATACAGCTAATGACCAGGATGGTAATCCCTTAGAGCCTGCCAACATTACTGTTGATGTGGCAGAACCAGAGCCAGCTCCAGAACCAGCTCCAGCTCCAGCTCCAGCTCCAGCTCCAGCTCCAGAGCCAGCTCCAGCTCCAGCTCCAGCTCCAGCTCCAGCTCCAGAGCCAGCTCCAGCTCCAGCTCCAGCTCCAGCTCCAGCTCCAGAACCAGCTCAAACAAGTGGAATAGAGAAAGAAGATCATTCATGTCCTCCTCCTCCAACCATAGAACTTGTTGATTTACCAGTTGAACCTGCTATAGTTCTCAATCCCGGTCAATTTGAAGAGATGTTATTGGGTACAGAAGCTGGTGAATTTATTACATCTAGTGCAATAAACCCAGTTGTTGATGGTTTAGGTGGCAACGACACCATGGAAGGTCTTGATAGTCCTGATATCATGTATGGTGGTCAGGGTGAAGACCAAATTTATGCCAAAAATGGTGCTGACTTTGTTAATGGCAAAGAAGAAAGTGATGTAATTCTTGCTGGTAAAGGAGATGATAGTATCCGTGGTGGTAAGGAAGGTGATACCATCTGGGGCGATATGGACAACGATATCATCCTTGGTGAGGCCGGTAACGATGTCATCTTCGGTGGTACCACTGGTACTGACAAAGACTTATCTGGTAATGATATTCTTGACGGTGGAAGCGGTGATGATATGGTCAATGGAAACCGTGGTAACGATATGCTCATGGGTGGTAACGGTAACGATGAAGTTCATGGTGGTAAGGAATCAGATACTATTTTCGGACAAGAGGGTGACGATATGCTCATGGGTGAAAACGGCGATGACAAAATTATTGCTGACCGCAGTTCAAGTTCTTTAGAAGCAGATATAGGAGAAGATTCCGTCTACGGCGGTCGTGGTAACGATATTATGGAAGGCGGTCGTGGAGAAGATGTCATGTATGGAGGTAAGGAAGATGACTTCGTATATGGAGGTAAGGATAATGATTTAATACTAGGCGACCAAGGCAACGATACTCTTCTGGGTCAGCAAGGAAATGACACAATTTTTGGTGGCAACAGTAGTGTTGTTGATGCTGATTTGTTAGGAAAAGACTTGATTTCTGGCGGTGCAGGAAACGACTACCTCAATGGTAACTTTGCTAACGATACTATCATTAGTGGTACAGGAAATGATACTGCGCGAGGTGGTAAGGATGACGATTTTATATATGGTGAAGCAGGTGACGACCTTCTGTTTGGAGATCAAGGTAATGATACTATCTGTGGAGGTGATGGTAACGATACTATGTACGGTGACAACCCCGAACTTTCAGCAGAAGTTGGTGCAGAAGGTCAGCAAGACGAACTATTTGGTGGTCTCGGAGATGACCTCATGTTTGGCAACCAAGGTGAGGATCTATTGTGGGGTGAGGAAGGTGATGATACCATGTTAGGTGGTACCGATAATGATACCCTCTGTGGATTATCAGGAAATGACTCTCTCCTCGGAGAAGCAGGTGACGATCTCTTGTTTGGTGGGGTCGGTGATGATACTCTGACTGGGGGTAGTGGTAGCGATATCTTCGTTATCAACTCTCAAGGATCGGACCTATTCACAGACTTCAATATTAGTGAAGACTGGTTAGCTTTGGATGATGGATTAACTTTAGATTCACAACAGTTAAGTATTCAGGCTGTTGGCAACAATACTCAAATCTTCTTAGATAACCAACTTTTAGCTACTCTAGAAAATACTGTAGCTAGTCCAGAGCAGATCGCAAGTCGGTTCACTAATGTTAGTGATTCTTCTCTCATCTAATTGATAGAGTAGTTTTTTACCGAAAAATTGGGTTTAAAGCCTCGCCCTTGTAGGGCGACTTTTTATTTTATGTGCAAGTGAATTGAATATGTGGTACAGTGTTATTAGTTGCCGGGGGGCACTCGGAAACTCGTGCGCGGACGTGGAGGGAAGCGTTAGACTACCGCCAAGGAAGCAGCACCCTGTGTTAGCGGCAGCTATGCGAAGCAAAGCGTCAACCCGCCGAGGAGCTACGGCTCAGTAGGAATCCCCGTGCCTTTAGGCCGGGGAGGATGTCAACGCACATCATCTATAAAAATAGGGCACATAAATATGATTGTGCCCCCAGTATTTCCTAAAATTATTGTAGGGACATTCCAAGGAGTGTCCCTATATTCTTTTTTGCAGATATCTAATTTCAAAACTTGAAACTTTTCTCTGCCTAACACTGAATCAAAATCCGATCGCCTCTCATAGTTACCGGATACTGTTGCAAGGTCATTTCTGGAGCAGTCAAACATTGCCCGGTTGCTAAGTGATACTTAAAGTTATGAAATGGACAAGTGAGAATACCTTCTATTACTTCTCCTTTATCTAAAGGTTTAGCTAAATGACTACAACTATTACGATAGGCAATGACATCATTACCCACACGAGTCAAAATTAATTTCAACCCATCCACATCAACAGCTAAAATACCACCTTCCGGTATCTGGTCAATATTTGCTAAAGCAACCCAACCTGTTTCCTCTTGTGCAGCAAAGGGACTCGCAATAGTATTGCTTGCTTTTCCACGTTTAACCGGAGTATTGACCGAAACCACATTTTTGATTTCCGGACAGTGGGTTTTAATTGCCTGCTCGACTCCATCTTTCATGGTTAAGGTTGAAGCAGGACAATTACTACAGTTTCCCACTAATTTTACTTCCACGGTATCCGGTAGTTTTATGGCAAGTAATTCCACATTACCATTATGACTTTGCAAACCGGGACGCACTTCATCTAATGCCTGCTGAATCCTAATTTCTAGAGAAGGTGTAGGTGGTTTAATCAATTCGTGGTAGTGCAGTAGACTATAAACTACTTCATCTTGCACTGCCTGACGCAATGCTGGCATAGACTCCTGTTTAACACTACGAATTAATCGGGTTAAAGCTTCCTTGTGTAATGCTTCTATGGCATTTTTCAACCCTTCAACCACTACCTTTTGATTTTCATCCCAATGAGCGATCACCTGCTCAAAGTGAGTAATATCAGATACTAGAGATTCTAGACTCACAGACTCTTGCAAGGGAAGTTTGGCTTGAGTCATTTTTATTATTTTCTTCCTATTGCAACTTCACATCTTTCAGCAAAAATGGCATAGAGATTCCAGTTGCCAAACTAGAAATAATAATTGGAAACAATAGTGTTGTTCCCATTTGTGCCATTGCTATTAGTAATAAAGCACCAAAAGAAGTAGCTATAGTTACTTGTTTGAAAAAATAAAATGGATTTCGTAATAGTTTTCCTTTGAGTAATAATTTGGAGCTAAACCAACCGACTTCTAGCATAATTGTTTCTCCTTTTTTCTACTGTTATATCAAGTCTCATTAATTAGCCATAATAAATTAGCTATCTTTAGTCATCTTTAGATGACTTCTGCTTTGAGCCAAGAAATAAATTTCTTGGCGGATGAATAACTCACTCAAACCTAAACAAATTTTAAAATTGCCAAGCCAACAATAACTGCCGGAATTACACCAGCAGGGCCAAATAAACCACCAATCATGGCAGCCAGACTATAACCTAAATCTTTTCTTGCTAACCATATTCCACCAATAGCACCAGCGATAATCGAAATTCCGCTAGCAACTCCTAGCCAAAATATGGCTGTTAGTAAAGTAATTTCTCCAGTAACTAGGTCACTGATAAAAATTTGAAAGCTTGGTATGGCTTCCAAGTCTGTAATCATAGTATTGACAACGGTAATTAGACCGCTCATTTTGTTTATTCTCCTTTTTATTTAGTAACTACTGACTTAACTAGCTATCAGCTATCAGCTAGCCTCTTGCAGAGGAAGTGCGTTAACAGCTTTTAGCTAAAATCGGCGGGTTCGGTGTCCCCCACGCTTATTTGAAAAAATTAGTAGTGTGTGTGTTCTGGGGGGAGGACACCCCCATCATACGCCTTGAGATCTGATGGCTGACCGCTGACCCCTGACTGCTATTTCAACATTAGGACTTACGCAGATACGCTATATATAGTACTCATAACTATTGTCCAATAGTTACTGGACTCTATAAACATTGTCTTTGCGTAAGTCCTGAACATCAAAAATTGATAGTTCGCTTTCTACTGCTGCTAATGCTTCGGAAACTATTGCTGCTCTTTCTACTTCGCTATACTGACAAAAAATTGCTTGAGCTTCTTCATAGAGAATTTTTGCCTGGAGTAGATTTTGCTGATTTCCTGCTTCTGGGTGTTTCGGGTTATCTGGTAAGTTGTATAGCAGGTTGGCTTTATTAGAGATGGTAGCTGCATACTCTAATGGTGTATCTTTTGCAGTACGGACTTTCAAGGCTTCATTGTATGCAGTTAATGCCCGTAAATTATTGTCTATCGGATGCAGACTGGGGAGGTATTGTAAGGCATTGGCCAGGTTGTTTTGCAACATCGCGTATTCGTTGGGATGTTCGATGAGGTTAACTGCCTTTAATGCTTCCTCAAATGATTGTACTGCCATTGCTTGTCGCATACCTTCTCTTTCTGGAGATAGGGTCATTGAGAGATAGGCGATCGCGATATTATTCTGTAATATGGCATATTCTTGTGGGTGTTTATCTGCGGTAAATATTAGTAACCCCCGTTGATATGTTTCTATTACCTGTTTTGTTGTTGCCAAGTTAAAATTAACTAATGCTTGTAATACCAAGCCTAAATTCATTTCCGCTTCTGCAACTTCTTCAGGTATTCCTTGTTCCCGTAATATTTCTAGGGCAGTTTCATAAGCTTCTCTCGCCTCCAGCAATAGATCGGGTCCTTCTCCTGGCATAGCTCTTAAGGCTGTTGCTATTCCTACCAATGCTCTTGCTTGCAGGAGAGGATAATCGTTACTGGATAATTCTATAGCTTGTTGATATAGGCCGATAGCATCATCTAGTTGTTTAGAGTCTTTTGGTTTTTGTTGCAACCCATTTGCCATTTCTATCAGCATCTGAATTTTTTCTGCAACATTTGCTGATTCAGATTCTATAGCCTTCAATGCTGCCCTAACTGAGGTATCACTAATAGTTTGAAGCACAGTTTTTAATAAATTAGTATTTTTAACAAAAATATATTTGTTATGATTATCCAAGTCTAACTTTCAAGTTATTTTTATTTTATCAATATACTTAGTTACCCTCTCATTGTTTATACTCTTTTTATATTTCTTATGAAAGGTTAAGACATATCGACAGCTTAAAACTCAGACAACGCAATATTTTTCCTTCTTCCTTCTTCCTTCTTCCTTCTTCCTTCTGCTATACAACAAAATCAAGCTCGATGGATATATATTAATAGTAAAAAAATCAGAATAAATCATCAATTTTAACTATTAATATTCCCCAAGATATCGAACTTGATTTAGTATTTTATATTCAAACTTTTGCTGTTGCAGAATTTTGTGAATTACGCTCAAAGCTAATCATATTAGCAATAGATTCTGGTAATTCCTGCAAATCATCTGTATCTTGAGAACCACTTAAAGGAGAGACAAAAGTATAACAAGGGTCACATTCACTTGTATCATAAACCTGAAGAATCCAATAATCAGGATATCCTTCTATTGCTACTTCCACAATATACCAATTAGGCTCTTGTTTCGTATTTCTAATAGTAAACCACTCTTGTTCTGCCTGGGGAATTTCCCAATCATTCCCTAAAAAATCAATGGCTAATTTTTCTGCTTCTGTCTGAGAAAACATAACATTAATTATCTACTTATTGGGCAGGTGCTGCAGCAGTTTCAGGGTCAGGATATAATCCTAATTGTTTAGCTAATTCACGAGCAAGATGGAATAAAAATTTAGCACCATCTTGATTGCCATGATGAATTTGTGCCTGACCAACTTGCATTAAAACTGACACAAAACCAGCATCAACTAATTCAATATTTTCATCTAAAACATCAGGTTCTTTTCCATTAGGACATTGAACTAATTTATCAATTAATTCATAATATTGTTCTGTTCTTTGTTCGTCCATGATAATTTCCTTGTGTTATAGGTAAGCATTCAGCGGTCAGCTCTGCAAAGAGATGCCTAGCGCAAATTTTTAGGCTGATAGCTGATAGCTAGTTAAATTAATTTTGCACAGATACTTAATCAATTAGAGTTGATATAAGTTCTTGAAAAACCTTCTCAGCAGAACGCTGAACTACAGAAGAAAGTTCTAGACCAAAATCCAAATTTTCAGCTTCTATTAAATAGACAATTACATCTTCAGGAAAATCCTCCCGAAAGATTTTTCGACCCACCGCTAGAGCATTATCCCAACGAAAATCATGCAAACTATAACTAGGTTCTGGCAGTGTTTCTAACTCCGAACTAGGAACTTTAAATATTGCACCTGGTTCAGAACCTGTGGCACTAGCATCCAGAATAATTAATTGCTGAGTTCCCCGTGCCTGAAACATCACTTCCATTCCCGCAGTACCGCAGTCATAAACCCGGACATTTGGATGAGGATGTTCAGTCAGATATTGCTGCAAGCGTTGAGCAATAATTACTCCTACCCCATCATCACTACGGTTAAGATTACCGCAACCAATAATTGTCAACATTATTTATTTGTTAAGTGGGGTATTAGATGTGCTGAAAAGTAGATTTTATCTAGTTTATTAACTTTACGTCCTCAACACTAACCCATTTTTAAAACTGTTTTTGTAACCTAGTAACATATATTGGAAGTCAGAATTGGTACGGGCGAATGGCCATTCGCCCCTACAGAAGTCAGAAGTTAATTTATTGCTGTGACTGAAGCAGGAGAATTTGAGAATGTCGGCGATCGCTCTATCTACTGAATATATTGGGAGGCAAACAGTAGCATTAAATTGTTAAAAAGATAATTATTATAAGAAAAACTTTAGATTCCGAATATATTTATCGCTCAATACTCAAGCTAACTTTTGTAGTGTTTTGTTAAAGTCTCTGAAGGCAACTCCCCAAACATGGCTTTGTAATCTCTAGTAAAATTACTCGGACAGTAGAACCCAAATTCATTAGCCAGGAAGACAATGGTACAATTGTCAGGTTCGCTTGCTTTCAGGTGTTCTCGCACTGCATTCAGTCGTCGTACCTTGAGATAGCGCATCGGACTCACGCCAAATAAGTCTTTAAAACCAAAAGATAATGCACAACTGCTAGAGCCTAAATTTTGAGCGAGTTGTTTTAAAGTCAGAGGTTTATTTAAGTTGGCTAACATTTCTTTTTCAGCTTGGGCAATCAACTTTTCTCTTCGGGAAGCTTTGAGGAAAGACTTAGAATTTAACTTGATGGGAATCTGACTAATCAACAAAGGAAGGAAATCATCAGTAACGAGTTTTTCAATGTGAGGGTTTTGAAACCAAGTAGGTTGGTGTACTGCTAACCAAAATAGTTGTTTCAGATAATCTTTAATTTCTTTCATCCCAGTTGGTAGCAAATTCACAGAATTTTTACTCAGGAAACTATCATCGAGATCGTAGCGTTGTAGTTGTTGTGCATAAACATGAAAAGTTTTCTTAGGGATTAGAATGGTTATCATCACTCCACCTTTAGGAAGTATTAGATCTGTTCCCTTGTCATTGAAACCAAAAATAGTTCTTTGAGGATCGACAAACCTACGGTGGGAGTACAATCCCTCATCACTCTCAAAACAAGATATCCCAAAAGATAAGTATTCCTTCAACTGTTCACCCAAAGCTTGAATCCCTTGACTCACTTGACGACAAACGAAATATATGTCACCAACCTGAGCTGACAAAAACTCAGCTTGAATATAACCACAAGTGAGTTGTGTAATTTCCAGCCCGCGACCGCTAAAAAAATTCTTGAAATAATCCATATCTTTAAAGGATTTGTAGACAATCCGAAGATTGTCTGTCCCAGGAGAATTTTTAGTTTGGGTAATTTTACTTTTGTTTATCTCCATCAACAAACTTATTTTTACAGCACTTCATCAAAAAAAATAATCAGATTAATCATAAGCAAAACTAATACAAAAAAACAATTAGTTATTTAATTTGTATGGCTGAAAAAGTTATAATTTTTACTTATTCACAGAGATAGCTTACCACTAAAGTAATTTTTAAGTCAGAAAGTATCCAGGACTCATACTGATTTAGTTATGGCGTAAGCCAAGAAAACTGGCTTTATTGAAGAACTAAACAACAAGTTGTCCAAATATTAGTTTTGTTTATCAGGTTTTACCGATGATTTTGAATCGAATTTGGAGAGTGATGGTGGTAGTGGCGATCGCTACCTCCCTTCTCCTTGGAAATATCATATTACCCACAGGCCCTGTTCTTGCTCAAGAAACGGAAGATACCTGTGAAAATCTTAGTGATTGGGAAGAAGAATATGCCTACACCCTCGGCGTGCAAGCCTATATCTATGCCTTCCCTTGGACTTATATGCCAAAGGCTTACTGGACTCGCATGACGGATGAAGGTGGGAAAGTCAACGAGTTTTACCACTACGAGGAATTAAGAGACGATACCTTTGTCGGAGGGGGGAATCAGAATGACACCCTCTATTCCCACGCAGTTGTATATCTCGGAGACGAACCCCTCATTCTGTCAGTACCCGAAATCGATCGCTACTACACAATTCAGATGGTTGATTACCGGGGAGACAATTTTGCCTATGTGGGTCAGCGTGCCACTGGACCAGAAGCCGGTAACTATGCCATTGTTGGTCCGAATTGGGAAGGCGAGCTGCCTGATGACGTGCAGAAACTTGAAGGATCTTCCAGTACGCCTTGGGCGCATCTCTTCGGGCGAACTATGGTGACAGAGATTGAACGAAAATTAGACCGAAAATTAGACAAATTAGACAAAGATTTCGCGTTGGCCAGAGTCCATGCCATTCAAAGCCAGTACAAGTTAACACCTCTGTCTCAGTGGAATGATCCCGATGCTTCAGAACCAGACGTGCCCGAACTCTGGAAGCCTTACTATGAGGGTGACTTTGCGGACTGGAAGAATATTAACCATGCGATGGCGGACAATCCCCCCGACCCTGCAGATAGCGCTTTGCTGGATTTATTCAAGGGCATAGGCATTGGACCCGGGTTAGATGTGGAACTCCAAAGCGAGAGTACCAAGCACGGTCTCGAATGTGCTGCTGTCGATGGTTTACAGATTATCAGGAATGCTTTTGCTAACGGGTACGCTCAGAAGCAGGTCAATGGCTGGAACTACCCACCGCCGGAAGCTGGCCGCCCCTCCCAAACAAAAGACTGGTTACTCCGTGCGATGCAGGCCGAATCTGGTTTTATTGCCAACGATCCGGACGAGGCCGTTTACCTGAATGCATCGTTGGATGGAGAGGGCAATCTGCTGACCGGAGCCAACCGTTATGAACTGCGATTCGAGAAGGGCCAGCAACCCGAGGTGAATGAATTCTGGTCCATCACCATGTATGACACCGATACTACTATGGTCACGAATGATATCAATCGCTTTTCTGTTGGAGACAGAAGCGATCTGGACGACGGTGACGATGGCAGCGTTACAATTTCCATCCAGCACGATCCTCCAAGCGAGTGTTTAGATCAGGAGGGGGAGCTCAATGGGGATCTGTGTCCCAACTGGTTGCCCGCACCCGAAGGCAATTTCTATATGTTCATGCGCCTGTATTTACCAAAATACCCAGGATTGTTCCAGTGGTGGGTTCCTCCTGCTTTGACGAATCTTGGTCCTCCCGAAACTTCTGATAATGCCCTGTCTGCCCAAGCTGTTGAAGATGTAGCTCAAGAAGATTTTTGGGACACAATCATTCAGCAAATTGAGAAACGTTATTCAAGCAAATAGCGATCGCTATTCACAGGACTTACGCATGAGGTACGAAAAACGCAGGTCATCCAACACTCATCAGCCGAATCGAATGCCTGCGTAGTAATGAATTTAATCTCGATGGGGCGGGCTATTGACGCAATTGGGTGAGCAATGCTCACCCTCCTTACTCGGAACAATAAACCTTACAACCTAGGACTAACAAGAATATCAGGACTTACGCGAAGGCACTATTTATAGGGGTTAGTAGCGATTGAACAATAGTTTTAAACACTATATATAGCGTATCTGCGTAAGTCCTAAATATGTCAAATATGGTTCGAGCGTCTTTGAATACTATGGCACGAATCAATCTTACTATGTAACGAAATGTTATACAGTTGAAACCCTTGTTCTTGTTGCCTTCCACTCTGTTCCAGTCTCTGCGGACGTAACGGTTGCAGGACTGCCACTTATTTTTTCCTTTGATCGATCGGTTTAGAAGTCAAAACCAAGTGTAAACGAGCATGAATCAAACTTAACTCCGCCAAACCTAAATCTAGACTGCCATCCAAAACCACTCCAGTATTGATGATTCTGTCTAATAACTCTAAAATAGAAGGACTTTCAGATTTTTCTCCTGGATAATACTCTCCTGACTTGGGCAACAAAGTACCAATTTCACCCAAATCCAAATTCAAATCTTCGGGGTCAATATCAAATACTTCGCAGAGCTTAATCACCTGTTCTTCCAACTGTCGCAGACTTTCAGCAGCACGGTCTAATTCTTCATCACTCAACATTTCAGCATCCATTCGCCGAATCACCTGAGCTTCCATTAGTTGCCGTACCAACTCAATAACTGTTAGCAACAATGGAGCTAACCCTGCTTCAGAATTACTTTGAGATTTGCCAATAGGAATTATAGAGGGTTCTTCTGGAGATGGTTGTGGAGACGGTTCTGGAGACATAAGAAATAAAGTGTGGGGAGTGTGGGGTAGGGACGTTGCATGCAACGTCCGTACGGGAGTGGGGGAGTAATTTTTTTGCTCTTGCTAACCAAGAAAATGAGTGTCAGGAATTACTTCAGAATTCAGAATTCAGAACTCAGAATTATAAATTCTAAATTACCGATAAATTAAGGTATAAAGCCTCTCCATTCATGGAAAACAAAGAAAAAAATTCCTTTTAGCTAGTCTTCTTATTTATAAATCAGCTCTAATTATTCATTATTAATTATTCATTATTAATTATTTACTACCAACGTTGTAAAGCTTGCCATTTAGCAAACCGCCATTGTTGAAGTTCTCTGTGAGACATAACTTCAGTTCTAGCAACCCGCATTCTAGCTCTTTCGACTGCTCTATTATTGCGACCATGGAGACCGCGACAAGACAAACACCCACGAATAGCTTTACTACTGAGAATATCTTTGCTAGTTTTGATTTTTATTGCTGTATCTATTGCCATGTTTTACCGTTATTGTGACCATTATTGTTACTGTTATTTGGAGAGTGACCATTGGTATGATATTCATATCCATCACTCTTAAGTGCTTTTATCTCTGACTCTAGGGAAGCAACTCGGTCAAGAAGTTTTTGATTTGCCTCCATCAGAGAATTGCTTTGACTGCTGAGGTAGGGGTCACTTTCCCACCAGTTAATTCCAATTTCTCTAGCTTTATCCACAGAAGAAATTAATAGGCGAATTTTAATGCTGAGAAGTTCTGTCGAACCAACGGAAACAGAAATATCTCCTGCAATAACTATTCCCTTATCCAGAACTCTTTCCAGTATATCTGCTAAACTAGACCCATTAGTTGCCGTGACTAATTTATTGTTAGTATTGGTACTCATAAAATACTTTCCGTAAGCTAAACATTAGAGGTCGAAACTTTTTCAGTGGGGAAAAATTCCTTTAGAACTTCCTCCAGTCGCTGCATAGCTTCCACCCTGGGTAAACTAGCTCGCGATATTAATATATCAGCACAAATATCTTGAAAATGAGGGTCTTGACCATTCACTGGAACATTGTGGTCGTGACAAACTTTGCCAATAATTAGACAGGAACGCAAACCACCTAATTTTTCTTCCCCTATTCTTGTCCGAAAAGTACGCACTAGGTTAACTATAGTTTCAGCTTTTTTTGGATCGATACCTGTTTGACGTATGACTATTTCTTGTTCGGTTAAAGCATCAGGTTCTCCCATATTAATTGTAACTACTCGGTCTAATAAAGCATCTTGAGTAGCATGAACTCCACAATATTCTTCTGAGTTGGAAGTTAAAATTACTCTAAACCTAGGATTAACCTGAATATATTCTGAGCGGTCTTGGTTGGGTGGCAAAACCAACATTTTCTCTTCTAAAACTGAGAGTAAAATATTATTTACCTCTGGACGAGAGCGATTAAATTCGTCATAAACTAGAGTAAAACCTTCCTTACAAGCTAAGGTTAATCTAGAGTCAACCCAATGATGTTTTAGTTCATCCTCAACTTTTAATACAGTATGGATATAATTATCCACAACTTTTTTACGAGTATATCCAGATTGATTACCTATTAAGTCTGAGGTTTTAAATTCATCATCTCCAAACATTAAAACAATAGGTTGGCGACGTAGATGAGCAAGGTGTAATGCAAGGGTGGTTTTGCCTACTCCTGCTGGCCCGCGCAAGTGAACTGAGTAGCCAGATTTTAAATAACGCAAAGCACGTTGAGCTACACGTTCGACACCGGGGGTGCTGACAAATTGTTGGGGTGAGACATTAAGTACAGTAGTCATTATTAAGTCAAAAGTTAAAAGTAAGATTTGGTTAAAGTCAAAAGTCAAAAGTCAAAAGTCAAAAGTAAGATTTTGTCAGGATAGGTCATTATTAAGTCAAAAGTCAAAAGTTAAAAGTAAGATTTTGTCAGGATAGGTCATTATTAATTATTAATTATTAATTATTTTAACCCCCCGGCGGGAAGTCCCGCGCTGTAATTTTCAATTCAGCACCGTATGGGAAAGCCGGGCGTTATGTGTGTGGTTCCTCCTGATTCTCTATGTACTTTTTTAGCACTGAAACACTGACACCACCACAGCTAGCTATAAAATAGGATTCGCTCCACAAAACAGCTTTGAAGTAAACCTGATTTATTTGTTCTGAAAACTCTGCCCTAAGTCTTCTACTGCTTACAGATTTCAGGTTAGTAATAAATTTAGGTAATTCTAACTGTGGGTAGTATTGAAATAACAAATGTACATGGTCGGGTTCACCGTTGAACTCTATTAGTTTGCAGTCCCATTTAGTGCATAGATTGTCTACTATTTCTCCTAAGCGCTTGAGCATTTCCTGGTTGATTACTTTTTTTCTATATTTAGTTACCAAGACTAAGTGAGCTTTCATGTCAGAAACTGCTCTACCACTTGATACAAAATCATTTTTCATAATTACTTCAATATAACTGTTGACAATAAAACATACAGTCATTATAATAACAAGTGTAGAGATAAAGGTCGATACTAGAATGCTACTGAAATATAAATACAAGCTAAAACCTCATAAAAGGCAAACGGTAATTATAGCTAATTGGTTGGAATTAGCCAGAAAGCAATACAATTACCGTTTAGCTGAAAGGGTAAACTGGTTTGAAGCAACCCGCACACCAGTAAAAGCTTGTCCACTTAATGTTTCAGTAGGTAGGGACGTTGCATGCAACGTCCGTACAACGGATTTATCAAAATATTCCAGAGTTTAGAGTACAAACACGGGACGGCAGAAAGAAAGACAGCGATGGTAATCCAATAACGAGGAAAGGGGACAAACATCCGAATCTAGTCAATGGCTATGTTTTGTGGGAGACTGTTCAACTAGCAGACTTAGCACAAACTAAAAAACTATTTCCTGAATATAAGTCCATACACTCCCAGGTTTTACAAGATGTTATCCAAAGAGTACAAACAACAATGGATAACTTTACTAAAGCTGATAAAAACGGTAAAACCAGTGGTAGACCTAAATTCAAAGGTAAACATTACTATAATTCGTTCAGTTATCCTCAGCTATCAAATACCAATATTGTCAAAAATGCCAACGGTCGTTTTTGTGTAAATCTGCCAAAGATTGGTTTAGTCCCTTTTGTCTACAATCGTCCAATACCAGTAGGATTCAAGGTTAAGACAGGTACAGTGATTCGTGAAGTTGACGGGTGGTACATTAGCTTCACGATAGAAGATAAGGGTGTACCTTGCGAGGTTGTAGAAATTCAACCCACCGAAGATAACTCAAAAGGTATTGATTTAGGACTGTTGCACTATGCTGTTACCAGTGATGAAGAATTTATAGAAGTTCCTAAGTTTTTCAGGTTCTCTGAACATCGTTTATCTACACTTCAGGTGAGATTGGCTAAGAGACAAAAACATTCAAAGCCTTGGAAGATTCTCCAGCACAAAATAGCTAAACTGCATCAGTTGATAGCTAGACAACGGTTAGACTGGCAATTCAAATTAGCTTATCATCTATTTTCAGATGTAAGTGTTATTTTCATCGAAGACTTACAGATAGCTAATTTAGTTCGACGTTGTAAAGCTAAATTAGGCGACAATGGTCAATTCTTACCCAATGGTCAATCAGCTAAGTCAGGACTCAATAAGTCTTTGCAAGATGCAGCTTTTGGTCAGTTTGTTCAAGTTCTAGAGTATGTAGCCTGGAAATTGGGAAAGCGAGTTATCAAAGTAGACCCCAAAGGTACATCTCAATATTGTTGGGAATGTTTGAGTAAAGTCCCTAAAAGCTTATCTGAGCGCTGGCATTCATGCCCTAAGTGTGGGCAAGAGTTGGACAGAGACTATAACTCAGCCCTTCTAATACAAAAAATAGGATTATTATCAATACAGGGGGAGGACATCACCTCTGTCAAAACAGCGGTCAGGGCTTCCCTGGCTGAAGAATCCCGCGTTCGTCATGTCGCGTAAGCGCAACGTCGGGAGTATGTCAATATCCTAAAGTAATTGTTTTGAACTTTGATTTAGGTGGTTCTGGTGTTCTAGTTTGACGTTTTTCTACTTTCTTACTTGTTAATTTATTCATGGTAGTTTTCTGAGATTTAATTGGTTGCCGAGATTGACTTTTTAGCTCTTTATTTGTTTCTTCATCCAGAACAGCAAGACGTTCTTTAATTTGGTTACATCGTCTTTCTAAATTTTGCAGTTCTTTTTGTAAACGTTCTTTTTCCACAACATTTTTATATACTGTTAAATATGTAGTTGCTTCTGAACGTTGGCGAGGCATACTGCTAAGTTTTGGTGGAATTTTTCCACGTTTGGCTGAACGGTGCATAGTTAATAAGTTAGTTAGTTAGTTATACCAATTTTTTAAAGATATAGAATAGTTTTATCCCCCCAAACCCCCCCTTGGAAAGGGGGGCTTAAGAATTTAGGCTTAAGCCATAACTTTATTAAAATGGTATTAGTTAGTATTTTGCAAATTTTTCTGAGCTGATAGCTGATAGCTGATAGCTGACGGCTAAATCAAAATAAATAATTAGCTGCTCCTTTAATTTGTTCGATAGGTTCAATTGAACGAGGTAACATTGGCATACAAACAATTTTTGCTCCTGGAAATTTATTCCTAGGAACAACGCTATTAGAGGTAAAACAATTTAAAACTACATAATTTTGTGCTATCTCCTTTTCTACAAGAGATTGATAAAGACGTTCTGCTTCGGCAATAACTCCGGTCTGGGGACGCATAACTCCAATAAATTCTGTTTTTTGCGAATCTTTCAGAATTTTTTGTGCATTAACCACCCGCTTCCGTAAAGTTCTTAAACGCCCCATAAATTCGGTTCGACCAATAATATCTTGATATTTTATCCATAGTTTAAAAATCCAACTTAACCAATCTTGCATGGCACTAGGCATTTCTAAAAAACGTAATAAATGACCAGTGGGAGCTGTATCTAAAATAATTAAATCTTCTTGGTTTTCCTCCAACAATTCAATTACTGTTAATAAGGATAATATTTCATCAATACCAGGTAAAGCTTGCTCAACAATTTGACGCCATCCCTTGGGAGAAAATGCCATTTCAAAAGACGCTGAATTATCCGGTTTTTCCCCACTCATTATTTCTGCTAATTCCCACAAATAATCTTCTCGAAATTTGTCAATAACTTGATTTGATTCTATTTCTTGTCCTTTGAGGTTAGTATTAATTATAGACGGTTCATGGCTTAGATTTAAACCAAAAGCATCTCCTAAAGAATGGGCAGGATCGATAGAAACTGTTCTAATTTGACTGTCAGGATGTCGTTGTGCCATTTCCCAACCAATGGCAGCAGCTATAGTAGTTTTCCCAACGCCTCCTTTTCCCCCAATAATTAATAAACGCTTACCCTCTTCAATAAAGTCAGTAAAACCAGGAGGAATTTTTTCCGGCCATTTGATATCTACTTTCCCAGAAGTTGAGAGTGGTAGACTTTCTGCTGGAGAAATTTGGTCAATTAGATTTTCTAAGGCAGTTATACCTAAAGGTTCAGAATTTTGTTGGGGTATCAGGTATACCGATTTTTCTCCTGCCAGTTCCATAAACTGACTAACTAACTTTCCTTGTTCCAGACAGCGATCGCCACTACTATCTTTATCTATAACAATTTGATTCACAAAAATCGCACTGTAAGAAATTTTCAGATTTTCCAAAGAATCTAAAAATCTCCTGGTCTCCTGAAAACTCATGGGTTCGGGTAGTGCCATAACTAAACAAGCGGTATTAGGAGACTCTTGTAATAAATGACGACCTGCTGCTAATTCGTCCTTAAGATTTTGTAATGTTTCATCCGCCTCATCTGGTGTATACTTACCCGCAAAACTTTCTTTTATGTAGCGATATTTTTGTTGAAAAAGTTCTAGGGAGTTGAGTAGGGTATCCAAAAAATCCATTAGTCGGAATAAATTGAGAGTATGACCGCTCGGAGCCATATCTACTACTACTCGATTGACTACCTTTTCGTTACAGAGGCGTTGTATTTCCAGTAAACCCATTAATTCGTCTAATCCTGGCCAATCTAAATCCCAGACTGGGGTGAGGTCTTCCCCTTCGACAAAACTACCTCGTTCTACCAATAGTTCTAGGATATCGCCATAACGTTGTTTAAATTCTTCGAGCAGGAGATTAGCATCTAAAGCTCTGACTGAAAGATTGGGTAAAGTTTGTAAGGGTGTTGGTGTATCTGTAACTTCTATTTGCAGGACATCTCCTAAAGAGTGGGCAGGATCGGTGGAAATTAACAGGATTTTTTCATCAGGGAATTTTTTCGCCCATTGGCAAGCAAAAGCACAAGAAGTTGTGGTTTTTCCCACGCCTCCTTTGCCACTAAACATTGCTAAGTTTAGGTTATCAAAAAGTTCCATTAGTTTTTTTATGGATAAAAAGGAACAAGAAATTTATAAATTTTTTGATTTCAATTAAAAAGTTTATATATTTGGTTTTCTATAGGCTTTATTTTAGAATATTTTTAAATTTTATTAGAGTAAATATTTTTTTTCTTTATTATCTCTGGTTGAATAGTTATAATTAAAGCTTGTAGTAGGGCTTCAGCCCGAATATATATGGGCTAAAGCCCTACTACAAACAAAAATATTTTGAAAATTATGGAAGTAATTTAAGATTGCTTTCCTCGACTTCTGTCACAATAGAATACAAAACATCTGGGTCTAAATCTGCCCCATTTTCCCAATAAATTGTTCCCCATTCAGGATTAAGTTTGACGGTTTTAAAATAATTTATGTCTTGTAATTTGGCAAAAATTCCTGTAAATTTTATTAGCTGACTAATATCAACAATTCCCTCTTTCCCATCTTCAAATTTAAGATAAAGTAGATAGTTTTCTTGGTGACTAACTTCGATAATGTCTTTTAACATAATTTACTTTATTTGTCATTGCGAGGGGGGATGGTAAAAGTTATTTCAGTTGTCTCTCAAGTATACCCCCGAAGCAATCTCACTTGCCAAAACTTAAACGAAGAGGGTTCTATTTTGTCATTGCGAGGGGGGATGGCAAAAGTTGTTTTAGTTGTCTCTCAGACATACCCCCGAAGCAATCTCACTTGCCAAAATTCTTATGAATAAATTGCTTCTATTTTGTCATTGCGAGGGGGATGGTAAAAGTTATTTCAGTTGTCTCTCAGACATACCCCCGAAGCAATCTCACTAGCCAAAATTTTGAGGAATAAATTGCTTCTATTTTGTCATTGCGAGGGGGATGGTAAAAGTTATTTCAGTTGTCTCTCAGACATACCCCCGAAGCAATCTCACTAGCCAAAATTTTGAGGAATAAATTGCTTCTATTTTGTCATTGCGAGGGGGGATGGCAAAAGTTATTTCAGTTGTCTCTCAAGTATCCCCCCGAAGCAATCTCACTAGGTAAAATTTTGAGGAATAAATTGCTTCTATTTTGTCATTGCGAGGGGGATGGCAAAAGTTATTTCAGTTGTCTCTCAAGTATCCCCCCGAAGCAATCTCACTAGGTAAAATTTTGAGGAATAAATTGCTTCTATTTTGTCATTGCGAGGGGGGATGGCAAAAGTTATTTCAGTTGTCTCTCAAGTATCCCCCCGAAGCAATCTCACTAGGTAAAATTTTGAGGAATAAATTGCTTCTATTTTGTCATTGCGAGGGGGATGGCAAAAGTTATTTCAGTTGTCTCTCAAGTATCCCCCCGAAGCAATCTCACTAGGTAAAATTTTGAGGAATAAATTGCTTCTATTTTGTCATTGCGAGGGGGGATGGCAAAAGTTATTTCAGTTTTCTTTCAGACATACCCCCGAAGCAATCTCACTAGCCAAAATTTTGAGGAATAAATTGCTTCTATTTTGTCATTGCGAGGGGGATGGCAAAAGTTATTTCAGTTTTCTTTCAGACATACCCCCGAAGCAATCTCACTAGGTAAAATTTTTATGAATAAATTGCTTCTATTTTGTCATTGCGAGGGGGGATGGTAAAAGTTATTTCAGTTTTCTTTCAGACATACCCCCGAAGCAATCTCACTAGGTAAAATTTTTATGAATAAATTGCTTCTATTTTGTCATTGCGAGGGGGATGGTAAAAGTTATTTCAGTTTTCTTTCAGACATACCCCCGAAGCAATCTCACTAGGTAAAATTTTTATGAATAAATTGCTTCTATTTTGTCATTGCGAGGGTGGATGGTAAAAGTTATTTCAGTTTTCTTTCAGACATGCCCCCGAAGCAATCTCACTAGGTAAAATTTTTATGAATAAATTGCTTCTATTTTGTCATTGCGAGGGTGGATGGTAAAAGTTATTTCAGTTTTCTTTCAGACATGCCCCCGAAGCAATCTCACTAGCCAAAATTTCAACTAAGAGATTGCTTCGGCTAATTTAATATTTTTCTTAAAAGTTTAACTCATTTCTGACCGCCTCGCAATGACAATATTAATTTGCTCGTTGCTAGTTTTCTAGTAATTCTAGAAGAGATTGCTTCGGCTAATTTAATTTTTTTCTTAATAGCTTAACTCGTTTCTGACCGCCTCGCAATGACAATATTAATTTGCTCGTTGCTAGCTTTCTAGTAATTCTAGAAGAGATTGCTTCGGCTAATTTAATATGTTTCTTAAAAGTTTAACTGGTTTCTGACCGCCTCGCAATGACAATATCAATTTTATCGTTGCTAGTTTTCTAGTAATTCTAGAAGAGATTGCTTCGGCTAATTTAATTGTTTTCTTAATAGCTTAACTCATTTATGACCGCCTCGTAATGACAATACCAATGATAATGTCTCTATTTAGATTATTTCTACTAAAGAACGAACAGACAAAATTTTATCTTGTTTTAAAGGTTCAACAGCAGACATAGGAACAATAATTACATTGATAGATTCTCCTACGGCATTAAATACTTCTAATACATAACCATTTTCTCCTCCTTCTGGGTGAATTGCTGTATCAATTAACATAGCAATGTCACCTTTTTTCAGGTTATATTCTGGGAAGTCTTTGGTTAGAGAAATAGGTTGGTATAATTCAAGCATTACAATAAATTTTAAATCTCTTACTGATAACTGAAAATAAAGATGCGATACGGAGTTAAACTCAAACAAACTGATGAAGGATATGCTATTTGGTGTCCTTATTTGCCTGGATGTTGGTCTCAGGGAGAAACTGAAATTGAGGCATTGGAAAATATTAAAGATGCCATAGAATCTTATTTAGAATGTATGGAAGAGTTAAATTCAGATGGTGAGTTGCATAATTCCTAATAATAAAAAATAACCATTTCGTAGGTTGGGTAGAACGAAGTGAAACCCAACAGATATTTTATTTCTATAGATATAGATTTTTGTTGGGTTGCGCTGCCGCTTAACCCAACCTACTAAACTGGTTTAACTGTTGAGGAGTTTATGAGTCTTTTATGAATGAGCAAGACTAATTCAACTAACTGATAACTGATAACTGATAACTGATAACTGACTAAGGCGACTGAAACGCTTATATGTTACAGTCTACAAGTCTCCGCGCTAGAGAAAAGATGAGCTTGAAATGAAGCTCATTATAAAAGGACCACATGTGTTCTTCTTCAAAACCCACCCCACCCACAGGGAGGTGTCCCATGCAATGCGATGATGTGTCCTTCACCCAAGTTAGCTCATCGTAGCTCAACAATTCGTCTCCTTTTCTCCATCCTACTTTATCTGCAAACTTTTCCCATACCTCCCTATGATACTCTTTTGTTCCACCCAAACTCTGATAAATTTTCTTCTGCACAGAAAAGCCAAATTTACCATCACTATATTTTACCCTCGGCCTTTTGTACTCCATCAAATCCTTGAATTTCCGACAACATATTCTCAGTATCTGTTTGAAGTTGTTCCTCTTCTAATTGTGGGTCAGATAGAGTAATTGTTAGTTGAATATTTTCTAATGACATAATGTTTAATTTTTATTTTTCAGGAATAAAATGATTATACCCTTAAATTAGTTCTAAGCAAAAATTGTAAATTGTAGGAGTTTAGTCTCCAAACCTAAGGGAAAATAGGATTTGGAAATCAAACCTCTACTGGACTGACACATCTGAAATTGTGCGTTACGACGGATTGCTAAATCTACTTCATAGTTTAAATTTAAGCCGTCTAACTGAGCCTACAAATTTAGCTATTAACTAATAACTAATATAAGTTAATAAGCAAAATTAATTACACATTCTATTGGTTCCCTATTCCCTATTCTCTATTCCCTATTCCCTCTCTTTAAATTGAGAAAATAGGAAGGCAATAACTTGATTTTGACTGATGCTTAGACTCTGTTGTAAAGCCTCCTTTAAAACATCTATTAGTAACCCTGGTAAAACTTGAGATTCTGTAATCCTTTTACTGCCATCATCAACCATAGTAAAAGCAATAATATCTACATTTTTCACATCAACTATCCAATATTCTTTGACTTTTAAATCTTCATAAATCAACCTTTTCTCACCTTTATCATCAGACAGTGAAGTATTGGCTATTTCTATGACTAAATCTGGCGGTGGATATGTATCTAAATCTACCACAGAAGTTCCCCTGGGAATAATATTGGCATTGTCACCTATGTAGTAGGAAATATCTGGTTGTACTTCTTGAAATCCGATTTTTCTGTAACTACAATTGGTTAAACTATTATTGTCGATATTTTTCATATAACAAAACAGACCAAGAGCTATGTTAATAAGTGAATTATCCTTAGCATGATCGTGACTTAATGGAGACATTTCTATTCTAAATCTTCCTTGATAATAATAAGATTTTGCTTTTGCATAAATGGGATTTTCAATAGTTTGGAGATATTCATCCCAAGTAGCTGAAACCCATGTATCTGTTGGAATTTTTACTTGTAAATTTGTCATAAATAAAATTACTGTTAACTAATACAGCAGTTTTGAGGGTTAATTAACTACATAAAAAACTGAGAGCTAAAATAACTATTCTTCCTCTTTAAGCATTTCTTCTTCCGCCGCCTGAATTGCTAATAAAAGTTCCTCTTCTTGTTCTTCAAAATCTTCTTCTGAAACCTCTCCCATATCAAAAGCAAGTTGAAGAGCTAGAAGTTTTTTACTAAGATTTTCTTTATCATCTACTTCTGTATCAACTTGTTCTTGAATTTTTTTCCCTAACCAAACTATTCCTCCCAATGGACCAGTAATAGGCAGAGTTAATAAACGGATAATCATAATTATGAAGTCCTAAAATTACTTATCTAAGCAAAAATTGTCCCATTTGCTGAAGTCAAAAGTCGTAGGGGCGAATGGCCATTCGCCCGTACAAAAGTCAAAAGTCAAAAGTAATATTTATTCAATAGACAGAAAACTTTGACATTTCAACGGATTATTTGACATTATAACTTTGAGACTATTTGTTACCTTACTCGAAGAAATACTAGGTCAGTTAGTAAAAATGACTTCATAACCCGAAAAATGGACAATTTCTACTACCCGCTCTGTTCATCAAAGAAAGCACTAAATCCCCGCGTCCCCGTGTCTCCCTGTCTCCGTGTCAAATCTTAAAAGCTTACCCTTGTAAGACTCCCTCACTCCCCTACTCCCTATTCCCTAAAATGAATTATTAATTATGAAATCTGGTTTCTATGTTTATGGTATATTCCTACCACCTGGTCCGCAAAATTTAAGTTTACAAGGATTGGATAAAGAAGTTGTAAATATTCAAATTGTTGATGAATTTGCAGTGCTTTATTCTATGGCAAAACAGGAACGTTATCTGGCAAGTCGTCGCAATTTAGTTACCCATGAAAAGGTGCTTGAGTCAGCGATGGAGGCAGGTTATAGAAATGTTTTGCCTATGCGATTTGGTTTAGTAGTTTCTGACTGGGAAAAATTTTCTCAACAGTTGACTAACCCTTTTGAACAGGTAATGAAAGAACTTTTTGCTAAGTTAGAAAATAATCGAGAAGTAGGGATAAAAGTATATTGGGAACCAGATTCAGAGATCAAACAATTACTTGTAGAAAATCCAGAATTAAAAACTAAAAGAGATAGTTTAGTTGGCAAAAATTTAAGTATGGATGAGGTGATTCAGATTGGGCAAGCTATCGAACAAGAAATGAATAATCGTAAACAAGATATTATTGAAATATTCCAAACAACTCTGAATCAAATGGCGATTGAAGTAGTAGAAAATGACCTGCAAACAGAAAAAATGATTTATAATGCAGCCTATCTAATACCTTGGGAAAAAGAATCTGAGTTTGGTGAAAAAGTAGAAGCTATTGATAGTAAATTTGAGGGAAGATTTAAAATTCGCTACAATAGTTTTACTGCTCCTTTTAATTTTGCTCGAATCGAACAATGAAAAGCATTCAGCCATCAGCTATCAGCTTTTTGAGTTTTAGACATCTTATGAGAATCAAAAATAAAATCAATTATCCCACATAAATTATCAATTATTTCCCCCTACTCTGTAGGGACGTTGCATGCAACGTCCCTACTCTTTAATTATCAAAAATTAAAACAATGAATCATTTTCTAAGATTAGGCTTAAGACAAATAATAGAACTAGCAAAAGTTCTAGAAAAAAAATCCGAAACAGGGGAAGTAAAAACTTCCTATCAGGTACAGTCTCGAACTATTAACAATACTCCCAAATGAAAAGCATTCAGCCATCAGCTATCAGCTATCAGCTTGA
>NZ_JAAHGO010000032.1:31996-73354 GCF_010672455.1 Okeania sp. SIO2C9 | reverse complement strand
GCAAAAGTTCTAGAAAAAAAATCCGAAACAGGGGAAGTAAAAACTTCCTATCAGGTACAGTCTCGAACTATTAACAATACTCCCAAATGAAAAGCATTCAGCCATCAGCTATCAGCTATCAGCTTGAATAGTTATAATTAAAGCTCGTAGTAGGGCTTTAGCCCGAAGTATAGATATTTGATGGGCTAAAGCCCAACTACAAACAAAAACTTTTTTATTATTTATTATTCGGACATCATATTATTGCAATAAATTACATCATGATGATTATTCTGATACAAATAGTTTAAATACTGAAGAATTTACAAACACAAATATTAAGTTAAACCATCAAAAATTAAAACAATGAATCATTTTCTAAGATTAGACTTAAGACAAATAATAGAATTGGCAAAAGTTCTAGAAAAAAAATCCGAAACAGGGGAAGTAAAAACTTCCTATCAGGTACAGTCTCGAACTATTAACAATACTCCCAAATGAAAAGCATTCAGCCATCAGCTATCAGCTATCAGCTTGAATAGTTATAATTAAAGCTCGTAGTAGGGCTTTAGCCCGAAGTATAGATATTTGATGGGCTAAAGCCCAACTACAAACAAAAACTTTTTTATTATTTATTATTCGGACATCATATTATTGCAATAAATTACATCATGATGATTATTCTGATACAAATAGTTTAAATACTGAAGAATTTACAAACACAAATATTAAGTTAAACCATCAAAAATTAAAACAATGAATCATTTTCTAAGATTAGACTTAAGACAAATAATAGAATTGGCAAAAGTTCTAGAAAAAAAATCCGAAACAGGGGAAGCAAAAACTTCCTATCAGGTACAGTCTCGAACTATTAACAATACTCCCAGAAGAACTAACACTAACATACCAAGAAGAAGAGACCATTATCAAACCCAAATCAGACAACCTGTTAGACAAACCAGACCTCCACAACCAACTAACTTTACTCCCCCACCCCCAGATACAAAACCAGCACCCACCTCAAAAGAAACTGGCGGTTCCACAGAAAATAGACCTCAACAACAAACTAACTTTACTCCCCCACCCCCAGAAACTAAATCAAGACCTACCCTCAAAGACATTGGAGGTATGTCCGAAATAATTCAAGAATTAAGAGAAGTAATAGAACTCCCACTCAAACGCCCAGATTTATTATCACAATTAGGATTAGAACCTGCTCGTGGAGTCTTATTAGTTGGACCGCCAGGTACGGGTAAAACTCTCACAGCTAAAGCAATAGCAGAAGAACTGAGACTCAATTATATTGCGATCAACGGACCAGAAGTAATCAGCAAATATTATGGAGAAGCAGAAGCAAGGTTACGCAAAATTTTTACCAAAGCAAAACAATCTGCTCCTTGTCTGATATTTATAGATGAGATTGATAGTATTGCTCCAGACCGTAGCAAAGTCGAAGGAGAAGTCGAAAAACGATTAGTCGCCCAATTATTGGGACTAATGGATGGATTTGTCGAACATCAGGGTGTCTTAATTTTAGCAGCAACAAACCGCCCAGACCATATCGATCCTGCTCTGCGTCGTCCGGGAAGATTTGACCGAGAAATTAATTTCAGTATTCCAGACCGCAATGGAAGATTAGAAATTTTGCAGATAATGACAAATTCTATGCCATTAGATAGTTCTGTTGACTTGGGAGAAATTGCCGATATGGCAGTTGGGTTAGTAGGTGCTGACTTAAAAGCTTTATGTCAAAAAGCAGCTTATTTAGCTCTCCGTCGTCAAGTTCCATCTTTAGATAGTCCGACTCCAGAGGATATGAGTTTATTGCAAACTGATTTTCTGGCAGCAATTAAGGAAATTAAACCTTCTGTATTACGGTCTGTAGCGGTAGAAGTGCCTAATGTCAGTTGGCAAAATATTGGCGGTCTGGATGCAGTCAAACAAAAATTACAAGAGTCAGTTGAAGGTGCATTACTATATCCAGAATTATATGAACAAACTAAGGCAAAAGCTCCCAAAGGAATTTTATTATGGGGGGAACCAGGAACCGGAAAAACTTTGCTGGCAAAAGCAGTTGCTTCCCAAGCACAAGCTAATTTTATTGCTGTCAACGGACCGGAGTTGCTGAGTAAGTGGGTGGGAGCAGCAGAAGAAGCAGTACGAGAACTTTTTTCTAAAGCAAGACAGGTTGCACCTTGTGTAATATTTATTGATGAGATTGATACTCTAGCTCCTGCTCGTGGTAAATTTATCGGAGATTCTGGAGTAAGCGATCGCCTAGTTGGTCAACTATTAACAGAATTAGATGGTTTGCGCGACTGTACTCAGATATTATTGGTGGGAGCAACTAACCGTCCTGATGCTCTAGACCCAGCATTACTGCGAGCGGGAAGATTGGATTTGCAAATAAAGGTAGACTTGCCAGATATAGCAGGTCGTTTAGCAATTTTGAAAGTTCATAATCAAGGTCGCCCACTGCAAGCAGTAAATTTGAAAGATTGGGCAAGTCGCACAGAAGGTTGGAATGGAGCAGATTTGGCATTGTTGACTAATCAAGCTGCTTTAGCTGCTATTCGTAGTTATAGCGCTAAAGGAATTAAGTCTCCAAAGAAAATCAGGATTACAAATGCTCACTTTACTACTGCTTACAATGCTCTAATGAGTCAAAAACAGTCTCATAATTTTAAATAATGTAGGTTGGGTTGAGGGACGTTAGCGGAGCTTCCCGGAGGGAAACCCAACAATTTCTTATCATTGAAAGGCTCGTAGTAGGGCTTTAGCCCTATCTATACTTAGGGCTAAAGCCCTACTACAAACAAAAAAATTATTATCTGGACATGATATTAGTTGTTTTGAGTTTCGGGAAACCCTCAACCCAACCTACGAGCAAAAAACTCACTGTCATAACTGCCAATATTTAAAATGTCATTTTATGTCTACGCTTTCGTTAATTTACCCAAATCATCCCTAGCATTGCCAAAAGGCATGGAAAAGGAAGTCGAACTAATTACATATCAAAATCTGGCTGCTGTAACTGAAGCAGATATATCTATTGAGGCAATACAGGAAACAGACGAAAAATTACTCCAAGCAGTATTAACCCACGATCTTGTAGTTCGAGAAATATTTCAGCAAACTTCCCTAATACCACTCAGATTTGGAAATGCTTTTGCTACTGTTGAAAATATTGTTAATCACTTACAAAATAATCAGCAACAATATCTGACTACTTTAACTCAATTGGCAGAAAAGGCAGAATATACCATCAAATTTTCTCCTGTTTCTCCCCCTTCTAACCTAGAAAGTAGTAATGCTCGTGGCAAAGCTTATTTATTAGCTAAAAAACAACGCTTTCAACAACAGCAAGCTTTTCAAACTGAACAACGTCAACAACTGGAAAATATACGTCAGTTAATTCTCAAAGAATATCCACAAGCAGTCTGGAAAAATAGTACAGAAGGGGAGACTAAACAAGTCCATTTGTTGGCCAATAGTGAAGTAGAAGTTCTAACTACTCAACAATTACCAACTTGGCAAGCTGAGTGTTCCTATTGGGAAATTAGTTTGAGTGAGCCACTCCCCCCTTATCATTTTGTATAGCAAGAAACAAAAAGAAATGTTTTTCCCACTGTTGCCTATTCCCTATTCCCTGTTCCCTGCTATATGAAAATTATCATCAGAATGACAAAGATAATGTTATAGTTAACTGAGACTTAAAAATCTCTGTAAAGCGGATTATTTCAGCATCCTAATATTTAGCAGCGCTTACTTGAAAGTCAACTAAAAAATTACATGGTTGCTGAATTGAAGTATGAATGCGCGATTGTTTGGTTCTCGCCTTCGCCCCCGCGCATCCCCTACCCATTGGGGGACTTTTAGAGTTTTATTCCCCCCAAAATTGGGGGGTTAGGGGAGCTTGAATCATACCCAGAATCAGCAACGCCAAAATTACATAGTTGCTAAACCAAGCTAGGAAACTGTTAAATTGATGCTTATTGCAAATTAAGGAATAAAAATTATGGCAGTAGAAAAAATCAACTCATCTTCCAGTCTCGCTGAAGTTGTAGACCGAATTCTTGATAAAGGTGTTGTCATAGATGCTTGGGTTCGTGTTTCCTTAGTCGGTATTGAATTACTGGCAATTGAAGCTAGGGTAGTCATTGCTTCAGTAGAAACTTACTTAAAATATGCCGAAGCAGTTGGTTTGACAGCTCTAGCAGCAGCACCGGGAGAAGTTATTTCTAGTGATTTAGATGATGAACCTATGGACGCAATAGGAGTAACAGAACCTTCTGCTGCTGGAGTTTATTAATACTAAGGCACAACTTTAATTATGGCTCTTAAAGATATATGGGCAAAAGAGCGATCGCAAAGATTAACGGAAATTGCCGAACGCAAACTAGAGGTTGCCCAACACAGACAACAAACTCAAGCTGAACTTCGTGCTATTAGACAAGAGCTTGATGAAGAAGCTCAGATGCTTCACACTATGTTAGAGGAGTTTGTGACAAAGCTTCAGGAAACAGGTGCAGCAGAAAAACAACAAAGGCAGTTGGAAAATGCCGAACGTTATAAACAAGTGCGGACAATGTTAGAAGATTATGTTGAAGCACTGCATTTGTATGAACAACAAGCACGTCAGGAGCGGTTAGAAGAGATTGCTCAACGCAAACAAGAAGTATTAGAACTTAAGCTTGAAGTGTTGCAACTTCAGGAACAATTCAGTTATGATCGGGCATTAATGGCTCAGGAGTTGGCTGAGAAATTACAACGCTTCCGAACTAATTTGCATGATTATGTTTGGGGTCCTTAAGCGATTCAATACTTTGAAGTATAAGGAATAAATCAAAATTATGGCAGTAGAAAAAGTTAACTCATCTTCCAGTCTAGCTGAAGTTGTAGACCGCATTCTTGACAAAGGTGTTGTCATCGATGCCTGGGTAAGGGTTTCTTTAGTAGGTATTGAATTACTTGCTGTTGAAGCTAGGATAGTTATTGCTTCAGTAGAAACTTACTTAAAATATGCAGAAGCAGTTGGTTTAACAGCTCTAGCAGCAGCACCTGCAGTAGGAACTACTGATGAAACTGAAATAGGACAACCTATGGCTTCTCCTACTTTAGTATAAATCAATAGGGTTAAGTCAAGGTTTTTGTGTGAAAAGTTGTCTATCAAATTAATGTTGAAACGGTAACATATTTCGCACTAATGATTTGATGCACTATCAAATTCAAATTCTATTAGATATCTCCGATAATTAACCTATAACTATTGTCAAACAGTTGTTAAATTTTAATTTACGGAGATGTCTATTTTTAAACCTTTTAATTAATTAAAGGAGTTTGAGATGAAAAATTTCAAAAATCGGCAAGAGAAAGGGGATTTACCTTCTATTCCCAATCCTTTCAAGAAAGCTACTGATGTAGTAGAAAATCTTACTGAAAATTTGCCCACAGAAAATTTATCTTCTCTTCAAGATGTACCAAATCAACTTACAGAAACGGTGGAGAATGTCACGGGAAAACTACCTTTACCTGGTTTTGGTATTTTGATAGGAATTTATAATTATATCAAAAGTTTTTTTATATTCATTTTTACCATTATTAGCAACATATTTTCAGGGATAAAAACATTATTTCAGCTATTCATTGCTATTCCCGTCAAAATATATCTATTTTTACTTCAGGCGATCGGCAAAATTTGGTCATGGCTGAAAGCTGTTTTTAAAGCTTGTGTGAATTTGATCGTCAAAATCTATGAATTTATAATTGATAAAATTAGCAAAATATTTTTAGGAATAAAAATACTATTTCAAATATTCATTGCTATTCCAGTTAAAACCTATTTATTTATAGTTGATGTAGTTGGTAAAATTTGGTCATTGGTAAAAGCTGTTTTTAAAGCTTGTATAAATCTAATTATCAAAATATATGAATTTATAATTGACACTGTTAATAAAATATTTTCATGGGTGAAAATACTATTTCAAATATTCATTGCTATTCCAGTTAAAACCTATTTATTTATAGTTAATGTAGTTGGTAAAATTTGGTCATTTATCAAATATATTGTTAAAAATTTAATAGCATTTATTACCACAATTGGCAATTTTTTAAAACTTCTCTTTTTCAATCCTTTATCTCTACTTACTAATCCATTGCAAAGTTTGAAATCTCTTGGTAATAGTGGAGGAGAAATAGTAGGAAAATTACCAGATGAAATAGGGGAACTTACAGAAAAATTAACAGGTGAAATAGAGGAACTTAGAGAAAACTTAACAGGCGAAATAGGAGAACTTAGAGAAAACTTAACAGGCGAAATCGGGGAACTTACAGAAAACTTAACAGGCGAAGTCGGGGAACTTACAGAAAAATTAACAGGCGGAATAGGGGAACTTACAGGTAATTTACTTGGTGGAAGCCAAAATAAAAAGACCAAAAATCAGGAGACAAAACGCCTGGGAAAGTCAAAAAAAAAAATACCAGAATCAGGTCCACCACCGTCAGGATCAGACTCCTCGGAATTACCAACCAATATAGTAGAACAATTCCAACTGCCAGACGAAGTATCCCCATCAGGTCTCCCATTGTTCCCAGAGTCATCGGAACAGCCCACCGATATAGAACAAGAAGACCCAGACGAAGTTTCCCCCTCAGAAATTCCAGACACATCAGACGTAGTTTATAAAACGACTAAAGGATTAATCTATATTCAAGATTTGTACCCTAAAGGCAAAGCAAGTAATCTCTATACCCTAGATATAGAATCAGGAAAAACAGTCTTAATTGGTTCTATGGGTATGCACATAGTTGATATTGCTTTTTGTGGAAATATACTCTATGGTATTCGGTGGCGCGACCAAAAAACAACAGATTTAGTCAGAATAAATCCCACTACTGCCAAAACTACAATTATTGGTAAATTAGGTAATAGTAAAGTAGCTAGTTTGGCTTTTTCTAAACATAGAAAAACTCTTTATGCAATGAGTCCTCAAACATTATTAAAAGTAAATGTAAATACAGGTGCAGGAATAATTATTAGGTCTTATAAATCTTATTATCCTTTTTATTGTGGTGGTTTAGCTTTTGATAGTAAAGGCAGAGCATATTCAGATTTTGGTAATAATAATAATCGGCAAAGATATCTGATGCGACTTAATCATAATGGTACCCCTATTGCTGTTGCTGGTGCTAGTGGAATTAAGAATTCTGGTAGTCTAGATTTTTACGGCGATCGATTATTTGCGATATTTAATGGTCAATTTGTTAAGTACGATTTAGTTACTGGTAAAGCCAGATTGGTAACTTATACAGAACATAATGTTCCTTGGGCTGGAATGAGTGTTAAATTACATCCTAGTATAAATAAAATGTCTTGAATTTGAGTTAGAGAATGAAAGAAAGTCATCAATTTATGCCTAAAATAAGTTTTTAAAATTGTATAAGCTACCTATCTCTATCATTATTTACCTTTTTTGATTCAATATTTATTTCTTCTTCTTTATTCCTGATTCCTTTGTGATATATTAAATTAAATAACTAAAATTTTAACATTTTAGGATTTAGATGTTTATTTGAGAGGTATTGAGTGATGAGAGATCTTAGTAATGTTCCGATACATTTGCTGAATCACGAACATTATCGTCAAATGTTAGTTCGTGATGGTCAACGTCGTTTTAATGAGTGGCATACAGAATATCTCAGATATCGGCAAGAGTTTCTCAAGGATCAGCGACGTCGGATTCAGGAACTAGAAAATTTGCGTGAGTCTATTTATCAATATCATAAACGTCGTTTCCAGGAGTCTCGGAGAGAATTTTTGCGTTATCAGAATAAGTTTCTGAATGAGATGCGTCGTTATTAAGTTGATATTTTTCCACTCCAAATTAATTCCGTGGGGTGGAAATTTCGGCGTTGCTGAAGCGCGTGTATGATATTAATCTTAATTACTTAGGAACTTAGGAGTCAGGAGTCAGGAGTCAGGAGTCAAGAGGGAAGAAAGAAGAAAAAACCCCGAGTAGAAGGAGAAAGTTTTTTGTTTGCTGACGCACAACGTACGTTTCCGTGTAAGTGGAACGGAGTTTTATCTGGCTTTTATCCGGACATGATATCATACCTCAAATCACCAACGCCGAAATTTATTTTTCTCTACGTTTCAATTAGTCTAGTTGTTAATACATAAGGTAGAGATTGACCAAAGCATTAACAAATAATGATTATACGAAAAGCTTTAGAAGATGTTCTGTCTGTCGAACGCACGGCATTTATTTGAAGTCAGAAGTCCCCAAGTCAGAACTCAGAAGTTAATTGATTACCGAAAAATTGTGGGTATGCGCCTCCCCTTTTAAGGGGATAATAAGCGGTCGTTTGCGCAGCATTCCGTAGGATGGGATGGCGAGGTCTCGGAGCTGTCCGACCATCGACTCCTGTGAAGAAAAATTTTCATGAATTTGTCAATCCTCTCCTTGAAAAGAAGAGGTAATTATTCATTATTCATTATTCATTATTCATTATTAATTGTTGAACGTGACTGAGGCAAGAGAATTTGAGAATGTTGGCGATCGCCAACTCCACTGTTATATTGGGATAAAATAATAGCATTAAATTCTTAGACAGATTAATGATTATACGAAAAGCTTTAGATTCAGATTTAGAAGATGTTCTGTCTGTCGAACGCGCGGCATTTGGTTCAGACGAGTGTGTTGAAATTGTGCAACTGCTTCTTGGCGACGATAGTGCCAAACCTATTGTTTCCCTGTTAGCTTTCCAAGAAAATAGAGCAGTAGGACATATTATGTTCTCTAGAGCTACTCTGGAATACAATGCTCCCTTATCAATTTCAATTCTGGGTCCCCTAGCAGTTATGCCTGATGTTCAAAAACAAGGTATTGGCGGTAAACTCATTAAAAATGGATTAGATATTTTATCGAAATCTGGCGTAGACCTCGTTTTTGTTCTCGGTCATCCTACATATTATCCACGTTTCGGATTTAAACCAGCAGGGAATCTTGGGTTTGAGCCTTCCTATCCGATACCAGAAAAAAATGCAGATGCTTGGATGGTTCAAGAATTGCGTCCGGGAATGATTGGAAATTTCAGTGGAAAAATTATCTGTGCAGATAGTTTGGATGACCCAAAATATTGGCGGGAATAACGAAGTCAGAAGTCAGTAGGGGCGAATGGCATTGACTAACGTCAAGCTCCGCTAACGCCCTCACTAGATTTTGTTGTTAACAGGAGCACAAAGAGCAGAAATAGAAAAAGCTCGTGCAGAAAAGGTCGAACAAGCACGGATCAATGCTGTTTCTCAACTCTTAGCAACAGGAATGGATGTGGCACAAGTGGCACAAATTCTTAGTTTCACTGTTGAGGAAGTGATATCATGTCCGTTGGTATCGTTTGTGTAAAAGTTAGCGTGGATATCTACAGGAAATTTAAGTTTTTTCTTGCCTGTTGCCTGTTGCCTGTTGCCTGTTGCCTGTTGCCTATTTACTATACAAGACCGATGCTACCGGACATGATATGAGACAAATTGCGGAAGTCAGAAGTCAGGAGTCAGAAGTCAGAAGTCAGAAGTTAAGTTCTTGAGGTTAATAATTAAAACTTGGGCGATCGCTCTACTGTGAAGGTGAGTTGCCACCAAGTTATATCGTTTCACTAAAGTCAGAAGTAAAAAGTCAGAAGTCAGAAGTGATGAAAGAGATATTTTAGCGACTTGAAACCTAAATTTTACAGTAATTTCATCTAATTATTTTACTTCATCAGTTACCAACTATTTGTGACATTTTTTAAGTGAATTGGTATTAAATTTTCCTAGATTTTTACATTATCCTGAAAATTCAAGAGATATTCTGGAATAGAATAGCTGTTAAAGTTACCAATAATTATATAATTATATATGGCCACCAGATTAATTGAATTAGAAGATGGTATTTTAGTTGAGGCAGAAGTCCCAGAGAATGAAGCCCAGCCTATTTCTACTAATGGTATTAAAGAAGTTAAGTCGAGTTTTGCTAAAGTTAAACCTATATTAATTAGTATTAGTCGCCCTATTGCTGAAGCTTGGCAAGAAATTAATAAGGATATGGAAATTGAACAAGCTGAGGTGGAAGTGGGTTTTAATTTTGAGGGGGAGGGTAATCTTTATATTACTAAAGCAAAGGCAGGTACGAATTTAAAGGTTAAGTTGGTTCTGAAACCTAAAAAGTCAGAGAATGAGTAATTTAGAAGAATCTATTGTTTTAATTACCAGTGCTAGTGACAACTCTCGCAAGGCAGATGTTATTGGTACTGGATTTGCTTTTTATCAAGAGGATAATTATACCTATTTGCTAACCTGTGCTCATGTTATTGAGGATGTGGGTGGTGAGGAAAATGTTTTGGTGAATAATATTCCAGCAGAAGTTTTAGGAATAGGAGATGTTAAGGGTTTTGATTTAGCAGTGTTGGGAGTTGAAAAGCTGAATGTGCCACTTTTCCAGCTAATAAGTTTATCTGAAGCAAAAAATCGAAAGTTTCGGACAGCAGGTCATTATCTCTATGGTGAAGAGAAAAAAATCTTGCTGGAAACTGTTGATGGAACTTTTGGGAAAAAGCGTTTTGCTCGTCAAAATAATGAAAGGGTGGCAGTTTGGAATTTGTTAGTTGATGAAGGCGATCGCCTCCGTAGAGGTTATAGTGGCGCACCTGTTGTTGACTTGGAAACTGGTGGTGTGTTGGGTGTAGCTACCAATATGGAGAATGATGGAGCAAAGGGGTTAGCTATTTCGGTAGAAGCTTTGAAGAAAATTTGGCCTCAAATGCCTCCTATTATTTCTTATTTTTACCTAGAAAAATTTGATGTCATAACGGTAAACAAGAAAGGCGAAGAAATTGAGCGTCGTTTCCATGAAGCAGTATTTTTTACTGAAGATTTGGGTAATGGTGTGGTGTTAGAAATGGTGGCTATTCCTGGGGGAACTTTTCTTATGGGTTCGTCGGAAAATGAAGAGGTAAGAGGTTATAGCGAAAGTCCTCAACATCAAGTTACTCTACAACCTTTTTATATGAGTAAATATCCTATTACTCAAGATCAATATCAAGCTATTATGGGAAAAAATCCCTCTAACTTTAAAGGAGGAAACCGCCCAGTAGAATGTGTGTCATGGTACGATGCTGTAGAATTTTGTCACCAGCTATCTCAGAAAACTGGAAAAAACTACAAACTACCTAGTGAGAGTGAGTGGGAATATGCTTGTCGCGCTGCTACAACTACACCGTTTTACTTTGGAGAAACTATAACGTCTGAGTTAGTTAACTATAATGGCAAGTATACTTATGGCAACGCGTCTAAAGGTAAATTTCGAGAATAAACAACCGATGTGGGAAATTTTCCTCCTAATGCTTTTGGTTTATACGATATGCACGGCAATGTTTGGGAATGGTGTCAGGATGTTTGGCATGATAACTATAAAGGTGCGCTTACTGATGGCAGTGCTTGGCTGGAAAATGATGAAAAAGAACATAATGCCGTATTGCGGGGCGGTTCCTGGAACAACATTCCTCTTATCTGCCGTTCTGCGTCTCGCTACTACATCCATTGGCGCGACAACCACAACCTCTATATTGGTTTTCGTGTAGTATGTGATGGCGGGAGTGAATGAAGTCAGAAGTTAGAAGTCAGAAGTCAGAAGTTTTTATGAAGTTTAGAAGTTTGAGGTTTTTGGAATAGGGAAATAATTTGAAGTTAGAAGTTTTGGAGTTGGGAAATAATTTGAATAATCAACAAATTTCAATTCAAGAAAGAACTAAGAAGTTTGCAGTTAGAATAGTCAAAGCTTGTACTTGGTTAGAAGGACAGTCTCAAGTTAGTAGAACTTTAGCCCATCAATTATTAAAATCGGGAACTTCTATCGGAGCTAATTGTAGTGAAGCTAAATCTGCCCAATCTAAAAGAGATTTTATCAGCAAATATGAAATTGCTCTCAAAGAAGCTAGAGAAACAAAATACTGGCTAGAAGTTATAATAGAAGCCGAAATAGTATCTTTAGAAAAGTTTAAAAGTCTGACTCAAGAAACTGAATAAATTATTGAAATATTAGTTGCTGCTGTTAAAAAACTCAAAGAATAAACTTCTGACTTCTCACTTGATCAAAACTTCTGACTTCTGACTTCTAACTTCTGACTTCAAATAACACGCTCCATATTACCGCCAAAAGAAACAGCCACATTATATCCAATACGAATGCCAAATAATCTAGCTAGGGGATTTTTCTCATAGAGATAATTTGCTGCTTCTAAAGGATCTTTATTAACAGAGTAATCCCTTGTTTCAATATCAATAACCACCATTTTACCTATATTCTCTGGTGTTTCAACAGCAGCACGGATACTATTTTGATAAAGCTGTTCAGCAATCTTCCCAACTTCTTCATAACTTAATAAGAGTGTTTCCATCAACTTATGCTCCAAAAAAAGAATTGTTTATCTATAATAGCAGAAGTAAGATGGAACTCGCCTTATCATACAAAAGTTTTCACGTCAACGAACCATATTAAAAATAACCCTGTAGGGACGTTGCATGCAACGTCTCTACTTTTATCTTGCTAATTTATGAAGTCCTAAACCGTGCCAACTCTTCCCCAGTCTTAGCATCATGAGCGTGAACAGTACACACCAAACAAGAATCAAAAGACCGAGCAACATGACCGACTTCCACAGGGTCATTCACATCAGTAATAGGAATACCAACCAACGCTTCCTCAATAGGTCCGCGCACACCTTCACCATCACGGGGTCCCACATTCCAAGTAGTCGGCGCAATAACCTGATAATTCTTAATCTTACCCCCTTCTATTTCCACCCAATGACAGAGGGAACCACGACTAGCATTAGTCGCACCCCAACCACGACCATCTTTTTCTTCAGGCTTAATATACCAAGGATCGCGCAACTTAAACTCCCGCAAACAACGTTCTGTTTCACGGTACAACTTAGTTAGTTCGTGCATTCTGGCAAACACGCGCAAATGTACGCTCGGTCCGCCCATTTTCTTGAACATATCTAAAATTAAACCGTCTTTCTGCTGCCAACTTTCCCCATGGTCGCCACCTGATATTAATTCCCGCGCTAAAGCACCAACTTCCATCCGACCTAAGTCTTGGTGAGATACAGCAGTTGACCAAGAATAAGCACCATCAAAATCAATATCATTATTAGGAATGGGTACGGTAGTGCGGTCAAAAGGATGTACATCTCCATCACCCTCGTTATACCAAGCGTGGGCAGTATTCTCCCGCGTAAAAGTATGCTCCATCAATTGATGAATATCTGTAGCGCTATCGTAAACACCACTTTTCATAATCATTGCAGCATTCCGACCTTCAATAGTCGGACGTTGATATTTATCTTCGTGAGGCAAATATCCCCAACTCATATATTTACCAACACCCGCACCAATTTTATCCAAACCAATATTCAGACCCATGCGCCAATAGAAACCCAGGTCGGAACTAGCATGATTAGGATTTTCATCCAACCATTCCATGAAATCTTCATAAGTTTGAATTTGTTCAAACCTGTCAATGGAACAACCCAACCATATTGGTTCCAACCAGTTGTTGCGGTAATATTCCAACATTGCCCAGGCGCGGGTAACATCGGTGAGAGTGGGAGCGCACATGACGCCACCGGGAACCATGAAACTAGAGTGTGGCCATTGACCGCCGAATAGAGCGTATATTTCTACGGGTTTGGATGCAACGGTAATACCTGGTTCGTAGGATGTACCTGTAAATGCTGCGAAACGTTTGCAAGCTTCTTCGTAGAAAGGACTACTGTAGTATTTTTTATTTGTTAAGTCGATCGCGTATAAACCGTAGAAGAAGCGCGGATGACTTTGGAGTGTTTCTACCAGTTGACCGAGGTTACGAGCAAGGATAGCGTTCCGGGGTACTTCTGTTTGCCAAGCTGTATCTAACGCCCAGGAAGCACAGGTGAGGTGAGAAGCACCGCAAATTCCGCATATTCTGGGGGTGACAATGAGACCAGCTTTAGGGTCTTTGCCTTTGAGGATGACTTCAAAACCTCGGAACATTTGTGCTTGAGTCCAAGCATTGGTTACATATCCATCTTGAATGTCAACTCTTACATCTAGGTCGCCTTCAACGCGTCCCACGGGAGAAATATCTAATGTTTGTACTTTAGTTTGAACCATTATTTCTGTTATTCAGTTATTAGTTATCAGTAGCTACAGTTTCTATAGTGGCGTGACACACCTAAAATAGTGCAATAGTAGGGGCGGGTTCCGCGTTAAATTAATGGTGTTAGCCACGATCTGGTAAACCCGCCCCCGATCCAATAATAAATACCCACACTCATTAGTCGGTCCAGTAGGGTGTGTTAGCGCCAGCGTAACGCACCATCATCCAGTAACGTAACGCTGACACATCTAAAATTGTGCGTTACGACGGATTGTTTAATCCCCTTAATAGTCTAGATTTTTGCCGTCTAACGCACCCTACTAGACTCATATTTTAAACTGTAAAGAAGTCTTCCTCTGCCCACTTTGGAGTTGAGTCTTTAGCAACGATACTTAGCAGAGCATAGTCTTTACGGTTGACTCCCGTAGGTAATTCTTTGGGAACTCCCATGACTGTTTGAGTCTTGAATACTGTTCCCGGTGCGAGGTCGTGGAATGGAAATTCTGGTTCCGTACAACCTAAACATGGCATTCCCGCACGAGTCTTGGAGGAAACTCGGTTCCATAAAATGCGGTTACAGGAAGAGTGAGTCATCGGTCCGCGACAACCCAAGTCATAGAATAGACATCCTTGACGCTGCCCGAAATCTGAAGTTGAAGCTTTATAAGCAAAGTGAACGTTGCGAGTACAACCTGTTTGAGTAAAGCTTTTGAAAAATGTTTCGGGGCGGTGAAATTCGTCTAAGGTAATGTCATCAAGTCTACCAGTGGCAACCGCTACTAATATTTGGGAAATCCAATCTGGGTGCGCGGGGCAACCGGGAATATTGATAACTGGATATCCAGCTTTACTCTTGAAGTCTTCTCCTAAAAATCCGCCTTTTTTCCGTTTGAGAAATTGTAAACCTTCAGATTCACTGGGGTTTGGTGACATTGCCGGAATACCGCCATAAGTAGCGCAGTCTCCCACTGCCACGACGAAACCTGCAACTTCGGATAATTCTTTAACCCAATCTTTCATCGGGCGATCAGCAAAACGGTTCCATTCTCCCGTACCATTGGGAGCGTTAATTATAGTTCCTTCGTATACTAATATATCTAAATGTATTGTTCCCGAAATACAATCTTTTAATAATTGTTGAACGTCTGTACCAAGTTCAAATCCTAAAGAAGGATGCCAAAGTACATTAATGCCAAAGTCTGTGATTAGGTCACAAATATTTGGTTCTTCAGCATTGAGAAATGATATGGTATTGCCAGAACAGGCTCCACCTTGAAGCCACAGTAGATTGATCATTCTCCCCGATTCTCCTCTCTTTTGTCTGAGGTTGAAATGGGATTTACGATTAGGACTTGTCGCACCCTAATTCAACCTTTATGGAATTATAAAGGGGATATAATGACAATTTTCCATTTCTTTACGAAATTCTTTATTATTGATTAATTGTTAGTTTAACTAATTTTTATTTGGTTGCTTTTGATACTTTATTTTCAAAGTTTTATTGCTATGGAAGAAGGCAGAAATAAGAAGAAAGAAGGAAAAATCTTGCGTTGTCTGAGTTTTAAATTGTTGATATGTCAAATACAATCATGGCGACTGCTATAAGAAAATCTTGAGAAAAACTAAAATTAAGTTGTCCTAGATTTTCTGAAATTTTCTACATATCAGGAATATTTAGCATCCCAGACTTTAACTCTGTTCTTAGAAATATATCTTCTTTCAATATTCGACCCCTCAATTCGATTACTAAATGCTAAACTTCTTGAAAGTTATACCAAATTCAAAAAAGGTAGTTACATCTTAATTTGTGATTTATTGCTACAATTAAAAATTGTATATATCCATATAAAATGTCAAAATAAAGCATTTTTTCCTCTTTTTTATCCAGTTTTTCTTTCTCTGTTGCCTTCCGGAGCTGTTGCCTGTTGCCCGTGTCGAGACTGTAGTAATATTTTATGAAATTGGTATTATCTAACGCTTAGAAATATCTTTGTGTTACATTGTCATAAGCATCACACATTATTTTGTAATGCTCAAGTATACTCATGCCCAATATATCTACGCATCAGTCCCGGAAAATATCAGGAAATGCTTAGTTGAAATAAATAGACATCTGTTCAACAATGAATAATGAATAATGAATAATGAATAATGAATAATGAATAATTACCTCTCCTTGAAAAGAAGAGGATTTACAAAGAGATGAAAATTTTTCTTCACAGGAGTCGATTGGATATGGCGAGGAGACCTCGCCATCCCTCGACCGCTTATTATCCCCTTAAAAGGGGAGGCGCATACCCACAATTTTTCGGTAAAAATCCAAAATAAAATCAATTATCACACATAAATTATCAATTCTTTCTCCCTACTGCCTCTTTTCTGGAGATGTCTAATAGGCGATCGCTATGAATTGACAGTGCTGAGAACAAATCGGGGAGTTATATCAAATCCGCTAGGGTTCGGTATAAAAAAATGTTTCATCTTCGCTAACGTCGCAAATATTTCTAAATTCTCTTTCCTCCTGACTCCTGAGGACTGATATCAAATCCGGTTGAACACTTATTAGAGTTGTTGGGGGGATTCGGGAATTCGGGGAGTCGGGGAGTCGGGGAGTCGGGGAGATTGAATGCTTGAAGTATAGTTATAAACAGATACTAGACTTGTCGCTTTATAAACTAAAAAATTGTAGAAACCCCCCTATGTAAAGCTTGTAGTTATTTATAGCTCAAAATACTCAAAATAATTACCCTGTCTAGGTTTTGGAGATTTTTTCTATCTATTTAGCGACAACTCTACTATATAACCGGATTCTATATGACTCCTAATTAACTATCTAATTATACCAATGCTACCGGATTTGATATTATTCTCTTCGGGAGTTTCAAACACAGGATAAAGATGTTGCAGTTTGACTCTAGTGCAGAATGGCGGAAATAACTGACCAGTTACAAAATCCTAAAAGCCTTACCAATCAATACTTCTGACTTCTGACTTCTGAGTTCTGACCTCCGCGTAGCGGCACTAGTATCGTCAGTAGAGAAATGCCAAATGACCTTACTCGCAGTGTGATTACGCTCTTGACTCCATACTTCTAACTCTTTGTGCAACTGCTCAATAGATTGCTACTGCCAAAAATTTTGGCGTTGAGTCGTGGTAATGATTTTGAGATTAACTTTGGGCGCAAAACATAAGTTTTTCAATTTTACCTTCAGCTAATAGACATCTCCAAGAATAAAAAATCGGCGTTGGTAAGTTAGTGTATGATATTAATCTTAATTACTTAGGAGTCAGGAGTCAGAAGTCAGGAGTCAGGAGGGAAGAAAGAAGAAGAAAGAGGAATAGAAGGAGAAAGTTTTGTGGTTGCGTAAAGGTCATGGACTTCTATCGTGCTCTTATCCAGACAAGATATCATACCTCAAATTACCAACGCCAAAAAATCAAATCAATTATCCCAATAGATACATCAATTATTTCCCCTCCTGGGAGGGGGAGGGGCGTTGGGGTGGGTTCCCTACTGCCTACTGCCTACTCTCTACTCCCTATGGGTGGAGGAAATGTCTAATTATCATTACATTTAAGCAACGCCAAAATTTTTACCTCCAGAGAGTTCTAAATTGCTGTATCAATTATTAAGATTTATAGCTATTCAAAAATTATTTGTTGAGGCCATTAGTCCCGGAGTCTTAAGAAAATTTTATATGTATATAGTGTGTTTTTCCAATATAATAAAAATCCTTCACTGTATATAGAGTGCATTATTAAATGACCCCAAAGACCGAACCACAAATTAATTATTTCCGAGAATGGACTAATAGTTGTGTCGATGACCAACTAATACAACTTAATGTTATACCTTTAGAAGGACAACGGCCTTATGAATTTTTGTTTTATTCTGATGCCATTCCTAGACGAAATGATGGCCGAGTAACTAGCCAAATATTAAAACGATACCAACACGTTGAAGAAGGTGGATGGTGGTGTTCGGGAATTGATTTACTGACAGGAGAAGAGGACCTTTGGGGTTGTTTTAAACCTAGTCAACCACGTCACAGTTATGACCAAAAAAAGTTAATTAAATACGAACATCCTCCGAAAACTCCTACCAGTTTATTTGCCCTAAAAATACCCCTACATTTGTGGCATCAAATTGCTAGTCGTTATCAAATAGAAATTCTGCCAGAAGATATTGATAATAATCAACCAGACCTTGGTTTTTGGCAGTGGTTTATCGCTCATCCTGAAATACCTTTATGTATTACTGAAGGTGCAAAAAAAACTGGTGCTTTATTAACAGGTGCTTATGTAGCGATCGCTTTACCAGGAATTTTTGGTGGATATCGAGTTATTAGAGATGAATATGGCAACCGTATTGGTAAATCACATTTAATTCCTCAGTTAGAAAAGCTAGCAAATAATCGTCGAGAAATTTATATTGCATTTGACCAAGATACTAAACCTAAGACTATTAAAAATGTTCATGCTGCTATTAGACAAACTGGATATTTACTCACAAGGAAAGGATGTAATGTTAAAGTTATTTCCTGGAGTCCAGAATTGGGTAAAGGAGTTGACGATTTAATCGCAAATCATGGGCAAGGTGTGTTTGATGAAGCTTATAAAAACGCATTACCTTTAGAACTTTGGAAGGCTAAATCATTTAGCAAACTCACATATCCTGTAAATCTTAGAGTTAATAGTCGTTATCTTTCTGAACAACATATTTTAGGTTCTATCAGCAGTAATAATTTACAAAAGTTAGATAATCTTGACCTAGCTTATAGCACTGATTTTCCGGCAAAATTGGTAGGAATTAAATCTGCTAAGGGTACTGGAAAAACCAAGTTATTAGAGAAAATTGTCAGTGAAGCTGTAGCTCGCAATCAAAAGGTTTTAGTTATTGGTCATCGAGTACAGTTAGTACAAGAGTTATGTCAACGTTTTGGACTAAAGTACATTACAGAAGTAGATAAAAAATCGGATAATAAATTATTAGGTATTGGTCTATGTATTGATTCCCTACATCCTAATTCTCAGGCTAGTTTTAATCCTGAAGATTGGTCTGATGGAGTGGTAATTATTGATGAAATAGAACAGGTGATTTGGCATGGTTTAAATTCTAATACTTGTCGGCAAAACCGAGTAGAAATTCTCAGGTCTTTCAAAACATTAATGCAAAATGTTTTAGGAGGTGTCGGTCAGGTATTTATAGCTGATGCTGACTTAAGTGATATTTCAATAGATTATCTACAAGCTTTAGCAGGAGTAAAATTAGAACCTTTTATTATTCAAAATGATTGGATACCAGGAGAAAAAGAAGCTTGGCAAGTTTTTAATTATCCAGAAACTACTCCTAAAAGATTAATTGCAGATTTACATAAACATATCCGTGAAGGTGGCAAACCAATGGTATGTTTATCAGCACAAAAAATCACAAGTAAATGGGGAACTCGTGCTTTAGAAGCTTATCTAAAAAAACAGTTTCCTGACTTAAAAATACTCAGAATAGATTCAGAATCTTTAGCTGAATCTAATCATCCTGCTTATGGTTGTATTAAATCATTAAATCAAGTATTGCCACAATACGATATTGTCTTAGCTTCTCCCTCCATTGAAACAGGAATTAGTATCGATATTCAAGGTCATTTTACTTCAGTTTGGGCTATTGCTCAAGGAGTACAAGGAGCAACTTCCGTTTGTCAATCTTTAGGTAGAGTTCGTGAGAATATTCCGAGATATTTATGGGTAGCAAATTCTGGTTTTAATCAAGTTGGAAATGGTTCTACTTCTATTACTTCTTTGCTCAATTCCGAACAACGTCTGACTCAACTCAATATTAGACTATTACAACAATCAGATTTTGATGGTTTGGAAGATTTAGAAACAGGTTTTCAGGCAGAATCTTTTTTGTGTTGGGCAAAACTAGCTGTTCGTTTCAATGCAGGAATGAATCAATATCGAGAGTCTATTTTAGAAGCTTTGCGAATCGAAGGACATCATATTCTCCAAGCTTCCCCAGAAGTTTTAACTAATAATTTAGAAGCCAAAAAATCGTCTGAAACACTTACTGAAATTAATGATTTACAAGAGGCGATCACTACAGTAATTAAGCAAAATTATCAGACAGAATGTGAAGCGATCGCTACTGCCCGAAATATTAGTTTTGCCGAATATCAAAAACTCAAAAAGCGATTATCCAAAACCAGCAAACAACAACGCGAACAACGAAGATTTGAATTAATGTTGCGTTATAGTATTCCGATAACTTCTGAATTGGTAGAAAAAGATGATGCTGGATGGTATCAACAGTTGCAACTACATTATTTTATGACCGTAGGACGACAATACTTAGTAGCACGAGATGCTGAAATAGCGAAAACAATTTTGGAGTTGGGCAAGGGAAATATTTTCATACCTGATTTTAACGATCGCTTATTGGGTGCAACCATTGGAGTGATGGAATTATTGAAAATACCGCCATTGTTGAAAGATAGGCAACGAGAGTTAAAAAATATTGATGAAGATTTGCAATTGTTAGCCAAGACTGCTTTAGCAAACCGAGCTGCAATTAAAACTATAGTTGGGATAGGTTTGGCGGTAAATTCTAGTCCTATTACAATAGTGCGGCGTTTTTTGGATAAAATTGGTTATAGTTTGGAGTGTTTGCGCACAGAAACTCATCAGAAAAAGCGATTGCGAATTTATCGTATTGTTAATCCTGATGATGGTAGGTTTGAGGTGTTTCAGCAGTGGTTTAGTGCTAGTCATGCTAAATCTTGTAAAGACCGAGTTTAAATAAAATGGTAATCCTGCTCGCGCAATGGTATACAGCAAAAAGTAATACCAAGCACGGGTAATACCAAGCACGGGAGCAAGATGCTCCCACTGTTAAGGAAAAATCAGGTGCATCTCATATTTGCAAAAATACTTTTTTCCTATATCTTCCCTATTGCCTATTGCCTGTTGCCTGTTGCCTGTTGCCTGGTAATACCAGGCACGGGAGCAAGATGCTCCCACTGTTCTCATAACAAACATTGCCGGACAATGCACGACTACCAATAAAATTTTGTGGTGCGAGCATCTTGCTCGCCACAGGTGTACCTCACCCTTGATGGAATTTCTAATACCATTTTGATAAATGTTTGTTACAAATGGTAGGGACGTTGCATGAACGTCCGTACGAAAGAAGGAAGAGGGAAGAAGGAAGAAGGGGTAAATATTGAAAAAAAGGGAAAAAAAAGATAGATAACTATCTCAAATGAACTGGAGTAGCTATTTTTAAGCATATCCGAGCAATATCTACCTTTTTGTAGCATTCTTTTTTCAAATTGGTATAATATAGCAGAAGGAAGAAAGCTTTAATTAGGGTTTGCTGAAAAAGTCTTTTAGTAGGAGACAGGAGAAATGGGAATTATAGAGGAGGTAGTCAGAAAAATTGTCAGAGTGATTTTTCTGCCATAATCATCCCAAAATACTAGCTTTTTGACCTTTTTCTGCTGAAAAGCTGGCACTTTTTTAGACCAAAAAATGCTAAAATCAATATCAGTCAATGCTTTGATATTTAATCACCAAGCCCTACAGCGCTTTTCGCTCTTGATGAACCACATCTTCACAAGCAAAATCTTGTAGGGACGTTCCATGGAACGTCCCTACTGTGGTTTACCCAAATGAAAACCGCTGTAATTATCTAGGACAGAGGAAAGTAAGGAAGAAAGAAAAATCTGCCTTGTCTGAGTTTTAAGCTTCGGAAGGGTCAGTTATATCATGTCCGGATAATTAGTCATAAAAAACTTTCTCCTTCTCCTCCTCTTTTTTCATTCTTTCTTCCCTCCTGACTCCTGACTCCTGACTCCTGACTCCTTCTTTTTTCCCTCCTAACTTTTAACTTTTAACTTTTGACTTTTGACTTATTTCTGATGTTGAGCGTAATGTCTCTCCATTAACTGAGCAACTTCAGGATTATAAATTTGTAAATAATTCCAATAATTTTCAAACACAGACTCCACATAACCCCTCGTTTCAGGATAAGGAATTTTCTCCACAAAAGCATCAGCATCATTAAACCCAAACCGCTTTAACCAACTACTCACAGCATTCGGTCCAGCATTATAACTCGCCACTGCTAACATCGAATTATTCTTGTACTCTTTATGAGTAAAATCCAAGTAATAAGTACCCAAATTTACATTATCATTCACATTCTCTAAATCATAGCTCACAAGATTAATATTCTTAGCTGCCTCCTTTCCCGTTTCTGGCATAACTTGCATTAACCCCGTAGCACCAACTACCGATTTTATCTTCGGCATAAAACGAGACTCTTGACGAATTAAAGCAGTAACCAACACAGTATTTAACTCTCGTTTGTTAGACCATTTCACAATAGTTTCCAAATAAGGAAAAGGATACAAAGTTTGCCAATAAGTAGGCTTTTCCTTCAATGCTTTATACTCAGCTATCTCCTCTGGTTTTTCCCGTTTGCTCAAGCTAGTAAGCATCCAAATACCATCCAAATTATCTCCGATACCAATCCTTAACACACCATCAGTATACTGTTGAGCAACAGTTGGACTCATCCGGTCTTCAAATTCTACCTGCCATTGTTTCCAAGCATCCCGGTCTTGACCAATCTGATATAGTTCTCGCAATGTGTCAGAACCAAAAGGCAATGGGTCTCGCCCTTTAGTATGTACAACCTCTGGAGATAGAGGACGAACAGTAGTAAAATCACCCACAGGCCAATCCAACATCACCGCCGATCGCCAAGCATAATAAGAGTGGGGATAGCGTAAAATCATATACTCGAAAGCCTTTTTAGCATCCTCTGTCTGCCCAAGTTGCTGTGCCCACTTACCTACCCAAAAACCTGCTTGTGGTGCTAACTCACTATCAGGATTATTCGCAGTCAACTCTTGTGCCCACTTCCAAGCCACTTGTAAATTGCCCCCCGCAGCAGCTTTTTCGGCCAACTCCCACCGTAATTCAGCAGCAGCATCAGAATTCTTATACTTACTCAACAACTGTTGACGTACCTGTGAAGCTGACTTAGCAGAGTCCAGTCGATCGAGTAACTTAGACTTATCGAGCATAGCTTCGGCAGCATGACTAGGAAAATTAGCAATTACCCTGTCAAGATATGGTATGGCTTCTTTTCGATCTACCAGTCTCGACAAACGAATCAAACCCAAAGCTGTATCTTCTCCTCCATTGGGAAACTGGTTAATTAAGGCTTTGTAAGCTTCGCGGGACTCCTTAGTTTTTCTCCCTAACCATAAACCCCTAGCATAACGATATAAATTTTTGGGCGTCTTAGTTGCTTTCTGATATGCCAGACCACCTTTATAATAATCCTGCTTTTCCCAATATCCAAAAGCAATCATTTCCCAATCTTCAGGAGTTAACTGGGAGGCATATTTTGTTCTGAGTTGTTCTAATACTGTTCCATATTCCGGCACATGAAAACCATATTTAGCAATGAGCAATAACAACTGAGGTTGATTAGGATTTTGCTTCAGTCTTTCTTGAGCAATTTTCACTGTAGTGGGATGACCTGGAAATTTAGCGATCGCCTCATCCCAATATTCCGGATTTTGTTTTCCTAGAACATACAAAGCTTCTGCTACTACTGGTTCTTCTGGATAAGTTGCTAATAATTCTGACCAAGCTTCTTGTGCTTTCTCAGTATTCCCAGTTAATTCATAAGCTTGTGCCCGTTTTAAGATAACGTATGGTGCTAGAATTGTATATTCTTGGTCTAAATTTTTCAGTTGAGCGATCGCCGACTCTACCTCTCCCTGTTGCATTAAATCATTGGCCAGAATATAACGTGCTCTACTGCTATTTAGAGATTTTTCTTTCTTTATAGCAGCTTCGAGTTTATTCCTTCGTTGTTGGGGTGGATATGACACAAAATTTGTTACATCTAGCTCTGGGTTGAGCTTCTGATTTTGGATTGCGTTTTGAGAGATACTTTTGTTATTGTTTATAAGTTCTGGTAGAAACACTCCCAATAATAAAGCACTTATAGAAACGCCGACCAGTATAGAAACTTTTGTTATATTTTGCTTTAGCATTTACTTATTGTTAGTTAATTAATTTTAAAGGGTATATGGTATAATTTTTTTTCTTAGCGATAATTCTATTTTTCCTGATTTGTATTTTAGACTACAGTTTTGGGAAAAACAGTAATTATGGCGGTCGAAGGAAAGGTGAGAACATATCCAAAGCTGAAAATTCAGGCAACGCTAGATTTTTCCTTCTGCCTTCTGCCTTCTGCCTTCTGCCTTCTGCCTTCTGCTATATTTCCATCTCATTTCAGAGTTGAGTAATGGACTTTCATCAAAATTTTGACTTAGCCCCTATTAGTAATCATATCTTGGATTATTTTCTTTAGCTAAACTGCCGAGAAGCCTGCGCGCGAAATTTTAAAGAGGAGTGTGAGATGAATCGGCGGCCAATTGAATGGGTTCGATGCCCATTCAATTTGCATACTATCCCAGCATAAGCTTTCGCCCTAGTTGAAAAACTTGTATTATGATATTGCAATAACCCTGGAAATTTTCCACCATGCGCACTGCCTACCAATATAAATTAAGGCCCAACAAAGAACAAACCGCAGTCATAGAAATGTGGCTGGAATTGTTGCGTCGGCAGTACAACTATCGGTTAGACGAGCGGTTCTCATGGTGGTTAGAAAATCGCTGTCCGGTTAACGCTTGTCCCTTGGTGATGCCAATTCCTCAACTCTTAGATGATCCAGATTATTACTCTCAAAAAAAAGATTTGGTCAATACCAAAGACAAGTTTCCTGAGTACAAGTTGATTCATTCTCAGGTCCTGCAAGATTGTATAAAACGGGTAAAACTTGCCTTTGATAGATGGTTTAAGGCAGACAAAAGTGGACATAAATTAGGCAAACCAAGGTTTAAGGGAAAAGGGCGTTATCGCAGTTTTACTTATCCTCAAATCAAGCAAGACTGCATAGAAGGAAACAAGATAAACTTGCCCAAAATAGGCAATATAAAGTTGATTCAACATCGGCCGTTACCTGATGGTTTTCAAATTAAAACTGTGACTATTAGTCGTAAAGCAGATGGTTATTATGCGACTTTATCCCTAGAAGACAAATCAGTTCCAGCTTTGAGTTGTGATGTGAAACCTACATTAAAAAATACTCTGGGAATCGATATGGGGCTGAAGGAATTCTTAGTAACAAGTGAAGGAGAGTCTGTCCCCATACCTCAATACTATCGAAAATCTCAGCAGCGATTAAAGACTCTACAAAAACGTTTATCCCGTAAAAAGAAAGGCAGCAAAAGATGGTTAAAAGCTCTTCTAGCTGTAGCTAAACAACATAAAAAAGTAGCCGATAAACGTAAAGATTTTCATTTTAAAACAGCCAATGAATTGTTATCAAAAGCTGAAGTTATTGCCCATGTAGACGCGGAGCGGCGTGCCGGAGGCAAACTTAAATATAAAAGGGCTAGCAAAGACCCATTTGAGTAAATCAATTAATGATGCTGGATGGGGTCAATTCCTGACTATTTTAACTGTCAAAGCCGGAAATGCTGGACAGAAAACCATAGCAGTGAACCCCAAAAATACTAGCCAAGACTGCTCAAATTGTGGTGAAAAAGTCAAGAAAGAATTAAAAATACGAACTCATTCTTGCCCGCACTGCGGTATTGTCATAGACCGCGACTTAAACGCAGCGATAAATATCAAAAATAGGGCGGTAGGGCATTCCGTCCTTAAAGCACGCGCTAGCCCGATGCAATGGCAGGGCTACGAAACGAGAAGCCCACACTATAGCGCCAGCTTAGTGTGGGAGTATGTCACTGAGCTACACATTTTCTGACTTATTTCCGGACTGAACCTATTACTAATTTTATGCTTAATATAAACATAAAATTACTCTTGATACAGAACCCGATTATATAATTATATGTTGACAATTCTATAATTACTTCAATCTCTCCATCTCCCCATCTCCCCATCCCCCCATCTCCCCATCTCCCCATCTCCCCATCTCCCCATCTCCCCCACTCCCCATCTCTCCTACTCCTCATCTGGCACATCTAAGGGTTGTGGATAAGAAATTCCATAACCTTGACCATAGTCTACACCTATAGTCTTAATTTTATCTAAGATAGCACCATTGCTCACAAACTCAGCGATCGTTTTGAGACCCATCACATGGCCAATCCGATTCATTCCTTCAACTATTGCATAATCTAAGGGGTCGCTGACAATATCCTTGACAAAACTGCCATCAATTTTTAAGTAATCTACGGGCAAATTTTTAAGATAAGTAAAAGAAGATACTCCACTACCAAAGTCATCTAGAGCAAAGTGACAACCCAAATTCTTAAGTTGTCTAATTAACTTAGCAGCTTGAGATAAATTAGCGATCGCCACTGTCTCAGTAATCTCAAAACATATTGCCTTTGGAGAAATATTAAATCTGGCTAATTGTCCTTGTAAAAAAGTAATAAATTGCTCATCATTAACTGTTTCACCAGAAATATTAATTGCATAAATTGTATCTGCATTTATATCTGACCCCCCCCTAAAAAATCTCTCACGGTTAAGATTCTCAAAAGAAGGGTGCAACTGACCTTTGAGCTGTGACAAATAACTAAAAAAGTTTTGAATCACCCAACGGTCAATCATTGGCATCAGATTATATCTTTCTGCTGCTGGAAGAAAAGCCATTGGCGGAATCAATTGATTTGTTTCATCTCTCAAGCGTAAAAGTATCTCATAATAAAAATGACTCAAATGCGAATCTGGCAATGGTGCAACAGGTTGATAATACAAACAGAAAAGATTTTGTTCGCAAGCTTGATGAATTTTTGTTACCCAATGCACAGTATTTTTTTGCTGCTTCAAATCTAAATCATCACTTTGGTAAATATGAAAACGATTTCGGCCTCGATTTTTCGCGATATAACAAGCAGCATCAGCAGCACTGAGGAGCCAATTAACATCATCTACAATACCTGCCTGGTTGAGACTTTCCTGACTAAGAGTAATTATACCAATACTAACACCAATATTAAAAGTCTTATCCTCCCATACAAATCTGTACTCCTGAATACTATCAATCAACTGTTGCACTACTGTCTGAGCATTATTCATGTTACACTGCAATAATAGCAAAGCAAATTCATCTCCACCGATCCTAGCCAAAATATCTGCTTTGCGACATTGAGATTGTAATAGAAGGGTAATCTGACGCAACAATTCATCCCCAGCTCTATGACCACAAGTATCATTAACAATTTTAAATCGGTCTAAATCTATATAAGCAAGAGTATGTACTTGGTTGTATTTGTTCACATCCACCAAAGAATTTTCTAAAAGTTTCTCAAATTCTCTGCGGTTTAACAACCCTGTTAGAGAATCGTGTTGAGCTTGCCAAAATATTTGATTCCTCAACTTGCGCTTGTCTGTCACATCTCGAAATACTAACACTACCCCTAATATTTGATTGTCTTCTGTTTTGATCGGAGCGGCAGAATCTTCTATTGCATACTCTTGACCATCACGCGCCACCAGAAGAGTATTATTTGCCAGCTCGACGATTTGCCGTTCTCGGAAAACTCTATCTACCGGACTCTCCATCGGTGTACGGTCTAGTTCATCAAAAATTTGGAAAATCTCAGCTAGTGGCAAACCTTTAGCTGTTGATAATTTCCATCCAGTAATTTTTTCAGCAATGGGATTAAGATAATCAACATTACCTTTTTCATCAGTAGTAATCACCCCATCTCCAATAGATTTTAATGTAATTTCGGCTAATTCTTTTTCTTGAAACAGAGCCAGCTCCATTTGTTTGCGTTCTGTAATATCTTCAAAAATACCTGCAGTGCGGTATATTTCTCCGGCTCGATCGCGTACAGGAAAAGCACGACTCCAAATCCAGCGAATTTCACCATCAGGTCGTACAATTCGATACTCATCGTTAGTAAACTCACCACGCCGTTGTTTCTCGTCATTTAAAACAAAGCAATCGCGGTCTAATGGATGAATGCTATTTGTAAATGTTTCTCGCCATTTTTCTAAATTTGTAATGGAGCGCCCCCAAACATGTTCATAAGTAGGACTGACGTAGATCGACTCACTTTTGTCAAGGGTAGTTATCCAAAAAACTTCTCGGATATTTTCTGCAATTTGACGGAATTTTTCCTCGCTAGACCTCAGAGAATCCTGAGTTTGCTGTCGTTCGATCGCTGTACCTAGTGCATTAGCGACTGCCTGCAAAAAATAAACATCATCTTGAGTAAACCACCACTTCATTTTAGTATGTATACCAAGTATACCATAAGGTTTTTGTTTTTCAGCGCCCGGGATAATAACGCTAATTCCAGAAATAATTCCATGGTCGCACAGCAGTTTTGGTCTTCTGAATCTGGTTTCAAGACGAAGGTCTTCTACAATTACAGGTTCAGATGAATGTAGGGTATAACCTGCTTGAGTATCACTGCCAGTATTTACTATCGCATGACCTACAAGTCCCTCTTGCCAACCAATACCAGCCCGTAATAGTAAAGAATTACCATCAGGTAACAATTGGAGAATCTTGCAGTATTCTCCATCTAATATTTGGGCAACTATTTGTACAATCTGATCCATCAGCAGAGAAATATCTTTGCCTGATAAGGCTTCTTGAGTAATTTGAGCCACAGCTCGCTGCTGTCTAATTCGATTTTTACAAGCTTGGTTAATCAGCCTTAATTGGGAAGTTTGCTCTAGAACTCGTGTTTCTAATTCAGCATTGAGAATAGAAAGTTCTTTTTCTGCCTGTTTGCGATCCGTGATGTCATGACCTTCGGGAATTAATAATATCACCTGTCCAAGTTCGTCAAAAACTGGTTTGAGAGAAAAGTCGATGGTAATTACTTGTTTACCTTGACCAACTACCATAATTTCATAACGTACAAACTCACCTTTGACTGCTTTAGCGATCGCTTGTCTCATTTGTGCTTGAGCAAGTCTATGTTTAGTCTCTATGTCTCTAGGATTTTCCTCATCATCCACTGCTAACCACCATTTAACTTGCCAAAAAAAATGTCCGACAATATCTTCATGTTTGAGACCAGTAAAGTCTAAAAATGTCTGATTAGCTTCTAAGATAGTACCGTCTGGGTTTAAAAGTCCAATAAATTGAAATGTTTGATTAAAAATAGCCTGGAAGCGTCTTTCGCTTTCTCGGATAGCTGTGATATCTCGCCCCACTGCTTGATACTCTACTAAGTTATTGTCTTCGTCAAATATTGCCCGATTTGTCCATTCCTGCCATCTCCACTCTCCGTTGGACATTTCTACCATTTGTTCATTGATAGCTGTGGGTTGTTCTGGGGTCAGAGTATCTAATAGTTGTTGTAGCCTTACCATCTCCGAAGAGGGCAAAAACTGATAAAAACTTATCCCAATTAGCTCTTCTGGCGTTGTATCAAAATAGCGACAATAAGTATCGTTGACAAAACTCAAAACTCCCCCTGGATAAAAACGACAAATCAATTCTGTTTGGTCTTCGACTATGCCACGATATTGACTTTCACTTTTTCGTAGTGCTTCTTCTACCTCTTGGCGCTCTCTAATTTCTGATTCTAAAGTTTTGTTAATTGCTGTTAATTTGGATGGACTTGGTAATTTTAATGCCTGCGGAATCAGAAGATACATTTCCAGGGCTGTGTATAGGGAAGCTATTGCTGTAATTGCTTTGAGACCTCCTGATAACCAATAGGCGGGATGCCACAAAGTCCAAACTTCCATGAGATGGACTGTACCGCAAGAAGCAATGAAGGCCCCAAACATCCAGAATATCGATTTAAAGGGTACATCCTCTCGTTGACGGACAAAGTACACTAACATGAATGGGATGGAGTAGTAAGCTATTGCTGTTAATGTGTCTGAGCTAGCGTGTAGCCAAATTAAGCCTGATTCCCAAAGATAGCATTGTCCATGGGGCATCAATTGTTCTGGGGAAAATATGTTTTGTATTAGTTGCCACATAATAACTACTTTCGTAAATTTTTTGAAATTTATAATCTTTTATTTTGCTATAGTTTAAAATCTTAAGTTAGTTATGCTTAAACTCTTCTATCTTGAGAATTTGTCCCTCGGTAGCTCTTTGTTTATCAGTATATTTACTATTTGTCTGTTCTATTTTATAGAGATAAAAATTTATATATATACTTATGCCTAATACCAATTTTATATGAGGTTGCATAGAATTACGAAATTCATTCATTAATCTATATTTATCTATGCCTATCTACAGTCAATTGTGCTTTAAGTATTATTCTATGCAGCTTCATTTCAATTTGGTATAACAAGAATAGTATATCTAAAATTAACAATAGATAACTTATTGTTGGAAACTAAACATATTCTTACATATTAAAAAAATATATTTACTAGGAGAAAATTAACTTAACCTGAATTAAGAAGAATATAACTACAGTTTAAAAATATGAAATATAGCGGTTTTCAAATAGATAGACTACAGTGGCCAAAGCATTCTCCTACTGTCTGCTCCCTACTCCCTACTCCCTACTCCCTACTCACTACTCCCTACTCCCTGCTTCCTAAACCAAAAGAATTTTGTAGTCTACTTAAATGAAAAGCGCTTTATTAGATTTTAAAGTATTACGTAAAAAAAAAATTATTCATATTTGGATCGAGGCAGAATTTTTCATCTAGTTTTTATGATATGAAAGATAGAAAATATTACCATTATCTATACTATAGATACCTAATATATAGGTAAAATAATACCTCTTTCAAAGGAATTAGTATTCAGAAACTGATACCTGAAAAGCCATTACCAGTCTCAACTATCTCTTTTCTGGTCATTTAAATCTATTGCCAAAATTAAGGTATATTAAGGTAAGCATTCAGCTATTAGTTGTCAGGTTTTCGGTGCGGAATGCCCTAGCATTTAGCCTTTTAATAAATGAAGCAAGCATTTGTTTTACTTCTAGCACATTTTCAGCAAGGCATTCATATTCTGAAGATTTGATTAAATGCAGATCGTGAGCAAGTAAAAGATGATACTCAAGTTCACTGGCTGAACCCATGGCAATTTGAAAAAAACGAGATAGCTCTACATTTCCATTTCTACCAAATCCTTCTGGAATATTTGCAGCAATTGAAGCACAAGAGCGACGAGCTTGACTTGTCAAACCATGTAATTGTGCCGCTGGAAATGTAGATGTTACTCGATAGACTGCCAAGGTTAGCTGATGTGCTTTTACCCATACTTTTAATTCTGTGAAATCTCTCAATTGCTTTTTCCTCCTTTAAAAGTAATGAAGCTTATAGCTGATGGCTGACGGCTGAATGCTTACATATTAACTTAATCAAAAAAATCATTAAAAAAGTAATTATCCGAGTTTGAACTCAAAAAAACGATTAAGATAATTTACCAACTACCAGTTAATAAGGAAATCAAGATGGAAATTAGAGCAATTAATACACCTCTGTTAGAATGGACCGGAGATGCCTTAGCCATTGGTTTATTTGAAGATACCGATAGCATATTAACCGGGGATATGGCCTATTTGAATGAAAAGCTGACTGACACTTTATCTGAACTAATCGAGGAAACAGAATTTAAGGGTAAAGTTAACAGCAGTGCCTCGACTCGCGTGGGCAGCAAAAAATCCATCCGTAAAATTATTATAGTGGGCCTGGGTAAATCGGAAGAGTTAAAATTAGAAACTCTGCGCCAAGCAGCAGCAACTTGTGGACGTTTGGCAAAAAAGGAGAGATGCAAAACTCTAGGCATTAGCTTGCCAATATGTGACAATGCTGAAGCTACAGCTACAGCCATCACAGAAGGCATTGAGTTAGTCCTCCATCAAGATCATCGCTTTAAATCTAAACTGGAAGATCAAGGGCCAGATGTAGAAAAAGTAGATTTAATCGGTTTAGCTGGCTCTGATGAAGCCATCGCCCGTGCCCGGAAAGTCTGTTCTGGGGTGATCCTAGCCAGGGAACTTGTAGCAGCACCTGCTAACTCTTGTACCCCAATAACTATGGCTGAAACGGCTGAAGCTTTAGCTAAAGAATTTGGGCTAACTATAGAAATTTTGGAACGAGAAGATTGTGAAAAATTAGGCATGGGAGCTTTCCTGGGAGTTGCTCAAGCTTCTGACTTACCACCAAAATTTATTCATATCACCTACAAACCAGAAGGTAGTCCTCGTAAAAAGTTAGCAATAGTAGGGAAAGGCTTAACTTTTGACTCTGGTGGCTTAAACTTAAAGCCTTCTGGTAGTGGTATTGAAATAATGAAAGTTGATATGGGTGGAGCTGGTACAACTTTTGGTACTGTGAAGGCGATCGCTCAACTTAAACCAGATGTGGAGGTTCACTTTATTAGTGCTGTTACTGAAAATATGGTTAGTGGCCACGCCATGCACCCTGGAGACTTCCTCACTGCTTCTAATGGCAAAACTATTGAGGTTAATAACACAGATGCAGAAGGGCGTTTGACTTTGGCAGATGCTTTAGTCTTTGCCGATAAATTAGGAGTAGATGCGATCGTTGATTTAGCTACTCTCACAGGTGCTTGTGTTGTGGCATTGGGTAATGATATTGCTGGTTTATGGAGTCCGGATGATGATTTAGCGGGGCAACTGGCGGCAGCAGCAGAAAGTGCTGGTGAGAAACTATGGCGGATGCCTTTGGAGGAGAAATATTTTGAGGGGTTGAAAGCTATGCACGCTGATATGAAAAATACTGGACCTCGCCCTGGTGGCGCTATTACTGCTGCTTTATTTTTGAAGCAATTTGTTCAAGATACACCTTGGGCGCATTTGGATGTTGCAGGTCCTGTATGGATAGATGCTGAGAATGGTTACAATAATGCTGGTGCAACTGGTTATGGTGTTCGGACTCTGGTAAATTGGGTTTTGAGTTAGGGGTCAGGAGTATATCACTTGTTCGGATAAGCTATAATAGCGTAGGTTGGGTTAAGCGACAGGGAAGGGAGGATATTGCTCCCACTACCGTTATCATACCGTAGGTTGGTTTTGTTTGGCAACAGTCTAGTAGGGTGCGTTAATGAAATGTAACGCACCGCCTATCCCAAATGTTTCGCTCAGTTACGCTACCGCTAACACACCCTACTGTCGTGTCAAGCTAAAAATAGGGTAATAGGAAAATGGCAAAATCTATATAATACATTGTTTTTGTCGAAAATTCTAATACAACATTTAAGGCTTGACACGACACTACTGGACTGACTAAAATCATTTAAGGTGTGTCATTCTAGTAGTTTCTAGGTGTCTCGCTCTCCCCATCTCGCCTACTCCCGACTCCCCGATCGCTTAAATTATTTACCGTAGCAGCTACATCAATACCAGTAGTTTGCTTGAACTCCTCAATAAAGGCAGCCATTTTTGTAGCATTGCTCCCAGCTTGAGCATTAATTACGGTAACATTATCCACATCAACTTCTGGCACAGTAGATACCATAATCTTCAGCAACTCTTCCAATTTCTGGTACAGAAAAACTTCTCGTGCGTTTGCACCAGCAGCTTTCCAAGATTCTGCCAGCTTCTTAATACCCTCTGCTTGTGCTTTTCCTGGTTCGACAATAGCAGCAGCATCTCCCTTAGCACTAGCGATCGCTCGTTTACATTCTGCTTCTGCGGGAGCAACTACATCTGCTTGTAACTGTTGTTCAACTTGCTTAATACGCTCATTCTGTACTGCTACTTCAGCCTGAGTCCGCGCCACTTCTGAACCAATATCAGCCTCTGCTTCGGCCACCACTGCTTGTCGTTTTGTCACCGCATCTTGAATGCGCCTTTCAGCTTCTGCACGAGCTACAGCAATTTTAGTTTCAATCTGTTTGAAAGAAGTATCTTTTTGGTTTTCTGCCTCTCTAATAATTGATTCGGCCTGGGTTTGTGCTTCAGCAATACGAGAATCTCGTAACAATTCTGCCTGTTGTTTTCGACCAATAGAATCAAGATATCCTACATCATCAGCAATATTCTGAATTTGCAGAGTATCCAAAACTAAACCTAATTTTTCTAGGTCGTCTTCTGCTTCTTCCAGCAAGCTTTTGGCAAAAGCAATTTTGTCTTCATTGACTTGTTCGGGCGTCAGAGAAGCTAATACACCACGCAAATTTCCTTCTAGAGTTTCCTGGGCTAATTTTTCAATTTCCTGGCGAGTTTTGCCTAGCAGGCGCTCGATCGCATTGTGAATAGTAGGTTCTTCCCCAGCAATTTTGATATTTGCCACACTCTCGACTGTGAGAGGAATACCACCTTTAGAATAAGAATTATTAACCTTAAGTTCAATAATCATATTACTCAAGTCCATGCGGAAAGCTTGTTCTAATAGGGGGACGCGAATGCTACTACCTCCCTTGACAAGACGATATCCAACTTTTTTATCGCTGTCTCCAACACGGTGACGACTTCCAGAAAAAATTAGGACTTCACTTGGTTGACAAATATAATAAAGGTTGCGAATGACAAAGACACCTGCACCAGTACCAAGACCGAAAACTGCCAGTAATGCTAATACTATTTCCATGATTTTTTTGACTCCATAATTTTAGTTATTTAAGAAGGAAGAGGAAGAAAAGGAGGACAAGGAGACAAGGGAGAAAAAAGCCTAGATATTATAAGTTTGAATGTTGCTTGTTTCTCCTTCCAAGTTCACTTTCCTCCTTTGTCTACTTTGTGTTACCCACGTTATCTCTTGATTATCAAAAACATACTCTCTAAGGTAGGGAGTAGGGCAAAAAAATATACTTGTGTGCTTGATATAGAATCCGGTTATAGGGAAGAAGGAAAAAGGAAGAGGGAAGAGGGAAGAAGGAAGTAAAGAAGAGGAGGACAAGGAGACAAGGGAGAAAAAAGCCTAGATATTATAAGTTTGAATGTTGCTTGTTTCTCCTTCCAAGTTCACTTTCCTCCTTTGTCTACTTTGTGTTACCCACGTTATCTCTTGATTATCAAAAACATACTCTCTAAGGTAGGGAGTAGGGCAAAAAAATATACTTGTGTGCTTGATATAGAATCCGGTTATATAGTATATGTTTATAACTATACTCCCCTACTCCCCTACTCCCCTACTCCCCCACTCCTTCACTCCCCTACTCCCCGCGTCCCCGCGTCTCCGTGTCAAATCTTACACCCTCTCCTACTCCCCTACTCCCATTCCTAAAGTTTCCTGTTACATCAATGCCAAGGGTTTGATTAACATTGTTGAGGAACTGGCGGAAGATTTCAGGATAAGCATTCACCAAACTAGCTATGGACTTGCCATCTCCACTATCAATAACTTTGATATTTTCCAATTTAACTTGTTCGGTTACCTTAGCAGACTCACGCAAAATCATACTAATTTGTTGTAAGTAGAACAATTCCGCAGCATCTTTACCAGTCTCTTGCCAAACCTGGGAAAGCATATCGTTAACTAAAGCTTCAGCTTGAGCATTTTCTGAAAGAGAAGCAGCATTTCCTTTTGCTATGAGTTCTTTTGCTTGCCGTTGTGCTTCTGCTGGCAATACTTCATCCGCTTCTAAACGCAACCGCTCTAATTCGGCGCGGACTGTTTGTAATAATTGTTCTGCTCTTGCCCTCGCTTCCTTAGCTGCAGCTTTGGTTCGTTCTTCTTCTGAACGTGCTTGCTGTTCCAATTCTGCTTTGATTTTACGGAGTTCGTTTTCTTTCTTTACGGTTAATGTTAATGACTCGGTTTTGGCAATTTCTGACTGTCGTTGGCAGTCAGCTTCTATTTGTTCTGCTTCTGCTTTGGCATTAGATTCAGCTATTTCTGCATCTCGGCGAATCATGGCAATTTGTTTGCGACCAATGGAGTTGAGGTAGTCTACGTCATCGGAAACGCTTTGAATTTTCAGGATGTCGAGTTGTAGGCCTAATTTTGCTAAGTCGCGACTCACATCTTCGGCAATGCGTTCGGCGAATTGGAGACGGTCTTCGTTTAGTTGTTCGGGGGTCAGGGTGGCAACTACACCACGGAGGTTACCTTCTAGGGTTTCTCTTGCTACACGAGTAATTTCTGAGCGGTCGCGGTCAAGAAATCTTTCTATGGCATTGCCTACTATTTTGGGGTCGTTGGAAACTTTGATATTGGCGATCGCTTGAATATTTAGTGGAGTACCGCCTTTGGAGTAAGCATTCCGCACTTCCACAGGTACTGGCATGGTACGTAGGTCCATTGTTTTGGTAGTTTCTAGAATTGGAATGGGAATTGCTCTACCACCGAAGATTACGCGATAACCAACTGTTTCTCCTTCTTTTGTCCGCCGTTTTCGACCGGATAAAATTAGTATTTCATTGGGTTTACAAATTTGTATGAATGTGTTGATAAACCAGATTAATACTATCACTCCAAATATAGATAGAGCGATGGGTAAACCTGTAGAAATTTTTCCTGTAAAATCCTGAATTGGCTCCCTTTGTATTACAGGAGGAATTTGTGTTATTTCTACAGTGGTTGATTCGGCTTGATTTGATTCTAAATTTTTACTTTTCATTAGTTAAGTTTCCTCATGGATTTTTGTGAAATATAGTATTTTTCATGTAGTAGTATGGAAGTTTTATATAATATCATGTCCATTTAATGAATGATACAAACTTTCTTCTGCTCTTCCTTCTTCTTCCTTCTTCTTCCCTCCTGACTCCTGTATGTCGCCAATCCGACGGCTCTCCTAACTGACTCCTGATTCCTCCGTCATTATTCATCATTTATGATTATTCCTGGTGTTGAAAAGATGATTTGGAAATTACCCACACCTGATTATTTTCTGTGCCGATAATAAATACTTGTTCTCCCTTAGTAAATTCTTTAGATTCTTCTGTTGTACGGGCAATTAATCCTATGCTAGAACCTTTAACATTTAGACTAACTTTACCTCTACTATGAGTATCAAATGGAATTTCCACAGTGCAGGGTAGACCTAAAAAATCTTGAGGGGTGACAAGACTATTTATGACTTGGTTTTGTCGAAAAATCGACAACAATAATACTATTAACATCCCACCAAATATTCCTACTCCCACTGAAATATAGGCTAACATTAAAAGTTGATTTTTCATGCTTATTTATTCAGATCGCAACTATATTTAATACCAAGCGTGAAAAAAAATGTTACAAATAAACTGGCTAGTAAATAATTAATAATTAATAACTAACAATTAATAATTTACCCCGCCACCGCGCCACCGCGCCACCTAGAAAGTTATTTGTAGCAAACATTTATCAATTTGGTATAAGTTGGCAGAAAATCTCTTGAAATTGGGGAATTGCAAAATCGCGTTCAAGGATAGCTGAAAAATATTAAGATTCATCCTCTGATTTTTTATCTAGATAATCTTCTGATACTACCCATACTCTATTATTTTCTATTCCCACGATAAATGCTTTTTCTCCTCTAGTAAATTCCCTAGATTCTTCAGTAAAAGCCATCAATTCTAAAATAGAATTTTTCACATTTAATCTGATTTTGCCTCTACTATTTTTATCAAAAGGAATCTCCACAATTCCAGAAAGACCTGCGAGGTCGCCACTACGCACCAAGCTATCAGCTTGACGGTTTTTTAAGGTATGTAATACCCATGCCATAATTGTGCCACATAAAATACCAACAATTATAGAAATAATGGCAATTATTGTTGGTGAAAGAGTGGGAGAAATATAGGATAACAAAATACCAGTTAGCCCAAAGAAACAACTGCCAAAAGTCCAAAATTTGAGGCTGAATAATGGTAGCCATAATCTTCGGCGACGCTGATATATTGAAGTATTAACTTGTTTACTTGATTGGTCCGTAATTTCTAAGTCTGGGTCAAAGTCTTGGTCAAAATCTACACCATCTAGACCGGCAAAGGCGGAGAGTGCCACAAATGCTCCACCAATAATTAGACAGAAAACATAAGCTGATTCCATAAGTTGTCCTTCATAATTTTTAATAGCTTCTTGGTCTATTTATATTCTGGCAAATTAGTTTCGTATTCAGGCTATTTGTAAAAAAAATTTGTGTTTGACTAGAAAACTACTTTTTATTTCATCAGTAGAATTTTTAATTACTATGAAAACTTTCTTAGTTAGATACAGAAAATTTTGATATAGAGATATTATACCCAAAGTTAGTAGTTTATGGGGGACGGATATCTAGATTGCCAATTTTATAATACCAAGTGTGATAAATTTTTTCTACAAATAGTTAGATTTTTTATAGGAGTAAATTCAGTTATCAGTTAGCTTCTTCCGGAGGAACTGCGTTTTTTATATCGTGCAGCGAAACAGTTATCACTACCTCCTGCAATAGGAATGTGAGAACTTGAAACCTTATTTTTTTGTCAAAATAAATAACTTCTATATAGCAATTCCCATATTGGTAAAGTACAAAATTCGCTTGTTTTAGGGAACAGGGAACAGGGAACAGGGAATAGAATAGAAATAAATATAGGTGTACCTCACTAATTTGAGAAACGCTATATCATTTATGAGTGTGAGTATCCTTTTTTAATCCAGGAGATATCCGAACGATAATCTTTTCAGTCCCGTTATTATTATAAATATTCTTTTTTCGCCCTTAGCATAGTACTAATTATTAACTATAAATATGCCAGGAAATAGACAAAAGTGGAAAAAATATTTCTTCGTATTCAATTCATCATCACTCTATGTCCTAACTAACTCAATATTTACTATCCAAAAATAAAATTAGAATTTTATACTTTAAAAAAAAGTCTATAATCATCCTAGAAAATAGCTATCTATATCACTGTTTATATTAATTTATTATTTCTGATTTTTGTCTTCTTTTCTTCCTTATTCCTTATTCCTTCTTGATTGATTTATTATTTCTGATTTTTGTCTTCTTTTCTTCCTTATTCCTTATTCCTTATTCCTTATTCTTTCTTCCTTCTTCCCTCTTCCTTCTGCTACAACAATACTGACTGTTGATAATTAGGATTATAATTAGGGCTTGCTGATTAAATCTCAAAGCATTGATAGATAAAGGTAAGTGCCTTTTTAAGTATCAAAAAGTGCGAGGTTTTGGGTGCTAATGCTTCAATTAGGAGCGGATTTTGGTCAAGAGTTGCGCAGAAAAATCTTGGGACAAAACTTAGCTCCTGCCTCCTCGCTCATTCCAATTTCTCCTGTCTCCTGTCTCCTGTCTCCTGTCTCCTACCTCCTACCCTCACCCATAAGACTTTTTCAGCAAACCCTAATTAGGTAAAACTTCTACGTTAGGTTGAGTAACTCGTAAAGTTAATGATAGTCTAACTTGACCGCTAGTATTACTTACAGAGCGATGAATAAGTTAATCTGTAAACATCACAAATTGACCTGGTTTGAGAATTACTGGTACTGAATTTTCTGCCAATTTTTCTGTAACTTCAAAGAAATCATTGCCACTAAAAGGGTCTGTCATTTTTACAGATAAATTGCGGTCTTTTTTAGCGTTTGGTATAAATTCAAAGCCATTAAATTTATTGACTTCAGTCAGAGCAATATAAATATTAATTGTTTTACCTACACCAGAAAGCAATTTTGGATAAGAGTCTCTGTTCCACAAGGGGATTAATTGTTTTGCGGGATAATTTACCCAGAGTTCAGAGCGCCATAATACTAATTTTTTTCCTAAATATTCTTGCAATTTTTTCAATAATTTTTCATCCTGACATATTTTCCAAATCCCAGGGGAATCAAGATGTCTTTCCATGTGAAATTCTTGTTTCCAAATTTGAACTAATAATAGAAAGGCTGAACCAAATTTCAATTTCCATAAAAATTTTAAAAGGCGTAAAAATAATAATTTGCTTGGAGGTTTTGGTAAGATTTATGCAAAAATTGTTTTGGTAATTTGAGCAATTTATTGACTGTCTAGTTTGAGGGTGTAAGGACCGGATATTCCAGAAAAGTTATCATAATTAATTGTTTCGTTAGTTGTTGTATTCTGGCATCCACTCCAGAGTAAACTTCTTTCCCAAAGTTGTTTTGCTAGGTGAATATCTGTTGTTATTTTTGGCAAAGGAATTTCCTGGGTTTGGGAATCAAAAAATTTACCACTTATCTCTTTTAGTTGACTAGAGTGGGCACAAAATAATGTACTATTTGCACCTTTTTCTGGAGAAATCCCTAAACCTATATATTTACTCAGACGATGCCAAATTGTAATATTAGATTGCACAAATCCTGGGTGAACGGCATTAACGGTTACATTTGTATTTTCTAACTGTCTGGCAAGTTCAGTTGTCAAAAGTAACAAACATAATTTAGAGACAGAATAAAGTTCTAAAAAGTTGAGGGGTGTTTTTTTGACTAATAAATTCCAAGGAATAGTTTTTGGCTTTAATGCCAAATCGGAAGCCACCATAATAATTCTACTAAAAGCAGAACTCTTGAGTTTTTCTAATAAAAGATATGTCAGTAAAAAATGACCTAAATAGTTAGTTCCCTAAATTAGTTCAAAGTCCTCTTGAGTAGTACCTCTTTGATTAAAAATTCCGGCATTGTTAACTAAAATATCTAGAGGAAGTTGCCTGGCTAAGAACAAATCAACAAATTGACGAACTGAATCTAAATAAGCTAGATTTAAAGGAAAAAATTAAACGTTTTTATTGTCACTAATTTTACGAATATAATCTACATTTTTTGTGGATTTACTAATAAAAAGACAGGTAATAACTACATGAAATCCAGCTTTAGCTAAACCAACAGCAGTCATTAAACCAACACCATAATTTCCACCTGTAACAATACATACTTGATTTTGTAAATCTTGATTCATAACTTAAAAAAAATATTGAAGAAGGAAGAAGAAAGAAGTAATAAGTGGATGGGGACTCAAACCCCAACTAATTATAAACACCCTGTAGACGGCGGGGTATTAAACCCAAAATATTGATAATCAAAATATGAGCTTTGGATGTTTAAATTGTCACTCATAAATTATCCCCGATAGCAATCCTAAATCATTTGTGATAATTTGATTGCTATTTGAAGAAGGAAGAAGAAAGAAGCAAGAAGTTGATGGAGACTCAAACCCCAACTAATTATAAACATCCTGTAGACGGGGGGTATTAAACCCAAAATATTGATCGTAAAAATATGAGCTTTGGATGCTTAAATTGTCACTCATAAATTATCCTCTATAGCAATCCTAAATCATTTGTGATAATTTGATTGCTAT
>NZ_JAAHGO010000032.1:26875-31896 GCF_010672455.1 Okeania sp. SIO2C9 | reverse complement strand
CCTGTAGACGGGGGGTATTAAACCCAAAATATTGATCGTAAAAATATGAGCTTTGGATGCTTAAATTGTCACTCATAAATTATCCTCTATAGCAATCCTAAATCATTTGTGATAATTTGATTGCTATTTGAAGAAGGAAGAAGGAAGAAGCAAGAAGCAAGAAGCAAGAAGAAAGAAGCAAGAAGTTGATGGAGACTCAAACCCCAACTAATTATAAACACCCTGTAGACGGCGGGGTATTAAACCCAAAATATTGATAATCAAAATATGAGCTTTGGATGTTTAAATTGTCACTCATAAATTATCCTCTATAGCAATCTTAAATCATTTGTGATAATTTTATTGCTATTGAAGAAGGAAGAAGAAAGAAGCAAGAAGTTGATGGAGACTCAAACCCCAACTAATTATAAACACCCTGTAGACGGGGGGTATTAAACCCAAAATATTGATCGTAAAAATATGAGCTTTGGATGCTTAAATTGTCACTCATAAATTATCCTCTATAGCAATCCTAAATCATTTGTGATAATTTGATTGCTATTTGAAGAAGGAAGAAGGAAGAAGCAAGAAGCAAGAAGCAAGAAGAAAGAAGCAAGAAGTTGATGGAGACTCAAACCCCAACTAATTATAAACACCCTGTAGACGGCGGGGTATTAAACCCAAAATATTGATAATCAAAATATGAGCTTTGGATGTTTAAATTGTCACTCATAAATTATCCTCTATAGCAATCTTAAATCATTTGTGATAATTTTATTGCTATTGAAGAAGGAAGAAGAAAGAAGCAAGAAGTTGATGGAGACTCAAACCCCAACTAATTATAAACACCCTGTAGACGGGGGGTATTAAACCCAAAATATTGATCGTAAAAATATGAGCTTTGGATGCTTAAATTGTCACTCATAAATTATCCTCTATAGCAATCCTAAATCATTTGTGATAATTTTATTGCTTCGGTTTTTCTCTTTCCCAGATCCGGTGTTCCCTATTCCCTAAAATCTACAATATCTCACAACTCAAATAAGATTGCTATAGTAAGATAACTGATAGCTTGAAATATTTTTGATGTTCCATATTGTTTTTACCGAATAATTAATAATTAATAATTAAATAATTCGCCCCTTGAAGCCTCCTCTTTTAAGGAAAAAAAAGACAATATTCCTTATATTCAATCCTCTCGGTTTGTAAGCATTTCCTGCGGAATGCTGCGCAAACAGCAGTCAGCTATCAGCTAGCCTCCTAGCGGAGGAACTACGTTATCAGCTTTATTACTTTTAGTGGACAATTTAAGCTCGTTTCTCTTGTGTTTCAATTCTTTGTTTAAAAATGTAGTAGAAGTTAAACAAGTACTTGCTTCATTCATTTTTATTGCTAAGAGCTGACCGCTAATAGCTGAATGCTTGCCTCGGTTTTAACCAGAGGGAATTATCAATTATCAATTATCAATTATCCATTAATGAATGGCTATATTTTTCCCCCTAAAAAAAAGTATATTTGCTGAATTTAATCATAAACTAATTGTTGATAAAACCACAAAAATAGGGAACAATAATTTATATTAGTTTAAATTGAGGCCAAGATTTATGAATGGGCATCGTTATGGATTTTTACTAAGTTTACTATTATTAGGAACAGGTTTAATATTATCAATTATATTTAATCCTACTATCGGCATTGAAGTAACATCTATAAATATTGAAATAGACTCTCAACGAAATTTAGTCACTCGTATCTATACCCCCACCACAGCACAACCTCATCCAGTAATATTATTGTGTCATGGTGTCAACAATAGCAAAGAAATGATGACACCTTTAGCAGTAGAGTTGGCAAGACATGGAATAGCAGCGATCGCTTTTGACTTTGGTGGTTATGGCGAGTCTTACCGACTGAAAAATAGAGAAAAGTCTATAGAAAACCTAGACAAAAACACCAAAGCAGATGCTAAAGCAGTTCTCGCATACATTCGCAACCGCCCAGAAATTTTTGATCGAGACCGCATTGGTATTCTCGGTCATTCTATGGGTGGTGCAACAGCATTAAAGTTGGGGAAAACAGAAAAAGTATTGCGCTCGACAATTATTTTAGGTATGAGTGGCAGCGCTACTACCACCACTCCTCGAAATCTATTTTTGGGCGCTGGTGTATACGAACAAATTAACCCTCCTGAAGATTTACGAATTATGTTGCAAGAAGCAACGGGTAGCAAAAATCCTGTTTGCATCAATAATGGTAATAATATTTGCGGTAGTTTCAGTAATGGTACTGCTCGACTGTTAATAATTTCTGGCACTGCTGACCATATCATCGCCACCTACGATCCACAGTTAATGACGGAAGTTATCAAGTGGGTGCAACGTAGTTTAGATGTTAATTCTACTAAGGAGGTAAAATTAGCTGCACCTGGTTTAATCATTTCTATGTTATTAACATTTGCAGGTGGTATTGCTTCTGGTGTTTGTGTATTACTTCGACCTGATGAAAAAATCAGAATGCAGACTACAGAAACGAGAGGAGAAAATTTGGTAGAAGAAATCTATTTTCGTCAGATAAAAAAAGCAGCAACGTTAAAAGTACAGTTATTATGGCGACGTTGCGTTACCTGGTTATTGGCAATACAAATGACCGTTATTTGGTTGATGGCAATAAAGGGTCTGGCACCGACCAGAAGCGCGAGTAATATGCTGGTGTTTTGTTATGTTTTGCAACTGTGTAGCAATTATGCTTTACGTCGTTCTGACAAGTTGACTTCTATTTTGCGAGTTGTCTGTTTATATGTTTTGCTTTTGATAGTGGCGTTTTTATTGCCGACATTATTATGTGGAGTCAATGAAATTTTAACTACACCAAATTATCTAGTGAGTTTACCTAAATTTTTGCTCCAGTGGCCGTTTTTTGCTTTCTATAACTACACCATCGCAGCTAAACTAATTTTGATTCCTACTTATACTTTAGAATTACAGGTTAGTTGGTTGTTTATATTATTGGTGCTGCTAGAGTTGATGTCGTCTGGGATAACTTTGCTAATAGTGGAGCAAATTTTAGTGGGGAGTGTGAAATGGTTACGTCGTCCGTTTGTTTTCACTGGAGTGAGTAATATTTCCCAGAAACAAATTGGTTTATTAGGGTTATTATTGTTGGCTTTTTTGGGGATATTGTATCAGCTAGTCATAGATGGTTTGTGGGTAGTAGTAATTAATAAAGGAATATTGGCATTACAGATGCTTGGATTATTTTTATTTTTGCCTATAGGAATTATTGTGTTTACTCTTAGGTCTTCCTGGTTTCAAAATTTAGAGTCTCTATTAAAAAAATAGGGAAGAAGGAAGAAGCAATACCGTTTCACCGAAGTTATAACTCAAAAGTCAAAAGTCAAAAGTAAGATTTTATCGCCCAAAAAGCAATACTGTTTCATCGAAGTTATAACTCAAAAGTCAAAAGTCAAAAGTAAGATTTTATCGCCCAAAAAGCAATACTGTTTCATCGAAGTTATAACTCAAAAGTCAAAAATCAAAAGTAAGATTTTATCGCCCAACAAGCAATACCGTTTCACCGAAGTTATAACTCAAAAGTCAAAAGTCAAAAGTAAGATTTTATCGCCCAACAAGCAATACCGTTTCACCGAAGTTATAACTCAAAAGTCAAAAGTCAAAAATAAGATTTTATCGCCCAACAAGGAAGAAGGAAAAATATTGCGTTGTCTGAGTTTTAAGTTCTTGAGCTGTCCTAACTTTTCCTTCGACTGCTATATCAGCTTCGTGCCTTGTGCGTAAGTCCCGATCAAATTAATTTTTCCAAAATTTATTAACAGTTTAATATAGTTAAAGTTGGCAGAATATAATCATTTAATTGATGCCAAATTTAGCCAATATTTTTAAAATCAAAAACAGACTATGGAACAACGATATTGATTGATTTATGGAAAGCAAAAAAAATGATTGTTTTAGAATATCTATAGACCTCCATTGTGCCTGAATTAATTCCTGAATTAATTAGGGTTTGCTGAAAAAGTCTTTTAGCAGGGGTAGGGGTAGGAGTCAGGAGTCAGGAGTCAAGAGTAATGGAGAATTTAGAGGAGGTAGTCGGATATATTTATCTCTTTATTTTTTGCCGTAGTTAGCACAAAATCCTAACTTTTTGCTCGCTCAAGCTTAAATTCGTTGCACTTTTTTTCGTTCTAAAAAGGCACTTACCTTTATCTGTAAATGTTTTTAGATTAGCTTGGTAAGCCCTAATTAAATACTATATATAGGGTTTCTCAAGTTACTGAGGTACAGTTGGTTTTCTTCTTTTCTATTCCATATTTATTGAATTACTATTCCCTACTCCCTACTCGCTGCTCTCTAAAAGAAACTAATTTTGTACTTCACGCTTCTTGGGAATTGCTATACTAAAAATACTGAGGCGCCTGAGGAAATAAAATATGACAATAGAACTTCCCTTGTCCCAAATTAACTCAGAAATAGTTTATCCAGATAGTGATGGACAACCCATGGCAGATAATACAATTCAATTTCGTTGGATTACAATTATTCATTACAATTTAGCTTGGTTATTTGCAGATAATAATGAAGTTTTTGTGGCAGGATATTTATTTTGGTATCCGGTAGAAAAAAATAATAAATTACGACAAGCGCCAGATGTAATGGTAGTTTTTGGAGTGCCAAAAGGAGACCGAAGTTCTTATCAGCAATGGAAAGAAAATAATATTGCTCCACAAGTAGTATTTGAGATTCTTTCTCCAGGAAATACACCTAAAGAAATGAACCGCAAATTATTATTTTATGACCGCTATGGAGTGGAAGAATATTATCTTTATGACCCGCAAAAAAATAGTTTAACGGGGTGGTTACGCTCTGAACCTTGGTTAGAAATGATTGAGCAAATAAATGGTTTTGTTTCTCCTAAATTAGGAATTAGGTTTGAGTTAACAACAGAAACACTAATATTGTACCGTCCTGATGGGCAACCGTTTACAGATTATATTGAAGTTCAGCAACAATTGAAGGCAACAAAAAATC
>NZ_JAAHGO010000032.1:20363-26775 GCF_010672455.1 Okeania sp. SIO2C9 | reverse complement strand
TTTGTTTCTCCTAAATTAGGAATTAGGTTTGAGTTAACAACAGAAACACTAATATTGTACCGTCCTGATGGGCAACCGTTTACAGATTATATTGAAGTTCAGCAACAATTGAAGGCAACAAAAAATCGTGTTTTAGAAGCAGAAAGTTTCGCTTTAGATGCAGAAACTCGTGCCACTGTTGCTGAAGAAGAACTTCAAAAGGAACCCCAAGAGAAGGAAATTGTTCAAGAACGTGCCAAACGCTTAGAACAATTATTACGAGAAGCGGGGATAGATCCTGAAACCAATGGATAGGTTGAATTTTTAGATGAAGTGGAATGGTGCGTTACATTACCACTAATGCACCCTGAATAATGTGAGGAAATAAAACATGACAATGATCTTTTCTTGATACTAAAAATACTAAGACATCTGAGGAAATAAAATATGACAATACAACTTCCCTTATCCCAAATTAACTCAGAAATAGTTGATCCAGATAGTGATGGACAACCAATGGCAGATAATACAATTCAATTTCGTTGGATTACAATTATTCATTACAATTTAGCTTGGTTATTTGCAGATAATACTGACATTTTTGTGGCAGGAGATTTACTTTGGTATCCGGTAGAAGGGAATAAGAAATTACGACAAGCGCCAGATGTAATGGTGGTTTTTGGAGTGCCAAAAGGAGACCGAGGTTCTTATCAACAATGGAAAGAAAATAATATTGCTCCACAAGTAGTATTTGAAATTATTTATCCGGGAAATACACCCAAATAAATGGAGCGTAAATTATTATTTTATAACCGCTATGAAGTGGAAGAATATTATCTTTATGACCCGCAAAAAAATAGTTTAACGGGATGGTTACGTTCACAACTTTTCCTGGAAAGAATTGATAAAATAAATGGCTTTGTTTCTCCTAAATTAGGAATTAGGTTTGAGTTAACAACAGAAACACTAATATTGTACCGTCCTGATGGGCAACCGTTTACAGATTATATTGAAGTTCAGCAACAATTGAAGGCAACAAAAAATCGTGTTTTAGAAGCAGAAAGTTTCGCTTTAGATGCAGAAACTCGTGCCACTGTTGCTGAAGAAGAACTTCAAAAGGAACCCCAAGAGAAGGAAATTGTTCAAGAACGTGCCAAACGCTTAGAACAATTATTACGAGAAGCGGGGATAGATCCTGAAACCAATGGATAGGTTGAATTTTTAGATGAAGTGGAATGGTGCGTTACATTACCACTAATGCACCCTGAATAATGTGAGGAAATAAAACATGACAATGATCTTTTCTTGATACTAAAAATACTAAGACATCTGAGGAAATAAAATATGACAATACAACTTCCCTTATCCCAAATTAACTCAGAAATAGTTGATCCAGATAGTGATGGACAACCCATGGCAGATAATACAATTCAATTTCGTTGGATTACAATTATTCATTACAATTTAGCTTGGTTATTTGCAGATAATACTGACATTTTTGTGGCAGGAGATTTACTTTGGTATCCGGTAGAAAATAATCGTAAATTACGACAAGCGCCAGATGTAATGGTGGTTTTTGGAGTGCCGAAAGGAGACCGGGGTTATTATCAACAATGGAAAGAAAATAATATTGCTCCACAAGTAGTATTTGAGATTCTTTTTCCAGGAAATACACCTAAAGAAATGGAGCGTAAGTTATTATTTTATGACCGCTATGGAGTAGAAGAATATTATTTATATGACCCGCCAAAAAATAGTTTAACGGGATGGTTACGTTCACAACTTTTCCTAGAAAGAATTGATGAAATAAATGGCTTTGTTTCGCCTTGGTTGGGTATTAGATTTGAGTTAACAACAGAAACACTAATTTTGTACTGTCCTGATGAACAACCATTTACAGATTATATTGAAGTTCAGCAACAACTAGAGATGGTAGAAGAAGAACTTCAAAAGGAGCGTCAAGAGAAGGAAATTGCTCAAGAACGTGCCAAACGGTTAGAACAATTATTACGAGAAGCGGGAATAGATCCAGAAAGTAATGGATAGGTTGAATTTTAGATGAAGTGGAATGGTGCGTTACATTTCATTAATGCACCCTACATAATGTGAGGAAATAAAATATGAAAATACAACTTCCCTTGTCCCAAACTAACTCAGAAATAGTTTATCCAGATAGTGATGGACAACCCATGGCAGATAATACAATTCAATTTCGTTGGATTACAATTATTCATTACAATTTAGCTTGGTTATTTGCAGATAATAATGAAGTTTTTGTGGCAGGAGATTTACTCTGGTATCCGGTAGAAAAAAATAATAAATTACGACAAGCGCCAGATGTAATGGTGTTTTTTTGCGTGCCGAAAGGAGACAGGGGTTCTTATCAACAATGGAAAGAAAATAATATTGCTCCACAAGTAGTATTTGAGATTCTTTCTCCGGGAAATACACCTAAAGAAATGAACCGCAAATTATTATTTTATGACCGCTATGGAGTAGAAGAATATTATTTATATGACCCGCCAAAAAATAGTTTAACGGGATGGTTACGTTCAGAACTTTTCCTAGAAATAATTGATGAAATGAATGGTTTTGTTTCGCCTTGGTTGGGTATTAGGTTTGAGTTAACAACAGAAACACTAATGTTGTACTATCCTGATAACCAAACATTTACAGATTATATTGAAGTGCAGCAACAACTTGAGGCAACAGAAAATCGTGCTTTAGAAGCAGAAAGTCGTGCCATTGTTGTAGAAGAACAACTTCAACAGGAACGTCAAGAGAAGGAAATTGCTCAAGAACGTGCTAAACGGTTAGAACAATTATTGCGAGAAGCGGGGATAGATCCCGAAAGCAATGGATAGTTCAACAATTAATAATTAATAATTAATAATTAATAATTAATAATCATTAATTACCTCTTCCTTTCAAGAATAGGATTGACTCAAAGGAAAATTTTTATTTATTAGACCCTTAAAATGAGAGGCTTTAAACCACAATTTAGGTTAATTTTTTAGAGAAAATTGGCGTTCGCGGAGCGTTGCGTCAGCAGTATCGCTAAATAATTTTTAGGAGTAAACTTGATGAAAATTAAAAAAATTCTGAATCTGACTTTTTACAGTATCTTTTGGGCTTGGAATGTAACATTTTTGGGATATGTCTATTTCGGAATTTTACCAGCTATTGGATGGTCTTTAATTGAAGATACTTTCTCTGGTTTAATTCCCAGTCAATTTTTAATGACTTTCATTGGAATAGTAGCAATTCCAACTATTTTTACTATTATTGGTGGATGGCGTTTTCGGAAACAACCTCTGCAATTAATTCGTTTATTTTATGGCGTAGAAGCTCCTCTATTTTTACTCTGTCTTTTACGTTTATTCGTACTGCGAGAACTTACTCAAGCTAGCACTTTAATTTTAGCCACAATATTCATTAGCATTATCGCTTTTGCTCTGGAAATGTTACATGGTTATGCTAATCGAAATAAGTTAATGTCATGGCTACAAATGTTTGCCCACACCCTAATGTTATTAACAGGTTTATATGTGGGAGTCTTACTACTATTTTATGCCGTGCCAGTATCCGTAATATTAGTACGAGGATTTTTCTTATTTTATTGGCTTCCAGAAATTATTTCTGAGTTAACTTACTCTCCTAGCGATGTATTTCTATACCTCTTCTTGTTATTTATATTGGCTTTCACAACAACTTTATTTGTATTTATGCCCTCAGCATTAGCCAGTTTATACGTTCATTCTGGACAAAGAATACTCAGAAAATTTGCTAATCAACATGGTCATCAACGTACATTTCAAGGAGTTATTGCAGTAATAACTGCCTGGATGATTTTGTTTGTTTCATTTCAACAACAACCCCAAGTTGTAGCTTTTCAAATGTTAGATTTACCAGTCAGAGATGAAAGCGATCGCCAAGAACTTTTGGCTAATTCTAATTTAATTAAAGATGGATTAGTAAATGCCTATTTATCCTCATATCGTTATCTCGGTACCGCTGCCCAAAGTAACCAAATTAGAATTATGTATAGAAGCACACTTGGCTTACCAGAATCGATCAATCAATCATTACAAAATTACTTCAATCATCTAATTTCACCATTCTTATATCAAGGCTCTTCTAAAGATAAAGAAAAAGCAGAAAAACTATATAGTCAATTTTTCGATACTCCCATCCAAAAAGGAGAACAAAAAACAATTCTTCAGGCCATCCAATCAACAGCAAATCGAGATGAAGTTAAGGCTGGATTATTAAATATTGGAGAACAAAAAGTCTGGCTAAAAGAACAAGAAATTACAGTAACAGAACATGGAGACTGGGCAGATATAGAACTATATGAAATTTATGAAAATCAAACCTTTGAACCCCAAGAAATACTCTATTATTTTACCCTTCCAGAAAGTGCCGTTATTACAGGTATTTGGTTAGGTGATACCGACAACTTAGAAAAACGTTTTCCTTTCAAAGTTTCGCCCCGTGGTGCAGCTCAAAAAGTTTATACTTCCCAAGTACGACGAGAGCGACCCGTTGACCCCGCACTTCTAGAAAAAGTTGGACCCAGACAATATCGTTTACGAGCATTTCCCGTACCAGCAAAATTGTCCGCAACCCAACGAGAAGAAAACCCCGAACAACCCACTCAAATGCACCTGTGGTTAACCTATCAAGTTATGGCACAAAACAATAGTTGGGCATTACCCCAGTTGACAGAGAAACGCAACATATATTGGAATAAAGATACTCAACGAATGTACAACGCTGAGTTTGTCAGAGATTATCAAGAAACATGGTTGCCTCCAAGTGTACCAGCGATCGCCAAACAAACTCCCCAACAACATCAGGTAAATTTCCCTAACAACTATCGCATTTCTGCTCAACCCCTAGAAACACCAGAGGAATTTTTAGTAGAAAGCGGACGTTTTGCAGTGGTACTTGATACTTCCTATAGTATGAAGACTCAAACCAAAGAACTCAAAAAGACAATTAACTCCTTGCTGGAAAATGGTTTTGGAGACCTGAGTTTTGGCAATGGTGATGCTGACTTATATCTGACTAATGTTACACTGCCACCCGAACGCATTGACGATATCAGTCAGTTTGATGTAGAGAAAGTCACATTTTTCGGTACACTGCAATACAAAGAAATGCTGCAACAGTATCTCCAGTTACGAGGTGACACTCGCTACAAAGGAGTAATATTAGTCAGCGATGAAGGTAGTTATGAATTATCTAGAAACAATAAAGAGATGCCAAATTTATCTGCACCTTTGTGGATGTTGCATTTGGGTGCCATGCCACCTGCTTATGATGATGCCACATTAAAATTGATTCAACAAAGTGGGGGTGGTGTCGCGACCAAACTTGCCCAAGTCTTCCAACAAGTAACCGCAAAATCAAATTTCGGAGAATCTGTTGTCAGCGTTGCCGATGGTTATGCTTGGTTTCTGGAGAAAAAATCTCGTGGGGAAACAACAGAAGATAATTTTGCACCTCTGGCAGCACAACAGTTAGCAGCTCAACAGTTAGTTTTGGGGTTGAGTAAACAAATGAACTTAGAAACCCTTGATGAATTGGATACTATTCACGCGATCGCCAAAACCTATAAAATAGTCACTCCTTATTCTTCCATGATCGTCTTAGTTAACGACGAACAACGGGAAGCACTCAGACGCGCAGAAGCAGCAGCAGACCGTTTTAACCGCAAAGTTGAAGATGGTAAGGAACAGTTAACCGATCCCAATAACCCGTTGCAGAATGTAAGTGTACCCGAACCTGGTATGGTATTAGGAATGATGGCAATGGGATTTTTCTTGTTTATTTTGAAAAAAAAGTAGCAAAATTGTCGGGTGCGTTAGACGGCTGAAATTATGACTATTAAATGGATTTAGCAATTCGTCGTAACGCACAAACATTATGGAAGAGGCAGTGCTTTGCATTGCATTTTCATGTCGCGCAGCAAAACACACTCTACCATCGCTTGAATTATAAAACTTTCTAGTTTTTGTGCTATCAATAAGCTAAACCAAACTAAAATCATCTCCTATTACTGACCACCTACTATCAAACCACCCTGGATTTTGACTTCTGTTGAGAGTACCATCAGAGTTCATAAACCAGATACGGTTTCCTCCCATTTCCTGATTACGCCAGAGGATATCTGGAGTGCCATCACTGTTGAAGTCTACCACTTCTTCCATTTGGAAGTTGCTATTGAACCACCCTGGGTTCTGAATGCTGCTGCGAGTACCATCAGAGTTCATAAACCAGATGCGGTTATTTCCCGTTTTATGATCGCGCCAGAGGATATCTGGGGTGCCATCACTGTTGAAGTCTACCACTTCTTCCATTTGGAAGTTGCTATTGAACCACCCTGGGTTCTGAATGCTGCTGCGAGTACCATCAGAGTTCATAAACC
>NZ_JAAHGO010000032.1:0-20353 GCF_010672455.1 Okeania sp. SIO2C9 | reverse complement strand
TGATCGCGCCAGAGGATATCTGGGGTGCCATCACTGTTGAAGTCTACCACTTCTTCCATTTGGAAGTTGCTATTGAACCACCCTGGGTTCTGAATGCTGCTGCGAGTACCATCAGAGTTCATAAACCAGATGCGGTTATTTCCCGTTTTCTGATCGCGCCAGAGGATATCTGGAGTGCCATCACTGTTGAAGTCTACCACTTCTTCCATTTGGAAGTTGCTATTGAACCACCCTGGGTTCTGAATGCTGCTGCGAGTACCATCAGAGTTCATAAACCAGATGCGGTTATTTCCCGTTTTATGATCGCGCCAGAGGATATCTGGGGTGCCATCACTGTTGAAGTCTACCACTTCTTCCATTTGGAAGTTGCTATTGAACCACCCTGGGTTCTGAATGCTGCTGCGAGTACCATCAGAGTTCATAAACCAGATGCGGTTATTTCCCGTTTTCTGATCGCGCCAGATGATTTCTGCTACTCCATCCCCATTAAAATCAAAACGATTATCAGGGGTATCATTATCATCAGGGTTCTCATTGCCAAAGTTACCAATCAAAAAGTTACCAAGATCGAGCTCGGTGTAGTCAGTTACTCCATCGTATCCTTCAAGCTTGTTGTAGTAGGTAAAGTCTGAGTCAGGCGTATTAAATCCATCGCCCGTGGAAAGGTGAGTAAAGACACCTATGCCATCGAAAGTCCAGTTTGTACTGCTGTTCTGAGTGTATAGATTAATTAAATCATCCTTACCATCTGAATTAAAGTCACCTACTTTCCACTCCTGATCGTCCCAGTAGCGCCTCAGAATCTCTGTATAAGATGGCTGAATTTCAAACCCGTCTCCTGTAGAAAAGTGTACGGCAACGGAAGTCATAAGATTTGTACTATCTGGAGTTAGGACTCCACTGATTACAGCAAGGTCATCAAGTTCATCTCCATTGAAATCGCCTACCAAGTATTTTTTCGGATCGACAGTACCAGTTATTTCGTAATAGGTAGTGAACTCACTTGAAGTCGTGGCATCGAACCCATTCCCCTTAGAATGAAAAGTCCAAACCGCTATTTTGTCTTCTGCCACATAATCTTCATAGACATTCAGTAAGTCATCTACTCCATCACCGTCAAAGTCTCCAGATAGCCAGGTTTGCCCTTTCAGCGCTGGTCGCCAGCTCTCTGCTGGTGCTTCTTCCCAGTAAGCTGACAAGTCGCTCTTAAAAGATGGTTCGATATAAAACCCACCTCCATTAGACAAATGCACATAAACCCTAGCTTTCTTGTTCACACCAATCACGTTGGCAATATCATCCTTGCCATCCCCGTCATAGTCACCAACTAGGAATTTTTCAACGTCGAAAGATGCCGCTGTGATGCCGTCAGAAGAATCAGAAGTAGAGACAGCTATTCTATCAATAAATGGCTGATTTCCTGCATCTTCCTCTGTAAACCCGTCACCATCAGAAAGATGAGTAAAAACAGTTGCAATTTCCTGGGGCTGATAAATACTGGCGTTGCTATTGTAAATATTCAGCGCATCATCAAGACCGTCACCATTGAAGTCACCCGCCAACCATTTTTGTTCTGACCAATAATAATAATCAAGCAATTTGGTGTTAAAAGAGGGTTGTGCAGCAAAACCATTTACAGTTCCGGAGCTATTTTCCTCAAATAGGTGGCTGGTAAACACAGTTTTTCCATCAGCACCTCCACGGATGCTCATCAGATAGTCGCCAGACCCAGAGACCGGACTAACAGTACCATTGTCATCTGGAGTATCACTGTCATCTGGGATATCATTCTCATCTGGGGTACCACTGTCATCTGGTGTACCATTGTCATCTGGGGTATCATTGTCATCTGGTGTATCATTGTCATCTGGAGGGTAGGTTGCAGCAACTTCAGGACGACTCCAAGGAGCAACAAAATCAAATTCGCTCTCGTATCCCTCAATTTGCTGCCCATTGCTAAGAATACGGAAATTATCAGAATAAAGAACCCGTTGCTCTGTATCAGTGGTATTTCCATTTGCCCAGTCCCATTTATAGACTCCACTCTTGAAATAGACACCTTGCTCATCGTGATAAGTATTAGGTCCTTCTATTGTAGCAGTGGGTTCTTCGTCCCCATCTATCCAAACTTTTATCTCTCCATCATTTGTATCTTCCCAGTCAATATAAAATACTAAGTCTGTCCAATTACCTTTCATATCTTCGAGGCTTTTTAAGGGAATATAATCATCATCATCTCCATCATCACCATCCCTAAAATGACTATGATATACCTCCGGTCGCTGCTTACCTTCTTCATCTATTTTATTGTTTAATTCACCAATAGTTTCAAAGATTTTATTTTCATAAATCAGGGAACTAGCTAACTTGAGAATAAGCTGCTCTCCCTGAATTTGAAGTGTCAGTGGCGGACCAGCTATGGTTTCTCCTTCCTTGAAAGCATGATGCCACTGAGCAATTACTTCGGATGAGCTATTATCGACCTCCCATTTTTCCTCCTCATCTTCATCTCCAGGAATGTAAATACTAAACCCATACCAAGTATCAGAGTTATTAGGTTCTAGATTTTCCATACTCAGGGATAACTCAACTCGGCTGCTACCGCTAGAAGCATTTTTATCACTGTCTCTCAGTTCAAAGCGACCGAAAGAACCTGTCCGTCCTCCAACTTCCTCATTTACCACCTTAAATGAGTGTTCGTAGAGTGGTACAACACTGTTTGGCTCGCGAGCAACTTCTATTTCCCAGTAACGATTATGTAACTCAAACTTTTTAGCGCCTTCTCCCGTATTCCATCCTTTTCCAGTAAATTCATACTCATCCCACAGCAAAGGAATACCTCTATAATTTTCAGCGGGTAAACCTGAAGTTGAGTCTGCAGTCTCAAAATCTAGATCGAAGAAATAATCAGCCATTATTTAACTATCCTTACGTTGATTGATTTGAAGTCAAACTTGATTTTGTTTTACCTCTATTAATAGTAGAGTATTTTTTTTGCGTTGCATAAATGCGGAATAATTTTAATAGTTTTGTAGCATAGGCATCTTGCCTATTCCTTAGCCATAAGCCCAGACAGGCAGAATATTGTTAGTGGTAGTGCAGACAATACTATCAGAGTCTGGTCATCACGTTAGCATGACATAGATTTTTTACAGGAATGAACAGCTTATTCTACCCAATAATTAAATAATCCAGGTTAAAAGCCTCCTCTTTCAAAGGGAAAGAAAGTGCTAGGATATTTCCTTATATTCAATCAAGCACCGTTTTAACCAGAAGTAATTAATTATCCATTATCCATTAATGAACCAACCTACTTTTATCGAGTTCAACACTTCCCAAAAAGCGGTCTTTACTTCAACCAAACCATCAATAGCAACTGATAACTAATAACTAATAACTGAAATAGTCAAGGAGAGACTTTAAACCTTTCGGCGTTAATTATCAATTATCCACTATCAATTATCCATTAAATAATCTGCCCATTCGCGCACCCGACTATGGGCTACTGAAACCCCCTGACAACGATAATCCTCAAGGGCTAATTTACTTTGCTCAACCATTTCCTCTTCCGTCAAAGATATAAAATTAACGTTGAATCTATCTCTCCGTAATCTAGTAATTCTTCTGTTTTTTGATGAGATTCATTTATCAGTAATTTCTCAAAATATTCTAAATTACCAGATGAATTTACCAGCAATTTTTGGAGCATATTTTTTACTTGCTCTCCCGGTAGTGGCTCCAGGCGTTCTAATATTTTCTGTCTGAGATTATTTGTTGTCATAACTTTATAAATAATGAATAATTGATAATGAAAGAATAGAGTCCAGTAGGGTGTGTTAGCGATAGCGTAACGCACCAACAACATCAAAAAAGGTGCGTTACGCTCCACTTTGTTCCGCTAACGCACCCTACTGGCACGTTAAGCTAAAAGCTGTCATAAATATTCAGATTAAATTATAATTTATAGTCTACCATAAATCATAAAAATTATAGGAAATATATAACCATGACATTTATCAGCCCTAAAACCGACTTTGCCTTTAAAAAAATCTTTGGTTCTGTTCACAGTCAAAAAATCCTCATTAGCTTTCTCAATGCCATAGTTTATAACAATCAAAATGTTATTCAATCTCTCAAAATAATTAACCCCTATAACCCTGGAATTACTAACAATATCAAAGATACTTATTTTGATGTCAAAGCACTTTTAGATAATAATTCCACCGTCGTTATTAAAATGCAAGCATTGAAGATAGATGATTTTGAAAAACCACAAATTTATAACTTAGCTAAAGCTTATGGAAATCAATTAGATAAAACGCAGGGTTATATGATGTTGCAACCTTTTATAGCTTTAACAATCGCCGATTTTGTTTTGTTTGAAGGTATTGATAAAATGATTACTAAATTCAGACTTCAAGAAGAGAAAAAATCGATTTATTACGAAGATGAATTAACATTAATGTTTGTAGAATTACCCAAATTTAACAAGAAATTATTAGAATTAGAAAGCCTCAGCGATAAATGGATATACTTTATTAAATCCGCTCCAAATTTAGAAGTAATACCAGAATCATTGGAAGAAGTATCAGAAATAGAAGCAGCATTAAAGATAGCAAATCGAGCCAACTTAAACAATAAAGAATTAGAGGAAGTAGAGCAACAAGAAAAGTTGATGAGAGATAAACAAGGACAAATTAGTTTCGCGAGAAACGAAGGACGAGAAGAAGGAATTGGTATTGGAAGGGAAGAAGGAATTGGTATTGGAGTAGTGAAACAAATCTTACGTCAAATTCGCCGAAAATTTGGAGAAACATCTCCATAAATTGAGACTCAGATAGAGAAATTATCTTTGGAAAAATTAGATCTTTTAGGTGAAGAAATTTTTGATTTAGCAACAATAACAGACCTGGAAAACTGGCTAGATAATCATGGATAATTGATAATGGATAATTGATAATGAAAGAGTTGTTGAAATCTCTAGCTTTCTATCTCACTCTCTATACTAGCTAGGAGTGAGTAACACTATTTACTGTAAATAGTTTTTGAAAAAAGAAAGTGCTAGGATATTTCCTTATATTCAATTTTCTCACGGTTTTAACCAGAGGTAATTAATTATCCATTATCCATTAGACCTCTCCAGAAAAGAGGGAACAGGGAACAGGGAACAGGGAACCCACCCCTCGCCCCTCCCCCTCCCAGGAGGGGAATAATTGATAATTTCTGGATAAGAATAGATTTGATTTTTGATTTTTGGAGATGTCTATTAATAAACCAATCTACCTTGATCAAGTTCAACACTTCCCAAAAGCGATCGCCCGATCACTCAGTCTCAATTATTAATTTAACTATTGTCCAATAGTTAAGGGAGCAAGCTCACAAGGTAGCGATCGCCTGATTATTCAGTCTCAAGCATTAATTTAACTATTGTCCAATAGTTTTGAGAACAAACTGGCAAGGTAGCGATCGCCTGATTATTCAGTCTCAATTATTAATTTAACTATTGTCCAATAGTTTTGAGAACAAACTGGCAAGGTAGCGATCGCCTGATTATTCAGTCTCAATTATTAATTTAACTATTGTCCAATAGTATTGAGAGAAAACTCACAAAGTAGCGATCGCCTAATTATTCAGTCTCAAGCATTAATTTAACTATTGTCCAATAGTTAAGGGAGCAAACTGAAAAGGTAGCGATCGCCTGATTATTCAGTTTTGATAATTAACAGAACTTACGCAAATTCTTAGACAATACGCTATCGGTATGGGGCGAATGCCATTCGCCCCTACTAGATATGGCGGTTCTGCGTAAGTAATGATTAATTTAACTATTGTCCAATAGTTAAGGGAGGAAACTCACAAAGTAGCGATCACCTGATTATTCAGTCTCAATTATTAATTTAACTATTGTCCAATAGTTAAGGGAGCAAACTGAAAAGGTAGCGATCGCCTAATTATTCAGTCTCAAGCATTAATTTAACTATTGTCCAATAGTTAAGGGAGCAAACTGAAAAGGTAGCGATCGCCTGATTATTCAGTTTTGATAATTAACAGAACTTACGCAAATTCTTAGACAATACGCTATCGGTATGGGGCGAATGCCATTCGCCCCTACTAGATATGGCGGTTCTGCGTAAGTACTGATTAATTTAACTATTGTCCAAACAGAGAAAACTCACAAAGTAGCGATCGCCTAATTACTCAGTCTCAACCATTAATTTAACTATTGTCCAATAGTATTGAGAGAAAACTCACAAAGTAGCGATCGCTTGATTACTAAGTCTCAATTATTAATTTAACTATTGTCCAATAGTTAAGGGAGGAAACTGAAAAGGTAGCGATCGCTTGATTACTAAGTCTCAATTATTAATTTAACTATTGTCCAATAGTTAAGGGAGGAAACTGAAAAGGTAGCGATCGCCTGATTACTAAGTCTCAATTATTAATTTAACTATTGTCCAATAGTTAAGGGAGGAAACTGAAAAGGTAGCGATCGCCTAATTATTCAGTCTCGAGCATTAATTTAACTATTGTCCAATAGTTAAGGGAGGAAACTGAAAAGGTAGCGATCGCCTAATTATTCAGTCTCGAGCATTAATTTAACTATTGTCCAATAGTATTGAGAGAAAACTCACAAAGTAGCGATCGCTTAATTATTCAGTCTCGAGCATTAATTTAACTATTGTCCAATAGTTAAGGGAGGAAACTCACAAAGTAGCGATCGCTTAATTATTCAGTCTCGAGCATTAATTTAACTATTGTCCAATAGTTAAGGGAGGAAACTGAAAAGGTAGCGATCGCCTGATTATTCAGTTTTGATAATTCATATCAAATCTGGTTAAATAACCTCACAATCAATAGCTTAAAATCCTGATTACGAGGTTATATCAAATCCGTTTAATTCGGCACGTAAAAAATGTTCTATCTTCAACCATTACCAAATATTTCTCTCACTCCCAATCTCCCCATCTCCCAATCTCCCAATCTCCCCATCTCCCAATCTCCCAATCTCCCCATCTCCCAATCTCCCAATCTCCCCATCTCCCAATCTCCCAATCTCCCCATCTAATTACACCGATGCTACCGGATTTGATATTATTGGTTCTATGTGCAATTAGGCGGATTTGATATCATTCAACTATTGTCCAATAGTTTCAGTTTTGCCTCACTTGCCAACCTACGGTATTATGATTCAATAATATTCAGATTACTTTTAACTTTTAACTTTTGACTTTTGAATTTTGACTTATTATGTTAACTCCAGGAAAAATTTTAAAAGAACGTTACCAATTACAAAAACAATTAGGTCATGTTGTAGCAGGTCGTAAAACTTGGCTAGCATTTGACTCCCAGTCACAAGAACAAGTAACCATCAAAATGTTAGCTTATAGTCCAGAAATGTTAGGGCGAGAATTAAACTTATTTGAGGCAGAAGCCCAAATTTTACAAGCCCTAAATCATCCTCGCATCCCTAATTATCGCGACTATTTTTTATTAGATAAAGAAACTGATGGAGGTTTATCATGGTTTTCATTAGTACAAGATTATATTTCTGGTTTTTCCCTCCAAGAATTGTTAGATAGAGATAAAAATTTTACAGAAGAAGACGTGAATAAAATTGCCAAAGAAGTATTAGAAATTCTGATTTACCTTCATGAACTAGAGCCTCCCGTTTTGCATCGAGATATTAAACCCAGTAATTTAATTATGGGTGCAGACCAACAAGTTTATCTGGTAGATTTTGGCGGTGTCCAATCTCAAGGTAATTCTAATGGAGCAACTTTTACTGTTGTAGGAACTATCGGTTATGCACCCCTAGAACAATTTTGGGGTAGAGCAGTTCCAGCTTCAGACTTATATGCTTTAGGAACAACTTTAATTCATTTACTAACTGGAATTATCCCCGCAGATTTACCACAAAAAAATTATCAGATTCAATTTACTGACAAAGTTGATATTAGCCATAGTTTAGCAAAATGGATTAATAGAATAACAGAAATGGATTTAGAAAGACGTTTTAAAAGTGCCCGTGAGGCATTATTAAAACTCGAATTAGAAGCTAAATCTCAATCAAGACCGCAACCAAGACTTATCTCCTCCAAAAATTATGCAATTTTTAGCAGTATTATTAGTATTAATAAATCTTCAGACATGATAGAAATATATACTCATGCTCCTAGTTTAAGAGAACTAAAAAAATCGGGACTTGTTGGTGGAGCACTTTGTATATTTTTGGGTTTACTACTAACTAATCCAATTTATGGAATATTATTTTTTATCATTATTTTTGTAGGAATATATATACTCTTTGGAGAAAAAAAATATATTTATATTGACCGTAATAGTTTCCAGGTAGAACGACATTTATTTAATTTTGTTTACGGGAAATGTCAGGGAAATACTAGAGATATTTTACAGGTATTATCATCTAAGTTTGAATCTGGTTATCAAGTTACAATTCAATCTCAAATAGATAAATATCAACTCGATCGAGCTATGAACCCAAAAGATAGCACGCGATTAGCTCAGGAAATTAATGAATGGTTGAATCAAAAACTATAGCACTACGCGCTAGGGAATAGGGAATAGTAAACTGTAAAAGAGTTTTATATCATGTCCGGTTGAACAGTGATAAATAAATAAATAACTACGGAGGAGTCAGGAAGTAGGGGCGTTAACGATAGTTATGCGAAGCAAACGGCCGTTTGCTGGCGCAAAGCTCCGCTAACGCCCGTACAGGAGTCAGGAGGGAAGAAAGAAGAAGGAAGAGTGAAGAACTGGAGTTGAAGGAGAAAGTTTTTTGATAACGCTCTTATCCGGACATGATATTAGGATTGAAAAATGTCCGCGCCCAATTCTTGTAGTGCTATAGAATAAATGTAATTGGTTACCGAAAAATTGTGGGTATGCGCCTCCCCTTGGATAGGGGATAATAAGCGGTCGTTTGCGCAGCATTCCGTAGGATGGGATGGCGAGGAGACCTCGCCATATCCAATCGACTCCTGTGAAGAAAAATTTTCATGAATTTGTCAATCCTCTTCTTTCAAGGAGAGGTAATTATTCATTATTCATTATTCATTATTCATTATTCATTATTCATTATTAATTGTTGAAGTTGCAGTTATTATCTGATAATAATAAGATACAGTATTTTTAGCTATTACCTACTTCTTACAGCGGTTTTCATTTGGGTAGACCACAGTAGGGGCGATTCGCGTTTGCGGAGCATTCCGTAGGAAATCGCCCCTACAAAGTTTTGCTTGTGAAGATGTGGTTCATCAATTTGAAAAGCGCTGTAAAATCGCAAAACTAACGCAAACGACGAACTTTCTCCTCCTAACTACTAAAATATTTGTAACAAACATTGAGCCTGGTATTACGCTATTGGTCTGTCAAGATAGTTTGAAAGAGTAGCATTATCAAAAAATCAATAGTTACAAGAATCACAGTTACAACAATCCATCCATAAAATCACAGTTACAACAATCTATACATCGTTTCAAAGTTTACAGACTACTATAGTGCAGATTTGAATTTTTTTTTAAAAGTTTATTGACGATTACTAGAATTATAATATTGCGATATAATCTTATTGAAAATTATTATTAATAGTTATTATAAAACTTATGTATTTATTCAAACGATATACAGCCACTGGAATAGCAGGATTTGTTGGAATCAGCCTTTCGATCGTCGCTACCTTCATGGTTCACCGCTGGGAAGTTGCTCAAGATAGACAGCGGTTTGAACAACAATCTATAGTATTAGTCGGTGAGTTGCAAAGGCAATTAGATAGCTATATCCAACTAACCAGATCGGTTGGAGCATTATTTAATACCGCTAAAATAATCACTAGCCAAGAATTTCAAGAATTTTCTAGTTCTCTATTACCATATTACAACGGCTTGTTGGGATTAGGTTGGACTGAAAAAGTAGATGCTCAGGAACGCCAAATTTATGAGCAAAAGTTACAAACCCAAGGAATAATTAATTTTCGGATTCGCGAGTATGATTCAACAGGAAAACAAGTTGTGGCAGAGGATAGACCTGTTTACTTCCCCACAACCTACTTTGAACCCTTGGATCGATGGCAAGATTATATTAGTTGGGACGCAGTATCCGATCCGAAACGTTTGCGGACTATAAAAAAAGCAGAACATCTTGGTGTGAGTGTGAGTACGCCTTTAGTGCAGTTGGAAAATGGCAAACCAGGTTTTGTGCTTTACTCTCCAGTATTCACTTCTAATAATCTAAATGCACAAAATTCCCTTGAAAGTAAACAACTTAATTCCAAAACTAAATTTCAAGGAGTAGTGTTTGGTCTTTTTGAACTTCAGACTTTTATAGAAAAAGCAGTAGCTCATCTCGATCTCAATGGACTTGATTTCTATCTATATGGTTTGCCAGAAGATCAGTTAGACTCAGCTTTAAACAAAACAGCAATCACAGCCACTGAATTTTTCCTAATTGCTTACAAAGCTGATACCGAAACTCTCACAAAATCTGCTCAAGTTGCACAATTGGACTTTCTTGAGCGCCCCATGATTCAATCGTCAAACCCCTGTCATTATACTAATGAATGGCAATTGTGCATCCGTTCTCTTCATCTGGTACAACAAGAACTTTCCCTGCTAGTCTTACCTTCTTCCAAACGTTATATTTATAGTTGGCGACCTGCAACAGTTCTAGCATTTGGGTTATTAACGACCGGATCTTTAATGATGTATTTATTAATCTCCAAGCAGACAATGTTGAAAGTTGAGAATAAAAATCGTGAGTTAAAGCAATTATTACAACAGCTAAAACAGACCCAATTACAATTGGTACAAACTGAAAAAATGTCTAGTTTAGGGCGGCTGGTGGCGGGTGTTGCCCATGAAATTAATAATCCTGTCAATTTTATTACAGGAAATGTTGAACATGCCAGCAAATATTGCCAAGATTTGTTGTATTTACTTGACCTCTATCAAGGCCAATATCCTGTACCTACTCCAGATATTGAAGCAGTCATTGAAGAAATTGAGCTAGATTTTATTGCCCAAGATTTACCCAATTTATTGAATTCTATGAAAGTTGGGGGTGAACGTATACACGAAATTGTCTTATCTCTGCGTAATTTTTCCCGGTTAGATCAATCAGTAGTTAAGAATGTAGATATTCACACGGGTATTGAAAGTACATTGATGCTCCTAGATAATCGGCTCAAAGCTAAGTTCGATCACCCTGAAATTCACCTCAAGAAAGACTACGGTAATATACCTTTGATTACATGTCATGCGGGTCAATTGAATCAAGTATTTATGAATATCTTGAGCAATGCAATTGATGCCTTAGAAGATTCCATTGCAGCAGACAAGTTAAAAGGGCGATCGCCCATGATTTTCATTAAAACAGCTCAAGTTGATGCGGAATGGATTACGATCAAAATTGCCGATAACGGTCCTGGCATTGCACCAGATATTCAAACTCACTTATTCGACCCATTTTTTACAACTAAACCAGTTGGTCAAGGAACAGGATTAGGACTTTCAATTAGTTATCAAATTGTGAGAGAAAAACATGGAGGTGACTTAATATGTTCATCTGAACAGGGAAAGAGTACAGAGTTTATAATTAAGTTACCGATCGCAATCAAAAGTCCAAAGTTTTTTGATAGGAAGCTAGCTGCTAGTTCTTCAAATATCATTTGATCTCATGTCCGGTAGCATAGGTATTGTAAGTGCGAAGGTCATTTCAGTTATCAGTTATCAGTTATCAGTTATCAGTTATCAGTACCTCTGCAATAAGGAGGCTTGAAATCTGAAATATTCTCTTTTTTTATCCCCTTAAAAGGGGAGGCGCATACCCAGAATTTTTCGGTAAGGAAGAAGCGCTGCGACCCCGCGTCGGCGACAGACGCAAGTATTTCCTTATATTCAATTCCGTAACGGTTAAAACCCGAGGTAATTATCAATTATCCATTAATGAATGATGTAATGGTGCGCTTTTCGTACAGCTATTTCTTTCCGCTTTTTTGATTGCTTGACTAACAATATTGACGTATTTGCCTCTCACCAAGAGAGTTTTAGCTATATTTGGACTTAAAAGTTGTGTAAGTCCCACTCAGATTGAATGTAAAGTTTTGACAAGGCACAGTGAGAGCACCTTTGAATCAGTTAGCAGTGAACAGTTACCCTCCTGAGTCGGAACTGCAGAATTCAGCTGTATGATGGGCAATACCGAATGTTGCTACTCCTCCACCTCTACAAACCAGCCACAAATGGGCACCACACACTTTTTAACTAGAAGCGTGGAGGTCAATTACAAACCTCTTAAAAAGATTAACTGTTAACTGATGATTGATGTTAAGAGCAAACATTTTGAGTTCTTTTTGACAAAAAATGAATTATGAGGTATATTGATATAAATTTTATATATCTGCATTTGTGATGCAGATCGATATTGATTTAGTTACATATAATTTAAATTCCCAAAAGTTTCTAGAAGTGACTGCTAACCTTAATGCTATTACCCCACTGGAACTAAAGTCTGCCATTATTAGAGAACCATTGATTGTATCACCTGATACACTGGTCATAGATGTCATTGTTAAAATGAGTGGTGTGCGATTGTGCTTGAACACGACAAGAACACTGAAGAGTAAACTAGATAAACTCTATTTAGAAGCACTGTCAAGCTGTGTGATAGTGGTGGAAGATGGCCAGGTAATAGGTACGATCTCGGAGAGAGATATAGTACGCCTAAGTGTCCAGCAGCAATCCTTCGATTGTTTAGAGGCACGACAAGTGATGCTACCTCCTGTCGTCACTATGGGCGAGTCTGAATTCACCGATTTGTTTTTTGCTATCAACTTGCTCCAGCAATATAATATTCGTCATTTACCTATCTTGGACGAGCAGAAACACCTGTTGGGAATTGTCACCAAGGAAACACTAAAAGAAATGTGCCAACCAATGGATTTGTTGCGGTTGCGTCAGGTAGCCGATGTGATGAACCGTGATGTGATTTGCGCTACTCCAGATAACTCAATGCTGGAGATTGCTCAACAGATGGTAGATCGCTGCGTTAGTTACATCGTGATTGTAGAAGCAAGAGAAAGTCTTCAGATACCCTGGAAAATTCCTGTGGGGATAATAACTTATCGGGATCTGGTACAGTTTCAGGCATTAGGCTTGAACCTAGAATCCTGCACTGCTGAAACAGTAATGAGTAAGCCAGTTTTTGCAGTCAAACAAGAAGATACTCTCTCTAAAGTGCAGCAGATAATGGATCGGCATTTAATCCATCAGCTAGTAGTGGTGGGAGAGCAAGGGGAGCTATTGGGTATTGTATCCCAGAGCAATCTGCTCGCAACAATTAACCCGCAAGAACTATACAATTTAGCCAAGGTTCTGGAAAAAAAGGTAACACGCTTAGAGGCAGAGAAAGTGGCTTTGCTAGAAAATCGCATCCTTGAACTAGAGCAACAACTGGAAACAAGATATGCAGCTCTCCAAGCTAAAGCTCAACGGGAAAAGTTAGTTTTAGAACTAGCGATGCAAATCAGATCGTCTCTGAGCTTACAAAAGATGTTAGATACAACTGTGGAGCAAGTGCGACTGCTGCTAGATTGCGACCGCGTTAATATTTGGCAGTTTGAAGATGACTGGCAAAGCATTGTTGTGGCAGAATCTACTGAATCGTCACTATCCCTTGTAGGCGAACGGATAGATAACAACTGGTTCAAGCAACAGCCAAGTCATATCTATTCCATGGACTGGGTGAGCATAGTGTCAGATATTTATACCACACCAATGTCAGACTCTGAGAGAGAAATGCTCATCCGCTTACAGACACGAGCTAAAATCTGGGTGCCACTGCTGTGTGGTAATGAGTTGTGGGGCTGGCTTAATGTCACCGAAAGTCATTATCCTCGTGAATGGCAACCGGAAGATGTAGAACTACTGCAAGCATTATCAATACAACTAGCAGTTGCTATTCAGCAAGCAGTTACATACGAGCAATTGCAGGTAAAACTTCAAGAACAAAAGCAATCACAAGCCAGTCTGCGAGAGAGCGAGCAACGTTACTCTAGTCTAGTCAAAGTTTCTCCAGTGGGAATTTTTCACACTGACATTATGGGCAACTGCATCTATGTTAATGAGCACTGGTGTGAAATTGCTGGACTTTCTAGAGAAGCAGCCATGGGAAAGGGATGGCAACAAGGTCTACACCCTGAAGACCGCAACCGAGTAGTAGCAGAATGGGAGCAATGCGTCCAAGAAAACCGTCAAGTTAAGATTGAATATTCTTTGCAACGTCCTGATGGTGAAACAGTTTATGTTTATGCGCAGTCAGTTGTGCAACGGAATACTCAAGGGCAAATAATTGGCTATGTGGGCACAATTACTGATATTAGCGATCGCAAAAAAATTGAACTAGCTCTGCAAAAAAGTGAAGCACGATACCGCAAGTTAATAGAGACAGCAAATGAAGGAATATGGATCATAGATGCTGAGAATAAAACCAGCTTTGTTAATCTCAAAATGGCTGAAATGTTAGGCTATAATATAGATGAAATGCTCGGAAAATCTCTTTTTGATTTCATGGATAGCTCGGGCATTGCTATTGCTACCCAAAATTTAGAGTCTCGCCGTCAAGGAATTGCCGAACAACACGACTTTAAATTTCAGCACAAAAATGGAAGTGATGTATGGACAATAGTTTCTACGAACCCAATTTTAGATGAATTGGGAAATTATGTTGGAGCACTCGGCATGATTGCAGATATTAGCGCCCGCAAGCAAGCTGAAATTCGTCTGCAAGAGAGCGAACAACGCTACGCATCTCTGGCAATGGCAGCTCCGGTAGGAATTTTTCGCACTGATGCTATGGGAAACTGCACATATATCAACGATCGCTACTCTCAAATCAGTGGACTATCCCCAGAAATGGCTATGAAAGATGGATGGCGAAAAATAATACACTCTGAAGATAGTGACTGGGTTGTTACTGAATGGCATAAATTTGTTTTAGAGAGTAGTCAATTCCAGCTTGAATGTCGCTTTCTGCAACCAGATGGTACGATAAATTGGGTCTATGCACAGGCAGTTCCTGAACGAAATGCTGATGGAACAGTAGTCGGATATGTGGGCACAATCACAGATATTACCGAGGGCAAACAGGCTGAAATGGCTTTAAAGGAAAGCGAGCAGCGATTCCGCAACCTTTTTGAGTTGACTCCTAAAATTGCGGTTCAAGGATACGACCGCAACCGTCAGATAATTTACTGGAATAATGCTAGTCAGGATCTTTATGGATATACAAAAACAGAGGCGATCGGTCAGAAAGTTGAAGATTTGATTATTCCTCCAGAAATGAGAGAGTGGGTGCTCGATGTTATAGATGGTTTTTTTGTCAAAGGAGAGCCAATATCACCAGGTGAATTAAACTTAATACGCAAAGATGCTTCTAGAGTTACAGTCTTCTCTAGCCACATCATAATGACTAATTCTGAAGGTGAGCCAGAAATGTATTGTGTGGACATTGACATGAGCGAGCGCAAAAAAGCGGAAATCGCTCTACAAAACTTGATTGAGGGTACTGCTGCCACCACTGGCAAGGACTTTTTCCCAGCCTTAGCAAGACACATTGCAGAAGCTCTAAATGTCTCCTATGTTATCGTAACTGAAAGGGTTGACGATATGCTTCATGCCTTAGCTTTTTGGGCAAATGGTTCTTTGCAACCAAGCTTTTCCTATCATCCAGCAAAAACTCCATGTGAACGAACATTGCGAGACGGAAAATATTATTGCAAATACTTCGTGCAACAAGAGTTTCCTGAAGATTTAGATTTGGTAGAAATGGCAGCAGAAAGTTATCTCGGCATTGCCTTACGAGATAGTAATGGCAAGGCAATTGGCGATTTGTGTCTCCTCAATCAGCAGCCTATTTCAGACCCAGAGCGAGCCGAACAAATTCTGCGGGTTTTTGCATCTCGTGCTTCCGCAGAGTTGGAACGTCAACGGGCAACAACATTACTAGAAGAACTTAATCAAAAACTAGAAACTAAAGTCAAAGAGCGCACAGCCAAACTACAGGAGCGAGAAACCCGCTATCGTGCCCTAATGGATGGAGCAAGCGATGCTATTTTGTTGGCAGACCAGCAAGGAAATCTACTGGAAGCTAACCATAAATTTGAAAAAATGTTGGGCTACACTTCTACAGAAATCACCTCTATGCACTTTACTCAGCTACATCGACCAGAAGAATTACCACAAATAATCGCAGAATTTGAGTGTGTAGCTAACCAAAAGAGTTCCAAAATTTTGGATATTAATTTTCTCCGCAAAGATGGTAATATAGTTCCTGTTGATGTTTCAGCTTCTGTCATTGATATTAACGGTGAAAAAATCATCCAGAAGATTTTGCGAGATATCAGCAATCGCAAAGCAGCAGAAAAAGCTGTAATGATGACCCAGTCAGCAGTAGACTTTGCTGCGGATGGAGTATTTTTTATGCGTTCAGATGGCAGCTTTTATTCTGTTAATCAAGCAGCTTGTTCCATGCTGGGATATAGTCGAGAAGAACTACTGAATCTATCAGTGTTTGACATTAACCTCAATATATCCCCTGACTGTTGGATTGAACATTGGCAAAATGTTAAGGAAAGAAAGAACTTCACAATAGAATCTCGACATCAAAACAAAGATGGTCGCGTCTATCCTGTAGAAGTTAGTCTTAATTACCTAAAATTTGATAGTGAAGAATACAGCTTTACTTTTGTCAGAGATATCAGCGAGCGTAAGCAGGCAGAGAACGCCCTACGTCAATCTCAAGAATTCTTACAAGCTGTTCTCAATGTATTGCCACTTTACGTCTTTTGGAAAGATAGACAATCAGTATATTTAGGCTGTAATCAAAACTTTGCTGAAGTAGCAGGGTGTGCTAACCCAGAAGCAATTATTGGCAAAACTGATTATGACCTACCCTGGAAGAATACAGAGGCAACTGCTTATCGTGCTGACGACCTGGAAGTCATGGAGTCTGGTGTGGCAAAACTTGGGATTATCGAATCCCAGTTACAAGCTGATGGTAGTCAAAGATGTATCGAAACCCACAAAGTTCCTCTATATAGTCTTGATGGGGAAATTATCGGCGTTTTAGGAGTGTATTTGGATATTACTACTCGCAAACAGGCAGAATCAGTCCTCAAACAACAACTTGCTGCCATTGAAGCGGCAATTGATGGCATAGGTATTCTCCAAGGAAACAGTTACCTCTATGTCAACCAAGCTCATGTGAATTTGTTTGGCTACCAAAGTGCGGCAGAAATTGTGGGCAAACCCTGGAGTGTTTTTTATTCTCCAGAAGAGAAGCAAAGGTTTGAGCAGGAAATTTTTCCACTACTAGAGCGCGGTCGTTCCTGGCAAGGAGAAGCTATTGGTACTCGCAAAGATGGCTCTACCTTTACTGAAGGTCTATCATTAACCCTGACAGAGGATGGGCTATTAATCTGTGTATGTCGCGATATTACAGAACGCAAACGAGCTGAAGAACAACTTTCTAAAAGTGAGGCTGCATTAGTTGAGGCACAACAAGTTGCTCATATTGGGAATTGGGAGTTTGATGTTAAAACTCGAAAATTTACCTGGTCAAAAGAACTTTTTCGGATGTTTGGAGTCGATCCAAATCAACCAGAACCTTCTTATGCAGAATATCTCCAAATGATTCATCCTGATGATCTCGAACTACTGGAACAGCAGGTAGAATCAGCAATAGCCAATGGAACTCCTTATACAATTGACTATCGGATAGTCTATCCCGATGGCTCCACTCGTTACCATGAGGGACGTGCAGAAATTGAACGAAATGCTAAGGGACAAGTAATTCGCCTGTATGGCACAGCCTTAGATATTACCGAGCGCAAGCAAGCAGAAGATCATCTACGGGAGTTGTCTACTCGCCTAAATCTGGCAGTAGAGTCTGCAGGTATCGGCATTTGGGAATTTGATATTATACAAAACATTCTGATCTGGGATAAACGAATGTATGAACTATATGACATAACCCCAAGTAGTTTTACTAATGTCCGTGAAGCATGGCTTAACACTTTACATCCTGACGATCGCGCCATGGTAGAAACTGCTTCTATGCAAGCTTGGCGTGGTGAAAAAGACTATAATACAGAATTTCGAGTTGTTCATCCCGACGGTTCTATCCATTTCATTAAAGCTAGTGCTCTAGTGCAACGTAACCTCCAAGGAGAATCTCAAAGGATGATCGGGATTAACTATGACATCACCGAACAAAAACAAGCAGAAGCAACACTAAAACAAACCAACGAGGAACTTGCCCGCGCCACTCGCCTCAAGGACGAATTCCTGGCCAGTATGAGCCACGAACTCCGTACCCCCCTCAACGCCATCTTAGGTATGAGCGAGGCGCTCCAAGAGGAAGTGTTTGGTACGATCAATGAGCAACAACTCAAAGCATTACAAACTATTGAAGACAGTGGCTCTCATTTGCTAGAGTTAATTAATGATATTCTCGATGTCGCCAAAATTGAATCAGGTCGTATAGAACTTGACTACACCCAAGTTTCAATCTATCATCTTTGTCAATCTAGTATAACCTTTGTTAAACAACTAGCACTGAAAAAACGTATCCAGCTAGAAACTAGACTACCAGAAAATTTGCCCGTTCTATTAGTCGATGAGCGACGTATTCGCCAAGCTTTGATTAATTTACTCAATAATGCCGTCAAATTTACTCCAAATGGGGGACGTATCACTCTCAGTGTTAATCTAAAACAGCGCCCGTTGAACCCAGATGTTTCCGATTTTCCCTGGCAAAACTATATCCAAATTGCCATCATTGATACAGGTATCGGCATCACTCTAGAGAATCTCAAAAAATTATTTCAGCCCTTTATTCAAATTGATAGTGCTCTGAACCGTGAATATAATGGGACAGGTTTAGGGCTGGCCTTGGTGAAGCGTATTGTCGATCTTCATGGTGGGCAAGTTGGAGTTACCAGTGAAGTCGGGGTGGGCAGTTGCTTTACCATGGATCTTCCTTACTCTGCTACAGTAACTTGTTCTGTTGAATCAGAAACTCATCCTGAAGCTACGTTCGAACCTAGCCATTCAGAAGGGAATACGTCTCCGTTAATACTACTAGCAGAAGATAATGAAGCAAATATAACTACAGTTTTGAGCTACTTGAGAGCAAAAAAATATCGCCTTATTGTGGCAAAAAGTGGAGAAGAGGCAATTGCTCTTGCCCAGTCACAAAACCCTGACTTGATTCTCATGGATATTCAGATGCCTGGAATGGATGGGTTAGAAGCTATAAAAAATATTCGCCACGATCCAAACTTGGTAGATATTCCGATCGTTGCTATGACTGCTTTAGCTATGACAGGCGATCGCGAAAATTGCCTAGCTGCCGGAGCCAATAATTACTTAAGCAAACCCGTTAAGATGAAAAAATTAGCAAATACTATTCAAGAACTGTTAACTGCCAAAGAGGATAAATGATGAAAAAATCATCCATAGTTCATCAAAGCCACCCACCACATAAGATAAGATAAGATAAGTTGTGAAAATCATTAGACATCTCCACCAAAAGAGGCAGTAGGCAGTAAGGAACCGACCCCTCGCCCCTCCCCCTCCCAGGAGGGGAAAGAATTGATAATTTCTGTGTGATAATTGATTTGATTTTTTATGACCACGCCTATTTCTATTACTTGTCTACTACTACCAAATTAATAAAACTAATCTTAATTGTTATATCATGTCCGAAGGCAATCGTTTGTGTAAAAGTTAGCGTGGATATCTACAGGAAATTTAAGTTTTTTTCTTGCCTGTTGCCTTCCGGAGCAGATGAGCTGTTGCCTATTTACTATAGAACCCCCGATCGTATCTTTGCACGCGGTATGTGCTTTTGGCTTCCGTCCTCAGTTCTCAAAAGTCTTGGAAATTCAAGAACTAGAATAGGAGAAAAAGGGGATGCGACCCCGCGATGTCGCACGGCGCACCTGGTAGCTTCCCTTGCAGGTAGAAAAATGCTCCCAGTTGCCCATCCCCCTATCCCCCTATCTCCCCATCTCCCCATCTCCACCATCTCCTCCTCTATTTTTAAATAGATCCGTTTAGGGGTTCTATACAAGACCGATGCTACCGGACATGATATTAATCATAATATCTATTATCTTGATGAAAAGTATAAGTTATTCTAAATTCAAAGATTCATCTCAACGTTGGTTGGAGACCCGCGCTCTCCCGTAGGGGAGCGTCGTCCGCGAAAACCAATCAATGTTGCGCTTTCACACATAATCTGTTAAACTGTAAAAGCAAATTAAGTAAACAGTAGA
>NZ_JAAHGO010000317.1 GCF_010672455.1 Okeania sp. SIO2C9 | reverse complement strand
TGCTGATTACTATCAACAACGTTATCGTCAACGAGTACTCAATAATCTCCATAAAAATGCTCAGGACTTGGGTTTTGAGCTTACTCCCAAACCCGATGCTCATACGGTTTCTTAGGAGAGGTATATTTACGCCAAATCAGTACCACCCTGATTTATTTCTACTAATCGATATTGTTGCTTGGCTTGAGTAATTTAATTTCTCCTTGCAAGATTTCGAGTTCCTCTTGCTGTTGTTTAACAACCTTGGTTAAAACTGCGATAACATCCATAGTCTTAACCGCCTTGTGTTCGTCAGTACTTATTAACTCCGGAACCTCTTCAGCAATAAAACCAGCATTCAGAGTTTTACTCTCATCACCAATGTAATTATATTTGACTGGGTTGAGGTCTGCTAAAATATCAACCGCCTCTTGACTAGACAGACTGCCGACATTTTCTTTTAATTCTTTCGATGAAGCTTGAGAAACACTACCTTTTACGGTCAGGTTTCCGTTTGGCCAAAAAACAGTTCCTAAATCTGTAAAGGGATAACCTCCATCTATTTTAGGAACAATCCATAGCTGATCATGATCGCTTGGAGCGTTAATTACCCAAGAATTCCTCCTAGAATCCTTATTGAAGAACACCGTTGTCCCTCGAAAATTATGTTGTCCCATTACAGGTGCAGCCAAAAATGATAAACCAGCAATTAGCAAAATCATCGAGAACGTAACTAAGCAAAAAATCCTCACTTTTTGTGTTACCAACATAGCAACACTATTCAATGAACCCTTTACCCATCCCCAACCAGAGGAATCTTTCTTCTCGAAGTAACCCATTTTGTTCACCTCAAAAAACTAAGTGCGCAAGTGAAACATCCTAAAACAACAAATTCTCAACTTTTGAGTTGTGAGTCCTTTCATTTCTCTATTGCGAAGACTAGCCTTTTTTTTTTATGCACATCGTCTGTCTTTGTTAACGAAAATTGAGTGCAAAATGTCGAGCATTTGTAACAAAACGTTA
>NZ_JAAHGO010000316.1 GCF_010672455.1 Okeania sp. SIO2C9 | reverse complement strand
ACCATAAATTCCTGTCCAGTGGCTTTAACAAAAGGAGTCTGAATCTGCTCTGACTCATTAATAATTGGGAGATGATCAACAATAACCGAATCACGGCGATAGATTTTAGGAAAGTGATTGATACCCCTAACTGTACTCTCGGCAACTGGGATATCTGAGCGCCCCATCAAATCTAGAATTTTGCGAGTGGCATTAACAGCTGGTTGAATGTAGCAGTCGGCTGGAGTGACGACAATACCAAGAGGCTCAATATTATCCATGGTCATTAATAGCAGGGTGGCGAGATAGTCATCAACACCGCCATCATGATCCATTAATACTAATTGTTTGGGCATAGATTTTACCGTTTCCACAAATTAGCGATCGCTCTTAAGGGGTGACAAGCGGCTAATAAGCTTGAGGAATAAAACTTATCACCCCATCAAATATGAACTATTAAGCATCAACCATGAGCCATAAGCCATGAAGCATCAACCATGAACTATTAAGCTACTAGCGTAACTTCACCAGTATTTAAATCATAACGACCACCTACTAATTTAAGTTTATTTTCCTGGATTAAACCAGAAATAACTGTAGATTTTTCCAATCTCTCCATCTGTAGCAATACATTAGCTTTAACTGCATTATCAATACGATTACCAGTTTCCCCTTCTGAGTTAGCTACAGCTGGGGTAATTGCAAATAGTATACTGGATATTTGTCCAGGAACTGGGGCACCTGCTACTGCTGCTTTTACAGCACCACATTCTTCATGACCCAGTACCATTAATACCTTTTGTTGAAAAAAAGGTATTTAATTTAACTGATATTTGAGATTACACCAAAACGGGCGTTTTCTGAACTCGAAGCTGAGTCACAACCATCTTTAAGTTTCCTGGAGGTACGAAAGTCAAGCCACGGCGCACTGGTTTAACTGGGCGATTATCTGTCAGTGCCAGTTGAAACTTGGAAACAATAGTAGCAAGTACCAGTTTCATTTCCAGCAGTGCCAAGGCTGATCCCA
>NZ_JAAHGO010000315.1 GCF_010672455.1 Okeania sp. SIO2C9 | reverse complement strand
TCAACCAAATCCCAATCGGTTTGGCTTAGAGAAGTCTCAACATATGTGTTGGGACTTCTCTAAGCCAAACCGATTGGGATTTGGTTGTTGAAGATTGGTATCCTGTTTGTTTTGTTAGTCACAATCAGGGTGGTGAACAAGAAGTTACTTATCTACGGTTTGGAAACTCAGATGGGATAGAAACTTTTGTGATTCATCGTAGCTTTCACGGCATTCGTGAATCTTATAATGAAATCATTGAAGAATTTCGACACTTTCATAATTTGTACCACGACGTTGAAAAAAATCAACTTCTCAAATTCGATGAGAGAGGAGATGAGAAGGTAGTAGTAAAGTTTTAAACTAATCAAATCAAAGTACATGTTAATGAAGTGCGTCAATTCCTAGCAATAAAAGAAATGCACTTGGCAATTTATTTTGACTTCAAGCGATACTCTGACTTGCTCAGTGATGACTTTCCAATTGAGTTAGAAGATAAAAATGATTTAACCTTCTATGAACTTAGTGCATATTCCTTGTCTGAAGAAAAACACAAATCATGTTCACATTTAATCGGAAAGAAACTAATTCCTCCATTTTCACTTGATTCGTCTGAAATGTGGCCATTTAACGGGAATGCAGAAAAAGACTACATCGATTTCATTATTGGATTAGATGAAAACGGAGATTCAGTAAAATATTCTTGTAATCCACACGGACTTGCAAAGTTCTTTGGTGCAAACCCAGATGCACCGCACTATTTTACACCTGTCTTCTTTCGACGTGAGGTGCTTACTAAGTATTATGCTAATCCAGAGCGTTACTCAGTTGAAGATGGATATCTAAGATGTCAAGGATTATGGGGGTTGAGAATTGATAATAACCATGATGAATACATTGTTGTTTTTCTTGGAGATTTAGGTGTAGATTTACGTTCAGAAGAGCGAATGTATTGGCGTAGTTATAATGTCCCACCTGAAGGTAAGATTAGTAAAACTAATTTTAAGCGTAGCTTTCTGGCAGAACCTAA
>NZ_JAAHGO010000314.1 GCF_010672455.1 Okeania sp. SIO2C9 | reverse complement strand
TCCTGTTATTAACCAATAAAGTCGAACCAGCCACTTTTTCATGGTTTCACCTCATCAACTAGGTTGCTTCGCTAGGGAGTTGGGAGTGTGCTTCGCTGTCGCGAACTAAAGAGTGTTCCCTTATTCCTTTCCCGATTCCCGATTCCCGACTCCCGCACCTGAAGGGTGCTTCAACAGCATTTACCTCAAGTAAAGTAGGAACACTCCGGCGATTTCCCATTGACTGCAATCGCTCAACTAGCTTCATCGAAATACCCGCTTTCCTTGCTGCTTCAGATACTTCAGTGCCAGAGCGCAAAAAGCTAATAAAATTCTCTAAACGTCTATTGAGTGGAGAATCGCGATTCAAAAAGTTTTGGGCTAATGCTCTTTGCACTCCCCGCTCAATGGCATTAATTAGAAATAAATCAGGAGCCTCTGTGACTCTAACAAGTTCAACAACTGAAAAAGAGGTTTCAGGAGCCTGCACAATCTCAAACAGATATAACTGCCGTCCTTGTGAAGAGCGCGTAACTACCGTCAACAGCGTACTATCTGTCTTGGACAAACCAGGAATATCCAGCTGATTGATGCGGCGTAGGTGCAAAATAGTCGCCCCATTTTGCTCACATTCCCTTTCACCCAACCCTGAAAGGCAACCGTCAACATCCAAGGTGACAAAGGAGGGGTTGTCCAACCAAACTTTTTCAATCACTTCACCCGTGGGAATAAAGCTGATATTTACCCCATGCCCTGGCGCTAGTTCAATGGAAATGGGCTGGTCTTGGGGTGCAGATGTGGAATTTGACTGTGGTATTGTTACCCGTCGAACGTTACTGCTTAACAAAAAGGGTGTAGGGTTTGGATCATTCTCCCCACACCCCTTTAATGGCTCTGCCAGCGCGGGGTGATTAAACAGGCTACTTAAAGCTGTTAAACTCGTAAAACCAAGGACAAAAATTAACCCTTTCATCGTTGCTTCTGCTCACAGTTCAAACGATTGATTGACAAACACCTGCACAGAGTCACCGGA
>NZ_JAAHGO010000313.1 GCF_010672455.1 Okeania sp. SIO2C9 | reverse complement strand
TTCTGGATTAAGACTGTGTGACCGCATTTGATATGTCCTAATTCATGGGCTATAACTGTACGGATTTCTTCTTCACTGAGTAAATCTAATAAGCCAGTGTAGAGTACTAAGTATGGATGTTCTTGACCTAAAGCATAACTATTTACTTGGGGGTTTTGACTGATAAAGAGAATCGGTTCTGGATGTATGTCTAAATCCCTAACGCATTCTCTAAAAATGTGGTAAATCGTAGAATACTGTCGTGGTCCAACCTTGATGCTATTGCCCATTAAATATACCAACTGCGGACGTTCGTAGATGAATTCGACAAATTTACTAGCCACTAAGTCAAACCCAGGAACATTACGCAAGGCTTGCTCTGCTTGTTGATCCAGAGGGTGCTTGAAGGCTTCGCTAGAAATTCCGGTATAGGTAGGCATAGGATTGCTAATGCTTGCAATGGCTCTTAGACAGGATAAAACCTGATTCATCGTAAAACCTCCAGGAGGTAGATTAATCTATCACAAGGGATGGTTTATAGTTCATTGTTCATGGTTTATAGTTTATGGTTTTCTGCAATTAACAACGACTATACACAAGATTATTTATTTATAAGTTAATTTATGTTAAGCTATTGTGTGGAGTAGCTAAGGATTGTTAAGACTGTGGCTGAAGACTCCATTAGGGTCTATCTCTCAAAAGATAAAAAACTGCGCTTTAAGTCTACTTGTGTCCTTAAAGATAGGGACATGAGTGAAGTGATTAATGAATTAATAGACCAGTGGCTAGAACAAAATGATACCTTGCAGCAACAGGAGAAGTAATCTATGGTTCATAGTTCATAGTTGATGGTTGATGGTTCATGGGATTGGTATTCGGCACTTGTGGAATACTTTCCAATGAACCATCAATAATGTTTACTGCTACACTTTCTGAGTGTGCCAAAATGAACCCAAGTATCTTGATTGGCAAATCATGGCTTGGGAACCCCAGAAGCAATTGCAAGGCGATAGATACACTATCAAGAAGGTGATAGA
>NZ_JAAHGO010000312.1 GCF_010672455.1 Okeania sp. SIO2C9 | reverse complement strand
GCAGTGGAGGATTAACCTCACCCACTAGCTAGGGAGAGGTTTTCCCTCTCCAGGTTTTTTGAAAGATACTACATTAATAATTCACCATCGTAGTATCCCGACAACTGAATTTAAGAGCGATCACTCGAAAGTCTCACAAACCCAGTGATCGCTCCACCTCCGAAGAGGCTAACTCTAAGAGGAGCTATCTTTATGAAACCATCAAAAATCAGAGAAAGCTTGGAATTGAGAAATCTCTCGCTTGCCATACCAGTAAATGAGCATCAAAGGAATAGCAAATAATGACACAGACAAGGATAGTCCTCAGGGGAGGGGTATTAGAGCGCTGTCAACACCTGATGGAGATTACTCAAATCGCCAGTTTAAGCGAACTAGTCAATGTGATGTTTTCTCGCTATGGAAAGCATTTAGAGCTCACTTGGGAAGTACAGCCTCATGAAGTAACTGTTAGCTCCCCTGAGCCAGCTGAGACTGCCAGAATTAACTATCCAGATGGGGATTAGTACTCCAGGGTGGAATTAGTACTCCAGGGGAATCAAAGCAGCTCAGCTGGCATAGAAACCCAAGGTAGCTGTCAATCATTGCCATCAACCCAAAATACCCTACCAGAGAGAACTGGCAGACCAAACTCGGTAAAATTGGGTGAGGGTTAATTCAGCCATCAAGCAGCCTCAATGCCATACACAGCAATGCTTATAGGTCACAATCAAAAGCCAATGGAGGCTTTTAGTGACTCAGTTTCTACAAGCATTCAATAGTCCAATCAATCCCAAAGTGTTCCATAACTGTTGAGATTGGGACACAGTGGACAATTAGCACAGCCAAAAATTATAGCGCTACGCGCAAGGGGTGAAGGCAGAAGGCAGAAGGCTCCAAGGCAGAAGGGGTGAAGTTGACTGTGACAAAGTTTTAGCGATGAACGCTTGTCCTAACCTTAATACCTACTGCTATACCCACTGCTTTTGATTTGTTCTCAAGCCCAATCAGGTTTGTCGAGAGTACTTATTCGAGATTTTGG
>NZ_JAAHGO010000311.1 GCF_010672455.1 Okeania sp. SIO2C9 | reverse complement strand
GGAACCCACTGGTCGCCATCCCTTTGGTGAAGCCTTCAAGGTTGCAGTTTGGGATGTAGAGGAGACAACAGGCACCGTAGATACAGCTTTATTTTTCCGAATTTGTGCTAGGAATGCCTTCGTGGATTTGGGATGCACTCCTTATTACCTTGGTCCAATTCCCTGGATGAGTTACCGAGAAGGCGTTCTCGATAAGATGTTCTTGGGAGCCGTTGATAGTAGTTCAAGTAACAGCAGTTCTCCTTCTACACCAACTGGGGTAAGTAATACTGCGTCTGAAAGCACCTTTGCACAAAAGAAAACTACTGTTACACAAACTACGAATAATTGTCAAAAATCAGCTCATGGGGTAGTGCTAGATGCCTTGAGCGAGGCACTTTCAGGGATTGCAGGTAATTATGACTCTGTAGGAAAGTGGACTTGCGATGAAGCTGGAAACTGCGGTCGGGGTTTAGGTTCCCATCAATTTATATCCTATCGAGACGATGTGCGCAAGCTCATTAGCAGCAAGCCTGGGGGCAAAGAATATCTGGCTAAGGTTGACAGGGGTGCTGGCATTAGCGGTGAGGAAATGCTTTTATATTTCCCCGCCGCAGATCAGGATGCCCTTTTCCAACAAGATTTGACGGCTTTGCTTGACCAAGCAGCCAAGCAAACGGACCCAACAACGGAGCAATTGTTTACAGGTAAGCGACTAGTTGAACGAGTGGCTCAGATGCATTTTGGAGGGTTAGCAATTCCCATTGATTCAGAGGTTAGTGATGTTTACGAAAAGCTAACTGTTAAGGGCTACGGTAAAAAAGCAACTGACTTTTATCAGGAGTCATTGACATCAATGAGTTGTTAATAAAAGGGGAATATATTAAGACAAAAAACGTCTTTATCCCTTAACAACGAAGGCAAAAAGAAGAAAAAAAAAGAAAAAATAAATCAGTGCATAAAAACATACAAGATGATAGTTTTTCCAACGTTGCTGGTTTATCAGTGGAGGGTTGGAATCGGTACCGTCACTTGCAGTGA
>NZ_JAAHGO010000310.1 GCF_010672455.1 Okeania sp. SIO2C9 | reverse complement strand
TCGGAAATCCAAGTCTAATCTTAGAAATCTTTTCAAATCAAAGTCTCACATTAGGAAATCTTTGCTAAACTGTATCATCAAGTCATCCTATTGCTACACTAGTGCGCACAATTGTCATTCTATTTTTAATAAGTTGGAGTTCTAGTTATGGCATTTATATTATTACAAGTTGTTCAGATCAAACATGTTGACTAGTAGTAAGCTAGCTAAAGGGAAATAAGTGAAACCAATTCTGTTTATTTGTAATTTCATGAATATGTAAAAGTTTATAGAAGGGAAAGATGAATCTTTAATTCTTTAGAGAGTTAGCTAGCCTAGTAGTTTTTCAATGTTTAAAAATATTAACTCAAACTTAGTTACTTTTTTTTGTTGTCTTCTAAAACCAATATAGAATATGAACATTTTAATAAATCCACTTAAAGAGGTTGAGTTTTTTGTTATTCTATCTCTTTGGCCGAGTTTTTCTGATAGATAAAATTTTAAAAACCACCTGAACTAGTATTATTAAAAAGGGGAACAGGAATCAATGAAAATATATTAAACGTTGAATTCTAGAATATTAACCTGACAATTTTCTATTATTATGACAGCTCTCGTACAAACTCGTTCAACACAAACTCTTTGGACAGATTTTTGTAATTGGATCACAAGCACTGACAATCGTCTTTATATCGGATGGTTTGGTGTATTAATGATTCCAACTTTATTAACAGCTACTTCTGTTTTCATTATTGCATTTATTGCAGCACCTCCAGTAGATATCGATGGAATTCGTGAACCAGTATCTGGGTCATTATTATATGGGAATAATATCATTTCTGGGGCTGTAGTTCCTACTTCAAATGCTATTGGCCTTCATTTTTATCCAATCTGGGAAGCAGCATCTTTAGATGAATGGTTATTTAACGGTGGACCATATGAATTAATCGTTTGCCATTTCCTTTTAGGTATTTGTTGCTATATGGGACGTGAATGGGAACTTTCTTTCCGTTTAGGTATGAGACCTTGGATTTCGGTTGCTTATTCT
>NZ_JAAHGO010000031.1 GCF_010672455.1 Okeania sp. SIO2C9 | reverse complement strand
GGATGTGATGATTTTGTCAGAAAACCATTTCGAGAATCAATAATTTTTGAGACAATGAAAAAGCATTTAGGAGTGGAATATATTTACGAACAAGAAACTCCAGCTCCAACTGCCAGTGAATTGCCAAATTTAACAGTAGAAGATTTGGAAAAAATGCCTAGTGAATGGTTAGAAAAACTGTATGATGGAGTTAAAGCTTTAGATGATGATACAGTCTTAGAATTAATAGAACAAATTCCGGTTGCACAATCTTTATTAGCGGAAAAGTTAAGTAATTTAGTCAATGATTTTCAATTTAAGACTATCAGACAACTAATTGAATCCATTTCTGAAAAAAAATAATTTCTAATAATCCTATTGCTGATGAAGAATAAATTTTTCAAAATACTTTGTCTCATTATATTGTTTAGCTTATGTTTATTGATTTCTGCATCTAAAATTTATGCTCAAAATAATCAGAACTTAAAGCATATCAATAATCCTGTTATTTTAACCGATGAAAATACCAAATATCCTTTAGGATTACATTTAGAAATATTTGAAGATCAAACTAGGGAATTAACTATTGAAGATGTTGTCAATCAAGAATTTACTCCTAGTAATCAAAATATCCCAAATTTAGGTGTAAAAACATCAGCAATCTGGGTTCGCTTTCGAGTTAAGAATCAAGCAAGTTTGACACAAAAATGGATATTAAGTTTAAACGATGCTCGTGTAGGTACAGTAGATTTTTATTATTCTCAAAGAAACAAAAAAGAATTTAAGATAATTAAAACAGGTAGATTTTTACCTTTTAAGACTAGAGAATTTAACCATCGTTTTTTTATCTTTAGTTTGCCTTTTACTGAAGATAATGAAAAAACTATTTATCTACGTTTAACTTCAAAAGCTGGTTTAGCTATTCCTTTAAATATTTATTCTCTAGAAACATTTTTCCAGGAAGATCAAAATAATATTTTATTTTTAGGAATAGGTTATGGAGCTATTTTAATAATGATTGGTTATAACTTATTTTTATTTATTTCTTTAAAAGACAAAAGTTATCTAGATTTTGTCTTGTTTCTTGCAGGTTATTTATGGTTTAAATTGTGTCTAGAGGGAATAGGACATCAATTCTTGTGGAATAATTTTCCTAACTATTATGAGATTCAAGTATTGGGATCATTATTACTTTTGTTTTTCTGGATAAAATTCACCCAATCTTTCTTAAAAACTAAAAAATATGTTCCTCAAATGGATAGATTTTTATTTATTATATCTTTATTTATAGTTATGACAATTATTATATCTACACCAACAAAATGGATTGGTTTTATGCTAAATTTTCATTCTATATTTATTCGTGTAATAGTATTAATAACTGCTTTGATAAGATGGAGACAAGGATATAAGCCAACTAAATATTTTTTATTAGCTATTTTTGTCCCTACTGTAGTAGAAATTCTTATTGGTTTTAGTATTTTGGGTTTTATACCTTATAATATCCATCTAAGTAAACTTTGGGATGTAAATTTTAATTTATTGGTATTATTATTTTCCTTTGCTTTAGCAGATAGAATTAATCTGATTCAAGATGAAAGAGAAAAAGCACAAAATCAAGCCTTGAAAAATGCCGAACTTAATCAAAAATTAATTCAAGAACAAAATATTGTTTTAGAAAAAAAAGTTGTAGAAAGAACAGAACAATTATCCATTGCCAAAGAAAAAGCGGAAGTAGCAAATCAAGCAAAAAGCAGTTTTATCGCCAATATGAGCCATGAATTACGCACTCCATTAAATGCCATTTTAGGCTTTTCGCAAATTATGATGCGTTCTCCAACCTTATCTCCAGAAGAAAAAGAAAATACAGCAATTATTAATAAAAGTGGCAACTATTTATTAACCTTGATTAATAATATTTTAGACTTATCTAAAATTGAAGCAGGGAAAATGACCCTCAATGCTAAAACCTTTGACTTTTATTCTTTTTTAAACGAACTGGAAGACTTATTACATATAACCGCAGAAAATAAAGGCTTAACATTAATATTTGACCATCAGAATGATGTACCTCAATATATCTATACCGATGAAACAAAACTCAGGCAAGTATTAATTAACTTAATTAATAATGGAATTAAATTTACATCTGAAGGAGGTGTGAGTGTCACAGTTGCTACTCAAAAAGAATCCCCTCTTAATTCCCCCTTAGCAAGAGGGGAAAGTTCTGGAAAAAATCCGTCATTTGAAAGGGGGAAAAGTCATCAAAAAGCAACTCTTATTTTTGAAGTCAGAGATACAGGAGCAGGAATAGCTGAAGATGAAACTCCTAAATTATTTGAAGCATTCACTCAAACAGAAACAGGTAAAAATAGTCAAGAAGGTACAGGATTAGGATTACCAATTAGTCGTAAATTTGTGCAGTTAATGGGAGGAGATATTACCGTTAACTCTCAAGTAGGCAAAGGTACAACCTTTAGATTTCAAATTCAAGTAAATGTTGCCAATAAAACAGATATAGAAATTGAACAAAACCCACGTCATGTCATAGCTTTAAAACCCCATCAACCTCGTTATAAAATATTAATAGTAGATGACCGCCCTACTAATCGTTTATTATTAATTAAGCTACTACAACCATTAGGATTTGAATTAAAAGAAGCAGAAAATGGAAAACAAGGAATAGAAATCTGGGAGAAATGGCAACCTCATTTAATTTGGATGGATATGAGAATGCCAGTAATGGATGGTTACGAAGCAACCCAAATAATCAAAGGCACAACCAAAGGAAATGCCACAGCAATAATTGCCTTAACAGCAAGTGTATTAGAAGAACAAAAAGCAATTATATTATCAGCAGGATGTGATGATTTTGTCAGAAAACCATTTCGAGAATCAATAATTTTTGAGACAATGAAAAAGCATTTAGGAGTGGAATATATTTACGAACAAGAAACTCCAGCTCCAACTGCCAGTGAATTGCCAAGTTTAACAGTAGAAGATTTGCAGGTAATGCCGAGTGAATGGTTAGAAGAACTGTATGATGCAACGAAAGCTTTAGATGACGATAGTATCTTAGAATTAATAGAAAAAATTCCGGTTGAACAATCTTTATTAGCGGAAAAATTAAGTAATTTAGTGGATGATTTTCAATTTAAGACTATTAGAAAATTATTAGAATATTTTTTATAAATTTTTGGCAAAATGAAATAAATTAACAAATTGAATTAAACTAATCTCGAACATTAATTATCTGTTTTATGAGAATTAATTTTTTCACCACCATTATTAATAAATTACCTTTACGAATAGTTTTGATTGTGCCATTCGTGTTTCAAATTTTCGGAACAGTAGGTTTGGTAGGTTATTTATCCTTTAAAAACGGACAAAAAGCTGTTAATAATTTAGCCAATCAATTAATAGCAGAAACAACAGATCGCATTGAAGAAAATTTAGATAATTATTTAACTATTCCTGAAAATATTAATTATAGTAACGCCGCAGCTGTAAAACTAGGTATTTTAAATCCAGATAATTTAGACCAGATTCAGCAATTTTTTTGGCAACAAATACAAATTTTTTCCCAAGCTAGTGATGTAATGATTACTACTGAAAATAAAGATTTTTTAGCAATTGCGCGTAGTAATGATAATTTAATTTTACGTATTTATAGCAAATCAACGGCAGGTATTCAGTATAACTATTTACTGGACGAAGAAGGGCAAAAAGTTAAAGTGATTGCGAGTCATACTTACGATCCTCACAACGATCCACAAGGAAATCCTTGGTACTTAGCTACTAAAAAAGCAGGTAAATCAATTTGGAAATCTGTAGTTTCAGTATCCGAAGGCCATAACAATCCCATAGTTATGTTAGCTAATTTAATGCCTTTTTACGATCGAGAAAATAACTTTGGTGGTGTAGTAGGTTCCACATTTTATCTTTCACAAATGGGTGATTTTTTAGAAGCCTTAGATATTGGCAAAACAGGAGAAGCTTATATTATAGATTCTCAGGGTTTTCTAATTGCAACTTCTACGGGAGAAACTCCTTTTCATAAACAAGTTAAATCCGATAAGATTCAAAATATCGACCCCAAAAAACGCAGAAAAAAAGCTCTAAATAGTGAAAACCTACTTACCAAAAATTCTGCTAAATTTATTCAAAATCAGTTTGCCGACTTCAAAAAAATTACCAATTATGAAAAGCTGATTTTTAGGCTTAATAACCAACGTTACTTTTTGCAAATTAAACCAATTCAATCTGAAAGAGAATTAAATTGGTTGGTAGTAATTGCTATTCCTGAATCAGATTTTATGGCAGAAATTAATGTGAATAATAGAAATACTATTTTACTATCAATCCTAACATTATTAATTGCTATTGTTTTAGGAATAATTACAGCTCGTTGGATTACACAACCGATATTAAAATTAAACCAAGCAGCAAAAAGTATGGGTCAAGGACAATGGCATCAACAGACAAAACTACAGAGCGATCGCTGTGATGAAGTAGGAGAGTTAGCTCAGTCTTTCAAACGTATGGCAACAGAATTACAAGCTTCCTTTGAAACCTTAGAACAACGAGTGGAAGAGCGAACAATTGAACTGATTGAGTCGAATCAACAATTAGTTGTTGCGAAACAAAAAGCGGAAGTTGCAAATCAAGCAAAAAGCAGTTTTATTGCTAATATGAGTCACGAACTACGCACTCCTTTAAATGCCATTTTAGGCTTTTCTCAAATTATGATGCGTTCTCAAACTTTATCTCCAGAAGAGAAAGAAAATACAACTATTATTAATAAAAGTGGCAACTACTTATTAACCTTAATTAACAATATTTTAGACCTATCTAAAATTGAAGCCGGAAAAATGACCCTCAATGCTAAAACCTTTGACTTTTATTCATTATTGAACGAACTGGAAGACTTATTACATATAACCGCAGAAAATAAAGGATTAGCATTAATATTTGACCATCAAGATGATGTACCTCGATATATCTATACTGACGAAACAAAACTCAGGCAAGTATTAATTAATTTAATCAATAACGGTATTAAATTTACATCTCAAGGAGGAGTAAGTGTCACAGTTGCCAGTAAAATTTTGCCAGAAAATGGAGGGAAAAAAGCTGCTAATGCCACTATTGTTTTTGAAGTGAGAGATACAGGATCAGGAATAGCTGAAGATGAAATGAGTAAATTATTTGAAGCATTTGCTCAAACTGAAACAGGTAAAAATAGTCAAGAAGGAACAGGATTAGGCTTACCCATTAGTCGTAAATTTGTCAACTTAATGGGAGGAGATATTACTGTTAAAAGTAAAGTGGGAATAGGTACAACTTTTCGATTTGATATCCAAGTTGATCTGGTCAATCAAGAAGATATAGAAACTCAAGAACATCCTCATCATGTTATTGCTTTAAAACCCAATCAACCCCGTTATAAAATCTTAATAGTGGATGACCGCCCCACAAATCGGTTATTATTAATTAAATTATTACAACCATTAGGATTTGAATTAAAAGAAGCAGAAAATGGAAAACAAGCAATAGAAATTTGGTCCGAATGGCAACCTCATTTAATTTGGATGGATATGAGAATGCCAGTAATGGATGGTTACGAAGCAACTCAAATAATTAAAGGCACAACCAAAGGAAATGCCACAGCAATAATTGCCTTAACAGCAAGTGTATTAGAAGAACAGAAAGCAATTATTTTATCAGCAGGATGTGATGATTTTGTCAGAAAACCCTTCCGAGAATCAATTATTTTTGAGACAATGAAAAAGCATTTAGGAGTGGAATATATTTACGAACAAGAAACTCCAGCTCAAACTCCCAGTGAATTAGCAAGTTTAACAGCAGAAGATTTGCAGGCAATGCCTACAGAATGGTTAGAAGAACTGTATGATGCAACCAAAGCTTTAGATGACGATCTAAGCTTAGAATTAATAGAACAAATTCCGGTTGAACAATCTTTATTAGCTGAAAAATTAACTAATTTAGTCAATGATTTTCAATTTAAGACTATTAGACAATTAATTGAATCTCTGTAAACATCCAGCTATTAGCGGTCAGCTCTTCCTACAGAATGCTGCGCAAACAGCTTTTTAATAAATGAAGCAAGCATTTACTTAACTTCTACGACATTTTTAAACAAAGAATTGAAGCACAAGAACAGCAAGCTTAAATTGTCCACTAAAATTAATAAAGCTGATAGCTGAATGCTGAATGCTGAATGCTGAATACTTACGAATCTCTTAAATCAGGATAAAACATAAAAATATGAATAATATATCAGAAAAAAAATCAGAAGGAACTATTTTAATCGTTGACGATCAACTTTCTAATTTGAAAATTTTAGCTACTCTTTTAAAAGATAATAATTATAAGGTAAAAAAAGCCATTGATGGAGAGAGTGCATTAATTTCTATAGAAACGGACAGTCCCGACCTAATTTTACTAGATATAAAAATGCCCGATATGAATGGCTATGAAGTTTGTGAACGTTTAAAAAATAATCCTAAAACTAAGGATCTTCCAGTGATTTTTATTAGCGCTTTAAATGAAGTTTTTGATAAAGTAAAAGCATTTGAAGTAGGGGGAATAGACTATATTACTAAGCCTTTTCAAGAAGAAGAAGTTTTAGCAAGAGTCAAAAGTCAGTTAACCATTCAAAAACAAAAAAAACTATTAGAAAAAGAAAGAGAAACTCTGAAACAAGAAATTAAACAACGCCAAGAAGCAGAAGCTATTTTATATCAATCTAGGGCATTGATTTCTGGTATTTTAAATTCTTCTCTTGATGGTATTGCAGCGATGGAAGCATTAAGAGACCGGAGAACAGGAAATATTATTGATTTTTCTTGTTTAGTTGTTAATCCAGTTATTGCTAGAGCTTTTAATCAAGAACCACAAGATTTAATTGGTAAATTAGTGCTGAAAAAGTTTTTACATAGAATTCATTATGATTTATTTACAGATTTAGTTAATGTGGTAGAAACTGGAAAATCTTTAGAGCAGGATATTTATTATAATGACCAAGAAGAAGGAAAATGGTATCATTTCATCGCCGTTAAATTAGGGGATGGTTTTGCTATTACAGTCAGAGATATTACAGAAAGGAAAAACTTAGAATTAACCCTTGAAGAAACCAATAAAGAATTAGAAACTTTTAGTTATAGTATAGCTCATGATTTCCGCAATCAATTAGAAACTATTGAGTCATTAACTCATTTTCTCAAAGAAGAATATGAAGATGATAATTCTACTACTAAAAATGCTCAAGATTATTTTGAATTGATGTTTCAATCAACTGCTCGGACGCAGCAGATTATTAAAGATTTACTCATGTTGTCAAAGATCAAAAAAAGTCCAATAACTCTTGAATTAGTGCATTTAAGTAATATAGTTCAAGAAATACTAATGAAACTTCAAATAAAAGAACCACAAAGAAAAGTTGAATTATTAATTCAGCCCAATGTTACAGCTCCAGCAGATCAAATATTTTTAACAATGGCTTTAGAGCATTTAATTGGTAATGCTTGGAAATATTCATCGAAAAAAGATGTTACTCATATTGAATTTGGGGTTTTATCCGCAGAAAAAACAAAATTAGATTCAATAATTAATCAATGCTCTTTATATTACAAAGACAAAAACTTATGTGTACAAAAATCAGATATAATTTATTTTATTAAAGATAATGGGGCTGGTTTTAATCTGGAAATCTTCAAAGAATTATTTACTCCTTTTAAGCGATTCCATTCAGATGATGAGTTTGAAGGAACTGGTATTGGTTTGTCAATTGTGAAAAGAATTATTAATTGTCACCAAGGTTTAATTTGGTGTACTTCTCAAGTGGAACAAGGCACAACTTTTTATTTTACTCTTAATAGCAGTAGAAAAATTTAAGCAGTCAGGAGTCAGGAGTCAGGAGTCAGGAGTCAGGAGGGAAGAAAGAAGAAGAAGGAAGAGGAGAAAGTGTTTTGTTTGCTGGCGCAAAACTGCGTTAACGCGGAGCGGAACGGATGTGCGTGAAGATCATTTTCAATTTCTATTGCTATAATAAAAGAAGAAAAAAACTCTACAAACTGCTCTGATATAGATTGAAATCTAGGAGGGCCATTATGATTGAAATCACTTCCAATCAACAGGATAACGTTCTTGCCTTTACTGCTCATGGTCGAGTCACTGGAGAGGACTACGAATCTGTTTTGATTCCCGCTATAGAGGCTAAGTTAAAAGAAAAACCCAAAATCCGCTTGCTTTATAATTTCGGCAGTGATTTTTCAGGGTTTGAAGCTAAAGCTTTATGGGATGATGCAAAAGTAGGTCTTCAACACCCAACTGCTTGGGAAAAAATTGCAGTTGTGTCCGATAATAAATGGGTTGTCGGAGCAACAAAAGTGTTTAGATTTATTATTCCTTGCCCTGTAAAAGTATTCGACACTCATCAATTAGTGGGAGCCACTGAATGGATTAATTCGTAGGTTGAACAAGTAGTAATTGGTATAGCAGAAAGAAGAAGGAACGACTCAGGGAGCGAAGTTAGAAAAATCTTGCGTTGTCGGAGTTTTAAGCTTTTGATATATCTGCGCCCTTTTCTTCTACTGCTATATATTTTTATATTCAACTTCTTGGGATTTGCTCAACTTAATCTTTATTTATGATTATTGGGTTGCGAGATACGCTTAACCCAAACTGGTAGCGCGTCTAGCTTTATAGATGTGGGAGAGGTCAGATTAAGGGAGCGATCGCTCTATTCCCTATCCCATTATTCCAACCAATTCAACAAATCCTCCAAACTACTAATATCAAATCCGGTAGCATCGGTGTAATTAGATGGGGAGATGGGGGGATGGGGGGATGGGGAGATGGGGAGATGGGGAGATGGGGAGATGGGAGGATGGGGGGATGGAGAAATATTTGGTAATCGTTGAAGATGGAACATTTTTTTATACCGAATTAAACGGATTTGATATAAAACTTAAAGTTGCTCCTCCTAAATCTTCTAACTCTTTGGGGAACTTCGGTAATTCTACAAATATCATTGCTACTTCTTCGTCTCTATAGTCAAATAATTGTTCTTTCTCTTTAAACACAAAATGACTAATATCATGTCCGGTAGCATCGGTCTTGTATAGTAAATAGGCAACAGGCAACAGCTCCGGAAGGCAACAGGCAACAGGCAAGAAAAAACTTAAATTTCCTGCAAATATCCACGCCAACTTTTACACAAATGATTGCCTTCGGACATGATATAATATATTTGGCGGTTTCTTCAAACATCTCAAAATCTTTAATCTTTAAAGCAATTACTGGTTTTAATTTCCGATATCCTTCCCCAGTTTTTAATTGATTGCCATAAGTTTTACACAAATTATAAAAAAGCCGGAACACTCAATACCTGCATTTCAATAATCACATTGGAGCCGTCATTTAAGATAGCTTTCACATCTAGATAACTATCTTTCAAACTAATCGTATCTCCTGGATTATATGGGTCAATTATTTCCCAATCTTGAATCATAGATTCACCACAATATATTAGAGCATTCAAGAAACTAATCAAAATATCTTTACCCTCAGTTGAGCCAAATATTTTTTTGAAAGCAAAATCTGTTTTAGGACTAATAAATCTCATGGTTTTACTCTATTGATAAACTCCAGTTATGGGAATTTAAACCCAAGCTTTTAGAGCGCTGAAAGCTGTTTGCAGAGCATTCCGGTACGGAAAATGCTGATAGCTAGTTAATTATTAATTGTTGAACCACAATTAATCTATTCTGATTCCTGAACTACTTAATACTTTTTTTCTCACTTCTAGTCCGCAAAAATTCTCCGACAATTGCAATCGATCCTGAGCCTAAAATTAAAATTACACTCAGGGCATTAATATCAGGTTTTACCCCTGTACGAATCCTACTAAAAATTTCCATTGGCAAAGTAGTTGCCCCACTTCCTGAAGTAAAACTAGCAATTAAAAAATCATCCATACTTAATACAAAAGCTAGCAAACATCCAGATATAATTCCTGGTATTAATTGAGGTAATAATACTTGTAAAAAAGCTTCTACTGGAGTTGCTCCCAAGTCCAGAGCAGCTTCCTCTAAATTAGGGTCTAAATCTGCTAATCTTGTAGAAACCACTAAACCCACATAAGCTAGACAAAAAACAATATGAGCTGCAATAATTGTCCATAAACTTAATCTAATTGCCAATGCTGCTAAAAAGACTAGAGTCGCAACAGCGATCGCTATATCAGGAATAATTAATGGTAAATAAGAAACACCTAAATATAAAGATTTGCCTCGAAATTTATATTTTGCTAAACCTACTGCCATTAAAGTACCAATAACTGCTGAAACAGCCACAGCACAAATAGCTACAGTTAAACTATTTTGTAAAGCATTTAAAACCCTAGTATCTTGAAAAAGCTTGACATACCATTGCAGGGTAAAACCTTCCCATCCTGCACTATATTTAGATTTATTGAAACTATAAAAAGTCAAGACAAAAATTGGCAAGTACATAAACAAGAACATTAAAATTGTAAATATTACCTGCCAAGAAATCTGAAATTTTGATTTAGATTTAGACATATCTATTGGGATATTATCTTCTGGATTTATCAAAGTATTTGTCATTTCAGTTATCAGTTATCAGTTATCAGTTATCAGTACCTCTACCTGTTTGCACAGCATGACCTAGGAAAGTCAGAGGCTTGAAATAATCGACCAAGAGAAGAAAAATTTTTCATGATTAGTCAATCCTATCCGTTTCCAAGGAGAGGTAATAATTAATAATTAATAATTAATAATTAATAATTAATAATTAATTGTTGAATCCTACCTCCTCCCTCATTCCCCGTTCCTCCTCCCTCCTGTCTTCCCCTCCTGGGAGGGGGAGGGGCGAGGGGTGGGTTGTCTTCTGTCTCCTGTTTCCTGTCTCCTGTCTCCTGTCTCCTGTCTCCTGTCTCCTGTCTCCTGTCTCCTGTCTCCTGTCTCCTGCCTCCTGTCTCCTCCCCTTACCAAAAGACTTTTTCAGCAAACCCTACTTAGAGGGTTTACCATCGCCAAATTTTAGTAAAAGAGCGATCGCTATACTTACTCCAAAAATCATAACCATACTCAAAGCAGAGCCAAACCCCCAATTTTGAGTAGCTCCTAAAAATTGATTATAAATTAATCGAGCAGCCGTCATACTAGAAGCACCACCCAATAATTCAGGGTCAACAAAATCTCCTAAAGAACTAATAAAAACTAATAAAGAACCTGCAGCAATACCAGGTAAACTTTGAGGAACAGTCACTTTCCAAAAAGTTTGTATAGGGGTTGCTCCTAAATCTGCCGATGCTTCTAATAATCTCCGGTCTAACTTTTCTAAAGAAGCATAAAGAATAGTCACAATATAAGGTAAATAACTATAGCTCATACCAATAAAAACAGCCGGAGTTCGATTCAATACTTCTAAAGGTGGTAATCCAATAATTCCAATAATTGAGTTTAATACGCCAGTGGGTCGTAAAATTGTAATCCAAGCATAAGAACGTAATAAAGATGAAGTCCAAAGTGGCAAGATAAAACCTAATAAAAGTAAATTTCGCCACCGTTTGGGTGACATTAAAGCAATCCAATAGGCTACGGGAAATCCTAACAATAAACATAAAATTGTTGTACCTGTAGCAAAATAGATTGAACGCCAAATTACTTTTAAATTAATCAGGTCAAATACTCGTAAATAGTTGCCAATACCATCAGGATTTACTAAATCTCCAGGTCGAATATTTTCTACTAAACTCAATTGGAAAATGACTAAAGTCGGCAACACTAATATCAACAGTAACCATAAACCTGCCGGACCTAATAAAACTAAAGGACCCAACAATTTAGAAAATGTTTGACTTATACCATGTTTGGACTGAGAATTAGGGAAAGCTGGAGCAGATGATTTAGTAGGTGTAGTCATTTCAGTTATCAGTTATCAGTTATCAGTTATCAGCTCAAGTCAAAACTATTGACTGTATAAGGGTTTCAATTTTATCAATGCCCTAACATTTTTTTGTAGCACTATAAGCACTATAGAAGTTAGAAAATTTATCAACTATTGGGTTCTATATTTTTAGGAACAAGGAATTTGATTAACCTTATACTTAGGCTTTAATAACTAAAAAAAGTTCGTAGAATCATCCCACCGAGAAACTTAGGAATTTTTCTTCTTCCTTCTTCCCTCTTCCTTCTTCCTTCTTCCTTCTTTCAATTATCCACTTCTTAATTTCGTCCAGTATTCATCATAAACTTCTTCATATTCACCCAGTGGAGCTAAACTTTCACACTTTTCAATAATTGACTCTGGGGGAAACAAAGTAGGATCTTCTTTTAGTTCTTCTGGTAATCTTTGATAAGCTACACGAGAAGGTGTCGCAAAACTGAGTCTCTCCACAATTTCAGCAGCTATATCTGGCTGTAACATAAAATTAATCCACTGATAGGCACCATCAGGGTTAGGAGCATTTTTGGGAATTACTAATGTATCTGTCCACAGGGAGGAACCACTGCGGGGAGTAATATATTCTAAGTCTTCATTTTCTGGTTTAATTTCTGCAGCATCGGAAGAATAACACATGGCAATCAACAAATCTTCTACCAAAATTTGAGACCGCCAACCATCTGTAGTAAAAGAAGCGATCGCTGGTCTAAGTATGAGTAACTCTTGGTAAGCTTCCCTGATACTTTCAACATTGGTAGAGTTGTAGGAATATCCCAGTTTCCGCAAAGCAGACCCCATGACCTCGCGCACGTCATTAACTAGGGTCAGGCGCTTCGATATTACATCTTGATTTTCCCAGAGATACTCCCAGTCTGTGGGTGCAGTGGGTAACAGTTTGCTATTGTAAATTAAACCAGTAGTACCCCAACTTATGGGTACACTATAGACATTACCACGGTCATATATAGGGTCTTGAAATTGAGGGAACAGATCGTCTAAACCAAGAATTAGAGAATGGTCTAACTCTGTCAACAAACCCAGGGATTCCATTTTTTGCACCATATAATCAGATGGATAGATGATGCTATATGCTCCACCTCCCCCAGCTTGCACTCTAGCTAGCATCGACTCATTAGAGTCAAACACATCGGCAACTACTTTGATTCCTGTTTCATCGTAGAAGCGGTCTAGTAAATCTTGATCTGTATAACCTGCCCAAGTATAGATATAGAGTAAATCTGAATCTCCCTGCATTCGGGGGTTAGATTTTACTTCCGCTAATCTCCAACCACAACTAGAAAGAGCTGAAGCTGCGATAGTAGCTGCTGACGTTTTGAGAAATTGACGTCTAGAAGTGCGAGCATCTTGCTTGTCAACAGATGCAGCAATAACATTTCCCCGATATTTCTCGAAATTAGTTGGAGGCACTTTTAACAATTAATAATTAATAATTAATAATTAACAATTACCTCTCCTGGAAAAGAAGAGGATTGACGCAAAAGGGAAAATTTTTTCTTCTCTTGGTCTCATGGATATGGCTTAGACCGCTTTTTTATCCCTTAAAGGAGAGACTTTTTACCTTAATTATTCGGTAATTTTTCAATCAATAGTGAAAATTTAGTTTACGTTTTTGTTATCTTGTCTCGCTGAGAGCTAAACAATTTTGTTTTGCCCAATAAATATAGATAGGAGTATCTGCACTAGGCAAAGTTCCTTCTGTATTCGGTTGTCTGATCGTCATGCGATCGCCTGACAACAGATTTACATGATAATACACATGAGTCCCCATATACATTACATTCATCAACCTGCCTTCAAAACAATTTTCTGATACATCTGGGGAATAAAGACTTAGCTCTATTTTCTCTGGCCGCACGCTGACTACTACGGAAGCACCTGTATAAATCTCTCCATTTTTCTGTTCTTCACTAACTGTTGATTGTTGTACAACAATTTTAATACCACGATCTGTCTGAACTACTATATTTGAACGATCGATAAATTCAACTCTACCCTGAAATAAATTCGTCTCTCCAATAAAATCTGCGACAAAAGGACTTTCAGGCCGCTCGTAAATTTCTTGAGGAGAACCTATCTGTTCTATTCTACCTTCGTGCATCACGGCAATACGGTCAGACATACTCATAGCTTCTTCTTGGTCGTGAGTTACCATCACAAATGTTACGCCTAAATCTCGATGTAAGCTAGACAATTCCATTTGCATTTGTTTGCGTAGTTTCAAGTCTAGGGCACCAAGAGGTTCATCTAATAATAATACTGCTGGACGATTTACCAACGCCCTTGCTAAAGCTACCCTTTGTTGTTGCCCACCAGATATTTGATTGGGATAGCGATCGGCAAATTTTTCCATTTTCACTAACCGTAAAGCTTGTGCCACTTTTTCTTCCGTTTCAGTTTTTCCTACACGTTTAATTCGTAGTCCAAAGGCAATATTATCTTTGACACTGAGATGATTAAACAGAGCGTAGCTTTGGAAAACAGTATTTACAGGACGACGGTAAGGAGGAGTTTGATTCATGGATACTCCCCTAATCATTATTTCACCTGCTGATGGGGATTCAAATCCAGCAATTAAGCGTAATGTTGTAGTCTTACCACAACCAGAAGGGCCAAGAATACTAAAAAATTCTCCTTGACGGATATTCAGGTCCACACCTCGTACTGCTGTATGGCCTTCAAACACTTTGAATACTTTACGCAGTTCAACGTCGTTTTGGGTGTCGGTTATTGTTGTCCCTAGATTAAGTGCAGTTTGAGTCATGGTTGCTATGTCATAATTGGGGAATTTACTCTGGAAATTTGGGTCTTAATTAATTTAAGTGTAATGTTTTTCAATATTTTAGCAGTTCTGGCTATTGCGCTTCATCTATTATTTGGGTCAGGACTTACGCATAATCACTAAATATAGTAGGGGTTAACGGCCGTTAACCCCTACAAATTTTGAATTGTTCTGCTTTTTAGTTGTTTGTCTAGGGAATGAAAAATCTTATTTTTCATATTTTTAATCTCCTATTGCAAAAATCTCTTGGGCGGTTAATTTAAGCTCTGGAAATGTAGGATAAATAATTTTTTCATCTCCTCGAAATTGTTGTTCTTGATATTCTCCGTCAATTAACTGATAAATTGACAAAGTAGATTGTTTTGGGTTGCCTATATAACGTTTTCCTCCTAAGCTTAAATAATCAACTATCCAATATTATGGTATTTCTAAACCCTCGTAATCAATTAATTTATGACCATAATCATTACGGGAATTTGTACTCACAACTTCCATAATTAGCTTGACTGTTTTTCCTTGAGTAATTGTGGAAAGTTTTTTCCATAAAGATTCATTTTTTCAAGCAAGTTTATCCAAAACAATTACATCGGGATTATAACCAGATTTATCTGTATCTATCGGTTTAACAATTGCTTGTCTGGGAATAATATAAGGAAGTTCAATACATTCGATTTGTACTCCTATTTTAAAGGCGAGAAAAGTTGAATTTCAAAAACAACTCCATTGTTTAATTCATAACGACCATAACCATCTGGATACCCATCTGAACATTCGTCTAAGGTCATGAATTATGGGGTAGTTTCTACAATCATATTAATCTCTTTTCTATAATTTTATATTAGTTCTATTCTACGATATTAATTTAGCGTTAAAATTTAGCTCTCATTTCTAGTAAATTTATCGAATAATTAAGGTTTAAAGCCTATCATTTTAAGGAGAGACAAGAAAAAAATACTTTTAGCCAATCCTATTATTTTAAGGATAGTTAATTAATGGATAATGGATAATGGATAATGGATAATTACCTCTCCCTTTTAGGGAGAGGATTGACCAACGCCGAAAAAATTTATTCTCTTGGTCGATGGTCGGACAGCGCAGGTTTCGGAGCCATCCCATCCTACGGAATGCTTTCCTTACCGAAAAATTGTGGGTATGCGCCTCCCCTTTTAAGGGGATAATAAAAAAAAATTTTCATGAATTTGTCAATCCTCTTCTTTTCAAGGAGAGGTAATTATTCATTATTAATTATTAATTATTAATTATTCATTATTCATTATTCATTGTTGAAGGAATGCTATCGCAAACGCAAACGACCGCTTTTTTCCCCTTGAAAGGGGAGGCTTCAAGGCGTGAATTATTTAATTATTTAATTATTTAATTATTGATTCTTCGGTAATGATTAATTATTACAGCAGTTTTCGAGTTGATAAGGTACAAAATTTTATGTTTTTAGGGAACACCGGATCTGTGTTCTGGGAACAAGGAATGAATAAAAATTATAGATTAGTCTTAAACTTTACCTCACTATTCTGAAATTTGCTGCAATTGTTAATTATTGGATAATTCCACCTATCAATTTAGTTATTCTGTCAGTAAATAATCATCAGTAGGTGAAGGAGATTCCTGCGGTTTAGGAGATGATTTTTCTATTTGCACATCATCTTTGTTCTCAGTAGATTCTTCTAATTGTTCGGGAGATTTTTCAGATGATGGTTTAGCTGTTTCCGGTTCATCTTTTTTCTCGGTAGATTCTTCTGTTTCAGCAGATGATTCTTCCGATTTTTCTTGTTTTTCCCATTCTGCAACTGGTTTAGTTAAAACATTTTTGAAATTGACAGATAATAACAAAACAGACACCTCTTTTGGCGGTTCTCCTTCAGCTTCTACTTGAGAATATATAGAAGTACCATCAAAATCTGCTTTTCCTAAAAACAATCTTCTAGTTCGCTCATCTTGAAGTTTAATTTCTACAGTAATTTTTGGCTTTTCTAAACCATATTCAGATAACTGAGAAACAGGAGTATTAATAGAGCGATCGCTTTTTAATCCTGTTATTTGGTCTAACAAAAATTCTACTGTTAGTAGATCGGCTTCTTTTTCTACAGGTGCAGTTATTTTCCAAGTAGTTTCTTCAGCATTTTCATCCTTTGTTAAAGTTAATATTTCTGATTCTTGTTTGATAGTAATAGCCTGAATTTCCTCTGACTCAAAATCAAATACCTGTTTTTGTTGTTCTTGCACTTCAGCTTGTTGCTGCTTACCTCTAATTTCATAAAAATAAACAAACCCACCTAAAGCAAGTGCTGCTAATATTAATATTAAAGTTGTTTTTTTGATTTTCATAATTTTAGGAAGTAGTTTAACAATTAATAATTAATAATTACCTCTCCTTGAAAAGAAGAGGATTGACGCTTAAGGAAAATGTAAGCATTTCCTAGGTCATGCTGCGCAAACAGCGGTCATCTATCAACTATCAGTTATGAGTTATTAAGTCACTATTTTGACAGCAATTCCCCTATATAACTTAAACAAAAAAAGCTTTTTAAGTCATTAATTGGATATTTTAATAACTCTGTTATAGTGACTTATAACTTCAGAAATCTCCGTTAAAAAAACAACTTCTGACTTCTGACTTCTAACTTCTGACTTCATTAGTAAATCTCCGTTAAAAAAACAACTTCTGACTTCTGACTTCTAACTTCTGACTTCATTATCGTCGCTTCCACCAAATAATTCCACCAATTGTAAACCCTAAAAGTGGCAAAATGACTATTGCCACCCAACTTAAAAATCTAGCTCGTACTAACTTCATTGCAATACGACGATTTGTGTTTTTTCTCGGACTAATAGAAAGAGCTTCTTGTTCTGATTTACCTAACCAAGAAACTGAATTAAGAAAAACATCTTTATTGAGTTGTTGTTGAAACCAACCATTGGTAGCAAATTGAGAATTTCCTAACACTACTAAACGCGCTTCTTCAGATGTATTGTCTGATTTTTCTACTATTTCTGTAGGGTCAAATTCATCTGGTGGTTGACCAGGAAGTGGGGGAATAACTTCTGCTGAAATTATCTCTTTTTGCTCTTCTAACTCTGAAGTAGAAGTTGCCACAGGTTCATTCGGTGGTTGACCAGGAAGTGGAGGAATGGGAGTAAGGTCTAATCCTGTTTCATTACTTTTTTCTACAGTGGAAGAACGAGTAAAAGCGACACCTATTGATAATGGTCCAAGGCGATCGCGACCCTCATTAAACTGTAACTGACCCCTTAAATCTGTTTCGGCCCAACTTTGGTCATTAGTCCAAATTAGAGGACTTTCTACTATTCCATCCACGGTTTCACTTTCTATAGGCCGTGCAAAAGGATACAATGAAATACCATTACTAAAATCATCAGTAATAGGATGTTCTCCATAGCTGCTAACTAATACCACCCAAGGGTCAAGACCTACTAACCGACCAACATTGGGGTCATCTATTGCCAGGCGATCGTCAACTAATACTCCCCACTCCTCAAATAAATTATCTAATTCTGGGTCGGTGCTTGGGTCTAACATGATAAACACACCACCACCTCCATCTAAATATTCTTTTAAAGCGGTAACTTCTGCCTCTAAAAATTCTCTTTGCGGACCGGCAATAATCACAACATCTGCATCTTCGGGTACTTGAGAAATACTTGCCAAGTTTATCGACTCTACTATATATTTTTTATTTTCAAGAGCTTTCAGAGCTTCGGAAAAGCCTCTTTGCCCTTCTTCTAATTCTCTTTCGCCGTGACCTTGAATAAAGTATATTTTTAAGATTCTGCCACCTAGTATTTCTTCTATATTGTTAGTTAGTTTAGATTCTGTTAGTGGTTCTAGTTTTCTACTAATAATAACTTCTTTTCTTTCTCCTGCTTCAAGATGAATTTCTCCTAGCTGTTGAACTCCAAATTCGTTAGCTTTTCCTGGTTGTTCCTGGGGGTCTACTAACTCAAAATTAAATTTACCATTTCCTTGTCTTTGATAGTTTTCTATTAGTTGAGTATATTGAGGATTTTCCCCTCGATCAAATATCCAAAGTTTGACTGGTTGTTCGAGATTTTTTAATACTTCAATTGTTTGAGGTGATAATGTAAATTTTTGGTTTTCAGTGAAGTCTATTCTAGTTTCGTAACGAACTGCTAGAAAGTTAATTAGTGCCAAAATAATCAATACTGAAATAGTAGCAAAAATTGCGTTTGTGCCTGCTTCGGTTGCTCGACCACTCCACCAAGTTGTAGTTGAGTTTTGTTCTACAGAATAAGCCTGATAAAAAATCCACAAACCAATTATTACTGCACCAGTAGTTATTAAACTTAATGGTATTGGTTCCCAAGTTCCGGAGACAAAACCTGCTGATACACCGATAATAGTTAAAATTGGTCCTAGCCAAAATAAATAATTCCAAGTACCTTTGATAATTTTCATATTATCTTTTTTTCAATCTCTAAATTGTTTTGAATAGGAAATCAGGAATAATACCGTTTTACGGAAGTTAAAATTCAAAAGCGAGTGCGTAATTCTGAGGTTTCCTCAGAATGTAAGACGCACTCAAGACAGTTAAAAGTCAAAAGTAATATTTTATAGGCTCAAAACTCTGATGCTACACTAATTTCAAGAAATTATTTCACATCTAAAGTTTGAAACTCTTTGTAACACTACTTTTTTCAAATTAGTATAACACAGAGTAAGCATTCAGCCGTCAGCTATCAGCGCTTCCCTGCGGGATGCTACGCAAACAGCTATTGCTTTTATCTAAAACTAAAAGCTTTACTAATTGAGGCAGAATTCATACTTACTACAAAAACTGGCTGAAACAGTCTATATTCATTTCAACCGCTTCCTTTTGCTGATAGCTGACAGCTAATAGCTGTTTGCGCAGCATGACCTAGGAAATGTTGACAACACAGAAACAATATTATAAATAAATTTAGGGATTTATGCAATGAATTATTTACCGAATAATTAATAATTAAATAATTAAAAAATTCGGGTTAAAAGTCTCCCCTTTCAAGGGGAAAAAAAATAAATTTTTTCCTTATTTGTCAATCCTCTCCCTTTTAGGGAGAGGAAATTATCAATTATCAATTATCCATTAATGAATTATTACCTTTGCTTTTCATTACATATCAGCATCAAGCAAATAAAATGTAAAAATATTCAGTAATTTAGTATAACTCTTATTTTTATTATAGTTTTTTAATTCTCTACTCCTTCCAAAATACCCACTAAAACTGCACCTAAATCTTTTATATCCTCTGGTATTCTAAATAAATTGATATCTTGTGTAATTTGTTGTTCGGCTTTATCTAATTTACCAAAACGCCAGATATCTCCCATTGTTACTGCGCCATATAAAATATTATTTTCTTCGACTTCAGCTAATGCAATTAACTCGGCAGCTAGCTGAGTAAAACCTCTAGTTAAATCGTCATTTTTAGCTTCAATAACTAATAAATTATTCTGAGAACGCAATAAGTAATCCAAATTGCCTTTCAACCAATCGTTGACTTTCAGAGGATATTCAATTCTTAACTGACAATGACAATAATGAACAATTTCCAATAAAATTGGAGAGACTAAAATTTCTCGTCTAGCAGTTTCATTACTTAAATTAACAAAGGGTAAAATATCCTCTAGTTTATTCTGTATTTCTGAGAAACTTTCTAATATTTTTGTTGTTTTTGGCAAAGATAAACGAGATTTAACTAATGAATAATTTAACTCTGCTAAGATTTCATCAGCTTCATAAGGTAAATCAAAGTAAGACCGAAAAGTATAAGATTCATCTTCTTGTAATATTTTTATTTTAGGCATCGCGATACTCCATTAACTAAGTTATCAGTTATCAGTACTTCCTAAAATAGGGAGGCTATTATCTTATTTATTGGTAAGAATAAGAAGACATCCCTTGTAAAGTCTTTTTCATCACATTTATTGTTCGTAACATTATTTTTTCACCTTTGGTATTATACCTAATTTCCCTACTCCCTATTCTCAAAAATTTCTATCCCCACTTTGGATTAATTCTACCTGGTATAGAAATATATAAGGGGATAAGTTGAAAAGATTTTTGTTGTTGAAGTGCATATTTCTGAATTTTTATCCTGATAAATAAGTAGGAGGGCAGAATTAATCTAACATTTTTGGGAGGGTAGGTATAGCTGAGGTCAGAAGTCAGAAGTTATACCAATTTGAAAAAAGAATGCTACAAAAAGGTAGATATCAATAGGATATTCTTAAAAATAGCTACTCCAGTTCATTTTAGATAGTTATTTATATCGTTTTCCCATTTTTTTTAATATTTATCCCTTCTTCCTTCTTCCCTCTTCCTTCTTTCTTACTTCTACCATTTGTAACAAACATTTATCAAATTGGTATTAAAAGTCAGAAGTTAAATTCTTGCTGTGATTAATTTTGAGAGTTTGAGAATGTTCGCCCTAGTAATGGCGGCTGCTACAAAAGGAATAGTCGGTTTAGTAAATACATAAAGCAAGTTAATTACTGCGACTTACACAAATGTTCAGCCTAAATACCCAAACTCTTGATACAACAAAAATCTCAATTAGTTAAAAATTATGCTTTTAGAAGACTTAATTAGTGAAATTATTCACAAGCGCAAAGCTACTGCAGATATTCCTAAAAAATCTGTAGATTATTTTAATTGCCTGGAATTAAAGATAAATAAACTTAAAGATTTACAGGAATCAATTATCAAATTATCGACTACTTCTTCCATGGGAGTTCAACAACTTTATCAAATTTATTTTCAGACAATACTAAACCGAATTGCTCAAGAACGTAAGGTCTGGAAAAATCTCTGGCAAAGACTTAATCGCGACACAATTAATATTGGTGTTGTGGGGTTAGTACGTCAAGGTAAAAGTACCTTTTTACAAAATGTTGCTGGACTAACAGATGAAGAAGATGAAGGAATTATTCCTAGTAGCGATCGCTTGCCTTGTACTACTGTTCAAAGTAATATTTATCATCACGAAGGGGAGACTTTTGCTAAGGTTTATTTTCATTCTGAATCTTCTTTTATTCAGGAGATTATTACGCCTTATTATCAAGAGTTAGGCTTTGAAAATATTCCGAAAAATCTTCATGAGTTTGCTAATTTGCCATTTCCTTCTCAACCAGTTAATCCTCAGCATCCTGCTAAAGCTGAGGCTATTTATGAACATTTACGGCAGGATTATTATGTTCATATAAATAGATATGCTAGTTTATTGCAGTCGAAAAAGCGTTTTATTGAGGTTCCAAAGGATGAAATAAGAGAGTATGTTTCTCAAAGTTATGATGCTAAAAGTAATCCACAGTTTTTCAATCATTTAGCTGTAGAAAAGGTGGAAATTTTTTGCCGTTTTCCTCAAGTAGGAGTGAAAAAATTGGCTTTAGTTGATATGCCTGGTTTGGGAGATACTAGACTGGGCGATACAGAAAGAATGATTAAAGCTTTGGCGGAAGATATTGATTTTATTTTGTTGATTCGGAGACCAGGAAAAAAAGGAACGGGGGATTTTTTACGGAAGGAAGATGTGAATTTATATGATGTAGCTTCTCAAGCTTTGAAGGAGAAACTTCCTTTGAAAGAATGGGTTTTTATGTTACTAAATCAGGATGGGGAAAATGAACAGTTATCTCTGGATTTTGAGAATACTATGCCAAGGAAAGGCATCCATGTTAAACAATGTTTGAAAGCTAATTGCAAAAATTCAGATGCAGCAAATCAAGTTATGGAAAAAGTGCTTGATTATCTGACAACAAATATGAAAAATTTAGACAAACAATATATGTCTGCTGCATCGAAAGATTTGAGGAATTTTCAAAGTTGGATAGAGGAAAAATTGGCAGAAGTAAGGCAGGCGATCGCTGGTTATGGGGATATTGATACTGAATATGTGAAATTGAGAGAACAATTTATGTCTAAACTCTACAACAGTATTGAAGATTTTAGAAAAGAACTACGAGCAGAACTTTCACAATCAAATGAGGAGTTTAAAGCTCAGGTTGATGCAGCAATTAATAGATGTCAAAAGCAAGGAAATATTCCTGATTTTAGGGATATTGAAACGTTGGTAAAGCGGAAAGGAAGTATTTATGGAGCTTATTGCCAAGAAATACACCAAATGCGACCTGGTATATTGAATAATTTCCATGGAATGGAGGATGGTTTGAAAAAGTCTCTCAATCAAACTAAGTCAGAGTTGGCAGATATATTTATCAACTTAGGAATAGGAGGTTTAGTAAAAGCAGAAAATCCAGATTTTTTGGAGGCTTTTGCGAAGTTATTAACTCAAACAAACGACTTGCCAAATTTAGCAAGAGGGTTTCAGTTCATTGCATCTTTTGAAATTATGTACAAAGGTTTTATGCAGTCCTATGTATGGCAAAAAATTAGTGAAGTTTTACCTCCAGATCCGATGAAACCTATTAACACACCAGATAATATAGATAATATTTTGACTAATCTCCAACAGCGCCATCAAAATGCTATTGAAGTGTGTCAAAAAACTTTAGATAAACTAGGGTTATCTGTTAACCGAACAAAAGTTTCAATGGTAGAAGAATTTGCAGACCATATTACTCGTGCTAAAGGAGTGGAACAAGAATGGGATATATTATTAAGTAAAAATCGCAGTCAAATTTGGTCACAATTTCAGGAGTTAGAGGAACAAAAGGAATTACAGAAACAATGGTTTGCTCTAGTAGATGAAGCTTTATCTTATAAAGAGCAACTATTATAAATATTATGGAGGTATTTGGGCGTTCTATTAACATCCATCCATAGTTTTTCTGTACTGTTAAATTAGCGGTAAATTTCGATTCAGATAAAGCTACTTCAGGAGTTAGAAGAACAAAAGGAATTACAGAAACAATGGTTTGCTCTAGTAGATGAAGCTTTATCTTATAAAGAGCAATTATAATAGAAGTATTTTGGCGCTCTATGAACATCCAATTTATTGTTTTTCTGTACTGTCAAATTTGCTGGAAATTTAGATTCAGGTAAAGCTACTTCAGGAGTTAGAGGAACAAAAGGAATTACAGAAACAATGGTTTGCTCTAGTAGATGAAGCTTTATCTTATAAAGAGCAATTATAATAGAAGTATTTTGGCGCTCTATGAACATCCAATTTATTGTTTTTCTGTACTGTTAAATTAGCGGTAAATTTCGATTCAGGTAAAGCTACTTATACACGAGGTTAATTTCGTCTATGTTTAATACAACAGCAAACGAAACTGTCAATGAATCAGTCAATGAACCGAGTTCAAAACTACGACCAATTCCTTCACCAATTCGTTTAGGAATTTGGGGTTTTCAAAGCGCTGGAAAATCTGTTTATATGCTCAGATTATATGAATATTTACTCAATGAAGGGAAAATTCAAATAACTGACGAGGATACAGAAGAATATATTAATAATGGTATAGAACTTTTGGATCGAGGAATATTTGTACCCGCTACAGAAACAGCAGGGGAAAAAAGCAAGTATTCCTACAGGATAAACAATGAGGATGGAAGTAATACTGAATTAACATTTTTCGACTTTTCTGGAAAAACTTTACAAGACCCTTACAATGATTTTTTGCACGAAAATAGTCAAGAGGGTACTGTGGTTGATTATCTCCTTCAATGTCATGGGATTATATTTTTACTAAGTCCGTTACAGGAGGATAAACAGACTAAACCATACCATACTTTACTAATGAAACTATTTAATGCAATGCAAAGGAAAAGTGGTCGAAAACCATTGGAGCAGTATGTCGCTTTTGGCATTACTAAAATAGATCATGCAGAAGTTAATCAAAAGTATCTTGAGAAAAATATAAGTATCCCGAACAGATGTTTCTAGAAATGTTAGGGAAAGGACCAAATGTGAATTTAAAATGGTTAAGCAACTTTTTTCATGTACAAATAGAAAAACCTAAAGATAAGTCTAAGGATAATCCTAGATTAAACATAAATCCTACTCCAGAAAATCGCTGTCAGTTATTTTATATTTCTGGTTTTGGAACCTACAAAGATAGTGATGGTAATGTAAAATCTCCTGTTATTCTCGACGAAGAAGAAAAACAAGAAGAAGAAAAACAAAAAAATACGGCATCAAAATTTGAATTTGAAGAAGATCCTATATTTTCAACATACGAGCAAGACGAGCAAGACGAGCAAGACCCATACGATTTTGGAAAGGAAAATATCAAGACAGAAGACATTAATCCCAACAAATATAAAATTAATACAGAAGCACCTTTCAACCCAATAAATATATTTACTCCTATTGATTGGTTAGTGAGAGGAATTAAGAGTTTTCCCCCAAATATTCCTAATACTTCTTCAGGAGATTCTAATACTTAAAAGCAATTTTAGTTATGGAGATATAACCTCATGTCGCAAGAGTCTAAATTTGACCAGTTTATATATGGTAAGTTTGTTGCAGAAAAGGATAGTGAGTACCGTCTAGTTTCTTGCAGTGAAAATTTAAACAATAATATTTCAGAGCTGGAAGATATACATGAAAAAAATTATTACTTTTGGGGAAGTCAAAGTAGCGACCTTAATCGTAAAGCTGTAGGAATTTGTAGGAATAAGACTTCGATTTTGCCCGAAAAAAAAATTCTACTTATTCAAGCTGCTCCTGCTTTTAATAAAGATAAAGGTATCTTTTCGAGAGGTGGCAGTCGCTCATTTTTCCAGCATCGTTATATTTTTGTATCTGAGGCAGAAATAGTTGGATTTAAAAATAAAATTTGTAGGTTGTTGGGATATCTAGGTAATATGTCAATACCAACCTTCAGTAGTCTTAATCAACTTGATGATTCTGAGCAAAAATCTTGGCTTTTGGGTCCGGAAGATTTTGAGTCTTTACTAGCAAAAGAAACTACAGATAAAAAAATAAGGGAGACCATAGAAAAGGTATGGAAAAAACTTAAAAATTCTGAGCAAAAGATTTTGCTTCAAGCACTAGATGTAATTTTGAATGGTAAAAGATTACTACTTACTGACCAAAGCAAAAAAAATACACGATCGCCATTATTACTTCTAGATAATCTTTTGCTTTTCCTACCTACTAATGAGCGTCACAAAATATCTTTAGCTATAGGTTCGGTTGACCCTGAATACTGCAAGTGGGCACAAATAATAGTTAAGTTAGATGGTTCTTCAATAGGTTCTTTACCTGAAAATATGGTGTGGTTAGATTTTAGTAAAGAGGAGTTTGATAAAGAGGAATATCTAGACCACGAATATGTGAAATCTTTTATTTATCCGAACAAGGATCAATCTGAAAATTTAATTACTATATGCGAGTACCTTGACAAGACTACTAAGGATGATTCTGATAATTTAACTTGGGAATTTCAGGAAGTAGATGGTTGGTTGAAGTTAAATCATTCATCACTAGATTTTATTTTTAAGTACCCAGTAGAGGAACGAGACAAAATTGAAATTTTGGGTAAGTACATTCCTCGAATGGAAGAGAAGGTGCAAAGTTTTCTGGATAAGTTTGGAGAAAATTCATCGACTCCAGATAGTGAAGATTTAAAACTTTTAGAGCTGTTATGGAAAGCATTGCCAATTTCTGAAAATAATGGAAGCTTAACGAAGACTATGTTATGTACAATCTATCGTTTTTTGCCAGATAAATTTTTAGATATAGTCAAAGCAGATAATAAGTTTTTTGATTCTTTAGAAATTCTCAGAGAAAATCAGTTTATAGAATTTTTTGTGGATGAAAATCTCAGGGATGATATTTTACAGGCATTACAAAATGCTTGTTTAAAACTGATAGAAAAAAATTCTCAAGGAAGCATTGAAGATTTGTATAACAAGTCTGGAGGTAGAAACACTCCATTACAGACAAAGTATCTACCACCTCCGCAACCCTCTACAAAAAATTATCCAGAACTGGAAGAACTAATAATATGTTGTGAAAAAATATTTCTTTCTGAAAAAGAGAAATTCCAACTATGGGATTTAGCATTAGTTGGAGAAATTACGAGTAGTGATTTTAAAAGATTGTTTATCGAACGACTTTTTCCTAATTTTCCTGTTCTAGATAGAGAAACTTTTGAAAAAAGTAATTTAAAGAAATTTTGGCAGAAAAATTTTACTGATACACTAGATTCTCTAGATTTCTTATTGGAAAAAGAGAAGGGTATTTCCCATGTTCCTAAGATTGCTAATGTTTTAGAACTTAGCAACGATCAAGCTAGTAAACTTTATATGACTTGTCTAACATCTGACTCAGCAACTTATGAACAAGGTTTGCTACTATTGGAATCTGCCATTAAAAAGAGTGTCAGTTTTCCAAAAAAGGAAGTGAAGTTTCAAGCACATGATTTTATGGCAGTTTATAAATGCTTTACAAACAAATTTACGGATAGGTTGTCAGGCAAATTTTCAGATAATTCTTCAGACAAAGTGGAATTGCTTTCAATCTTAAAAGACGAATTAACTATAGATAATAATTCTAATTACTGGATAAGTTGGGAAAAACTTTCAGAAGTTCTTTACAGGGACGATATAAAAGGACGAATGGTTTTTCTGGATAAGACTATAGGAGAAGCTTTTCCTGTTGAGATGCTAAAAGGATGGCTCAAATTATCGAATACTCCCCCGGAAAGTAATGATGTAGAGTACATATTTTTAAAGAGTAACTCTTGGTTATTTATAGATAATAAAACACTGAGAAATATGCGACAAGACCTAATAGGTACTTACGATAAATATGTAGGCAAGTTTATTCAGTGGGCAAATCAACAGGAGCGTTTGGAGTTAATTAGTGGAGAACTGATAGAGTACATCACTGAAATCTGGAGTCGGCAAAAATCAATTGATGAAAATTTGTGGAATTTGTTGACATCTGAAGTTGTATTATCAAAGTTGAGCAATAAAGACTGTCTGAAGTTAATAGATGTTCACTGGCGTTTAAGTGCAGATTTATTCTCATTATCGTTAACCGATTTTTATGAAAGAGTAGAAAAATTTTCTCAGGAAGAAAAAGAGTCTTTAATGAAATGTGCAAAAGAAATAGTCAGTCAGTTTAAAGACCTTCAAAGTCTGAAAAATTTTATTAAAAAATGTTGGCTTTTCTACCATAATTCAGAGCTAATAGAAATTATGCGTTACGTCGATAAGAATGTTAGGAGTGAGATTTCCTATGATGAGGTAATACGTTGAGGAATATCTTAAATATCCTACACAGAATTAACTGAACTCAGAAGTCATAAGTTAGAAGTCAGAAGTTATTTTTGTAACGGCGATTTTGAGCAACTCTCCAAAAATATTTCGCCTTAAAAGGCGGGGTTTTAAACCCAATTATTTTGATAAATTTCTACCTTTAACTTTATATTATGGAATGAATCTGCAATTTTTGAAACTACCATAAGTCAATGAAAACCTAGTTAAATGAATAGATTAACAGAGGAGTTTAAATTCAACAAGTATAAAAACAAATATAAAATTGATACAAAAACAAATTTCAACCCAATAAATATGCATTCACCTGTTGAATGGCTAATACAAGGAATTAAGGAATATCCACCAAATATTTCTGATAATTATTCTGCCAATTTCAATACTTAAATGCAATTTTAGTTACAGAGATACATATCATGTCCCAAGCATCTAAATTTGACCAGTTTATCTACGGTAAGTTTGTAGGAAAAGAGAAATTCCAACTATGGGATTTAGCATTAGTTGGAGAAATTACGAGTAGTGATTTTAAAAGATTGTTTATCGAACGACTTTTTCCTAAATTTCCTGTTCTAGATAGAGAAACTTTTGAACAAAGTAATTTAAAGCAATATTGGCAGAAAAATTTTCCTGATACACTCGGTTCTCTAAATTTCTATTTATTGGAAAAAGAGAAAGGTATTTTCCATGTTCCTGAGATTGCTAATGATTTAAAACTTGATAATGATGGAGCTAGTAAACTTTATGTGACTTGTCTAACATCTCAGTCACCAACTTATGAACAAAGCTTACCATTATTGGAATCTGCCATTGAAAAGAGCGTCAGTTTTACAGGAGAGAGAGTGAAGTTTCAGACAGATAATTTTATAGGAGTTTATAAATGGTTTAATTCCCAGTATTTTCAAGATAAATCTCCAAACACATCTGCGAATGAGTCTCCAGACAAATTTTCAGATAAATCTTCAGAAAGCGAAGTTCCAGATAGTAGTTTGCAAGATTCTCCAGATAAATCTTCAGATAAATCTCCAAACAAATTTACGGATGAGTCTCCAGACAAATTTTCAGATAAATCTTCAGAAAGCGAAATTTCAGATAGTAGCTTCCCAGATTCTCCAAATAAATCTCCAGACAAACCAGATAACTCTCCAGAGAAAGTTGAATTATTTTTAACCTTCAACGAAATTCCAGATAGTAGCTTCCCAGATTCTCCAAATAAATCTTCAGACAAACCAGATAACTCTCCAGACAAATTTTCATATCAATCTCCAGACAAACCAGATAAGTCTCCAGAGAAAGTTGAATTATTTTCAATATTAAGCAAGTTAGTTATAGATAGTAATTCTAATCGCTGGATAAATTGGGAAAAACTTTCAGCAGTTCTTTACAAGGATGATATAAAAGGAACGATTTTTCTAGATAAGACTATAGGAAAAGCTTTTCCTGTTCAAATGCTAGAAACATGGCTAAAATTATTGGATACTCACTCGGAAAGTGAAAAGCTAAAAGCAGAATTTTTGGTTAGTAAAGCTTGGCTATTGCTGAATCGTAAAACATTGAAAAAAATGCGAGAACATCTAACAGGTACTTACCAAAAATATGTAGGCAAATTTATTCAGTGGGCAAATGAACAGGAACATTTAGATTTAAGTAATGATACTCCTGTCGAGTTAATTAGTGGAGAACTGATAGAGTACACCACTGAAATCTGGATTCAGCAAAAATCAATCGATCAAAAACTATGGAACTTTTTAAAGTCGGAAGGAATATTACCAAAGTTGAGCGATAAAGACTGTCTGAATTTAATAGATGTTCACTGGCGTTTAAGTGCAGATTTATTGTCATTATCATTAACCAATTTGTATAAGAGAGCAGAAAAATTTTCTCAGGAAGAAAAAGAGTCTTTGATGAATAGTGCAAAAGAAATAGTTAGTCAGTTTAAAGACCGTCAAAATCTGAAATACTTTATTGATAAATGCAAGCTTTTATACAATAATTCAGACCTGTTAGAAATTATGCGTTACGCCGATAATAATCTTAAGAGCGAGCTATCATATAATGATGTAATGCCTTGAAAAATATCTTAAATATTTACAGAGAAATAAAACTAAAACTTGAACTTTATATTCTGGAGTTAATCTACCATTTTTGAAACTACTATAAGTCAATGAAAACCTAGTTAAATGAATAGATTATTTGTGTTATGAACAATCAAGAAAATGGATTCTGGGAATGCAGCGGAGATGAAAATAATCGCCATATCCTACTAATAATGTCGCCAGACGAAAATGAGTGTCGTGCACCTGGATGTAGCAGAAAAAAACCTCGCCCAAAAACTCGAATAAAGCCACCAAAACCAGAACCAGATGGTACAAAAAATGGTTCTTACTCGACAAATAATAATGGAAATAATGGAAATAATCCCAGCAATATACCAACTGATAAAAGAGACAATAAAATAAACACCGAGCCAAAACCCAAACGGGATATTAAACTGCTCATAGCGTTGACTATCCTTAATATTGGCAGTGGGTTTACAACTATGCGTGGAGCAGCACAAATTTTGCCTCGAATTGTAGGTTGGTCTAGTGGTGCTGCTATTCAAGCATTATTATTTCTTTTAACTTCAGGTTCCACTCTCAAACACGATCCTTTCTCAAAATGGATGGCTGTAGGTGCTTTTTCTATACTTAGTGTTTATACCAGTTTCTTTGCTTATTATGATTATTTAGTAGTAGAAACACGAGAAAAAGATGGCTTTAATCGAGCTATATCTGCTCATCAAAATTTAGTTAGAGAAATTTTTACTCCTATTGAAGAAAAAGCTCAACAATTAGAAAATGAAATTAAGAGCAAAGATGCAGAAATAGAACGTGAATTAAAGGGAGAAGGATTGACGGGAATAGTAGGTGATGGACCCAGGGTTGAACAACTAAGGAGAGAAAAAGACAAACTCCTAATTAGGTTCGATCAAGTTAAACCAGTAGCTAATGAATTAAGACCTTTATTTGATTATGATTTAGAAGGAAAAGAACCACAGGAAATTTTTAATGCAGACCGTAAAGCTTTAGCTCAAGTCAAACCAAAATGCTTACCGACAGAACCAGAATTTGTTTGTTTGCCAGAAAAATATAATGGTAGTTTAGACCCCCTAAATCCCAAATACAAAAAACTCCAAGAAAAGTATTTTGATAAGGAAGATAGAATCAGATTTATTGCACCTTTTCAAAAAATTAAAAATGGTGAAGAAGCTGCTATTGCAGCAGCTTTTTTCGCTCTACTTGTTGATGGTGTTATTATTTTCTTAGGAACAAAAATTGAAATTCCTCCCCCCCGCAAACCTGAAAAATTTTCTAAAACAATAACTTTACGGATAAAAGGAACAGGAACAGAATTTTTGGATAAATTATTAGAAGCCATTGATAATATGTCTGGACAGAGCTACCAGGAACTGTTTATTAATCAGGAACTACTTAAAGAAAATCAAACACAATACCAGAAGTTACTTCAAAGTCTCTCCAACGAAACAACATGGATAGAAAAAAATGAGAAAAAACAATGGGTTATATATGATGAAAAAAAATTTACAGATTGGGTTATCAAGGAAGGCGAAAGGCTAATCAAAAACGAAGATCAAAATAATAGTAATACTAAATCATCGAATATTGTTACATTTTATTTGCCTGATGATGATATCACTGAATGACAAAGAAGCTGAAAGATCAAGCAATTTATTACTTAATGAAGTAGATATATTTATGGTTTTAAAGAACAGTAGGGACGTTGCATGCAACGTCCCTACATATACTTGAAATATACTGTATATCATGCCCGGATAATTAGGGATAAAAAAACCTTCTCCCTTATGAATCTTTCTTTCCCTTCTTCCTTCTTCCCTCTTCCTTCTTCCTTCCTAATTAAGACCGCTGAAACCGTAAAGCATCAATTGATTGAGCTGTTAAAAATACTCCCAAAACAATATAACTCAACAACATAATTATACTGCTAGTATCCACAAGTCCCTGAATAATATTAGTATAATGTGTCAGCATTGATAAATGTCTTAATGCCTCTGCTAAAGGACCACTAACATTATTTGCTACTACATCAATTACCCACAAAAATAATACTAAAGCAAAGGTAAGAATGGCAGACAAAATTGTACTATCCGTCAAAGAAGAAATAAACATTCCTAATGATAATACTGCTCCAGCTAGTAAAATTAAACCTCCATGTCCCAACAAAAGTAAAACTGGCGAAACAGGTGGTTCAGCAGCACTAATAGCAATAGCTTCCAAGCCTAATAATGGCAATACCATAGAAGTATAAAATGTTAATACAGCTAATAATTTTCCTGTTGCTACTGCCCAGTTAGTTATAGGTGAGGTTGCTAATAATTCTAAAGTTCCTCGCTTTCTTTCCTCCGCATATAAACTCATAGATAACATCGGCAGTAAAAACAAAGAAAGAGAACCCATAATACCCAGATAAGCCTTCAAAAATTCGTATGGTGCATCCACTGGCGGTTCAGTAATTCCTAATTGGTCTCTAGTAGCAATTTGTTGAATAATTCCATCCGGTCCTAATAAAATAGCAACTAAAAAATATCCTGCCAATAGCCAAAATATTCCTGTAATTGCATAAGCTAATGGTGATGCAAAATATCCCTGTAATTCTTTTCGATAAATTGCCAAAATATTGCTAATTACTACTAGCATTGCTTAATTTCCTTGTAAATTATCTTCATTTACCTTGATCGGGAGTCAAATTCTCAGTTAAATATTAAGCATAAATATTTACTGAATCCTTGACTCCTATTGACGTAAGCATTTCCTGCGGAATGCTGCGCAAACAGCTATTAGCTGTCAGTTATCAGCAATAATATCCTCTCCTTAAAGACAGTGTTTAAATTAATATAGACTTTAATGGCAAAGGAGCCAACTTTTGTAGTAAGAGAATTAATAAAGCTTTTATCTTAAACTAAAAGCAATAGCTGATAGCTGATTGCTGACAGCTGAATACTTACCTATTGACAACTATAATTTTATTCCTATTTCTTACTTTTGACTTTTGACTTTTGACTTTTGACTTAATTTTGTGGTGGGGAATTTGGGTTTCAAGCATCTGTTTCTGTCACATCTTGCCAAGGATCGGGAAGAAGATTTTGATTTTTCTGAAGTTCAATATTTCGGTCATTATTAACTTTATCTATGACAGAATTTGCCGATGCTTCAATTGATGAATTTTGAGAAGTTTCACCTGTAGTTAACCCTAAGAAAACATCTTCTAAACTAGCACGAGTTCGGCGCAACTCGCATAAATTCAAACCATTTGTAACTATAGTATTAGCAATTTCTTTTCCTGGGTCCATATCTGGTTGAGATTTTATTTGTATTCTGAAGCGACTTTCATTATCTGACTTAACTTTTTCTAGAGATTGAACCCCCGGAACTTCAGCTAACAATTTTAATCCTGTTTCCATTGCCCGATTTTCTCCCTCAATTTCTACTTCATATCCCCACCCACTTGCTGATTTATTACTCATTTCTTCAGGACTACCTGTAGCGACAATTTCACCATAATTAATAATCGTCACTCGATTACAAGTCATACTAACTTCCGGCAAAATATGAGTAGATAAAATAATTGTATGGTCATTAGCAAGACTCTTAATCAAATTCCTAACTTCAATAATTTGTCTAGGGTCAAGACCAACAGTAGGTTCATCTAATATAATTACTTGCGGATCGTGTACCAAAGCTTGAGCAATACCAACCCTTTGTTTATACCCTTTCGATAACTTTCTAATCAAAACTTTCTGCTTATCTAATAATCCACATCTCTTCATTGCCAACTTAACTCTAGCAGAGCGATCGCCCGCAGGAACTCGTTTAATTCTTGTGACAAAAAATAAAAAACTTTCCACTGTCATTTCTGGATACAATGGCGGAATTTCTGGTAAATAACCAATCAATTGTCGTACTGCCATAGAATCTTCATGGACATCATAACCAGCAATTTTAGCCGTGCCACTCGTAGCAGGCAAATATCCAGCTAATATCCGCATTGTTGTAGTTTTTCCTGCACCATTAGGACCTAAAAATCCCAATATTTCTCCTTGTTGTACAGCAAAGGATACCTCCTTAATTGCTGAGGTTGAACCATAAATTTTGCTTAACTTCTCAACTTCAATCATTATGACCTTAAATAAGCGATTAAGTGTGACATACTCTCACACTATAGCGCCAGCTTAGTGTGAGCTTCTCGTTTCGTAGCCCTGCCATTGCATCGGGCAAGCGCGTGCTTTAAGGACGGAATGCCCTGCCGCCCTATTTTTTATATTTATCGCTGCATTTCCTACGGAATGCTACGCAAATGCTACGCAAACAAGTCGCGGTCTATTACAATACCGCAATGGGGACAAGAATGAGTTCGTATGTTTAATTCTTTGGGGACTTTTTCACCACAATTTGAGCAATCTTGGCTAGTATTTTTGGGGTTCACTACTATAGTTTTCACCTCCAGCATTTCCGGCTTTGACAGTTAAAATAGTTAGAAATTGTCCCCATCAAACATCGTTAATTGATCTACTCAAACGAGTCTTTGCTAGCCCTTTTTATTTAAGTTTGCCTCCGGCACGCCGCTCCGCGTCTACATGGGCGATAACTTCTGCTTTTGATAACAATTCATTGGCTGTTTTCAAATGAAAATCTTTACGTCGATCAGCTACCTTTTTATGTTGTTTAGCTACAGCTTTAACAGCCTTGAGCCTCCTTTTACTTCCTTTTTTTCTTTCGAGATAAACGTTTTTGCAAAGTCTTTAATCGCTTCTGAGATTTTCGATAGTATTGAGGGATGGGGACAGATTCTCCTTTACTTGTTACTAAGAATTCCTTCAACCCCATATCAATTCCCAGAGTGTTTTTTAATGTAGGTTCCACTTCACTTGTCGAAGCTGGAACTGATTTGTCTTCTAGGGATAAAGTCATTTCAGTTATCAGTTATCAGTACCTCTGCCTGAAGTAAAGTGAATTGAAATATTAAACTTTATTTTCTCTTGGTCTATTGGAGGACAGCGCAGGTTTCCTCGCCATCCCTCTACCGCTTTTTCATTCCCTTGAAAGGGGAGGCTACCCTCCTGATTTTTTGGTCACATAATAACTATCAGCTTTACGACTAATAGTCACAGTTTTTATTATAAACCCTTCTGGTATTTGACGATGCTGAATTAACTTTACCTTTGCAATTTTGGGCAAATTAATTTGATTTTCTTCAATGCAGTAAAGTTTTATTTGAGGATCAGTAAAACTGCGATAACGCCCTTTTCCTTTACCAAAAAATCGTGGGTATGCGCCTTCCCTTTTAAGGGGATGAAAAAAAGAGGATTCCGTATTTTCGTAGCCTCCTTATTGCATGAAGTACTGATAACTGATAACTGAAATGACACCTTGGTTTTCCTAATTTATGTCCATTTTTGTCTGCTTTCAACCATCTATCAAAGGCAAGTTTTACCCGTTTTATGCAATCCTGTAAAACCTGAGAATGAATGAGCTTGTACTCAGGAAACTTGTCCTTGGTATTGACCAAATCTTTTTTTTGAGAGTAATAATCTGGGTGATCTCTGAGTTGAGGAATTGGCATGCACCTTGGGGCAGGCGTTAACCGGACAGCGATTTTCTGACCACCACGAGAACCGCTCGCCTAACGGATAGTTGTACTGCCGACGCAACAATTCCAACCACAATTCTATGGTGGCTATTTGATATGAGTTGGGCCTTAATTTATATTGGTAAGCGGTTCGCATGGTGGAAAGTTTCCGGGATTATAGCAAGATAATAGTACAAGTTTTTCAACCAGGGCAAAAGCTTCTGCTGGGATAGCATGCAAATTTAATGGGCATCGAACCTATTCAATTTGCCGCCGATTCATCTGGTCGCCAAATCAAAGATTATGGCGTGAGGCTTCTCGGCGATTCAGCTAAATTTTTAATGCTAAACTATTTGTATGTGGATTGCTCCAAATCTTGGGAAAAGATATAACTTTGCTAACTAACTATAAATCCGATCAAATCATAATTTACCATTTTCTGCCAGTGAGTTTATTCTGAATTTTTCTAGATAAAACTAATCTATCAATATTGTCTTAATTTTATATACACCAACTTTCTTTAACTTTAGGCACAAAAAAAATAAGTTTAACTTGAACTTTGGGTTTAAATATCATGTTAAAAATTAAAACTATACTAGCCACATTAGCAGTAGCAACATTTCTACTACCCAACAATCAACTATCAGTTAAGGCCAACCCTACTGCCTCAGAAAATTCTACCCCAACAGAACAGACAAAAGACACCGAACAACCAAAAAATATATATGAACAGGCCAAACAAGAACTACCTGATGACCTTTACGCACTCTATCGAATCGTCGATCGTATTGCTAGAGCAAATGGACTAGACGAAAAACCTTGGCGAATCATCATATTTCCCAAATATGAAATCAATGCCTTTGCTACAGAAGTTAATCTGATTGCCATGTACAACGGTATCCTAGACCAACTTGTGGGGGATGCCTCTGCCATAGCTTGTGTAGTTGCTCACGAAATGGCACATCATACTGAAAGACACATAGCTTTGGCCCCACCAGAAAAACTTGCTTTGATCGAAAAAATTGAACAAGAGGCTCAACAAGAAGTTCTGGCAGAAAAACAGGACGCTCAAGCAGAGGCAAGTGGTATGTCTATTGGAGGTACTGCAGCTAGAGTATTTGGAGGCAGAGCAGGGAGAGTTGGTGGTGCTGTTTTAGGCAATGCTAGTCGTCAACGCATTAAAGCTAGCCAAGAAAAAATAAATGAAATTGTCGCTCAGAAAAAAGAAGAGTTAGAACAAACTTTGGCTGAAGAAAGCCGTAAAAGAGAATTGGAGGCTGACGAAAAGGGATATTTGTATTCGGCAAAGGCAGGTTTTGAGCCAGAGGGTTGTTTAAGAGCAATGAATGTTTTGCTGCAAACTCCAGGTGCTGAATTTGATACTACTCATCCCGCCGTACCTAAACGTATTGAAGCTCTAAAAGATTTAATGGTCAAATATCCAGCAACATCTCTAGCAGAAGAGGGTAAATCTCTTATTTCTCAAACTGAACCTTTGAGTTATGATTTGTCTAAAGATGGAAAATCTTTGAGAGTTAATTCTAACCGTGGTGGTTCTTCTGGAGATGATATAGAACGTTTATTTGATTAGTAAAAATTATCAAATTTAATAAGGTGTATATTTATAGATATTCATAGGTTTATTTGATGACAATTATGCCTATGAAATAATTGTATTTTAGTAGTATATCTTCCCTAGCAAATTTATTAAGTGAAAATATCTAAGTTTTGCAGAAAACCTGAAAAATCAATAGGTAAATAGGAATTTATACTCAAATTCAGCTGTAGATTATAGCAAGGAACAGGAAATAGTGGTAAAAGCTTTTCTCTGCCTCGGGTTCATCATCAATCTATGTCAAATACCAACTCGTGCCTTGCTATATGATTAAATTTAGATATTAATTGGCATCTTTTTATATATAAAATTGATGATTAATGTATCTGGAAAACACTATATTTAAAGTTAAATATCAAGATATTTATACCATTTATAGCTAACCTAGAATTGGGTAAATATTTAGAGCTATTCAATCCGAAGTTTATTCATACAAACTTACAGAAAAAGTGTCATAAATTCTTGAACTTAATAAGTGTTAAATAACCATCTAAAATTATTGTTATTTAAAATTTTTAGCCAAATCCATAGTTTGTCTTGACTTTTTTTATATACTGAGTTCGTGAAACTCGATCGGATTGTGTTTATAATAATGTTTTAACGATTTCTTAAGGATTAAAAAGATACTGATGAGTGCAATTCAATTTATTCAAGGTGTTGATGAAGAAGCTATACCAGAAGTACGTCTAACCCGTTCTCGTAGTGGTAATCAGGGGACGGCCACATTTATTTTTGAGAATCCCAAGGCTTTAGGTCAAGATGTTACTGAAGATATTACAGGAATGTATATGATTGATGAAGAAGGCCAAATTACCAGTCGCGAAGTTAAGGCAAAATTTATCAATGGTGAGCCGAAAGGACTAGAGGGACTTTATGTGATGAAATCTAAAGAAGATTGGGACCGTTTTATGCGGTTCATGGAGCGTTATGCTAAAGATCATGGTTTAGAATTTAATCAGGCTTGATTCGTTCCCCAGACCAGTAAGTAACTTTTGAGTCTGGGGCTAACTGCTAAAAGTTGAGTGCCCAAAAAAAATCTCTCAAAAAGGTGGTCTTATAACAATTTGATAAATGTTTACAACAAATCGCTAGATCATTATATTAGTCAGGTAGGACTCAGGTAGGGGAGCTGTCGAATTGGCAACGTACAGGAGTCAGAATTAATAGCTTTGATATCGTTATTTCAATCCTATATTATTTTTTAGTCTGTGTTGTTAATCTTTATAATTTGTAGACCTTTTCTTTAATTTTATTCAGGAGAAGCAGTTTATGTCTGTTGGTTTTTTACTTAGCTCAACAAACTTAGCAAGGCAGATGTTCCAGCAAAAAAAATTCATCCCTGTGCTTTCTTGTTTTGCTTTGATGATGTTCTCGGTTTTCTTGACAACTGGGCGTTCTCCTCTGGCAGCAGACTGTGAAAATACTGGTAACATTAAAGGTGGTGATGTTATTTTCTTAAGAAGTAACCAGAAGGAAGATGGCGAAGATATGTATATCTATATCGGAAGGTCTGACTCAGGGAATTATGAATACCCGACAATAACATTGGATTCCTCAATGGCTGTAAGATTTAAAGTTATTGTTTTTGGTAATATATTTGAAAATGACTATATTGGTCTTCAGACTATAGATAAAGAGACTATAGAACAAGAAAATTGGAAAGAAAGTAGGTTGACTCGCGATCAACTTGGAAAGTTTAGAGACAGAGACCGCCTTTACTACTGGAGGGATTCCGGTTATCGTTATGGCAGCAGGGATAAGGATTATCCTGATAGTACTAAATGGTTGATCGAACGAGCCTCCGATTTAAGTAAAGTTGGACCGATTCAATATAATGAGGAAGTTTACATTACTAATGGTCGTAATGGTAATATTCTAGCCCCATTTGAGCCTCCTTTTTTAACAGCAAACAAAGACAAAGAGGAGAATCCTTTTGCTTGGGAATTTGTTAAATCTTGCTCGTAGTCTAAAGTTTTGACGCTTCACTATATCATCTTCTGATGGTGAGGAATTCACTTTTAAAGTCATCAGAATAACCCTAAGGAGTATTATAACTATTGATAGAATGGAAACAAATACGGATAGACAAATTCCTCATCCTAATCCCCCAGATATTACTGTCCGTTGTGCTGTGATTACGGTTAGTGATACCCGCACAACAGAAACAGATAAAAGTGGTCAGTTACTTCAGGAAATGCTCAGAAGTACAGGTCATTCTATAACAGCATATCAGATTATCAAAGATGAAAAATTGGCAGTCATCGCAGAAATGGAATCTCTATGTCACCGAGAAGATATAGATGCTGTAATTTTTAATGGCGGAACAGGAATAGCTCCCAGAGATACTACTTATGATGCTATTGAACATTTATTGGAAAAAACTTTACCTGGTTTTGGGGAATTATTTAGATGGCTGAGTTATCAAGAAATCGGTTCCAGGGCGATCGCTTCTCGTGCTGTTGCAGGTACTTACCAAGGTAAATTAGTATTTTCACTTCCAGGTTCTAGCAATGCAGTCAGACTAGGGGTGGAAAAGCTAATTTTACCAGAATTAGTTCACTTAATATCGCAGTTGCGTGGAGTATGAACTATAGTCCGGTTGGATAGTTGGGAGTAGGGGAGTAGGGGAGTGGGGGAGTGGGGGAGATAAAATATTGAAGTAATTGTAGAATTATCAACATAATACTAATATAACCGGATTCTATATTAAAGCATAATTAGCGATAGTCTTAAATAATCTACAATTGGGCGTTGCTGAATAACAGTATGATTGTTAGTAGTCAGTAGTCAGATAGATAGTGAACTACCGAACGCTTTAATCTTTGATTAAAGCGTCGGCTTCTTACCCAGAAACTAGCGTAGTAGTAGATTTCTTACGTCCTCTACTGCTACGTCTTACAGTTTGGCGATAAGCTTGATCCCGTGTCCCACAGGAAATAATATCATGTCCGGTAGCATCGGTCTTGTATAGTAAATAGGCAACAGGCAACAGGCAACAGGCAACAGGCAACAGGCAAGAAAAAAACTTAAATTTCCTGCAAATATCCACGCCAACTTTTACACAAACGATTGCCTTCGGACATGATATAATTCGTAGTCCCTCGTCTCTGAGAGAAATAGCTGCGTTAATATCTCTGTCGTGTGTAGTATTACATGATTGACAAGTCCATCGTCTGATATCAAGGGGTAAGCTACCCACCTGATTTACAGCGGTTTTCCTGCACGGTAGACCACAGTAGGGACGTTCCATGGAACGTCCCTACAAAGTTTTGCTTGTGAAGATGTGGTTCATCAATTTGAAAAGCGCTGTAAGCAAACATGACAAGTCTTAGAACTAGGAAAGAACCTATCAACTTCAACATAGGTTTTACCATTTTGTTCTGCTTTATATTTCAGCATGAGGAGTAAACATTCCCCATCCTACTTGCCCTATTGCTTTAGCTAGACAATGGTTTTTCATCATACCTTTAACGTTTAGATTTTCTGTTACTGTGACTTGGTTTTCGTCAACTATTCTACGCGATAGTTTGTGTAGAAAATCCTCACGACAGTTAGTTATTTTGCAGTGGACTCTAGCAACTTTCTTTCTAGCTTTATTACGGTTATTAGACCCTTTTTCTTTTCTAGATAGTTGCTCTTGTTTTCGTTTTAAATTCTTTTCATGTTTAGTCAAAAATCTGGGATTATCATATTTTAAACCTGATGACGTTGTACAGAAGTGAGTTAACCCAACGTCAACCCCTACAGCTTTTCCTTCTGTTGATGATAATGGTTTCTCTTTACCATCTTCAAATAAAATTGAAGCCAAGTATTGAACGCAACAGTTTTTACTGATGGTTACAGTCTTAATTTTCCCCTCAATGGGACGATGAATAACAGCTTTTATATCTCCTATTTTGGGGATTATTAAGTAATCAGATAAAACCCTAACATTTTGAGGGTATTGAATTGACTGCTTTCCATGTTTTGATTTAAACCGAGGATATGCGCGTTCTACGTTCAAAGAAGTTATTGAAAGCTACACCGAGATTTAAACACACTTGTTGTAAGCAAGACGAATAAGCCAAGGATAACCATTCATACTCTTTTTTAAGTTGAGGTATTAGCTTCTTAATTTCATACCCTGACAATCCTTTTCCCGTTTCTTTATATGTTTGGTTCATCAAATTCAGACAGTAATTCCACAACCAGCGACAATTGCCAAAAGATTGACTTAAGGCTTCTTGTTGTTGGCTATTAGGGTAAAGTCTTACTTTGACTACTTTAAGCATAAGGAGAGAATTTGATTTGCTATAAAGCAGTATATCATAAAAACACTGGCATTCATCCGAACACCAAAACAAGTTTATGGTGTCGGGCTTCTGCCAGATTCAGCTAAACATCTGCTTGCTTCATACCAGATAGACTAAAGAGGTTGTACGATCCATATATTCTATATATTCTATTATTTATTATATAGATTAGTGACTATTAATTTACCGAAAAATTGTGGGTATGCGCCTCCCCTTTTAAGGGGATAATAAAGAAAAATGTTCATGATTAGTCAATCCTCTTCAATTCATGGAGAGGTAATTATTCATTATTCATTATTCATTATTAATTGTTGAATCTAGTTCCAGCTTTCATACCTATTTTCAGCAATACCTCAAATCATCATTCCTGACTTCAATTTTGTTGTTCCCGCAAGACTAACGGACGTAACAATATTTTATTTTTCAATAGATTTACCGCTCTAGAATAATAAGGATCTGATATTGTAGCGATTACGCCTGGTTGCCGATATAAGCGCCGTTTTTGAGAATCTGTCAAATTTATACTTACGTCAGGAGTAACACCTTTTTTACTAATATCAGTTCCTTTAGGAGTATAATAGTGAGCAATAGTTACTGCTAAACCAGAACCATCTGATAAAGAATGCACCGACTGTACTAAAGCTTTACCAAAAGTTTGATCTCCCATAATAACAGCACGACCATTATCTTTAAGTGCCCCTGCTAGAATTTCACTAGCACTAGCTGAGTCACCATCTACCAAAACGACTATTGGTTTATCAGTTAAAGCTGAACGGTTTGCCCGCAATTCTTGCTTTTCTCCATTACGGTTAACTGTGCTAACAATAGCACCTTTATCCATTAACATCCGAGCAATATCTATACTAATGCGCAATAAACCCCCTGGGTTGCCCCGCAAATCTAAAACATAACCATCAGCATTTTGATTATCCAGATTTTCGATCGCCTTCTGCATTTGTTCTCCAGCGTGGGCACTAAATTCTTGTAAATGAATATAGCCAATACGTTCATTCCCTTCACGCTTAAGATCGTAACGAACTGCTTGTAATTCTATTCTTGCCCTGGTTAAAGTCACATCAAATTCTGCTTCTCCAGAACGCATGACTTGCAGCAAAACATCTGTCCCTACATCACCTCGAATTAGTTTTGCTGCTGCTGATACACTCAAATTAGCAGTGGGTTTGCCGTCAATTTCCAGGATTTGATCTCCTGGTAATAAACCTGCTTTCATCGCTGGAGAATTTTCTACAACGTTCACTACCGTAATTACTTTGGTTAGCTCATCCTCTTTTAGCTGCATTCCCACTCCAGACATTTCCCCTGATGTTTGATTAGTCAAAGTTTTGAACTGCTCCGGGTCTAGAAAACGAGTATAGGGGTCATTAAGTTGATCTAATGCTTGACGTAATGCCTCATAAGCTTGTTCGCTAGAAGTATAGTTTTTCTCTAACAAAGTTTGCCTAGTCGCTTGCCAATCTGTCTGATTAAAACTACCATCAACATAGTCTCGATTGACAATTTGCCATGCTTCATCCAGAACTGCTTTCGGGCTATTTTCTAAATTTGCCTCAGCAGGCTTACTCAGGCTAGGGGCCAATAAAGATAAAGCTGTGGTTGTAGCGATCGCTCCACTGTACAAAATGGCTTGAAGGATGGAGTTGCGTTTTGAGGCTGAGTTCATTGAATTTTTTTAGTAGTTGGACATTTATTGATATTGACGTTCCCACTAATTTATGATAATGGGATAGTATTTTTTTGAAAGAAGTCTAATATACTACAATATTAGCTGAATATATTTATTATTGTATCTATAGTGACAAGGGAATTCACTGTCTAGTCAAATTTTACCGTTACGACTATTGTCTCTAATTCTATATTTGAGAATAGTTAAGTAACTGGAGAGTACAAAGTTCTTCCCAAGAAAAATTTGCATTGAAGGCTGACAGTATTACTGTAAAAGCCTTACAGTACTTACAGCTGTGAATAAAGAGTTTTTAACCTTTAGAGCGCTGAAAGCCTTAGCTAGCAATAGTTATTTCAAGAACTTTGCACTATTTAGTTAAGTAATTAAAAGACATTAATTGATAATCATCTTACAGTACTTTTTAGGATAGTGAGGTAAAGTTTAACTTGAATCAGACTTACGCACCTGCAATGTATTTTTGTCCGAAGCGACCGACAGGGTTTGCGCAGTAGTCCGGAACGGAAAGCCATCTCAAATCCTAGTTTTTCCTAGCTCATGCATGGGTAAGTCCTGTTGAAGTAAATAAGGAAGAGGGAAGAAAGTGACTAACTCTCCTGCTTCTTTCTTTCACCTGCTAAAAGCCGTATCGACTTGTAACTAATTAAGTCGAAAACTGCTGTAATTTTGGATCTGTTGATCGTTAGTTTTCTTGACTTGACATCCTCCCGACGTTGCACTTACTCGACAACACGGGATTCCCTAAAATCATTTATAGGGACTTTCTGCTGCCTCTTTACCGAAAAATTGTGGGTATGCGCCTCCCCTTTTAAGGGGATAATAAGCGGTCGTTTGCGCAGCATGACCTAGGATGGGATGGCGAGGTCTCGGAGCCATATCCAATCGACTCCTGTGAAGAAAAATTTTCATCTCTTTGTCAATCCTCTTCAATTCATGGAGAGGTAATTATTCATTATTCATTATTCATTATTAATTGTTGAAAGAGGAGCTGCGCTAAGATAGCACCTGCCTTCGAGGTCGAACCTCTTTTCGGTCTAAAGGCGCGCTCCACAGACTGACACTGCTAACCTAGCAGCCTTATGCTATTAATAGTAGCATACTATTGCAAGAACCGCTCTTATTGATTGGTTTTTCCTGCGGAATGCGCTCGCATTCATCCTGACGCTCCCCTGATCAAAGAGCGCCGGTCTTCAACCAACGTTGACATAAAAATTCATGATGGAAACAAAAGCCAAAACCTCAAATTGGCTAGGTTCATTCGTAAATCTAGCAGTTTTCATAACAGCTTTAGGAAGTATCGTCACTTTACAGGTATTGTGGCCCTCAGAAAATTCTCCCTTAAAAAAAGAAATCGTTTCAGACTTGGCAGATTCAGTAGAAGCTGAAGAAAAAGAAGCTCTAAAGCTACAATTATTAAAAGCATCTCCGACTTTTGGATTTGATAATTTGATTGCAGACTGGGTGTTTCTCCAATTTCTGCAATATTTCGGGGACGACACTGCCAGAAACCAAACAGGTTATTCTCTTAGTGAAGATTACTTTGATATCATCACCCGCTTAGATCCAAGATGGGTTGACACGTATCTATTTGTGTCTAACTCTTTATCTATATATGAAGGTAAACCAGAAGTCGCGGTAGAATATATGACTCGCGGTACTGATGTACTTTCTCCAGAAATAGATCCGAAAGCTTGGCAAGTATGGAGATGGAAAGGTATAGATCAATTACTGTTAGTAGGTGATATTCCTGGCGCAATTGATTCTCACGAAATGGCAGCTGAATGGGCTGAAAATACATCATATCAAAGCTTAACATCTCTGTTTAGACAAACAGCAGAATTTCTGAAGCGAGACCCCGATAGTAAATTAATCAAGTTTAATGCTTGGTTGTGGGTATACGGTCAAACAAGAGACCAAAGAGTACGTGATCGCGCTCAACAAGAAATTCTCAAGCTTGGAGGGAAGGTGGAAATCGATCAAAATGGAGAAATGCGTTTTGTCTTACCAGAATCTTCTGAATAACTGTGCTGATTAATAGACATCTCCATAAAAGAGGGAATAGGGAGTAGGGAGTAAAGAGAAATAATTGATTTGATTTTTAGAGATGTCTAATAGACATAGGTGCGAAAAAGAATGTAGGGAATTTCCTCATAATGTCACTATTGTATTTGTAGGACAAAGTTTTTCAATCAGATTGCAGATGACTTCAAATTATATGAAATACAAAAAATTGTGCAAATATAGGAATCTCCCCATCCCCCCATCTCCCTATCCCCCCATCTCCCTGTCTCCCTGTCTCTCTGTCTCCCCATCCCCCCATCTCCCCATCTCCCCATCTCCCCATCTTAGAAGTACGCAGTTTGCAGGATGGAAAGTATTGCTTCGAGTCAGCTAATGAGAATGGACATTTTTGGATACCGGAATTAGACTTGTTTTTGGGAATTTGGCCAGGAGAAAGACTAGGGCAAAATATTAGCTGGCTTAGATGGTGGGATAAGTCCGAAAATTTGTTGTTGTGGAGTAGCGAACAAGCCGAACAGGAAAAGCAAAAGGCCGAACAGGAAAAGCAACGGGCCGAAAAATTAGCTGCTAAATTACGCGATTTGGGTGTTGATCCAAATTCGCTCTGATATAAGAAATTATATCTGATTCAATAGTTATAGCATTATGGAACGGAAGTGGGGGAGTGAGGTAGTAGGGGAGTAGGGGAGTGGAGAACATTTTTCTACCTGCTTGGTGCGCATTCCCTTGCGACTAACGTCGTCGCGGGGTTGCATCCGCTTTTTCACCTATGATATTTCTGAGTTTCCTGACTTCTGTAGGGGCGAACGGCCGTTTGCTTCGCATAACTATCGTTAACGCCCCACTTACTTTTATGCCAAAAGCACATACTATATGCAAAGATACCATAAGGGTTCTTTAACGAAGTCATAAGTCAGAAGTCATAAGTCAGAAGTTATTTTTGTAACGGGGATTTGAGAAAAGCTCCAAAAACCCGATCGCCTTAAAAGGCGGAGTTGCGCGACCCATATTATTTTGATAAAAAATATGAAACAGGAGGAGCAGTGGGCAGATTAGAGGTAAGTTCAAATAACCCGCTATAATTTCTATGACAGGAAATCCAAACATTCGTGGCAATCAGAAAATCAGGAAAATATTGCTGTTTTTGCTTTTTTCTATACTTTCTAGTCTATTAGTGTGGTTGGTGGGAAGTACTATTTCACTCCAGTCTGCAGCAAAATCTCCTGTGGATACTTATTTAGTTTTAGGTGGGAGTATTAAACGGGAAATTTATATTGCTCAAGTGGCTAAACAATATCCTCAGACCCCAATTTTAATTTCTGCTGGATCTAAAGACCCTTGTCTTGTGGGATTATTTCAACGGGAAAATGCTCCTGTAGAGAAGGTTTGGTTAGAACATTGCGCTAAATCTACTTTTGGTAACTTCTATTTTACTTTGCCAATTCTCAAGAAATGGGGAGTGGAACATATTAAACTGGTAACATCTCCTACTCATTTACCCAGAGCTAAATGGTTAGCACAGATTATTTTGGGTGCTAATGGAATATGGGTAGAAACTGATATTGTTGAGGAAATAGGGGTGCCTGGTAATAGAGAATCTCATCTCAAGACTGGTTTAGATGTAATTCGTAGTTTATTTTGGGCTGTGGGAAGTAAGATAATAGAACCAAAATGTGCTGATGTGCTAAAATTGACACAGGTGAATATGACGCAATGGTGCAAGGATGGTTTTCGCTGCGAGCATCAAGCAAAATTGAAGTCTGAGTCAATTTGTCGGAAATAGCTTTATGGCAGAAGGAAGAAGGAAGAGGGCGTTTAGTTATTTAGGAGAGAAGGAAGGAAGAAGGAAAAATCCTGTACTTTACCTAATAATTAAGTAAGATTTAAAGTCTCTTTTTCTTTGAAGAGATAAATCAAAAAAATACTGTTCGCTAATTCTACAATTTTTAGCAGAGGTAATGATTAATTATTGCTCTGCTGATTAAATCTAAAAGCATTGACATATAAAGACAAGTGCCTTTTTGGGGCCTTTAAAAAGTGCCTGGTATCACGTCTAAAACGCTCATGCATGGAGCGTATTTTAGGCTCATAGTTGGGCATAAAAATCCCAAATTGACAATTGTTACCGAATATAGCAATGTGCGCTGGCATATTTACAAATTACAAGAACTGTCCAATAGCTAAAAGTCTTATGCTATTCCTTACGGAATGCTACGCAAACAGTTTTTTATTCCCCCTGTTGCCTCTGTTGGTCAGCATTCCGCAAGCTAGCTGGCGTCGTCGCGGGGTCTGACCGCTGTTGCCTGTTGCCAGATGAGCTGCGCACAGCGCTATAATTAAGGTGAAAATCCTCTCCTTTAAAGGAAAAACAAGAAAAAATTTTCATGATTAGTCAATCCTCTCCTTGAAAAGAAGAGGTAATAATTAATTATTCATTATTATATCAAATCCGTTGGCTTTGGAGTAATATAATTCTGTTGATAGTCATACAATCGGTAAGGGCGAATGGCCATTCGCCCCTACAGTATAGACTCTTATCTTTAAAGACTGAATAACACCGATGCTACCGGATTTGATATTAATTATTAATTGTTGAATCCTACCTGCTCGCTCATTCCCATTTCTCCTGTATCCTGTATCCTGTATCCTGTATCCTGTATCCTACCCCTACTAAAAAACTTTTTCAGCAAACCCTAATTATTAATTGTTGAATATTTTTCCTCTTCCTCTCCGAATACAATTATCGCAGTGACCACAACGCATATTCTGAGCTTCCTTAGAAAAGCCAAATGCTTGTAGTAAAAACTGCCATCGACATTTGCTTGTCGTGAAGTATTGATTCATTTCCTGAATACCGGAATTGTAATCTAAGGATGCTGTTTTGCCAGTAGCAGATTTATTCATAATATAGTTAAAGGGATCGCGCCATCTCAGTTTTCCGGAAGAGTGCAAGATAGACAGGGCGATCGCTGCATCAGGAAATTCATCTGTTACAGCATTAATATTTCCCATAGTTGGCAGTTGTTTGATTAATTTTTGGGCTGTTTGATGCTGCGATCGCAACTTATCTACTAGAAATTTTTGTCTTTGCTTATCCTCTGGGTCTAACCAACCAGTAGGTTCGCTGACTAATGTTAAAGCTTCGGCAGGTTTCCCATCTCTACCACCTCTACCGACTTCTTGAATATATTCAGACAAAAGTGATGGTGCTTGAAAATGTATTACCCACCGCACATCTGGTTTATTTATTCCCATACCAAAGGCAGATGTACAGACTACAAAATTTATTTCTCCACCTATCCAAGCTTTCTCTATATTTCGTCTTTCTTTTGCACTTAAACCTGCGTGATAAGCTGTAGTTTGATAATCTTTTTGTCGTAATATTTCGGCTAAGTTTTCACTGTCTTTTCTAGTTCTAACGTAAATTAAACCTGCTTGGTTTTTTCTGGTTTTGATAAATTTAAATAACTGTTGACGGCGACTTCTGGGAGTACAAATTTTTTGAATTTTTAAATATAAATTATTTCGGTAGGGGCTAAGTAAAAATGGTTGTGGGTTTTGCAGTTGTAAAGTTTTTTTTATAATATTTTGGGCTTGGGGGTCGGCAGTGGCGGTAAAGGCGGCAATAGCAATATTAGTATTTGGAGTTTTAGATTTTATTAGTGCTGAACGTACTGCTCCTAAGCGACGATAAGCAGGACGAAAAGTTTCTCCCCACTGTACTAGACAATGAGCTTCATCTAATATTAAACCGTTGATTTTTATCTGGGGTTGGCAGAGTAAATTCCAAACTTTTTTGTTAAGTAAAGTTTCTGGGGAAAGATAGAGTAATCTTAGTTTATTTTGTTGTAATGCTTGGAGGGTTTTTTGTTTTTGGGAATTGGGAATTTGGCTATGGAGAAGAGAGGCGGGAAGTGAGCGATCGCGCAATTCTTGAACTTGATTTTCCATCAGCGCAACTAGGGGGGATATTACTAAAGTTAAGCCTGTTTTTAGTAGAGCTGGTAGTTGAAAACAGATTGATTTTCCTCCTCCAGTTGGCATGATTATTAAGGCGTCTTTTCCTTTTAATAAGCAACTAATTATTTCTCCTTGTGGTGGTCGAAAATTATCGTATCCCCAGATTTTACGGAAGGCTTCGCGGACGTTATTCCAAGTGGTTTGTTCGGGATTATTCATGGTTGAATATGGTTTTTTTCTGATGTTTGAAGTTGTAGGGTTATTGACGAAGTCAGAAGTCATATCATGTCCGGTTGAATAATTAGACTTTGGTGGAAGGAAGGCAGAAGGCAGGAGGCAGGAGGCATAAGGTTTTCTCAAGAGTGTCACCTTAATTTTATACACAAACGATGCTACCGGACATGATATCAGAAGTCGTAGGGGCGAATGGCCATTCGCCCCTACAGAAGTTAACCCACCCCCGCCCCTCCCAGGAGGGGAAGTAGGGGATTTGAGCTTCGCTCCAAAAATATTTCGCCATTTCCCGGCGGGGTTTTAGACCCAATTATTTTGATAATTATTAATTTTTTTCTTTCTAGGGTGTCTTATGTTGAATAAAAAATCATGTTTAGGGGCGAACACCACCCAATAACATTATACTATCAAAGTTTTTTTGGGGATGCAAGCTCTTTTTTGATTCGGCTCCGACTTTTTTTGGTGCTTCACAAAATGTTTTTTTTCCTTTGGGTGATTTTGTTGGTATTGGCGATCGCTTGGCTTTCAACTATGTTGAATAAAAAATCATGTTTAGGGGCGAATACCACCCAATAACATTATACTATCAAAGTTTTTTTGAAGATGCAAGCTCTTTTTTGATTCGACTCCGACTTTTTTTGGTGCTTCACAAAATGTTTTTTTTTCCTTTGGGTGATTTTGTTGGTATTGGCGATCGCTTGGCTTTCAACTATGTTGAATAAAAAATCATGTTTAGGGGCGAATACCACCCAATAACATTATACTATCAAAGTTTTTTTGAAGATGCAAGCTCTTTTTTGATTCGGCTCCGACTTTTTTGGTGCTTCAGAAAATGAAAATATTTTGTGTCTGAGGTTCTTGTTAGGGGTGCTTGAATCTACTCAGTTTATTTAAAACCGAATTGAAGAAGTAGTCAGCAGTTAGTTTGGTAGTTGGTATAGCAGAAGGAAGAAATAAAAAGCAGAAAGCAAGAATAGACCTGTTGCAAAAAAGTTAATTAAATCAATTCAAGACTATGAAATAAACAATTTCAGGGTGCATCTCAATGCGTGAATAAAGCCAAAAATTTATTGCTTTTAGGCAACAGGCAACAGCTCCGGAAGGCAACAGCTCCGAAAGGGAATATATAGGAAAAAAGTATTTTTGCAAATATGAGATGCACCCCAATTTCATCTGTCTATTCCCTATTCTCTGACTTTTGCAAGAAGTCTAAAGAAAAATCTTGCGTTGTGTGAGTTTTAAGCTTTTGATATGTCAGTAATGGCGACTGCTTTAACGAAGTCAGAAGTCAGAAATCAACCCACCCCTAACCCGGACCGTGGAGGGGAAGTAGGGGATTTGAGTTTCGTTCCAAAAATATTTCGCCATTTCCCGATGGAGTGGCGCGACCCAATTATTTTGATAAATCCTCTGACTTTAAGGTAATGATTAATTATTAATTGTTGAATTAACCGTACTAATATCAATTCTCAAAAGTAATATGATACATCAATTTATTGATCGATGAGTTGTAGAGAAAAATGGCTTTTTACCTCTAGCAATTAATTTTGCTAACCAAATTTTCTCAACGCTACTTGCTATAATATTTAGGGTTTGCTGAAAAAGTATTTTAGTAGGGGTAGTAGACAGGAGACAACCGACCCCTCGCCCCTCCCCCTCCTGGTAGGGGAAAAAAGGATAAATGAGAATTAGCGAGGAGGCAGGAGTAAGAATTGTCCCTTGATTTTTCTGCCCAACTATGCGCCTAAAATACGCTCCTTTTTGAGCGTTTCAGACTGAAAATCAGGCATTTTTTAAAGGCCCCAAAAAGACTAAATTATTTATATGTCAATGCTTTTAGATTTAATCAGCAAGCCCTATTTAATTGCTAAATATTCAATCATCATATTTAATTATGCTTTATACTCGCAAAACTGTAAATTTGCCTGATATTCAACTTTCTTACTTGGAGTGGCAATTAGAGGAAAATCAAGATAAAAAACAGCCACTTTTGCTATTACATGGTTTGGCAGATTTGGCTTTAGTTTGGTCAAGTTTAGGAAAGTATTTAGCGGATAAATATCATATTGTTGCACCAGATATGCGCGGTCATGGAGAAAGTGGAAAACCAGAAAGTGGGTATACTTTCGAGAAAACAATTACTGATTTAGAAGCGCTCATGGAGCATTTAAACTGGTCTTCTGCTCATATTTTAGGTCATTCTTGGACAGGAAAATTAGCTTGTATTTGGGCAAGACAAAATCGAGAAAGATTTAAAAGTATGATGTTGATAGACCCGATTTTTATTGGCAAAATGCCGGGATTAATTAAAGTTACTTTTCCTATTCTTTATCGTACTTTAGAAACCTTAAAAGGTATGGGTCCATTTGATAGTTTTGCTGAGGCAGAAACTCAGGCAAAGCAGTTAGGAAAATATGCAGGTTGGAGTGAATTGCAACAGATAGTATTTCAGGAAAGTATGGAGGAAAAAGCTGATGGTAAGTGGGGAAGTAAATTTGTGATTCCGGCGCGGGATGAAATATTTGAAGAGGTGATGCGAGTTCCTGGTTTAACAGAATATATTGATGTGCCGACTTTGTTTATTCAACCAGAAAAAGGTGTGAATAGAAGTGAGTTGCAAATTAAGCCTTATCGGAAATATTTAAGGAATTTAAAAATGGAAAAAGTTCCGGGAAATCATTGGCTATTTTTGGTGGAACCAGAAAAATTTAATCAGACTGTTGGGAATTTTTTAGATATTTTTTGAAATCTGAAAAAATTAGCAGTAAATTGAGGTAACATAGTGTCTAAATATTATGTTTGTAGTTGGGCTTTAGCCCTAAGACAAGTATTTAAAGGGCTAGAGCAAAACTACAGAGAGAAATTTTATTATATAGCTATCAGCTAGAGTCAAAACTTTTAATTGTAATTTTTTGAAGTTTTTTAGCTGTCCTAATCTTAATGTGTAGTGCTATAACTCATTATCCAAAAATAATATAACTAGGGTTAAAATCTATAATCAAATATCCTATTTTTCTTAAATATTAAATTCGTTTTGGGCATAAATAATGAGCTTTTAAAATATGTAATTGCTATGTCTGTTAAACTGATTATTGACTAGCTATTAAACGAGATTATTTCGTAACCAATCAATTACATCATCAGGATTTCTATCAGGTGGGAATACTGGATAGAAAACTTTGAGAATTTTTCCTGCTTGTGCAATTAATGTAACTCTTTTGAGTAGTTGCTTTCCTTCTATTTCAAATATTGGCAATTTTAACGCTTGGGAAAAGTTTAAATCACTATCACTCAGAAGTTCAAAAGGTAAATGAAGTCGCTTCGCTGCTTCTATCTGATATTCAGTTTTTTGTGTGCTGATACCAAAAACTTGCACTTTTAACTCTGTTATTTCTTGGTGATGGTCTCGAAAAGCGCATGATTGAGGGGTACATCCTCTTGCTCCAGGAATTTTGTCCCATTGTTCGGGTAGTAGAATACCTGGTTGACCAGTCATGGGATAACAGTAAATAACGACGTAACCTGAAATTTCAGATAAATCTACATATCTATTATGGGTTGAAGGTAAAGTAAGCGATGGCAAAAACAAACCTTGTAGGTGATTACAAGTTCCATCATCTACTGGGATAGGAAGATCTGCAGGTAATTCTGTAAAATTGCTCATAAAAATCTCCATTTTAGGTGTGACATTTTTTACATATAGTAGTAGCTATAGCTGTTAGAATGGTCTAAAGAAAGAGAGCGGACATATCAAAAGCTTAAAAATCAAACAACGCCAGATTTTTTCTTCTTCCTTCTCTCCTAGATAACTAATCGCCTAGATAACTAAAACCTTCTTCCCTGTGCTATAGAATATATCAAAAGCCTAAAACCTAGAGTGTTGGATGATTTTTCCTTCTACCTTTGAGGGATAGTATCTTCATTTTTCTGAACGATCGCTCTTCATCTCCATCACAAAATATAAAGGCGATCGCTCATATAGCAGTGGAAGGAAAGGGCGCGGACATATTAAAAGCTTAAAGCTCAAACAACGCCAGTGTTTCCCTCTTCCTTCTTCTTTCTTTCTTCTGTTATACCATCTTAAATTTATAGTTCAGTCATTGTTGCTGTTTCTCCAATTATTTTTGACTTTTTGAAAGCTTATGAATTGATTGGTAACTTTTCACTTAATTCCTCTTCATTTTCACCCCATTTTTCCAGCCAATCTCCATCAATATTTTCCACGTATAAATTGACATGATTGATTCCCCAAGTTAGTCGGTCTTCTTGTAATTGTTGAGCCTCTTGGAGAGCGTGCCAAACTTTTTCTAAACGTTCTTTATTTGACAGAGTTTTGCTAATTGTTACCATGTATCCTGCCTAGTATTAAAATGCGTAGTTTGATGTGCAAGTTGAAATGTAATAGAAATTTGTTCAATTCCTATCTAAAACAAAATTTAATATATTTAGCCTCAGTTAAATGTCTGCTGTTATGCAGAACAAGATTTACTAATTGAATAACTGAGCGGTCTTGTCCGGGATTATAACTAACAAAAATACCCCTTCTAATTTTCCATTGCTGTAGTGTATCTTTCCATTCCTTATACTTATGATTACATAATTCTCCGGACATAGTAGTAAGTTGAACACAGAGAGGCTTACCTGTGCTACTACTCACAATTACATCTGTTGCCATAGACAAATCTGCTATATAACGATGAACAACACACCCATCACGACTTTTTATCTGACGAGAGACAGATTGTAGTAGTTCAGCATCTTCTTGATTAAATTCCCCCGATCTTAATTTTTGTTTCCATATATAAAATTTATGATCATTTTCATTAAACCACTTTGGAAAAAGATTTTCATACCAGTATCTGACTGGTGATGGAAGATGTTTTAAAAATAGTTGCCTTTCTTCATTTGTTAAGGATTGCAATTTTAACCAAAATTCTCCATCCTTAATTAATTCTAACAAAAATCCTACTAAGACTCCTTTCTGCATTAGCAAGCCTGGCCTAATATCCTTAATCCAGCGTGTTACTTCATCTAACCTCTGGGCTAACGCAGGTTCAGTTGACCAGGCAAGACAGCTAAGTTGTTTTAGCTTAGGCTCGATTTCTCTTGCTTGCAATCATCCTCCTACATTAAGACCCATCTTAGAATCTGTAAAAAAGTTTTTTTATATAGCAGGGAACAGGGAACAGGGAACAGGGAAAAGTGACAAAAGTTTTTCTCTGTCTCAGGTTCATTATCAATATAAGTCCTAACCTACTCTTTCCTTGCTATATCACAATGAATATTGTAGCGCTTGATTAACAGTATGAAGGGTTAAGCATTAGGAAATTATAACTACTCAAAATATTTCTACAAATATCTAGATTAAAATACTTTCATCTATTGACTAATTTCTTTCTAAATGGTAGATATTTTTGAAGACAAGACATAAGGGTATCACCCCCTACAAATCTGAAACTGAGCTTAAAAAAAATAAAGATTCTAATGTTCATTATAAGTCCACAATGATTATTAGCAGTAACTACAAATACAAAAATGTCACAACCGACTATTGAATCAATCCTACAAGAAAAACGCCTTTTTCCCCCACCTACAGAATTTGCTCAAAAAGCACATATTAAGAGCATAGAAGAATATAAACAACTCTACGAAAAAGCCAAGACTGACCCAGAAGGATTTTGGGCAGAACTAGCTGAAACAGAATTAGACTGGTTCCAGAAATGGGACAAAGTACTCGACTGGCAACCACCTTTTGTTAAATGGTTTGTTAATGGCAAAATAAATATTTCCTATAACTGTCTCGACCGTCATCTTACCACCTGGCGACGTAACAAAGCAGCCCTAATATGGGAAGGAGAACCCGGAGACTCTCGCACTCTTACTTATGCCCAACTGCATCGGGAAGTTTGCCAGATGGCGAACGTTTTTAAACAATTGGGAGTGAAAAAAGGCGATCGCGTGGGTATTTATATGCCGATGATTCCTGAAGCAGCCATTGCCATGTTGGCCTGTGCAAGAATAGGCGCTCCCCACACTGTTGTTTTTGGGGGTTTCAGCGCTGAAGCTCTTAAAGACAGACTGGTTGATGCTGAGGCTAAGTTAGTAGTGACTGCTGATGGTGGTTGGCGAAAAGATGCTATTGTTCCCCTCAAAGAACAAGTAGACAAAGCTCTAGCCGCAGGTGCCCCCACTGTGGAAAATGTGCTAGTGGTTAAACGCACTGCCCAACAAATTCAGATGGAACCTGGGCGCGACCATTGGTGGCACGATCTTCAAAAAGGTGCTTCTGGGGAATGTCCAGCGGAACCAATGGATAGTGAAGATATGCTATTTATTCTGTATACAAGTGGCACTACTGGCAAACCTAAAGGAGTTGTACACACCACAGGGGGTTATAATCTCTATACTCATGTTACTAATAAATGGGCGTTTGACCTGCAAGACACAGATGTGTATTGGTGTACTGCGGATGTAGGTTGGATTACTGGTCATAGTTATATTGTCTATGGTCCTCTTTCCAATGGTGCTACTAGCTTAATGTATGAAGGCGCACCAAGAGCTTCTAATCCTGGTTGTCTGTGGGATGTGGTAGAAAAATATGGCGTTACTATTTTTTATACTGCTCCTACTGCTATCCGAGCATTAATGAAAATGGGAGAACATCATCCCAATTCTAGAAATCTTACTTCTTTGCGGTTGTTAGGAACAGTGGGAGAACCAATCAACCCAGAAGCTTGGATTTGGTATAACCGTGTTATTGGTGGCGATCGCTGTCCGATAGTTGATACTTGGTGGCAAACTGAAACTGGTGGGTTTATGATTACTCCTTTACCTGGTGCTACTTCGACTAAACCTGGTTCGGCGACTTTCCCTTTCCCTGGGATTATTGCTGATATTGTTAATCAGGAGGGTGAGTCTGTGGATGGTAATAATGGTGGTTATTTGGTGGTTAAGCATCCTTGGCCTGGAATGATGCGGACTGTTTATGGAGATGACGACCGCTTCCGTCGTACTTATTGGGAGTATTTACGTCCGAAGAGTGGGGAGTATATTTATTTTGCTGGTGATGGTGCCCACAGAGACGAGGATGGTTATTTTTGGGTGATGGGTCGTGTTGATGATGTGATTAATGTGGCTGGTCATCGTCTGGGTACTATGGAGGTAGAGTCGGCATTGGTTTCTCACCCTGCTGTTGCTGAGGCAGCAGTTGTTGGTAAACCTGATGAGGTTAAGGGTGAGGATATTGTGGCTTTTGTGACTTTAGAAGGCGAGCGCGAACCAGATGAGGTTTTGGAGAAGGAGTTGAAGCAGCACGTTGTTCAGGAAATTGGAGCGATCGCTCGTCCTGGTGAGATCCGCTTTACTGAGGATTTGCCTAAAACTCGTTCTGGTAAGATTATGCGGAGGTTGTTACGGTCTCTGGCGGCGGGTCAGGAAATTGCTGGGGATACTTCAACGTTACAAGACCGGAGTGTATTAGATAAGTTACGGGGAGGAGCTTAGGGAATTTAGAATTTATAATTTAGAATTTAGAATTCAGAACTCAGAAGTGAGTGTACAATTCTGAGGTCTTCTACGGCGCTTTTCTAGTGCGGAACCATTTCCGCACACATCGCCTTCAGAATGTAAGACACACTTCATTACAGTCAGAAGTTATATTATTTCCGGATAATTAGTGATAAAAAAAACTGGTGGTAGTGTATTGTAATGGTCGTGCATTGCATTATTTTTGTTACGAGAACAGTGGGAGCATCTTGCTCCCGTGCCAAGCATCCCTTGTTCCTTGTATACCATTACACGAGCAGGACTGGTGGTGGTGCATTGTCATGGTCGTGCATTGCATTATTTTTGTTACGAGAACAGTGGGAGCATCTTGCTCCTGTGCCAAACATTCCTTGTTCCTTGTATACCATTACGCGAGCAGGACTACCAAAAAACTTTCTCTTTCTTCTTCTTTCTTCCCTCCTGACTCCTGACACCTTATTGGGTGTGTTGAAGCACACCCTTTAAATTTGTAATAGAGAACCAGGCTTAACAGTACCTTTAACTGTTGCAGTTCCCAATAAACCCTCACGAGATTCAAACATTAATTTACCAGCAGATTTTTCTTTTGAATTTACAACATTAAATACAGAACCTGTTGTTAATTCAGCAATGTTTTTGATATCTAATCCTCCTAACCAAATTTGAGCTTGATCATCTTCAACTTCTGTAACTACTGCATTAGCAACAGGACTAGAATATTCAGTCAAATATATAGCTTTACTGTCTAATTTAGTATCTTTCTTAACTTCATAAAGTGGATTTTGTTTTAACCTAGCTGGAATTTGTCGATTAACATAAGCGATCGCCTCTTCTGGTGTAGCTGTTTCTTGCCATAAATATTGTGTGAATAAATAACTAAAAATTCCAGCATAAAAATCAAGAATTTTCATATCTTTTGCAGTTTGAAAAGGTTTAGCAGAGGCAAAAACTACTCCTTTTGCTACACCACTTTTATAACCTTTCACAAATTCATCTTCAGACATATCAAGGCGAGATAACCATTTTTCTTGATAAGCCTTTTCTTGGGAGACAATTTCTATTTTTTCCCCTCCTGCACGAGAACGAACAGTAAAATCTCTAGTTGTCATTCCCGAAAAACAACTATCAAGAATTCCGGTAAAATTTTCTGTCTTTAAAGCTGAAGTAAGTAAAAATAAAGTATGCCCCATAATATCATTAACAGTACCACCAATATTGGGATATCCTTGAGGCAAAGAACTATCGACCGGAACTAATGTACCACTTAAACCACTACCATCCATCAAAGAAGTTTTGACAATAGGATTAGGATCTTTGACGCGGGAACCATGACCGGAATAATGAAAAACTGCCACATCTCCTGGTTTTGCTTGTTTAATTAAATGTTCTTCAAATGCTTCTAAAATTCCTTGGCGAGTTGCTTGCTCATCAGTAACAATATAGATATCTTTTGGATTAAAACCAAAACGGTGAATTAATAGATGACGTTGCATTTCTGTATCATTGACACAACCTCTTAAAGGGGCTTTTTTATATTTATTAATTCCTACTAATAAAGCAAGTTTTCGTGGAGTACTTTGAGCTAATACTTTGCCATAATTTTCGACTTGGGAGAGAAATTTTAACTGACTTATGCCAAAGGTAGCAAGTATTGAACTAGCAAATTGGAAAAAATGACGGCGAGATATAGGAGACATTTTAAATAATTCCTTATTTCTAGGTTTTGTTAAAATTTTCAACTAATTTAAACTAAATACAGCAGGTTCCACTTTAATGAGGTACACCCGTCGCGGGCAAGATGCCCGCACTACAATATTTTCACTATTCATCTTGTACATCATTATGTCCGAAATATGCTTTCATTAATGGATAATGGATAATGAATAATTGATAATTACCTCTGGTTAAAACTGAGAGGATTGAATATAAGAAAATATTATTTCTTTTTTCCCCTTAAAAGGGGAGGGTTTAAACTAAATATTATTTTAATGCTTAAATTTCTACAGAATTTTCTGCTAACCAGTTACCTAGAGATTCTTGATTTTCTTCTCCACTTGCTAACTGTTCCATTATTGTAACGACTTCTGGTTCGGGAACTTCTAGGAAATAATTATTTAGACCTAAAAAAGTATACATAACCATAAAAGCTGTTCTTTTATTCCCATCAATAAATGGATGATTTTTCGCTAGACTATAACCATAAGCTGCTGCAAGTTCAAATAAATTTGGTTGACCATAAGTAAACAAATGTCGAGGTCTAGCTAAACTAGCAGAAAGTAAATTTTCATCTCTAATTCCTGGACTTCCTCCATGTTGAATAATTTGGTCTCCATGAATAGCTTGAGTAATAATTTCATCTATCCAAATAGGTTCTTTCATTATGCTAATTCTCGTAACGCATTTTTATATTTTTCACTTCCTTTTTTATAAATAGCCATAGCTTTTTCAAAATTAGCTTTGTTAGTTTGATTAGTCTCTATTTCTTGAGCTTCAGAATCTTCTGGTACAAGAATAATAACTCGTACATTTGTAGGAGTATCTATTTCTAGAGGATGTTCTAAAATTAGATTGCCATTTTTATCAATTTTGCCGTTAGTTTCTATTGCTTTCATTAATTTCAACCCTTTAAATGTTAACTATCCTTCTGTATAAGTTGACTAGATCAACTTTTTCATATAGAGCAAGTGAACTATAGCGAGAAGTGTCCTTTTGAGTTTCTGGAAGATATAAACTCAAACCACATAATTCCTCTGAGTTTGTATTGTCAGGACTACTTATACCATAAAGTTCTCCCCCTATTTTATGGAAAGTAATCACCCTTTGACGCAGAAAATTAGCAAACTTAGTAAACTCTAGATATCCTTTCTTGCTCAAACTGGAGAGATAACCAAGAAATACAAGAGCATCACAACACTGTTCGCCAAAATAGCGAAAAATTGAAAGTTCTGATTGCCTGATTGATAGCAAATTGTTGTTGAGAATCAACTGAAGTAACCGTGAGAGTTTGTCTGGAATCAGCTTAACCTCTTGATTATCCACCAGAGTCAGAGTATGATACATATCAGCTCTTTCAGAATCCATAATAGCTATAGCTGCTTCACGTCCGCCGACATATGGCTCTTGTAAACGATTGAGAAAACCACTATAATAGTAATTTGGTGCCCCTAGAAGCAGTTGAGAAGCAAGAGTATACTTAGCACAATTCCTTGCTTCATACATAACCTCTAGGGTAGCTTTGTTACAATTTTGCCAGAAAAGTAGCTCGACTCGTCCATTAACCCCTTGGTTAAAATTGCTAAGTACATTGGTTAACTGGTCTACTCTCATCCAGCTTCGTGTTTGATTAGTTGCTCTGTGGTCATCAGGACTAACTTCGTTAATCTTGCCACCATGACCTACAATAATAATAGCCCAATTTTCTGCCTCAAAATTTTTCTTTGCCCAATCAAGATAAGCTGAAAAAGCAGATACATCACTACTATCTTCTCCTAGTATATTAATTTCTTTGATAGTTCCTTTCATCAGTAGACGACGGCGCATTTTTTTGTCACCCCAATAGTCTGATTGAACAACTACAGCAACTTCTGAGTTTTGTGTACCACGGGTTAACATTTTAATTATTGGTTCACCAAAGCGTACAAGATCGTTATCGTATGGCATCCAATACAATACTACCCAGTTATGAAATGATTTAATTGGAGAAATTTTGGCAGTAGTAGAAAGAACTAATTTTTGCTCTAAAGCACCAGCAAAATAAGCTGAACTCAGAGCAATATAACGACAAAATGTTCTACGCTTTATCATTATCATAATCTTGATATAATCAATACTATTATAGTTTCAATTTCAAGGAAAATATGCAGTCGGTCTAGTAGGTTTGGTTAAGCGATCGCGGAGCGGAACGGATATTCTATTGCGCAACCCAAAAGATACCTATCTTTGTTAGGTGTTGTTGTTTATTCAAGCAATTTGTTGGGTTTTCGACCTCAAACCAACCTACATTGATAAATGTTAAAACTCAGTCAGAGATTAATTTTAACTTTTAACTTTTAACTTTATTTAGGGTTTGCTGATTAAATATCAAAGTATTGACTGATATTGGTTTGAGCCTTTTTCATAACTGAAAAAGTACCTAGTTTTTGGCTATTGTTGTCTCAAAATGGTAAAGTTTTGACCCTGACAATGCCCAAAATTTGACCGTAGCAGATAGTTTAAACTGTTCCCTGTTCCCTGTTCCCTTCCTTCACTAACAAACTTTTTCAGCAAACCCTATTTATTCTTACTTTTGAATTTTGAATTTTGAATTTTGAATTCATTTCCATTCTCCCTGCACCACAAATGGCGCCCAATAATAAGGTGCTTTCCAATTTTCTGAACTCAACATTTCTAACTGAGTTTCTCTCATTGCCTCCACAGGATTTTTACCTGTTTCTAATATTTTCCGATAATAATTTTGCATTAATTTAGAAGTCGAATTATCTGCCACACTCCATAAACTTACTACCACTCGTTTAGCTCCCGCATACATAAATCCTCTAGTTAAACTCACTAACCCTTCTCCTCTTATTTCTTCTCCAACTCCTGTTTCACAAGCACTTAATACTACTAATTCCGCTGGCATTTCTAAATTAAATATATCGTTTAATTGTAAAAATCCTGGTTTTTCTTTGCCAGTTTTATCATACAAAGAAAGCACTAATCCTGATAATTCAGGTTGGCTTTCATTTAATAGTCCGTGGGTGGCTAAATGTACTATTTGATATTGGGATAAATCTGGATTTATTGCTGTTTCTCGATTGGCATCGAAGTCTAAGGATAATTGTTCTAAATTGTCAGGAACTAATGCTAATATTGCTTCGGCTTCTTGACGAGTTCCTTCTAAGCGAGAGAATGATAAACCGAGAAAATCTTCTAGAGAACGAGTTAATGCCATTGCAATTAAATCCTTAGTTTCGGTTTCTTTTTTTGTTTGAGAAGCTGTTTGAAATCTGGGGTCGTTATCTGCAAATACTGGGTCGGCAAAAACGGCTACTTTTTTCGGGGCAGGGGTTCTGCCTTTGACTTGTTCTCTGAGAATATCAATACTTGAAGCTGAAGGTAAGGTGACAATTTCATGGTTGACAATTAGGGGTTGATAGTTAGTTTGATTGAGATTTTGTGGCAGTGGTAAAGCTGCAAAGGGTATGGTTTGTAAGATGCCATCTCCTACTATTAATAGTCTTTTATTTCCTAATTTATTTGCTACCGATGATAATAATATTTCACTTAATTTATTTCCGGTTTCTGGCACTGGGGAAAGGGATATAATTTCTTCTCTAAATTGTTTAGCTAATTCTTCTATTTCCTTTCTTGGAGGAAGTTCATAACTGCTAATTTCTGTGGGAGTTACTAACCATAAATAACTGCGTTCTTCTCCGAGGGAATATTGTAAAAGTATGCTTTCTTTGTCGATAACTTGTTGTTGAATTTCTGAAGCGGTGAGGGGGTCTGGATATTTAAGGTTGGCGTAACGAGGGCTATTTTGTTTGATTTTGACTTCTAATTGTTGGAGTTCGTTGCTGAGAGTTTCAATTTGTTGTTTGAGTTCGTCGGGGTTGTATCCAGGGGTGTTGAGTTGTCGCGCTTGGTCTAATGTGTTAAGTTTTTGTAGTAGTTGCTTTTCTTGGGCGAGAAGTTGGGGGTCTACTCCGGTTTTGATGTCTGCTCCTGATTCTGCTAGGATGTCTAGTAGACTTCTGGCACGACTGCGTTCGCTAGCGTTTAATGCTCTGCTTTCATAATCTTCGTTGGGGTTTTGTTTGTGGAGTTGCATTAATAGATCGATGTATTGCTGATAATAATCTTGGACTGTAGCAAAGTATGATGTCCGGAGGTCTTGACTGATAATATTAGTCCGCAGTTTTTCCACAATATTGATAGCTGATTCAATATCTGTTAATGCTTCATTAAGCTTACCTTGAATGCGTTTGACCGATGCCAAGTTAGAAAGTGTTCTCGCTTGCCACCCGCGAGCGCCAATATCTTGTGCAATACCTAAAGACTGCTGATAGAAGTCTGTCGCTTTCTCATACTCTCCTAAGCTACTGTAAGTACTGCCGAGGTTTCCCAGAGATGCGACTTCCCCCCAATGATCGCCAAGTTCTCGTTTAATGATTAAAGACTGCTGATAGAAGTCTATTACCTTCCTATAATCTCCTAAACTTTGATAAGCAAGACCCAAATTGTGAAGAGTCCTCGCTTGTCCCTGACGATCGCCAATTTCTTGATGAATTGCTAGAGACTCCTGATGAAAATCTATTGCCTTCTGATATTGCTCTAAACTATTATACATCAGACCCAAATTACCGAGAGATTGAGCTTCCCCATCGCGATCGCCAATTTCTTGATGAATTGCTAGAGACTCCTGATGAAAATCTATTGACTTCTCATATTCTCCCAGAATGTGATAAACAAGAGCTAGATTGTTCAGAGATCCAGCTTCCCCATCGCGATCGCCAATTTCTTTTGCTATTGCCAGAGACTGTTGATGAAAATCTATTGACTTCTGATATTCTCCCAATATATAGTAAGCATTCCCTAGACTGTTGAGAGATTTAGCTATCCTCTGGGGGTCTTCAATTTTTTTGGCAATAGCTAAAGACTGCTGATGTACTTCTATTGCTTTCTCATATTCTCCTAAAAAGTCATAAGCATTACCCAAATTAGTCAGAGATTGAGCTTCTCTGTGCCGATCGCCTATTTGATGGAAAACTGCTACAGATTGCTGATAAGCTTCTATTGCCTTCTGTGACTCCCTTAAACTCATATAAGTTTCACCCAAATTATTCAGAGATTGAGCTTTTCTGTGCCGATCGCCTATTTGATGGAAAACTGCTACAGATTGCTGATGAGCTTTTATTGCTTTCTCATATTCTCCTAAAAAGTCATAAGCATTACCCAAATTAGTCAAACTACCAGCGATACTCTTCCTATCACCTATCTCTGCTGCAATAACTATAGACTGCTGATAAAGTTCTACAGCTTTCTTATACTCCTTTAAATTCTTGTAAGCGACACCCAACTTGTTAAGAGAACTAGCTTCCTGAGAGCGATCATTAGTTTCTCGTGCTATAGCTAAAAGCTGCTGATGAGCTTCGATCGCCTGTTGATATTGCTTTAAGTTATAATAACCATCACCCAAAAGGTTGAGAGAATTAACTTCCATTCGACGGTTGCCAATTTCTAGGGAAATAACTAAAGACTGCTGCAAAAATTCCACCGCCTTCTCATTCTGTCCAACAGCATTGTAAGCGAATCCCAATAAACTTAGAGATTCACCTTCACCCTGGCGATCGCCAATTTCTTGATAAATTTTGAGTGCTTGCTGCCAATATTGAACCGCAGTTTTCAACTGTCTACTTTTCAAATTCTCAATTCCTTGTTTTAGGAGTTGGTCTGCTTGAGCTTTTTGCTTGGTTGAAGTCTGTGCTAAAACTTCAGTAGCGCTAGCAGATTTTGCGGTTGAGGTGATACAAGTAACAGCAACCCCACTCAATAAGTAAAGGAGGGTCAATAACGTACTCCCTGAAGTTTTCAAATTTAATTTTTTCAGACTCATCAAATTCATAATACTCGGCAACATTAATACAGGAAAACTGACATTAAATAACATCAGACTATTAACACTGAGAATAGATAACCATTTCTTAGGAAAAACCATAAATTTAACCATTTCCTAACAACTATAAATTTTCATCTATTATATTTCTAGTTTCAAGGAAGATATGCAATTTCAGTTATCAGTCATCAGTTATCAGTTATCAGTTATCAGCTCCCATAAATGTCCTACCAGAAACTGAGTTTGCCTAAACTCAATATTGAACTCTGGATTAAGTCGCTTATTTTATGGCACGACAGCGATCAAACCAAAGTGACGAAAATAGCGATCAAAACTAAATGCTTGAGTTACCCCTAGCTTTTCCATAACTACCTTACTGCTACAGTCAGTACTCCAATCTTTATCAGAAAATTGACGGAAAACTTGCCATGTTAACTGTATGTCTACCTCTGTAAAATAATAAATAGTAGCTAAATTGCCGGAAAAAAAGGCATCTCCCAAAGCGATCGCCCGGGAATTTTCTCTTCGAGCTTTTAGCAAAGTCAGAGTTTCATCCACCACATAATCCGTTGTTAGTAGAGGTTGAGTATTTCCACTTATCCAAGTAGTAGCAGCTAGATAGCACGAATCTGATGGAACAACACTAGAAAACCAAGCACTTGTATCTACAAAAATCATTGTCTATCTTGCTCTGGATAAAGAATTCGATCGTGGTCTCTACCTGAAAATTCATCCTGCTCTCCCTCTAGGGGTAGTGAAGCGATCGCTGCCAAAATATCGGCAGGTTTTTTCTGTTGAAAATTTGTTTCGCTCTTAACAAAAGTAATTTCGACTCGCGTTCCCTCTGGTAAATTTAGAGGTTTGGTTAACCGCAATACTCCTTGTTCGTAAACTGCTTCTAGTATCATTTTTATTTGTTATTTTTACTATAAATTCTATTATCCCACATAAATCATCAATTATTTCTCCCTGTTCCCTATTCCCTATTCCCTGTTCGCGAAATTTTCAGCATTCATTTCCCATAAATGTCCTAAAATTATATGATTCTGAGGAATGCCTTGGTCAATTAAATCTTGAGTAATGCCGTGTTCTATACCATCATATTCAACATAAACTTTTCCCTCTCCTAAAGTAATATAAATAATATTTCCTCGAACTCGCTTACCTCTATTCCATCCCACTTGCATCAGAGCATAGCGATCGCGTCAGCGGAACGGAGTTCTATCGCTCTGTTCATCAAAAACAGTATCCAATCTAATATTTCCATGAGAAGGACTTTAACAATTAATAATTAATAATTAATAATTAATAATTACCTCTCCTTGAAAGCGGATAGGATTGATTCAAAGGAAAATTTTTTCTTGTTTCTCCTTTAAAGGAGAGTCTTTAAACCTTAATCATTCGGTGATTTAGCATATTTCCCAATTACTTGTTTGACGATTTATCTATAGGTCTTTGGGGGTAAGCATTCAGCTCTTAGCAGTCAGCACTTCCCTGCGGGATGCGCTCGCATTCAGCAAATAATTAATAATTCCTTATAAGCTTAAAAGTTGCGTAATTTGACAGTAAGTTTTAACTCTATCCAAATTTATCAATTACTTTTATCTTCTCCTATCATCAATAGCTGATAGCTAATAGCTGACCGCTGAATGCTTACCTTTGGGGTATCCATTGTAAAACCTCCACTTTTTCTAAATCTACAACCAACAATTTCTTATGTAAATTATTAATTACTAATTCACCAATAGATTCACTAAATATATTATTAAAAGTAAAGCTACTAATAGCTAGATAAATTTCCCTAACTGGGTCAACTTCTTTGAGTAACAATTGATAAAGAATATACTGCCCAATAGCTTGTTCTAAATCTACTACTGGAGAATTACCTCTAAACTCCTTTATTTCAATAGCAAGCTGGAAATTTCCTTGTTTAGCAGCAATCAAATTTCCATTATTAAACTCGTGACCCGTAGCAGCTAAGTCTATAAACAAAAATCTTTCACCATAAGAAATTACCGAATAATTAATAATTAATAATTAATAATTAATAATTAAATAATTCGCGCCTTGAAGCCGACCCTTTTAAGGGGAAAAAAGCGGTCGTTTGCGGAGCAGTCCGTTAGGATGGGATGGCGAGGTCCCCTCGCCATATCCAATCGACCAAGACAGCGGTCTATCTTCGGAGGGGGTCTGCAAGAACGGGTCTCCTAGCCATATCCAATCGACCAAGAGAAGAAATAATATTTTCTTATATTCAATTCCGTAACGGTTTTAACCAGAGGTAATTATCAATTATCCATTATCCATTATCAATTAATGAAATAGGGGTCATCTTTGACATACTCTCCGGCCTAAAGGCGCGGAGATTCTCCTGAAACCAGGATTCTTGGTTCAACGAGTCCACTTAAATTAAACACCTTGCGGCATCTAACCCAGAGATGGTTCTCTCCCCAAGCGTTTGCTCTATTCCAAGAGCCTGTTCCCGTATGCCCTACGGTACAGTTCAAACCTTAAAAATTTTGGTTCTCTGGTACTTGGTGCTTAAAGCAATTCCTAAGCACAAGCATTCCTGTGCAAAACCCCATAACTCTTCTCTTGGTCAGCATTCCCTTGCGCCTAACGGCGACGCGGGGTCTGACCGCAGTTTTCAAGGTGCAAACGCTACAGTTAAGTAGCTATAGGTTTTTAGAGCGGTTGAATACCTTTCCGCTATTTCCACTATAACACAAAGTCCCCCTGGAAGGGGGAGGCTTTCAACCCAATTTTCCGGTAATTTCCCAACGAGCTTTAATAATGGCTTGCTTAACCAGATTATGAATAGAATCTCTAGCAGGCATTTCAAATTAGGTTTCCTGATTTTTCAAATTTGCCAATATCTCCCTATTTCGTTCCGTTGCTGCTGCTAATTCTGCTGCGGTTAACTCCTCTAATTCTTGTTGTTCTTCCCTAGATAATAATTTTGGTAGTGCGTCAAGGAAGTGTGGGAAGTGTGGGAAGTGTGGGGAGTGTGGGGAGTGTGGGAAGTGTGGGAAGTGTGGGAAGTGTGGGAAGTGTGGGGAGACGCTCGAAAGTAGGAGGAATAATTGTACCTGTATCTTTCTGGGAAGTGTCTGCCCAAAGTCCTAACTTTTTGGTCTTAAAGGCTGAATTCTTTGCACTTTTTTCCCGACAAAAATCCTAAAAAATTTATATATCAGTGCTTTTAGATTAGATTTGCCAGTCCTACTAGGGCGTTTCCCACACTTTACTAATGCACAACCATAATTTTTGATTATCCTGTCCTGAATAATAGCGTGATAAAAAAACTTTCTCCCTTTGAACCAATATTTCCTTCTGCCTTCTGCCTTCTGCCTTCTGCTTTCTGCCAAAGTGTAAGTATTTAAGCGAAGATCATACAAAATCTATTGTTTCTACGCAAGTTTGAGGAATTGTAATTTGCTTACTCATTTGGGTATTTTTTTTTAATATGATTATGTTAACTAAATGATTGCAAAAACTTATAGCATTTCTCACCTCTGGTCAGGTAGAGTTGTCTTTTTCTGCCTTGTTGATTGTTGTCTGTCCCCTAAAATTCAAAATTTTTGTATCTCACCAAATTTGAAAACTACTAAGAACTCCTATCTACTTACTTTGTCATATAGCAAGGAACAAGTTGCTGAGGACTTATGTAGATGATGAACCTCAGACAGAAAAATTTTTCTCCCCCTGTTGTCTGGTATCACATTATTCTAATTTATCAATCACATAATTTTTTCAAATAACAAGCACTACCTTGCAATGATAAAATCAAGTAAGGTAGTATCTATTAAATATAATATTGTAACAATATGCGTTAAACAGATGCGTAAGCTTGTTCTATTTGAGAACCAACTTGCGGAATAGACATAGCATTTATATTCTGAGTTTTACCAGAACACTGCCAGAAAGCTTGAGCTACTCCTAAGTATCCTCTGGAAACTTTAGAAACATTTATAGCTGTGCTGATAACTGTTGGTAAACAAGGACTGGGTATCAAGGTTGTGAAAAAGGTATTCACCATAGAACACAAGACTATAGTCCAAAAGAATCCTAATGCGGGCAATAAAACTAATTCAGGCGTGATGAAGCGACAGACGCGCTTCCATACAGCTTGTTGAGGTATTACAATAACTACGGCAAGCGTCGCAAAAAGGGAAATATTCAGTTTTTCTAACATTATTCTATATCGTCAGAGTCAGGTTTATCGGGCGCAACAAATCAAACCTATACCAACCAAGGATACTGAATTGACAATCTGTCTAAATTTTCATAGAAAGTTGACTCTTCATTCTCCTCTCAATGCCTACGAAGTTAGCTGACGGGCTAGGGCTGAGAGATTCCCTTCTCTGTATCTTTGTTTTTCTACATCCAAAGACTTCTAATCAGAGATAAGCCCCCTGTATTTGGTTCCTCCGCTCCAGCGACACTCTTACTGTGTCTTTCTTGCCGGATTAGGCTGACTGTCTTTTGCTTTTGATATTATATTAACTTTTTTCTATAAGCTTTGTCAACACTTTTTTACAGAAATTTTTGTAAATTGTATCAAAATTTTCAGCATGAAATTTGAGAGGATGGTTGGTAAAGTATTGAACTGTGGTTATACTGTTGCTCCTACAAAGTTAAGGTACACCTAATATATTCCTCACACTTAGTACAGTTTTCCGCAAAATTTTAAATTTAGTGATTTGCAACATAAGTCACTAAGCCCATTGTTAGTTGTCACATACTAATCGTGATTAAAATCACTAAATATAGTAAGTGTCATCACTTACTATATTAATGTTGCATCACTATGTAACAATGGAAAATTAGTAATACTAGAACTGTAGAATTTCAAGGTAATTCTTATGTCTGTAGATCCTCCTGTCCATCTTCTTCCATGTGCATTAGGAGACCTTTTTGCTCAAGCTAACGAAAACGGCTACATTACCCTAGCCGACCGCTATGGATTAATGGCTGCTATATTTGATGAATCTTTACAAGAATATGAAAAACGCTCAATAGACCGACTAATTCGTTCAATTTGTAGAGGACGAATTAAAGTAGTTGATGAAATCTCTGCTGTAGTATAAAATTATACTAAAAAAATAGTAAATTCAACCGTATCAAAACCTTTGCATAAAAACTCCGATCAACAACCTCTATATTTTTGCCATTAGAGCAATCTCTATTTTTTGTCATTAGAGCAATCTCCTTTTTTACCACTAGGTAGAGTAGCTCCACAAAAATCTGTTTGCTCTAATTTTGCTTGATTAAGATTTGCATTAGATAAATTAGCTCTGTTTAACTTAGCTTCCTCCATATATGCCTGGTACAAATCAGCCCAAGATAAATTAGTATCTGTCAAATCTGCCTTTTGCATAGTTGTACCATGCATAATTGCACCTGATAAATTAGCCCCTGCTAAATTTGCTTCAATCAAATTAGCACCGCTGAGAATAGCACCTCTTAAATTAGCTCCTTTCAAGTTTGCTTTTTGTAAGTTAGCTCCTAATAAATTGGCTTCACTTAAATCCGCTTCGCTTAAGTCCGCTTCGCCCAAATCACAACCTTGACAGTCATAAGTACTTAATAAACGCTGAATAGTTTTGATGCGTTCCATTGAATTAGATTTAGATTGAGCAAATACTGGAATAGTTAACCAGGATACTGTTAATAATGTCGCTGTTAATGGGTATAAAAATTTCATATTTTACTTTTAATAAATTACTGAATTTAATGTTATCTTAGATATTTAATTTTGTTGACATCATATCATAAAAATTACATCATCATTTGGCGTTGGTAAAGCGCGTGTATGATATTAATCTTACAGCGCTTTTCGCTCTTGATGAACCACATCTTCACAAGCAAAACTCTGTAGGGACGTTCCATGGAACGTCCCTACTGTGGTCTACTAATCATGAAAACCGCTGTAATTCTTGAGGAGTCAACCCACCCGCGCGCCCCTCCCAGGAGAGTTTTGACCTAGTTGACAATTTACGTTACAACGCAGTATAATTAGATAGTTTTGTCTGGCTATTTAAAAATTATAGTCCTCAACTCAAAAAAGAGCATTGACGTAAATCAAATAATAAGTATATAATACTTTACACTCGCACACACTTTAGGCAGACTCTTCTCACTCATCTCATACATGAAATCCATTAGAACCAAGCTCAAATTAAATAATCAGCAAAAAACGCTTTTAGCCCAACACGCAGGTTATTCAAGATGGGTTTATAATTGGGGTCTAAGTTTATGGAATGCAGCCTACAGAGATGGTTATAAACCCAATGCCCGCAAGCTTAGAGAAGTTTTTACCAATCATACAAAACCACTAATACCTTGGATGAAAAACTTGTCCTCTAGGGTTGATCAATACGCTTTCCGAAACTTAGGTGAAGCATTTAAGAGGTTCTTTCAAGGGTTGGGTAAACGCCCACGATTTAAGAAAAAAGGCAGATCGGATTCTTTCACTATTGATAATTGTGGAAAACCGATAGAACTTAATGGTTGGTCTCACAAGTTACCTTTTATCGGTTGGGTAAAAACTTATGAACCCATTGAGGCAACAACTAAAAAAATAACTATTAGTAGACTTGCGGGTGATTGGTATCTAAGTTTGAGCTATGAATTTCATCCCATAACCCACCCCCATCCCCTCCACCGGAGGGGAGCAAGAGGGGTGGGTGATGTAGTTGGTGTAGATTTAGGTGTAAAAACCTTAGCGACATTAAGTGATGGAAAAGTTATGACAAGTGTGAGATCATATCATAGATTTGAAGCTAAGTTATCAAGAGAGCAATACCTAAATCGTCATAAAGAGGTAGGTTCTGCTAACTGGAAAAAAGCACAACGGAAGATAGCCAGATTGCATAGAAAAGTAGCAAATATCCGTCAAGATGCACTTCATAAATTGACAACATACGCAAGCCTTGAACCACGGCACTGTGTCAATTGAAGATTTGAATGTGAGGGGAATGTTAGCCAATGGTAAGCTGGCGAAATCAATAGCCGATCAAGGATTTTATGAGTTTAGGCGACAACTAGAATATAAGTGCCAATGGTACGGTTCGGAGCTAGTAGTAGTTGATAGATTTTTCCCATCATCAAAAACTTGCAGTAGGTGTGGTCATGTTCAAGATATGCCCTTGCATCTGAGAACTTATAACTGCCCAGAATGTGGTTTGTCAATCTTATTGAGATTTAAACGCCAGTATTAATTTGAGAGATGCGGTCGGCTTGACCGTCAATGCCTGTGGATGAGTAACCGCCAACGGCCTTAGGGACGTTGCATGCAACGTCCGTACAGCAGGAAGTAAACGTCAATTTGTCACGTTATGTGACGCTTTGTATCAGTTTTATAGAGCAGTAACTTAGGAGGACTGAGTCAGGAGGGAAGAAAGAAGAAGAAACCCCGAGTAGAAGGAGAAAGTTTTTTAGTCGCGTAAAGGTCACGGAGTTCTATGGCGCTCTGATCCGGACATGATATCATACCTCTTTTCACCAACGCCCATCATTTTTGCTGATTTTCATAGCAACCCTATCTCAAGACATTTTAGTTTCCATGCTCTTGTCTCTGACTGAGAATCAGAGTGACTTATCTAGTTATCCACAAGGCTATGAATAACTATGTAGTATCTATTTTGTTTTTAAGGTACAGATGACTTGGTTTGCTTTGATCTATATTTTTATCCTACATAAATAATATAATATCATGTCCGGTTGAACAGTTATAAATAAATAGCGACGGAGGAGTCAGGAGTCAGTCCTCAGGAGTCAGGAGTCAGGAGGGAAGAAAGAAGAAGGAAGAAAGAAGAAGGAAGAAGGAAGAAGGAAGAAGGAAGAAGGAAGAAGGAAGAAGGAAGAAGAAGAACTGGAGTTGAAGGAAAAAGTTTTTTTATCACTAATTATCCGGACATGATATAAGACAAAAATTTCAAGGGTTGGAAGGAAAAAAAATTTTTTAACTGATTTGAGTTTGAGGCAATTACTCTTGACTAGGCCAAAACATAATTATGTAGTACACTCGATTAGTAATATGCAAATTCCCCAATGGGGCAAAAATATTCTTATGAGGAGTTGGAAGCGATCGCGCAATAGAGTTTTATGCTGATTTTATTCCTTCTTCCTTCTTCCTTCCTATAGTATGATGATGAGAAATTGTATTTTTCATCTCAAAAGGAAACAGTCAAGATGACAGAAACACCACCCCCAGAAAAGTCTGAAAAGTTGGGCATAGTTAATCAAGCACTTATTTTTATTGAAAAAGTTGGCAATAAACTGCCAGACCCCATTACATTATTTTTCTATCTTTCTATAGCAGTAATTTTGATTAGCGCGATCGCTAATTTAACAAATCTCTCTGTTGTACATCCTGCAACTAAAGAAACTATTAAAGCAGTCTCTCTGTTTACTCCTGAAAGTATCCGCAGAATAATTACTGAAGCGGTGAGTAATTTTGTTAATTTCCCTCCCCTAGGTACTGTACTTGTGGCGATGTTAGGGGTAGGAGTCGCAGAGTCTACAGGGTTAATTTCTGCTCTACTGCGTCAGGTAGTGTTAGTTGCTCCGGCAAAGTTTATTACTCCAGCGATTATTTTTTGTGGGGTAATGTCTAATCTTGCTTCTGATGCTGGATATGTGGTTTTAACTCCTCTTGCTGCTTTAGTATTTTTAGCATATAAACGTCATCCCATAGCAGGTTTAGCTGCTGCTTTTGCCGGAGTTTCTGGAGGTTATAGTGCTAATTTATTAATTGGTTCTCTCGATCCTTTATTAGCAGGAATTACTGAAAATTCTGCTAAATTAATTAATTCTGAATATACAGTTAATCCAGCAGTAAATTATTATTTTATGGTGGTTTCTACATTCATTATTACTTTAGTTGGTTGGTATATTACTGATAAAATTGTTGAGCCTCGACTAGGTAAATATGATGGGGAAATTGATCGAGAAGAAATTCAAGAATTGACTGCTGCTGAACGAAAAGGTTTACGTTGGGCTGGATATTCTTTATTGGCTTTTGTAGCACTTTTATTAATATTAGTTTTGCCTCCTGAAGGAATTTTGCGCCACCCGGAAACTTTAACTATTATTCCTTCTCCTTTTTTCCAGGGAATTGTACCAATAATAATGGTAGGATTTATTTTGCCTGGTATTGTCTATGGAAAAGCAGCAGGTACAATTCAGAGCGATAAAGATATTGCTCAAGGTATGACTCAGGCTATGAGTTTAATGGGTTATTATATTGCTTTATCATTTTTTGCTGCTCAATTTGTCGCTTATTTTGGTTGGAGTAATTTAGGTATTATCTTAGCTGTTAATGGTGCAAATTTTCTCAAAGCTACTGGTTTTACTGGGTTGCCTTTGCTCATAAGTTTTATCATTGTTAGTGGTTTTATTAATTTATTTATTGGTTCTGCATCAGCTAAATGGAATATTATGGCTCCGGTATTTGTGCCAATGCTAATGTTAGTTGGTTATACACCAGAGTTGACACAAATGGTTTATCGAATTGGAGATTCTACAACTAATATTATTACGCCTCTGATGCCTTATTTTCCAATTATTGTTGCCTTTGCTCAGAGATACGATAAAAAGACAGGAATGGGAACTTTAATTGCCACAATGCTCCCTTATTCTTTAGCTTTCCTAATATCTTGGTCAGCTTTATTTATCCTCTGGTTTATTTTCGGAATTCCCATTGGACCAGGAGCAGCAATTAGACTTTGAGTCAGAAGCTGATGCTGGCAGTGTGAGAAATTTATTAGATATCCCTAGAAAATCAACTTGCTCTTTATTTAAGATAAGCTAGAGTTGTAACAGTCACTTACAAAATCATTTTTCGTAGTCTTTGGCCGTGAAAATCTATTCCCTGTTCCCTGTTCCCTAATCTTGCAAAAAGTATAATAAACGCTGTATATAAATATAGTTATATGTAGTCAAGTAAGGTCAAATATCTGAAGTCTTTCTGCACCGTCAAGGGACGGGATGGTTGTCAAAAATTAATCACTCCGAAAGCCACTTTCAAAGTAAAATCAAACCAACTACTGACAAATGGCCAGACGAATGACGCTGAATTAATAGCCATAATTGTTCAAGAATTGACCATGAAATTAACGGATTAATGAGAAGTAGAAAAACATATTATTCAACCCACACATTGGTTTTATACTGAAATAGACAGACTATGTTTCTTATCAAAAAATCTCTATAACTATACCAATTATTGAATTCGCCAATCATCCACATTTGAGGACATCTATCGCCACTATAATAACATTCAAAAAACTATATCTCTTTTTAATGCCTATGTCTATTAGAGGTCTTCAATAATAAAAAATAAAATCAATTCTCCCACATAAATCATACCAAATCCGGTTTAGTAAGGAGATATTCAAAAAAATCAAAATCTTTGTCTGATAAGGGTTTGGATATTTAGGTAACTACTCTATAATAACCGGATTTGGTATTATCAATTCTTTCCCCTTACTCCCTCTTTTCTGGAGATGTCTATTAGTTATCAGTTACCCAAAATCAGATTACCAACTCCGGAGTCTAGTTTCGGCGCTTGTGTGAAAATCATCCTCTCTCCCCGCCATAAATATTTGTGTTATTGTCCTATCAATTCTTCGACGGACAAACGAACTTCAATATTCCCCAACTCAAATAACCTTTGCTTCCTGCTTCAATCCAGTGCTTCAGACCTACTTTCATAGGTTCAATGTACTCCTGACCACTTGCTGCAACTGCTCCCTCATAATCTTCCTCAATACTCTTGAGAATACGTTGGTAATGATTAACTAACTGCTCGGAAAGATCTACCACTTCCAATTCCTGCAAACCAGCTAAACTTGCAGCTTTTCGATAAAAAGCGATCGAACCAAGGGAAGTCAAATGAATTCGGTCTAAAACTGGCTGAAGCACTCCCTCCGGACAATCATCACTTTGCATTGGATCGGTAAATATAAACTTCCCACCAGATTTCAGTACCCGCTGGACTTCTTGGAATACCAGAATCCGATTCCCGCTATGCAGAATGGCATCTTGAGACCAAACAAAATCTACACTATTGTCATCTATTGGAATATCTTCAAAGCTACCATCAATAACTTCTATCAGCGATGTCAGATTCTTTTCCTCGTTCAACTGACGGTTTCTCTGATTCTGGATTTCACTCAGATTTAAACACTTTACCCTACAACCAAAAGTTTGAGCCAGATAACGAGCTGCTCCCCCATATCCAGCACCAATATCTAAAACTACAGTATCTTTGCTCAAATTGAGGTGAGATGCCATAGTCTCTACCGTGCGACGACTAGCATCAAATACTGGCTCATTCTCACTCTCGTAAATTCCAATATGAATATCTTCACCACCCCACATCTTAGCATAGAAACTGTCTGCACTATCACTATTGTAGTACTCGCGAGCTGTGTTAACTGTTGGGGAATATTTCATTGTACTATTTTCCAAGGTAGGATTTTTGTAACTTTTTTCAGCGACATGAATAAAAAAATCTTGTTCATCTTGATGGTATGTTTCCTGAAAATCACCATAAGTTTTAATCCGTTGGAAAGCTACCTCAAACATCAACTTCCTGGTGTAATTTTTCCGCAGGGGAAACATATTCAGATGATAGATTGAACTATCGGGGAATTCATACTTGAACCTAGCCAAACCTTCGTCAATATGTTCTGGTTCAGCTTTGATATTTTCCCCGCAGTAATAATAGATATGCTTTGAGGAAAATCCAACATCAAGTATGGTATCATAGTTGCGCTGATCTAAAATCAGAATTCCATCATGGTTCAAGGCAGCATAAAATTCAGCAAGGGCCTTGCGACGGTCTTGTTCTGAGAACAAGTGGGTAAAAGAGTTGCCCAAACAGATAACTGCATCAAATTTACCATGAATGTCGCGATTTAGCCAGCGCCAGTCTGCTTGTACAGTTCGTAAAATAAGCCCGTGAGAACGAGCATTTTCAAATGCTTTGGCCAGCATCTCTGGACTTCCATCTGCACTAACCACATCAAATCCTGCTTGCAGAAGGCGAATAGAATGAAATCCGGTTCCAGTTGCAACATCTAGAACCTTCTGTACACCGTGCTGTTTGAGGATGTCAATAAAAAAACTGCCTTCACTTTTTGCCCGAGTTTCCCAACTGATTAACTCATCCCATTTAGAAACAAAACTTTGAATGTACTCAGCTTGATAATGGGATGTATCTCTAACACCTAGAGGATCGTTACCATATTCCTGCCGATTGGGGTTGATTTTTTGTTTATTGATACTCATTAATTTCTAGATTATGTCTTTATTCATGGTCAGGCTTCTTTGGCTATACCATCCTATATTAAGGTGAAACTCTTGTCAAATTGAGTTTTTTTATTATCTAGATTCTATAGTCCATATTTATTTTAAATCAAATCGCTGTTTGCTAATTTAACAATTACCCAAACAGCAGAATTGAACAAATGGGGATAATTATCGTCAAATATTGGCAGTTAACAAATAGCGATCGCCTGAAACTCCTCTGATTTTTGAGTGTCTTGAACATCAGAAATATCTTCTACACATAAATACTGATTATTCATTTCAACTGTGCCAAATAAAGTTGCAAAAGAAACATCCGCAGCATCTCTACCTGTACTAATTTTAATAATATTTGTTAGTGGTACTAATTTAGTTGGGTCAAACAAATACCAGCGATCGCCTAAATAAGCTTCAAAACAAGCATGAAAATCTGGAGGATTAAGATTATAAGCATAAGCAGAAACAAAACGAGCCGGAATATTTAATGTCCGACAAAAAGCAATTCCTAAGTGAGCAAAATCACGACAAACACCCGCCCTTTCCGTAGCAGTATCAAAAGCTGAAGTTTGAGAATCTGTACTACCAAATAAATATTTAACCTTATCATAAATCCAATCACAAATTATCATTACTCGAGAATAACCAGGGTTTAAATTGCCAAATTCTGATTGTGCTAAACCAAATAATAAATCTGACTGACAATAACGACTAGGATAAAGATAAGCAAGTGTTTCTACAGGCAACTCAGCAAGTGGAACTTCATAAATATTATGATAATTGTCATAATAATGTGATAATTCTACAGTCGCTTGATAAGAAATTTCTAATTTACCAATAGGAGCATTAACTCGAATAAATCGATTTTTTTCGTTGCTACTAATATATTCATCTCTTGCCAAAAATGGATTCAACTGTAGTTGTTCCTGCACAATATTTTGACAGTTATTATTAACTACTTGAACATTAAATAGGAAAGTGGTAAATTGAAAAATAGTGTAATTAAGTTGACAACCAAGTTTGAATTTTTTCATAATATTTTTTGTACGACTTATGATAGATATAAATAGCGGTTTAATTTGCTAACCTCTAGTTCTAAATTAGTAATATTTTTGGCGTTGCTGATTTGAGGTATGATATCTTGTCCGGATAAGAGGGCTAGCAAAAGACTTTCTCCTTCTACTCCTGTTTATTTTTATTCTTCTTTCTTCCCTCCTGACTCAGTCCTCCCCCTCCTGGGACTATGCTTTATAAACATCTTTCTTAACATAAAACCTAGACATTATAGAGAAGTTATGTATTTGCTATTCAATGCAGATTTCGGGAGAGTAAACCTATTTAATTAGAGGCTTTTCTCCCATATTCACCTCCTGGGAGGGGCGAGGGGTGGGTCCCATCTCCCCATCCCCCCATCTCCCTATCAGAAAAGGGTTTTAGGAGTTCCTTATCAGGGATAGCTCCTGGGAGAGGGGTGGGTTGACTCCTAATATCAAATCCGGTAGCATCGGTGTAATTAGATGGTGAGTAGGGGAGTAGGGGAGTAGGGGAGTTAGGGAGATAGGGAGATCGAGAAATGTTTGTTCATTAATGGATAATGGATAATGGATAATTGATAATTACCTCTGGTTAAAACCGTTCTTGATTGAATATAAGGAAACATTATTTCTTTTTTTTCCCCTTAAAAGAGGAGGCTTTAAACCAGAATTATTTAATTATTAATTATTAATTATTAATTATTAATTATTAATTATTCGGTAATGGTTGAAGATGGAACATTTTTTACGTGCCGAATTAAACGGATTTGATATAAGTAATTAGAATTAATATCATACACGCTCTTCAGCAACGCCATATTTTTTTGTATACTATATCAAGGAAACTCAAGTTGTGAACTTTAAAATAATCTTTCGACTACTCAAAAAAACCGTTCAAGAATGGCAAAAAGATAAAGCACCAATTTTAGCCGCAGCTTTAACTTATCATACATTATTTTCTATCGCACCATTATTTATTATTGCAGTGGCGATCGCCGGTTTTGTCTTTGGCAAATCTGCTGCTGAAGGGGAGTTAGTTACACAACTAGAAAATTTTATGGGTAAGCAAATTGCAGAAACCATTGAACAACTGGTAATCAATATTTCTCGTCCGGAGTCAGGAATTATTGCCACTCTCATCGGTGTCGCTACCTTGTTTTGGGGAGCATCAAATTTATTTGCCCAATTAAAGCTTGCCTTAGATATGATTTGGAATGTTTCACCCCCACCAGACCGTGGTATTGTCGGATTTATTCAAGACCGTTTGTTGTCAGTAGGGATGGTCTTAGGTGCGGGTTTAGTATTAATTTTATTATTGGTAGCTAGTGCTGTATTAACGGCAATTAATCAATGGCTTAATAAAATACTCAATACTCCGGATGGTATTTGGAGTCTGATTGATGTTTCTATTTCCTTTGGTATAGTAATGTTATTATTTGCTGGAATTTATAAATTTTTGCCAGATGTAAAAATAGCCTGGAGTGATGTTTGGATCGGTTCAGGAATGACTGCTGTATTATTCACAGTTGGTAAAAGTTTAATCGGATTATATTTAGGTAATAGTGGAGTAGGTTCAGCTTATGGTGTTGCGGGTTCTTTGGTAGTACTATTATTATGGATTAATTACTCGTGGCAAATTCTATTTTTTGGGGCAGAATTTACTCAAATTTGGGCTAATAAATATGGTTCGAGAATAGTTGCTAAAAGTAAGAAAAAATTGAAGAGATAAATTCAGTTAAATCCTTCAAAATATAAGAGCTTCAATACTTAGTAAATAAATAGGGTTTGCTGATTAAATATCAAAGCATTGACTGATATTGGTTTCAGCTTTTTTTTGCCTTTAAAAAGTGCAAGCTTTTTAGACCGAAAAGCTCATGCATGCTAGTATTTTGGGATGATTATGGCAGACAAATCAAGAAACCATTATGAACGACTACTTCCTCTATAACTCCCCTAAACTCCTTACTCTTAACTACTCCCTACTCCCTACTCCCTACTCCCTACCTCAACAAAAAGACTTTTTCAGCAAGCCCTAAATAGTAATATAGATCATAAAACAGGAAGGAGAAAGTTTTTTATCAGCAATTAAGCAGATATAATATAACTCTCTCCTTCCGATTAAATAAAATTACACACAAACCTAAATATCTTAAATCAAAGCTAATAAAAAAATAATAATTAGAGCATAATTAGTCAAATATTAATTTCAGTCTTAAAGTAGATTTTTATTCCATTTCTACCTAATGTCTTGCCTGAGTAGAAAATCTGCTGATAGTAAAACGAAGAATGAAAGACCGAAGGAGCGAAAAATATTGCATTGTCTGAATTTTAAACTTTTGATATGTCTGCACCCTTTCCTTTGATATGTCCGCTACCTTCCCTTCGACTGCCATAATTTAGTCTTGACGATGGCGACGCAGAGCAGCAAAACCACTTCCGATAGCAGCAATTAAACCCAGGACTGAAGACGGTTCAGGCACATCCATAGCTATCACTTCTTCACCAGGTATCACTCCTTGAGCAGCCATCACTTCTTCAGGAGAGGTAGGAATGCCACCAGGATTATCGATAGTCCGTGCGCCATAACGTTCCTCAAGCTCTTGTTCTTTCTGATTTTCTACTTCAGCAGCAGCTAGAGATTCGCTCATCTGCTCCCGTCTTTCCTGTGCAATTGCTTCGTCACGAACTTGGGCTATTTGTGTTTCAATTTCCAAGAGCAGTTCATCTCTCAGGTTAATTTGCTCCTGTTGCTGTGCTAAACTGTTATTCCTATTGTTCAATGCCTGGTTGCGACTGTTGATATCTTCTTCCTTAGCAGCAAGTTCGTTGTCGCGAGCAATTTCATTATTCTCTTGTTCTTGAATTCTGTCTTTGCGAGCATTGTTAAATAGTCTTGATTCAGCACTGAGGCGAGCATATTCGCTAGCAACGGTTTTCGGTGCCCCCTCTACAACCATCGGTGCCCTCTCTTCAGCCAAAACTTTGGTCTCGTAGCCGTCAAATTCACCGGTTTCTTCATCGTAAACTGGAACCTGCACAGTTACCTCATCAGGACCATAGACCTCTTGATTGCCATTATCATCAAATATTGGGCTATCGCTATTTTTAGCATCTGCTCTCAAGACATTCTTGAAATATTGGTCAGCTCCATCAAAAAGAGTATCTAGAGACTCCTGGGAGTTGTCAATTTCATTGATGAGTGCTTGGGTGCGAGCAATATCGGTTTCGTAAAAGGCACGGAGTTCCTCTTTCTGGGTATCGTTGAGGCTGTTGTCAGTGTCAATAGCTGCTCGTTCCTGTTCTGCATTAGCTTTAACTGCTTCAAGTTGATCGCGCAGGTCGTTGGTTGTGTAGAAATTCTCTAGATTATTCTCCAGTTGTGGCTTGAGAGCTTCAGCATCATTAAGTTCTGTTAACAAGTCATCTATATTATTTTGCTTCTGGTTAATTTGTGTCTGGTATTGCTGAATTTCTGCTTGCCGGTCCTGTTCAACTTCAGATTCAAAGTCGGCTAAAACCTGGCTAAACAGAGTCAACTCCTGCTCTTGCTTGGCTGGGCTGCCGTCACCACGCAGTTCTATCCAATCACCACCGTAGGCTTCTTGCACAGCAAGCTGTTGAGGTAATTCCAGATTGTCCCAGTTATTTTCTTGCTTGTATACTTCCCAAGCTTCTTTTTTGGGGGCAAGTTCTGCAACAGCTTCGTAAGCTTGCTCAATGTTTCCATTTGGATTTCTCCTAGCTATAGCGATCGCTTCTGCTTCGCTAGGAACCTCATTCAATCTAGTTGTTAGTGCATCACGTTCATCTATAGCATCAGCGATCTGTCCAGGAATTTCGTCGATTATTTCGTTGACTTCATCAATTTGTTTGAGGATTTTGTTACGGTCGTTGCGCTCTCTTTTAACTACATTGTTGGCTTCTCCGCCAGGACTGTATCTAGCAGCTCGCCATAGTTCACTGTTGCGGTCATTGCGCTCTTGTTTCAGTTTCTCGGCTTCTTCACTTGCAGTTTGACTGCGGGTATCATAGATGTCTGCCTGTGTTTGGTGAGCATTAGCTTGTGCTTGGTAAGTGTTGGCTTGACCTTGGTAAGTGTTGGCTTGCTCTTGTTGCTCGGCGATATTAGTGTCGTAAGCTGCCAATTCTCCATCCCAACCTTGGGAACCCCAGTCGAAGTCATATCCTTCAGCAATGCCTTTCAGAGTGCCGATATCTTTTGGTAGTGGTGCGGGTTCTGGAGGAACTATGGCATCAAGGTTAAATTTAAAGCCTAAAATTTCGCTGCCACGGACTGTATTTCTATCGAGTCCTACTGCAGTGAGGTCGTCGAGAGTCAACATTTCAAAGCCATCGTCCTCCACTTTTTTGCCTCCAGAAATTACGTTGTAGCCAGTGCCATCGCCGTTAAAGTAAGAGTTATTAACACCGAGGTCGCCGTAGAAGTTACTGCTGCTAGAATCAACCATGGCAGCATAGTTATTATAGGTACGATGCCCAAAGTTATTCATACCCACACCTTTTGCTGCTACGTTCTGATATACACCTAATCCTGCATGAGCTCCAGAATCTGAACTACCAGAGAAGTGAATACCGTAGAGATTTCCGGATTCCATGGAGTCTTGGAAGTTGTCACCACCTGGGGTAAAGAATAAGTCACCGTGGAAAATTGGATCGACTTTGCGGTCGTAACCTGCACCCGTTCCGGGTAAGTTACTGCCAATAGCAACGAAGACTTCATTACCGCTTTGGAAAACTCCCATTCCAGTAATATCGTAGGTGCTGCCGTCGGTCATGTCTCCAATGGCATCTTGACTGTATTGCCATCCATTCTGAGAGTCCAAGAATAAAGCAGTTCCATCATTATTACATTCTAGAAATAGGCTAAACATTCCACTTGTCAAACCTATACCCTGTGCGCTTTGTCCTGCTCCATTTAATAGTAAGGCAGCGATCGCGAAACTGGTAGTAGTTGTATAAACTTTTTTCATAATTTAAGACTTCCGAATAATTTCTTTTGTTTACTGTTCTCAGTATATTCAAAAAAATGTAAATTATTTATCACCCAATCGGGTGAATTATTTATCACCCAATCAGGTTATTTGATTTTAAATTAAGTATTTACAACAGTTTTAGCTTTTATTTTGTTTGTGTTATTTTAAGTATAAACACTATTATTTAAGTGCTTTTTTATACAAAAAAAATCCCATCATATTTGAAACAATTTCAAAGAATACATTAGGTTAAAGATGGGAAAAGGGTGTAAAAAATACTGGCCTTTTCTCAAATAAAATCTCTGGTTTATTGGAATTGTAATGATTTTAATGATGGTGAGCGATCGCTTCCACAGTTGTAACAGAATCATTATCAGTTTCTAAAGATTCAGGATCAACAGCAATATTATCCTCATCTGTAACAGAATCATTATCAGTTTCTAAAGATTCAGGATCAACAGCAATATCATCCTCATCTGTAACAGAATCATCATCAGTTTCTAAAGACTCAGGATCAACAGCAATATTATCCTCATCTGTAACAGAATCATCATCAGTTTCCAAAGTTTGCAACTCAACCTCGTCACTGCCAAAGGGGAAGAAATGAAAAGCAGTCAACTCATCAGCTTTCACACCCTCCACAAAAGCAAGTTGTTCCCCACTATCCAAAACCCTAATCACAGCATGATCACTCGACTCCGTTCCCTCAGGAATTTTTAACTCCTCAAAAGTCAAATCTATTAACTCAAAGAAATCATCATCCACCTGGAAATTATAAATTGAATCATACCCTGCACCTTGCTGCAATACAAATGTATCGCTACCACTGCCACCATACAACTCATCATCACCTTCCCCACCATCAAGAATATTATCACCCTCATTGCCATGTAAGGTAAGGAGTCGTTACCCTCACCACCTTCTAACAAGTCATTGCCTGCACCAGCACTTAACTCATCATCACCTTCCCCACCAAGAATGTAATCATCTCCATCTTCTCCTTCAATGACATCATCACCCTCTTCACCATCAAGTAAGTCGTTACCTGCGTTACCATTAATACTGTCGCTACCAGCACCTCCGTAAGCTTGGTCATCACCTTCACCTGCTGTAATTTCATCATCACCTTCCCCACCTTCCAGATAGTCGTGACCATCTCCTGCATCTAAAGTATCATTACCTGCTTTACCATAAAGTTGGTCTTCGCCTTTTCCTGCTGTAAGTTCATCATCTCCTTCACCACCCTCTAGGTTGTCATCACCATCTCCACTATCAAGAGTATCATTACCATCTTCTCCAGAAAGGTTGTCTTGGCCTCCCATGCCGTAGAGTTGGTCGTTACCTGCTTCTCCTTTGAACACTGGTATCGCTTTTGTAAACAAAGGTTACATTAGACTTTGCCCAACTTCGGTACTAAAGAGCAATGTGACCGATGGAGTGATTTCATGCCCATGCTCACTTGGGAGTTATGGTTAGCTCGTGGGAGCATAGTGGATCATCCCTTACCTTGGCAGAAATCACAGATTAATTTGACTCCCGGAAGGGTGGATCAGGGGTTTGGAGCAGTTATTGCTATCATTGGAACACCAGCATCTCCTCCTAAACCCCGTGGAAAATCTCCAGGGTTGAAGAAAGGTCAAGTTCGTAGCAAAAGAAAACCATACCCGATAGTCAAAAAAGGTAAGGGTAAGTTTGAAAGTCAGAAAAAAAACACAAAAAAAGCTACATCAGCTTAATTGATTTCAAAATTTGTTTTTCACATTTGTTGATGGTCTAAATTTTTTCAATCCTTTCCTTGATTTTATATTCAACTATTTAGTCTAAACTCCAGTACCAAATGGGTTCTATAAAAAAACAGGAAGAAGAAATTAAGCCATCCTGCCTCTTCCTTCTTCCTTCTTCCTTCTTCCTTCTTCCTTCTTCCTTACCTTTGCTATACAATACCGATGCTACCGGACATAATATGATTACCTGGTAACGAGCAAAAAGTTCATTTAGCCTCTAAACTAGATTCAGCAATCTATATATTAGGAGGGTTAACTTTGACTGAAGATAATAACTATTCATCCCCTTCCATAGCTACTATTTCTCGTCAAGAATTACGGGAGTTAGTTCGATCGCAACTTCAAGCTCTGCTAGAACAAGATAACTTATCTGGAGCTAAAGCGATGTTAGTTCCTGTACAACCAGCTGATATTGCCGAAGCGATCGAAGGTTTACCAGAAACAATGCAAGTCATCGCATTTCGCTTGCTTTCTAAACGTGAAGCGATCGAAGTCTATGAACAACTAGACTCCAGCGTACAACAGTCTCTGTGTGAAAAATTCAAACGTCAAGAAGTCATAGATATTGTTGATAAAATGTCACCTGATGACCGCGCTAAACTCTTTGAAGAATTACCCGCAGCTGTTGTCAGGCGTTTATTAGGTCAACTTAGCCCTGCTGAACGCCAAGCTACAGCGCAACTTCTGGGTTATAACTCCGGAACCGCAGGACGGATAATGACTCCGGAATACATCTCCCTCAAAGAGGAATATACTGTTGCCCAAAGTTTAGAACGTATTCGCTCATTAGCTCACGTTACTGAGACAGTTTATTCTCTATATGTCACTGACACTAACCGTCATCTCACAGGTATTCTGTCATTGCGAGATTTAGTCACTTCTCAACTAAACCAAAGCATCAGCGAAATTATGAGTCGTGATTTTGTCTGCGTGCAAACTGGTACTGACCAAGAAGAAGTTGCTCGTATTATTCAGCGTTACGACTTTTTGGCAATACCAGTAGTAGATAGCGAACAACGACTGGTGGGTATCATTACCATTGATGATGTTCTCGATATCTTGGAACAGGAAACTACCGAAGATATTTATGCTCTAGGTGGCGTACAGTCTGAAGGTGATAACTATTTCCAGGTAAATCTATTTACTGCTGCTCGCAGAAGAGTGGTCTGGTTATTTGTGTTACTGCTGACAAATAGTGTGACGGGTGGAATTATTACAGCGCAAGAAGATATTCTGAAAAAAGTAGTGGCCTTAGCAGCATTTATTCCATTGTTGACTGGTACTGGAGGGAATGTGGGAGCGCAATCTTCCACTGTTGTGATTAGAGGTATGAATACCGATGAAATTTGGAAAATAGGGCCATTTAAAGTGATTCTGCGTGAAGCTGCTGCTGGCGCAATACTTGGGAGTGTTCTCGGTTTGTTAGCAACAGTTTGGGCTTTCCTGTTTATTGTCAATGGTAATTTAGAAGTGTCAGTGACAGTGGGTGTAAGTTTGCTGGCAATCTCAATTTTGGCTTCTGTTGCTGGTTCATCTTTGCCATTCTTGTTTCGTTCATTTGGGTTAGACCCCGCCTTAATGTCAGCACCGTTTATTACTACTGCTGTAGATGTTCTCGGTGTTTTGATTTATTTCAACTTGGCACGAGTAATTCTACAAATATGAAAAAGTGTCGGGGCGGGTTTCAAGGTTGGGCAAAAATTGTTATACCTAGCTATTTATATTTAAAACCCGCCATGACGAATTTTAAATATATTATTCTGCCACGGTTAATATATCAGAACTTACGCAAGTACACTATATATAGTGTTTAATAACTATGATATGTCTATATTTAGTTAGTAAATTTGACCAGTGCCGTAAAACTATGTTATACTGTGGCCAGAGAACTTTTGTTGGGCTACGCGATCACGTCATCAACAAAACATTTAAGGCTGAAGAATCCCGCGTTGTCGCGTAAGCGCAACGTCGGGAGTATATCAAAACTAACTACGGTCAATTTCTGCCAAAATTTCATCTAAGATTTCTTGGGCACCTTGTTTTCTCAATTTTTGAGCTAATTCAGTACCTATTTGTTCTGCATCATTAACACCACCAGTAACAACATCTTTAACTAATTTCTGACCATCTAAGCTAGCAACAATACCAGTTAAAGTCAGTTGTTCCCCTTCTATTTTAGTATTGACACCAATAGGTACTTGACACCCACCTTCCAGCTCTCTCAAAAAAGCACGTTCGGCATAACATCTCTGAGCCGTGGAAGTATGTTCCAAACTCTTCAATATATCAAGAATATCATTATCTCCCGCACGACATTCTATTCCTAAAGCACCTTGTCCAACAGCATGAAGAGAAACTTCTGGTGGTATAACTTGATGAATGCGATCGCCCATACCTAATCTATGCAAACCAGCAAAAGCTAAGATTAGGGCATCATACTCTCCAGCATCCAATTTTGCTAGTCTAGTATTGAGATTACCACGAACATCCTTAAATTCAAAATGGGGGTAATGGTGGCGGAGTTGTGCCAAACGTCTCAAGGAAGATGTACCAATAACAGCACCTTCTGGCAAAGCTTCAAGTTGTTTATCTTTAAACTTTTCATGGACTACTAAAGCATCTGCCGGGTTTTCTCGTTCGGTGACACAACCTAAAACTAAACCCTCTGGCAGATTGGTGGGTAGGTCTTTGAGAGAATGAACTGCCAAATCAGTTTCGTTTTGCAGCATTCCCAACTCTAGTTCCTTGGTAAAAAGTCCTTTATCCCCAATTTTTGCTAAGGCCACATCTAGAATTTTGTCCCCTTGAGTAGACATAGTGTGGACTTCAAATGTGATATTTGGGAAATTTTTCTGGAGTTGTTCTTGTACCCAATAAGTTTGAACTAAAGCGAGTTGACTTTTGCGGGAACCGATCCGAACGGTACGAGTAGGGGCAGATACTGTCATATCTTAATAATTTCGAGTAAATAATTGTGGTCATTCTTTCTAGATTACCGTAAAAAGGGGCCTAATAGTGCTACGCGCAAGTCAGAAGTCAGAAGTCAGAATTAATCCCTGACGCTCGTTTGAGTGTTTATAGAGCCCCTGAGTGGTATCTTTAGCCCGCGTAAAAATTTTTGAGTTACGGGTCGGGAGTGGAATAGAGGCAATACAGGAATAAAGATTGAAAAATACTCCCCTACTTTCAAGATTAGAATCAGAAGATTCGTGATTGTTAGATCGCCACGTTTAGTTACCGCTAACTTTTGCATTCTGTGAAGCTCCAGAAAAAAATCAGCGCGTGAAAGGATTTTCGGCTCCATCCTCAAAATTTTTGTGATATCTGTGATATCATAGATAGTTTAATGATTTTTTCGCCCATATGCATGACTTTTTATTCAACCAAAATTCATTGTTCACAGACAATCAAGTATTCAGGAATATTTCCCAGGAACAATAACAGAAATATATTCATTTTGTGCAGCTCAAAAAATATTTGTTTTTCCCGCGGTCGAATCTTTCCATCTATACGCCCCTCTGTGGAAGACCAACAACATTTTCATTTTCTGAAGCTCAAAAAAAATCAGCGGGTCAAGGGAGGGCGCCATTCGGAGCTTGGTGGAACGCCAATACCATTCGCCCCTACAAATGGTGCTTTAAAAGTCAATTTGCGTAAGTCCTGATCATGTTCGGACGGGTCAGTGATAAATAAAATTTAATGACTGACAGTACCGACAGTACCAAAGAAATACTGAAATTATCAATACCCCATCTCCAAATATTTGCTCTTTTTCTCCTTTCTTCCCTCCTGACTCCTAAAGACTCACAACAGTTATTTATCAGTATTCAAGCGAACATGATATTAATCAAAGGTGTGCGTATATTTGGGGTCTGAAAGCCTTATTCTGTCGTGCTTCTAATATCATGTTCGGACGGGTCAGTTATAAACAAAACTTCCGGCCTTGAACCAATATTCCCTTCTGCCTACAGCAAAGCTGCCTACAGCAAAGCTGCCTTCCTTCCTCCAAAGTGTAATATCATGTTCGGATAATCAGTTATAATAAAATTTAAGGACTCTGGGTACTGACAGTACCAAAAAAATACTGAAATTCTCAATACCCCATCTCCAATATTTCCTGTGTATTCCTCCTTTCTTCCCTCCTGACTCCTGACTCCTGACTCCTGACTCCTCACAACAGTTATTTATAAGTATTCAACCGAACATGATATAAGTATTCAACCGAACATGATATAAGTATTCAACCGAACATGATATAAAACGTAGCTCCCCACCGCTCGGGTTAATGCGGATTAGTTGGAAACGCATGCCCCAGGTAGTTTACAGCGCTTTTCAAATTGATGAACCACATCTTCACAAGCAAAACATTGTAGGGACGTTCCATGGAACGTCCCTACTGTGGTCTACTAATCATGAAAACCGCTGTAATCTATCTGGGTTTTTTATTTTTTGAAATTTTACGAGTTGCGATCGCAAAGTATAACGGACTTTAGTTATCCTGCTCCCCATGAGGAAACGGAGACACGGGGACGCGGTGATACGGCGACGCGCCCTCTCCGTGTCCTCAAGAACCCACATCTACCAAGGACTACCCACAATAGTAAACCCTGCCCAATAATAGGGATGAGATAAATTTTGATTTTCAAACTTTCCTAACTCTGATGGCAATGCCACTGCACCACGAGCTGCTGTTCCTCTTAACTGACCTTCTGTAATTACTACTTCTCCTCGTAACATTGCTAACTGTGCTTGTCGTAAAGCTTCTGCTTTAATCTTGGCATTATTTAGTTGGGTATAAAATTCTGTCATTAACCCTAATGTGCCTTCATCACTCACATACCAGACACTAGCTAAGGCTGACTTTGCTCCTGCTGCGACTGCTAACCCCGCAAAACCTAATTCGGCATTTTTGTCACCAACGGCGGTGCGACAAGCTGACAATACTAATAATTCTACTGGTGGATCGTTCCAACCTAACTGTCGCATTTGGTCTAGTTGTAGTTGTTCGTTACCCCACAGTTGAATATAGGAATTGCTGATAGCACCTGGTCGGAATTCTGCATGAGTTGCTAGGTGAACGATGGGATAGGGATAATTTTGTCGTTGGGTTAGCAGGTTATTACGGGTGAAGTCTTGATTGAGAAATTGAGTACCTTTCCACAACTGTTGGGAAATAGTTTTTAATTCTACTGGCACTGCTGGTAAGGAGTTTTGTTTAATGAATTCACTTGCTCCCATTGCTAATACCCTAGTATCTTGAATTGGGCGGTAGTTGGTATTCATTAAACTGATGCTGGGAATTAAACTGAGGCTGTATTTTTCGATGAGAAATTGTTGACCATCGTGTAATACTGCTACGGGTAAAGTTCGTAAACCTTCATCCATACTGAATAGTAAGGTATCGATATTAGCTGCTTCTAATTCTGCTGATATGGGTGCAATGAGCCAATTGTACAATTTTTGTGCTGGTGGCAAGTAGCTTTGAGTATAGCGACGGGAAGGAGTTGTGATTTGAACTCGTAATTTTAGGACAACTTCCATGAGTTGTTGGCGATGAGCTGCTGGCACAGTTTTGAGGATGGGGTCGCTGTCTGATGTGTATAATATAAGTTGCAGTTCTTCTTGGTAAGCTGTGACATAGATAATTGCTGAGTTTTTGCCTGTTTCACGGGCGATATCTGTCAGCACTTCCCGGATATTTTTTATGGATGTGTTTTGAGTTAATAGGTCTTCCCCAAAGTGGTCGGTAAATTCATTATTCCGGTTTTGCTCCAAGGCAGTCAAAGTTTGAGAGTTAGCAGCAACAGTTAAGGGAGTATTGTTAATAATATTGATGTTTTGTAAAGCAGTTTTGGTGTCGGTGTTGATGTTAATTTGTTGGCGATCGCTCTTTTTGTTTGGCAGATTAGGATTATTGGTTGTGCTGATGGTACTGTTACTCTGTATTGATTGGGTAATGTTAGTGGTGGTCGGATTTGAGATGGGGTTGTTAGATTGTAAAATGTTATTTGTTGGGGTAGCTGGGGTTATTGGTGATGTGAGGTTTGATGCTCCTGGAATAGTTGAATTTTCTGGTGTCTGAGGTAATTGTTGTGGCAAAGTATTGTCTATTGGTATTGATGGAGATGGGCTAATTTGAATGATTTCACCAGTATTAAGTTCTCCTCCTGGTAAGTTGGTAATATTTGTTGTATCACCTATTGCTATTTGGTCTGCGGTCGTAATATTACCTGCTGCTTGATTATTAGTATTGGCATTACCCTGTTGAGTGGTAGTTATTTGGTCTTGGGTAGTAATATTACCTGCTGCTTGATTATTAGTATTGGCATTACCCTGTTGAGTGGTAGTTATTTGGTCTTGGGTAGTAATATTACCTGCTGCTTGATTATTAATATTGGCATTACCCTGTTGAGTGGTAGCTATTTGGTCTCCAGTAGTAATATTAGCTCCTGCTTGATTATTAATACTGGCATCACCTTGGTTTGTTACCGCTGTTTGGTCTTGGGTAGTAATATTAGCTCCTGCTTGATTATTAATACTGGCATTACCTTGGTTTGTTACCGCTGTTTGGTCTTGGGTAGTAATATTAGCTCCTGCTTGATTATTAATACTGGCATCACCTTCTTCAGTAGTAGCTATTTGGTCTTGGGTAGTAATATTAGCTCCTGCTTGATTATTAATACTGGCATCACCTTCTTCAGTAGTAGCAGTTTGGTCTCCAGTAGTAATATTAGCTCCTGCTTGATTATTAATACTGGCATCACCTTCTTCAGTAGTAGCAGTTTGGTCTCCAGTAGTAATATTAGCTCCTGCTTGATTATTAATACTGGCATCACCTTCTTCAGTAGTAGCAGTTTGGTCTCCGGTAGTAATATCACCTCCTGCTTCATTATTGATATTACTATCACCAGTAGCACTATCAACAGTTTGGTCTCCAGTTTCAATATCTTCCCCTGCCTGAACATCAATACCTCCAGCACTTCCAGACTCAGAACTAGATTGCAAATCTTCAGTAGTGACCGAACCATCGGCAGCAATAATTTCAACTGTTCCAGCCGCTTCTCCCCCTTCAGTGCTAACATTTGCAGTTCTAATATCCCCTTGAGTGCTAAAAGTATTCAGAGTAATATTACCACTGGTACCATTGGGGGCGCGGGTCTGAATAGTTCCAGTATTAATACTACCGCTATTACTTTCGATACTTACATCTCCACTACCTGCATTACCAAAAGATGCTACGTTATTAATATTGACAATGCCACTAGCATTCAATTGAATATTACCCCCAGTACCATCGTCAGCAGCAGAATAAGTAGCAATATGATTAATATTTAGGTCGCCGTTATTCAGGGTTTCGATAGATATTTGACCACCTGTACCGTTAATGGCAGTGGAAAAAATGACACCTGTGTTAATATTGCCGTCATTGTTGATAATATTAACATCTCCACTACTTTCCCCACCAAAAGAACTAATATTGCTAGTGGTAATCTCTCCTTGACCCCGCTGAATAATCACAATATTGCCTCCAGTACCTTCTGGAGCGTAAGAACTCAGGTTGGCGAGTTCCTGCTCGAAGGTAGTCGCAACATCTTCTGAAGAAACATCCGCATCGGTGGGAATATTTGCCTCCTCACCTAAAAACCCAACAGTGGTATCAATATTTCCATTAATTGTTTCCAAAGTAATATTACCACCTCTTGCTCCCGCACCGCTAAAGCTTTCGATAAAACCTGTAATAATATCTCCTGTGGCACTGAGGGTAATATTTCCACCTTCCCCTGCTTGGGAACTAGAGACTAACTCACCAACACTGGTATCTATTGCGCCATCTGTAGTAATAGATATATTTCCACCTGTACCACTACCTCCAGCAAATGATTCAATAGCTGCTGTTTTGATATTGCTATTACCTGTAATAGTGACATCTCCACCATTACCATTACCTTCTGATTCTGAAAAAATCGTTTCTACTAGAATATTACCTGTACCGATAATCTCTATATTACCGCCGTCACCTGTTCTGGAAGAAGAAGCTAACTCACCATTGATAGTGTCAATACTACCTGTTTGACTTTGGATTAAAATATTACCACCACGACCCCTATTATCAGCGCGGGAGTCAATACCAGCAGTATTGATATCGCCGTTACTGATAATACTAACATTACCTCCATCTCCTTGATTACTATAGGAAATGAGTTCTCCTTGAGTTGTTACGTTACCCTCAAGACTCTGGATGCTAATATCGCCCCCAGGACTACCCGTTTCTGATTCAAGCTGAGACTGAGTAATGGTGGCGTTTTCTGTATTGTCTCTTGCAGGTGGAATATTTTCTGGGTCTCCTGCTGAGGAAATGATTTCACTTGTAGTAATATTACCTTTAGCTTCCAGACTAATATCGCCCCCTTCGCCTCGACGAGAAAATGACTCGATGACTCCTACTGTAGTATTTATCTCACCTTCAGCTATTAGAGTAATACTACCTCCAGCACCTCCAGTATTTTCTCCAGGGTTAGAATTATTAGAATTATCTGTTGGTTGTGGGTTTGCTTCTGATACAGATCCATCTTCTGACGAGTTATTGTCGTTATTTGAATCTCGCGGGTTGCCACTTGAAGAAAATATATCACCTGTAGTCAAATTGCCATTACTGGTAATAGTCACATTTCCAGCATTTCCTGAACGTGAAAAAGATTCTAATTCACCACTTGTTGTATCAACATTTCCGGTGATACTTTCGAGGGTAATATTCCCACCTCGACCACTACCTTTTGAACTAGAGTTAATATCACCTGTTGTTAAATTGCTATTACTGGTAATAGTCACATTTCCGGCATTTCCTAATTCGGAAAAAGAAGATAATTCACCACCTGTTGTATCAACATTTCCGGTGAAACTTTCGAGAGTAATATTGCCACCTAGACCACTACCTTTTGAACTAGAGTTAGTCTCACCTATTGTTAAATTGCCACTACTGGTAATAGTCACATCTCCTGCATTTCCTAATTCGGAAAAAGAAGATAATTCACCACTGGTTGTCTCAATATTTCCGGTGAGACTTTCGAGAGAAATATTGCCACCCTGACCACTACCTTTGGAACGAGAGTCAATATCACTTGTTGTCAAATTGCCACTACTGTTAATAGTCACATCTCCAGCATTTCCTAACTCTGAAAAAGAAAATAATCTACCCTGACTAGAATTAACATTTCCGGTGAGACTTTCAAGGGTAATTTTGCCACCTTGACCCATACCGTCTGAACGAGAGTCAATATCACTTGTAGTCAAATTGCCATTACTTGTAACAGTGACATCTCCAGCATTTCCTAATTCTGAAAAAGAAGATATTCCCCGATCGCCGTTAGTTGTATCAATATTTCCATTTGTACTTTCGAGAGTAATATTACCACCCCGACCATTAACATCTGAACGGGAGTTAATATTACTTGTTTTCAAATCACCATGACTTTTAATAGTTACACTACCACCATTACCAGAAGTGGCAAAACTATTTATTTCTGCGGTGGTAGTTACTGCACCTTCGGTACTTTCAATGCTGATATTACCACTGCTGCGCTCATTTATTTCTGTTTCTGTTAGGGGTGTGATATTACTATTATCTTCGGGGTTACTTGCTTCGGGGTCGCCTGCGGTAGAAAGTACTTTAGCTGTAGTAATGTCACCTTTAGCTTCCAGAGTAATATTACCCCCTGAACCTTCTCGAGAAAATGACTCTAACTTAGATTCATCATTAGTTTCTCCGGTAGTATCAATAGTTCCTCCTGCTTTGAGGGTAATATCTCCCCCATTACTGCTGCCACTCTCGTTTGGAGATAAATCTTCTGATTCTTCCGCTTCATCTGTTCCTCGACCTGCAAAAGAAAGGATACTTCCTGTTGTAATATTGCCCTGACTGGTAAGACTCACAGTTCCCGCATTACCCCTACGGGAAGAAGACCTGACTTCACCAGCACTGGTATCAATATTTGCACCTATACTTTCTAAAGTAATATTCCCACCTTTACCATTACCGTCTGAACGAGAGTCAATGTTACCTGTAATCAAATTGCCACTACTGGTAATAGTCACATCTCCAGCATTTCCTAATTCTGAAAAAGAAGATAATTCACCACTTGTTGTCTCAATATTTCCGCTTGTACTTTCAAGGGTAATTTTGCCACCTTGACCATTAGTTGAACGGGAGTCAACATTACCTGTAATCAAATTTCCATTACTTGTGATGGTAACGTTTCCTGCATTTCCCTCCTCAGAAGCAGCGAATATTCCTGCTACATCTTGGTCTGTTCCCAAGGTTTCAATACTACCACCTGTACTTTCAATGGTAATATCTCCACCCTGACCTGCTTGTGTTTGGGAATCAATGTTACTTGTATTAATATCGCCCTGACTTTTGATAGTGACACTTCCAGCATTTCCTGCTTGTGACCTAGACACTATATCACCACCCGTGGTATCAATATTTCCCCCTGTACTGTCGAGAGTAATATTCCCACCTTGACCACTACCTTTTGACCGGGAGTTGATACTACCTGTTGCCAAATCACCACTACTGGTGATCGTGACATCTCCCGCATCTCCTAATTCTGAAAAAGAAGATAATTCACTGATTGTATCGTCGTTACTTGTCTCAACATCTTCATCATTTCCGACTTGTGACAAAGAAGCTATTGCATGACCCGTGGTATCAATATTTCCATTTGTACTTTCGAGAGTAATATTACCACCCCGACCATTAACATCTGAACGGGAGTTAATATTACTTGTTTTCAAATCACCATGACTTTTAATAGTTACACTACCACCATTACCAGAAGTGGCAAAACTATTTATTTCTGCGGTGGTAGTTACTGCACCTTCGGTACTTTCAATGCTGATATTACCACTGCTGTGCTCATTTATTTCTGTTTCTGTTAGGGGTGTGATATTACTATTATCTCCGGGGTTACTTGCTTCGGGGTCGCCTGCGGTAGAAAGAATTCGTGCTGTTGTAATGTCACCTTTAGCTTCCAGACTAATATTACCACCCGAACCCTCTCGAGAAAATGACTCTAACTTAGATTCATTATTAGTATCACCGATAGTATCAATAGTTCCTCCTGCTTTGAGGGTAATATCTCCCCCATTACTGCTGCCACTCTCGTTTTGAGATAAATCTTCTGATTCTTCCGCTTCATCTGTTCCTCGACCTGCAAAAGAAAGAATACTTCCTGTTTTGATATCGCCCTGACTGGTAAGACTCACAGTTCCCGCATTACCCCTACGGGAAGAAGACCTGACTTCACCAGCACTGGTATCAATATTTCCAGCAAGACTTTCGACGGTAATATTGCCACCTTGACCATTAGTTGAACGAGAGTCAATATCACCTGTAATCAAATTGCCATTACTTGTGATAGTAACGTTTCCTGCATTTCCCTCCTCAGAAGCAGCGAATATTCCTGCTACATCTTGGTCTGTTCCCAAGGTTTCAATACTACCACCTGTACTTTCAATGGTAATATCTCCACCCTGACCTGCTTGTGTTTGGGAATCAATGTTACCTGTCTGAATATCGCCCTGACTTTTGATTGTCACATTTCCAGCATTTCCTGCTTGTGACTTAGAAGCTATTTCACCACCGGTTGTATCAACACTTCCATTCGTACTTTCTAGAGTAATATTCCCACCCTGACCATTAATTGAAGTGGAGTCAATATTACCCGTGGTCAAATTACTATCAGCAGTAATGTTAATGTTTCCTGCATCTCCATCAATAGAAGCAGAAAATATTCCTGCTGCTGCTTCTGTGTCAGTTCCAATAGTATCAACAGTACCATTCGTACTTTCAATAGTTATATCTCCACCTTCACCACCACCTGTTTTTGATTCAATACTTTCAGTCTTAATATCTCCAAAAGCTTTGATAGTAATATCTCCAGCATTTCCTGCCTCGCCAACAGTATCTATTTCTGCTGTGATAGTTACTGCCCCTTCTGTGCTTTCAATACTGATATTACCACTATTGCCACTATTTACTTCTGTCTGTGTTGTTTCAGTAGTGTTATTATCTACAGAGTTGCCTACATCAGGATCGCCAGCAGTGGAAAGAACTTCCCTTGTAGTAATATCGCCTTTGCTGGTGATACTGATACTACCTCCATCCCCTAAGCGAGAAAATGATTCGATAGTTCCTGCGCTAGTATCAATAATACCTTCTGCTGTTAGGGTAATATCCCCACCACTACCGTTTGCACTCTGAGTTTGATTTGAGTCAGTGTTATTTGTCTCGAATGGTGATGAATTTGTTAAGTCTCCCTCTGCATCTAATGGTTCGCCTGCGGAAGAAAAGATATCTGCTGTTTTGATATCGCCATTACTGGTAATACTGACATTTCCTCCATTTCCCTCAACGGAAAAAGAGGCTAATTCCTCACTACTGGTATCAATATTACCACCTGTACTTTCTAGAGTAATATTCCCACCATTACCACTACCGTCTGAACGAGAGTCAATATAACCAGTTTTTAAATTGCGATCGCTTGTAATTGTTACATTCCCACCATCGCCATCAAAAGAGGCAGAAAATATTTCACCTGCAGTTGTATCAACTTCACCACCACTATTTATGGTAATATTTCCACCTCTATTATTGCCCATGGTAGAAGCATTAATATTTCCTGTTTTTATATCGCCATCAGCAGTGAGAAAAAGATCGCCGCCTGTAGTTGATTCAGAATTTAATTTAAGTGTGGTTTGAGTAGTATCAATATTCCCAGTACTAGAAATAGTAATTGTTCCTGGTTGTCTGTCAGGAACTGATGTAACTACCTCTTCAATTGCAGTAAAATTTCCATCAATATTTAGTTCAATATTACCGCCACCTTTAGTAGAAATTCCTGTTAATTCTTCGTTAACTCCACCAAGAGTTAAATTACTTATTGAGTTAATAAATAGTCCTTGTTCCCCTGTCAATACTTCTAAATTATTTACATCTATTCGCAAAGGTGCTTCAGCTAAACCTATTCCACCAGAATTTTGAGTTTCAAATATTGCTCTATTGGCAGTAATTAAAGAATTAGGAGAAACTTGTCTAATATTCCCCTGGTTAGCATTGATTAATAGTTGACCAGTAGTAGTTAAATTAGCCAGATTTATATCACCATTTGTGCCTAAATTTCCTAGTCTAATTGTAATATCGCCACTACCAGAATTTAATGTTGTACCTTCTATTTGATTAATCGAACCTGCTCCTTGGTCGCGATTATTAATATTTGCACTATTGTCGTTACCAAATAGAGAAATATTGCTATTACTTTGAGATGTATCTATATCTGCATTGATATTAATATTTCTTCCAGCTTTTAATTCTATTGCATCTGTAGCTTCTATTGGCTCATTAACTGTTATATCATTATCAGCTTGAAGAGTTATTTCACCCTCTATTTCTTCTATTTCTGCCACAGAAAATGTAACGTTGTCATCTTCATTTTGTTCCGTTAACTCGTTGCTATTTTCTGACACTCCTATTATGATATTTTTCGGGTCAAATAATATTGTTCCTGCTTCTCCAAATGCTGCGCTAACATTGACATTTCCATCAAATATTAATTGTTCTTTTCCTGAGATTTCAACAAAGCCTCCATCACCAGAAAAATCTCCGCCTTTAGCACTAATATTCCCGGCAAAATTAGTAGTCTTATCCGACCAAATTATGACTTGACCGCCTTCTCCATTATTAATAGCATCGGCAGAAATAATTGAGTTATTATTAACAAAAGTTTGCTGAGAATTGGGAACAATTCCATTACCTTGAAAGTCGCCTCCGATTAATATTTCCCCCCCGACTTTTAGACCATTGGCATTAATATTGGCATCGATAACTGCCACGCGATCGCCCAACACATTCACCTGTCCCCCAACACTTCCATTCGTCGAGGTATCTGATACATCAATATTACCAGAGGCAATAACTACTCCTGCTGTATCTGTCAACTCTAAATTACCTTGAGCATTCATAACCACAGATGAGGCATGATTTATGTCACCACCTGTTAATAATTCTGGTAATAAAATCGGTGTAATTGACTGCCCTGATAAATTATTATAAGTAGGTGATACATCTAAACTCAACAGATGGCCTGGTTGAGATATTCTCAATGTATCTCCACCATTAACTGCAGCAATGGTGACATTACCTCCTGCGGTAGATAATTCACCTGTGTTGATAACCGTACCACCTGTTAAAGTTAAGTCTTTTCCAGGATTTAAACTTAAATTTCCTTCGTTAACTATTGCGCCTGGGTTTGAGACATTAAAATTGTAGCCACTCGGGTTGCCTACCAAATTTGAGTAGTCATTTGTTCCCATTGCCTGAAACCAGAAGTTATTACTGTTGAAACCTATACCTGTGGCAGTAGTAACGCTGAAGGAAGCGGGAATATTGAGACTGGCATTAGGGCCAAATATGATTCCGGTGGGGTTGATTAAGAAAAGGTTAGAGTTACCCCCTATGACTTGAATTAAGCCATTAATGATAGAAGGGTCTCCACCTGTAATTCTGCCAAGAATATTACGGGTGTCTGGGGTGGAGATGAAGTTGGCGGTTTGACCAGAGTTGAGGTTAAATTTGCCGAAACTGTGAAAGAGGTTAGTGCCGTTATGAGTACCGCCTTGAATATTAAATTGATTGCCATTTTGATTTACGGTAGTTCCTGTACCGTCATTTGCCGGAGTAATAGGTTGACTATAAGCAGGAAGAGCTACTATTCCTAATAGAGACACAAAGCTCATCAGAGGACAAAGATGTAATGTGATTAGTTTCATGTTATGGACTGAGAGTTAATGGTAAAACTCACAAATGTAATGATGATTAACTCCAGTATATCTTGTCCAAAATTGTCACACCTCCTTAATAATGCGGAAGGGAGATTGGGAGTGTGGGGAGTGTGGGGAGTGTGGGGAGTGTGGGGAGTGTGGGGAGTGTGGGGTGTGTGGGGTGTGTGGGGTGTGTGGGGTGTGTGGGGAGTGTGGGGAGTGTGGGGAGGGGGGGGAGAGGTGGGTGTGGCGGAAGGGTGGGCAGAGGGTGG
>NZ_JAAHGO010000309.1 GCF_010672455.1 Okeania sp. SIO2C9 | reverse complement strand
TCAGCTGCAACCTTTTGCTTGTGGTTAATTCCTAAAGCAACTGATTTTATGGTTAATTCGGCAGCAGGTCTGGCAGAAAAGTTCTTAGGTCGTGACCAGCGCACTCTCGTAATTAACTCAAGTACTAATAATCCTGAATTGTTGTTAATGCTTGTATCGTTTGGTTTGCGCAGATTAGGAGGGATAGCTACCCCACTTGGCTCAAATTTTGCTAACATTTACTTGATGTTTATAATTGCACCATTAGTTGTTTTTAGCAAGTGGTTGTTTACCGGTAAGTTCCATAAAATTAGAGGGCTTATTGAACTTATTAGCAGAGAAAGAAAACTGTTCTTTTGGCATTTTTTGATGTCATTTGCCATGTTTTACTTTGCTAGTACTGCCTACTGGTGTATGACTGGAGCTTTCCAGTTTTTCCCGGTTCGGGAAGATACTCCCCTGCGCAATTGGCAATGGTTATTACTAGGAGGAATCGTCTGCCTGCTTGGTATTTTAATCTTTTTCTTTTGTGAACGCAGGTTGAAGAATAGACGCCCAGAACTATTTGAAGATATCAGTGATGAGGATTTTGAAGCTAGTTGGGTTCAATTTGCTTTTGGAACAGGCGTACTACTATTGTTATGTTATTTATTGAACTCTTTCTTTTTAGCCTGGACTGAACTCTACAGCCCCTCCCTAAGTAGAATTTTTGGTAGTGGTATTTTTGTAGGGCTCCATTACTTCGTTGGAAGCCTGATTTCTTCTCTGCCAGAAGCAACTGTTGCTATAGAAAACTATGAGCGTCTAACTTCTCCAGATCTCAATACAGCCCTAGCCTCAGCAACTCAATCTAATATGACTAATCTCGCTATTGGTTGCCTAGGTAGTATTTTAGCCAGTATGTTTTTACTAGCGGGAATTAACTATAATTTATAGTGCTTTCAAGTAGGCGATAGCGTGACACCAGATCGTTATCGACTGCTGATCAGAAGTGAGTAAACACAGGCAGTTAGGATCAAGCCAACGAAGTTTGCCGATTAGTATATCCCC
>NZ_JAAHGO010000308.1 GCF_010672455.1 Okeania sp. SIO2C9 | reverse complement strand
GTATTTTCTTTGATTATCAAGATGGTACAGGGGCATTGTATCGTGGTCCGCACCCAGATGGTCAAGCAGCAGCTTATAGTAACAAACTAGGAGTTTTAGAGCCTCGCAGTTGGGAAGATATATTTGCTTTTGTTCAAGGGAGTTCTGAGACGTTTTTGCCAGCTTACGTGCCAATTGTTAAGCGCCGTCGAGACATGTCATATGGTGATCGCGAACGCAATTTTCAATTATATCGCCGTGGTCGCTACGTTGAATTTAACCTAGTCTATGACCGGGGAACAATATTTGGTCTGCAAACAAACGGGCGTACTGAATCAATTTTGATGTCCCTACCACCCCTAGTGCGCTGGCAATACAGCTATCATCCAGAGCCAAATACACCAGAAGCAGAACTCTATGAAACATTCCTTAAACCTCAAGAGTGGGCCCAATGGAAACCCTAAACTTCAGAAAATATCTGAGTTAAACTACTGGAAGATAAGTAGCCAAAGGTGTGCAATCAGGGTGATATTTGTTGCTTCTGAGTTTTCACAACTTAGTTAACGCACCCTAAAATCCAATCACAATGTTCCCTTGAGCTTCAAGGGGACTCGCCGCTGCCCAGAGGTACAGAGGTACTGATGATTCATATCGATCAGAAAACGCACACAACACAAGATGGTACGACCGTTATTATTTTGGCACCAGTAGGACGCTTAGATATCACTACGGCTTGGCAATTTCGCCTGAAGCTGCAAGAGTGCATTTCTAAACTTAGTCGCCATGTGGTGGTTAATCTGAGTCAAGTTAACTTTATTGATAGCTCTGGCTTGACATCTTTAGTAGCAGGAATGCGAGATGCTGACAAAGTTAAAGGTAGCTTTCGCATTTGTAATGTCCATCCAGAAGCCAAACTTGTGTTTGAAGTAACCATGATGGATTCAGTGTTTGCAATCTTTGAAACTGAGGAGCAAGCCTTGGAAGTTGTTCCCCGCACGATCGCAACCTGAAGTTTTACAAAGAAGTAAGCTGCATCCCACGTCTTTTAAGCGTGGG
>NZ_JAAHGO010000307.1 GCF_010672455.1 Okeania sp. SIO2C9 | reverse complement strand
TTGACGCTTGTGCCAGATTGCCTACAAGGTTTTGCAAAAGTCAATGGCTATCCTGAATTCATTTTTGCAATTTAGCTAAAAGGGTTCTTAAATCTTCAAGTTCAGATTTAGTTTCTGCTTCCTCCTCCTGAAGTTGCTGAATTTGACCCTTAATTTTTACCAGTTGCTTCTCGGCTTTGAGAATCAACTGGTTTATGATTCCCCCAGCAGTTGTTCCTCCGGCGCTGCTACTCGAATAAGCCCTCTGGCAATTCTTTCCACTAGTTCCGACTGAGAGATCCCTCTGCTTGCCGCCATCTCCCTGAGTCTCCTCATCCCTGTCTCGGTGACTGACAGGGTGAGAGAGCTCTTGATTTCCCCGTACTCCGAGTGCTTGGCTTTTGGCATTTTTACTGGTCATGTATCTATATCCTAATTAGGATAGCAAGATTCTATTTGTATTTTAATACATACAATGATATGTTATAAGTAGCATTCTAATTAGGATGTTATCTGTTCAATACTCAAAAGCCAGCGCTCCACCCACCAAGTGTCTGCGCTGGCTCTAGCTCCCTAATTCATCAGGAGATAAAAATATTATGACCTACTCTGATATCCTCAAACCTTGGGCAATTGCCCGTCTACTACCCCCCACACAATGGGTAATCATCGCTCGCTACCGCACTCGCTCCGACGCTGATGGACACCTCCAATTGCTACGCCAGCGAGTTTCTGATATCCAATTTGAAGTTGTCTTTGATTTACCACAAAGGAACACTTAGCAGATTACCAAACCTACAAGTCAATCTCCAACTAAGGAATAAGTAATAAATGTGCTTATTGTCACTTATGACTTATTCCTTAAATATCTTGTCGATTTCATACTAAACTGAATCTGGATCAACTCCCAGTTGACGTAGCATCTATGCTAGTTGTTGCGATCGCAGTTTCTCCTGCTGAAGTTGCGATTCAACTTGCTGTGCGCGTTGCTTCTGCTGCCGAGCAAGTTGCTTCTCTTGCCGTAGCTGTTGTTGCAACTGCTCAATTAGTTCTTCTG
>NZ_JAAHGO010000306.1 GCF_010672455.1 Okeania sp. SIO2C9 | reverse complement strand
TAGCTACGTCGTTCTCGTTTAGATGAAATTCCAGGTCTTGGTTTTCAACGACAAAAACAACTGTTGGCACATTTTCACTCTATTGATTATATTCGAGAAGCATCTGTCAAACAACTAACCGAGGTGGCTGGAATTGGGTCGCGTTTAGCAGCAGAAATATACAATTATTTTCATCCATGAAATTTAAATAAAAAGCACTTAATTATTATTATGTATTGAGTGCTACAGAAGAAATGCACAATTAGATATATCCATGAATTTAAATCCCAAAGCTCTTAATGAAGCCAGTAATTGGCTCTTATTTACTTTAATAGTTTTAGAAATATTTCTGGTGATTATTTATCTTGCTGGGATAGTTTTGATTGAGAGACCTTTTGACCTTTTCGATTTGGATAATAAAGATACAATTCCTTCGTTTTTCCAAGCTTCACAACTATTTATAATTGGCTTGATATCACTAGTTTTTTTTATTTGTGGAAATCATTCTTCCGAGCCTCCCTCTCAAATTTTTCTGCTCACTGTAGCCTTACTGTGTTTCTATGCCTGTGCTGATGAAGCTTTGAAAATTCATTACCTGCTGCCTACAGAAGATCATCACTCCTGGAAACCGATATATCTAGGTATTGTCTTAGTTACTCCCTTTGTGTTTTATCGAGACTGTATTGCTCTCTGGCGTATTTACCGCAAAGCCGTGTTATTAGTGGCAATAGGTTTGGGAGTTTCTGTTATTGGAGGCTTAGGTTTAGAGATTCTCAAAGATGAATTTTTACACTCTAGGCTAAGTCAGATGTTTGAGCGGGACGAATTAATACCCTTTTTCATAGAAAAATTAAGGGCTGCTGTTGAAGAGTTCTCGGCAATGTTAGGAGAAAGTCTGATACTTTACGGTCTTTTCTCATATATAGTCAAGCGCCTGGAAGTAGAGCGATTAAGTTCAACTGAGAAGGATTGATAATGCATTAGGTAATAAGGAACACTGATTACCACTACTAGCGTAGCTGCAAACAAGTGACTAAGCACTGCTTCTTGAAAATCATTGAAA
>NZ_JAAHGO010000305.1 GCF_010672455.1 Okeania sp. SIO2C9 | reverse complement strand
TACTTAAACTAATTTAAAATTAAAGTTGACTTTTTGGCAACAATTATCAAAAATAAAAGTAACAGCGATCGCCATCTTGATTGCCATTACCACTACTGCTGAACTTTTTTCGCCCCAAATACATAGTTAATGGTTCATTGCCATGAACAATGAACCATTAACCATGAAGAAATTTTACCTTGTCAATCTAAACTGTAGGCACAGAGGGACGTCCCGCTAACAGAGCTTTTGATGCCGATTCACCAGCAAGTCGCAACTGCCGCCTCAGCTGTAGATTCAACAAAGTCAGAACACTCAACTGACTTAGCAGTGCCAGAAATATGGTGTTCATTGCCGCTGATTCTATCGCTGCCCAAGGAAAAGTTGAAAACAGCCATGGAATTGTATTTTGGTAGGGGTCGATACCCAATACTCCTAGAATTGTGGGTGGCAACAAGACTGCAACAACGATAGTACCAGTTGCCCAAACTGAGCGCTTGGAAGTTCTCATCATCAGCATCAGCTGAGTAATCGTGGCGTAAACCATCATCAAGCTGACAACGAAGGCTGCCAAAACAAGCATTCCGATCTGAACAAAATCAACAAATATTCCTAATAAAGCCCCAATTACTAAAGTATTCCTAATAAAGCCCCAATTACTAAAGGAACAAATGCAATCACACTATTAATTGCTATTGCCACTATTGCTGGACTTTTTTCGCCCCAAATTAAGTCTGACAGGAGAGTATTTTTCCGAAAGCCTTGGGGATGAGAAGCTCGCTCTCGCCGAGAGTGTACCCAATCGAGTAAAGTTTGGCGACTTGGTGAGAGAGTTGCGATTAGACCAAAAAGCAGTATGGCGCTGAAGAAAGCTAGGTAAAATAGATTATCAAATGCCCAGCTATTGTTAGAATATTCTCGCCCTTGCACAGCACATCCTAAAATCACTCCTTCTAAACAAGCAATCAGTAAATAACTCTGCCGCTTGCTAAGGATAGTGGTGTTGGGGTTGCGAAAACAGCGTTGGAGTCCTTGCCAAACCCAATACGTCCACAAGGCATAATTT
>NZ_JAAHGO010000304.1 GCF_010672455.1 Okeania sp. SIO2C9 | reverse complement strand
TCCCCTTCATGCTTTACCAGAAGCAGAATTCCTCAAGGAACTACGCCGCTATAACGGCACACCCCAAGAGATACTCAATAATGCTGAACTTATGGAACTGTTGTTACCGACACTGCGGGCAGATTTTGCAGTGCTTGAAACTTACGCCTATGCTCCTGAAGCACCGCTAGATTCTCCCATTACTGCCTTTGGTGGCTGGCAGGATTGGAAAGCCAGTGCTGATGATTTGGAAGCATGGCGAGAACAAACCAAAGCTGCCTTTTCAGTTGAGATGTTTCCTGGAGATCATTTTTTCCTTCACTCATCTGAGTCACTTTTACTCAACTCAGTAAACCAAAAATTGCATTGTTATGGTTAGCGCCCTTAATCCTTGAGTTATGTTAGAAATTAAACTGGCGCTATAGCATATAAGGTTGCCATGAGAAAGGTTTTACTATTGTCTTTATTTGTGCTGGGCCTTGGTTTTGCCCTATTTAACTTCAAAGGTCTAGCACATCAAGGCAAATTTGATTCAATTGTACTGGATTTCCGCGAGGATATCCCAGCAGCCCAACTTACTGAGCAATTAGAAGAAATTGCTCAAGAATACAACGTCAATCCCCACCTCAATAGCGTATTTTCAGTTGCTGACAATATTTATATTGTAGAAGGCGACAAACAATTACTTAAAGCTCTAAAGAATTCTGGGCTTTCTAAGCAGACAGAATATATTGAGCCTAATTATCTCTATAGTCTACCGAAACCTGTAGACAAAAATTGTTCAATAGGTTCATCTGAGCAAAATAGTGATTATCCAACCAATCCAACCTTCATTAGTCCCAACGACCCTTACTATAGCCAGCAATGGAACCTACGCAGCATTAATATCGAATCTGCATGGGAAGAAACCAAGGGTAGTGGCATTACTGTGGCAGTCATTGACACTGGCGTGACAAATGTCCCAGACTTGAAAGATACTAAATTTGTCAAAGGCTACGACTTTGTTAACGACAGAGTCGAGGCAAAAGATGATTTTGGGCATGGTACTCACGTTGCTGGAACAATTGA
>NZ_JAAHGO010000303.1 GCF_010672455.1 Okeania sp. SIO2C9 | reverse complement strand
TTTGGTTTTCGGAAATACCCTACTGCTGATGCTGAATATAGTCCCCAGGATAATGACCAACCGCTGCGTTATTTATTGGCATTTTTACTAAAATTGCATCTAGACCGTAGTCCCGCTTTATTGAGAGCAGTGATTCAAATTCTTGGTGGAGATGCTGCTGTCAGAAAAGCAGTTAAGGAGTTTGCCAAAGGAATTAAAACTAGAGATGGTTTTGCGATTATTCAAGGTAAAGAATTGTTAGAAATATAAAGAGGAATTAACTTGTGGAAATCTATGTTCAAAGTCGTGGTTTTGCTCAAGATGACGACTACCGCTGGCTAAGAATTACCAAAGAGATTCAGAAAAGAGTAGAAGTATTACCTCTTATCTTCCAGGAAGTAACTAATTTAATTGATGCTCATGCTTTTTCTGTAGTTATAGCACGAACGAAAGATCATAAATTATTGTTTTTAGTAACAGGAATTGATTCCCAAGAACGCCTGGATTTCAGAGGTCGTAAAATTCGTAATTCCGTTGCTTGGATTGGAAATAAATCTCTAGAACCAGCTTTTAAAAAACTTGCTATTCAGTCACTAGATACAGAAGAGGTAGACTCTTTTAAGGAAGTAATTAATCAGGCTATAAAAGCTGGTGGAGAAGAAGGGTTCAAAGTAGAATGGCAAGATATGATCGACTTGGCTCAACCAGAGCAACAGCAAGAATTATTAGGAAAAGAGCCTGACACTACTCTCAAACTATGACGTGAGTCACCTGAGTTGAAAAACAAGTTAGCAAAGGAACTCAGATAACATCACTTACCTGAAAAAGAAGGAGTATTAGTTGTTGTCACAGGGCTGAAGAGGAAAGAATTCCTAATTAAGGCTGGAGTCTGGCGAGCTTTATCCAGTCTAGTTGATACAGAAGATTGGCAAGAATATTCTCAATCTCAACTGGAAGATGATATCTTTCCGGAAGATAAAAATAGGGGAATTTTAGGAAGTTTAAAGTCAACTATTACCGGTTACCTTGAGCAATTCCCTCCCTTCAAGATAATTGGGCGGACAGAAG
>NZ_JAAHGO010000302.1 GCF_010672455.1 Okeania sp. SIO2C9 | reverse complement strand
ATATCTGGCTTTCAATGTTTTCGACCTATTACTAACACGCTCGTAGTTTTATTATAGCATGGGTTGGCATTCCCATACGACGCTCCCCTTCGGGAGAGCGCGGGTATAAATGCCAACATTAGATAAAATAGGAGTTAAAACTAATGACGACAACCAAAATTCGCTTGTGGACTGTAACAGAGTACCATAAAATGATAGACTACAGTATTCTTACACCTGAATCCCATGTCGAACTATTAGAAGGTCGTATTGTTGAAATGAATCCCCAACGTGCCCCCCATGCTGCAACAACTCAACGGATGTCTGATTATTTAAAAGCTCAATTAACTCAGGAACCTCATGTCAGAATGCAGTTACCAGTACATTATCAACTTCTGAACCAGAGACGGATATTGCTATAGTTAAAATCGATCCCCAACCTTATGGAAATCCCCACCCCAATCCACAGGAAATATTCTTTTTAATCGAAATTTCTGACACAACCTTGAAAATAGACAGGGAAGAAAAAGCACTTATTTACGCCAAAGCAAATATTTCCGAATATTGGGTTTTAGATGTAAGTAACCGCCAAGCTTATATCTGTCGCCATCCCACGCCAAAAGGTTACAAATCAGAAACTGTTTTTTCAGATAGCGAAATAATTAATCCCTTGAATTTTCCATCACTTTCTTGATCCTTTGCAGAAATGTTTTTGCCATAGATAATTGAACTCTTGCAAAACTCAGGAATGGGGAATGGGCAATAAGTTTTCAGCAACAAGGAACAAAAAAATAAGCGATCGCTTCACCAAAATTACCGTTATATAGTATACCCTAAAATAGACAAAATGTTACAGGTTAAAAATCAACTTACATTACAAGAATGTCTTGAACTTCCACCAGGAGAAGGAGATATTATTTATGAATTTATTGATGGAAAAGCAATCGCAAAAATGTCACCGAAATTTTTTCACTCTAAACTAACTCGTGCTTTGCTCTATCTAATAGATGAATGGTGCGAGGGAAAAGGACAAGTTTTTCGAGAATGGGCTGTGAAATTAACTCGTCAAGGGA
>NZ_JAAHGO010000301.1 GCF_010672455.1 Okeania sp. SIO2C9 | reverse complement strand
TATGATAATTGTACAAGCGAACAAATCATCCAAATCTGACCATTTTTCAAATCGTCCTGTTTCAATTTTTTCAGCCAGGGATTCAATAGTTTTGATTCGAGAAGTAAAAGCATATCCTTTGGCATCGCAAAAATTTAATAATGCTTCTTTTACTCTTTTAGCCACCTCTTTAACAAAAGGCTGATATTGATTGTATTTACGGTCTAGTATAGAAGGATAAATCATACATTATAAGATTGTTCTGAATGAATATCTCCCTTCAACAAAGATTTGACAATTCCAATTCTAATTTTTCTGGGACCTACATCTGTAAAAGAATACTTTACTGCTTTATAGTAATCTAGTGCTTTTTTTTGGTAATTATCTAATTCATATTTAGATTTACTGTGCAATTCTTTATTTTGTACAACCTCTAAAAATTCATAAATTTTTGAACCAGTATTTTTATCTATTTTTAGTGTTCCTTCACGACTTAACTCAGCAACAGCACCAAATAAAGAATAAAAATCAGCCTGATTTTTCAACCTAGATTTAGCTAAATTAACCTCTTTAGATAAATCTAATATTTTTCCTATAGATTCAATAGTATTACGAAATTCGTTTTCTATTTCATCTTTTTCCTCCCATTCACTATCTCGTTCAGTAAAAGCTTTATCAAGATAATCCGGACTATATGACTTTGCATCTTCCTCTAATAATAATAGTAGTTGTGCTACCATTTCGATATCTTTCATTTGTTTTTTAGAAGTGGAATTAAGGTTAGGAAAATTTTTGCTTTTTTTTCCTAAAAAATCAAACATCCAAGTACATAAATCTTCAGCAAGAGTAATAAAATCTCCGCTAAACTTTGCATGACGAAGCTCTTGAGGAGTTAACTTAATAACGTTACGATTAATGCGATCAAAGATATTACCAATAACATCTTCGTCAGCTGATGGTAAGTATTTGATGGCAAATTGATACTTCCAAAATTCTTGTTTATCTTTAATTTCTAAATCTTGAAAGTATTTACCACGAAAGCGCTGAATTTTAGTTTTTTCGTATACTGGAAATTC
>NZ_JAAHGO010000300.1 GCF_010672455.1 Okeania sp. SIO2C9 | reverse complement strand
TCCTAATTGATCAGCAGCAGATACTACGCGCTAGAGACACAAAATATTCTCATGTCTCTACATAATATCCAAAACGCTTAGTCTACAAAGCTTCCTCCATTTCTTCCTCCGTCTCTTCCTCTTCCTCCCCTGTCAGAGGCACCAAAGCTACAGCCGCGATCGCATCATCCTCATCAAGACGCTGCACTCTCACCCCTGTTGCCATCCGAGATTGGGGCGAAATAGCATCAATTAACTGCCGAATGATAATACCCCTACTGGTAACCATCATCAACTCATCCCCTTCATTAACAACCCGCAGCGCTGCTAATTGGTCTTTAGCTTTGCGGAATTTTGTGGCTCGCACTCCCATGCCAGCACGATTTTGCAACCTGAACTGTGACACTGGTACCCTTTTGCCATAGCCACCCATCGTCACCACCAGTACCCAAGGCCCTTGACCTGCACTTTCTAGCAACTCCTGCTCCTGGTCAGCTGCTACGCTAAGATTATTAGCATCTTCCGTTTCCTCCTCATCTGGCAAAGAACCTAAATCTTGCGTTTGTGCATCCTCAATAGCTGCCAGACTAGCTATAACTTGAGCAGGCAAAATATCCATGCTAATCAACTCATCTCGGGAGCGCAATTTCATCGCCTTAACTCCCCTGGTAGCGCGGCCTAAGGGACGCAGTTGCTCGTGATCAGTTTTGAAATGAATTGCCATCCCCTGACTCGAACCAATAATAATGCTGTCTTCTTCCCTGGCCCGACGTACCCACCGCAATTGATCACCTTCTCCTAAGGAAATTGCAATCAAGCCATTTGCACGAATATTACGGAAGGCTGCAAGGGTAGTTTTTTTGATGTAACCACTACAAGTCAACATCACCAGGTATTCATCATTGCTAAACTCAGATACTGGCACAATCGAGGTGATCTTTTCTTCGTGATTAATTGGTAGCATCTGTACAATCGGGACACCTCTGGCGGTGCGAGAAGCTGTGGGGATTTGGTATGCTGACATGCAGTAAACCACACCGCGATCGCTAAAGAATAAAATACTGTCGTGGTCGCAGAAAGTAAAGAA
>NZ_JAAHGO010000030.1 GCF_010672455.1 Okeania sp. SIO2C9 | reverse complement strand
TTATCCTTTATTCTTTTTTGGCTACCCTGATTGATTGAGCCGATACGATCGCTCCCTTTTTTATCAATCCCTTTCATTGGCCTTGGCAGTTATCATCATTGCCTACCCCATCATATTGAGTGGATACTTTTCCTGCCGAATGCTTCCCTACCGGATGCACCAAGCAAACGCAAACAAAGTTTTTGCTCAAGCTTTTACATCTGCTGATCCAGGAATTGGTTCTTTCAATGACCAACCTTGCTTTGACCCGAACTTACCCTGTTTTTCCTTCCTGTTTTTTCTGTGCCAATGATTGTTTTGCTGATAGATACAATCCGAATTTTGGTCATAATCCCAGGATAGATTTTTTTTAACTCCTGTATGATTTTTTCGCTCTTGGTATCCATGAGCAAGTAAAATAGTAATTTTAGGAATGTTTACTGGAATTGATTTAAAGTAGTCAATATTGTCTGATCACATTTCTATACTTCCGACATCATCCCATACTGATGGCATTTGACAATGGGTAAAAAAAGCGCACCCCCCGCTCTCTCGGTTTCCTCAGAGTAAGGACGGAGCAAGAAGGAAAACCGAGACAATAAAACTGCACTCCGGTCTTTTAATGCCGTTGGTAGCTTTGTCAAAACAAAATCATGATTGACTTGATACCAGCATTGCAAGTATTTTTTACTGGTTGTGAATCAATAATTATTAGAGTTGTCCCCGAGCGCTTTTTTTTTACCTGAGCAGCGTAGTTGAGAGTACAATACATCTCTAATATTCAAGGGTTACCCCTGATGCTCGCCACCGAATGTAGCTGCCAAAATACTGTTGAATAAGGGGGCAAGTATGCAGGGTAAGTCACACCAATTACCGAATAATTAATAATTAATAATTAATAATTAATAATTAAATAATTCGCGCCTTGAAGCCTCCCCTTGGATAGGGGAAAAAAGCGGTCGAGGGATGGCGAGGTCCCCTCGCCATATCCAATCGACCAAGACAGCGGTCGTTTGCGGAGCAGTCCGTTAGGATGGGATGGCGAGGTCTCGGAGCTGTCCGACCATCGACCAAGAAAAGAAATAATATCTCCTGATATTCAATTCCGTAGCGGTTAAAACCCGAGGTAATTATCAATTATCCATGATCCATTATCAATTACAGCGGTTTTCATTTCGATAGACCACAGTAGGGGCAAACGGCCGTTCGCCCCTACAAGGTTTTGGTTATGACGATGTGGTTCATCCATCTGAAAAGCGCTGTAATGAAAACCATTCTTTAATTGATACAAAATACCATCTATAGCAATGTGCGCTGGCATATTTACAAATTGCAGGAATTGTCCAATAGCTAAAAGTCTTATATTATCAGCAATTTATTCCCCCTTCCGGAGCTGTTGCCTGTTGCCAGATGAGCTGCGTGCAGCGCTATAATATTTCTCTTTTGCTCCACTTTGTGGGACAAGTTTTCTTTTTTTTTGGTATGGGATGGCTCAATCAGAACCCACTATTTGTCTTTTAAACTACTTGAAGGCTGGCATTTACCCTGGTCTTGGTTATGATAATTGGTGTACGCTACTTGATGCGTAAAGTATATACTTTTTCCCCAAAAGATACGATCGGGGGTTCTATAAACGTTTCTAGAATGCTTGCTAGAATAGGAATATTTATTTTCTGGAGATGTCCAATATAATTTGTCAGAAGCAAGTAATAGACTAGAAAATATTTACCTACATGACAACAGCATCTGGATCGTCAGTAAGACCTGTTCCCCGCACCTCTTTATCACCGGCCCATTCAGAGCCATCAAAAACATTATACCAAAGCCAGCCACTATCTCCCCGGCCTTGGTGAAACACATAGATTTGGTCATTGTATACTACTGCTGATGGACTCGAAGTCATTCCTGTTCTCTTGACCTCGGTATCACCAGCCCATTCAGAGCCATCAAAAACATTATACCAAAGCCAGCCACTATCTCCCCTACCTTGGTGAAATACATAGATTTGGTCATTGTATACTACTGCTGATGGACCCGCAGTCATTCCTGTTCTCTTGACCTCGGTATCACCAGCCCATTCAGAGCCATCAAAAACATTATACCAAAGCCAGCCACTATCTCCCCTACCTTGGTGAAACACATAGATTTGGTCATTGTATACCACGGCTGATGGATCGGCAGTAATTCCTGTTCTCTTAACCTCGGTATCACCAGCCCATTCAGAACCATCAAAAACATTATACCAAAGCCAGCCACTATCTCCCCGGCCTTGGTGAAACACATAGATTTGGTCATTGTATACTACTGCTGATGGACCCTCGCTGATACCTGTGTCGGGTACTTTTTGATCGCCTGCCCATTCAGAGCCATCAAAAACATTGTACCAAAGCCAGCCACTATCTTCCATGCCCTGGTGGAACACATAGATTTGATCATTGTATACTACTGCTGATGGACCAGCAGTAATACCTGTATTGGGTACTTTTTGATCGCCAACCCATTCAGAGCCATCAAAGGTATTAGACCAAAGCCACCCATTGTCTCCTCTGCCTTCGTGGAACACATAAATATTGCTCATGAGATTATTGTCACCAATTAAATAATTATCCAAACATTATCATACTATGTAATTATAGAATTATAAACAGATATTATATAATCAGATTCTATGTGCAATTAACTGGATTTAATATTATAGAGGAGGTAGTCGGAAAAATTGTAAGAGTGATTTTTCTGCCATAATCGTCCCAAAATACTAGCTTTATGCAGCTCTTTGAGCTGAAAAGCTGGCACTTTTTTCGACCAAAAATGCTACAACCAATATAAGTCAATGCTTTGATATTTAATCAGCAAGCCCTACTTAAAGCTTCTTGTCAAAAGCTAAGTTTTTTGACTTTTAACTTTTGACTTCTCACTTGCGCGTCGCGCTATAACTATTTTTCCGAAGAGTTGATTGTAGAAATTAAACTTGTTGCTTTTGCCATATCTAGGGGCTTAGAAAATAAATAACCCTGAGCATATTCACATTTTAACGCTTGTAGTTGAAGAACTTGTTCTGTAGTTTCCACTCCCTCAGCTACAACATTTATACCTAAGTTGTGAGATAAAGTAATAATTGAACGGATAATTTCCGTAGGATCAATTGAACCCTCACTTACCATATTAGCAACACCTATTCTATTCACAAAAGAACGATCGATTTTCAAAGTATTCATTGGGAAACGGTGTAAATAACTTAAAGAAGAATATCCCGTACCAAAATCATCAATACATAACTCTATATTTCGCGCTCTTAACTGAGACATTTTTTCTGCAACAAACTCATGATTTTCTATTAAAGCACTTTCAGTAATTTCCAGTTTTAAATTACTACCATCAAGCTGAGTTTCTAAGATAATTTGGTCAATTTGTTCGATTAAATCTGCTTGAGCAAATTGTTTCACAGACAAATTAACACTCATTTTTAAAGGATAACTATTGGAAAATTCATTTTGCCATTGACGTAACTGCCGACAAGCTTCTCTCAATACCCACAAACCAAGAGGTATAATTAACCCTGTTTCCTCTGCCACAGGAATAAATTCAACAGGAGAAATTAAACCTAATTCTGGATGTTGCCAACGCACTAGGGCCTCAAAACCAATAATATTGTTTGTAGCGAGGGAAACAATTGGCTGATAGTTAAGCAAAAATTGAGATTGAGCTGTAGGTTGATTTTTAACAGCTTGTAGAGCACTTTGTAAATTGTTCTCCAACTTTAAACGTTTCAGAATTTGAGTGTGCATAGAGGTACAAAAAATTTGATAACATCCTCTACCTATATCTTTGGCAGATTGCATAGCTATTTCTGCATCTCGTAAAAAATTTTCTGCTGACCCCATACTTGGGGAGTTGAGAGCAATACCAATACTAGCAGTAATAAATACTTCATTTCCTTCTAAAATAATTGGTGAAGTTAGTTGTTCGTGAATCCGATTAGCAATACAGGTAGCATCACTAATTCCTGAAATATATTCTAGCAAAATTGCAAACTCATCTGCACCAAGACGAGCAACTGTATCTCCAGGAGAAAGTAATGCTTTTAGTTGTTCAGCGATCGCAATAATCAGTTGATTTCCCATGCTATGGCCAAGGCTATCATTAACAACTTTAAATCGATCAAGGTCTATAAATAGGACGGCAAAGGAAAAATTGTTTCGGCGTTCCGCATATTTAATTGTTTGCTCCAAACGATCCATAAATAGAGTACGATTAGGCAGATGGGTTAGTGGATCGTGTAGTGCATCATGTTTTAATTGTTCTTCAATTAGCTTGCGTTGAGTAATATCATGACTATTAATAATAATACCTGCTACCGCTGGGTCGTGTAAAAGGTTAGTGGCAACACCTTCAAAAAAGCACCAAGAACCATTACTATGTTTAACTCTATACTCAATAGGTGGTTGACTAATACCAGGATTTTCAATTGCTTTGTGAAAAGTGTGGGTGATGAGAGATAAATCATCCGTATGAATTAGATCGAAGATACCCTGGCCAACAGCTTCTTCTGGTATATATCCCAAAACCCTTATTAGTGATGGACTAATATAACGAGATATTCCCTCAGCATCAATAATCAAAATCAAATCGTTAGCATTTTCAATTAGGGCACGAAACTTCACTTCATGATTTCGTAAGGCTTGTTGTGCTTGTTTGCACTCTGTAATATTACGGATAAGCATCATCATAGCTACAAGCTGCTGTTGACTAGCAATAACAGTTTCTTCTGCGTGCTTATATTGTGTAATGTCTGTATTTGTTCCCATCATTTTGTTCGTTATTCCGGTTTCATTTTGAATAGCAACTCCGCAACAAAAAAACCATCGATAACTTCCATCTTTATGTTGCACCCTATGTTCGATTTCGTATTTTGGTGTCAGTCCTGCTAAGTGAGCATTTTTTGCTGCCATTACCTGTTCTCTATCTTCTGGATGCACCAATTGATGCCAATCATCCATCATGTTTCTAACTTCCCAATCTTCATAACCAAGCATTGCTTTCAATATAGGATCGAGGTAAATTGCATTCGTTTGTAAGTCCCATTCCCAAATTCCCACATGACTTGCTTCAATTGCAAGAGCATAGCGTTCCTGACTTTTGCGTAGATGCTCTTCTACTCGCTTGCGTTCAGCGATTTCAATTTGTGCTTGTTGATATAGTTCAGCTTGATGAATGGCAATAGCACAATGGTCAGCTATTGATTTCAATAGAGATAGTTCATCTTCTGTCCATTTTCTTTCTTGATCGCACTGGTCTAGAATAATCCCACCTTGGTAAGTATCCTGATACAACAGGGGTGTAATCAAGACTGAAATCACTTGAAACTCGTCGATAAGATTTTTAACTTCTGAGTCTATAGTTGTATCGAATTTACTAATTTTTACTTGCTCTCCTCTAGCGAGTAGCTCTGAATAATATTGATGAACATCGTAAGAAAAACTCACTTGACGATCGCATTCAACTGTCATATTATTTAAGTGACAAAGATTAATGTTTTTCTGATAGTCCAGCCTGACAATTATACAATGACTAACTTGCAAAACCTCATGTAACTGTTCAACAGTATTTTGTAGCACTTCATCCAGTAATAAAGTATTACGCATTCCTTGAACAATGCGATTAATAATTGCTTCTTGTTGAGCTTGTTTTTGTAACTTGAGAATGGCACGTTGCTGTTCTTTTTTTAACCTAAATTCAGCGATCGATCGCTCTAAAATAATAGATAAACTTAATAATTTATCTTTAAAAATATAATTATCAACCCCTGCTTTTAAACATTCAAAAGCTTCTTCTTCCTGTAAACAATCTGTGATTAAAATCACAGGAACTTCTTGTCCTAATTTTTGTAGTAATGTCAGTACCTCGAAGATATCAAAATCGGCTAAATAGTAATCTGACAATATTGCATCATATACATTATCTTGAAGTAATTTTTGGTAATTTAGTTTACTGCCTGCAACATTATAGGTAAATTTTACACCATTAGACTTTAAGGTGTTGACTATGAGCGCTAAATCTTCCATCACATCTTCTACAATTAGCAAATTTAGTTCTTTGCTAGATTTTAGTATTTTTTGATACTCGATATGTTTTCGCTCCACCATATAAAAGCCACTTAAACAAAATCAGCTTAATTTATTATAATCCATGTTTTCTATAGGCTACAATATTAAATTTTAGAAACATCATTAAATTAGTAGCTTTGGGGATAAGAGCATATAGCATTTTTTTTGCAAATAGTAAAGGTCTGAAAACTATTTGATTGCTGTTATTAGTCCAATCGTTTAGTAATATTTCGATTGAGCCGAATAAAATGAACTTTGATGATACTCCTATTTAAGTTATATATAGCATTTTTGCCTTAGTTTGGATTGACGAATGTAATACTGCGCCACCAAATTTATGGAACACAAAAGTTGCTATTGAACTATTAGTAATTAACTAACTGCATCTAGATTTTAAATTTGAAAAAACAAGAAAATCCTTGAAGGAACAATAAATGGTGGAGGTTAGATATATAGTAGGGAACAGCGGTGCGACCCCACGGGGTGCGACAGACGCCAGCAGTCGGAACCAGGCGTTTTGCTCCGCAACATTAAAAGCGAAGCTGCTCTGAACTTTTCGGGTTTCCTGTCCCTCCGGGACGTTAAGCGTTTTGCTCCGCAACATCTAATATCATGTCCGGATAATTAGTGATCAAAAAACTTTCTCCTTTTCCTCCTCTTTATTCTTTCTTTCTTCTTCTTTGTTGCTTCTTTCTTACCTTCTGAATCCTGACTCCTCTGTAATTGATTTATAACTGTCCTTCTGAATCCTGACTCCTCTGTAATTGATTTATAACTGTTCAACCGGACATGATATAAAACGTAGTTGTGCGAAGCGCAAACGCCATGGGAATGGCGACCAAGAGAGGGAAGGCGCACTCCTGTGAGGGAAGACAGGATCTGGTAACAGTGGGAAAAAAAATTCCGGCGTTGGTGATTGGAGGTATGAAATAAGTAATTTAGATAAATTAAGAGTCATTCAAAGATGGCAAAATTAGATATTGTCTTTACTTAATTGACCGAAAAGCACTTTCTTTCTCCTGACTTCTGATCTCAAATCCGTTTAATTCGGCACGTAAAAAATGTTCCATCTTCAACCATTACCAAATATTTCTAGATATCCCCTACTCCCCTACTCCCCTACTCCCTTACTCCCCTACTCCCTTACTCACTATCTAATTACACCGATGCTACCGGATTTGATCTGACTCCCCCTCCTGGGAGCAAGGGTGGGTTGACTCCTACAGCGGTTTTCATTTGGGTAGACCACAGTAAGGACGTTCCATGGAACGTCCCTACAGGATTTTGCTTGTGAAGATGTGGTTCATCAAGAGCGAAAAGCGCTTTAAGTAATTAAAATTAATATCATATACGCGCTTCAGCAACCCCACATTTCTCTGTCTGAGGTTCATCATCACTCTATGTCCTCACCTACCTGTCTATTGCTATAGATACATGATATAATAGACTTGTGGCTTTATAACTTAAAAAAATCCCAAAAACTTTGTTCTGTAAGGATTGTAGCTATTAGATGTTCAACAATGAATAATGAATAATGAATAATGAATAATGAATAATTACCTCTCCTTGAAAGAAGAGGATTGACTAATAATGAAAATTTTCTTCTCTTGGTCGATTGGATATGGCGAAGAGACCCGTTCTTGCAGACCCGCTCCGAATGGCGCCATCCCATCCTACGGAATGCTGCGCAAACGACCGCTTATTATCCCCTTAGAAGGGGAGGATTTTTACCACAATTTTTCGGTAAAAATCTTGGAATTATTGCTCTGTCTAGGTTAGAGTGATTTTACCCCTTTATTTAGTGACAACTCTAATGTCTATAAATAATATTCATAATTCGGCATAAAATATCTACTTCGGTTGGGAAGTAAAGTATTTGATTAAACATCTGAATCAAAAAAGCTGTTGCTGACAAATAAAAAAATGAACTTTCAGAAAATCATCACCATAATTATTATTAGTATTTTACCTCTAAAGACTATTAATATCAGAAACTTAATTATTAGTATCACTACCCTAATGCCACTAATAGCATCAGAAGTTGCTCTTGGTTTAACAGAATCAGAAATTAACAAAATAGCAGGAGAAATTACAGTTAGAATTGATGGACCAAACAGAGGCGGTTCAGGTGTAATTGTCGAAAAACAAGGAGATACATATTATGTACTCACCAACTGGCACGTTGTCAATAAAGTAGGAGATTATCAAGTACGCACACCCGATGGAGAAATGCATCCAGTGTACTATAGTCTCATTAAACAAGTACCAAATGTAGATTTAGCAGTCGTGCCATTTACCAGTTCTCAAAATTACCCTGTTGCCGAAACAGGAGACCCAACTCAGTTAATTCCGGGAAAAACAGTTTTTGTGGGGGGATGGCCACGTTCTGGCAGTAACCTCCAACAACGAATTTTTCTGAGTACACCAGGGGTAGTCAAAGGGCGTCAGCAACCTATCGGTGGTTATAGTTTACTTTATGATAATTTAGTCAGAGCGGGGATGAGTGGCGGACCAGTGCTAGATACAGAAGGTCGTCTAGTCGCTATTAACGGTATTGTCAAATTGCAAGAAAACTCTGATGCGATCGTTTCTGGAGGAATAGAAATTAATACTTTTTGGCAGTGGCGACAACAGGTTTCGTTGCCGACCATTTCTCAACAATCCCAGACACCTCAAACTACAACTACTCCAACAGAAGCAACAAACCCTGTTTCTACAACTATCTCGACAAAAGAAAATGGAACAGAAACTGCCGTAAATTTTACTTTGGCAAAGGCAATTTCTAATGAAGTAGGTGGAATAGTGAATTCTGTAGTTGCTTTAAATTCCTATATCATCAGTGGTAGTAGTAACGGGATGATTTCAGTCAGGGATATTAATAATGGCGAAGTCATAGCTATTTGGAAAGCTCACGCAGAATCAATAAATTCAGTGGCAGTATCTCCCAATGAAGAGTTAGTTATCAGTGGTAGTGATGACAAAACTATCAAAATTTGGAAACTACCCAAAAATAAAAATGTAACTGATATTACTCTGGTACAGACTCTCACTGGACATAACGATGTGGTAGATGCAGTAGCGATCGCTCCTGACGGTGAAACATTGGTAAGTGGGAGTTGGGATCGAACTATTAAAATTTGGAATTTAGGTAGTGGAGAGTCGAACCGAACCTTAGAAGGACATTCTGAGATTGTTAATGCGATCGCCATTAGTCCTGACGGTCAATTTCTAGCTAGTGGTAGTAAAGATAATATGATTAAATTATGGAACCTACAAACAGGTCAACTAATTCGTAGTATAAATACTAATTCTCTATCAATTTTGTCTGTAGTTTTTAGTCCTGATAGTCAGATATTAGCTAGTAGTAGTAGTAATGGCACGATTAACATTTGGAACTTGCAGACATATGAATTAATTCATAGTTTAAAAGAACATATAGACGGAGTATGGTCAATAGTCATTACTCCTAATGGTAAAACTTTAATTAGTAGCAGTTGGGATAAAACCATCAAGTTTTGGGAGCTGAGTACAGGTAAATTAAAAGGTAGTTTAAACGGACACACCAGTTATATTAGTACAGTAGCAATTAGTCCTGATGGTCAAACAATAATTAGCGGTGGTTGGGACCGGAAGATTAATATTTGGAAAGTTCCTTAATTTCATTAAAAATGAAGGGGTGCATCTCAATTCTGAATCAAGCCAAAAATTTATCGCTTTTAGGGAACAGGGATTAACGAAGTCAGAAGTCAGAAGTCAGAAGTCAGAAGTTATTTTTGTAACGGGGATGCGTGAGCAACTCTCCAAAAATATTTCGCCTTAAAAGGCGGGGTTTTACACCCACATTATTTTGATAAGAAAAAAATTTTTTTGCAAATATTGAGATGCACCCAAATCAAGTTTAGGTACTTAAAGAAGATAAAGTAATTCCCGATTTTTACAGAGAAATTTGGTAGTGGTAAAATTAAAATATTTAAGTTATGATTATTGATATGTTTTGCTGTAAATAACGTTTACTAAAATCAAAAACTTTCAGAATAGGACTCCCATACAAATGTATATAAAGCAATATAAAGATAGGGTACGAACATAGACTGATAATAATCTTTAGACAGGGAAATATTTTTCTTACTGTTGCCTATTGCCTATTCCCTGACTTCTGCAAGAAGTCTAATAGACATCTCCCATAATAAAAAATAAAATCAATTATTCAATATAAATTATCAATTATTTCCCCCTACTCCCTACTCCCTACTCCCTACTCCCTACTCCCTATTTTCTGGAGAAGTCTAATGAAAAAATCCTCTAATTACTGGATTATATCTCTGCTATTAAGCTTAATTATCTGGTTAGGATTACCAAGTCCTAGCTACGCTGATAGTCAATCTATCAATACCCAAACTATCCATATTTTGAATCGTCTAAGTTTTGGTCCTAGACCAGGAGATATAGAACGAGTTAAATCAATGGGAATTAACAGTTATATTCAGTCTCAACTTCAACCAGAAACCATTAGAGAACCTCAACAATTAACTAATCAACTGTTAACATTAACAACCTTAGACTTAAACCCAGTTCAACTTTATAACGAGTATGGTTCCCTACCTCCCAGAAAACAAAAAAAACTAACTCAAAAACAGAAAGAAGCAAGAATTAATCGGATGAGAATAATTCTGAACGAAGCTAGAAAAGCAAACTTTCTCAGAGCAATATTGAGTAATAGACAGCTCCAAGAAGTAATGATTAATTTTTGGTTCAATCACTTTAGTGTTTCTGTGAGTAGAGGAAGACCAATTCGCGTCTGGATAGGTACCTATGAAAGAGATGCAATTAGACCTTATGCACTTGGTAATTTTCGGACTTTATTAGGAGCAACAGCTCATCATCCAGCCATGTTATTCTATTTAGATAATTGGCTAAATACTGCACCGGGAAGTAAAGGTGCTAATAACACATTTAAAGGTTTAAATGAAAATTATGCCCGCGAACTTATGGAACTTCATACTCTCGGAGTAGATGGAGGTTATACACAAAAAGACATAGTAACCTTAGCAAAAATTTTTACTGGGTGGGGAATTATACGTCGAACAGGAGATGGTAGCGGATTTAAGTTTTATCCAGACCGCCACGATAATAGTGACAAAATATTTCTAGGAATACCGATCCAAGGAGGTGGGATAGAAGAAGGAGAAAAAGCCTTAGATATTCTGGCAAAGCATCCATCTACTGCTCGTTTTATTAGCTATAAATTAGCTCAATATTTTGTGGCAGATCGGCCTCCAGGAGCTTTAGTTAATCAACTAGCTCAAACATTTCAAGAAACTAATGGTAACATTCGTTCTGTTTTAGAAACCTTGTTCAACAGTAGTGAATTCTGGAATGAAAACTACTACGACCGCAAATTTAAAACTCCGTACCAATATATTATTTCTGCAGTTAGAGCAACAGGAACTAATAAATTTAGATGGAACCAAATTGCTGGAATGTTATACCAATTAGGAATGCACATTTATGCTTGTGGCACTCCTGATGGTTATAAAAATACTAAAGAAGCATGGTTAAACCCTGATGCAATGATGCGTAGAATTAGCTTTGCCACAAATATCTCCCGTGGTCAGTTAAATCAAGGAAAACCCAAACCCATAAACCGTCAGCAACTTTCTGCAACTTTAGGAAATAATTTTTCTGCTCAAACTCAAGCAATAATCAAAAATAGCCCAAATGATTTACAAGCAGCTTTAATGTTAGGTAGTCCAGAAATGATGTACAAATAAAGATGGAGGAGTCAGGAGTCAGGAGTCAGGAGACAGGAGAAATGGGAATTATAGAGGAGGTAGGAGTAAGAATTGTAAGAATGATTTTTCTGCCCAACTATGCGCCTAAAATACGCTCCTTTTTGAGTGTTTTAGACTGAAACAGGCGCACTGCAATTCGACCCTAAAAAGGCTAAAATCTTTGTGATTCTTTCTACTCCTGACTCCTGACTCCTGACTCCTGACTCCTAAAAACTTAACCATTCTATAACTGTTTAACCAGATTTGATATAATATGAAAAGACGTAATTTTTTACAATTTGCTAGCTTACTATCAGCTTCAGGAATAATCTCTGTTGGTAGTCATGGTTGGGTAGCAAAAGGATTAGCTCAAACCAACAACCGTAAAAGATTAATAGTTGTTTTTCTCCGAGGAGGAGTCGATGGATTAAATGTAGTTATTCCCCATCAGGAATACACTTATTATAATGCACGACCAAAAATAGCAATTCCTGCTCCAGGAGAAGCAGAAGGAGCGATCGACTTAGACGGTCAATTTGGCTTACATCCTGCTCTAGCAAGTATCATACCCCTCTGGCAAAATCGCAGTTTAGCATTTGTTCACGCCTGCGGTTTAAATAACGACACTCGCTCCCATTTTGATGCTCAATATTATATGGAAACAGGTATTCCAGGTAATAAAAAAATACCTGATGGATGGATGAATCGTTTGTTGGCAAATCTCCCAAAAGATAAACCTACTCAAGCTGTAAACTTAGGAGATACACCACCTCGCATTCTTATGGGTGCAATGCCAGTTGCCAGTCTTCCTACAGGGAGAAAATCAACCCGTAGTTTACCCATAGACCGCCCCAAAATTTATGAAGCATTCGATCGCCTTTATAGTAGCAATGACGAACTTAGTAGAGTTTACCAAGAAGGTCGCCAAGCAAGAGACTTACTGTTAGCTGACTTAGAGCAAGAAATGGCAGCAGCTTCAGCGGGAGCACCACCTCCACAAGGTTTTGCTGCCGATGCCAAAAATTTAGCTCAAATCATGGTGGGTGATTCTAAAACACAGTTAGGATTTCTCGCTCTCGGTAATTGGGATACTCATGTTAACCAAGGAAGCAGTCAAGGTGCTTTAGCAAGAAGACTAAAACCTCTGGGGGAAGGTTTGGTTACTTTAGTTCAGGAGTTGGGTCCGCTTTACTCAAATACAGTGATTTTAGTAATGTCAGAATTTGGTCGCACAGTTAACGAAAATGGTAATGGTGGCACCGATCACGGTCATGGTAACGTAATGTGGGTCTTAGGTGGTGGCGTGCGTGGTGCTCAGGTTTATGGACAATGGCCTGGTTTAGATGAGTCAGAATTGTTTGAGAAACGGGATCTGGCGGTGACAACGGACTTTCGGAATGTGATTTCTAGTGTGTTAGAACAGCATCTTGAGATTGAGCGATCGCAAATAGCACGGGTTTTTTCTGGTTATTCGTCTAATCAGCGTTTAGCTTTATTGTGAAATAAGTAATGGTTGATGATTTGGTGGTAAGAGTATTAATTCTTCTTCTGAGGGCGAATGCCATTCGCCCCTACATATGGGATTTTTAAGGTGAATTTTTGCGTAAGTCCTGATTATATGGTAGTCCTGCTTGCGTAATGGTTTACAGGAAAAAGGAATATCTGGCACGGGAGCAAGATGCTCCCACTGCCGTGCTTCATAAAAATCAGTTAATATATTTACAGCGCTTTTCAAATTGATGAACCACATCGTCATAACCAAAAACCTGTAGGGGCGAATGGCATTCGCCCTCTTGATTTAGTGTCCGTGCATAAGTCCTGAGATAGTTACATTCCAGACAACGGCCTGGACTAAAACTTTCTCGCTTGAGCAAAAGCAGCAGCAGCTTCTGGCGAACCTATATATCTCCAGTGCCAAGGTTCATAGCTTACTCCTTGTGAATTGTTTGGAGGAAAAGATAACTCAAAACCAAACTTCTGAGCGTGACGGGTTAACCACTGGAAAGCTTTGGTATTTTCAAAATCGATAGTTATATCCTTTTTGGGAAAGTTCCCATCAGTTAAGTCAATGGCAAAACCTGTATGATGTTCGCTGTATCCTGGTGGGGCAGAAACTTTTGCAGCAATTTCAGGCGAACCACGACGTTGAATCTGAGCTTTAAATAGCTCTTTCTGTTGTTCAACAGTGCGAAATCCTGAAACTGGAACTACCCATACCCCTTCGTCTCTGGCAGAGTAAATCATTTTCATTAGTGCTAGTGCTGCTTCAGGGGCTAGTTTTTCAAATCTTTGATATTCATCTTGAGCATAGCTGGCAAACGTCATCATTTGTTCGCGATCGCTTTCTTGATAAGGAAAATGTCCAAATTTTGGTTTTTCTGATGGTTTAGTTTCTATTGAAGTAACTGGTGGTTTGGTTGTTGAAGTTGTGGGAGAAGGAGTTGGTGTTTGGGAGGTTATTGGGGATGGAGGCAAATTTTTCGGCTTGGGTTGAGTAAATGGTGTGGTTTGTATTGAGGTAATAGGTGGTATGGTTGTTGAGGGTGTGAGAGAAGGAGTTGGTGTTTGAGAAGTTATTGGGGATGGAGATGAGAATTTGTGATTTATGAATTTAATTGCTGCGTAGCCATTCAAAATAATCCCTATTGTAATTAGGGTTATAGGTAGAGCAAAACGCAGCCAAAGCCATAATTTTTCTAAAAATTTCATTAATTTATTTTTTCAGAAGCAGCTATTTTCCAACGGTTATCCTTATCATCAAACTGTAAAGTCCAACTATATATGCCTTCATTAGAATACCTGCCATCAAATATTCCATTGTTCCAGAAACCATAACTTTCAACTACTTTGACATAAATTATTACTTGATTACCTTTCACAAAAAATTCTTTTTGAGGCTCAGTTTTAGGTGTGTAAAAAGTGTATCTCTGCCTGTTACTCCTTAACTCATTGATTGCTTCAATTCCATTTCTTAAATACTTACCTGTTGTATACTGCCGAAGAATTCTACGATCATAAGAAGAGCCAAAAACCCTTGACTTAACCTTGAGCCATGACTTAATTCGATCAACTGCTTGATATCTAGTAATTTTCCGACCACTACTTGTTGTTACAAACTCTGGGTTATTTAATTTGGGATGATCGTTAACAGTAATAGGAACTCTTTTAGTAGTAGTTTTTTCCCCGTCATTGGCAGTTATTGTCAGGAAATCTTTACCACTATAGTTTTGATTACTTTCATAGATAAGATTATTCGTTCCTGCCAAAGTGTTATTAATTCTTTCAACACTACCGTCGAGAGTAACTTTATTTGTCTCATTATCTTTAATATTATCAGAGGGTAATCCTTCAGCTATATCAGTTTTCAGGATGAGCTTTCCCCTGTTTACTTCCAGAGTAAGAGAAACATTCTGATTATTAAGATCGCTAATTGTGATGCCACCTATACCGATACCTAATTTTTCGTTTTCATTAGTAGTAAGTTGCGAACTAGGAACTGTAATAACTGGAGCAGGGTTAGCAGCTTCAACTTTTATGTCAATACTCTTACTCACAGACTGAGGATTTTGAGCAAATGGTGGCCACATCACAATGTTTTTTACTCCGCTTCTGTCTTCACTTACAGTGATAGTCAGAGAGTCATCACCGCTAAATTTTTGCTTTCCCTTATAGATGACAGCACCAGTATCAGCTAGAGTTGTATTGACTTCAGCAACAGTGCCACTGATAGTCACTTTTGAAGTTTGATTATTTGCAATACCATTGGTGCTGATACCATTCGCCACATTTTCTTTGACTGAAAGCGTGCCGTTTTCGACCCCCAAAGTTACAATTACTTTCTGACTATCAGAAGCATTGATGCTTATGCTACCAATAGGTAAGTTAGTATTTTCTTTGACTGTTTGGGAATTAGGAGCATTTATAGCTATGGGATTATTTTTATTAACAACTTGAATAGTTTGACGGAGGAGACCTTTCTTCAGGCTGTCTCCACCATCACCATCAGTAACTTGAAACTCTATGGTGCGAGAGCCATAGCTAGGATTTTCTGAGTCGTCCAATGAATAGGCAACTCTCCTTGCTACAGCTTGTACTCGTTCTCCTGTAGCTTTTTCATTAAAATCAACTACGAAAGTTTCTGCTCCTTCGCCACCTTGAAAACTGCCAATAACATTTCCTTCGTAGATAACATTACTACCAATAATACCAATATCACCCCCTTTGAGGATAGCAAGACAGTCATTAGGTGTGCCATTTTGGGTAAATTTTACGGTCAACTTACCGCCATTAAAGTCAGGAGAGTAATTATCCTCAAGCTCTACAAATTCAGCTACAGGAACATAATTGTTGAGTGTTTTACAAACTGGTAATGGTAATTCTGGTGTAGTAATAGAATCATTTTCTGATGCTCTGGTAGCTAAAATTCCTATAGCAGTCAATCCTAATCCTATTATTCCCAAAGTTATCGGCCATATCCATTGATTTAGCCATATTCCACGTTTTAATAGTTTTGAAATGGTATGAAATTGGAGTTCTTCACCACTATCTTCAGGAAAGATTCCCCACTTTTTCAATACATTATCCATTTCTGCTTGGGATAATTTGTTTTGTCTTAAAACTTCAGGTAATAAACCCTGAATAATTGTCCTATATTCTTTTTTTCCTAAAGTGATAAAAAACGCTACGAGTGAAACAACAGAAAAATTTGAACTTTCTTTTTCATGTGCTTGGTTTTGTATATTCATCAATTTTTTACTCCGGGAGTTTAGCGAAAGAAACTAAAGCTTTTATAGCAATTTGTTGAGCGGGAACATTCTCTTGCTTCGCCCATTTGTTCATGGCCTTTTCTACAGTAGTTAGTTCGTTTATTTTTTTTGATTGAACGCGCTCTTTGATATATATTGCAGTTAACTCTATGACCAAATTTTTTTGTTCTGTCCGGTTAAAATTTGAGACTAAATCTGATAACCATTCTTCAATTTTGTCCGATTTATCAAAATATTCATTTGTTAAGACAAAAACTGTAAAAATAACAATCTTGCGTACCAAGGGATGGTTATCCATTTTGAGAATTTCTGCCAAACATGAACAGGCATCTTCTAATAAAATTGGAAATCTTTCATCATCATATTTAATTAGCCCATAAGTTAGTGCAACAGTTCTCAGTAAAGCCTCTTTCTCTGTGATATTTTTACTTTTATTGTTTGGGTATACATTGCTTCCTTCTCGATACCAACTCTTCAGAATATCTTTTACCTGTTCGCGATTTTCTGGATAATTATAAGCATGAGTTAAACTTCTAGCAACAGCATTACTTAGACTTATTTTTGGGTGATTATCGGCGTTATATAAACTCATAAAAGTAGCTTTATTTAGACTTAGATCGGGCTTTTCAGATAACCAATCTTTATGGTCTTGTACTATTTCCTTCAGCAAATCTCGCATTTTTTCTAAGTGAAGTGGCACTACCCAAAACAGAGTATAATAACCAAAGTAAAAATGAACGAAACGTAGTCTACTTTTTGATAATTCCTGAAGCCAGTCATATAACTTATCATCCATGGCTTTATTCTTATGATACTCATAAATGACATCACCAAGGGTAACAGCTACAGTAGCTCCAATATAATCGTGTAAGTCTTGTTTTTTGTTTATATAATATTCTTCCTCTTCCTGAGACCTTTTTTTTACTTCTTCATTTTTTTCTAAAAGACTTTGGTAGCTTTCATAAAATTTGTCTCTAGCTAGATCTATCTTATTTTGATTTAGCTGTTTTTCAGATTCTTTTAGGTTAGATTTATCTTGATTTTCAACATTATCACTATCTTCTTCTGTTACTTCTTCATAAAGCTGTTGACTTGCCTTTTCTTTTTCTAGGGAAAAATTATAGAGGTATTGCAAAATTCTAAATAGTTCTTCCTTTTTATCAAGCTCATACCAGCTAGCAATAACACTGGCAGCAACATCCCGCACTTCTAGCTTTTCATGTCTAGCTAACTGTAACAAAGAACTATATACTGCATTAATAGAAACTACACCGATACTGCTGAAAGTATTAGTAATTGCTTTACGCACTTTCTCACATCGTATTGGGTTCCTATATAAATCCAATTCTCCTAGAAGATAATAATTTTTTTCTAAAGCAGACTCTTTAACAATATTGACTAATACCTCTAGAGCATTAATAATTTGTCTACGGTGACTCTGCCATGCTATTTCAAAAAGTTGGTCACGATTTCCAAGAGATAGAATATTTATTGAACGAATATCAATCTTATAAGTTTTAGTTTCGACAACTTTAAAGATATTAGAAACTCCTTCATATAAATTATTTTCTTGAAAATCGAAATAATTATATATAAGTTCTTCTAAGTCAGAGTAATCAAGAGCAATAAGAGAAGGGTCTCGTTTCCGCCAAGCTTCCGTAAATACTTTTTCTAAGGCAGTAAATAACTGGTCTTCAAACATACCGTTGAAGAAGCTGATCCCCAATGCCATAAGTTGCTGGCGATCGCTCAAAATATTTTGGAATAAATTCCTAACAAATTCATCACTTTTAGACTCTTTAATTAGATCGTTAATATTTATATCTGTTTGTGATTCTTGGATTTTTCTATCAAATAGTTTGACAAACCGGAGAATATTTCCCAAATCACCTAATTGTTCAGCAATTGATTTAAGTCCTTGAGCATCATTTTTTAAATATTTATTTAGTTCTAATTTGAGATTTTTTCCGAGTTTCTTTTCAAGCTCATTGACTAAAATATCCTGACCATAAATGTCTTGAGGGTTTAGATTGGGGTTAAAGAAAATTTGGGCATTATCGTTTAAATGCCAACTAGAAAAACTTCTATTTGTGCTAAATAAAACCCAATGTTCGAGTGATGGAACTATGTCATAAATATGTTGTAAGCTACAATTAATGTCTTTAGGTTCAATATCAGTAAAAACAAAAATGGTAGGAGATTTTCTGTTTCGGAGTTCTAGTTCTAAATCAATAATTTGTTGACTAGAGCTATGTCTCCACAACTTAATAGATACATCAGCCTTTTGAGGATTAGTTTTGTCAGAATCAGTTTTTTGGGAATCTTGAGCCACAAGATAAGCAAGCTGTAAGATTAATTCATTTTTATTAATTCCTCCCAGTTCGCCCCCTAACACTAACATCCTATGTTCTTTCAGTTGATTAAGGAAGTCTGGTTGAATTTCTGGTAACTCTTTAGTCTGTGACTCTAAATCTTCAAAACTTATCTCATCAAAGTCAGTTTTTCCGAAAAAGTTCTGAAAAATATCTCCTTCCTGAGTAACGCCATAAGTGTTACCAGAGGTATTTACATTTTGTGGATTTTCAGAATTAGTAGAGTTGCTCATTTCCTTTTACCCTTCAATGATTACTAAAATTCTGCTTAACATCTCCAGTTTGAGTTATGCCATAAGTATTGCCTGTAGTGTTATTATTCTGTCTCGGAGTGCTAGTGTTTTCTTGCTTTACTTTTTGAATTTCTTCAACTAAAGCCTTAGTTGCTTTTTCGCCCCACTTCTTGTGGATTTTATCGCGAATTAGAATTCCTTGGTTTTCAACTTTAACAACAATGTTGTAACCTACAATGACGTTAATTAAATACTCAATATTACCATTATCTGTATTTAGCAACTTACGCAATTTTTTTAAGTCAGCTTCAGTATACTGTTCTTGAATTATTGGTTCTAAAGTTTCTTTAACTTTCTCTAAACTGTTGCTCATAGTGTTAATTCTATCCTCTACTTGAATATTGTTTTCCTTAGTTTTATTATCTGCATTTTTGTCCGAAGTTACTACTACTTCTGTCGCTAGATTATCGTTTTTCTGAAACTTCGGAAATCTTTTTAATAATTCCCTAATCCCAGCATCATCATCTAAACTTTTTAGACGTATAGAATGAAACTGTGTCAAATAATTAAACTTACTGGGAAGGTCTTTGAGGCTAGCTTCAGGCAAAAATATAGGACCAATTCTAGGATTCTTTTTTCCACTATTTACATATAGATGGTGTGAATACTCTATTTCCTCATCTTGCCATTTTCCTACACCATTTGTTCCCAAAAAAACAAAAACTACCTCAGCTTGATCGAGGGTTTCGTAAAGCTGATTTTTCCAATCATCACAAACGACAATTTCTCTTTCATCTAGCCAAGTTTTTATACCTGCTTTTTCCAGCTTTTCCCCAATAATTCTCACACTATCTTTATCACGACTATTATGAGAAAGAAAAACATCAAATTCTTTTTGTTCAGTCATTTATAAACTCCTTTTTTTCAATTTTCTACACCAGCAACTTGAGCCAGAGCTTGAGCATACTTATTTAGCTCCTTTCCCAAAACTTCCAGATCCTTTCGCAGTTCAGGCTCTTCTGACCACTGCTTCTCATGTTCTTTAGAACTAACGCCATCGGGTCTCTGAGTTTCCCAAACCTCCAAACTAGGATGCCACTTAGTTAAAAAAGGCCGTAACCCTTGGTTGAGAACAGCGATCGCGATACCACCCACTGAATTACAAGAAGCACCCACATCTGGACCTGCTTCTTTCAAAATTTCACGAGTGGTTTCAAATAAACTATAGAGAGAGTCTAAAGCTTCTCTAAAAATGCCCTCCTCTTGCCCTAATGGTTGTACTGAAATGCGTGTCACCAGCTCAACATAGAGCGACCAAGCCGCATGACGTTCTGTTTGGTCTGCCTCCCACTCAGCAGACCCCAGGCCAAAAGGAAGACTCACCGACACTTTTTTTAAAACAGCCGGGTCTCGTTCCATTAAATTTTCTCCATTTCTCACCGTATCTACTAAGGCTCAGTTGACCACCCTGTACACCCTTTGAGTAAGCCTAGTTAGCAAAAATTTTTACTATGTATTGTAGACAATATTATCATAGAACCATAATAATACGACTGTCAAGATGAAAACCATAAATATTCATTTTGCCTATGAAGCTACCATACTAAGGAACCATGGACGCATAATCTTGGAAACTAAGCGTAGTACAATGCGTTTACCTGGAGAAATAACTATTGCTGTTAAGCCACAGCAGTAGAGAAGTAAATCTTCTCCCATTGCTGATAGGAGCAGCACTTCAGATCGTAGTTTCTCAAAAAATCTACTTGTTACATTTCGACTAAAATATAATGGTAAAACCTGGTAAAACCCTTTTTATTCTCTTTTTAAGTGTCTTTATCGATCTTATTGGCCTTGGCATTGTCATCCCCCTTTTGCCCTTTTATGCCAAATCCTTCGGTGCTTCAGCCAGCACTGTCACCCTACTATTTAGTGCTTATGCCGTAGCCCAACTTGTGGGGACACTGATTGTAGGAAGCTTGAGCGATCGCATGGGACGACGACCCCTACTACTATTAAGCTTGGTTGGTAGCGGAATATCTTACCTTTGGTTTGGTTTAGCCAACTCCATCACCGCTCTGTTTTTAGCTAGGGGGTTAGCAGGTGCGATGAGTTATAGTATAGTGGTGGCCCAAGCCTATGTTGGTGATATCACAACCCCAGAAAATCGTAGTAAGGGTATGGGTGTTCTGGGAGCTGCCCTAGGACTTGGCTTGACCTTGGGTCCAGCTCTATCTGGGATTTTGGTAGGGTTAGGGGGAGATAATCCTAACCTACGTTTACCATTTATAACAGCAGCCATACTTTCTTTCCTTGCCTTTTTGTTAGCTTGGAAAATGTTGCCAGAATCTCAACCTAAACCCGAATCATCAAGCAACACCGTTGATACTACCTCTAAAAAGTCACCAACTCTTAGTATTTGGTCTCTCATCAAACAAAATCCTCTCATTGCATTTTTAATTAGTCTTGGTTTTTTTCTGCGATTTGGTATATTCATTATCCAAGTAATTTTAGCCCTGTGGTTAAACGAAATTTGGGGATGGAGTGCAGAAAATACCGGATATGTCTTTCTTCTATTTGGCTTGGTTACAGCTATTACCCAAGGGAAGTTAATTGGCCCAACAGTCAAAAAATTGGGGGAAGTAAATACACTGATGCTGGGGTTGGTTGTGACAATGGTTGCACTTATTTCTTTTCCCTTAGCCAGAAACCTTTATATATTACTATTGGCCGTGGTACTCCTGAGCTTTGGAAATTCCCTGTTTCGACCGTGCCTAAGTAGCTTATTGTCCCAGTCCGCAGGAACCAAATACCAGGGAACCGTGTTAGGTGCTGCCGAGTCTTTCATTGCTCTAGCAGGCATTTTAGGGCCTTTTTCCTCTGGTTTATTGTTTGAGAATATCAGTCCTGGGGCTCCCTTTATCGCCAGTGCGCTATTGTTTGCAACTCAATTTATCTTAGCCTGGGTATGGTTGAGGAAGTCTAATCTATCTAATAGCATGAGTAAACGCCGTCAACGCAAACTACAAAGACTATTTCAAATGCTTGACTATGATGGCAATGGCACAGTTGAACCTGAAGACTTTGAAAAAACTGTGGTGTCATTAGCAGACATTCGCGGTTGGTCAAAGCAATCCCAGGAATATCAGCTCATGATAACTTCCTGGCTTGGTTTTGGTGAACGATTGATACAGTTAGCTGATGCCAATGGAGACAGAAAAATTGAATTACATGAATGGTTAGATTATGTAGGCAAGCGCTTCGATCATAGTCTTGCGGATGCCTTTTTACAATTGATGGATGTCAATGTAGACGGACAGATAGCTGTAGAGGAATTAAAGGGATTTTATCAAGCCTATGATATTGATGTGAGCGAAATTTCCAACAATTTCCAGAGTTTAGATATGAATCAAGATGGGCACATTTCCAGAACGGAAATGCGGGAATTATTCGATCAGTTTCTCTACAGCGAAGAGGAAATTGCCATAGGCAGTTGGCTATTTGGTAGCTGATTCAACAATTAATAATTAATAATTAATAATTAATAATGGCTTTGTTGATTGATGTTTGATTTATTTATTGTCCAATAGTTATGTTGAGTTTAGATACAGTCATCCAAAGCGATCGCTTTCGGGAGATTAATGTTGGATTTATCTATTGTCCAATAGTTATATTTAGTTTATATACAGTCAAAGGAGGCGATCGCTGACTTTCGGGAGATTGGTGTTTGATTTATCTATGGTCCAATAGTTATTAGGACTTACGCATGCTTGACTGTTAAACTACCATCTGTAGGGGCGAATGGTATTCGCCCTCCCTATAAGTAGAGTCTGGTGCGTAAGTCGTGGTTATATTGATTTTAGATACAGTCATCCGAAGCGATCGCTGACTTTCGGGAGATGGATGTTTGATTTATCTATTGTCCAATAGTTATATTGATTTTAGATACAGTAATCCGAAGCGATCGCTCAGTTGAGGGAGATGGATGTTTGATTTATCTATTGTCCAATAGTTATATTGATTTTAGATACAGTAATCCGAAGCGATCGCTCAGTTGAGGGAGATGGATGTTTGATTTATCTATTGTCCAATAGTTATCTTGAGTTTAGATATAGTCAGAGGAGGCGATCGCTAGAGGGAGATGAATGTTTGATTTATCTATTGTCCAATAGTTATGTTGAGTTGAGATAGAGTCATCTGAAGCGATCGTTCAGTTGAGGGAGATGAATGTTTGATTTATCTATTGTCCAATAGTTATGTTGAGTTGAGATAGAGTCATCTGAAGCGATCGCTCAGTTGAGGGAGATGAATGTTTGATTTATCTATTGTCCAATAGTTATGTTGAGTTGAGATAGAGTCATCCGAAGCGATCGCTCAGTTGAGGGAGATAGATGTTTGATTTATCTATAATTATAGAACCCCTGAGTGGATCTTTGGACGCGGTATGTGCTTTTGGCTTCCCTCCTCAGTCTGAGCGAGCCAGTGGAAATTCAGGAACGAGAATGGGGAAAAAGCGGATGAGACCCCGCGTCGCCCAATAGCAAACCTGGTAGCGTACCAAGCAGGTAGAAAAATACTCTCATCCCCCCATCTCCCCATCCCCCCATCTCCCCATCCCCCCATCTCCCCATCCCCCCATCTCCTTTTTAAATAGATACCAAATGGGTTCTATACAGATTTGCGAGGGTGACGGGCAAAAAAGGTGAGAATTAAAATCAAAATCACCAATATCAAACAACTATAAAGACCAGGTTGATAAGAACCCAATTTATCCTTAAATATGGCTAAAAAAGAAGGTCCTATGGCACTAGCTATGACCAAAATCATCATCTGAAAACCAGAAATAGCACCCAAATAAGCTCTACCAAAAAAACGCGGTAAAGCTACTGCCGATAAAGTACCAAAACATCCCGTACTAATGCCAAATCCGACAATAGTTAATACCCGAAATAATGGCACGCCAAAATTAGCAATAGAAGTCACACCTATTGCCTGACCAACCATCATCACCATGAATAAATATTTTATATTAACTCGGTCTGCAGCTAACCCCATCAAATAACCAACAATAGTAGATACAACTGCCTGGGGTAAAAATATACTCACTGTCTGTACTTGGGATAATCCAAATTCGGCACCAATATCAACGATATGGAAAGTGATACCTGTAAATATCAAAGACTGGGAAGATAATACTAATGTTACCACCCAAAACATAATTGTGCCGATAGCTTCAGCGCGGGTAAAATCTTGCAAGTTGTTTTCAGATGAGTTTTCTACTTCAACCGTAGGTGTTTGTAACTCTCCATCCATTAATAAACCGCATTCTTCAGGAAGATCGCGATAAAATGCCCACCCTATTAACCCCATACCAATACCAACAACTGCTGCCATAGTTAGCCAAGCATTTCGCCAACCTAAAATATTAATCAATGAACTGGAAACTATGGGTGCAATAGAAAACCCAAAAACCATGAATAAACCATTAATACCAGAAACCAAACCCCGGCGACGGTTAAACCATTTACCAAGAGTTGTACGACTGGTCATAGTTAACATACCTTGGCCGGAAAAACGCAGGCAGACAAAACCTAATATCAGCATTAATAGCGCTATAGTTGAATCGGGAATTCTAGGAAATGCGTTACTGACGAGAGTAGTTAGGCGATCGCTCAAACTGAGATAACACAAAGTTAAAGCCAAACCCACTGATGCACCAACAACAGTGACTCGCGCCCCAAAACGGTCTAATAATACTCCGCCATAAGGCAATAGTAAACCACTGGTCAAAGTACCAAAAAAATAAGCATTACTCAGTTGTAAGCGTGACAGACCAGTAGCAGCTAGTAAATAGTCAGTGAAAGCACTCATCCCAATAGTTTGACCGGGTATGCTCATTATTACCCCAATGGTGCAAACAATTAAAATTACCCAACCATAAAAAAACGGGAAATTTTTAGGAGCGAAGGGATAGTCGGGATGTAACAGATTTTTGGGAGTAATTTTAAGCATGGTTAAATTAGGGAACAGGTAATAGGGAACAGGTAATAGGGAACAGGTAATAGGGAACAGGTAGGGACGTTGCATGCAACGTCCCTACAGATTATTTCGTTTATGGGTTGTTCGGGAGCAAGTTAAAGTCATAATTATGGTGATGTTCTCCAGTAAATAGACATAGGCGTGAAAATAAACTTGCCCTTTATTTGCTATCAACTAGAGTGTAATAACTAAAACAATCATTTTCCGTATTTTTTTCCTCAAAAAATCTTCCCTGTTCCCTATTCCCTACTTTTACAAAAAGTCTATATCTTTTTCACGCCTATGTCTAATAGACATCTCCAAAAATAAAAAATAAAATCAATTATTGTACATAAATTATCAATTATTTCTTCCTGTTCCCTATTCCCTATTCCCTATTCCCTCTTTTGGTGGAGATGTCTAATATAAATATTCAACTACAATAACTAATATTAATCTGTTGGCACAGGAATATTGTCAAAAGTGTATGGTGATACCTGAATATGTTGAAAACTTACCCCAGTATATTGACAATTCTAAAGCTGCCAGAATAGATATAAGTTATCTGCCAAATTTTATATATTGTTAAGCGTGTTAAACAACCAAGAGATTATCTCCAAATTATCAACTATCAAAATTGCCATTGTCCCCATAACCTTAGCTATTTTAGTAGGGTTTATATTCGACTGGCTCAATTTTCCCGTCGGTTGGTTGCTAGGGCCAATGATTGCCGGAATTATCTATGCGATCGCTCAAGGTACTCCCCAACCGTTACCGAAAGTAACAATGATGATAGGCAAAGCAATAATTGGTATTGCTACAGCATTTCGTTTTTCTCCAGAAACAATTTTTTTAATTAGCACTTACGCTATTCCTGTAGTGGGGTGTATTCTGATTACTGCTGCCTTAAGTATGTTTAAAGGTTATCTGTTGTCGCTGTGGAGTGGAGTTAGTCGATCTACAGGTTTTCTGGCATCTATTCCTGGTGGCGCTTCTGCTATTGTTGCTATGAGTGAAGAGCTAGGTGCAGATGCAATTGCTGTTGCTATACTTCAGTATTTGCGATTGTTATTAGTGGTATTTATTATGCCAACTGCTGCTATATTCATTTCTCCAGCTATTGACCAGACTCAAACTACAACTTTATTAGCATCAGGTCAAACAAGCATATCCATATTTGGGAATTTATTAGTAATAGCAGGATGTTGTGGTTTAGGAATTTGGGGCGGAAAATTATTACGTTTGCCTTCCTCTGCTTTTTTAGGTAGTTTTATAGTTGGGTTAACTACTTTGTGGGGAGCGCCATATCAATTACAAGTTCCTCAATGGTTATTTGCAGTCGGACTCCTCCTAGTAGGAATTTCTATAGGCGTTCAGTTTGATTGGGAAAATGCTCGTAAATTGTGGAAAGCTATTTTAATTGATCTGGGACTGGTAATAGTGTTAATTATCGGTTTCTTTGGAGTAGGGTATGAATTTTATAATATAACAGAAGTGGACTTAATTACTTCTGTGTTAAGTTTCACCCCTGGGGGGATAGAAGCCATGATCGCAACTGTTAATGAGTTGGGTGGTGATACTGGTTTAGTATTGGCAATTCAACTTACTCGAACGTTAACTATTATCTTAGTAGGGCCTGGATTGACGACTCTGATAGTTAAGAAAATAAAGACCTCTAGTATTATATCAAAATAGCAATATAATGGCAAAAGGAAGAAGGAAGAAGGAAAAATCTTGCATTTATCGATGAACGATACTATTGGTTGTGCATCCCTGGGCAAATGTTTGAGAATTTTTAATTCTACATCTATGAACGCATCCACTTTACCTAATAATTAAGGTTTAAAGTCTCTCAGTCGCCGTGGAGAAACAGCGGTCGTTTGCGGAGCATGACCTTAGGATGGGATGGCGAGGAAACCTCGCCATACCCAATCGACCAAGAGAGAATTTTTTTTTCCTTTGAGTCAATCCTCTTGTTTTCAAGGAGAGGTAATTATTAATTATTAATTGTTGAAAGAGCTATCTAAATAATTAAATAATCAGGATTTACGCAAAGATACTATATAGAACCGATTTGATATCTATTTACAGCAGTTTTCATTTGAATAGACTACAGTAGAGACGTTCCATGGAACCTCCCTACAAATATTATTGTTTTGAATTTGTGGTTCACCAATCTCAAAAGCTCTGTAATATCATGTCCGTTGATATCGTTTGTGTAAAAGTTAGGGTGAATATCTACAGGAAATTTAAGTTTTTTTCTTGCTCTAAGAGCTGATTTATAAAGTAAATTTAAGAGGCTAAATTCTTTGCAATACAAGGGTTTTGGCAGTTATAGCCCCATAACACCTAAATCCCTGAGAGTAAGATTATATGGTAGTGCGTCAAGGAAGTGTGGGAAGTGTGGGGAGGGTGGGAAGTAGAAGGAATAACTGTACCTGTATCTTTTTGTGCAAGTCTGCCACTGATCATAGCTTTTATGGTCTGATCTCAAATCCGGTTAAACAGTTATAGATTGGTTAACTCAACCATGAGACAGTCCTAACTCCTCAGGAGGAGAAAGAATCACAAACATTTATTAGTGATGACGATTCGAGATTTTTTTTGATGTCCAATTAAACGGATTTGATATTAAAGGCTGAAAAATTTGCACTTTTTTCCCGACAAAAATCCAAAAAACTCACTCTTGACAGTGGTTTTAGATGATTATTGACCAGCCCTACTTACTTATCCCACACTTTACGCTCTGCACAACCGATTATATCAGGGTTTTAGCTAAGTTTACAAATCATATCATGTCCGAAGGCAATCGTTTGTGTAAAAGTTGGCGTGGATATTTGCAGGAAATTTAAGTTTTTTTCTTGCCTTCCGGAGCTGTTGCCTTCCGGAGCTGTTGCCTATTTACTATACAAGACCGATGCTACCGGACATGATATCAGCTCTTAAGCCTTCCTACCTTCCGGAGCTATGGATAAGAATTGATTTTATTTTTGATTTTTGGATATGTCTAATGTTATATCGCAATAGAAAGATTAGGCTGTTCAGTTTAGTGGCATGAACAGGAGGATCGTTGCTACAATCTCTAGAAGAAAAATACGATGATATTTTGACTAAAAATATTGTCGTTGCCTAATTTCTCTGTTTACTTAAAATAAATATTATAACTGCAGAAGTTTTTTATGAAAGCTAATAGATTAGAATCTTACAGTATAACAGCTCTGACTGTAATTTTAGGGATATTGGCTACAACTCCCGCCAAATCTCAACCGATAACCCCCTCAAACGACGGCACAGGTACAACCGTCAATCAAAACGGCAATCAATTTAATATTCAAGGTGGTACTCACAATGGGACTAACCTTTTCCACAGTTTTGACCAATTCAACCTTAACTCCGGTCAAACAGCTAACTTTCTCACTACTCCAGATACTCGCAATATTCTCGGCAGAATTACAGGAGGTAACGCCTCAATTATCAATGGTCTGATCCAAGTCATCGGTGGTAACTCTAACCTCTTCCTGATTAACCCCGCAGGCATAATGTTTGGCCTCAACGCTAGCCTTAATGTCCCCGCCTCATTCAGCGTGACTACTGCTACAGGTATAGGTTTTAATGGTAATAATTTCTGGTTTCAAGCCATGGGAACAAATGATTATGCTAACCTAGTAGGAAACCCCAGTGGCTATAAATTTAATGTCTCAAACCCAGGCGCTATAGTTAACGAAGGGAACCTCAGTTTAAACCCAGGGGAAAATCTCACTTTGTTGGGTGGCACGGTGATCAACACGGGGCAACTCTCTACAGCAGGCGGCAACGTTACTATCGCAGCAGTAGAAGGAGGTAGTACCCTGAAAATATCCCAACCAGGACATTTATTAAGTTTGGAAGTAGGTGCAACAACAGCGAATGGTGAAGAGCTTCCTGGTATAACCCCCTTATCCTTACCCGCACTTTTAACAGGTGGAGAAATAACTCAGGCCACATCTATGACTGTGAATGGAAATGGTGATGTGGTGTTGATAGATTCAAATACAATAATTTCTGATACTGCGGGAGATGCGATCGCTTCGGGAAACATAGATGTCTCAACAACTTCCCCCTTTTTAAAGGGGGGTCAGGGGGGATATAATATCGGTGGACAAGTTAATATTTTAGGCGATCGCGTAGCAATTATTGATGCTAATATTAACGCCGATGGTCTAAAGGTCGGGGGAAGAGTATTAATTGGAGGCGACTTTCAAGGTAATGGAATAGTACCCAATTCTCAGCAAACATTTGTTAACAATAACTCATTTATTTCTGCTGACTCTACCACAAATGGTGACGGCGGTCAAGTAATAATTTGGTCGGATGGAATAACTAATTTTGCCGGGAATATTAGTGCCAGAGGAGGAGAATTTTCTGGTGATGGAGGGTTTGTTGAAGTATCTGGAAAACAACAATTAATATTTGATGGAAATGTCAATGTTAGTGCAGTATTTGGCACCCCAGGAACAATATTATTAGACCCAGAAAATCTCACAGTGGGAGAGTTAGAAAATACTGAAAGTTCAGAAGATAATAATTCGGAAGTGGCATCTGGTGAAAATTCCGAAATCACAGAAAATTCAGAAACAGAAACAGTAGATAATAATTCGGAAGTGGCATCTGGTGAAAATTCTGAAAATTCAGAAACTACAGAAAATCTTGAGAATTCAGAAATAGCAGAAAATACAAATTCAGAGACAGTGGATAATAATGAAGTGGCATCTGGTGAAAATTCTGAAAATTCAGAAACTACAGAAAATCTTGAGAATTCAGAAATAGCAGAAAATACAAATTCAGAGACAGAAGTTACTTCTACAGCAATTGCTGAGAACTCAGAAACAATAGAAACAGAAACACCAATAGACCCCTTTGCTCAAGATGAAAATTCTGATGTGACAATTTCAGCCGAAAATATTGAGGGGTTATCAGGAGATATAATTTTATTTGCAGACAACGATATAACGATTAATGAAAAGATAGAAACTACGGAATCTGTAGAATTAAAAGCAGGTAGAAGTATTAATATAAATGCTGATATTGACACATCAATTGGTAATGGAAATATTGATTTACTTGGTAATAATGATGAAATGAATATTGCTAACCGGAGCGACGGAGCAGCATCAATAAATCAACGGGATGGAACAACATTAAATGCTGGTAGTGGCACCATTAATATTCAGTTAGGAAGTTTAGGAGAAGTAGGGGATATAAATCTGGCAAATTTAACAACAACAGGGCAAGTTTTAGTTAATGCTAATGGTGGAAATATTGCCAGAGTTTCTGAGAATTCAATTATTAATGCGGGTAGTGTTTTATTTGAAACTTTGGGCAGTGGAGGAATAGGTTTAACTGATGCACCTTTGCAGTTGAATGTGGAAAATTTAGAAGCGGTTTCTGGCAGTGGTGGAGCATTTTTTGATGTGTTGGGAGATGTGAATATTGGTGATGTGAGTGAGGATGTGGATGGTATTGTTACTGCTGGGGGAGATATAGAAATTCAGAGTGCAGGAAATGTGACTTTAACAGAAAGTATTTCTATTTCGGAGCAAGATGCTCCTACTTTGGAGCAAGATGCTACAGAGAATAATTCTGAGGTGGCATCTAGAGAGAATACAGAAGTTGATAGTGGGACAGGTGGTTCGATAAATATTGAAGCTACGGGAGATATTGTTGCTACGGGTAGCGGAATTAAAGGTGGTGGGGAAAGTGTTTCTTTGTCTGGAACGAATATTACGATAAATGATGAATTTGATGAAACTTCTGGGGATGCGGATGTTAAGTTGGAGGCGACAAATGATATTACAGTTGAATATATAGCAGATGATGCACTGGAATTTCTGCCTGGGGAAGGAGAGATAGAATTTCGTGCAGATGTGGATGGGGATGGAATTGGTGCTGTTACCATGTTGGATAATGAGGCAGATGTTGGCAGCGACCCTAATACTCTTACCAATGATGCGGATACTATTAAGACCAATGGGCGGAATTTAACTATTGCAGGTGCCGGTCTTGTTTTGGGGAATATTGATACTTCGGCGTTGTCATTTGATTCTGGTGGGGAATTGGTGGCAACTATAGATGTGGATGAGGGTGGAGTGATCGACTCTGCTTCTGGTCAAGGACATGGAGGTGCTATCAACCTTAATGCTATTTCTGGAGATATTCTTACTGGTTCGTTAGATGCTTCATCTATTGATCGGGATGGAGGTAATATAGAAATAAATGCGGTAGGGGATATTACTACGGCAGAAATTATTACTAATTCTGGTGAATTTTTTGTTGATGAGGATGGAATTTCTGAAATCAGGGGTAGCGGTAATGCTGGTAGTATCAGTATAGAAAGTACAGAAGGTTCAATTGATACTACAGGAGGTTTAATTTTTGCCGGATCTGGAACGGGAGATGGAGGTAAGATAAGTCTCACTGCACAAGGTGATATTACAACAGCAGATATAAATTCTTCTTCTGAGAGTGGTATTGAAAATCTCGATTCTGATTCTGCCAACATAGAACTCAACTCAGGAAATGGAGGAGATATAAATCTTACTACAGAGGGTAGGATCACAACAGGCAATATCAATTCTTCTTCTGGTGCCAGCATAAAAAATTCTTCTGTTGATAATGGCAGTATAAAACTCAACTCAGGAAATGGAGGAGATATAAATCTTACTGCACAGGGTAGTATCACAACAGCAAATATCAACTCCTCCTCTAATAGTAGACTTGAAGCTTTCAGCTCTTCTGGCAATCTTAGCATTGAAGGCAATTCTGGAGATGGAGGTAGCATCATCCTGGACTCACAGAGTGACATCACAACATCGGAGATTGATTCGTCTTCTTCTAGTATTGAAAGTTCTGGAGATGGGGGTAGTATCATCCTGAATTCACAGAATGATATCGCAACATTGGAGATTGATTCGTCTTCTTATAGTTTTCCTGGTCGTAACACTGAAGGCAAGTCTGGAGATGGAGGCAATATCACCCTTAATTCAACAGTAAGCGGTGATATTACAACAGAAAATATATATGCTGATTCTGCTGTTTATGGAAATGGTAACTCAGGTAATGGTGGAAGTGTTACTATAAGTTCACTGGTTAGCGGTGATATTACAACAACAAATATTTATTCTGGTTCTTCTGTCTATGGAACTGGGAATTCACAAGATAGCGGAAGTATTATTATAGAGGGCAATGGTGAAATAACAACAGGCAACCTATCTTCTAATTCAACTGCCTCTGGAAGTGGAACTGTCAACTCAGGAGATGGAGGAAGTATTACGATTGATGGCAATAGTGACATAACAACAGAAACCATTTCTTCTAATTCAACTGCCTCTGGTTCTGATAGTAATTCAGGGAATGGAGGAGATATTACTATGACTGCTGGAGGTACTATAATAACCGAATTACTTGATTCCTATTCTTATTCAAATCAAGGCAAATCAGGGAATGGAGGCAACATTTCTCTAATAGCAGACACAGTAAAGCTTAACATTCCAGAGTTCTCAGACATAGAACAACTGCAAATAAACACATTCTCAGTCGGAACAAACGACTCCGGAAAAGGTGGAGACATTAACATTACCACCAACAACCTCAGCAATGCAGAAATACTCACACTATCTAGCAACTCCGAATCAGGACAGGTAACAATAGAAAATAAATCAAGAGGAAACCTTCTACTGAATGATTTATCCATCATTACCAGTAAACAAGTAACTATACAATTACCTGGCGAACTAATAGAAGTAGATGTAGGCAGCACAGAAGGTCAATCAGGAAACGTCAACATCTTCAGCTCAGGCAACCTCAACCTCAACAACGTCACTATCGAAAGTGACACCAAAGGAGACCAAGCTGCCGGAAACGTCTACATCAATAGCCAAAAAAATATCACCCTCGACAACACTGATATTCTCAGTATCACCAACTCCCAAGGAGATTCTGGCAACATTACCCTAGAAACCCCCCAAGATATCCAACTCACAAACAACAGCCAACTCCGAGCAAATACAGAAGGTACTGGCAACGCAGGCAGTATCGACATCCAAGCAAACAAGCTCAACCTAGAGCAAGGCACTAGCTTAATCACAGAAACTTATGCAGCAGGCACACCGGGAGACATCTTCATCCAAGCAAACACTGTAGATATCGGTCAAGATGCCCAAATTAGTGCCACAGCAGTATTAGGTGCAACCAACACCGGAGACGGAGGCAATATTACCATCAACACCAACGAACTCAATATCACAGGAAAACTAGGAATATTCGCCGAAACAGAAGCATCAGCAAACGCTGGCACCCTCACCCTCAGTCCCTACAGAGACAACCCAGACCTCAACATCAATTTCAGCAACGACGGTTTCATTTCCGCTTCTACCTCCTCCACAGGCAATGGAGGTAATATTAGTCTCAGTGCCCCAGAAAGCATAGATATCGCTGGACAAGGATTCATTGCTGTAGAAACCTCAGACAAAGGAAACGCTGGCACCATCAACATTGAGACCCAAAACCTCACCCTCTCAGATGGAGTAGTTATATCAGCTTCTACCACAGACAAAGGAAATGCTGGAGCGATCGAGATCGATACCGAAGAATTCACCCTAGAAACAGGAACAAGTTTAACTACAGAAACCAATAATCAAGGAAAAGCTGGAGATATAGAAATCAACACTAGAAAACTCAGCATAGGAGAAGATGCGCAAATTAGTGCCACAGCAAGAGAAGGAGCAACTAATACCGAAGCGGGAGGCAACATTACTATTAATGCTACAGATTTACTAATCTCAGGTCAACTCGGAATATTCGCCGAAACAGCAGGAGAAACTCCCGCAGGTACTCTTACTCTCAACCCTTATAAGAGAGGGGAGCAGGGGAGTAGAGAAAATCGTTCCCCTCGCTTTGACCCCGACCTCAATATTACTTTTACAGAAAACGGCTTGATCTCTGCCCGCACTACTTCCAGTGGGGACGGAGGCAACATCAATATATTTGCTCCAGAAAACATAAATATTTCAGGGGAAGGCAGAATAACAGTTGAAACAGAAGGTAGGGGAAACGCAGGTATCATCAACATCGAAACAGAAAACCTCACCATAACGGAAAACACTACTATATCCGCAGCTACTTCTGATAGTGGAGACGGAGGCAGCATCAACATCAACCCCAGTGAAAGCTTTCAACTCGAAGGTCAAATTATCACAGAAACCACAGGTGTTGGAGACGGAGGAAAAATTACTATTAATACGGGGGAACTTTCAGCCGAAAATAGTACCATCTCAGCTAAAAGTACCGATGCAGGAAACGCAGGCGCAATAGAAATCATTGGTCAAGAAAATATCACCACAGGTATTATCCAATCTTCTGCTTCAGAATCAAAAGAAGCTGCTGACGGAGGTGACATTACCATTACCAGTGAACAGGGGGAAATCAATGCTACTCAACCCATCCAATCATTTTCAGAAAATGGTAACGCTGGAGATGTAACTCTGAGTGCGAAAACAGATGTAACTACTAATACTATCAGTTCCCACGGAGAACAACAAGGCGGTCAAATTACCATCGTTACAGAAACAGGAAACATAGACACCAGCAATGGATTTTTGGCAAACTATTCTGGAGAGGGAACTGGAGGCAACGTAACCCTAGAAGCATCCGCAGGAAACATCACGACCAGTGACATTTACTCCTTTGCCGATGCAGACGGCGGTCAAATTCTTTTAAAAGCAGGAGGTGACATCAACATCGCCGAAAATAGTAATATTATCTCTGCCTCCGAACCTGCAACTACATCCGATACAGAAAACCCAGGCAAAGGAGGAGACATTATTTTAGAAGCGGGTGGCAATATTAACACTACAGCAGCTAGAATATATTCCGGTGCAGATGAAGGCGATACAGGTAGAATAGATATTGTTGCGGATGACGCAATAGAAGTAGGTCAAATAGACCTGGCATCAGGCTTTGTCAGAGAAGAAAGACCGGTATTTAACAATTTTACCCTTATACCTATACCCCAAGAAGAAGCCACCCAAGGAGTAGCAGGAAATATCAGTATTACTAGCAACAACGGCACAATAGACACCACTGCTGGAGTAATAAACTCTCGTTCCCCTGACGGCACTGGAGACATTAAGCTCAACGCCAGAGAAAATATTACTGTAGGCAAACTAGAAGCTAGCGCTCTCAACGAAACCAAACCAACCACAGGCGGAAACGTTGAAATTATTAGTGAAAATGGCGGGGTCAATTCAAACCAAGCAATAGAAACATTTTCAGAACAAGGTACGGCTGGAAATGTGAATATTCAAGCCGAAAGTTCGGTTAATCTAGAAAATATTCTATCCCAGGGAAGGATGCGTGGGGGTGATATTACTATTGACAGTCGGAGTGCAAATAGCATAGATGTTCAAGGGGAATTAAACACTTTTTCTACGGAGGGTATCGGTGGGGATGTTACTCTTACATCTCTGGGTAATGTAAGTATTAGTGGAATTCGTTCGGAAGGGATGCAACAGGGAGGTGACATTACATTGGTGAGTGAAATAGGAGAGATTATCTCAAGGGGAGACATTACTTCTTTTTCAGAGGAAGGCAGAGGAGGAAGTATTGAGATTGATGCCCCAGAAAGTGTGAATCTGGAAAATGTATCATCCTTTGGTGCCACTGAAAGTGGGGATTTGAGGATTAAAAGTCAGATAGCAACGGTGAATACAGGGAATGTGACGACTCAAGCACCGGACGGCCCCAGTGGTGAAGTTACTATTAATGGCAGTCAAATAACTACAGGAAACTTAAGTTCTTTAGGTACGGTCAGTTCAGGTATTATTCAACTAGAAGCAACTGATGGCTCTATTACTACTTTGGACTTAGAATCTATTGCTTCAGAGGGGGAAGCAGGTGGTATCGATCTAGATGCAACAGGAGATATCAGCAGCGAAGACCAAACTGTATTCTCTGGAGATGGAGATGCTAATATTGATATTGATGCTGGAGGAGATGTTTCTGTAGGTAATCAAGAGGCGATCGCCAATCTAGGAGATGCTAATATTGATATTCAGGCAGGTGGGGATATCAATGTCGAGAATCAAAATGCACAGGCCAATCAAGGAGACGCTAATATCAATATTCAACCAGGTGGGGATATCAGCGTCGAGAATCAAAATGCACAGGCCAATCAAGGAGACGCTAATATCAATATTCAACCAGGTGGTAATATTTCCGTAGAAGAGCAAACAGCTATTTCTGAAGGCGGGAATGCAACGATTAATAATACTCCAGATAATACCAATACCCCAGAACCAATAGCGATCGCCCCAGAAGAAATAGAAACAATTACTAATATTGATAGTGCCGACACTGTTATACCAGAAGATACCACTGACAACCAGATTCTTCCAGTAGAAACTAACCCCATCCAAGTAGAAAATCTCAATGATTCAACAGAGATTCCAGTAACCACCTCAACTGACACCACTGCTACCCAGACAGATAATAATCAATCCCAGTCAATATTACAGCAAATATCAAACAATAGCAGTTTTTTCACCCTGACCTCTCCCACTAACTATAACCAAACAACCAATGCAGGCACTGCTCAAGAACAAACAGAAACATCTATCAACCATACAACTGACACCCAACAAATCTTAAAAACAATTAATCCTGTTAATACCAAATCTCTAATAACAGCCACAGCTTCAGACCAAGTAGTAACAATGTTAGAACGAAACAGTCTCCAGGAATATTCAGATTTCCTGGGAGCAAATCTTGAGGAAAAATTAATTTCTACACAAAGCGTCCGAGAAATCTTAAGCGACATGGCAAATCAAACCGGAAAAGAATCTGCCATTGTTTATATTAATGTCTATCCAGAACAATTACAAATAATCTTATATACCAAAGAAGGTCAACCAATCATCAAAACCATTCCCGAAGTCAACCGCGAACAAATCATGAAAGTTGCCCTAGAATTACGAATAAAAGTTACAACTCCGGCCAACCAAGATAATGATAGTTATCTATCACCAGCACAAAAATTATACAATTGGCTCATAGCACCCATAGCATCGGAACTAGAAGCAGCCAATATTGATACCTTACTATTCAGTATGGATGAAGGTTTGCGCACTTTAGCCGTAGCAGCATTACACGATGGCGAACAATTTCTGATCGAAAAATATAGCCTGAGTTTAATTCCCAGTGTCAGTTTAATGGATACCAACTACCGACCGCTTCAAGATACTAGGGTATTAGCAATGGGAGCAAGTGAGTTTATTGCTCACAACTCCTTACCAGGGGTACCTATTGAGCTAGAAGTTGTTTCCCAAAAACTGTGGCAGGGTAATATGTTCCTCAATGAAGATTTTACTCTGAATAATTTAATTACTCAAAGAGAAAGTTATCCTTATCCTATTATTCATTTAGCTACTCATGCTGATTTTAGACCGGGAAAAATTAGTAATTCTTACATTCAGTTGTGGGGTGAAGAACAAATAAAATTAGACCAAATTAGGGAGTTGGGTTGGAATGAGAGTTCTGTAGAATTGTTAGTATTATCAGCTTGTCGCACCGCCTTTGGGGATAAAAATGCCGAATTAGGATTTGCGGGGTTAGCAATAGCAGCAGGAGTAAAGTCAGCTTTAGCTAGTATTTGGTATGTCAACGACCGAGCTACCTTGGCATTAATGACTGAGTTTTATAGTCATTTGAATCAGACCAAGATTAAGGCAGAGGCAGTAAGACAGGCGCAGTTAGCAATGTTGCGTGGGGATGTGGTGATTAGGGAAAATCAGATCGCGAGGGTTGGAGAGCGTGGGTCAGTAGAGTTACCATTGGTACTTGGGGAAATGAGGAATCGAAAATTATCTCATCCTTATTATTGGGCAGGGTTTACCATGGTGGGTAGTCCTTGGTAGGGGAGTGTGGGGTGATGGGGTGATGGGGTGATGGGGTGATGGGGTGATGGGGTGATGGGGTGATATCATGTCTGGTAGCATCGGAGCGTGTATAGAATTAAGTTTCAATTGAAAGAAACCCTTTCCTAGGTCATGCTACGCAAACAGCATAAGTTCCCCCTTTCAAAGGGCCGGGCTGTTTCATTCTCACTAAGCGTGTAGAATTATAGAGTAATATCATGTCCGGATAATTAGTTATCAAAAAACTTTCTCCTTCAACTCCAGTTCTTCTTCTTTCTTCCCTCTTTACTCCTGACTCCTGACTCCTGACTCCTGAGGACTCCGTAGTTATTTATTTATCACTGTTCAACCGGACATGATATAAAACCTCATCAAAAGAGTTAACAGAATTCAGGTCCTATCCCAAAACGCGAGCTAGATGATCTTGGGATGGGCAGAGAGAGGAGCGATCGCGCGTTCGCCTCCCCATCTGCCTTGCCTAAAAAGGTGCGTTCATTTGAACGCACCCTACCAAACTTTTAGCGTCAATCCTCAAACAACCCTGAAGTCACAAGAGGTCGTAAATATTTCTGAATTTGGTGCGTGCCTTCGTTCGAGAAGAAAACGATGACCAAATCGCGCGACGGCTTGCTAGCGCAAAGCTCCGTTAACACAGGTTGCTGCTAACTTGACGTTAGTCTTACACTATTTGCCAACTCCTACAAAAAATTATCTTAATTAACGACTATTCCCAAATACTCTGATTCTTACTAGTGTATCTGGAACAGGACTTTCATTTGAGAATGTAACTGAGCTTCGTGGTACGACTGGATAATTTCTTTGGACTGGACGGTCATCTGGGCCTATTACTATTGGATAGTCAATATCACTGTTAACTACAGCTTCATTGCCATTTGAGAAATTGGTTAAAATAACATCTATGGAGCTAACTCCAAATTCAGGTATATCTACATATAACAAGTCTCCAGAGAACGGCAATTCTCGAAAACATTGTGGCTCTTGTCCTAAAAAACAATATTCAGCTGCCATTGCATTACTGGGGGAAACTACTCCAAAAGATAGTAAACAGACAAAAAATGCAACGATGACTTTGCCTAATGCTTTTTTCATTTTTATTACTCCGTAAGTCACTTTGTGTGTGAACGTTTTTTCTAAATCTCCAGAAGAGTTTCTTCCTCTATTATTACAATTGTTTCGTGATGAGTAGGGTGGGCAAACATCAAGTCTATTAACTGCTAATATCAATCACTACGTTAGCCCACCCCTAAAAAAAATTATCTTAATTAACGACTATACCCAAATACTCTGATTTGTACTGTTGTATCTCGAACAGGACTCGCATTTGAGAATGTAACAGAGCTTGCTGGTACGACTGGATAATTTCTGTCTGCACCACCAAATGGGGGCATTACTATTGGGCTGTCAATATCACTGTTAACTACAGCTTGGTTATCTGAGAAATTGCTGAAATTAACATCTATGAAGTTAACTCCAGATGGAGGTATATCTACAAATAACACGTCTCCAGACAACGGTAATTGTCTTAAACAATCTGGTTCTTGTCCTAACATACAATAATATTGATCTGCCATTGCAGGACGGGGGGAAACTACTGCAAAAGATAGTAAACAGATAAGAAATGCAACGATGACTTTGCCTAATGCTTTTTTCATTTTTATTACTCCGTAAGTCACTTTGTGTGTGAACGTTTTTTCCAAATCTCCAGAGGAGTTTCTTCCTCTATTATTACAATTGTTTCATGATGAGTAGGGTGGGCAAACATCAAGTCTATTAACTGCGAATATCAATCACTATATTAGCCCACCCCTACAAAAAATTATCTTAATTAACCACTATTTTGCAACTACTGTGATCCGTATTGGTGTATTTGTAACACGACTCGCATTTGAGAATGTAGCTGAACTCGATGGTTGGACTGGATAAGTTATTACTTCACTAGTTTTATATGGGGGTAGTTCTATTGGGTTGCCAAGATCGGTGTTAAATATAGCATAATACTCTTGTGAGTAATTGCTGACAGTAACATCTATAGCGTTAACTCCAGATGGAGGTATATCTACAAATAACAAGTCTCCAGATTCCTGCAAGTCTTCTACACATTGTGGCTGTTGTGCTAAATCACAATCATATCTACTAGCTGCCATTGCAGGGCGGGAGGAAACTACTGCAAAAGATAGTAAACAGACAAAAAATGCAAGGATTACTTTGCCTAATGCTTTTTTCATTTTTATTACTCCGTAAGTCACTTTTTGTGTGAACATTTTCTCCTAATGAAAAAGTATAACAAACTTGATTGGATTGACTATTATTTAGCTTTTCTTTATATTTCACGAAGTTTAAGGCTTTGTTGCACAAAAGAAAAGATGAAAATAGAGTATAAATACGGTTACAGTACAAAAAATCTGTACCTACTGGATATGAGTAAGTCCAAATCCCAATACAGAGTAAGTAACTGGTCTGAATACGATGCTTCTTTGAAACAAATGGGAAGTCTGACATTATTTACCTAAATTACTGATTTCATACCTCCAATCACCAACGCCCAATTTCTTTTTTGCCCACTCCCGTAGTTTTTGATCTGGGTAATTTTTGGCTCTCTCTTGTCATAGTGGGAAAGTTTGGGGATGGTCTGGATATTATTGAGCGATCGCCTCTAGTGCAGAATGTTCCATCTTCAACAATTACCAAATCTTTCTCGATATTCCACTCCTGGGACTGGTTAGGGGTGTGTCCCCATCTCCCCATCTCCCCACAGTCCCCACAGTCCCCACACTCCCCACCCTCTTTATCCAATTACACCGATGTTACCGGACATGATATTACTCCCCTACTCCATTAGCATAAAATATAGACAAAGTTATTGCTAAATTGTTGGGGATACATAATGTCAGAAGTATTAGATTTCGATTTAGTTATTAAAAATGTCCGGGTAGTGCGCCCAAATCAGAATTTGATCGCTCATCTCGACCTCGGAATTAAAAATGGCAAGTTTGCTCACATCGCCCCAGAAATTAACCCAGAATTAGGTAAGGAGGTCTTCGATGCCAAAGAATTATTAGGTTTTCCAGGGTGACAACAGGTTTAACTTATATTCGTACCGGGCAATATTATCTCAACCGAGGCGGTACTTACAAAGATTTTTTTCCTCAAGCATTGAAACTTTCAGAAGGTAATTTTTATGTAGACTACGGTTACCATCTCGCCCCCATTAGCAGCAGTCATATTGATGAATTACAATTTTTATTTGAGGAATATGGGGTGCCATCATTCAAAATATTTATGTTTTATGGTGGCTATGGTTTGCACGGAATGTCAGACCAACAAAACCTATTTTTGATGATTGATAAATCAGAAAGATATGATTTTGCTCATTTTGAATTTATTATGCGGGGGTTAACTAAATTACGGGAAAGTTATCCATAAATGCAGGATTATATTAGTTTGAGTTTGCATTGTGAAGTAGCTGATATTCTCAATGCTTATACTAAAATCGTAGAAAATGACAGCTCTCTCACTGGTCTCAAAGCTTACAGTGATTTTCGCTCTTGATGAACCACATCTTCACAAGCAAAACTTTGTAGGGACGTTCCATGGAACGTCCCTACTGTGGTCTACTAATCATGAAAACCGCTGTATAGTGCTGCTCGTCCTCCCCATTCGGAAGCACTAGCAATTGTTATTGCTTCCTATTTAGCTTATGAAACCAATTGTGTCAATATTAATTTATTACATCTGAGTTCCCAGAAAGCTGTGGAAGCAGTATTAATGATGCAAACAACATTCCCTCATATTAATTTTCGCCGAGAAGTGACAGTGGGGCATTTATTATTAGATGTGGATGCACCTACAGGCAAATGGGCGAAAGTAAATCCACCTATTCGTTCCCGTGAAGATGTAGAATATTTATGGCAGGCAGTGTTAAATCGACAAATTGATTGGATAGTCAGCGATCATGCCTGTTGTTCGGCGGAGAAAAAAGCGAGTAGTCAAGACCCGGAGAATATTTGGTTAGAGAAATCGGGTTTTGGTGGTACGGAATATTTATTGTCTGGTGTTTTCAGCGAAGGCAAAAAAAGAGGAATGTCTGAAAATAAGATCGCCGAGTTGTTGTCATGGAACCCCGCACAACGTTATGGTTTGTTGGAAAAAGGTGATGTTGCTGTTGGTTATGATGCAGACTTAGTACTTTTCGACCCCAATGAAACTTTTGTGGTGCGTGCGAGTGAGTCGGAGTCGCAGCAGGGTTATACACCGTTTGAAGGAATGGAGTTAACTGGAAAAGTCAAGAGTACATTTTTGCGGGGAAACTTGATTTATGACAAAGGAGAAGTTTTAGGGTCGCCCCAAGGAAAATATTTGAAGCGACCTTATGGGAAAACAGTTAGCAGTTAACAGTTATCATAAAGTAGTGGCGTGACACGCCTAAAACTGTGTAATAGATTTTTGTTTCTAGGTGTCTTGATCTCCCCACACTCCCCACACTCCCCATACTCCCCATACTCCCCACACTCCCCACACTCCCCACACTCCCCACACCCCCCATCTAATGCACCATTTAAGGTGTGTCAGTCTAGTAGGGTGCTGAAGCGCGATAGCGTAACGCACCATTTTTGATATTGCTGGTGCGTTACGCTCCACTTCGTTCCACTAAGGCACCCTACTGGACTGACATTGACTTGATTAAGTTCAGTCAGGAATTACTTCTAAATTCTCAATTGCGCTTAGTACAATATTAGCTCAAATATTCATCCAAAACCTGATGAAAGTGACGGATGCGAGATTCTTGATAGTTACCCAGAGTAATACCAGGTTTGGCGGATGCCTTCAAACCTTTTTGCAGCAGGAGTAAGTTGGAAGCATCTTGATCTAGTACTGGCCCTGATTGTCTCAATTCTGGTGCATCACTCCAGTTTTCCTCAGATGTCAGCCAATGAATTTTAGCTGCTGGTGGCTTAATTTCCGATGTACAAGGTTGCAAGATTAGCACTTCCATAATACAACAATCAGGGTCGTTACCATAAGGTCTAAACCGAAACTCGAACGGTTGAGTGACACTAGTAAAGGTTATAAAGTTAGGGAAAATTAAGTAAGAAATTAGATCCAGCATCTCTGTATCAGAAACAGCAGAGCAGTCTAGCTCTAAATTCTGGTTGAAGTATTGCCGAGTTGCTTCTGCTGCATAAGCACGGGGCTTCATTTCCTTAGATATCTGTAATTTTTCTGGATCAATTCCGATAAATTCTATTAGACCTATAGCAGCAGCTTGTGGGTCTTGTAGCTTACCTAGATGGGGACTTGGCACCCCAAACGGTATAATTGCCCGATTATGACTACCATAAATGTCAGTTTGGGCGTTAATATCTCCAGTAAATTTGATAATTTGTGGATGTGTTGCATTTAGATGATAAACTTCTAAAAAAGCCTCTAGTGCCACTTTCCAGTTAGCAGGCATCACTTTGGCAACGTGAGCTGCTGTAAACCTTTCTTGTAAAGCAAACTGTTGAAAATGTTCGGGTAGATTTTCTAAGTAACTCTCCAGAGACTCACAGTCTGGGTCAAAATTAATAAAGACAAAACCCTGCCATGTTGCCACCTTAATTTCAGGCAACCGGAAAGCTTCATTTTCTACTTGTTCAAAATCCCAACGACAAGGAATATGAGCTAGAGTACCATCCAATTTCCATGTCCAACCATGAAAGGGACATTGTAGAGCTAAAGTATTTCCCTCGTTAACACATAATTGGGTTCCACGGTGCAAACAAGAGTTGTAGAATGCTTGAATTTTATCAGTCTTACTCCTAACAACAATTACCGACAGGTCAGCTACATCATACACCACATAATCGCCCACATTGGGGATATTTTCTTCTCGACAAGCCCACTGCCAGACTTTTTTCCACAATTTTTCTACCTCTAAGTTATGATATTCAGGAGAAAAAAATATTTCTCTGGGAATATCGGCAGTTCCCAGATTTTTGATTGATTCTTGTTTGAGTACAGGCGGCACAGGTCGGGTATCAGTTTGCAATATTTCCTGCACTGTTTCCATCTCGTCTCTACTGAAATTTTTCCTCATCTTTTGCACCTTTTTATTGACTAGGTAAATTGCAGATATATCTTATATCATGTCCGGTTAAACTGAAATTATCTTTACTTTCCTCCAATATTTCCTTCTGACTCCTGAGTTCCCCTCCTGGGAGGGGGAGGGGCGAGGGGCAGGGCTAATTCATTGTCGTAGCGAGAATATTTACAACCCTATATTTTTGGTTAACTAATTCTAGTTAAGATGTACGAAATTTCAAAATTTCAAAGGATACAATTTTTCTCTGTTGACGATGAATTGACTTTACTCCCCTACTCCCCCACTCCCCCACTCCCCTACTTATTTTTTCTCTCGTGACAATGAATTAGCCCTGGGGGTTAGGGGTGGGTTGAATCCTGACTCCTCACAACAGTTATTTATAAGTATTCAACCGAAAATGATATAACTTAAGTAGTCTCTGGAATTGGAAATTTTTCCCCTCTTAAATAAGCATCAAAATACTTCTTAAAATACAAAATACTTGTCACATTTGGTTCATCACTTTCATCAGGAGCAAACTCATAAATTGGCAATGTTTCTCTCACCAACTTCACTAAATTAGGATGAAGTTCTTCAAAAGATTCTACCCTAGAAATAGTAGTTTCAAATCTTAATCGAGCTGGATGACCATAACCTAATTTCATCCAAGGCATCCACGGACAATCTCTCGCCCACTCAGAAGGAGGTATTTCTGTTACCCCTGGTCGAGCCACACTAGAGGTAAAATATTCTACTCCTTTAAATTTTTCTCCAGGGCAATAATCTCGATATTTACTTTCTTTTGCCAAAGGATGAGGATATTCTAAAGGAATTTCTATAACTTTTTTCACATATCCAGAATTCTGAGGAATTACAATTTTTTTTGGTGAGACAAAACCCTGTACCATCCGGTTAGCAATATGTATGACAGGAACTTCTTTTACTCCTTCTCTAGGTCGCCAATAGTGTAATACTTCTTGAGTAGATGAGTCGCAAAATAAACATATTTCCCGATTAATTCTATGTCCGGCTTCCCCATATTCTGGATGTGGTTTAAGAAATACTTTTGTGGCATTCATCCCAATAATAGAAAACAACTTTTCTTGAGGTTTTCCAGGTGATTCTATCCACCAAACTTCTCCACCCCAATTATAGTAAAGTTGTTTACCATGATTCTCTCTATAAAAATTTAAATTATCAAATTCATAGTCATGAAAATATTCACCCATTATTAACTCCAGCTTTCTATAATTTATTTTTGTATTAATTGATAATTACGTAAGCATTTCCTACGGAATGCTCGGCAAACAGCTGTCAGCTATCAGCTATCAGCTATGAGTTATGAACTTACTATTATACCGAAGGAGGAATTAGTCTCCAAAGAGAATTAAAATTTATGTTTGCGTAGCATTCCGCAGGAAATAAAAAGGTCATTAGCTAACTTGAGTAAGTTATTAGGTTCAAAAGCTGTTTGCGTAGCATTCCGCAGGAATAGCTGAATGCTTACATAATTGCTGATTGACTATTTAGTAATTAAAATTAGCTCTGAATTATAATTTTCTCTTTCACATATAAAGTATGTCTAAAAAGTTAGACAAAAAAACAAAAAAATCAAGCTGATAACTGATAACTGACTGCTAATTGCTATATTATTATAGACAAAAAATTATATCAGCAAACGAATGGTCAATCTCACCAAAAAACTCCTTGAAGCAAAAGACTGGGTGAAAGTGCGTGCTAGTACCGACGCTCAACAATCTTTTCTGACTTGGCAGGGTTCGGTTTATGCCTTTATTCCTGGGGAACCAAAACAGCATTTGTTCCAAATAGTAGGGATGAGTGTGGCCAGATGCATTCCGAGGCCGGAGGGAGGTTGGGATTTTACTTCTAGGGAACTAACATTTTATCTTGACCCCGAAACAGGGGAAAAGTTGGATACTTGGAAAAATCCCTGGACGGATGAAGTTTTGCCTGTAGTTCATGTGGCCAATAATCCAGTGCAGGGGTTATTTAAAAGACCAATGCCTGCATTAGTTGATGAGGAGTTGACTACTTATAAGTTTGACCTATTTTCTAGTTATCCCAACCCCCTCGCCGACGATCCAAAGTTTGCTGAATATAGTCCTCAACCTCTTTATCAAGCTAGCGAATTGTTTAAGTTGACAGTACCCACGGCAGATTTACAAAATCCTGACACAACTTCTGTATCTAAGGTAATGTTGGCATGGGATAGAATAGGTCCTTGGGTGCCATGGATGAAAATGGGCGATCGCTCTGGTAATCTAATTTATAGTGCTTGGGGTGGGAAGGTGGCTGGTGTTGCAGAATTACCCCAGTTAATTCAGGATGAAATGAATACTCGCGTTCCGTTGTTTAAAAATGCAGCTAAATCTCTTTTAGATAAGGATGACGTGACTTCTTGGATTTATTTTAGGCAAAATTTTGATGCTTATTTGAAAGGAGAAAAATTTCCCATTCCGGTAGAAGAAGTTGAGTAGAATTATTTATTTGTATAATTAATAGATATCTTCAGAGAAGAGGGAGTAGGTCGTAGGGACGTTGCATGCAACGTCCGTACAGAGTAGGGAGTAATAATTGATAATTTCTGTGCGATAATTGATTTTATTTTTTATTATTGGAGAAGTCTAATAATTACAGGAAATTTCATCAGGACAAGATGCACCTATGGCGGGCAAGATGCCCGCACTACAAATATTTCCTTGTTAGGACTTGTGTTTGAATAAGAGGATTGAATAAAAAAAAATTTCTTTTTTTCTTTGATGCGTAGAGTTTTTAAACCTTAATTATTTGGTAAATTCTTCTTTCTTAACTATCTAAAATAATAGTATAGCAAGGAAGGAGTTGCTGAGGACTTATGTTGATAATGAACCCTAAGACAGGGAAATGTTTTTCTGACTGTTGCCTGTTGCCTTTTGCCTGTTGCCTATTCCCCATTCCCCATTCCCTGTTACCTATTCCCTGCTATAGAATAAATAGAAGTGTTTAGATAAAAAAACAAATGTCATCTAACATTCTGGTAGTTGAAGATGAGGCAAAACTAGCTCAATTTATCGAGCTAGAACTTAAATATGAAGGTTATCAAGTAACGGTGGCTAATGATGGGTTCGCTGGCATAACAATGGCACGAGAAATTAAGCCTGATTTGATAATTCTTGACTGGATGTTACCTGGTTTATCGGGGTTAGAATTATGTCGTCGTTTGCGAACTACTGGCGATAAAGTACCAATTATTCTATTAACAGCTAAGGATGATGTGAGCGATCGCGTAGCTGGTTTAGATGCAGGGGCGGATGATTATGTATTAAAGCCTTTTAGTGTGGAAGAATTATTAGCTAGAGTTAGGGCACATCTCAGACGTACTCAAGAACCTAATCCCGATTTATTAATGTTTGAAGACCTGAGTTTAAATAGAAGTACGAGGGAAGTTTATCGGGATAATAGAGCAATTGAATTAACAGCAAAAGAATTTGATTTATTGGAATATTTAATGGCTCATCCTCGACAAGTTTTGACAAGAGATAGAATATTAGAAACTGTTTGGGGTTACGATTTTATGGGCGATTCAAATATTATTGAAGTTTATATTCGTTACTTACGTTTGAAGTTAGAATCTAATGAAGAAAAAAGGTTAATTCAAACTGTCCGAGGAGTCGGTTATGTATTGCGGGAATAATTTATAAATAAGGAAAAATATTATCTGGATAAATGTTTTTCCCACTATTAATTATTAATGGTTAAACTATTCCTTACTATATTCGTGCATTTCTTTTCTCGCCTTTTCTGTTATAGCTTCCTCTAACCACTGACTTCTATTAGGGAGCGATCGCACATACTGATCAATATCCTGTGGAACTCTTACAGATAAAGGTTTGTCAGCTTTTGGCTTTTCACCTTCACCTAATACGGTCATTATTTGGCCTTTTTTATTTCTGACTAACTTGGACATAATTTTTTGCTGATGATTTTTCCATCTATTATACTATTATACTATGTATACATCGGTCATAATTTTTTATTCTTCTATTCTGACGTATACATCAGTAATATTGATCAACAAAAGCTATATACAGACGTATACATCTGCTAATATTCAAACATGAAAAATAAAAAGTAAGCATCCCTGGAAGTTAACTAGGGACTTAGTACAAAAAAACTTGGGCTTTGAAGTCATAGCTTCAGCCCAAGTAACAAACAAAATATACACTCTAATCTTAGCAAATGTCAGAGCCGAATAATAGTGATAAAAACAACACATCTAGCCATTGGGCAGTTTCAGAAGAAGATTGTGAAAATATGGCAGAAAGAAATCAATGGAAATTATTAGAAACTAGGAAAGACGATAGTAAATCTATTCTTGATACAGAATGTATTTTTGAGGGAGAAACATCATTTGCAGACCACACAGAGAAAGACAATGACTGAAAATATTGAACAATTATTAGACGATCAAGCAACTCTAATTATTTACATGGTAAAACAAGGCGAGCAATGGGTTCGACATTCAGGAGGGTTAATTGAAAAAGATGAAACTACCCGTCTTATTCGTGCTAGTTATGATTGGCAACCAGTAGAAAAAAGACAGTATGAGCAAGAAATTGGTCGGCGACTCTATTCTACTGGTTCTGGTGCTACTCTTCGTTCTTCTAGGGCAATTCCTACAGAATGGATAGTTTCTCATGTAGAACGTTATGAACCAGACTTGCAAAATATGCCATTATTCCGTGAGGTTATTATTGCATATTGTGAGAAAAAACCAATGACTCTTGAGGAATATAAATCTTTAGTTTATGAACGAGAAGGTCAAGTTTCAGTTGAATCTTTTGGCGGTAATGAACACCGTTATCAAGAGTGGTTGAAATCAAATGGAACTTGATAAAATTTATAGACTAAATAATACAGCAGATTCCACATTATTGAGGTACACTCATAGCGGGTAATATCATGTTCCCCCTCCGGGGGAGCTACGCTAACGGTAGAATAGTTATAATTAGGCTCGTAGTAGGGCTTTAGCCCTAATAGTAAGTATTGTAAGGGCTAAAGCCCAACTACAAACAAAAATTTTATTATAAGTAATTATCCGAACATGATATAAGATGCTCTGAGAAGATTTAATTGTTAATATCTGTACTTCATATACTTGAAATCTGCTGTATTAGTTAACTATCAGAAATTTTCCTCACTTCCTCAACAGTTAAACTAAGAATTTGTGCGACTTGTTCCACACTCATTCCCGTTGCTAATAATTGAGGAATAGCATTTCTTCGTGCTTGGCGTTCCTGTTCTGCACGTTGGTCTGCTTGTTCAGCCCGTTGGCGTTCTTGTTCTGCTTGATTGGCAAAGCGATCGCTACGCGCTTTTTCTACTTCTGCTCTTTCTGCTCCTGTTAACAATAAATTACCTTCAGAGTCCCACCACCGTAACCATGATAGAGTTTGATTTTGATAGTAACCTTCCCATTTTCCCAATTCTATCCCCAGGGGTCTAATAAAGTAGTGACCCCGCTCATTCGGAGACATCTGGCGATAAGACTTATCCTCTAAATGATACATTTCTAAACTGCCAGTTTTGATGACATATATTCCGTAGTAATCTATTTTAATAATCTGCTCGTATACCCAAAATTTTCCTGGTTTTGTTGTTTCACCATCTTCGGAAACTGACAAAAGTGTTTTGTCTAATTCTTCTGTTCCGTCTCTACTGGCAAATTCTAGAGCAATTAAAGGTGCTATATATTCTAGCCACAGACAATAGAAACAACGAATTTCACCGTTTAATAGTGGTGGTACATTGGGAATTTGACATCCTCCCCGGCCTAAAGGCGCGGGGATTCCTACTGAGCCGTAGCTCTTCGGCGGGTTGACGCTTCACAGGGTGCTGCTTCCTTGGCGGTAGTCTGATGCTTCCCTCCACGTCCGTTTAGAGTTTCCGAGTGCCCCCCGGCAACTAATAACAGTTTAGCATATATCCAATTCACTTGCAAATGAAATAAAAAGTCGCCCTACAAGGGCGAGGCTTTAAACCCAATTTTTCGGTAAAACCAATCTGGTGCTTCTGCTCCTCTTTCGGGGGGTTCTGTTTCTCGCCAATAGATACCACTATCTTGCCCGATCACATAATTTCCATCTGGGTGTCGTTGTTGTAAAATTGGTGCGATGGAATCAGTTAAAAGGATGCTTTGGGGATGTTCCTGGAAATTTTTCACAAAGGTGTCGTCTTCATCTGGTAATTGAGTATGATCGGGAAAAGGTGGTGGTAGGTCTATTTTTATTTTTGTCTCTGCCATTAAAAATTCTACCTTTGGTGATTATGATTACCTGAGTTTTATCACAACTATAAACTATATTAGTTCAAGTAGAAAACAAGTCAGGTTGATGAATAACATACCATAACTTGATGGAAAAAAATAAACCAGACTTATCCCTTCAGCCTTTATTCCTGCATTTCTTTTCCAGCCTTTTCTGTTATTGCTTCCTCTAACCACTGACTTCTATAGCGATCGCAAATACTCATCAATATCCTGTGTAACTTTTACAGATAAAGGCTTTTCAGCTTTTGGCTTTTCACCTTCACCCAATACGGTCATTACTTGGCCTTTTTGATTTCTGACTAATTCTGTTTTTCGGGCTGAAGCCCTACTACGAACTATATCGTGATAATATAGAAACATGAAAAATAAAGGGTAAGCTTCAGTTCTCTGTTTTTCGGGCTGAAGCCCTACTACGAACTATATCGTGATAATATAGAAACATGAAAAATAAAGGGTAAGCTTCAGTTCTCTGTTTTTCGGGCTGAAGCCCTACTACGAACGAATAAGTGAAATGTACGAATATCGTAAACTTACAGCTCAACAGAAAGCGGAAATAGTTCGGCAAAGATTGGCTAATGGTTATCCTCCTCATTCACCTCCTCATCATTTGACCAATTATGAATTTTATTTATTAACAGCAACTTGTTTTGAACATAAGTGCCGTTTAAATTCTGAACCTCGCCGTCAACAAATTTTAAATTTACTTTGGGAAAATTTTATCGATATTGATATTACAATTTTAGCTTGGGTAGTTTTACCAAATCATTATCATTTATTAGTTAAAAATGTTGACTTTAAAAAAGTAACTAAAACTCTGAGATTAATTCATGGTAAATTAGCTCGTCAGTGGAATTTAGAAGATAACTTGACTGGCAAAGTTTGGCATTCTTATTCTGACCGAGGAATTCGTTCGGAAAATCATTATTATGCAACAATAAATTATATTCACTATAATCCTGTCAAACATGGTTATGTCAACTCTCCTTATGATTGGCAGGAAAGTAGCGTTCATTGGTATTTAAAATATGAGGGAAGAGATTGGTTAAGAAGTTGTTGGGTAGAGTATCCATTGAGAGATTATGGGAAAGGATGGGATAGTATTTAGCTCGTAGTTGAGTTCGTAGTAGGGCTTTATCCCCCTCTATTTTTCAGAGAGAAACAAAATTTAAAAAGTCGAGCATTGTGTTCGTAGTAGGGCTTTAGCCCCCTCTATTTTTCGGAGAGAAACAAAATTTAAAAAGTCGAAAATTGAGTTCGTAGTAGGGCTTTAGCCCCTCTATTTTTCGGAGAGAAACAAAATTTAAAAAGTCGAAAATTGAGTTCGTAGTAGGGCTTTAGCCCCCTCTATTTTTCGGAGTAAAACAAAATTGTAAAAGTCGAGCATTGAGTTCGTAGTAGGGCTTTAGCCCCCTCTATTTTTCGGAGAGAAACAAAATTTAAAAGTCGAGCATTGTGTTCGTAGTAGGGCTTTAGCCCCCTCTATTTTTCGGAGAGAAACAAAATTTAAAAAGTCGAAAATTGAGTTCGTAGTAGGGCTTTAGCCCCCTCTATTTTTTGGCTTGAAGCACTACTACAAGCTTAATTTTTTGGCACATTTAAAGATATAAATTGCCTTCTTTTGTTTCTGTTTTTCCTCTATTTTTGCTAGATTTTTCACTTCTTAATTACACTAGGATGAACGGGAAGATTTTCGCAAGTTCTCTCATATTTATCCAACCCACTATTCATATAGCGCTGCCACTCCTCTGCTGTTAAATTCCGACTGAGGCGGCGACAAGCTTCTGTCATTAAATCTTCTGTCATTATCTGATGGAGGCGGGCAGTTTTGTCAGCACTTGCTGAAGCAATGGTTTTGCCGTCGGAGCTAAATGCTACTGCCCATACCGTGTCCTCGTGGTTGAGAGTAGCTAATTCTTTGCCAGTAGAAGCATCCCAGAGGCGGGCGGTTTTGTCAAAACTTCCTGTAGCAATGGTTTTACCGTCGGAGCTAAATGCTACTGCTCTTACCTCACCCTCGTGGTTGAGAGTAACTAATTCTTTGCCAGTCTCAGCATTCCAGAGGCGGGCGGTTTTGTCAGCACTAGCAGTAGCAATGGTTTTACCGTCGGAGCTAAATGCTACTGCTCTTACCTCACCCTCGTGGTTGAGAGTAGCTAATTCTTTGCCAGTAGAAGCATCCCAGAGGCGGGCGGTTTTGTCAAAACTTCCTGTAGCAATGGTTTTACCGTCGGAGCTAAATGCTACTGCTCTTACCTCACCCTCGTGGTTGAGAGTAACTAATTCTTTGCCAGTCTCAGCATTCCAGAGGCGGGCGGTTTTGTCCCAACTAGCAGTAGCAATGGTTTTACCGTCGGAGCTAAATGCTACTTCCGATACCCTGCCCTCGTGGTTGAGAGTAGCTAATTCATTGCCAGTAGAAGCATCCCAGAGGCGGGCGGTTTTGTCATCACTTGCAGTAGCAATGGTTTTACCGTCGGAGCTAAATGCTACTGCATTTACCAAACCCTCGTGGTTGAGAGTAGCTAATTCATTGCCAGTATCAGCATCCCAGAGGCGGGCGGTTTTGTCCCAACTAGCAGTAGCAATGGTTTTACCGTCGGAGCTAAATGCTACTTCCGATACCCTGCCCTCGTGGTTGAGAGTAGCTAATTTATTGCCAGTATCAGCATCCCAGAGGCGGGCGGTTTTGTCAGAACTTCCTGTAGCAATGGTTTTAGCGTCGGAGCTAAATGCTACTTCCCATACCTTGCCCTCGTGGTTGAGAGTAGCTAATTTATTGCCAGTATCAGCATCCCAGAGGCGGGCGGTTTTGTCAAAACTAGCAGTAGCAATGGTTTTACCGTCGGAGCTAAAAGCTACTGCTATTACCAAACCCTCGTGGTTGAGAGTAGCTAATTCATTGCCAGTAGAAGCATCCCAGAGGCGGGAGGTTTTGTCATGACTTGCAGTAGCCATGGTTTTACCGTCGGAGCTAAAAGCTACTGCTATTACCGCACCCTCGTGGTTGAGAGTAGCTAATACATTGCCAGTAGTAGCATCCCAGAGGCGGGCGGTATAGTCACCACTTGCAGTAGCAATGGTTTTACCATCGGAGCTAAATGCTACTGCAAATACCCAGTCCTCGTGGTTGAGAGTAGCTAATTCTTTGCCAGTAGAAGCATCCCAGAGGCGGGCGGTTTTGTCAAAACTAGCAGTAGCAATGGTTTTACCGTCGGAGCTAAAAGCTACTGCTATTACCAAACCCTCGTGGTTGAGAGTAGCTAATTCTTTGCCAGTCTCAGCATCCCAGAGGCGGGCGGTATTGTCATCACTTGCAGTAGCAATGGTTTTACCGTCGGAGCTAAATGCTACTGCTATTACCGCACCCTCGTGGTTAAGAGTAGCTAATTCATTGCCAGTCTCAGCATCCCAGAGGCGGGCGGTATTGTCCCAACTAGCAGTAGCAATGATTTTACCGTCGGAGCTAAATGCTACTGCATTTACCCTGGACTTGTGGTTGAGAGTAGCTAATTCTTTGCCAGTCTCAGCATCCCAGAGGCGGGCGGTATTGTCAGAACTTCCTGTAGCAATGGTTTTACCGTCGGAGCTAAATGCTACTGCATTTACCCTGGACTTGTGGTTGAGAGTAGCTAATTCTTTGCCAGTATCGGCATCCCAGAGGCGGGCGGTATTGTCCCAACTAGCAGTAGCCATGGTTTTACCGTCGGAGCTAAATGCTACTGCATTTACCCTGGACTTGTGGTTGAGAGTATGCAGATGATCTGGTAGTTTCGTTAGTCCATTGCGGATAGCTCCATCTGCCTCATTCTGAGGAATATCTAAAAATTGACCGTCTAAAAATGTCTTGAAAACTTTCCTCCATCCGGACTCTCGCCATTGCTTAAATTTTTGAACTTTTTCCATGGACTGAAGTCCTAACAAAACACTTGTATCATAAAGGTTATTATTTCTGATAATCTCTGCTTTTCCTGCCATCTTACTCGTCAATGATACTTCACTATTATGTTTAGCTATCCTTTGTTGTATCCAACTATAGGCAAATAACCCACTCATAAACAGCAAAGAAACACCCAAAATTTGATTCCGTCTTTGAGCTAACCTCCTAGCTTTTTGCTCTTGTTCAAATTCCCTTTTTTTCCGTTCTTTCTCTTCAACTTCCCAACGCTTTCTCAACTCCTGACTTGCTCTCACAAATTCATAAGCAAATCCATTTAACAAACCCATATTCCCATATTTTGTCACATATTCTTCTGCTTTTATTAACTGTCCTTCTCGCCATAACCAATCATCTTGTTTATCGTGTTTTTTCCACTCAGCAGCATCTGCTTCTATTTTCCTCTCCAACGGCAAAGCTTCTTGATATTCTTCTACCCAATTTCTCAGCTTTTCCCAACTTCTAATTAATTCTTCGTGAATAACATCTAATAATGTTCCTTTTTCTGACTTATCTTTGGTAATTAGTCGATTATTTTGGTCTGCCAATTTATCACTTACTTCTAACAACAGCTCTAAACTATGTTGTTCATTGGGCAAATATTCTAATATTACTCGCCTCCGAGTATCTGTTATTTTTCCTGAATTTATTTGTTGTTCTCCAGGCTGTACTAATTCTAAAAATATCCTCTTAGCAACCGATTTTTCCTCTTTACTCAAACTCTCAAATACTTGATTAGCTCGTTTAGTCAAAGTTCCTTTTATTCCACCCAACTTTCTATAAGTTGTCAGAGTTAAATATTTACTTTTCTCTTCTCCTTGATTCGCAGATTTCCACAGTACATCCAGAGTATATTGCAAGAGAGGTAAACTACCTGGATTACGCAAAAAATCTTGTGTCATTTGAGCAACTAATCCTGGTTCTACTCCCATCCCTACTAATTCGGCTGGTTTTTTTATTGCCTCTTCTATTTCATCTTTTTCCAGAGGCGTTACTAATAGTTGATGTTCTTTAATTTGAGTTGCTAATCCTGGATATTTTGAACATTGGTCGAGAAAGTCTGCCCGCATTCCTAAGATTAAACAAAGTTTCTTTTGAATTGTTTCATTTGCTAAAACTGATAAGAAGCAATTAAAGAATTCTTGTCGTTTTTCGTGAGTTTCACACAGAGTAAAAGATTCTTCAAATTGGTCGATTACTATGATGACTCTTTCTGCTTCTACTGACTGAATAAATTCGATTAATTTTTCTGTTAAGTTCTCTGGTTTTTCTGCTTCTATATGATCGGGATTCTTTAATTTATGAGGTACAGTTTTAGATCCCCCCCAGCCCCCCTTTTTAAGGGGGGAGTTTTCAATTTCTCCCTTTGTCAGGGGGGACTCTTCAATTTCCCCGACCCTCTCCTGTTTCAGGGTTGAGTCTTCAAAGTCCCCGACCCTTTCCTGGTTATATCGCTGAGGTACAGTTTTAGATCCCCCCCAGCCCCCCTTTTTAAGGGGGGAGCTTTGAATTTCTCCATTTTTCAGGGGAGAGCTTTGAATTTCTCCCTTTGTTAGGGGGGAGTCTTCAATTTCCCCGACCCTCTCCTGTTTCCGGGTTGAGTCTTCAAAGTCCTCTGCTGTCGCCTTTTCTAAGGGGGAAGCCTTCAAAGTCCCCCTTTCTAAGGGGGATTTAGGGGGATCGTAAATGTTTGCTATAATTGCATTTTCCAGATTTTCTAGAGGTGTTGCAGTGGGAGTAAATGGTTTAATATATTGCCATCTATCGCTGCCCGATATTTTCTGCCCCCGCTTCAATTGATATAATAAACCTGCTCTTAATAAGGATGATTTTCCACTACCGGATGCTCCTAATACAGCGATAAAATTATTTGTTCTGACTCGGTCTATTAATTCATCTGTTAATCTAGTTCTGCCATGAAAAAATACTGCATCTTTTTCCTGTTCTGTAAAATAAGATAAAGCACGATAAGGAGGAGTATTTTTCCAACTTTCATCTAAGGGTTCAGTCTCAGTATTAGTAGTTAGAATTATTGCATCTCCTGAATTATGAAATACAGGAGCTTGAGCAGTATCAACCATATTCTTTTTGATAGAATCTGCCAATATATAGTTAGTTACCCAACCATCTACAGAATTTTCTGGATTTAAACCTTTGAGTAATCTTGCTGTAAAAACACCTTGTTCTCCATCTATTTGTTCTACACTTGTTTCAAAGGAACGAGCAGCAGTAATAAAACAGCGACTTACTTTTTTTCCTGTACCAGGGTCTGCTTCTTGAAAGTTTAAAAATTCTCCACTAAAACAACAGTCTAACCAAACTATTTGTGTTGGGACTGGACTATTTTTTAATAATTCTTTTAACCAATTTAAAGAAATACCATATTTCTCATTTTTAAGTTGAGCATCACTGGTGACTAAAAATCCTTCTTGAATTCCTCCTGTTTCTTTCAAATAACCATGTCCGGCAAAGAAGAGTAAAGCTACATCTGGAATTTCATTTTTGGATGGAGGATTAAATAAGTTAATAATCTTTTTTTCCAGGTCATTAATTTTGACAAGACCCTTGGGAAGAAATCTAGGTTTACCTTCTTGGTTGTAAGTTTTAGGTAAACGTTGTACATGAAATTTGCCGTATTTTTCTAACATTTCGGCTATGGCTTCTGCGTCTTTTACGGGTGCTTTGAGGTTTAAGTCTCCCAGTTTCTTTTTTTTGAGAAATGGATAAGAATTAATTCCTACTACTAATGCTTCTCTATTCATAATGATTGATTATTTGGTAAAGTTTTCAACAAATTAATCTGGATAATTCTGAGGATTTTCTATCAATAATCCTTCCCTTAAAACAGCTACATTTAGTTCATTATCTGCTGAAACAAAAGTAATAGCAGGTCATTTCAGTTATCAGTTATCAGTTATTATTAAGCAGGGAAACAAAATAAATCACACATTTTAGAAGGTAAAAACCTTGCTTTATAGCCATTGTTTGTATAAATTATCTTGTGTAGATGCTTAACGGGACTTAGACAAAGGAGAATTTTTTTATGCTATAATTATTATAGCCCTATCTTAAAGATTTTAATCTTCCATGAGTATTGTAATCCCCAATGAGATTATCCAAGCAACGGGAAAAAGCGAAAAAATATTGCAACTAGAAATAGCAATTATCATGTTTAGAGACTATCAAATTAGCAGTGCAAAAGCGGCTAATTTTGCTAATTTATCATTAATTGAATTTCGTCAAGAACTAGCCCAAAGAAATATTTGTGTCAATTATGATAGTTCAGATTTTCAACAAGAATTACAAACATTAAAAACCTTGGGTGAATTGTGATCATTGTTAGTAATACATCACCCATTACCAGTTTGTCAGCCATTGGCTATCTTAACCTACTCCATGATATTTATGGCACAATTATTATTCCGGTAGCTGTTTATGAAGAAATGACAGGATTAGGTTATAATGTACCAGGTACGATTGAAGTTCAAACTTTACCTTGGATAGAAAAACGTGAGTTAAAGAATCGGTTATTATTGGAAAGGTTAGAGAATGAATTACATCGAGGAGAATCAGAAACAATAGCTTTAGCAGTTTCTTTAGATGCTGAACGAGTAATCATAGATGAAAACCCAGGTCGAAAAAAAGCTATTAGTTTAGGGTTGAATGTGATTGGTGTTTTAGGTATCTTGTTAATTGCTAAACAAAGAAGACTAATTACTAATATTCAGCCATTAATGGATGATTTAATTACTGAAGCAGGTTTTCGTATTAATCAGAGATTGTATCTATATGTATTAAAGTTGGCACAAGAATCTAATCAAGACTAATAACTAAATTCATCTAAAACTACAGAAAAAATAAACGACAAATCAAGGAAGCACAAAATGAACGATTCAGCGAACAAATTCTTATTATCTATGTTATTAGCAATCAAAGAGTTAGATAGTCCCCTAAATGCAGAGGAAAACGAGAATCTTTATATTGCTGGTCAACAATTATCCCTTGACCCTACAGCTTGGGAAACAGATATTGAACCAACCCTAATGGAAATAATTAACAATAACCCATCCCTCAATACAGTCTTTCAAAATATTAACTCCAAGCTAGAAAAAATTGATGAGATTCCTCAAAATTTAATCCCTAATACCGAAGAAATAACAGCACTTATTCCTACCGAGGAAAATCAACCCCTAGAGCGTCCTATTCCTGATATTGATATGTCAGATTTTCAAAGCAATGAAATTACCAATGCAGCCATCCAAATTATCTCATCACCAGAGCCATCAGAAACAGTAAAAAAAATTAGTAAGTTTGATAAATTATTGAATTTAATTAGTCAGAAGTATTCAGACAATAAATAATTTTTGTAGTTGGGATGGGGCAGGTTTATCTAATGTCATTACGAGGCGAAAATGAAACAAATTAACCTTTCGAGGAAAGTATATTTTCAATAGACGTAATCTCCAAATTAATTTTTTTAGAAAAGATTACCAAGAGAGGTCATTTCTGTTATCAGTACCTCTGGCTGTTTGCGCAGCATGACCTAGGAAACCCAGAGGCTTGAAATACGGAAACTTACTTTTTTCATCCCCTTAAAAGGGGAGGCTTTAGACCTTGTTTTTTGGTAATAACTAAGTAAACCAAAATAATTACTTTCTCAACCCCCCTCGCAATGAAATTATAAGTAACCTAACCTACAACTATATTAATAACTAAAAATATGACCGATATTATTAATCCCACCATTGACTTATTTCTCTACGACCTGAGAAACGGTCTCGGTGATGATGAAAAAGACATAGAACAAAAACGCCAATATTTTTATCAGAAATTCCACCCAACTGTTCAGGAAAAATTAAAACAAGACGGACAAGACAACGACCAAGATATAGAAGTAGAATATGTTCCCCTGCTCAAATCTAATTATGCTCCTTTAGATCCTAATAGTTCTGGAGAAGATGGTTATTACTATCCAGTAAGATTAGGAGATAGTTATGGACTATTATTAGAAGTTGCTGCACCCGAAAAAAAAACACCAGAATATTTTGGCGAATTAAGAACAAAAGTTGAACAAAAATTAGGAGAAAATACAGCCACATTAGGTCAGACTTGGATGCTATCCACCTACCTACCCAATTCCTCAGAAACAACCCCAGAAGAAATAGAAGAAATAGCCAAAAAATGTTGCAAAGCAATTTTTCCCAACGGACAAGAAATAGAATTTAAGGGCAAAGGTGAATTTATTGGAGCAAAAATTTTTGAATATTCTGACAATAGGTTAAAACAACAAACTGTAAAATTAACAGACAAAAAAATTACTGCTATTGTTCAAAATCAACATATTATTATTGCTATCTATCCAGACCAAGAAACATTCTACAAATTAAGTAAATTTTATCGAGACTGGATAGGGTTATTTTATTATCACCATAAAATTATTTGGGCTTACGGCCAAACTCGGACTTTAAGTAATCTAATTAAAAATACATTTAGTCAAATTCAGACAAAAATTGAATCTATAGAAGCAAATATTACTGCAGGAAAGAAGCAAGTTAATAAGTTGGAAGAAATTAGTGATGTTCTGAGTCAATTCCAAGTTGCCATCTATAAATATACGCAGAATCTAAACAATTTAAAATTTCAACAAGGCACAATAGAAATAAATTTAAGTAATTACGATAAAAGATTACAAACTCTCTATAAAAAAGCCATAGAAAAAGTCACTATAAATAAAACCACAATCGACTTTTTTGAAGAATTTAGTCAATTAGTCAACGAAAAATATCTTTTGCAAATTACAAGAGATTTACAAAATTTTGACCAGGGATTGAAATTATTAGAAGGTAATATTAACCCTATCCGCAGCCAAGTAGAAATAGAAAAAGCTAAGAACGATCGGAACTTTCAAGAATTAATTACTGTGGTAGGTACAGGAGCAGCTGTTTTTAATTATATCGAGAAAGATGTCAGTGTCAAACAACAATGTGAATTAATTCTCTCTAAGAATTTCTGTGAAAATACAAATACATTGATAGTCAAATTAATCATAATTGTAGCTGCCAGTATATTTGTTTTGTTTTTCAGAAAATATATATTAAAGCGATCGTAAATTAATTTGACCAAAAAATAATAAGGTTTTAAGCCTCCTCTTTCAAGGGGATGAAAAAGCGGTCGAGAGATGGCGAGGTTTCCTCGCCATATCTAATCGACCAAGAGAAAATAAAGTTCAATATTTCAAGGCTCTGACTTTAACTAGAGGTACTGATAACTGTTAACGCAGTTCCTCCGGAGGAGGCTAACTGATAACTGAAATGACCTGAACCCATGATTACTACTACAGAAGTTCCAGTAGTATGGAAAATTTATTACTTCAACAATTTTTGATGTAAAGACGTCTACTTATTTATTCTCTTATTCTTTACTTCTTCTCAGCAAATACTCATTTAAAAGTGTTTTAAATAAAAATATATAACTAGATAAATTTTCACAAGATATAAATCATACTTTGTGAAAATTTCCTTAATGTGTGTCATCTTCAGCTTAATTATTTGGTAGATATAATGAATTGGGAAAAATTTGAACAAGATTTATCTATGACCAAAAAATAAGGTCTGAAGCCTCCCCTTTCAAGGGGATGAAAAAGCGGTCGAGAGATGGCGAGGTTTCCTCGCCATATCTAATCGACCAAGAGAAAATAAAGTTCAATATTTCAAGCCTCTGACTTTAACTAGAGGTACTGATAACTGATAACTGATAACTGAAATGACCGATACAACTACAAATGAACAATTGACTGCTAACTATAATATTGAAAATGCAGTTTTAGAACGTTATCAAGCAGGGGCTCAACAAGTACAACCAGCTCTATGTTGTCCGACTGAATATGAGGAAAATTATCTAGATATTTTACCTCAAGAAATTATTCAAAAAGATTATGGTTGTGGCGACCCTACTCTTTATATTAAATCTGGAGAAACAGTTGTAGATTTAGGTTCGGGTGCTGGAAAAAATTGCTATATTATTGCTCAAAAGGTTGGTGCCGAAGGGCAAGTAATAGGAGTAGATTTTAATGATGATATGTTAGGATTAGCTCGAAAATATCAAGATGAAATAGCTACTAAAATTGGATTCAAAAATACCAAATTTGTCAAAGGAAAAATTCAAGATTTAGCCCTTGACTTAGATATAGTTGAACAGTGGCTTACCGCAAATCCAATTACTTCTATTGATGCTCTAGCAGCTTTTGAATCAGAATGTAATGCACTCCGCAAAGAACAACCTTTAATTCCAGATAATAGTGTTGATGTAGTAATTTCTAATTGTGTGTTGAATTTAGTTCGTCCCCAAGATAAAGAAAAACTATTTAGTGAAATTTATAGAGTCTTAAAGCGAGGTGGTAGAGCAGTTATTTCTGATATTGTCTGCGATGAAGACCCAACTCCAGATATTATTAATGACCCGGAATTATGGAGTGGTTGTATTGCTGGAGCATTTCGAGAAGATGTTTTTCTAAAAATGTTTGAAAAAGCTGGTTTTTACGGAGTTGAAATTCTCAAACGTCAAGAAAAACCATGGCAAGTAATAGATGGAATTGAATTTAATTCTGTGACAGTTCGTGCTTTTAAAGGAAAAGAAGGAGAATGTTTAGAAAGGAATCAGGCTGTAATCTACAAAGGTCCTTGGAAAAAGGTAGTTGATGATGATGGTCATACTTTGTACAGAGGTCAAAGAATGGCTGTTTGTGATAAAACTTTCAAAATTTATACAGACAAAAATAGTCCTTATCATCAGGATTTTTTGCCTGTTGAGCCTTATACAGATATTCCATTAAATTTAGCAAAACAATTTAATTGCCGACGCTCTAAAGATAGGCATCCTAAGGAAACTAAAGGTTTAGATTATCGAATTACAAGTATTAATGATAATACTGACTGTTGCAGTCCTTCAGATTGTGGTTGAATTAAATCAAAAATAATCTTAAATTACAGACTGGGATAATTCTAATATCATGTCTGGTTTAATACTTATAAATCATTGAGTAGCAGAGCAGGGATAGATTTGCCGTTGAAGTGAGAAAGAAGATGATTTTTTTATCACTAATTAAAGGGATATTCTATTAATGATCTGACTTTAAATACAGTAGAAACGAGAGACTAATTTCTACTGTATTTTTTTGTATAACAGAAGGAAGAAGCAAAAATCTGGCGTTGTGTGAGTTTTCAGCTTTTAGGGGAAGTGGTAGATATGTAGCGGTCATAAAAATTGTTCAATTTTAAAATACTTAATTTTTGATTTTTTTTAAATTTTTATAGTTTAGGCATACCACCGGGTAAAAGAAATATTTATGGCGAGCGATCGCTCTCTAAAAATCATTGTTTAATTTGGCAGAATTGAGGTTCTCATAATATAAAGTCGATCGATATAGATGCCAAATTAGTTCTGTACATATTTTTGGTCAGTTTATAATCAAGTTTCTCTATCAATCAGACATAAAATAGTAGAAAAATAAATAGGTACAACAAGTTATATTGGGGTGCATCTCATATTTGCAAAAATACTTTTTTCCTATATATTCCCTGTTGCCTGTGGCCAGATGAGCTGTTGCCTAAAAGCGATAAATTTTTGGCTTTATTCAAGCACCCTTATATTGAACGCTTTAATCATACTCTTCGTCAGTGAATTTCCCATCTTGTTAGGAAGACTTTATCCTTTAAAAAAAAATTGGAAAATCATTTAATATCTATATGAAATTTAATACATTATACAAATTACCAAAAATAATGCTATAGTTTAGATGCGACTTCAGTTATTAAGTGATAATAATGCTTCAGTAATGTTTGCATGCGATTATCGGTATTAAACCAAAATATCTTATTTCTTTTTACCGAAAAATTGTGGTTTAAAGCCTCCCCTTTTAAGGGGATAATAAAAAAAAATTTTCATTATTAGTCAATCCTCTTCCTTTCAAGGAGAGGTAATTATTCATTATTCATTATTCATTATTAATTGTTGAACCTACTCCCTACTCTCAAGGATATTTAACAATAATGCGTGAAAAATGGTATTATTCTGATGCAATGGTCGCCCCAATTTTAGAATATTGCTACATATTTACCGAGAAATTGTGGGTATGCGCCTCCAAAATATTTCTTATGTCAAGCCTCCTGATTGCAGAGGTACTGATAACTGATAACTGTTAACTGATAACTGAAATTACCACGTTGGGAATAGTTCTAATCTTCTTGATATTTAACCACTTTCGGACTACCAAAACTTTTGATACATAGCAGTCGAAAGAAAGGTTAAGGCTTATCAAAAGCTTAAAATTCAGACAAAGTAATATTTTTCCTTTTTCCTTCTTCCTTATTCCCTCTTCCTTCTTACTTCTTCTAATCAGTTATGATAAGATGTCATAGCTATAATCCTAGCTCTACAAATCTGCAATTTCATAGATTTTGAGGCTGTTTGAGCTATTACCAATTACCCATTACCCAATGAATGAATAAAATGCCTAATTCAAATTTTCAACCTTTAGATAATTATTCAGTTGAGTCAGAAGAAAATAAAAATGACCAAATGGAAGTCATAGAATCTTATAATCCTGAAACTAGGGTAATGCTGGAGCGGTTTATTTTAGTATTAATAGCAATTGGATTAATTGTAGGAGCAATCTTATCGGTTGGAGTTGTTTATATTCTTGATAAAACTGGATTTACAACTCCCCCTAGTCAACAACCAATAGATTTAGGAAATTAAAAAGCGACTGCTCTATCTCAATTATTATCTATCTAGATGGCAAACATATTAGTGAGTAGATAAAAACTACCTGAGTAGTCATTTTTTTTGTACTTACCTATGTGATAAAATCTAATCACCTAATAATATTTAAGGATTTAATTATGACAGATTCTCAACAAGTCCCTGTAGATGAAAAATTTGTGCCTTTTCTTCAGAAAGTTCAAACTCAGGCAGGATTACCAGATATTTACGATGCCAGAGATATTAGTGTTATTGTCTTTCGTACAATGCGCGATTTAATGACAACAGAAGCATCTAATCAGGTAGCTTCAGATTTAAGTTCCAGTAGTGAAAAACCAGACCCAGATGAAATAGCAGAACTCTGGAAAGATAATAATCCACTTGTTGCTTTTCTGAGTAAAATTCGACCACCACTTACATTTGATGGTGATACTTTTATTTTCCGAGTTAATCAAGAATCAGGTGTTCCTAAAGGAATAGCACCGGAAACTGTAATTAAAGCTGTTTTTTCTGCGACAAAGGAAGAACTTTCTCCAGAAAGAATTCAAGAAATAGCTAATTTTATGCCAGATAAAGTTAAGGTTATGTGGAACGAAGCTTAGGAGATTAATATTTTTTCCACTCTTTAAAATCACTAGGTTTGTTAGTGCAGCATTTTTTAGGAAAGGAGGAATAAAGAAGGAATAGAAAAGATTTTTTTTGATTTTCAGCACTGCTATAGCTATCCTAGATAGAATATGAACATTAGCTATATATCAAGAGAATTAAGCCTCAGTATTTAGAGCACTAAAATTTGTTCAAAATCTATTTAGGGCAGCTATATATAATAATCTTCAGGTCGCAAAGATTTGCTGATAATTTTAATTAACTTCTTTCTAGCTTTCATCCTTATTCCTGATTTTTAATCATAGTAAATACAAGGATTAAATTTAATCTTATACTCGATCAAAACAAAATCCTGCTAATCACAACAACTATACTTTCCATAAAATAATTTTTGAGATTTTGACTCAGTTAGCCTCCTACGGAGGAACTGTGTTAACAGTTGTATAATGCGGGTCTCAGACCTGCCATAAAGGCGCACTACTAATTTCTTTAAATAAGCGTAGAGGTCTTATACCAATTTGAAAAAAGAATGCTACAAAAAAAAAGCTGAAAATCATGCTTAAAAATAACTTCTCCAATCCGATCAACTACTTATTTCAATATTTACAATATAGCGTTTCTCAAATTAGTTAGATACAGTTGTTTTTCTTTTTTTTCTATCCCCTGTTTCTCGAATTACTACTGCCTACTGCCTACTCCCTACTCCCGCGCAACAAAAGAATTTTGTACCTCACCAATATGAGAATTGCTATATCTGCGAGTGAGAAAATTTTAGACTTAAGGCCAAAAATATAGATTAAGCGGTTGTTTTGCTGGCGCACAACTCCGTTAACGCTGCGCGACATATTTGCGGAGCATGACCTAGGAAAAAGCGGAGCTTCCCCAAGGGTAGGATGGCTTTGATAGCGCACAACTACGTTAACGCGTCTGCGTCCCGTAGGGAATGGTCTCCTCGCCATATCCAATCGACCAAGAGGGACGCAACTACATTTTTTGAATTTAGTATTAAAACAAATGTTAAAAATCTGGATAGAACAATTACATTTTTATTTTTTATCTATCCCAGATTGAATATTAAAAAACTTACTCTCACTCTCCAAAAATTTGGCGGATAACATTGTATAAAATTTAGGATTATGAGGACAGTAATACAAAATTAAAAAAAGGTGCTAATATTCAAAAATAAACCATTAATAATTATCTATTTTGAAAGGAAGAAGATTTACTAAAATAATTTTTTTATTTTATATTGTAGAGCGACAGCTCATGGCAAAGTCAAAGGGAAGTTTTAAACCTTGAATTATTGACAAAATTACCTGCCAAACTATTCAATAATTTGCTTTGATGCCGACTCCTAACTCTCTAACTTCAAGCATAGATACTTATAGATACTCGCCTATTTCTTAATTATTTCTCAGGTTAGACTCAGTTTATCTAGATTTAATTATAAATGTCTGTAATTAATAATTAAATTCAAAAATCTATAAATTGAATTTTATCAAACATCACTATTTTATGACATTTGCTATTACTGTTATACTTGAGTGTAGGAATAACTAATGATTGTTTTCCTAACTCTAAACCAACTATTGAATCAAATACTAATACAAGTGGAGCGATCGCCCAAAACTCTGACCCTAGAAAAAATCTCTGTACTGTTCAACAATTAATAATGAATAATGAATAATGAATAATTACCTCTCTATGAATTGAAGAGGATTGACAAATTCATGAAAATTTTTCTTCACAGGAGTCGATTGGATATGGCTCCGAGACCTCGCCATCCCATCCTAGGTCATGCTGCGCAAACGACCGCTTATTATCCCCTATCCAAGGGGAGGCGCATACCCACAATTTTTCGGTAAAAATTCTTAAACAAACATCTACAAAAAAATAGAATAGCTATCTATGGCACTGACCTCATAACCTACTTTAGTCAAAGTTAATTAGTGCGAGGAAGCAGTAAATACAATTGTTGATGAAAAACTTTATTTAAACTATAGTAAATGAGTACAAAATTTATAAAAAAAATAGAGACGTAGCTATTTTACAAAAGTGGTAATTAATCATTAAAATTAATATCATTACATCAAAATATAATGATGAAAAAATTCAGGAAAATGTAAATATAAAATTCACTTCAATCAATACTTACCTGTTAAAAACAATATATCACAAATTTTTCAAATCCTTATTATTAAATAATAACAATGATTCAGACAGCTTTTACACCTTTCAAAACCAAACTTGATACAACCTTAACTAAGAAAAAAATTACTGTTTTACAAATTAATCTTGGCAAACGTTGTAATCTTGCCTGTACCCATTGTCATGTCGAAGCGAGTCCGAAACGAACAGAAGAACTTTCCCCAGAAATCTGTGAACAATTAATTGAACTAATTAATAGATTTCCTCAAATTCAAACAGTTGACTTGACTGGCGGTGCACCGGAAATGAATTATGGTTTTAAACAATTAGTTAAAGCTGCTAGAACAAATAAAAAAGAAGTGATTGTTCGTTCTAATCTAACAATTTATTTTGTTAAAGGATTTGCAGATATTCCAGAATATTGTGCTGAAAATCAACTGAGAATTGTGGCATCATTGCCTTGTTATTTAGAAGATAATGTCGATAAAATGCGCGGTTATGGCGTTTATAGTGAATCAATTCAGGCATTGCAATGGTTAAACAAATTAGGATATGGAACAGATCAACATCTTATCTTAGATTTAGTTTATAATCCTCCCGTTCCCAATAAAAATAAATTTACCCTTCCTCCTAATCAAAAAAATCTAGAGGAAGATTATCAAAAATATTTAAAAGAAAATTTTAACATCAACTTTAACCAACTTTTTACAATTACCAATTTACCCATAGGTAGAACTAAGCTATATCTGCAAAATAGAAAAATATATCAGCCTTATCTAGATTTTTTGGAGTCAAATTTTAATTCTGAGACTGTAGAAAATTTAATGTGTCGAAATGAATTATCAATTGATTATTTAGGTAATGTCTACGACTGTGACTTTAATCAGATGGAAAATATCCCAGCTAAAACTAACAAAATTGAAAACATTACAGTAGCTAAGTTATTAGAAACTAATAGTTTAGACATAATTGAACAAGTGCAGACAGCAAATTATTGTTACGGTTGTACAGCAGGTTGTGGCTCTAGTTGCAGTGGGTCATTAATATAATTTAGAGCAAGTAAAAAATATAGTTTAAATTAATTCCCAAGCTACTACTAAAGGATTAATTTAGAGATGTTTAATTTCCTGAATTCCCAAATCTATGATAATATCTAAATTAGCAATACTATATATTACTAACTAATATACAAAGCCAGCAAATTATCACAAAAAAATGCTCGAAACATCACTAAACTTATCCCCTACTTCTATGGCAGCAAGCTTTCAGGCACTTTCTGACCCATTACGAATTAAAATATTAGAACTTTTGCGTACACAAGAACTATGTGTGTGTGATATATGCGATCGCCTTCAAGTTTCTCAGTCCAAACTATCTTTTCATCTCAAAAATCTCAAAGAAGCTGCTTTAGTTAAAAGTCGCCAGGATGGTCGTTGGATATATTACAGTCTTAATTTATCTCAACTTGAAAGTTTAGAAAAGTACCTATCAGAATATCAAAAAATTAGCCCCTTACCAGCTCACCTTTGTCTCAATAATGATTAACTGAAATGCCTGATTATTTCAGTTATCAGTTATCAGTTAGCCTCCTATGGTCGGAACTGCGTTAACAATTAGCCTCCTCCGGAGGAGCTACGCTTTTTTCTATAGTCATGCTCCGCAAACATGTCGCGCAGCATTAACGGAGTTGTGCGCTAGCAAAACAGTACCTCTGCAATAAGGATGCTTGACATCAGAAATATTCTCTTTTTTTTTCCTGAAAATGGGATACTTTAGACCACAATTTTTGGCGTTGAGTCGTGGTAATGATTTTGAGATTAACTTTGGGCGCAAAACATAAGTTTTTCAATTTTACCTTCAGCTAATAGACATCTCCAAGAATAAAAAATCAAATCAATTATCCCAATAGATACATCAATTATTTCCCCTCCTGGGAGGGGCGTTGGGGTGGGTTCCCTACTGCCTACTGCCTACTGCCTACTCCCTACTCCCTATGGGTGGAGGAGATGTCTAATTAGGGTTTGCTGAAAAAGTCTTTTTGCTCTTTGTAGGAGACAGGAGACAGGAGTTAGGAGGAATGGGAATTATAGAGGAGGTAGTCAGAAGAATCGTCCCAAGATTGTTATGCCATAATCATTCCGAAATACTTGCTTTTTGAGCTTGAGCGACCGAAAAGCTTGCACTTTTTAAAGGCCAAAAAAAGCTGAAACCACTATCAGTCAATGCTTTGATATTTAATCAGCAAACCCTAATTTTTCAGTAAAATTTGGCAGCTAATCTGAAAATCATGGTAATACTAATATCATCTCCACTTAATTAAAAATCCAAAAAATTCTATCTTCTCCTCATTTTGTCTTCTCTTTTTTCCTTATTTCCCATGATTCATACTAAGTATCATACATGAAAAAAAAATTGATGATTTTGTTCTAATTCCTCCTTTCATCAACAATCTTAAGTAAATCAAATTTAGTATTACAAATATCTAAGCTGATATAATATGACTCCAGTTATAATAAAAATAAACATTATAGATAATACATATAAAATAATACCCTCTAAATTAATCCTCAACAAATAGGTGCTTTAACTAATCTCATAATTTAACTAACATCATATCTTATCTTAATCAGCAGTCGTAAAAATATTTAATCCACTCTATAGCACTATAGTTTATAAAATAGATATCTAGACTATATTTTATTATTCCAAATAATGACTAACCAACAAATAGAACGAAACATTAGACTGTTGCTCGAAACTCGCGAATGTCCAAACTGTTACCTAGAAGGAGCCAGACTCGGAGGTGTAAATCTAGGAGGAGCTAATCTTGGAGAAGCAAAATTACCAGTAGCTAACCTAGCAGGAGCAAAGTTAGGAGGAGCTAATCTCGGAGGAGCTAACCTTGGAGGAGCTTACTTAGGAGGAGCTTATCTTGGAGGGGCTAACTTAGGAGGAGCTTACTTGGAAGGTGCAAATTTAGAAGGAGCTTATCTAGCAGGAGCTAACTTAGGAGGAGCTTATTTGGAAGGTGCAAATTTAGCAGGGGCAAATCTAGAAGGAGCAAATTTAGGAGGAGCAAACCTCGAAGGAGCTAGTATAGAAGGGGCGCTCCTCAGCGGTGCAATTATGCCAGATGGCGGAAGACATGAGTAAGTGCAATTAGGTGAAGTTGAGTAATTCCCATGCTTTTTTCTGTTTAAGTTGACCAAGAGTGTGGAGAATACTTGCTTCATCCTAATTAGATTCAGGATGAATGGCCATTAAAATTATGCGTCCTATATATTTTGTTAAGTGGATGGATAAAAAAGTCCATTCTTACCGAATACCAATACCAGCAATTTTAGCTTCTGGTGCAGCAATTCTGAGTTTATTATTTTTCAGGTACTTAGGAGGATTGCAGCTACTAGAGCTATTTGTATTTGATGGGATGGTCCGTATGGGGCCTGATAACATCTCTGACCCCAGACTATTAATAGTAGAGCTTACTGAAGAAGATATACAGTATTTGGGACAGTGGCCAATATCTGACAAAAATTTAGCAGATGTTTTAGCTTCCCTACAAAAGCATCAACCCAAAGCAATAGGTATAGATATATACCGAGATGTCCCTAAATATCCCGGTTATGCAGAATTAGTAGAACAACTACAGAAACCAAATGTTTTTGGTATTACTTTTATTGGCAATAAAAATGTCAGTACAATATTGCCACCTCCTAGTATCCCAAAGGAAAGAATTGGCTTTAATAATATTCCTTTTGACCCAGATGGTGTAGTTCGTCGCTATTCATTCTTTATTAGTAATGATCAAGAAACAATGGTGGCGTTTGCCTTACATTTAGCTCTTGCTTATCTCCAAGAATATGAAATATTTCCTCAGATAACTGAAAATAATGAATATCAATTAGGTGACGCATTATTTAAAAAATTACAACCTAACTCGGGAGGATATCAACACATCGATGCTCAGGGATATCCAATTTTAATTAATTATCGTAATTCTCAATCTATAGCTCCAAAAATTACGATCAAAGATGTTTTATTAGGTGATTTTGACCCCGAATTAGTTAAAAATAAAATTGTTTTGATTGGTAATACGGCTGCTAGTAGCAACGACTTTTCTTTTACTCCTTACAGTTTTGCTCAGTTAAACTTGTTAAAGTCAAAGATGTCAGGGGTAGAGATTCATGCCCAAGCTACCAGTCAAATTATTAGTGCAGTTCTTAACGATCAAAAGCTATTTTGGTACTGGGATGAATCAACGGAAATACTATGGATTTTCAGTTGGTCAATAGTCAGTGGTGGTATTGCTTGGCATATCAGACGACCTTTAATTTTGCTGCTAATTATTTTTTTAGCTTTAGGAGTTTTAATAGCTATTAGTTATGGCATTTTTATCAAAATGGGATGGATACCTGTAGCAGCACCAATATTAGGAATATTTATGACAAGTGGGGTAGTAATAGTCTACAAAATTCAGGAATCATGGCAACAACAAAATATGGTGATGAAGTTATTAGGTCAACAAACTTCTCCAGAGATTGCTCAAGCTCTTTGGCAGGAACGTTCATATCTGATTAATAGTGGAATTTTACCTCCAAAAACAGTTACAGCAACAATTTTATTTACTGACCTAAAAAACTTTAGCACTATCTCCGAAAAAAAAACTTCAGAAGCTTTAATTAATTGGTTGAATGAATATCTGAGTGCCATGACAGATATTGTCATAAATCATCACGGAATAGTCAACAAATTTACTGGAGATGGAGTTATAGCAGTGTTTGGAATACCAGTACCTCGTACCAGTGTTGAAGAGATTGCTATAGATGCGCAAAATGCAGTTAATTGTGCTTTAGCAATGGGTCAACATCTATCACAATTAAATCAAAAATGGCAAGAACAAAATTCTCCAGAATTAAAAATGCGTGTAGGAATTTATACCGGAACTGTAACAGTTGGTAGTTTAGGTGGAAAAAATCGCTTAGAATATGGAGTAATTGGCGATAGTGTCAATATTGCTTCTCGCTTAGAAAGTTTTGATAAAGAACGTCATCCAGGAATTTGTCGAGTTTTGATTGCTCAGGAAACTTTGGAATATTTAGATAAAAGATTTTCAGTAGAACCCTGGGGCGATTTAAATTTAAAAGGGAAAAAAATACCAGTAAATGTATACTTAGTTACTGGGAAAAACTATTTTTAAATTCACCATAAACAACAAATAATTTGAAACTTTGACTCCTGATCAATTTTGCTATTTTTCTACAACCACAAAAAATATTAAACTATTTTTCCACACTCTAGTGCAGGATGATGGAAATAACTAATCTTTAATTATACCATTTATCAAAAACTTTTCTACATTTTCTTTAGCTGGGGAGTAAGGGAGTAGGGGCACCTGCGAAGTATGCGCAAGCTAACGGCCGTTTGCTTCGCATAACTATGGTTAACACTCGTACAGGACGTTGCATGCAACATCCTTACAGATAAGTAAACATAAGAATAATTAACATTAACTTGACTCAAATTAGTAAAAAGGTGATTCGGCCTGTGTTAATTACTTAATAACTGAACTTTACCTAAGTATAGCGAGTATAGCATTAATGCATGGGAATTCGTATAACCACTTAAAATCAGCTTAAAAAGCTGATTGTACAAGCTTTCTTACCTTCTTCTTCCTGCCTTATTCCTTCTTCCACTAACTAGTTACACAATTCATAAATGGATAACCTATAATAGTAATAAGTAATTAAAACAGTTACCCAAAAAAGGAATTTAGAATATGTATCTACAAAGTTTACGTTTTTCTATTACTCTCAAAACTATGATTTTGACATTATTTTTAGGATTGTTTACTACTTCTTTTCCCCATAGTACATCGGCAAAATCTACTAATTCTCTTAGTTCAACTAATGGTAAAGCAAATACTACTCTAGGTATTTCTCAAAATACCTTAGCAAATTCTGCTACTCCTAGAGTACAAGGTGGTTCAACAGGTACTTATGGTGGAGGATCGCGAGGTGCAAATAATTGTATAGATGAAGGTCAAAAACCTCTAACTCCTCTAATTCCCAAGATAAATCAAAAACAAGAATTAACCCTAGTAACCTTAGCCTCACATCCAACAATTTATATGTATGTGCCAGAAAATACAGCTATAGCTGGAGAATTTATATTGAAAGATTCTAGTCAAAAAATAGTTTATGAAAAGCTACTACCAGTGTCAAATAGTCAGGGCATTATACGTATTAAAATTCCCAACAATCAACCAGAATTAAAAGTAGGTGAAAATTATAACTGGACATTCTCTTTGAGCTGCGAAGGAAGTGGTCATGGAACTGTTGTCCAAAGCTCAATTAAAAGAGTTAATCCCAACCCAAATTTGACACAAGAACTACAGCAAACATCAGAGAGCGACCGCTGGTTAATTTATTCTGACACAGGTATATGGCACGAAAAACTGGATGCCTTAGCAGAAAAAATTAGTTTGAATCCGAACGATAACAAACTTAAATCAGAATGGCAAAATCTGCTTAATTCAGTAGGTTTAAATGATGTAGCTACAGAGCCATTAACTTCAACTAATTAGCAAGTTAATTTGAAGACTCGAATTAGTCATATCACCTACACTACTTAACAAATAAGGTATGGATAAAAATAACTATTTTAGAATGACTAGAAAAATGTAGCAATCCTGTTTCAGTTGCGGGTAAAAATATCTTTTGATTTAGAGAACACCGGAGCTGGGAATAGAGGTAAAAGTTTCAGAGTTTTTATATATCCTTAGATTTTTTACAAATGATTTCTAATTGCTATATCTGTTAGAAAAGTAGGCATAACATCTAAACTTGAATTAAATCCTCTTTCTCGGAGTCATTCAATTTTAAATGTTTACCAAACATCTCTATTGATCAAGCAGCTCAGTTAAAAATGAGTATTAGATATATCTCAGAAACCCTCAAAAAAATTATCCCAAAATACCCCATAGTCAGAATCAATGTTAAATGAAAATTAGATAAAAATCTGATAAGACTACGATGAAAATAAAGGTTTGTACCTCTATATACGAGTATCATATACATTAATACTAAGATTATTGTAAATGTCGTATATACTAATAGATGAATCACCTAGAACAAGAAACAGAAAAAAAGCAAAAATCAAACAAACTACTCAAACCACTCTTAATCGTTTTTGTAGTTGCAACTCTCCTAGTTATTGCTCATAAATTTAACGCTCAACAACTCTTGATAAATTCCCTAGATTGGATCAAAACTATTGGCCCTTGGGGTCCCATAGCTTTTATCATTATTTATATCCTGGCCACAGTTTTCTTTCTTCCAGGCTCACTACTTACTCTAGGTGCAGGTCTATTATTTGGCCCTATTTTTGGTTCCATCTACGTTTCCATCAGTTCAACTATAGGTGCAACTTGTGCCTTCCTAGTTGGTCGTTATCTAGCACGAGGTTGGGTTTCTAAACAGATAGAAGGAAATGAAAACTTTAAGGCCATTGATGAAGCAGTAGCTGACGAAGGATGGAAAATTGTTGGACTAACTCGCTTATCTCCTATTTTTCCTTTTAACCTACTAAACTATGCTTTTGGCGTAACTCAAGTATCTTTACGAGACTATTTTTTCGCTTCTTGGATTGGGATGATGCCAGGAACAGTAATGTATGTATATCTTGGTTCCCTAGCTGGCAGTTTGGCAACTTTGGGCACAGAAGGAGGGACGCGTACCACAGCAGAATGGATTCTTTATGGAATAGGTCTAATAGCTACAGTTGCTGTAACCGTTTATGTGACAAAAATTGCTAGAAAAGCTCTACAAAAGAAAATTTCCTAATTTTTTGCTCCATAGTGCAAGCAAGAAAAACTCACCTTATACTGACATTTAGGAAATTAAGACAGGAAAAATTTGATGGCCGTTAAGAAAAATACAAAATACAAAAAATTTCTAGCGCCATTGGTCAGCAACTTTTTAATTTACCTAAATAACACGGGAGCATGAAAGCCATCGTCTTTTAAGCGATGGATGAAAAGCGAGGAGTCGGATTTTAATCCGATGTATTTTATTTGACCGAAAAGCCACGTTGAAGGCCCCCGTGTTTGAACCGAGGGGATGAAAACAAGGTAGTCGTTTGGACTAGACAACTAAAGTTTTCCTCTGTTACTATGAGCAACAATAAGTTTTCGTTCCGCCCGTTTCAAATGTACTCTTGTCAGCAAGTTTTAGTTGCTCAAAATTCTGAATTAATTGCTATCTTAACATTCTTATGTGAACAGTCTCACAAGCTAACTAACATGGGAATATATTATGGTCGGCAATTATTTTTTAAGTCTCACAAAACTCTGGGCAAGTATGACTTGGAAAAGCTTTACAAAAAGAACTATCATTACAAAGTTTTATATTCGCTCTTCAGCACAACAAATATTGAGAACTATAGCTGAATCATTTAGGTCTTCAGGATGGTCTCATTATTGCCTATAATGAAGAAAAAATATCAGAAAGACCAAGGATTCCTAACTACAGAAAAAAAGGGGGAATAGCTACAGTAAATTACCCCAAGCAAGCATTAAAACTTAAAGATAATCTTCTTAGAGTACCACGCTTAGAATACCTGTAATATAGAATCCGGGTAATTAGTTATCGTATTACTGAGGAGTAATGAGTAATGAGTAAGGAGTAAGGAGTAAGGAGTAAGAAAGGAAATGAAAATGCATAAATTTTTAAATTCGTATTCATGCTTAACATATTTTAGTTGAGAAAGTAATTTGGCGATTACTGTATAACCTGATTTTATATGATGGGGTGATTGAATAATGAACATATACTATATAACCGGATTCTATATAAACGCTGGTTTGGAGTAGATAGCTTTTTAATTCCAATGCCTAGTATAAGAGCATTTTCTACTCTCAAAGAACTGAGAATATTACCGATAAATAGATGTTTTACCCAAGAATTTATCTATGCAAAAGAAGTAGTAGTTAAACCTCAATTAAATCAAGAAAATGTATTAGGAATAGACCATGGTATAAATAATTGGTTGACCTGTGTATCAAATGTAGGTACAAGCGCGGGTTGTAGATGGGAAACAGATAAAATCAATGAATCGTTGGTACAACAAACAAGTATCAACTATTAAAGAAGATCAACCGACTGAATTTTGGTCAAATAAACTAGCTGCAATTACAGAAAAGCGTAACCACCAAATCCGATTTGGGTATAAATAAAGCAGCCAAAATAGTCATTAATCATTGCGCACAAAAATTCTATTGGTACAATTGTATTTGGTTGGAATAAAGGTCAGAAAAATCAAATAGAATTAGGAAAAAAAAGTAATTCTGAGTTTGTACCAATTCCTACAGCGAGACTCAAAGAAAGAATAGCTCAGTTGTGCGATGAATATGGAATAATATTTATAGAAACCGAAGAAAGTTATACTTGTAGGGGCGAATGGCCATTCGCCCCTACATTTTTAGATGGTGACAATCTACCTAATTATGGTGAGAAACTCGGTGCTGGTGCTCGGACTCAGGTTCCGAGCAAGGAAGCACCGACCCTACGGGCCAATGATTGGAAACCGTCAGGAAAAAGAATAAAGCGATGCAGCGCCGCCAAAGGGGGTTTCCCTCATGAGCGACTGCATCAAGACAGCGTGGTTTGTATAGAAGTAGTAATAATTGGTTAATTAATGCAGACTGTAATGGAGCTGCAAATATCATCACAAAAGTAAGCAGAAAGCTAAGTAGGGGCGATTCGCGTTTGCGGAGCATTCCGTAGGAAATCGCCCCTACTTAAGCCAACTGTGTAGGGGCACCGCGGAAATTGTCCCCAAAGAGTATATCTTTGGTCAGCGCTCGAAGAAACGGAGCAACACCGATAAATCCGTGTTGCGTAGTATCTGCTTAGAATCCCCGTGACTTGAGTCCGGGGAGCAGTCAATATAATTGTTACTATATACCACTAAAAACATGAGTGCTGACCACTTTTTTCATTGTAATTAGTTGAATTATAAATGGCTATAATTTATGACTCTCAAAGCTATTTTGTTCGATTTTAATGGTGTAATTATTAATGATGAATTTCTCCATGAAAAATTAATAGAACAAGTATTAATTGATGAAAATTTGCTACTTAGACCAGGGGAGTACAACCAATTCTGTTTAGGAAGAAGCGATCGTGCTTGTTTAGAAGGAATACTTACAGAAAGAGGTAGATATATTAATGAGGGGTACTTAGACCAGTTAATTAAACGTAAAGCTATAGCTTATCAACAACAATTAGAAAGTCTTGAAGAGTTACCAATTTATTCAGATACGATAGATTTTATTTCTCAGGTCGCTCAAGCTAATCTCAAAATGGCTGTAGTTAGTGGCGCTCTTCGATCCGAAGTAGAATTAGTCTTAAATAAAACTAATTTAATTGATTTTTTTAAGACAATTATTGCTGGAGATGATGTAAAAGCTAGTAAGCCAAAACCCGATGCTTATTTGTTGGCTGTAAATATTCTAAATCAACAATATCCAGACATGGATCTACAGCCTTCAGAATGTTTAGCAATAGAGGATACTTTTGCCGGAATTGAAGCAGCTAAACTCGCAGGAATTTCTGTAGTTGGTGTCGCTCATACTTATCCTTTTCATATGCTCCAGCGTTTGGCCAACTGGTGTGTAGATTATCTATCAGACCTTGAATTGGACAGAATACAAAAAGTTTATCAACAAATTAATTCTTAGATATTTGTATATTAGACATCTGCGAATAAAGAATAGACTTTTTGCAGAAGTAGGGAACAGCCAACAGGGAACAGCGGTGCGACCCCGTGACTACCTTAGTTTTGGCTCCTCTGGAAGAGGCTCGCGACAAGTGGTCAGACCCCGCGGGGTGCGACAGACGCAAGCGGTCGGACGGGGGCGAGGTCTCCTTGCCATGGGAATGCCGACCAACAGAGGCAATAGGGAATAAAATTTCTGAAAAAAAACACAAAAAATGATCTATATGTGTAATTTCCACTCCTATGTCTATTAGATATTTGTATATAAGAATACTGTTTTTTATACGAAAGAAAGTATAATTTAAATCGCTAAAAATATGTAAATCAACTTGCAATAGATTAGGTGATTAATGTAGTAGAACTGACGAGTTCAAGAATGCGCGAATTTAGAATGCGCGAATTTAGAATTACCTCTTCTTTTCAAGGAGAGGATTGGGTTAAAAGGAATTTTTTTCTTCACAGGAGTCGATTGGATATGCCTCCGAGACCTCGCCATCCCTAGACCGCTTTTTTCTCCATGAATGGAGAGGCTTTATACCTTAATTTTTTGGTAAATATTTTTTTGTTTGTTCCCTATCCGGCCTCCCCATCTTCTCTACTTCCTACTCTCTAAAACCATCAATATATGTACTTAATCAACTAAGAAACTGCTGTAACTTTAATTTTTGTTCCGATAAAATAGCCATGAAACCTTTTGAGTCCCATCAAAAAGAAGTAAAGAACAACATCGGTTTGTAAAGATATTGGTAATAATTGTAACTTATTGTGTTTAACTGCTTCTGATATTAGTAAATTTCAGTTACTATTAACTAAATATAAAATAATAGTTAAGAAAGCATAAGATTGGGAATATATGTGCTCTAGGCTACGTCCTGGTTACTAACTAGCCTGTACCAATCTGCCAAAAAGATGATTATTTATACTTATATGGAGATTCTATGACTCCCACAATGTTGCGTCAGGTTTGGTCTTTAATCGAAAACTCCCAAGCTACAACCTTAATATCCCTAGATGATGCTACCCTAGTTCAGTGGTTAATCAAACAGTTGAAAACTAGAAATTCCCTAAATGGCAGGGAAGCAGATTTAATTAACGAATATATCCAGTCTCGGTTGTCTTTAATTAGAGATTTAGCTGAAGAACGTTTGGGCAGCGAACCTTCACCATCAGTATAATAAATGTTGTACATAAATATAGATATAGATATAGCTAAAAAAGAATTGCTTAGGACATAGACTAATGACGAATCTTAGACTAGAGAGCTGATTTGTAAACTTAACTAAAACCCTTATTTAATCTAACTCTCAGGGATTTAGGATTATTGGACTATAACTCCCAAAAGCCTTGTCTTGTAAGGAATTTAGCCTCTTAATATTGACTTGATAAATCAGCTCAGAAAGTATTTTTTCAACTGTTCCCTATTCCCTATTCCTTGCTCCCTGTTATAGAAAAAAATGTCGAAAATATTTATTTGAAGTCCTTCAGAAGCGATCGCCAAGTTAAACGTTATGGTAGTTTTGAATAGGTTATTTTTCCCAGATCAAAAAAATCATAATTAACTATGAAAAAGTGCTTATCTCTGCTAATAGCAACTGTGTTGATGGTACTACCATTAACAGCCTGTGAAGAAGAAAGTCAACAAGCCACCAGTCGTCTGGATATAGTAAAAGAGCGTGGTAAATTAAACTGTGGGGTAGAAGGAGCTATACCAGGATTTAGCTTTGTAGACCAAAATGGCAATTACTCGGGAATAGATGTGGATATCTGCAAGGCAGTAGCAGCAGCTTTATTTAATGATCCAAATGCTGTAGAATATCGTAACCTAGATTCAACTGAGCGTTTCACAGCTCTTAATGGTGGAGAAGTAGATATGCTTTCTCGAAACACTACTTGGACAGTAAGTCGGGATACCACCGTAGGTCTAGAGTTTGCCCCCACAACATTTTATGATGGTCAAGGGATGATGGTCCGTGCTGATAGTGGGATTACATCTTTAGAGGGTTTGCAAGGCAAATCAATTTGTGTTGAAGCAGGTACAACAACAGAACTAAACTTAACAGATAATCTCCGTAAACGAAACATCGAAGCTGAGACATTAACATTTCAACAAGCAGACCCAGCTTATGCTGCTTATGCAGAAGGACGTTGTGATGGGATGACTTCCGATAAATCTCAGTTATTGGGTCGTCGTAGTACTTTACCTAATCCAGATACTCATACTATCCTAGCTGTTACTATGTCCAAGGAACCTTTAGGTCCTGTGACGAAAAATAATGATTCAGCTTGGTTTGACGTGGTTAAGTGGGTAACTTACGCTTTAATTGAAGCAGAAGAGTTAGGTATTACCCAAGCAAATGTAGATGACCTAAAGCAAAATTCTGAGGACCCTACAATCAAACGCTTTTTAGGAGTAGAGGGAGACCTGGGCGAAGGTTTGGGTTTGAGTAATGATTTTGCTTATAGAGTAATTAAGCAAGTAGGCAACTATGGTGAAGTTTATGACCGTAACTTAGGAACACAATCTCAATTTAAGTTACCTCGCGGTCAAAATAATTTATGGACAAATGGTGGGTTACTTTATTCTCCGCCATTCCGTTAAAAATTAACAGCTTTATAGATTTGGGAATTAATCTACACCTTTTCCCAAATCTTTATAGTAGAAGAAAGAAGAAAGAAGAAAGAAGGAAGAAGGAAGAAGGAAAAAGGAAGAAGGAATTTAGGGATTTTCCACAGAAAGTCTTGAGCAAATAATTAATATTTAAAGCTGATCTAGGAATATGCCACGGGATATATTCCTAGGAGGAAAAAAAAGAAAAAAAAACGACAAAAAGACTTTTTTCGCCAACTAGCTTGCAGTATTGAACGCTCAAAAAAAAACTGAAATTCTGAGTATAAATTAATTAGCAATCGCTCCAAGAAATCATATAGCAGAAGGAAGAAGGAACAAGGAATAAGGAAGAAGGAATTTAGGGATTTTCCACAGAAAGTCTTGAGCAAATAATTAATATTTAAAGTTTATCTAGGAATATGCCACGGGATGTCCTCCTAGGATAGAAAAAAAAGAAAAAAAACTGACAAAAAGACTTTTTCACGAAATTCCCTTGCAGTATTGAACGCTCAAAAAAAAACTGAAATACTGAAATACTGTATAAATTAATTAGCGATCGCTCCAAGAAATCATATAGCAGAAGGAAGAAGGAACAAGGAAGAAGGAAGAAGGAATTTAGGGATTTTCCACAGAAAGTCTTGAGCAAATAATTAATATTTAAAGTTTATCTAGGAATATGCCACGGGATGTCCTCCTAGGATAGAAAAAAAAGAAAAAAAACCGACAAAAAGACTTTTTCAGGAAATTCCCTTGCAGTATTGAACGCTCAAAAAAAACTGAAATTCTGTATAAATTAATTAGCGATCACTCCAATACATTCGATACATTCAATAATTAATAATTATAGTCATTTAACTTTAGATTGAGACAAAGCTTTCTTGCTCTGAGGAAGTTTCAGACGAAAGAACGTCTCATTTTTAAGTTCAACAACTATAATAATTAATAATTACCTCTCAAAAGAAAACGGAATTGATTGACTAAAAGGAAAATTTTTTCTTCACAGGAGTCGATTGGATATGGCGAGGAGACCTCGCCATCCCATCCTACGGAATGCTCCGCAAACGACCGCTTTTTTCTCCTTTATCCTTAGGACTTACGCATCTACGCTATATATAGCGCTCAAAACTATTGGCCAATAGTTACTGGACTCTATAAATAGTGCCTTTGCGAAGGAAGGACTTTGCTTTGTCTGAGTTTTAAGCTTTTGATATGTCTTAACTTTTCCTTCGACTGCTATATATAGCATCCAGATAATTAGCGATCGTACTCCGACAAAAAGACTTTTTTAGCAAACTCGCTTGCAGTATTGAAAACCCAAAAAAAGCTGAAATTCTGTATAAATTAATTAGCGATCGCTCCAAGACATCATATAGCAGAAGGAAAAATGAACAAGGAAAAATGAAGAAGGAATTTAGGGATTTTCTACAGAAAGTCTTGAGCAAATAATTAATATTTAAAGTTTATCTAGGAATATGCCACGGGATATATTCCTAGGAGGAAAAAAAAGAAAAAAAAACGACAAAAAGACTTTTTTCGCCAACTAGCTTGCAGTATTGAACGCTCAAAAAAAAACTGAAATACTGAAATACTGTATAGATTAATTAGCGATCGCTCCAAGAAATCATATAGCAGAAGGAAGAAGGAACAAGGAAGAAGGAAGAAGGAATTTAGGGATTTTCCACAGAAAGTCTTGAGCAAATAATTAATATTTAAAGTTTATCTAGGAATATGCCACGGGATATATTCCTAGGATAGAAAAAAAAGAAAAAAAACCGACAAAAAGACTTTTTCAGGAAATTCCCTTGCAGTATTGAACGCTCAAAAAAAACTGAAATTCTGTATAAATTAATTAGTGATCGCTCCAATATATCCGATACATTCAATAATTAATAATTATAGTCATTTAACTTTAGATTGAGACAAAGCTTTCTTGCTCTGAGGAAGTTTCAGACGAAAGAACGTCTCATTTTTAAGTTAAACAACTATAATAATTAATAATTACCTCTCAAAAGAAAACGGAATTGATTGACTAAAAGGAAAATTTTTTCTTTTTTCTCCTTTATCCTTAGGACTTACGCATATACGCTATATATAGCGCTCAAAACTATTGGCCAATAGTTATTGGACTCTATAAATAGTGCCTTTGCGTAAGTCCTGTATCCTTTAAAGGAGAGGCTTTAAACCTTAATTATTCGGTAAATGAAAAGTTCTTAGCAGGAGAGTGAAAAGAAATTATGCAAAAATGGGTATATTTGCTATTGACAATTTTGCTATTTTCCACATACTTGACAGGTTGTGAAAATTCCCAATCTGAACCAACCCCACCAGGAAAAAGTCGTTTAGATGTTGTAAAAAATCGTGGCAAACTACATTGTGGTGTAGAAGGCAACATGGGAGGATTTAGCTTTGTAGACCAAAATGGCAACTATTCCGGAATAGATGTGGATATTTGCAAGGCAGTAGCAGCAGCTTTATTTAACGATCCAAATGCTGTAGAATATCGCAACCTAGATTCAACTGAGCGTTTCACAGCTCTCAATGGTGGAGAAGTAGATATGCTTTCTCGTAACACAGCTTGGACAGTAAGTCGAGATACCACCGTTGGTCTAGAATTTGCCCCCACAACATTTTATGATGCTCAAAGCATAATGGTCCGTGCTAATAGTGGGATTAATTCTTTAGAGGACTTGCAAGACAAATCAATTTGTGTCGAAGCAGGCACAACAACAGAACTAAATTTAACAGACAATCTCCGTCAAAGAAATATTCAAGCTGAGACATTAACATTTCAACAAGCAGATCCAGCTTATGCCGCTTATGCAGAAGGACGTTGTGATGGGATGACTTCCGATAAATCTCAGTTGTTGAGTCGTCGTCAAACTTTCCCTAATCCCGAACAACATATTATTTTAAATACTACCCTTTCAAAAGAACCTTTGAGTCCTGTAACAGTAAATAATGATTCAGCTTGGTTTGATGTAATTAAATGGGTAATTTATGCTTTGATAGAAGCTGAAGAATTAGGTATTACTCAAGCAAATGTAGACGAGAATAAAAATTCTGATGACCCAACAATAAGACGTTTTTTAGGAGTAGAAGGAAATCTTGGTGAAGGTCTAGGTTTAAGTAATGATTTTGCCTATCGTGTAATTAAACAAGTAGGAAACTATGGTGAAGTTTATGACCGAAACTTAGGTAAAAATTCTCCATTTAAACTACCTCGCGGTCAAAATAATTTGTGGACTAATGGCGGTCTACTTTATTCACCACCCTTTCGCTGAAAATTTTAAATTTTAAACAATAATACCATTTTCAAAAAATATTGCTACATTGGCTATTCAAGGTATTAGGTGTTAGGTGTTAGGTGCTAGGTGGTAGGTGGTAGGTATAAGAAATAAACAGTGAAGATTTTTCAATTCCGTTAAGCATCTATATTTTACTGTAACAATCTTTCTTGAATTTGGTATAAAAATGATTGACCAGGAAAATCAAAAAATTCCGCTATGGCGAGATGAAAGATTTTGGCGTATTGCCTTACAAGTCATCGCTATAGTCATTTTTATTACGGTTGTAGCTATAATGATTAGCAATCTTAACCGTAATTTAGTACAACAAGGTACAAAATTTGGATTTAGTTTCCTAAGTAACGAAGCTGGATTTAGTATTAGTGAAAGTCTCATTCCCTACAAAGCAAAAGATCCCTATACTCAAGTATTATTAGCAGGTTTTATTAATTCCCTACGAGTAATGATTTTGGGAATTTTCTTCACAACAATAGTCGGAATATTAGCAGGAATTACTAGCTTTTCCGAAAACTGGTTACTGCGAAATTTGAATCGAGTTTATGTAGAAGTTGTCAGAAATACCCCTCTACTATTACAGTTATTTTTCTGGTATTTTGCAGTTTTTTTCACTCTTCCCAAACCAGAAGAAAAATTAGAATTACCAGGACCAATATTTATGAGCAAACGAGGAATATCTATTCCTTGGCCGGAAAATACTCAGAATGTTTGGTTATGGTTAATAGTATTAGTTGTGGGAGCGATCGCTACTATATTTATTTGGCAGTGGCGAAATAAGTTAATGACGGAAAAAGCTACTTCTGGTCAACCTCAACTTATAGCTATAATTAGTATTGGAATTATTGGATTATTAATTATTATATTTGCTCTTGGTTGGCAAGCACCTATAGCAACAGAAACAGGTGGAACAGAAGGGGGATTAAATTTAACATTAGAACTGTCTGCTTTACTAGTAGGATTAGTATTTTATACAGGTGCATTTATTGCTGAAATTGTTCGTTCCGGCATTCAAGCAGTACCAAAAGGACAATGGGAAGCAGCCAGGTCTTTAGGATTAAAATCAAGTTTAGTAATGAGATTGGTGATTTTTCCCCAAGCATTAAGGGTAATGATTCCACCATTAAATAGCCAATATATGAACTTAGCAAAAAACTCTAGTTTAGCAATAGCTATTGGTTATCCAGATTTATATTCCGTTGCTAATACTACTTATAATCAAACAGGTCGTCCAGTAGAAGTATTTATCCTCATTATGGCAGTTTATCTTTTGATAAATTTGATAATTTCATTGTCTATGAATTTCTTAAATAAAAGCGTTCAACTCAAAGAAAGATAACAAAACAATGAATAATGAATAATGAATAATGAATAATGAATAATGAATAATGAATAATAAATAATTATTAATTAGGGTTTGCTGAATAAAGTCTTTTGCTAGGGGTAGAAGTCAGGAGTCAGAAATCAGGAAAAATAGGAATTATAAATGTAGGTAGTCGGAAAAGTTTTCCCTTAATTTTTCTGCCATAATCGTCCCGAAACAATAGCTTTATGCAGCTTTTTCCACCGAAAAACTCATACTTTTTTAGACAAAAAAATGCTACAACCAATATCAGTCAATGCTTTGATATTACCGAAATATTTTAGTTTAAAGCCTCCCCTTTTAAGGGGATAATAAATAAAAATTTTCCTTTTAGTCAATCCTCTTCTTTTCAAGTAGAGGTAATTCTAAATTCTAAATTCTAAATTCTAAATTCTTGAAATCAGCAAGCCCTAATTAATAATTACTGAATAATTAATAATTATTAATTAAATAATTTTGGTTTAAAGCCTCCCCTTGATCGGGGAAAAAAGCGGTCGATATTCTGAGTTCCCCGAAGGGTGGGATGGATGGGTTTCCTAACCATATCCAATCGATCAAGAGAATAAATAATATTTCCTTATTTTCAATTCCGTAACGGTTTTAACCAGAGGTAATTATCAATTATCCATTATCCATTAATGAACTCTCCTTACGTCACAAAAATAATGGCAATGCACCACTACCGAAAAATCCTCCCATCTCCCTAACTCCTCCACTCCCCTTGAGGGTTTTGGACTGAAAACCAGGCAGTTTTTTCAACCCTAAAAAGGCTTTAGCCAATATCAGTCAATGCTTTGATATTCGATAATTCAGCAATTAACAATTAACAATTAATAATTAATAATTACCTCTTCTTAAAACGGATAGGATTGACTAAAATGATTTTTTTTATTTTATCCCCTATCCAAGGGTAAGCTTCAAGGCGTGAATTGTTGAATTAATAATTAGGGCTTGCTGAAAAAGTCTTTTGGTGAGGGCAGAATCCAGAATTCATAATTCAGGAGGAATGGAAATTATAGAACAGGTCGTCAAAATATCATCCCTTGATTTTCTGCCCCTATCTTGTCCAAAATCCTAACTTTTTGACCATAAAGAGCTGACTCCCAGGTACTTTTTCATAACCTAAAAAGGCTAAAACCAATATCAGTCAAAGCTTTCATATTTAATCAGCAAGCCCTAATTATTAACTATCAACTCTTAATTATTAATTATTAATTATTAATTATTAATTATTCAGCAAACCCTAATTATATGAAAACAATTAATACTCATAAATCATCAGCACCCCCATTTCAGGAAAATAATCCTATAGAATGGCTCAGACAAAATTTTTTTAGTACCTGGTACAACACCTTATTAACTATTATCTTACTCAGCATTATTACCAAGGGAATAACAGGTTTTATTTCTTGGGCAATAACTCAAGCAGAATGGGAAGTCATCAAAGTTAATTTGCCATTATTAATGGTAGGTAGATATCCTAAAGACCAATATTGGCGCATCTGGTTAATAGTTAGCATAATTTCTAGCTTATCGGGTTTTTCTTGGGGAATTATTGCCAGAAACTCAGCCACATTATTTTCCCAACCAGTATTAATTTTTCTAGCTGTTATACCTGCCATATTGTTATTAATTCCAGTAACAACCCCATTCAAACTCTTACTAATAGGAATAGTTATTTTAGTTATTAATACTGCTTGGGCAGGAAAAAAATTAGGCATAAAAATTACAAATATAGGTAAATACATATCTTTGCCTTGGTTTATAGCCTTTCTCTTAACTATCTGGTTAATCGGAGGAGGATTAGGTTTAAAATCTGTACCTACAAACGACTGGGGAGGTTTAATGTTAACTATATTAATGGCTATAGTTAGCATTTTTCTATCTTTCCCTCTAGGAATTTTATTAGCTTTAGGCAGACAAAGTAAATTACCAGTAATCAAAATCTTTTCTATTGGTTATATAGAAATTATCCGAGGATTACCTTTAATATCAATCTTATTTATGGGGCAAATAATGATTCCCCTATTTCTGCCAGATGGAATGCGACCAGATAGAATTTTACGAGCAATATTAGGATTAACTTTATTTAGTTCAGCTTATCTAGCAGAAAATATTAGAGGTGGTTTACAATCCATACCTAGAGGTCAAACAGAAGCAGCAAAAGCATTAGGTTTTAATACTCCATTGGCATTAGGATTAATTGTGTTACCTCAAGCATTAAAAGTTGCTATTCCCTCAATTGTAGGTCAGTTTATTAGTCTATTTCAGGATACAACTTTATTATCAATTGTCGGATTATCAGAATTGTTACGCATGAGTCGTTCAATCTTAGCTCAACCACAATTTTTAGGAGATTATGCAGAAGTTTATTTATTTAACGGCATACTTTTTTGGATTATTTGTTATGCCATGTCAATTGGTAGTCGGCAGTTAGAAAAAAAATTGAATACCGATAATTAGGATTTGCTCAAAAAGTCTTTTAGTAGGGGTAGGAGAAAGGAGACAGGAGATAGGAGATAGGAGATAGGAGATAGGAGAAATGGGAATGAGTGAGGAGGTAGGAGTAAGAATTATCCCTAGATTTTTCTGCCCCACTCTTGCACAAAATTCTAACTTTTTGACCTTGAGCAACTGAAAAACTGGCACTTTTTTTCAACCTAAAACAGCTAAAATCTTTATTTGTAAATACTTTTAGATTAGACCGGTAATATAAAATCCAGTTATACAGTTATCGCACTTTCTACTTCCATTCAATTCAGACATAAAATGCCAGAATATACCCAGATAATTCCAACTTTCATCCTTTCATCCTTTCATCCTTTCTTCCTGCTGACTTCTGACTCCTCTCATCATACAATAACTAATTATCCGGATACCATATAAGCCCTAACTAACAACAATCAAAGTAGTCAAAAGTTATGCATCGAGTCCGTAATTAACCCCTCTCCATTTCCTACTCAAAAGCTATGTCAAAAGCTTGTTCAATAATTGATAATCGATCATAAATAATTAATAATTACAACTGATAACTGAAATGACCAGCAGTATATTAGTTAAAAATCTTGGTTATAGATAAATAATTTAAATAGTCAAATAGATATCTCCAAAAATACAAAATAAAATCAATGATTATCCATAAATTATAAATTATGTATTCTTATTCCCTATTCACTATTCCCTGTTCCTTGTTCCCTCTTTTCTGGAGATGTCTAATATAAAATTCAACAAATTAAAGATATGATAGCAATAGACAGATAGGGTGAGGACTTATGCTGATAATCCTCTTTAGACAGAGAAATATTTTTTAATCTGTTCCCTATTCCCTATTCCCTATTCCCTATTCCCTGCTAAAGATATGATAGCAATAGACAGATAGGGTGAGGACTTATGCTGATAATCCTCTTTAGACAGAGAAATATTTTTTAATCTGTTCCCTATTCCCTATTCCCTATTCCTTGCTATAGCTGAAAATGACAGAAACAAAAACCAAACAAACTGAAGCACAAATAAATTCTGATTTAGCAATAGTTGCTAGAGATGTTCAAAAGTGGTACAGCAATAATTTTCACGTCCTCCGTGGAGTAAGTCTCACAGTTAAACGTGGAGAAGTAGTAGTAATTATGGGGCCAAGTGGCTCAGGTAAATCCACCTTTATCCGTACTTTTAATGCTTTAGAAGAATATCAAAAAGGTAGCATTATTATTGATGACATCAGTTTATCCCACGACTTGAAAAATATTGAAGCTATTAGGCAAGAAGTGGGAATGGTATTTCAGCAGTTTAATTTATTTCCCCATCTCACAGTTTTGCAAAATGTTACCTTAGCGCCAATATGGGTGCGCCGATGGCCAAAAGTCAAAGCAGAAGAAGTGGCAATGCAACTTTTGGAAAGAGTTGGTATTTTGGAGCAAGCCAAAAAATTTCCCGGTCAACTTTCTGGCGGTCAGCAGCAAAGGGTGGCGATCGCTCGTGCTTTAGCTATGCAGCCAAAAATTATGTTGTTTGACGAACCTACTTCTGCATTAGACCCAGAGATGGTGCGAGAAGTTTTGGATGTAATGCGAAATTTGGCAGATTCGGGAATGACTATGGTGGTTGTGACTCACGAAGTAGGATTTGCCAGGGAGGTGGCAGACCGGATCGTATTAATGGCTGATGGGTTATTGGTAGAGGAGGCGACCCCAGAAGAATTTTTTCAAAGCCCGAAGGAAGAACGCACGCGCCAATTTTTGTCACAGATTTTGTAGGTTTCAAAAAGCTGGAATTGAGAAAATATGCCTTTTAGCACTCTCCCTTTCAGAAATGCAGAAGAAATCGAATGGATTTAATCATCAATTTCATTTTCTGAAGCTCAAAAAAATATTAGGGTTGTGTCTTGGAAAAAATCGTGATAATCTGAGAATAGAATTATATAGTTGGTTGTGCTCGTCCCTAAGCATGACTTTTTATTCAACCAAGAAACTTAGAGTAAAAACTAAATATCAATCAATTGCGCTGTCAAACTCAGATAACGCCAGATTTTCCTTTTCCCTTCTTCGTTCCCGGTTCATTTTCTGAAGCTCAATAATTTATGCTTGTATCTCAGAAAAAATCGTGATAAACTGAGAATAGAATTATATATTGGGCTGTGTTCGCCCCCAAAAATGACTTTTTATTCAACCAAGAACTTAGAGTAAAAACCAAATATCAATTAATTGCGCTGTCAAACTCAGATAACGCCAGATTTTTCTTCATTTTCTGAAGCTCAATAATTTATGCTTGTATCTCAGAAAAAATCGTGATAATCTGAGAATAGAATTATATATTGGGCTGTGTTCGCCCCCAAAAATGATTTTTTATTCAACTTAAAAATCAGAGCAAAAAGCAAATATCAATGAATTGAGCTGTAAAACTCAGACAAAGCAATATTTTTCCCTTTTCCTTCTTCCCTTAATGCTGAAACAAGAATCAACACAAATAAGAATAGTATTAGTAGAGCCAGCCGGACCACTAAATGTTGGTTCTGTAGCCCGGATTATGAAAAATATGGGTTTCCATCACCTAGTCTTAGTTAATCCTCAATGCGACCCCCATGGACTAGAAGCCCGCAAAATGGCAGTTCATGCAGCAGAAATCTTAGAAAAAGCCACCATAGTTCAAACATTACCTGGAGCCCTAAAAGGATGTCAAAGAGCGATCGCCACAACATCCCTAGACCGTTCATTACCCACCCAACTAGAAAACCCCCGACATACCCTACCTTGGCTATTAGGACATCCAGCAGCCTTAATATTTGGCAGAGAAGACAGAGGCTTAACTAATGTAGAATTAAACTATGCCCAAAGATTTGTCCGTATTCCATCGGATGATATCTATCCTTCACTAAATCTGGCTCAAGCAGTAGCTATCTGCTGTTATGAGCTATATCATTTGCAAACTACAGCACTGAGCGACCAACAAAATCAGGATAGTCCACCCACCCCTGCTCCTAACTTAGAAGCTTCAATAGATTTAATAGAGGCATATTATCTGGATCTAGAAACCCTGCTACTGAAAATAGGTTATCTTTATCCCCATACAGCATCTAGCAGGATGGAAAAAATTCGTCGTCTATTCAACCGCGCCTATCCCTCTACTGAGGAAGTGGCAATGTTACGCGGAATGATTAGGCAAACGAATTGGGCACTTTCTCAGCATTGCGAAAATGATAGTTAATCTATTCTTCCTGGGTATTCTTTTAATATTTGACATCCTCCCGACGCTGACCTGCACCTGCAGCGCGGGATTCCCATCCATCATTCAAACAGACGCTCGCTGACCAAATGACTCAGGGCGGGTTGACACCTCACTGGAAAATGCTGGCAAAACCAGTAATCACGCTTCCTCCGTGTCCGTTTATCGTCTCCGAGTGCCCCTCGGCGACTTGATTGAACAGTTACAGTAGTCTTAACCTTGGTTTTTAGTTAAGCAATATTTGTAAGTTAACAGATTATCTGTAAAACCGCAAGATTGATTGGCATTCATCCCGACGCTCCCCTGCGGGAGAGCGCGGGTCTTCTGCCAACATTTTGATAAATGGCTGAATAGAAATATCTGAGTCCAAGTTATAGAAGCTTGTAAAAATCTTCTGGATTTATCTGTAATATCATGTCCGGATAATTAGTGATGAAAAAACTTTCTCCTGTTCTTCCCTGTTTTTCCCTGCTGATATAGAATCCGATTATATAGTATATGTTGATAATTCTATATTACTTCAAGCCTTTAATCTCCCCTACTCCCCTACTCACAACTATACAATAACTATTCAACCGGATTCGATATGACTCCTGACTCCTCTCTCATTATTTATAACTATTCAACCGGACATAATATAAAGTGTTTTTTTGTCTAGAATACGTAAAAATAGTTACTACTTGCGCTAAAGTAATAGATATTTACCTAAATCGTAGGTGATGAAGCAAAATTAATATTTGATTAAGTTAGTATTCTAGTACGTAAGCATTTCCTACGGAATGCTGCGCAAACAGCTATTTGCTGTATGCTCTCAGCAAAAGAAGGGGGTTTAAATAAATATAGACTTTAAAGCCAGTTTCTGTAGTAAGTATAAATTCTGACTCAATTAGTAAAGCTTTTATCTAATAACTAAAAGCAATAGCTGAAGTTCGCAGTTCCGACCAAGGAGGCTGGCTGAAGTTCGCAGTTCCGACCATAGGAGGCTAGCTGACGGCTGAATGCTTACTCTAGTACTAACCCATCTAACTCAATATTAATAATGTCACAACCTGTGAGAAATAAAATAATTATCTGTATTTTCTCTTGGTATTAAGTTTTTTTTGATAGATATGTTGCTTATATGACTTCTGAACTTTTGTGAAATGGAATAAATAAATATACCTCTTGCAAAACTGAAAGTCCAATAAATTTTCATGCAGAAATAGTCAATTTTTCTTGATTTTGATTCATTTCTGTTCCATAAACAAAATTATAGTTGTAAATTAAGGTGTTTGGAGTGGTTCAGAGATTTCCTAGTCCATCAATTCTTTCAGTAGTATCATCCCCTACTAGGCCAGATTCTCAATCGAAGCAATCTAGTAGTAGACAGCAAAATCATCCCGTGCAACCGCAGCTACCCCTCAAAAGAAAGCGTAATGTAGCTAAATTTCCTCTGCCACCCTCTGAGGAACCTTATCTAAGGCCAGTCCCCCAAAAAAAGAAAGTTGTTGCACCTAGAACCTTAAAAACAGAAATTCCTAGATTTCAATCTCACAGAGCTAAACGTAGTCGAAGAGACGAATTGGCGAGATTAAGATCCATCGCAGAACAACAACCCAAAACATCTACTCGACCCCAAAAACGGCTAGAAAAAGCCCAATCTTTTATTTCTCAGCCACCACTGCAAAAAAAGCCCCCACTCAGTCGTAAACGCTCTGTGTCTTCTTCAGTAGTGTTGTACGTAACTCGGATGTTAATTTTGGGTATGGGAATAGCGGTAATTAGTGGAACATTGCTATCAATGTTGAAACCTGGAAATAGTTCTAGTGTCCTTTCTCAAGCAGCAGATGTAGAACCAAATCAAGAATGGAAATCTCCCTCCATTGTACCTTTAGCAGTACAACAAACTAGAGAAATTACAGCTTTGAAAACAGAGCTAGATACAGTCATCGCAGAATATCCAAAACTCACCCCAGGAATATTCCTGATTGATGTTGATACTGGTGCTTATCTAGATATTAATGGAAATGTCGCTATTGCAGCAGCTAGTACCATTAAGGTGCCAATATTAGTAGCTTTTTTTCAAGCTGTGGATCAAGGCCGCATCAAACTAGATGATATGTTGACAATGGAGGAATCTCATATAGCTGAGGGTTCGGGAGATATGCAGTTTCGCAGACCTGGTACTAAATATACAGCTTTGCAAACAGCGACAAAGATGATCGTGATTAGCGATAATACTGCAACCAATATGTTAATTGAAGCACTTGGTGGGTCTGAAGTTTTGAATCAGTTGTTTCAGAGTTGGGGTTTGAAGAATACTACTATTAATGACTCCTTACCAGACCTATCTGGCACTAATACAACAACTCCCAAGGATTTGATAAATTTAATTTCACAGGTAAATCAAGGTGGGTTGGTATCTCTAAAGTCTCGCGATCGCCTGTTTAGAATTATGGAGAGGACTAAAAATGATTCATTGTTACCTCGGGGTATAGGTAGAGGTACTATTATTGCTCACAAAACAGGTAACCTGAAGTCTGTATTGGCAGATGTGGGTATGATTGATTTGCTCAATGGCAAGCGCTATCTATTGGCTGTATTGGTGAAACGCCCAGATGACGAACAAACTGCCGTAGACTTGATTCGCGATGTATCCAAAAAAACTTATCAATATCTTGAATCTTCAGAGCAATAGTTGTTTGTTATTTGACATCCTCCCCGGCCTAAAGGCGCGGGGATTCCTACTGAGCCGTAGCTCTTTGGTGGGTTGACGTTTCTTTGGCTGCTGCTACTTTGGCAGTAGTCTTACACTTGCCTCCACGTCCGTTTCTCGTCTCCGAATGCCCAAGGAGCGACTAATATATTTATCGCTGCGTTTTCGTCTCTATCGTGTTTGCTGCCACAGTTTAGACACTCCCATTCTCGCACCTTAAGGTCTAACTTTCCACCTTTGAATCCACAGCTAGAGCAAGTTTGAGATGTGGGTTCCCAACGACTAATTACTTTAAAATAACGACCATATTTTTCTGCTTTTCCTTCTAGAAATGTTCTGAAAGTTCTCCAACCTAAATCAGATATAGCTCTGGATAATTTGCGGTTTTTAACCATACCAGAAACGTTTAAATCTTCTAAAACAACTGTTTGGTTTTCACAAATTATTTTAGTAGATAATTTATGTAGAAAATCTGTCCTTGTATCTTTCAGTTTTGCATGGAACTTAGCAACTCTAATCCTTGCTTTTTCATACCTTTTAGAGCCTTTAGTTTTATGAGATAATGACTTACTTAACTTTCTTAATTTCTTAATTCGTTTCTTCAGTGGCTTAGGAGCATCAACCTTTGTACCATCGCTAAATGTAGCAAAAGTTTTAATACCTAAATCTATGCCTACTGAATTATCAGTTTTAGGTAATACTTCTGGTTGTATTTCTACTACAAAACTCAAGAAATATCTATGAGCGGAATCTTTGATTACTGTTACTGATGATGGAGCAGCAGGTAAATCTCACAGGCGAAACAATTTTCAGCCTTCCAATCTTAGCTAAATAGACTTTATGTTGACAAACTTTAAATCCTCCCTTTGTAAACCTAGCAGTTTGCTTTGACTTTCTACTTTTAAATTTAGGAGGTCTAATAGGTCTACCTTTTCTCTGACCTTTAGTTGATTTGAAAAAATTTTGATAAGCCTGATTTAAATCATTTAAAGATTGCTGCAATGGTATAGCAGAAACTTCTGATAACCATTCTCTGTCTTCAGTGTTTTTCGATTGAGTGATCAACTGTTTTTGTAGCTCGGAGTTAGTGGGTTTCTTCTCTCCTAATTGATACTTTTCTTGACAACAAGCTAGACTATCATTCCAAACTACACGGACACAACCAAATAGCTTGGCTAATCGGTATTTTTGTCCCGGTGTTGGATAGATACGATACTTAAATCTAGCTTTCATAACCTGACTTTTAAACTAACAACATGATAACATATTTACTGAAGAAAAACCAATTTAAAAGTCGCCCTAGAAGGGCAAGGCTTTAGACCCAATTTTTCGGTAAGTAAGATATTACAAATAAGTCTTCTAGGTGTTCTACAAATTGCTATATTTCGCTAACTTAGGGTTTGCTGAATAAGTCTTTTGGTATGGGGTAGGAGTCAGTCCTCAGGAAGACCGAGCCAGGAGGAATGGGGAATTTAGAGGAGAGAGTCGGATATTTTATCCCTTGATTTTTCTGCAATTATTCTGCCTTTTATCCTAACTTTTTAGTCGCTCAAGCTTAAAAAGTTGCACTTTTTTCGCTGTAAAAAAGCTAAAACCTTTACCTGTCAGTGCTTTTAGATTTAATCAGCAAGACCTAACTAGTGTTATAGCATTATTGAGGGAAAATTAGTATAAAAAGAAGGTATAAAACTGTGAATACAGGTTCGGATGTTTTAACTATTCTCTTGCATCGTGCGTTTTCCCTTTCAACTAAAGTATCTTTTTCTAAGTATAGAACACAGTACCATATACCTTAGTCAAGGCTAACTTGACATTGATTAACTCTTTTTAAGAGCAGTCTAAAATTCTTGACCAAGCAAAATTAAAATGCTAAACTACGGATATAATAATCAGACTAAAGTTTAAATATATCATAAAAAATAGGTCTTAATATACATTAATGTCCAAAAGATAAGTAGTTAAAGTTAATCAGAACTTACGCAAATTGACTTTAAAACCACCATCTGTAGGGGCAAATGGTATTAGCCTTCGCTATATATAGAGTCTCTGCGTAAGTCCTGTTAATTAGTAATTGAAAAAACTCAAGGAGTGTTATGGAAAAATGGAAAATATGATGGAACATAGGAAGTTAGATCCAGGCTTAGTGAATGTCCTGAATAAAATGCCTTCATCACACAAACAGCCAGTGGAAGTGTTTGTTCGTACAACGGAAGTACCAAATCAAAAAGAGGCGAGTTTCTTAAAAGAACTAGGGGTCAGAGGGCTAAATCATCAGCGGTGTACCTTTACAGCCAAGCTTTCAGCAGAAGCAGTTACAGAATTATCTCATCAGCCTTGGATACATAATCTTAAGTTAGCAAGAAAAATGCGTTCGGCTTGAGTTGATATAAATATTCAATATTACCATTTTCTATTTAAAACTTTGGCGATCGCTTATTTTCCGGAACAAAAGATATAGCGACCGCTGTTTTTATAGCTTAATAGAGTTGTCCTTATATATATCTAACGTTCTCTGTAATTAATTGAGAATTGCTAAAGTAAAGAGGTATGCGATCAAAATCAAAGAAAAATGACTCAGAATGCTTATAGATTCTACCTTAAGATCCAACAAGTTGAAAAAGTCTGCCTATTTGAACTTGCCTGGGGTAGAGGGCAACAATTAAGTGTCACTCTTCCTTATCCTGAGAACCTTACCATATTTTATCAAGATTGGCAAACAAAATATCTAAGTTTTTATCATAGAGCTTTACGAGGAAGGGTAGTAAGTACAGGAACAATAATCAGACAAGTTGATTGGGAACAAAAATTGGTCCAAGCAGAAGCAAAACTTCTGTGTGAATTTCATCGTTGGCTACGACACGAAGAACTGTTTGAAATTAGAGCAATTATTGCTCAAGCAGCCAAACAAAAAACAGAAAATTTCCTACCATCACAGCACAACACTCATGTACCTACTATTGACATATTTTTAACTTGTAACTCCCAAGAATTATGTCGTTTACCCTGGGAAGTATGGGAAATTACAGAATTTGCTGCATCCAGTAAAATTAGAATAGTCCGCCAACCTATCAATATCCATGATACACCAGTCAATTATCAATCCAAACCCTGTCGAGGTAAAGCCAGGGTATTAGCAATACTGGGAGATGATACAGGTTTAAATTTCCAGGTAGACAGAGAAGCAGTAAAATCACTATCCCCAATAGCAGAAGTAGAGTTTGTGGGTTGGCAACCTCACGAGCGTCAAGCAGAGCTAAAAGACAAAATTGTCAAAGCAATAAAAGACGAACGTGGGTGGGATATCTTATTTTTCGCAGGACACAGTAATGAAAATCTAAATACAGGAGGGGAACTAGCGATCGCTCCAGGCACATCTCTATCCATGATCGAAATTGCTCAATCCTTAACTATAGCCAAACAGAGAGGTTTACAATTTGCAATCTTCAACTCCTGTAGTGGTTTAAGCATCGCTAACACCCTGATCGACTTGGGTTTAAGTCAAGTTGCCGTCATGCGAGAACCTATTCATAACCAAGTCGCCCAAGAATTTTTAGTGCGCTTTCTACAAAGTCTAGCCGAATACAAAGATGTTCACGAATCATTATTATCAGCTTGTCAATTTTTAAAGCTAGAGAAAAATCTCACCTATCCTAGTACATATTTAATACCATCTTTGTTTTGCCACCCGGATGCCGCACTATTTTGTCTTCAAGCATCTAGAATTAAAGACAAATGCAAACGGTGGTTTCCTAGCAGAAAAGAAGCGATGGCGCTCAGTGCATTAATTTTATGCAGTTGGCAATTATCAACTCAAAGCTTTTTAATTGAAAAGCGAGTATTAGCGCAAGCCATGTATCGGCAATTTACCAACCAACCCGATAGCAAAAATTCGCCTCCCGTGCTATTAGTTGAAATCGACGAAGAGTCCATCAAAAAAGCCAAAATATCCGATCCTAGACCTATGGATCGTAGCTATATAGCCAAAATCATTACTCAACTTACAGCTATCAACGCCAAAATCATCGGTGTTGACTATCTATTCGACCGCCATCAACCAGGAAACGACCGAAAATTAGCCCGTACTCTGCGCTCATCCATAGAAAAACAAAACACCTGGTTTATTTTAGCGACATCTCGTAACCAAGCTGGTGGTTGGTTTGAACCCTTGCCGGAGTTAGCATCCCCAAATTGGCAACTACAGGGAGATACTTTTATTGTCGGTTATGACAGTTATGTTACCCATTTTACACTGCTGCCAAGGCAATATTCTAGAAAGAAACCATTGCCCTTTGCTTATTGGTTAGCAATTGCTCACTGGTTAAACTTTGAACAATCTGGGGAGTTGCTTCAACCTCAGATTAATTCCTCAGATAATTGGGTATCTCAAGTCAAAAATCATATTAATCAGACCACAGGTGAATATGAATTTTTGGATTTATTTTCCAATTCATCTCGCTTACAACCTTTAACAAAATTTTCCTATAAATTAGGGCAAATGTGGATGCATCCAATTATAGATTTTTCTGTTCCCCCAGAAGCAGTTTTTCAACGTTTACCTGCTTGGCAACTTTTGGATAGTAATGATTCCCCACTATTACCACTAACTATACTAAATAAACGTCCATCAATAGTGATTATTGCTGCTGGATATAAAGATGCAGGATTAGTTCCAGGAGGAGACAATTTTCCTTTACCCGCTGCTGTTGGTTTCTGGCGTTCTCAACATCCTGCAAACCCAAGTACAGTATTTACTGGAGGGGAAATTCATGCTTATATGGTTCATCATTTGCTCAATCAAAGATTAGTTATACCTATTCCTAATTTATGGTTAATTTTATTAGCTGCTTTATTAGGAAAAGGAACAGTATTAGTATTAGGAAATAGTACTAAAACTCAAAAACAAGAAATTATTTTTTTATGGTTTTTATTGACTCTAATTTATGCACTAGCTAGCCTACAAATTTATATTTCAGCAGCAATTTTATTGCCTTGGTTGTTACCAACTCTAACATTTTGGATTTATATATTTTTATATTTGATTAATCGTAAGTCAATTTATTAAAATTGAATTATTATTGATATTAAATTTATTTATTAGCTATAAAATACATTATATGTTGAATTTTGTAGAAGGTTTACAACAGTTAGAGAAATTGATAAGTGAAGATAAATTAGGCTCTGTTGATGCCGACAAAATTTTTGTTATGGGTGATATTAGTTGGCAGATTTATGAACAGTTATTGGATAACTTGCAAGATAATTATTGTTGGCGTGTTACTTTTTTAGAGGGGTACTTAGAAATTATGTAGCCTAGTCGTCGCCATGAATTTATTAAGAGCAATATTGGTCGATTATTAGAAGCTTATTTTGAGGAAAGTTGCATCCGTTTTTATGGTTGAGGTTCCACTACTTTTCGGTCTCAGGCAACAGTTAGGGGTATTGAGCCAGATGAATGTTACTGTCTTTTTAGTAATAAAGATATTCCCGATTTAGCTATTGAAGTTGTAATTACCAGTGGTGGTATTAATGCTTTAGAAGTTTATCAAGGTTTAGGAGTTTCTGAAGTGTGGTTTTGGCAAAATGAAAGTTTTTCTATCCATTACTTAAATAATGGAAAATATGAGCAGGCAATTAGGAGTAATTTATTACTTTTGTTAGATATAGAATTGTTAGCAAGTTATGTTGAATATGATGAAACTTTTGATGTTGTTTTAGAGTTTAGGCAACAAATTAGTGAAAGTTTTTCAGTTTAATTATAACTTGAGTAATTTTAATTATTTGAGGGTATAATACCAGTTTGAAAGGAGAAAAAAATGGTTCGTTTAATATGTTTAGCATTGTTTGTTTTTTTATACTCTTGTTTGCCTTTATCGGGAACAGTTTCAAGTTCTAATGAGCTATCGGAAACAGTTTCAAATTCTCATGAGTCAGATGTTTTATTTTCAACTGGTTTATGGCCAGGGGAAGGTCTCCCACGTTTTAAATCAAAAGTTAATCTCCAACCATTGCAGAAACCTAACTCAAACTCTCAACCTGTAACAGGACTGGAAATAAAAGAGGGAACTATCTTCAATTTCACCGAAACTCAATACCAAACGATCGCGTCAGACTCTGTCACCATCGAACAAACCCAGAAATTGATAGTAACTAACTATGGAAATATTAAATACCTTTCCAAAGATGCTTATTATTCATCGGGAAAGCAGACCAACCTCACTCTTGAAAAAGGAAACCAAATTAATGTATTACAAAACCGAGCCGAGGGTGAGATGTTCTTTGAATACCAAGGTAATATTTATGCAGGAGGGTGCCAACCATGTTACGGTGCATCCTATAAAACGGCCTGGTGGGTAAAGGTCAGTCTATTATCAAAGAGTGGTTGGGTACTAATTAATGAAAACACAGTGGAATTTTTAGAACGTCAATTCTAATTTCACCTCTCGAAGTCTCCACTAAAAAGTATGGGAGTCTTTGCCTTGAGAGTGAAAGTTTGTACTTCTTGTGAATACCCGAAAAAAGTATAGAACCCATTTGAGATCTATATAATTTGAGATCTATATAATTATGGTAGCCAAGTCTTTTCGCGCATCAATGAGTGAGGAAAAATCTGGGCGTTGCTGAAATGTAATGATAAATGTTGTAGAATTCAAAACATGATATGTCCAAAATGTAACTCCACCCACACCAGGAAAAATGGCCAAAGACGTGGCCAACAGTGTTTCCAATGTCGAATATGTGGTCGTCAATTCGTTGAATCCCCTAAGAGTCAACCCTATTCACCACGGATGAAAGAACTTCGTCTTCTGCTGCACTATCTAAAATTTCAAACTCTTCCTACATAAGCATAGATCATTACTAATCAGCAACGCCAAAATCTGAAAAGGAGTGTTGAATTTTTTGTATTATTTCTCCCCACATCTTCCCTCCTGTCTCCTGTCTCCTGTCTCCTGTCTCCTGTCTCCTGTCTCCTGTCTCCTGTCTCCTGTCTCCTGTCTCCTGTCTCCT
>NZ_JAAHGO010000003.1:399610-484518 GCF_010672455.1 Okeania sp. SIO2C9 | reverse complement strand
ATCAGAAAGAAATTCCCAGAGGCATTTACTGCCGAGGGAATAGTGAGCTGTGCCGTACAGCCAGTATTGGTTAATCCAATATCAAGATAAAAGCTGTTACAATTTTCTACAGTTTTTTTCGTACGGTTACTTCCCTTTAATAATACCTAGAGTCAGGGTAAAAGATGGATATTTCAATATTCCAATGTCTAGGAAATTTAAGGCTGAAAATGGTGCAATAAAAATACCTTTTCCTGAAAGATTAGCAGATAAGAATCTCAAGGAAGTTAGGATAATCCCTAGATTTGATGCTAGTTTTTTTGAAGTAGAATTTATTATAGAGGAGGAGCCACGGCCAACAGTAAAAACAGATAATGTAGTAGCAATAGACCTTGGTTTAGACAACCTAGCCACTTGTTTATCAAATACTGGGTCATCGTTTATCCTAGACGGTAGAAAAATTAAATCAATCAACCAGTGGTACAACAAAGAAAATTCTAGACTGCAATCAATAAAAGATAAACAGGGCATTAAAGGTTTAACTAAAAAACAAATTAGCATTACGGTAAATCGGAATAATAAAGTCAGAGATTACTTGAATAAAGCTGCTAGGTATTTAATCAACTGGTGTATTGAAAATAGAATATCTACTCTAGTTTTAGGTGTAAATCCTGCCATGAAGCAAAATATCAATTTAGGCAAAAAAACTAACCAAAAGTTTGTACAAATACCACACCATAATTTTAGATTTAAACTAAAAGCTATGTGTGATAGGTATGGTTTGACCTACACTGAACAGGAAGAATCCTATACTTCTAAAGCTAGCTTTTTAGATGGTGATTTAATACCTGTGTATAATGCTGATAATCCCACGGAATATAGTTTTAGTGGTAAACGAATAAAGCGTGGTTTGTACAAGACTAGGAAAGGAAAATTGATAAATGCTGATGCTAACGGTGCTGCCAACATTGGAGTCAAAAGTAACCTTATGGGGGTTTATCCCGGACAGATTAGAGGCATCTTTGGCTATGCCATTAAGGGTAAAATTTGACGTGACTTTCCTACGGAATGCTCCGCAAACAGTCCGGCAAATTTGTTCCCCTTAAGAATCCACGCGACTTTCAGTCCGTGGAGTGTCAACTCTCTTTAGAATAACCACAATCAGAAATTTAGGCAGTAGGGAGCAGGGATAATTAGTGAGAAAAAACCTTCTCCCTTTGAACCTTTAAACGTAGAATTTTTACTATTCCCTAATATCATGTCCGAAGGCAATCGTTTGTGTAAAAGTTGGCGTGGATATTTGCAGGAAATTTAAGTTTTTTTCTTGCCTGTTGCCTGTTGCCCGTTGCCTGTTGCCTATTTACTATACAAGACCGATGCTACCGGACATGATATAATTCCCTGTTAAAAGCTTCCTACTGACCAATGTTAAAATTTTGCACAGGTACTTATAATCTTTAGATATCTCCAAAAATAAAACATAAAATCAATTATTCCACTCTTATTCATCAATTATTTCTCCCTACTCCCTCTTTTGGAGGAGATGTCTTTTAGATATTAATACTCTGGGGAATTTGAGAAGGCAGCAAATACCTATACTGTGGGCGATTCAAATTACGCTGCTCAATAGTCGCTTCAACTTGATTCAGATTTTTCTGAAACTTCTCAAGTAGAGGTTTCACCTTGGAATCAGTAAAATGATTTTTCGGATACTCACCCAATTTCGTGTAATAGACAGACCCCAGTAAATATGTAAGATTCAGTTGTGATTGTGCCTGCTCCAGAGGAGGCAGCAAATCTAAATAATCTTGCTCGCTCACTTCACCTTTGAGAATTGAACTAGGCAAATAACCAGCTAATGGAACCGCTGGAGCATAAGACATTATATCTTTCTGGGGAAAATTAACAGCAGCGTGTTGAGCACTAGCAGTAAAAATAATTAACGTTGCAGCATTAATCAAATACTCTAGTGTCTTAATACCTCCATCTTCACCAAAATCAGGTACACGAGCACCATCAAAAGCCATAACTTCACCTGCCCAAGCTTGTAGTCGCCGATCTGCCTGAACATCTTCATCTCTAGAATAGTAAAGACTCAGATAATCTGAAACCCATTGATGAATAGCCTTCCAAAGTAACAGAGCATCATCCCGATAAGGATAAACAGGAAGTAAATTAGAATCGTCAACCCCGCGCTGTTTCAGTTGCTCCGGTAACATAGCTTGATTAAAACCGTAACTTTGCAACCCTAATACTGCTAAAACACGAGCATTATCAATAGTAGATGAGAGTAAACCATCAACTCCACCCTTAGGAGCAATTAAAATTCCCTGAGCACCATCGTTAATTAGTAAAGTACCTTCAAAGTGAGGACGCAATAGCAGATTTAAGCAATGATTTTGGGGGAGTTGGCGATGGGTAGGTGGAATAAATGATCCCACAAATAAATGAGTTCTCGCTAAATGACTTACTGCTTCGTGAAAGTTAGCATCTACTATCTCTACAACTGTTTTGGCAAATAACCAAGCATACTTAGAGGAGTTGGGAGTAAAGATGGGGTTATCTGCTCCTGGGGTTTGACCACATTGAATAGCTACAGGACGTAATTTACGGTTTGGGTCTGAACCTTTTGGCACTGCGAATAAAGCCAGAGGAGCATAAATATACTTTTGGTATTTATTAGGATAAGTACCATTAAGAGCTCCTTCCAAAATTTTATAGTCTGCTAGATAGAGTCGCCCTTCTTTTCCTGCTGCTGCTAATGAATCATCTTTACCCATAACTTCCTGATATTGAGTCTCCGTCACCGGAAAACGTTCGTCAAGACTTGGTACCTGCTGGATCATTAGGGGGTTATAACCTGCTACTCGCATATAAGCGAACATTTCATCTTCTGCAAAAGTATAAGCGATGCTTGGTATACCTCCTGTTTCTGGAAATAGCTCTTTATAGGAGAAGAGCTTTTGATAATCTTCAAGACTCGTTGCATGACCTTCTGGACTTCCTTCCTTTAATACTTTTAGAGCTTGTTGTGAAATATCTTTAAGTATTGACAGACCATTTTCCCTGAGGATGGAAACAAATAGCTCATCTATTTCACGAAAATCACCAGGTATTCCTTGATTTAAAAGTTGTTGAGTTAATAATAATTGTTGATTCAACAATAATTGGAAAAAAAATGGTATGATTTTATTATCTTCTCCAATTTTTATTGATTTTATCTCCTTATAGATTACTTCTAAGATATATTTAATTACATCGTCTCTTACCCCTTTATTTCCTTGGTTTCCTCGGTTTGTAATTACGATATTCACAAATAGAAGACGTATACTCTTTACCAATAATAAAAGCCATTCTTTAGAAGGTTTTTCTCGTTTTGGTAATTCATTCACCATTGCCACAGGAGGAATGTGGTCATAGTTATATTGATATTCTTGTTTGGCTACTTCTAAAGTATAATTTACTGATGAACTTGTAGTATCCATCGGACAGTTAGTCATATTTAATAAATACCTTTTGGTAGAAATTAGGTATAGTTTATCAAAAAATAAAGTCAGGAGTTAAGAGTAAATAGGAAATAAAAGTTCTATTTGCTATATATATTAGTATTTGAGGCTGACTATGACAGAAAAACCACTCTGACAATTTTGACTCTTATCTCTTCTATAATTCCCATTTTTCCTGACTCCTGACTCCTGAGGACTGACTCCTGACTCCTCTCTATTAAGTATATTTTTGCAATAATAATCCCAACTTTTCTTTAGTTGTAGCAGGTACTTTATCCAAAGGAGTCAAAATAGCATTTTTCAAGGCAGAATGAGAGTCAGAAACAAACTGATTTTCGCTCAATCTCCGCACCGTTTCCTGAATAACTTTTTGGGCATTCACCGCATTCTTGCGTAAATTATTAATCACCATGTCCACAGTCACGCTCTCATGTTCTTCATGCCAACAATCATAATCTGTAGATAGCGCTAAAGTTGCATAAGCTATTTCCGCTTCCCTTGCCAACTTCGCTTCTGGTAAATTTGTCATTCCAATAACTGTTGCGTCCCAACTACGATATAAATTTGATTCTGCTTTGGTAGAAAAAGCAGGTCCTTCCATGCATAAATAAGTGCCACTGCGATGCACATTTATATCCGATAAATTCAAACTTTCCGCAGCATCCGCCAACATTTTCGCTAGTTGAGGACAAGTTGGGTTTTCAAATGTAATATGCGCGACAATTCCCTCACCAAAAAAAGTAGATATTCTGCCTTTGGTGCGGTCAATAAACTGGTCTACCACTACTAAGTCTAGAGGTTTTACTTCCTCTTGGAGTGACCCCACCGCAGAAGCAGAAATTAAATATTCCACACCCAGACTTTTCATACCATAAATATTGGCACGAAATGGTAATTCAGATGGCAATAATGTGTGATTGCGATCATGTCTAGAGAGAAAGGCTACTTTTGTCCCTTCCAAAGTACCAACAATAAAAGCATCAGAGGGAGACCCAAAGGGGGTATCTACCCATATCTCCTCTACATCTGTGAGTGCCTCCATTTTGTACACACCACTGCCGCCAATAATTCCTATTTTTACTTTGGTCATCCTGAGATTAGCTAATATGTTTGATTTCTCAGGTATTCTACCGGATTTGTGGTAACATTATTTGAGGTTTTATCCGTTTAAATACTTATTGAAGAAAGTGACCAAGAATGCCGTCTATGGGTACTCTCAACCCAGCAACAGCATTGACACCCCAGGTAACAGTGGGGTGGGGTATTAAATCCATTACAGAAAAGATCAATAACTAACAATAGGCCACTATAGAGAACTGGACAAAGAATCGAGTAAGTGTTTATCACTAATACATAAGCATTAGACATACTATATATCTAAGTATTTTTAATCGCCGAATGTATAAAAAAAAATTACTTTTTTCAAAATCTTCAATATTTATGCTTAATCTTAACCAAATTTTCATAAAACAAACTATACTTTGATCGTATTGTAGGAAAATAAGAATTTATCAATTTTGTCTCGTGCCCTTTCTTGATACTTCTACCTAATTCTCCTACCCAGATATTTTTTCAATTTTCTGTTCTGCAGGTAGCCAGTATTTTAGGAATATTTCTCTTTTGTCGGACAATTATCTGATTTTTTAGAAAAATGAACAAATCTCAAGCTAAAGCTAGAACAACTTCCCTAGAATTAGTTGTCAGTAATATTTTTGCCGCTCGTAAAATTTCGGCTAGCGATCGCCAGTTTTTAAGAATGGCATTATTTTCACCTCGTTCTTTAAGTATCACAGAACAAAAACAGATTAAACAGGTTTATGAAGAATTAATGGCTGGACGAATTAGTATTGTCAAATAGTGGGATTGAGTGAACTTTTGAAAATATCTCTGAATTATGAATTTTGAATATTACTTCAGAGTCTAGAGTCAATTAATGATAATTTTTTTCTAATCCTTCATTATCTATCCATAAGATATACCTGATTTATACTCAGGGTTTCAGGTATTAAGTTTTGGTACAAATCTGGGCTGTAGTAGTTATATCATATTCATCTGAATACTTATAAATTAAGTGAGCAAGGATCGGGGGGAATAGATATATTTGCCGTTGAAGTGAGAGGGTCGGTTTTTTTCAAGTGCGCTATTAAATGCACATGATATTACTTAATTTTTCCTAAAAGTTAGTTTTAATAGACTTCCCTACAGTTACAACCTATACAGATAAAAAATTGGAAAACCTTTAGTCGTATTTCCTACCTTGGTCGTGGGTTATAGAAGTCACCATTACTATATTTGAAATATCAAAAGCTTAAAACTCTGACAACACAAGATTTTTCGTTCTTACTTCTTCATTCTTCCTTGTGGTATAAATTAATTGTTTTCTACTGTAAAAGCCAAAATCCACTATAAGTCATGCCAGAATCATCTGGTTGTACTAACAGAAAATGTAACCCCTGACTATGTTGTTTTCTCTCTTCATAAACTTGAGCTGCTAGTGACACTTCCTGGTCTGAAAAAGTAGCAACTACCCACCGATCTACTAATCCTGCCTCTAAAATTAACCCATCAGGATTCCCAGAAATATACTTTAAAAAGTATGGTTGCGCTGCTTCTAACCATTTAGCTAATCTCATAGACTGACGACCTCCGTCTATAACAACCCCTGGTATAGGAAGCGTTGAAGACAATCCTAAATTTAAGGGTAAAAGAAATTTGGGTACTGCCACAATAGGAATTGGGCGCTCAATAATATCTTTAATATTACCCGCAGGTAATGCAGCAAATCTCCAGCGATCGCCCCAAAGATTTTCGACTAATGGTAAGGGTGGAGGAGAATCTAATGTCAAGGGGTCGTAAGATTCCCCAGTATATGTTTCCATTCCCTGATATTCTTGCACCCTCTCCACTAACCATTGTTTTAAAGCAGTAGTGCGTCTAGTCCCTTCCACTTTTACCCCCAATATTTGAGCTGCGGTTTCAATTAAATCCAAAGATTGAGGTCGAAATACTTGAATTGTACCTGGTATCTCCTGGCCTTGACCCACTTTTTGTAGTTGTTCTACTACCCAATGGGCATTAACTTCTGACTGGGGACAAATAGCCGTAAATTCTAGGCTACGAGTGGGAGTACAAATTAATAATTCCCATAACTGTTGGCCTTGCTTATCCTTAAGGGGACGACGATAAAAATCTGCTTGCCAAATACTATTGTTCATTTATTTTTGAAGGAATTAAGGAATAAGGAAAATTGGCTGGTTGAATTACTCTTGGCTACAATTAAAAAATTGTCAATCTATTTATATTTGATTAGATGCTATGGTTAATCCGGCCCTGAGTGAATTTGGTACAACTATGTCCCGCCTCACAGGTGTGCGGGCAATTATGGCAGATATTATTGCTACCCTACAAGCAGGCCAGGGTCAGGAGTTTCTCAACTTTAGTTCAGGGAATCCCCTGGTTTTGCCAGAAGTAGAAAAGTTGTGGGGGGATTGTACCACAAAATTATTGGCCAGTCCAGAATATGGGCAAGTTGTGGGGCGTTACGGTTCATCTCAGGGTTATCAACCGTTTATTGATGCAGTTATTAATGATTTTAACCGTCGCTATGGACTTAATTTAAGCGGTCGCAATATTTTAATTACTCCAGGTTCTCAGTCTATATATTTCTATGCTGCTAATGCTTTTGGTGGATATACGAGCAGCCAAAGTCTGAAAAAAATTGTTCTACCTCTGAGTCCAGATTATACAGGTTATGGGGGAGTGAGTTTAGTGCCAGATGCGGTGGTCGCTTATAAACCTACTCTAGAAATAGATGCTGAATCTCATCGTTTCAAATATTGTCTAGACTTTAGTCAGTTAGTCATTGATGAAAATACTGGCTGTGTCATTTTCTCACGCCCCTGTAATCCGACTGGTAATGTGATTAGTGCTGATGAGGTGAAGAAAATTGCAGATCGGGCTGCTGTTTATGATGTGCCAGTATTTGTGGATGCTGCTTATGCTCCCCCATATCCAGGATTAAATTTTGTGGAGATGGAGCCAATATTTGGGGACAATATCTGTCATTGTATGAGTTTATCGAAGGCTGGACTTCCTGGAGAAAGAATCGGCATTGCTATTGGGGATGAACGAATAATTGAGGTGTTGCAGGCTTTCCAGACTAATATGTGTATTCATTCTCCTCGTTATGGACAAGCGATCGCTACTTATGCAATTAATTCTGGGGCCTTGGCAGAAATTTCTACTGAAGTAATTCGGCCTTTTTACAAAAATAAGTTTTCAATTTTAGAATCAACTTTATCAAAAGCTTTACCAAAAAATTTGCCCTGGTTTCTCCATCGTTTTGAGGGAGCAATTTTTGCTTGGTTATGGTTGAAAGATTTACCGATGACTGACTGGGAACTGTATCAAAAGTTGAAGGAGGTGGGGGTTATTGTGGTGCCTGGCAGTCCTTTTTTCCCTGGTTTGCGGGAAGAGTGGCCTCATAAAAAGGAGTGTATTCGGATTAGTTTAACAGCTTCTGATGAGGATATTCAAGAAGGAATGGAACGTTTAGCTAAGATGATAATTTCTATTTTTTAAAGCACATAAACTAACCTTATTTAATATAGCTATTATCCAAGTTAGAGTTAACAATAATGTCAGCATTCAGTGGTCAGCTATCAGCTATTAGTTATTGTTTTTAGTTTTAGATAAAAGCTTTACTAATTGAGTCAGAGTTAAATATTACTACAAAAACTAGCTAAAACAGTCTATATTCATTAAAACCACGTCATGAGATTAAAACTGACAGCTAATAGCTGAATGCGAGCGCATTCCGCAGGAAATGCTTACACAATAATGTTGCAGTTGGAGAGATTATTTATAGTAGTTTTACTATTCCTAATAAGATTTACTTGAAAGCTTCTGCTATCCCTCTAGGTAGACCATAAACTTATTAGTTTGTTAAATGTATTAAGCAAGTTACAATAGAATAAACTTCAAAAAATACATATAAATAAAAGCAGTATAAAACATATGAATACTTCAATTTATAGTATTGCAATTGAATCCACTGCTGGAATTGCTAGACATTATTTTATTTCGTCTGATGGAACATTTGAAAATTCAATTGGATGGGGTTCTCAAGGAATTGAATATCAAGGAAAAGGGGCAGAATTAACAGTTGAACAAGAACAACGAGCTGGTGAATATTTACACAAATTTGGCAAGTACAATATTCATACTAATAATTGCGAAATGTTTGCTTGGTATGTGATTACTGGAAAAGTTTATTCTGCGCAAATTCAAGAAAAATTTCATACTAAAATTGGAGCTAAAATTGTTTCTCTTATACAACCTGTTTTGACACCTCAAGAAATAGTTAATTATCAATATGAACAAGCAATAGTTCGTAAATTTAATGAAGACCTAGAAAAAGCAAAACTTGCTCGGTTAAAATCAGAGCAAGCAATGCGTGATGATTTTTGGAAAAAAAGATATGCTAAGGAAAATTAGATTTGAGAGTAAATTAAGTTCCTTACCGAATAATTAATTATTAATTATTAATTATTAATTATTAATTATTAATTGTTGAAGGATCCTAATTGTTATTTCAGGATTGAATTTTTGAATTTGAAAGATTATCTTCCTGTAGAATCTGCTAAAAATATAAACATCCTACATATTAAAAAAAAGCCACTGTAGCAATGATAACTGTCAAAGAAGCTAGAGAACAAGCATTATCTTTTCTTAGTCAACAAGGACTTGAAAGAGAATTCATAGAAAATGCCTCAGTAAAACTTGATGATGCAGAAAAACTGATTAATATCAGCCGTCAAAAAAATCCTCAAAAAACATTAGAAATTGGCACGTTTGTCGGAGTTTCCACTACTGTATTAGGATTGTGTCTGCCAGAGTCAAAAATTGTTTGTGTGGATGCCGACCTTCTTGTAGAACTTCTAAATATTCTTTGCGTTAAACAAAATATAAATGAACAATAAACAAACTCATTTATATTTTGTTTAAAAAGTCCTTAAACACTTTGAAATTTTGACAAGATTTACCTTAAAACGAGGCTTTTTTTCTTGCGGTTTTCCCAACAAAGAAGATTTAGATAAAGTTGTAAATTATGGGATTAACCTTGAGGATAGAGAAATTATTGGTCGAGAAGTATGTGAAGAATATGGAAAATTCGATCTAGCATTTCTGGATGCAGATCATAGAACGGAAGCGGTCAAACAAGACCTAAAATTACTTTCTAGTTATATTAAACCAGAAGGAACAATTATTCTTCATGATGTTGGTTTAGATTATTGGGGACAACAAGTACGACAAGGTGTGGAATTGTTCTTAAAAGAACATCCTGAAAAAAAATTTAATATTGAAGGTGAAATTGGCTTTATCTCTTAACGTTTTGTCAGCAACGAATGATTCTTAAAACTTAAAATTGGGTCAAAAATTCCAGATACCGAGTTTATATCACTGTTTTAGTCAGAGACTCGGTTAATTTTTTATATCTTAATCTTTATAAATATCAAATTTTATAAGCTACATATTATTAATATTTATACTTAATACAAATAAAGTTTTTAGTGAATTAAACCTTCAATAAATCATTTTTATTTGTAACTCAAATAAAGTCATAATCAGAAATGGTCAATCTTAGTCATTGATACAAACCGAAAATTCCCTTGCTCAAAGTGAAGTTCTAAAGAAAATGAAAACTTTCCCGATCAAAGCAAAGTTCTAAAGAATAAGCTATAAGTAATAATATAATGAGGGGTGTCACCCCTCAAAAAGTTACAACTTTATCAAGGATGTCCAATGTTAAAGACTTTTTCGATTGATACAACGCGAAATATCAATCCTCTAACTAATAACTTCAGGGTCAACAATTTCAACAATGGATATACATTCGTAGCTAATCCTGGCTATGAAAATACTGAATCAGAATTCTTACAACTCTCAACAATGCCTAGTTGTATTCGCCTTGGCCTAGAAAATTTAAAATCCTTTGAAGTAGTAGACCATCAGTTTAAAAATTGGGGCTTAACTTTCTCTAATGCAATTGTGATCGAACCATCAAACCCTGCTTTTGCAGTTCCTCCAGGGGTCAAAGTCTTAATGGGAGCCCCAAAAAGTGGCCTAATAGAAATTCACTTTAAATCTCCAGTCAAGTTTGTCAGTGGAGTAGTCACCAGTTCTCGCCGAACAGTCTTGTCAGCCTATAATAAAAATGAAGAACTTCTGGCCAAAGACGAAATGTCCGCCTCAAACTTGCTTGACTCTAATTCAAATATTCCTCCAAATGCTCAATTAACTGTGAATGCCGAGAACATTTACAAAGTTAGTTTCTATGCTTTTGACGGTCAACTAATAATTGTAGATTTGAACTTTGGCTTCTGAAACTCCCCAAAAGTTCGATTGAGCTTCAAGATTTGATACCAATTGGAAAAAAGAATGTTACAAATAGTTTCAAAGTTTAGATGTCGAATAATTTGCTGAAATTACTGAAAAATCAAAGTTTTGAGCTATAAAATCTTACTTTTGACTTTTGACTTTTGACTTTTGACTGCCGTGAAACGGTATGATAACTTGTCCTAACTTTTCTTAATAGTGCTATAAGTAATAAATCCATGAATAGTTTAGTACCAGGAAGAGTGTCAAAAAGTGTCAAATCCCAATCCTCTGTCTATATTTGTCCCCTGGTTACATTTTCATCAACCTCCGATTTGGAATAATGGTCAACTACAGGGCAACTTAGAAAAAATGCTTGGTGGTGAAGAAAACTCTGAAGAGCATTGGAATGCTCAATGGTTTGCTCAAGCATACAAAAATCCTGCCCGTTATGCGAAACAACTAACACAAGAAGGTCATCAACCCCGGATGATGGTAGATTACTCTGGAGTATTGCTGGAAGAAATGGCCAAACTTTCTACCAATGGTATTTTTGCTCATCTTCACGTTGATAATGAACCAGTAGGAGATGTCATTAGTCTCTGGCGAGAAGTTCTCACAGAATATTCAGACACGATAGAATTTACTGGTAGTGCATATAGTCATTGCTATTTTCCGGCCACTCCCGAACGAGACCACGAGGCTCAAATTATGGAATGGCGACGAGTCTTTGCCGATTTATTTGGGACAGAGGCACTATCGCGGATAAGAGGGTTTTGGTTGCCGGAGATGGGTATGACAGGAGACCCTGCTGAAGCATTAAGATTTATACGTCTATTGAAGAAGTGTGGTTATGAATGGATTATTTTACCCAATGCAGCATTGGAACATCCTGAAGGTTGGAGTACGCCAGAGTTAGAAAATAGAGTGCATTGGTTGGTGGTAGAGTCAGGTGGTGAGTCGGAACGTATTCTCTGTGTGGTTAGGGATACGGATATGGGTATTCGACAGCAAAGTGGTCAAAATGCTGATGGTTGTATTAGTGATGTGCGATATCGTGGGCAAGAAGTGGGAATGAAACCGCCTGCTTTGGTAGTGCCGACTTCTGATGGAGAAAATGGTAATGTGATGATGTTTGAATATTTTAAGAATTCTTTTACTCCTCTGTTTCGGGAGAGCGATCGCTGGTCTGATGTAGGTTTTCTGACTGTAAGTCAATATATTGATACATATTTATCAGAGGGTTCAGCGACAGAGGTAAGACTTAAGTCAACAGGGGGTTCGTGGATAGGGGGGCACCAGCAATGGCAAGAAGGAGACTTAAGACAACAGGTGTTGGCAGCAGTTGAAAAGTTGAGTCAAGATTATGCCAAGGTTATAGATTCTGGCAAGGGTTCTGCTGAAAAAACTAGAGCGTTATTGTTGTGTGAAACCAGTTGTTTTGTTTATTGGGGTTCTGATTTTTGGGCGGAACAGGCAAAGTTATGTATTGAGTGGGCAACAGAGATGTTATAGAACCTGTTTGAGATATATTTAGGGTTTGCGCTTCACTAGTCTTATGGGTGAGGGTAGGAGTCAGAAGTCAGAAGTCAGGATAAATGGGAATCATACAGGAGACCAGGAGAAGATGTTTCATACAAGTATTGTGAAACATCCCTACAGTCTTTTTCATAAATCTTCAAAGATTGTGATTATATAGAACCCATTTGAGCTCTATATAATTATAGTAGCCAAGTCTTTTCGCGCATCAATGAGTGAGGAAAAATCTGAAAAGGAGTGTTGAATTTTTTGTATTATTTCTCCCCACATCTTCCCTCTTCCCTCTTCCCTCTTCCCTCCTGTCTCCTAGCTAGAAAAATTTAATATTTATGAAGATACGCTTAGGGGTTCTATAGCAGTCAAAGCAAAGGGCGCTAACATTTCTAAATTATCAAACTCAGTCAAAGAGTATTTTTGACTTTTGACTTTTGACTGTCAGATGTGCGTCTTACATTCTGAGGAGACCTCAGAATTACGCACTCGCTTTTGCCTTGCGCGTAGCACTATACTTTATGTTTCTGCTTTTGTATATCTTTCTGTTTGAAAGCTGACATCCCCAGGAAACTTAAACCTAATCCCAACAAACTCAATGTAGAAGTAGGTTCAGGAACAGCTTGATTATATTCAGGAACAGGTTGATTATATTCAGAATTCAGAGCAGATATAGCTTCATTTGCGGGGTTGGACATTATGGAATGATATTGCCAAAAATTAGTTTAGACTTTGACTAAAAAAACCTAATACTAATGATTCTAGCAATTGATTAATCCACAATCCCATTCAATCAAAAATCTCAAATCATTCATCACCGTGCAACGCCTCATATCAAATCCGGTAGCATCGGTGTTATTCAGTCTTTAAAGATAAGAGTCTATACTGTAGGGGCGAATGGCCATTCGCCCTTACCGATTGTATGACTATCAACAGAATTATATTACTCCGAAGCCAACGGATTTGATATCATTTGCTATTAACTGATGAAATACTTTTGTAGGATGAAGGAAATCCCAGAATAAGTATCTATCTGGATCTGCAAGATTAACACCACACGTAAAGGCGTTGTCGCAATCAGGATCAGAATCAAAAACTGTATTTAACCAACCGTCTGTTACATTAGTAACACCTAACTGACTGGGATTATCAAGTATTTCATTCAAAATAGAGCATTGACTTAATCAAAGAATAACGATATAATACGTAAAAAAGCATACTTTTTAGATGAGCTGCGCTCACGCATATATGAAATCCATGATTAACAAAGCTCAAACTTAATAACAAGCAAAAAACGCTCTTTGCTCAACACGCGGGCTACTCTCGATGGTGCTATAACTGGGGCTTAAGTTTGTGGAATGCTGCTTACAAGGATGGTTTCAAGCCAAACACTCGTAAGCTTAGAGAAGTGTTTACCAATCATACAAAACCTCTTTATCCCTGGATGAAAAACTTGTCGTCTAAAGTTTATCAATATGCTTTTCCTACGGAATGCTGCGCAAACATCAATTTGGGTCAGGCATTTAAGAGGTTCTTTCAAGGGTTGGGTAAACGCCCAAAATTTAAGAAAAAAGGCAGATCAGATTCTTTCACAATTGAAAACCAGTGGAAAACCAATAGAATTAAATGGATGGAATCATAAACTACCTTTTATTGGTATAGTCAAAACTTATGAACCTATTGAGGCCACAGTTCAAAAAATAACTATTGGCAGACAAGCCGGTGATTGGTATTTGAGCTGTAGCTATGAATTTCATGGCACAACTACACCCAAAAAAACTGATGTAGTAGGTGTAGACTTAGGTGTGAAAACCTTAGCTACACTAAGTGATGGAAAAGTATTTGAAAGTGTCAGAGCGTATCAGAAATTTGAAGCCAAGTTGTCTAGGCTGCAATACCGAAATCGTCATAAACAGGTGGGCTCTGCTAATTGGAGAAAAGCACAACTTAAGATAGCTAGGTTGCATAGAAAAGTAGCAAACATCCGTCAAGACGCACTTCATAAACTGACAACATACTTAGCCAAAAACCACGGCAGTATTGTCATAGAAGATTTAAACGTCAGGGGAATGTTAGCTAACCATAAGCTAGCTAAATCAATAGCTGACCAAGGATTTTATGAATTTCGCAGACAGCTTAAATACAAGTGCCAATGGTACGGAAGTGAATTAGTAGTAGTAGATAGATTCTTTGCATCATCAAAGACTTGTTCTAATTGTGGTCATGTTCAAGACATGCCCTTGCATCTGAGAACTTATGACTGCCCCGACTGTGGCTTGTCAATAGATAGAGATTTAAACGCAAGTATAAATTTAAGAAATGCGGTCGGCTCGACCGTGAATGCCTGTGCATGAATGCCTGTGGATGAGTAACCGCCGACGGCCTCACAAGAAGCAGGAAGTAAACATCGGGTTGTTACGCTATGTAACGGTTTGTATCAGTTTTATGGAGCAGTCAACATCTAATAATGTGATGGTAACTTCAGACAACTCTTCCTCTAACTCAGCGATCTTTAACTCTAATTTTTCGTTATGCTCATCTATTAATTGATTCAATATATCAGATACATCTGGGGACATAGCAGCAGGAGAGAAACCGAATAATGACAAGTTATATAGAATCCGGGTAATTAGTTATCGTATTACTGAGGAGTAACGAGTAAGGAGTAACGAGTAAGGAGTAACGAGTAATATCAAATCCAGTTGAATACTTAATTGTATTGTTGGGGGAGATGGGGAGATGGGGAGATGGGGAGATTGAATAATGAACATATACTATATAACCGGATTCTATATTAGGGATGAGGAAGTCCTCAGCACCTTTATCATGTAAAGTTTTAATAGCACTACTAATATTCTCAACAACATTATCGGGTTCTGCATCTTTCCCATTAAAAACTGTATCCATAATATAATCATTTCCACCCATCCAGAGAGTATAAAGTGCATTAGAGTTAGCTGACTGATCTGCACCTGAAAGATACCCGAGAAAAGAGTCAACTTGCTCTAAGACCTCTTCAGTATCATTTCCACCTCTAGCAAAGTTAGCTCCATCTGAAGACACACCACCACGAGCAGGACGATAAAAAGTTACAGGATCTAAATCTAAACACGATGCTAGAATATCTGTAAAAACATATCCGTTAGAAGCTCTACGCTCAAAAAAACGACCGGCGTTTCTAGTTCCGTTTGTATTTCCTGGATATGAAAGGCTATCCCCAAAAACAAACATTTGGGAAAAGTCTAAATTGCAATTTGCAGCATACAGCGGTTTTCATTTGGGTAGACCACAGTAGGGACGTTCCATGGAACGTCCCTACAAAGTTTTGCTTGTGAAGATGTGGTTCATCAAGAGCGAAAAGCGCTGTAAACTGGTGCAGTGCCTATTTTAGCACTGTGAGCCCCAGAGGCTGCCATTGCTGCAACACTAATAAACACCCACAAATTTAATCATTAATTTACCTGTTTTTTAGGGTTGCTGAATAAATGTATTATTTTATAGGAGTCAGGACGACTGAGTCAGTAAGTAAAAAGGAGTTTTTTGGTGACTTTAGAAGAAGAAATAGGTATAATTTGCGCTATTATTTTGGCTGAAAATTGACTTAAAGTTGAATTTCATACCTTACTTCAGCAACGTCAATTTTTTTATTCCATATTCATATTTTGACTATCTATTATGGAAATTTACAAAATAACTTACACATTTACTCAAAAGCGAAATTTTAATTTTATTTTGACAAAACAGAAAATTTATAGTATGATAAAACTTTAATAATATTTCCTAACTTCTCAGATATTTTTTGCACAACTCAAGTAGGATTGCTAGGGATAGAAAAATATATTTGAATCAGTAATACTAACCTGTGGAGTAAAATTATGTATCATCAGAAATGGAAAAAAAGAACTATTTTTTGTTTATTATTTATTTTAATTTTTTTTAGTACCATTATCTTAAATATTCTGCTGGTAAAACAATCAGCGATCGCGGTAAAAGACGAGGACTGGGATAGATTTTTAGAGCAGAAAAACTTTACTGAAGCAGTAAATCAAGTTGAACAACATTGGGAAAGAGACTATGAAAATTATTTTGATGAAAATCTAGCTGATTTTTCAGTAACGGCTGAAGGTATCGCTGAAACTCTTTCAAATATATCTCAACAAACTGGTACAAAACCTGCTGTTATTTGGATTTGGTCACGAGCAGAGCAAATGCAGCTAATATTAATAACCCCAGGCAAAAAACCAGAAATTTATAGTGTTACTGATGCAGATAAACCACAGTTAATTAACACAGTTAAAAGGCTAAATGTAGAAATTACAAATCCTAGAAGACGCAATACCACATCATATTTAGAGTCAGCACAAAAATTATATGAATGGATGGTAAAGCCATTAGAACCAACTTTAGAACAGGAAAAAATAGATACTATTATGTTCTGTTTGGGTATGGGTTTACGAACTTTACCCTTGGCAGTATTACATGATGGAGAAAATTTTTTGATAGAAAAGTATGCTCTTACTAGAATTCCCGCATTTAATCTGATAGATACTAACTATAATAAAATTAAAAATGCTGAAATATTAGCAATGGGAGCATCAGAATTTAAAGAACTAGAACCTTTACCAGCAGTACCAGTAGAAATTAACAAAATTACGCGATTTACATGGCAAGGTAATGCTTTGATGAATCAAGATTTCACAGTTAACAATTTACAAGAACAACGACAGAAAAAATCTTATGAAATAGTTCATTTGGCTACCCATGCAGAGTTTCGACCAGGAAAACCAGAGCGGTCTTATATACAGTTTTGGAATGATGAACAAATCGGATTAGATGAAATAGAAAAGTTGAAATTGAATGAACCCCCAGTAGAATTATTAGTTTTAAGTGCTTGTCGCACTGCTTTGGGAGATAGACAAGCAGAATTGGGTTTTGCGGGGTTAACGGTAAAGTCAGGAGTTAGATCAGCATTAGCAAGTTTGTGGAATGTCAGCGATATCGGAACATTGGCATTAATGACAGAATTTTATCAACACTTGCAAAAAACACTACTGAGAGCAGAAGCACTCCGACAAGCTCAAATTGCAATGATACGTGGGGAAGTAGGTATAAATATGGGTGAGTTAAGTGGAACTAGGGGAGAATTACAACTACCACCAGAATTGTCAGAGTTTGGTAATAAAATTTTTTCCCACCCTTATTATTGGTCAGCGTTTACATTAATTGGTAATCCTTGGTAAGTTTTCTGGGCGTTGATAATTTAGACCCTAGATCGATATATCTTCTCGACCTTTCTATATGTAATAATATATAGATGATGTAACTCTAAAAATAAACAAATATTCCATTGCACTAAAATTAGCAAAGCAGGAAGCAGGAAGTAGGGAATAGGGAAAGTCCAAAAATTGGATAATTTGTTTTTTGCTATTCCTTAACCCTAAAAGTAAACAAATAAATTGGGAGATACCAAAAGCATCCAAACAATGACTCAAATATATCATCCTCGCCAAAAGCAACTTCAATCTCTAATAGAAAAGTTATCTATACCTCAACAAGCAGCAATAAAATGGAATTTACTAGATTTGGCTTTAACCCATTCTACAGTTTCCTCAACACATAACTATGAACAGTTAGAATTTGTAGGTGATGCAGTAGTTCGACTGGTTGCGGCAGAGTTACTATTTGAAAAGTATTCAAATTATCCAGTAGGAGAATTTGCCGCTATTCGTTCTATTTTGGTGAGCGATCGTTCTCTAGCACAAATTGCAAATAAATATGGGTGGAGTCGTTATTTACTGGTATCTAAAAGTGCAGCAGGAGATCGAGCTGGGGAAGAGTCACGAATAGCAGATTCTTTTGAAGCTGTTTTAGCTGCTCTTTATTTAAGCACTAATAGCTTAGAATTAATTCGCCCCTGGTTAGACTCTCACTTTGAAATCTTGATCGCAGAAATTCGCAGTGACCCAGCTAGGCAAAATTATAAAGCAGCTCTCCAAGAATGGACTCAAGGTCATTACAAAACACTGCCAAATTATCAAGTGGAGGAAACAAATAAGATTCATGGCGATCGCGGACGTTTCTTTGCAGAAGTTTGGTTTAAAGGTAAGAAACTTGGCATGGGTAAGGGACCATCAATTAAAGCCGCGGAACAAGCTGCAGCTAAATCTGCTTTGAATAAATTGAAAGCTCAAAGTTTTGAACAGTTAGACGATCTACTTTAGTACCTGACAGATAACGTTATATTATGTCCGGTTGAATACTTCGGAGGAGTAAGGTGTCAGGAGGAAATAAAGAAGGAAGTTTTGGTGTTGGTTAATTAGTGTATGATATTAATCATAATTACTTAGGAGTCAGGATTCAGGAGGGAATAAAGAAGGAAGTTTTTGATCACACTATTAAGAGAACATTATACTATGTCCTATTCTCTATACTTGTAACACTTTGTACCTCATCAACTCCAAAACTGCTGTAATATCAAATTGATAAATATTTGCTACAAATAGCTAGGATATTTCTTAGGAGTCAACCCACCCCTAACCCCTCCCAGGGTGCAGGAAGACCGAGTCAGGAGTTATATCATGTCCGGTTGAATAGTTATAAATAAAAATGGAGGAGTAATGAGTTATGAGTAATGAGTTATGAGTAATGAGTTATGAGGAGGGAATTTTAAGCTATAAATGAAGAGAAAGTTTTTTGATCACGCTCTTATCCGGACATGATATTAGAATGAATAGCTTCAATAGCATTTTCAGGTCAGAAATCATTCTTTTCTCTTGGTGCGCTACCAGGTGCGACTGGTTTCGTCGCGGGGTCGCACCGCTCTCTTGGTCGATTGGATATGGCGAGGGAACCTCGCCATCCCACCCAACGGGGAAGCTCCGGAGTGATTTTTTCCCTGTATTTAGCGACAACTCTAATATAATGAAGAATAGAGAGATATCTTCTGTATAGATAGGATCGGCCTTTGAATCACTCAATTATCGGGAATTGATCTCAATCAAGTTGCATAAGGCTAATGCACATTGAATCTAGTATAACTACCACTCATGCCATCTGGATGAATATTTGCAATAAATCTTGATTCTGTATGTAAATTAACGCAATGCAAAATCAGACCGTAATCTCAAGTCTAAATCTTCCTCTGGATAAATCACGACTACCTCCGCTTTTTCCCGACCCAATAATACTCCAGCTAAAGCACCCAACCCAGCACCAGCTAATACTCTTTCTGTGGCAATTACTTTATCCCCAGTAATGCCTGATAGTAAAGTAGCAGCAGCACCACCCACAGCGGCACCCTTCAAAATATCTCCAGCATCGGCACCCTTTGTGATTTTTTCAGTATCAGTAACCACCCTAGAAATAGCATCAAAACGAAACCTTCTGCGACCGCGGATAATTAACTGTTCGGCAAAAAATTGAGTACCATCTGAAACAGGTTGTAGTTGACCTTCTATTAGACTGCCAAAGGGTATAATTACTCTTCCTTGAACATCTCGAATATCTTGTGCTACTGTTAGCCTTAATCTCATAGATTCATCTGGACTCAGGACTACTTTTTCTGCTTCCTCATATTCCACAGGGATAAGTGTTCCTGCTGGTATTCCTGCTACAGAAAATGGTCTTCGTTGGTTGTTTGGAATTTGCCTTTGTTGGTTGTTTGGAATTTGACTTTGTTGGTTCCCAAGAAACGTTCTTCGCCGATAAAATTGAGCCATAGCAGGGTTTGAAATTAGAGGTGTTGCTGTGGCTAATGTCATACCTAAAGCTAATAATAAAGATGTTCCAAAACGGCTTTTTTTTGAATTAAACATAGGTAATATTCTCCAAATAGAAAATTTTCAGTAGTGTCATAAATATCTGATTAGATATATAGCAGGGAACAGGGAACAGGGAACAGGGAACAGGGAACAGTTAGAAAAACATTTCCTAGTATTCGATTCATTATCAGTAATTCTCCTCACCAATTTTTTCTTAGCTATAGCAGTGCAACCTCAGCTATTTAAATTTTTAAGTCACGGAAAATTACTAAAATTTTTATATAACAAGACTTTGAATTCCCTGTTCTTTGCCTACATAGCAATAGCTTTCAAGGCTAAAATTCCTGCACCATAAGCAGGTTGATGTCTAGGCCAGATAATTTTCGCAGCAGGAGCGACCGCTATGATAGAATCTTCAAATTTACCGCGAAAATTAATCATACTCTTCCAGACATTTCCAATAGTAACAACCTCAAAAGTTTCGTGAGGCTGAAATAAGGTAGATATCACAATTTTTGTAGCTATGCTTAACTCCTCTACAGCATCGTTGATAATTTTTTTAGCAACCTTATCTCCCTTATCTGCGGCTGCGGAGACAATAGGAGCAAGTGCTGCTATCTGTGTTGGACTCCATCCACGACGATAGACTACTTCTATTAGACCTTCAATATTTGTTAGGCCCAGGTATGCTTGAAAATCTGTAATTAGAGTTGTTGCTAATTCACGTCCATCATAACTTTTCAAAGCTGCTTGTAAACCCCGAATAGCTATATTATAACCACTACCTTCGTCTCCTAATAGATAGCCCCAACCACCAACTCGTTTAGTTAACCCCTGACTATTTTGGCCGAATACTTGAGAACCTGTACCTGCCATAGCAACAATACCTACGGAATGGCCAATACCACCAACCAGAGCGATCGGGCTATCGCTACAAATAATTATTGTATTTGGCTGCAATGCCCATTTTATCGGAATATTAGTAATAATTTCTTGGAGGAAATTTTCTACTACTCGAACGTCTTCAGGTCTTCCCACTCCTGCTAAACCAAGACAAATTCCAGAAATTGGTTGATGGCTATTACTGTTAGTAACGGCTTGAGTAATAGCTGTTTGAATCGATTTTTTTGCCACTTCAATTCCCACACTCTGATAATTTGACGGACCGCTTTTGCTACAACCAAGAACTTGATAATTTTCATCCATTAAAACGGCTTCTGTTTTGGTGCCACCGCCATCAATTCCTAAAACATTCACTTTTTTCATGTTATTCTATATATGATAATTACTATTATTATTAGACATATCCTTAACGAAGTCACAAGTCTGAAGTCAGAAATCAAAAGTTAGTTATATATAACGGGGATTTGAGCTTCGCTCCAAAAATATTACGCTTTAAAAGGCGAGGTTTTAGACACATATTATTTTGATAAAATAGGGAACATAAAACAATAAATAGTATAATCAATTGATAATTCATGGATAATAATTGATTTTATTTTTAATTTTTTGATAATTATATTTATCTAATTTGGAGGCAGGAAAAACTTTAATATCAAATTATTATAATCAGACAAAAATTATCACAAGTAGTCATTTCAGTTATCAGTTATCAGTTATCAGTACCTCTCTCTGCCTGTTTGCGCAGCATTCCGCAGGAAAGTTAGAGGCTTGAAATATTGAACTTTAATTTCTCTTAGCCGATTGGATATGGTTAGGTAATCCATCCATCTCTCGACCGCTTTTTCATACCCTTGAAAGGGGAAGCTTGAAACCTTATTTTTTTGTCAAAATAAATTTATTTGTAAGCATTCAGCTATTAGCATTCAGCTATCAGCAATAAGACTCTTTCATATAAGACAGTGTTTAAATTAATATAGGCTTTAAGGGCAAGGGGGGTAACTTTTGTAGTAAGATAATTAATAAAGTTTTTATCCTAAACTAAAAGTAATAGCTGATAGCTGATGGCTGACGGCTGAATGCTTAGATTTATTTTTTATTCAACTTGACAGGAATGAAATGTAAAAGTTAGTATCAAAAGTGATGAAGCAGGTGATATAGGGTTTCTCAGCCTAATGAGGTACACCTATTTTTATTTGTATTCTGTTCCCTATTTCCTGTGCCTTAAAACCAACGAATGACGGTAAATCAACAGCATGGGAATTGCTATATAACTAATAGTTGCATAGTTAAAAGTAACATGAATATTTATTTTGGACAAGATCGAACCTTCTGCGTTTCAACCATAGATGAAATTAATTTGTACCTCAAAATTCCTATTTTGGAAGGGCGATATATTATTAATTACTCTAACAAATTAGGAAAAAAATACAGGGAGCAAGGCTTTCATCTGGTAGAAACAAAATCACAATTAATAGGCGCTTCAACTGTACCGATAAAATATCCTCTAAACGAATTTGTATACAAAACATATTTAAGTTTGCTAGAGCTGACCCAAGACTGGAATTTATGTCGCATTTGGAATTATGTTCCCTACATTAATAATGAAAGTAGAGGTCTGGAAAACTATAAATCTTTCTGTCAAGGTAGATCCCTGGCATTTGAAAGTTTTTACGGGGCAAACTTTTCTGTAAAATTACCAGCAGGGACAGGTATAGGAATTGCTGATGACACCTATGCAATCTATTTTATTGCAGTTAAGGAAAATATTAGTAATGTGGAAAATCCCGAACAAGTTTCAGCCTACAAATACCCACCTCAGTATGGACCACGTTCGCCAAGTTTTGCCAGAGGAACTGTTATTAAATGCAATGGTAAACGTATTGGCTATTTGTCAGGAACAGCTAGCATCAAAGGACATGATTCTGTGGGCAAAGGCAATATGGAAAAACAGTTTGAAGTAACTCTAGATAACATGAAACTGGTGTTTGAAGGTATGGGTTTTAATCCAGGACTTCCAGACCCAATGCTTTACAATCGTGCCTTCACCATTTACCTCCGTCATCCTTCTGATTTGCCAGTTGTTCAACAGATGGTTAAGAAAAATTTCGCTGCTGCCGATAGACTTATCTATTTGCATTCAGATATATGTCGCTCAGAACTAGACATGGAAATTGAAGCCATCATTACTCAAAAGTAGCTACCATAACTACCCAGCAATTGAGCTACCCGATTTTATTCTTTATCAACTTTAAAAACAAAATGGAATTTGGTTTACAGTTTTTTCCCGATGTTAGCCCTCAACAGAAGTCAGGAGCGCAGTATTTTAACGAAGCCCTCCATTTGGTAAGTCTGTGCGACAAACTTAATTATACTAATGTTAGAATTGTCGAACACTACTTCCATCCATACGGCGGATATAGCCCTAATCCTATCGTTTTCCTCACAGCAGCATCCCAACGAACTCGAAAAGCTCGCTTGATTACCGGAGCAGTGTTGCCTGTCTTCAACAATCCACTTAAACTAGCTGGAGAAATTGGGATGTTAGATGCAATTTCCAACGGACGTCTCGAAGTTGGTTTTGCTCGTGCATTTTTGCCCCATGAATTTGCTAGATTTGGGATTGATTTAAACGAAAGTCGTGCCCGCTTTACGGAAGGGATGGAACAGGTACGTTGCCTTCTTGAAGCAGAAAATGTGAGTATGGAAGGTCAGTTTCACCGCTTTGAGAATGTTACTTCTTTGCCTCGTCCGACTCAAACTCCCCGCCCTCCCTTCTGGATAGCGTGTCTGGCTACTCCAGAATCTTTTGTGACTGCTGGTGAAAGGGGTTATGGAGTAATGGCAATTCCTTTAGCTGGTGGGAAAATGGCCGAGTTAATTAAGCTATATCGAGATGCCTGGAAATCTGCTGGTCATCCAGGCCAAGGTAAGGTAATGTTGGCTTTTCATATGTTCTGTGCGCCAACTGAGGAGCAGGCGATCGCCATTGCTCGTCAACCATTAAATAGGTATTTGAAATCTTTGGTAGAAGCTGCTTCTGATTGGGTAAAGGGTACTTGTTCGGTAGATTATCCAGGCTACGATAAAATTATTGCTTCACTACAGGAAGAAACTTTTGAATCTCAGATAGAAAAGGGAGCTGCTTGGATTGGTACCCCTGAAAAATTGCGCAAGACAATCGCTAGTTACTATGAACAGGTTGGAGGTTTTGAATTTGCATCTATGCAGGTCAACTTTAACACTATTTCAGTCGAAGATGCCACAACTTCTATGGAACTCTTTGCTAAAGAAGTGATGCCTCATTTTACTGAAAAGCAATTAGTCGGTAATAGTGTTGTTTGACTATTTTTTAGGGGGTTGGCGTTGCAAAGAAGTCATGCAGTAATAACTTAGTTAGTCTAGTAAAGTAGGATTTTATGAAATTATTTGCTGAAAAATTGTCTTGATAAAATTGATAATTTTCACTTCTTTTTCCTACCATTTCATATCGATAAAATTTTGACTATAAAAATTGCTAAATAAGTTTCAAAACTTATGATAACTGATAATTGAAATGACTCTTTACTACTTTTTAGAAAACTATCAAATAATTCGATATTAATTAAACTTATATTTAATTAATTAATATATTTAAAATTTAAACTAATTTTGACAAAAAAAGTTGAAATGAGCTATTGAGGGCCAAATTTTCGGGAAAAATCGCGATTTTGCCCCTGTATTCGCAATCTTTTCATAAACGCTGTAAGTCTTGATATGCAATAAATACAGGATTTTTGCTTCATAGCGAATTTTGATGTATATTGATAACAAGTCTGTCGCTCTGCGTAGGTGCTTATTAAAATAAAAAGACCATTGGTAAGTAGAAGTGCGATCGCGAAGCGGAATGGAATTCTATCGTGTCAGCGGAACGGAGTTCTATGGCAAAATAGCATTGATAAGATTGATGATTTTTCTTACCGAAAAATTCAGGTATAAAGCCTCTAAAATTACACGATGGCTAATTTCAGAGGGGCTTTCATTTGGATATTTTTGTTGTAGGCGTTGAATTTCAGTTTCAGCTTTGACAATATCTATCCGATCAACTATTTCTAACAGCTCTATTTTCAGAGCTTTTGTTAATGGTAACAATAATTGACTATTATTCACCATTTCAGTAACATATCCTAGGCTATGTGTTGTATTTACCAGAAAATTGGGTTTAAAGCCTCGCCCTTCTAGGGCGACTTTTTAGTTGATTTTATTTCAATAAATATGTTATCATGTTATTAGTTTAAAAGTCCGTTTATGAAAGCTAGATTTAAGTATCGTATCTATCCAACACCGGGACAAAAAAACAGATTAGCAAAGCTATTTGGTTGTGTTCGTGTGGTTTGGAATGATAGTCTAGCTTACTGCCAAGAAAAGTATACTCTTAGAGAAAAGAAACCCATTAATTCTGATCTACAAAAGCTTTTTATTACTCAAGCTAAAAAGACTGAAGAAAGAGAATGGTTGTCAGAGGTTTCTGCTATACCATTGCAGCAATCATTGAATGATTTAAACCAGGCTTATCAAAACTTCTTTCAATCAACTAAAGGTCAAAGAAAAGGTAAACCTGTTAAACCTCCTAAATTCAAAAGTAGAAAGTCAAAACAAACTGCAAGATTTACAAAAGGAGGTTTTAAAGTTGGTCAGCATAAAGTCTATTTAGCCAAAGTTGGAAAACTCAAGATAATTTGGTCAAGAGAGTTACCTGCTGCTCCATCATCAGTAACAGTAATTAAAGATTCAGCTCATAGATATTTCTTAAGTTTTGTAGTAGAAATACAACCAGAAATCTTACCTCAAACTGATAATTCAGTAGGTATAGATTTAGGTATCAAAACCTTTGCCACATTTAGCGATGGTACAAAAGTCGATGCTCCTAAACCACTCAAAAAACGTATTAAAAAATACCGCAAATTAAGTAAGTCATTATCTAAGAAAACTAAGGGGTCTAAAAGGTATGAAAAAGCACGGGCTAGAGTTGCTAAGTTCCATGCAAAACTGAAAGATACAAGGACAGATTTTCTGCATAAATTATCTACTAAAATAATTCGTGAAAACCAAACAGTTGTTTTAGAAGATTTAAACGTTTCTGGTATGGTTAAGAACCGCAAATTATCCAGAGCAATATCAGATTTAGGTTGGAGAACTTTCAGAACATTCCTAGAAGGAAAAGCAGAAAAATATGGTCGTGATTTTAGAGTAATTAGTCGTTGGGAGCCAACATCTCAAACCTGCTCATGCTGTGGGTTTAAAGGTGGAAAGTTAGACCTTCAGGTGCGAGAATGGGAGTGTCTAAGCTGTGGTGCAAAACACGATAGAGACGAGAATGCAGCAATAAATATATTAGTCGCGGGCGGGCAGTCCGAGACAAAAAACGGACGTGGAGGCAAGCGTAAGACTACTGCCAAAGTAGCAGCAGCCTGTGAGACGTTAACCCACCGAAGAGCTACGGCTCGGTAGGAATCTCCGCGCCTTCAGGCCGGAGAGGATGTCAAAGCTACACTACCAATAGCTTCACCAGCACCACAAGCTGCTTGAACTGTGGCGTTTCCGACTACTTGTGCTGCTCCTCTAACTGAACCAAATAATGACCCTAAAAAAGACGAATTTTGATTTGGAGTTTTTGATAAATCTGCGGAAGTTGTAGTCATCTTTAAACTGATCTTTTATGAATTTATATATCTAGAATAAGATGCACATTTGTCTGTTAACAATAGTGTATTTACTGAAGTTTTATAGCGTAATTTCCTATTATTTTCCGAAAAAATACTGACCTATTGATAATCTATAAATTTTTTTTTAAGTTCCCACAGTAGGATTATTTTTGAAAATTATTTATCTATGAAATTGTACTTAATAAAAAAAGACAATTATCCCTGATTTATTATGGCTAATAAAAAAACTTGTCTAATTAGTAAAGTAGGATTTGATGAAATTATTTGCTGAAAAATTGTCTTGATAAAATTGAGATTATTATCTCTTTTTCCTGCCATTTCATGTCTATAAAATCTTGACTATAAAAATTGCTGAATAAGTTTCAAAACTTATGATAACTGATAATTGAAATGACTCTTTACTACTTTTTACAAGACTATAAAATAATTTTATATTAATTAAACTTATATTTAATTGATTAAACTATTTGAAATTTAAACTAATTTTCACAAAAAAAGTTGAAAGTAGCTCTTGAAGGCCAAAAGTTAGGGAAAAATCGTGATTTTGCGCTTGTTTTAGCAATCTTTTCATAAACGCTACAAGTCTTGATATGCAATAAATACAGGATTTTTGCTTCCCAGGGAATTTTGATGTATATTGATAACAAGTCTGTCGCTCTGCGCAGGTGCTTATTAAAATGAAAAAGAGGATTAATGAGTGGGAGTGCGATCGCCTCAGCGAAACGTAGTTTTATCGCGTAGCAGAACGGAGTTCTATTGCATCAACGGATAAATTTGAGTTATAAAAATTGCTGAATAAGTGCCAAAACCTATTCAGCCATCCTGAAAAGTAATAGAAAAATTAAACCTATAGCTAAGAAAGAATTGATGAGAACATAGACTAATGAAAGACCTTAGACTAGGAAATATTTTTCCAACTATTCCCTATTCCCTATTCCCTGCTATTGTAATTGAGGTAAAGCCTTTCTCGCCCTTTCTGCACGAGCGTCTGCCGACTCCATCACTTCATCAATTTTTTCCAACATTTCCCCTGGATAATTTTCTAACACCTTAGTAGAAAGAGAAATGCGCTTTCGACCCTCATCCAAATCAACAATCATCGCCTTAACCAAATTACCCTGGGCAAAAATTGTTGATAAAGAATCAACCCGTTTTTGACTAACCTGGGTAATATGCAGCAAACCAGTTAAACCCTCTAAATCTACAAAAACACCAAAAGGTTTCACTCCAACAACCTTTCCTTCAACCAACTGACCAACAAGTAACTTACTAAAACCAGCAGATTGAGCGGCCAAACGCTGAGACATCACAATTTTCTTTTTTTCTTGGTCTAATTCCAAAAAATTGACAGTCAATACTTGGTCGATCAATGACTCCAAATTATCCTTTGCCAAAAGATGGGAGCGTGGAATAAAACCCCGCAAAGATTGTACATCCACCGTCACCCCACCTTTATTAGTACCAATTACTCGAACTTGGAAAGACTGACCACCTTCTTGTAATTCAATCAAATTCTCCCAAATTTGATTAATTTCTAGCTGCTTGATAGAAAGAAGCACTTCTCCTTCTGCATTTTGCTCGCGGATAATTAGGAAGTCCCGTTCTAGCTCTAATGGTAGTGCTTCCGATAAATCTTGTGTTACTCCCAAGAAAGCTTCTTGAATGGGTAAAAGAGCTAAAGACTTACCCCCTATATCAACATAGACACCTTCAGATTCATAACTATATATTTTTCCAGTTACTATTTGTCCTTTTTGAAATTCATAATTATATTGAGGTTGTTCGAGAGCTTTAGCAAAATCGTCCATGGAAAAGGACTGTTTACTTTCTTGAGAGCTAGTTGATTCGGGATTCATCATAAACTTTCGGTAAGTAGGAAACCAGGCCGTTTTTAACGGCTGGATGGAAACGATGCGACGGGTTTAAACCCGTAGTCACGCATATTGCAAATTTTGAATATTTTCGCTATAATATCGATTATACAGCGAAAACTAATTATGTATCTGACCCAAAAGAACAAAATCAGAAACCTGTCTAGCCAGGAGTTTAAAGCCTTAAAGCAATTGTGCAGATTGTCCAAGAATATGTACAACGTAGGACTTTACTCTGTGCGACAGTTTTATTTTGCTGAGGGCAGATATCTCAGATACGAGTCAAATTACCATTACTGCAAGGATAACGAAAATTATCAACTACTTCAAACCGATATTGCACAGCAAACTTTAAAAGTTGTAGATAGGTCTTTTAAATCATTTTTCAACTTCATCCAGAAAGCTCAGGAAAGTCTATATCGTTGGGAACAAATACCAATACCTAGATACCTTAAAAAATCAGGATATTTTCCTTTAATCATACCTCGAATTCAGGTAAAAAATGGGTATTTTAATATTCCAATGTCAAGAAAATTTAAGACTGAATATGGTGCTGTTAAAATCCCTTTTCCTCAAAGATTGATGGGTAAAAATCTCAAGGAAGTTCGGATAATTCCTAGATATGATGCGAGGTTTTTTGAAGTAGAATTTATTACTGAAGAAGAACCACAGAAAGTAGTAAAATCTGACAATGCACTAGCAATAGACCTTGGTTTAGATAATCTAGCAACTTGTGTATCAAATACTGGGTCATCGTTCATTTTGGACGGTAGAAAGCTAAAATCAATCAACCAGTGGTACAACAAGGAAAATTCTAGATTGCAGTCATTAAAAGATAGACAAGGCATCAAAGGTTTAATCAAAAAGCAAATTAGCAGTATTTTCAACAATGAATAATGAATAATGAATAATGAATAATTACCTCTCCTTGAAAAGAAGAGGATTGACAAAGAGATGAAAATTTTTTTTTATTATCCCCTTAAAAGGGGAGGCTTTAAACCACAATTTTTCGGTAAATCGGAACAATAAAATTAGAGATTACCTGAATAAAGCAGCGAGATATTTAATTAACTGGTGTAGAGAAAACAAAATATCTACTATTGTTGTAGGTGTAAATCCAGGAATAAAACAAAGTATCAATTTAGGTAAAAAAACAAATCAAAAGTTTGTGCAAATACCACACAACATTTTTAGATTCAAACTAAAAGCTATGTGTGATAGGTATGGGTTAATTTACACTGAACTTGAAGAGTCTTATACTTCCAAGGCTAGTTTTTTAGATAGAGATAAAATACCTGTTGACAATGCTGATAACCCGAGTGAATATAGTTTTAGTGGCCAACGAATTCAACGTGGTTTGTATAAAACTAAGCAAGGAAAATTGATAAATGCGGACTGTAATGGTGCTGCAAATATTGGAGTCAAAAGTAAGCTGAATGGGTTTACCCCAGACAGATTAGAGGCATCTTTGGCGATGCCATTAAGGGTAAAATTTGACGTGGCTTTAGCCTGTTAAATTTGTTACCCTTAAGAATCCACGCGGATTTATCCCACGGAGTGTCAAATACGGCAAAAAAAACACTAGTGCAGGATGGCGGAAATAACTGACCAGTTACAAAATCCCAAAACAATTACAAATCAAAAATGATTGACTGTCAGATGTGCGTCTTACATTCTGGAGGGGCTGTGTGCGGAATTACTTCCGCACAGTAGGCGCCCCGTAGGACACCTCGCCAATTAGCACTCGATGCATGAATTTTGACTTTTAACTTCCGCGTAGCAGCACTAGACTACTTCAATATAGCTAATCTTTGGGGCATTGTTAGAAAAATAACCTATAGCAAAAGTTAAAAGTCAAAAGTTAAATTATTACTTTATATAGCTTTTTTCTTTACAATTCTTGATTAAAAAGTTGCTTTGTCTTGACCCAAGCATCAGCAGTAGCTTCAGCATTATAACTACTACGATGGTCACAAAAGAAACCATGGTCTGCTTGATAACGAAATACCTGGTGCTTAATTTGATGTTTCTGTAATTCTGTTTCTATTTGGTCTACCTGTTCTATGGGAATTAAAGGATCTTCTGTGCCAAAGAAGCAGTAAATAGTACCACTAATTTTCGGAGTTAGAGTAATAGTAGGTTCACCACCACCGGGAGTACTAGTGGCAATACCAGCTCCATAGAAAGAGGCAGTTGCTTGAATTTCTGGTAAAGTTGCTGCTAAATAGCTCACATGGCCTCCGAAACAGAAACCAATACAACCAAACTTGTCTGCTTTAACAGTAGGTAGGGTTTTGAGATAATTTATAGTAGCTTGAATATCACTTAGTAGTTCTGAGGCTTTGGTTTGTTCTTTATACTTGCGACCCAGTTTGACATTTTCCTCAGTATAGCCCACTTCAAAACCAGGAGCTTGACGTTGGTAGATTGAGGGAGCGATCGCTACATAACCTTCTTTGGCAAATTTTTCTGTTACTTCTCGAATATGGGCATTGACCCCAAATATTTCTTGAATTACTACTACTGCTGGAAATAGATTTTCTTCTACTGGTTGTGCTAGATAAGAAGCTATTTCTAGGTCTCTGTTGGGAACTTGAATATGGGCTGTACGGATTTCTAATTCTGTCATCTTTCCGGCGACGGGAGACCCGCCGTATAATTTACAATTTGTGATCAGGAGGAATCTCCTCCCTCTTTTTTGGAGATGTCTGCTGAAACTATTTCTGTATCAGTATTGCAACAACTTTTAAGTTAATTATCCCCCCGCTTGTGCTATGGGTTAATTGTGCCATGGCAAGACTTTTTGAAGAGGAGCGAATCACCGAATCCTGACCCAAACTCCCTCAAAAATACAAATCATAAAGAGCATCGAGAACATTCCCATCCCTGATATTACCCAAGGGTAGTGAGTTCCAAGTCTTCATTGCTTCTGGGTAGATTATTTGAAGATTCCAAATTTAGTTTCAACTCCAGTTATAAACGTCGTTCGCTGCTAAAAAGCTTTTCCAGTTTCTATTGGGAACAAAACAGATGTCTTATAAATACTTGTTCTCTGGTTTGTTATTTGCCTGAATTATCAAGACAGGCCAAATTACTACAACCAGAAAAAGCAATTACCACAGCTGAAAAGGGATTTAGTAGAAGTAAAAAATTCAGGTGAATATCTGGATTTTTCTCAGGTTTACTCAACAGTTTTGCAGGATGTCTGTCAAAGAGTAGAAGGAATATTTTCTAGATTTGTAGCGGGTGATAATAATGGCAAAAGAAGCGTTCAACAATTAATAATTAATTATTAATTATTAATTATTACCCCTCCTTGAAAAGAAGAGGTAATTATTCATTATTTATTATTCATTATTCATTGTTTAACTAATGGTCAATCGTCTAAGTCTGGGTTAAATAAATCCTAGCAAGATACTGCATTTGGTCAATTCTTTGAAGTGTTGGGTCAGGTAGCTACAAAAGCAAACGCCAGTGTTATTGAAGTTAAACAAAATTATACATCTCAATTACTTTCTTATGAAGATGAAATAGTGTTTACAGATTGCAGTATCAGAGAATATTTTGATGAAAAATTACAGTTGAAAATTGATAGAGATATAAACACTGCCATCAATTTGAAAGGAGTCGTGCTGGACTTGTTGCCGACGATAAACCGCCGTAAAAACAAAGTGGTTATTATAAAGTCAAAAACTCCTTCTATTTCTAAGGAAGTTCTGACTGTCTTTAAAAGCCATGAGAAAAATACACAGACGCATTATCTTTCTGTGTAGGTAAGTTAGAGATTGATATACTACCGAAGTTCGCTTACGCTACAACACGGGATTCACTAACATCGCTGATAGGGCTTTTCTGCTTTATAGCACCTGCCTCCAAGGCCTAACCTCTTTTCGGCCTAAAGGCACGCTCCAAAGTACGTCGCCAATGCGACGGCTCCCCTAGAAACTGCTAGCCCAGCAGCTTTATTATTAGGTTTAATATAGCATATTATTTTAATAACTGCAACATTGATTGGTTTTCCTCCCGACGCTCCCCTTCGGGAGAGCACAGGTCTCCAAGCAACGTTGAGATGAAAATTTATTTCTGAGCAGCAGTTTTTTCTACTATGGTTAATTTTCAGATTAAAGCAGATAGTGATATTCCTGCATCAAACCAATTATTTAATCAAATTCGGTTTGCCATCGCTTCCCGAAAGTTTCCTCCTGGCCATCGACTACCTAGTACCCGACAACTAGCGATGCAAACTGGTTTACATCGCAACACAATAAGTAAGGTATATCGTCAACTTGAAGATATTGGTCTTGTGGAAGCTCAAGCAGGTTCAGGTATTTATGTCAGAGCACAGGGAAATGAGGGAGGGCCAAAGTTACAATCTCCTATTTATGAAAAGTATCCTCATGCCAGTAATATAGTCAAGGGTGGCTTAGATGAATTACTGTCCCAAGGCTGTAGTCTGAATGAAGCTAGAGAAATGTTCCTCACTGAGATTGACTGGCGACTGCGTTGTAGTGCCAGGGTATTAGTTACAGCTCCCTCCAATGATATTGGTATTGGACAGTTAATGGCTAAAGAGTTGGAACAAGCTCTTAATATTTCTGTGCAAGTAGTTCCTTTAGAAGAACTGGGTAGATTTATAGATGAAGTATCTTCTGGAACAGTTGTCACAAGTCGATATTTCATTGGGAAAGCTGAAAAAATAGCTGCTCCTAAATCTGTACGAGTCATTCCAATTGATATATATGATTATGCTGAAGAATTTAAATTGGTCAATAATTTATCTCAGGGAAGTTACTTTGGTATAGTTAGTCTCAGTTTTGGTCTACTAAAAGCTGCAGAAGTAATTATTTACAGCTTGCGTGGAAATGACGTAAATGTAATGACTGCTCAACAGGAAGAAACCCACAAAATTGATGCTATGGTGCGGGCAGCTAAAATAATTATTTGTGACAAATTTAGTGATGCTAAAGTTAGAGCTGCTGTACAAAAAAACAGAGCAGATATTATTCGCCCGCCACAAATTATCTGCTTTGAAAATTACATTGGTACAGAGTCAATTAATTTATTGAAACGAGAGTTGGGTTTGGTATAGTTACTGCTAAAGATTATGCAATATGAAGAACAATTAGATAAAATTAATATTAATTTATTCCCTATTTCCAATGTTTATGCTGCTATAACTTTATATGATATTTTCAAATATTGTGAAGCCTAATAGTAAGCATTTAGCAGTCAGCTAGCCTCCTATGGTCGGAACTTTCCTAGGTCATGCTACGCAAACGTTAACAGCTATTAGTTATTAACTTATTATCTGAGAAGGAGAATTCAAAATTATCTTTATGCAGCATTCCGCAGGAAATAAAAAGGTAACAAGCTAACCTTAGTAAGTCCTGTGCATTCATACATCTGGCAAACGTAGCATGACAAACGGAAATGCTGTTTGCGGAGCATTCCGTAGGAAATGCTTACGCCTAATAATTGCTGAATATAGCAGCACTAAAAAATCTCTATAACTATAATTTCCTCCTATTCCATTTTTCTATCAATCTTAGTTTCACACTTTAAAATAGAAAAACTATAGTTCAATCAGAAATAAAAAAATCCAACTACAAATTATATTTTGATTTTATGGAACCAAGCATTAATTTAAAGCAAGCTATTGAGAAGCGTCGCTCTGCTCGTGCATTTAGTAAAAATTCAATTCCTAATGTAATCCTAGAAGAAATTTTACGTCTAGGTATGATGGCTCCCTCTGGTTTTAATTTACAACCTTGGCGTTTTATTGTGGTTAAGAAACAGGAGAATAAAGAACGACTTAAGGCTTGTGCTTTTAATCAACGTCAGGTAGGAGAAGCTCCTGTAGTTTTAATTTGTTGCGGAGATCGCCATGTATCTAAACCAGAGTATATAGAATCTATAATTGAGTTGGGCAAAGAGCATGAAGCTATCAATGATACTTATGCAGATTATATGCGAAATTCAATTCCTAAAATGTTTGAAAGTCCTCCTTCTTTTGGGTCTATGGAAGCTTGGATAAATAGGCAAATAATGTTAGCAGTAGCTCAAATTATGCTCGTTTCTAGTAGTTTTGGGGTTGATAGTTGTCCTCTCGAAGGATTTATTACATCTCAAGTTAAAGAAGCATTTAATATTCCAGAGCAAGTAGATGTTTGCTGTCTATTAGCTATGGGTTATGCTGCTGAACCATTTAAAAAATATGGTGGACGTCTTTCTTTGAGTCAGGTTTGTTTTCAAGAAACCTATGGGCAGGATTTTGTATGATCGACAAATTATACTAATTTTATCTGACAAAAAAGATGCTACAAAACTGTGTTTCTCTGGAATAGGCATTTTGAGCAAATATTTATCCGAATGGTTTGATTAATACCAATTTCATAAAATATTGCGATGGTCACGAACAGGGAACAGGTAATAGGGAACAGGAAAAGAAAAACATAATAAAAAAGAGGAAAAAAGATTGAATTTTCATAATTTATGTAATTTATATTTTTTTATTGTAGGAATAAATCACAAATTCAGATGTAACTACCTTTTTTGGAATTTGGTATAATAATTTATTTATTATGCAGGATTGTTGATTTAATGACAACATCCAAAAATATAATAGACATCTCCAATAATAAAAAATACAATCAATTATTGCACAGAAATTATCAATTATTTCTTCCTACTACCTACTCCCTCTTTTCGGGAGAGGTATAATTATTCAAGTAATAAATACAGCAAACCCTAATTAAAAAAATCAAAATTTTAACTAGAAAATGAAAACAGCAATTAGAAATATTAATACTCAGATATTAGAGGATAATTTACAAAAAAGCTGGCAATCTTTGAGAAATTTCAATGATGCTTGTAAAATTCAATGTGACTTAAAAGCTGGAACATTATTAGTGATTTGTGAACATCCAGCAAATTTAGTGATAGATCGAGAAAAAACAATTTCTGAGTTAAAAGGTATAGTTCAAAAACAACAACTAGAATCTATTGAAAAAGTAGGTATTTGTTTGAATGTTATTGGTCATATATATCCTTATGCTTATCATTCATTTTTTACAAAAAGTCGGCAAGAAGAGTCTACATTAACTTTTTTGCCGAGATGGGTAAATGGAGATATGGGCGATCGAGTAAAAATTACATCAGAATTTTTAGATTCTTTAGATAATCCATTTGATTTAAATGATTTAGAACAGATATCTATTAGATTAGAGTCTGAGCTAAACACTAATGTCGATCAAGAGTATATTCCTGGAAAGAAAAGTCAAAACTCAGATATTAAAATTACTTCAAAATTACTGGATGATTTAGATAACCCTTTTGATGCGGAAGGATTAGATATATCTCCTAAAAAATCAAGAATAAAAGCAAAACATTCTAATTATGTAGAACAAAAATCAACTGTTAACTTAAGTACCTTCTCTAAAGTAGAATTTCTCAGCGCCAGTTTAAGTTTGACAATTTTAATAGGCTGTTTTTATGCAATAACTCAACCCTGTGTTATTGGAAAATGTATGATTGTACCCACAGCGAGAGAGTTAAATCAGCAATCATTAGAAACAATTAAAAATTTTCAAAACTCTCTAGCTCCAAAGCAAGCAAAAGAAAAGTTAGAAAAAGCAGTTCAAGATTTAAACAAAATTCCATTTTGGTCAATACATTATCTAGAGTCACAACATTTAAAATCTACTTATAAAGCAGAAATTAAACATTTGGAAAATATTCAGAAAGCTTTATTCAAAGGTCAACAAGCAGCTCAAAATAGTAAAACTTTGCCACTAAAAGTAGAAGATTGGATAGAAATTCAATCACTTTGGCAAAATGCAATTGTCTTACTAGAAAAAGTACCAGGAGATAGTAGTGCTTATCCTTTTGCCAAGAAGAAACTACAGCAATATCGTAAATATTTAGTAGCAATTAAAGGTAGATTAACAACAGAAGAAGTGGCAGATAAAAAATTAATTGCTGCCAAAAAATCAGCTCAGTTAGCAAATACTAGAGAAGTAGTAGCTCAGTTTCCTGAAAGCTGGAAAAGTGTATATTCAAGTTGGGCAGATGCCTTGGAGAAAATGTCTTCTATTCCCCCACAAACAACTGCCTATTTAGAAGCTAAAAATTTACTCCCTCAGTATGAACAAAAACTTCAGTTAGCTGAGGAACGTAGAATTATAGAACAAATTGGTGAAGAATATTATAATCAAGCTATTAGTTATGCGAAACAAGCTGAAGTTTTTGAGACAAAAGATAATTGGCAAGAGGCTGTGAGGTATTGGCAAAATGCTCTAAATTCTGCTGAAGAAGTACCTACTACTTCTAGTTATTTTTCTAAGGCAAAACCTCTCATTAAATCTTATAAAACTATTCTCAAAATAGCGCAAGCTAACCAGAGATTTTTGGATACTATCGCTAAAGCTCGTCAAGATTTAAATAAAACTTGTAAAGGAACACCGAAAATTTGTGAATATAGTATTACGAAAGATTTAATTACTGTACGTTTAACTTCTGATTATGTGGATAAAATCAAGAAAACAGCTCAGGATTTAAAAAGTAATAAAGATCAAAAGAGTTTAACTCAACTAGAAAAACATTTGAAAACTTTACAGGTAGCTTTGAAGGCTATTAGTAATAATGCCAAGATTCCTTTAGAAGTTTATAACCCACAAGGTTTAAAGGTTGCTGCTCATATTCCTAATAGTTGAAGTAGGGAAGTGAGGGAGTAGGGGAGTAGGGGAGTAGAGGAGTGTTGGTAATTAACATCATACTTTTAGAGCGAGAATTTAGTGAAGATAAAAGTCTTAAATATCAGAAAATTGCTACTTTTTGAAAGTCTAAATAGGGTGATTTATTTCAGAAGCGATCGCTCAATTGGATAATTTTTCTAATTTTCTATTTTCATAATGATAATATCCTACAGATATAAATTGATTTTTCTTGATTTTCCTAAAAACAAAAAACTTCTATTTCCTTAGAAGATTAAGCCATCAGAAAACCCTTTGGATAGTAATAATACCAAAATTCCTTTAGAGGTTTATCACCCACAAGGTTTAAAAGTTGCTGCTCATATTCCTAATAGTTGAAGTAGGGAAGTGAGAGAGTAGGGGAGTAGGGGAGTAGGGGAATGTTAACAATTAACATCATACTTTTGGAGCGAGAATTTAGTGAAGATAAAAGTCTTAAATATCAGAAAATTGCTACTTTTTGAAAGTCTAAATAGGGTGATTTATTTCAGAAGCGATCGCTCAATTGGATAATTTTTCTAATTTTCTATTTTCATAATGATAATATCCTACAGATATAAATTTATTTTCCTGAAAACCAAAAAAACTGCTGGCACATCAGTTGAAATTTCTTTATCTAGATTTTGTGGTGATGATGATGTAATTACTCCTATCTCCTTGGAAGATGAAGCTATTAGAAAACTTCTGGGGAAAAGGCAACAAAATTATTTAGATTTTGATGCTCATGGAAATGAATATAAAAAGTATTTCAACCATATCACTGCTAAAGAAATTCAAAGTGTTATAGAACCTTCAACTTAGGATAGTTACTATAAGTTTTGTTTTGAAAGAAATCCTTTTGATAGAGCTATATCTCGCTACTATTATAGCTGTCGAAACAAATCTATTAATTTTGATAATTGGCTGAAGAATAAGTATACTAATTTATTCCTAAAAGACAATTGGAATATTTACACAATTAACGATACAGTAGCAGTTTATTTTATTGGTAAGTATGAAAATATTCGCTCAGATTTAACTTTCGTTTGTCAGAAATTAAATATACCATTCGATGGATATTTACCAAAAGCTAAAGGATTTTTCAGAGATGACAACCGCCCTTATTATGAATTTTTGAATGCCGAACAAATGCAAATAATCCGTGAATGTAACTCAAAAGTTATTGATTTATTAGATTATGGCAATGAAAATCAAAATAATCGCAATATTTCAATTTCAGATAAAGAAAAAGAACAACCAGAAAATTATACTCAAGAGTGTTACGATCGAATAGGATGTCTACTACAAAAACAAGGAAAATTAGAGGAAGCTTTGATTGCTTATGCTCAAGGAATTGGAATTAATCCCAAAAAATATTGGGCTTATTATCATACACTAGGTGGTATTTTTCGAGAAAATAATCTTTATGGAGAAGCAACAGAAGCTTACTATCAAGCTATTAAAATTAAACCAGATTTTCCTGAACCCACTATCATTTAGGAGTAGTGTTAAAGAAACAAGGAAAATTAGATGAAGCTTTCACTTATTATCAAAATGCTATAGATATTGGACTCACTATTATTGAAGATTAGTCTTAGAGAAATTAAAACCAAAACTCATAAAGTATCGATCTATAGACTCATATACTTTCCTTCTTTCTTCTTTCTTATTCCTTCTTCCCTCTTCCTTCTTACTTCTTCCTTCTTCCTTCTTCCTTCTTTATAAATTTTGTAATTGTGCATCCTGATTAAAAAATTGTCTACATAAACTATAAGTAATTAATAAACTTGTCACCAAATTAGCAAAAGCCAAAAGAAATATAATTAATATTTGATATGCCACAGCATCCAAAGGATTAATACCACTTAATAACTGACCAGTAACAATACCAGGAAGCGTCACTATTCCAACTACCATCATTAAATTTAAAGTAGGTATTAATGCAGCACGAACAGCATCTTTTCTATATTTAGCAACTGCCTGTTGAGGAGTAGCTCCTAAACTTAAATAAGTTTCAATTTCTACTGGACTAGAATTAATTGTACTGACAAGTCTTTCTCCAGCGATCGCTGCTGTATTCATGGCATTTCCTAATACTATTCCTACTAAGGGAATTAAATATTGAGGTTCATACCAAGAATCAGGTTGAATAACTAATAGATTTGTATAACTGATACTTAAAACTGTACTTGTTAAAATCGAAACCCAAACTAAAGGTAATAATCGAGGTATTTTTTTACTAATTCTATTTTTAGCAACAACAGAAACAACTGTTAACATAACAGTAATCATAGCAACCACTAACCAAGGCTGTTTATTATCAAATACTATTTCTAATACATACCCAACAAATATTAACTGTACAATAGTACGAATTGTGGCTATTAATAGTTGCCATTCTAATCCTAATTTTTGCCAAGCTGACAGACCAATAGCTATAGCAATAATTCCTAAAGCCATAACTATATCTGTAATTGTTAATTGAATCATATTCGTTGCTTATACCAAATTAATATTAAGTTGCATAGAATAATATTTTAATCAGAGTTGACTGTAGATTAAGACAAACAAATTAATAAATTTCATAATTCTGTGCAACTTCAAATAAAATTGTTCTAATACCGTAAGCATTCAGCTATTAGCGGTCAGCTCTTCGGTGCGGAATGGGCTCGCATTCAGCTTTTTAATGAATGAAGTAAAACATCGTTTAACTTAATACTACATTTTCCACCCATAAATTCAAACACAAGAAAGACTTGTTTTGAATTTTTAATCTATACAATTCAAGCTAATGAAGCTGATAGCTGTTTGCGCAGAATTCCGCAGGAAATTCTGACAGCTGAATGCTTACCTAATACCAAATTGATAAATATTTGCTATAAATAGCTACGGTATTTCTTAGAAGTCAGGAGTCACGAATATCAAGTCAGAATGAATTGCTTCAACACCAGTTTTTAGGTCATAAATCCTCTTTTTAGTCAAAGGGATATCTCCTATAAAATCTTATAATCAAACTTATAATCAAGCTTACTTATTCGTAACATTCTTTTCTCATACATAGTATAAGATTTAATTCTATATTAGTTAGTAAAAATCATAATGAACCTCACCAAAAGCATTATGCTTTCTAGTGAGGTATGAGAAATTTATATTAATGTATATTCTTCTGAAATTTTAATTTCCAGAGGACTTAACTCAGAATAACTCATTCAAATGACTGATATGAGAATTCTTGGGATTAACTTTAATATTAGTTAATAGCATCACTCATATCATCATAATCCACAGCAGGATCGGGAGGATTTTCAAGACCTGACTTATGAGTATCAGATAGCACTTCCCAAACTAAGCCTCCAAAGTGATCCGCACATCTCTTTTGTATACTCTCAATCAACTTCTCGCCATAGTAATATTTGTCTTCTTTCCAATACACATTCTCTTTTTTTCCAGTTTCTTTGTGATCAACTGTAACCACAGAATATTTTGACATTGTATTATCCTATTTTTTGAGTGTATTTATTAACAGAAATTAGATTAATTATTGTTGGCAATTCCAAATTTTAGTTAAATTACCAATAATCAATAATTTTTTCTAACCAATCTTTCTATAGATAGAAGTTTACTAAAGTAAAAGTTAGTTATGTTACTACCAAAAGTCATAAATTAAAAAAAAATCCATGAGTTTAATTTTCAAAAAAATCTATCTTTAGATTGTGGCAAAATTTATATTTATGATTTTTATAAAAATTACTTTAGGGGATTTTTCACTTTATTAGACCACAGTAGAGAAGTTCCATCAAATCCCCCAACACTATTTAGTTTGTCTTCACTGAAAACCGCTATAACAGTAGCTCCTTTGCTTGGAGCGGTTTATCATATCAATAATTTTTACTAGCCTTTTATATCCTTTTAATTTCTTACTATTAATATGACTAATATTCCTCCCATAGATTTAACACAACAGTATAAATCAATCGCTGAAGAAATAAACAGTAGAGTCCAAGAAGTACTCAGCTCTGGTCGCTATATTGGTGGTTCCATTGTTGATGAATTTGAACAACAATTTGCTAACTATATAGATGTATCTCATTGTGTATCCTGTAACTCTGGTACTGATGCTCTATTTCTAGCTTTACGAGCTGTAAATATTGGTCCTGGTGATCAAGTAATTACTACTCCTTTCACTTTTTTCGCCACCGCTGAAGTAATAAGTGCAGTCGGAGCAACACCAGTTTTTATCGATATTGACCCCCAGACTTTTAACTTAGATATTGAACAACTCCAATCAGCAATAACTGAAAAAACAAAAGCTATTTTGCCAGTACATTTATTTGGTCAACCAGTAGATATGACCCGGTTAATGGCGATCGCTCGTTCCCATAATTTAATAGTTATAGAAGATTGTGCCCAAGCTACAGGGGCCGAATGGTCAGGCAAAAAAGTAGGAAGTTTTGGTGATATTGGTTGTTTTAGTTTTTTTCCTACTAAAAATTTAGGAGCTTTTGGAGATGGAGGTGCTTTAACTACTAATAACTCCGCGATCGCTAACCAAGTACGGATGCTCAAAAATCATGGACAGTCTGCCAAATATTTTTATGAACATATCGGTATTAATAGTCGCTTGGATACCATACAAGCTGCAATTCTACAAGTTAAGTTGCGTTATCTAGATAGTTGGAATGAGCAACGTCGGGATTTAGCAAATCGTTACTTTGAATTTATGAGTGGAATAACTCCTGTAGTTCCTCCTCAAGAGTTGACTGGTAGTAGATGTGTTTGGAATCAATACACGATTAGGGTCAAAAGTCAAGATTTAGAAGCTACAGTAAAGTCTCGTTTTTCTAATTCTCTACGGGATTTGATTCGCATTCAGTTACAAAAAAAGGGAATAGGTTCAACGGTCTATTATCCTACTCCTTTACATTTACAGCCAGTTTACAAATTTTTGCCATTCCGTCAGTTGCCAGTGGTAGAAAAAGTTTGTCATGAGGTTTTGTCCTTGCCTATATTTCCGGAACTTTCTACTCAACAACAAGAACAAGTTATATTTGCTTTGAAGGATTGTTTACAAGAACTTTTATAGTCAGAAATTACGCCAAGGTACTACATATAGCAGATAAAAACTATAGCACTATGGTATATATAGTGTTTTTGTTGGAAAAATGCTTCAAGAATTTAAAATTTAGAATTTAGAATTACCTCTTCTTGAAAAGAAGAGGATTGGGTTACAGCGCTTTTCATTCGAGTAGACCACAAAGTCAGCCATTTATTGTGGAATTTGCAGTCCTCGTTTCGCTTACCACCGCTAACCTACCACCTAACTTTTTAACTGTGGTTTACCCATTTAAAAACTGCTGTAAAAGGAATTTTTTTCTTCTCTTGGTCGATTGGATATGGCGAGGAGACCTCGCCATCCCTCGACCGCTTTTTTCTCCATGAATGGAGAGGCTTTATACCCTAATTTTTCGGTAAGTTCTGATAGTATTGACTTTAATATTTCTTTAAAATTTATTTTTGAAATTTGTAGTTTTGTATACTATACTTAATAAAAAGAAAAATAATTTAATTTAAGACAGCAGGGATAAATTTTTTTTATACCTTTTGAATCACTCAAAATCTGCCATTAGTTAAGAAGAAAAAAGGTACAACAAACAACAAAAAGATGAAGGAAAAATTTCAACTCTAAGCTCTAGAAATATAGCTAAATACAGATAAAGTAACAATTGCCCGTTACTTAGAAACTGTCAATATCCTTGAGTTATTTTTGTTGTGAAATATCATCTCCTTTTTTCAAATTACTGAGGTAAAAACTCTATATATAGTAAACAAAAACTATAGTGCCACACTATATATAGCGATTTCCCAGAGAAAAGCCAAGGAGAAATATCATCTCCTTTTTTCAAATGACTTACACAAAAACCCTATATATAGTAAACAAAAACTATAGTGCCACACTATATATAGCGATTTGCCAGAGAAAAGCCAAGGAGAAATATCATCTCCTTTTTTCAAATGACTGAGTTAAAAACTCTATATATAGTAAACAAAAACTATAGTGCCACACTATATATAGCGATTTGCCAGAAAAAAGCCAAGGAGAAATATCATCTCCTTTTTTCAAATGACTGAGGAAAAACTCTATATATAGTAAACAAAAACTATAGTGCCACACTATATATAGCGATTTACCAGAGAAAAGCCAAGGAGAAATATCATCTCCTTTTTTCAAATGACTGAGGAAAAACTCTATATATAGTAAACAAAAACTATAGTGCCACACTATATATAGCGATTTACCAGAAAAAAGCCAAGGAGAAATATCATCTCCTTTTTTCAAATGACTGAGGAAAAACTCTATATATAGTAAACAAAAACTATAGTGCCACAATATATATAGCGATTTGCCAGAAAAAAGCCAAGGAGAAATATCATCTCCTTTTTTCAAATGACTGAGGAAAAACTCTATATATAGTAAACAAAAACTATAGTGCCACAATATATATAGCGATTTGCCAGAGAAAAGCCAAACAGACTTAAGTCATCTGTAACTAGCTATCAGCTTTTAGCAGCTTTGGTTAAAATTCCCGACAACCACAAGCGATAGTTTAGAAGGAGTGGCCTATCCCCTTCTCGCACATTAAAAAAAATGAATAAAGCTGAGTGCTGAGTGCTTCTTTAACTCAACTCAATAAATAAAAAATATAAAAAGAGGAAAATATTAAAAGTGGATGACAATCACTTTAATTCAACAAGACGGTACGACCCAGAAGCGATCGCTAAATACTACAGTTACCGTCCCTGGTTAGTAATTTGGAGATTTCTCGTTATACTTTTGTCTTTTGCTAGTTTTCTACTAGGAGTTTTATGGGATAAATGGCAATATGACAAAGTTGAAGATACTCCCGAACGAGCTACCCAACTGCGAAAAATCCTAACTCACTTAGGACCAACATTTATTAAAGTAGGCCAAGCATTATCCACAAGACCCGATTTAATTCGTAAAGACTTTTTAGAAGAACTAACAAAATTACAAGACCAGTTACCATCTTTTGATAATCAGAAAGCCATCTCAATCATAGAGACAGAGTTAGGTCAAAACATCAACAACATATATAGCGAAATTTCTCCCAGACCAGTTGCAGCAGCTAGTCTGGGTCAAGTTTATCAGGCACGTCTTCGGAGCGGAGAAGTAGTAGCAGTAAAAGTTCAACGACCAAACTTATTGCCCATTATTACTCTCGATTTATTCTTAATGCGGTGGTCAGCAACTTGGTTAGCTCCCTGGTTGCCTCTGAATCTTGGCCACGATTTATCCCTAATTGTAGATGAATTTGGCACAAAGCTATTTGAAGAGATTGACTATATCAATGAAGGACGAAATGCAGAAAGATTTGCTACTTATTTTGCCGATGACCCAAGTGTGAAAGTACCATCAATATTTTGGCGTTATACTACCATCCATGTTTTGACCTTGGAATGGATTGATGGTCTGAAATTGTTAGATACCGAACAAATTAAAGCAGCAGGTCTTGATACTGATACTCTGATTACGGTAGGTGTGACTAGCGGTCTACGTCAGTTACTAGAATTTGGCTTTTTTCATGCAGATCCTCATCCCGGTAACTTATTTGCCTTAAAAGATGGTCGAATGGCCTACATTGATTTTGGCATGATGGATCAACTTGAGCAGGATACTAAAGAAAATTTGGTTGACTCAGTAATTCATTTGATTAATAAAGATTATCAAGAGTTGGCTAAAGACTTTGTCAAACTTGGATTTTTGGCACCGGATGTAGATATTCAGCCAATTGTACCAGCTTTAGAAATAGTGCTGGGAAATATTATGGGTGAGAAAGTTAAGGATTTTAACTTTAAGACAATTACAGATAAGTTCTCGGAGTTGATGTTTGAATATCCATTCCGAGTTCCGGCTAAGTTTGCCTTAATTATTCGCTCTTTGGTTACTGAAGAGGGTTTAGCTCTTTCCCTAAATCCAAATTTCAGAATAGTTGATATTGCTTATCCTTATGTTGCAAGAAGATTATTAAAAGGTGAGTCCCCAGCATTACGTCGTCGGTTAATTGAGGTATTGTTTAAAGATGGAAAATTCCAGTGGCAAAGGTTAGAAAATTTGATTAACATAGCTCAGACAGACCAAAATTTTGATATACTACCTACTGCCCAATTAGGTTTACAATATCTCTTGAGTGAAGAGGGTGAATTTCTCAGAAAAAAATTGATACTAGCAATGGTAGAAGACGACCGAATTCACACAGAAGAAGTTAGTCGTTTGTGGGGTTTAATTCAAGATGACTTTCAACCAAGTCGTTTGTTTAATATTGCTTTAGGTGCTCTAGCTGAGTTTTCTACACAGAGAGCTACTGCAATTTTGCCTTCTGTTATGGCAATGACAAATTTTCAAGCAAGGAGTCAGGAGTCAGGAGTCAGGAGTCAGAATTGAAGAGTTTATTTTGCAGATAAATCATCAGGAAAATCAGAAACAAGTAGTCATAATTTTTCCCTAAAATATTCTGTAAATTTGTAATTCAATGACTCTTATACTTGAATTATTATTGCTCAAAAAGAGAATTAATTAATTGATGTCTTAATATTGCTGAATTACAGATAAAAATTAATTTTTTAATTCTAGTAAAGTAAGATTTTGAGGGCAATGAAAACACTTTTCTAATAAGTAGTTCTGTAATTCAGTAGTATCTATTACTAAATAGATAATTGAAATTAGTATAAATCAATGAATTCTTTGTGTATAGCACAATGCTTTTGCTTTAAGATTAGGACATTCTTTTTTTACCTGTTGCCTGTTGCTTTTCCTAGAGGAATGCTGCGCAAACAACCCAGATTTATTATCCTAATCAAAGAATTTACTGCTATATAATCTGCTTTATTTAAGTATTAAAAAGACACAAAAACAATTAAAGAGAATGAAAAATATTAAGGACATAGCTAAACAAAACTCATTTGTTAGTAAAATTCGGAGTAAAACAAGAATTGTTCAAAAAGTTCAGCATTTCATTAATAGCAATAAAATTCTTAATCATCAACTGATTTTTTGTATTAATTCTGGGCGCTCTGGTTCTAATTATTTATCAGAACTTTTGGGAACTGCTGAAGAAGTTATTGGTTATCACGAACCAAAACCTTCTATAACGACCAGTATTTAAAAATAGAGTTGTTGGGAATTAAGCTAAAAAAATGGCTAAAACCCTTATTAGTAAACGTTTATAGTGTTTTTAACCCTCCAATCCTGAAAATCTTATATAGTAAGCTTTTGAGACTTTTGAATTTTTATTTCCCAACAACTCTAATGATTAATACATCTAACTATACAGCATCTTTTTCAAAAATAAAGTTGAAAAATGCTGCTATTAAAGATAGACTTTTACAACTTCCTGATGACAAAATATACTGTGAAACTAACCATATTTTTATTAAAACTTTTTTTGATGTTGTTGCTCAGGAATTTCCCAAAGTAAAAGTTATTATTATGCGTCGCTATTTACCAAAGGTATTGAAAAGTTTTATTGAACTAGGATATTTTTCTGAGAGAAATCGACATTGGAAGTTTTGGATGTCTAGTCCTAATGCTGTTACTGCGACTATTCCCTGTATTGATGTCGATCAAAACTTAGATCAGTGGGATTTATCTATAGCCTATTTAATTGATATAGAAGCTAGAGCAAAGAGATTTCAGAAAGAATATCCAGAGATAAATACCTATGAAGTACGTTTAGAAGCTTTAAATAATTTTACTAATGTTGAATCACTTTTTGAGCAACTCAATATTACTTCAACTGATGAAACTCAAAAAATGTTTGGTCAAAAAATTAATCAGAGAGAAAATAAGAAAAAATATAGTAGCGAACAAGGTACTAGTTTATCATATTGTCAAGAACGAATAGAAAAGTATATTCAAAACTCCCATGATTTGAATATTCCTATACCTAATACTTTATCACTAGATTATTATATATGAAAAAAATACTTCTTCGATAAATAATTCTGTAATTAAGTAGTATATATCCCTAAATAAATAATTAATTAGTATAAATCAAGGAAATATTTGTGTATAGTCTTCCTCAACCTCCTTATTTTTTAATCGCAGTTGGTTTATTAATGAGTTTATCTTCAGGAATAGTATTTGCCAAATTAATTAAGCAACTGGTTCAAGATTGGTCAGCAAATCCTTCTAATTGTAATATAGTTAGTATGAGAGGATTAACATTACAGCTTCCCTATTTAGGTATTGCTAGTGGTGCATTAATATTTTTATCCTCAAGTTTACAATTATTTGGATTTACTAACTTAGTTGCCTATTCTATTTGTTTGCCTTTAACTATAGCAACTGGATTAGTTGTCTGGATTCAGCTTACTAAAATTTTAGATAAGATGGAACAGAGCATAACAGAAGAGAGTTAATTTTTTTCAACATTAGGATAAATTGACTCCCGCTTTCAGCAAAAAATAGCCACTTGAATATAGGAAAAAATGAGTAATATTATCGTAACAGGTGTTGGTGGGTTTATCGGGTCTCATTTAGCAGAAACTCTTTTAAATCAAGGAGAAAAAGTAATAGGTATCGATCAATTTAATGATTACTATGACCCTGTTTTGAAACGTCAGAATATTTCTCAATTTCAAGACAATTCCGCTTTCCAATTAATAGAAAATGATATTCAATCTTTAAATTGGTCAGAGTTATTGGCAGATGTAGATATAGTTTATCATCAAGCTGCCCAAGCAGGTGTTCGTGCTAGTTGGGGTGAAGGTTTTCGTGCTTATACAGAACGTAATATCAATGCTACTCAAATAATTTTAGAAGCGGCTAAAGATGCTCCTCATTTGAAAAGATTGGTTTATGCTTCTACTTCTTCTGTATATGGTAATGCTGAAACTTTTCCTACTCCAGAAACTATTTGTCCTCAACCGGTATCTCCTTATGGAATTACTAAGTTAGCCGCAGAAAGATTAGGTAAGTTATATCATCAGAATTTTGGCGTACCATGTGTATATTTACGCTACTTTACAGTTTATGGTCCCCGTCAACGACCTGATATGGCCTTTCATAAATTCTTTAAATGGATTTTGCAAGATGAACCAATTTCTATTTATGGAGATGGCCAACAAACTAGAGACTTTACTTTTGTTAGTGATGCAGTAGCAGGTAACTTATTAGCAGGTACAGTACCAGAAGCAGTGGGTGAAGTATTTAATATTGGTGGAGGTAGTCGGGTAGTATTAGCAGAAGTTATTAATATGATGGAGGAAATAGTCGGGCGTCCTATTAAGAAAAATTTTGTGGAAAAAGCGAGGGGAGATGCTCGTCATACAAGTGCTGATGTTTCTAAAGCACAGAAAATTTTGGGTTATCAACCTCAAGTTTCTTTAAAAGAGGGGTTATCAAGAGAGTGGGAATGGGTAAAGTCTCTCTATTAGTTAGTTAGATCTTTACCTTTTCATGTTAGAGAATTGTAATTGAATAAGGTGTTTAGTCTGCACCTTATTCAAACATTTACTCATTGATTAACGATAGTAAAATTCAAAATCTTTCAAAGCCATTATCCTAGTTTTATTTAAACGATAATGATAACCTATTCTCTTGCCTAACTTATCCCAGAATTTAGTCTTTGGTCTACTATGAGAAGCATCCCAATGTTTCCTTACTCGATCAAGCTTCTGCCAAGCTTCACTATCAACTGTACTATTAACATTCCATCCTACTTTAGCTGCTGCTAATCCCATGAGATTTCCATCTCCTACATGAAATCCTTTCAATTCCATATATGTTGCAATTTTACCCCAAGTCTCTAAAAATTCTATTTCTCTGCCTTCATCTCGAACTATAGCATATAAGGATTCACCTATCCAACTGGCATTATTAAATGATTCTTCTGAAATATGTAACTTATCAGCAACCTTTTTTAAATCTGCAAATCTGTGAGAATGATATTTGTTGAAGTGCTGCATTAAATTTCCTCTACCTCCAGTGATTCCGGGGTTCCATTTAATATCTTCAGGTATGGTATCTACAATTTTTGTATCTGCATCAATATGAATAGCTACTCTGAATAATGATAAAGCTGCTTGAAACACAAATCGTCGATCGTTAAAGCAAAATAAAATCCCTTGTTGCTGATGCTTGAAAGCGATAACGTTTTGGTATTTACTAAAATCATCTGGTTCATCTGTGCAAATTACTAATGATGTGCCTGGAGAATATTTTTCTAAATCTCTAATTAATTCCTTAGCAATTTCACGATATCTTTGACCTAGAACCAAAGTACAAAAACAAAAATCTTTAGTGCTATTACTCATAGTTTTTCCTTTCAAAAGTTAATACTTTTCTTTACTTTATTCCAGATTCTTTGTCCTAAACTTTTTTCCTCTCTGTTTTTTGGGGATAGTTGGTTGGTTTAGATTCCCCCAAATATCGATAATGCTCCCAAATATCCCAATAAGGGCACTCTGGTGAAATCCGAATTCCTGCCCAATGTAGATAGTCTAAAGGTTGATTCACAGTCGGGTCTATAAGTTTATCACCTTCTCGATGAAAATGTGATGTACCTGCCCAACTTCCTGCTGCTTTTCCTGGTCTGCGAACAATATTGAAACGCTTTTTAATTCGCTTCAAAATCATATAATTAATAATTGGTTGATCGGAAGTTTTCTGAGAAAAATCAAAGTATTCTGGATGAGTGGCACATTGAGCAAGTATATCATACAAATATTGTTCTGAAATTAGACCTTTTTTAGATCCCCACCATCCTCCATTAAAAATATCCTTAAGTTCCTCTTGACTAAAAACTTGATAAATTTCTGGGGTGAATACATTTTTCATTCCGCCTAAATGTTGATAATCAAAACACAAGAAATCATATTCATTTAGATAGTTTAGATTATCAATAATTTTATCAAAAACAACAATATCTGTATCTATGTATAAAAATTTATCAAATTATCCAAACCAACAAGCTTGCTTATGAAACTGATTTGGTCTGGCAAAAAATTTATTACCAAAAATTTGTTTTAGTTTATTTGATAATCTTTTAATCAATTCTAAATCTTGATAAATTTTGACCCCATAATCTCTCGAAAAACATTCTGCGACTGTTTGATAATTATTATCATAGGGAATCAAAATAATTGGTGTGTCACTATCATACTTACGGATACTTTTTAATAGAGCAATACCTTGTTCTATGACTTTGTCATTTGCAGTGATATATATGCCACGACTCATAATATTTTCCTATTAGTCTTACTGAAAAGTCCTCACCGATAATAAAATTCAAATCTTTCTGACCAAGAAATAAGGTCTCAAGGTTCTCATTTGAAGGAAAAAAAAGGACATTTCGGATTTCAAGTATCCGCATCTTTAAAGGGGTAAATTTATTTTAGCCATAGTTTTTTTTATGACTCCAAATAATCTAAAATATATTCAAATTTATTCTGCTGTTTTTCTGACCAAGAAATAAGGCCTCAAGGTTCCCTTTTGAAGGCAGGGCTAATTCTTTGTCGTCAGAGAATATTTATATGGATATGAAATACATTTAATTGTGCAAATATCTAAAGAATCTCCCCATCTCCCCATCTCCCCATAATTTTTCTCTAGTGAAAATAAATTGACCCTGCCCTTTTAAGGGGGAAAGAAAGAAAATTTTGGATTTCAAGCCTAAGACTGAAAGCGGAGGTACTGATAACTAAAATGACCCTAGCTTTTCTTCATTTGCCGACCTATATTTTTGACCTTATCAATAAATTTTGCTCCTAGACTTTTTTTCTTTTCAGTTTTTTGAGGATAGTAAGTAGGTTTAGCTTCGCCCAAATATCGATAATGCTCCCAAATATCCCAATAAGGGCATCCTGGTTCAATCCGAAAACCTGCCCAATGTAAATATTGTACAGGTTTAGCTACTTTAGGGTCAATCAAGCGATCGCCTTCCTGTTGAAAATGAGGACTACCTGCCCAACTTCCTGGACCTTTGCCCTCTGGCCGTCTAACTAGATTCAACCGCCGAGAAATATGTTTTAATACTATATAGTTAAAAATGGGCTGGTCTGTGGTTTTTTCAGAAAAGTCGAAATACTCGGTATTAGCAGCACATTCAGCGAAGGTTTCATATAATTCGTTTTCTGTAAATAGGTTTTTCTTTGACGCCCACCACCCACTATTAAATACATCTTTAAGCTGTTCTTCAGTAAAGATTTGATTTTCTAGAACTTTGGATGTAAAGACATTTTTAATCCCACTTAAATATTGATAGTCGCAGCACAAAAAATCATAATCTTCCAGATATTTGAGATTATCAGCAATTTTTTCAAAGACAACAATATCAACATCAATATAGAGAAACTCATCGAACGGTCCGAACCAACAAGCTTGTTTTTTTTGTTTGTTAGGAGTATTAAAAAAGCCTTGACCAAAAATGTTATACAGATTGTTGCAAAGATTATCTACAAATTCTAAATCTGGATAAATTTCTACACCATATTTACTCGTAACTATTTCTGCAACCTGTTGATAATTTTCATCAAAAGGAATCATGATAATTGGAGTATCAGTGTCATATAATCTGATACTTTTCAGCAGAGCGATCGTATTATCAAGTACCTTATCATTGGCGACAATATAAATTCCTTTCATAATTTTTTCCTTAGTTATTTACACCTAGTTTTGGCAGATTTTAGTTATTATATTTACTAGAATATTCTCAGATTTTGATTTTCCTACAAATTTTGATTTTTTTGGAGAAATAATTATTAAAAAATTCCTTTCATATTGTTTATCTAGATTTTTTACCTAGTTTTTATCAGATTTTACTGATTATATTTACTGCCAGATTCTCGAATTTTAGTCTCCCTATAAATTTGGTTTGTTCGGGAAATCATCAGAAATTGAAAACTTTTCCACAAATGAATAGTTTTAGCGATCGCCCAGTAGTTTACGACCATATAAATGCTTTTTATCTTTTTTTCCTTAGTTATTTCTACCGGATTTTTTTGCTGATTTTCATCATTATATTTACTGGCATATTCTCAAATTTTAGTTGACCAGTCAATTTTAGCTATTTTCTGAAATAAATTATCAGAAATATCAGACTTTTCTAAAAATGGATGGCTTGGGTGTTCGCCCAATAGTTAGCAATAATATAAATGCCTTTCATCTTTTTTCCTTAGCTATTTTAACTCTGTTTTTGGCAGATTTTAGTCATTACATTTACTGGCGGATTATAGGGTTCTAGTTGCCCTGTATATTTTAGCGATTTTCGGGAAATCATCATCAGAAATTGAACAGTTTTCCACAAATGGATGATTTGAGCGATCGCCCAGTAGTTTAAGATAACATAGACAACATAAATAAGTGCTTTTTACCTTTTTCCCCTTAGTTATTTCTCTCCAATTTTTAGCAGGTTTTAATCATTATATTTACTGGCATATTCTCAAATTTTAACTAACCAGTAAATTTCAGTAATTTCCGGGAAATCATCATCAGAAATTGAATAGTCTTCCACAAATGTATAGTTTGAGCGTTCCCCAGTAGTTAGCAATAATATAAATGCCTTTCATCTTTTTTCCTGAGCTATTTTAACTCTGTTTTTGGCAGATTTTAGTCATTACATTTACTGGCGGATTATATAGGGTTCTAGTTGCCCTGTATATTTTAGCGATTTTCGGGAAATCATCATCAGAAATTGAACAGTTTTCCACAAATGGATGATTTGAGTGATCGCCCAGTAGTTGACGACAATATAAATGTCTTTCTTCTTTTTTTTCTTAGCCATATTTACCCTGTTTTTGGCAGATTTTAGTCATTTTATAGAGTTATAGTTTGCCTGTAAATTTTAGCGATATTCTCCAATTAATTCTCAGAAATTAAATACTTTTAAAAAAATGGATGGTCTGAGCGATCGCTCTGTTTCTTATCTACCATATAAATTTCTTTTATTTTTTTTGATTTAACTATTTAAACCCAGTTTTTTGAAGATTTTAGTCATTATGTTTACTGGCGGATTATAAGGTTCTGGTTTGCCTGTAAATTTTGGTCTTTTATCCGGTTCATGGAGATAACGATAGTGGAGAAAAATATCTCGATAAGGAAAATCTAAATTTTCTCCCTGACAAAGCCTAGCAAACCTTTTAGAAGAAACTCCAATATAATGAAGATATGTCAGTCTTTCTCCTTTATCATATAGTACATTATCCCTTTCTTCAAAATGAGGCGATGTTACAGAACAACCTGTTCTTTTTTCTGGTGGTAAATCAAGACCAAAGTTATAAACAGGAATATCCAATCGCATTTTCATATAGTTGAGTAAAGATTGGTTTGGAGCGGATGTATATAAAACTTCTCCTTCTCCAGAGTTGAGCTTTTCTACTAAAAACTGTCTTTGGGTTTTCGAGAATAAACCCCTTTTTCCTGCATAAAATCCCGCACAAAAAATTTCAGATTTAATCCGTGACTCTGGAAAAACATCAAACAGTTTAGACGACTCTAAATTAAAAATATGAGAGGGGTCCTTATACTGAAAATCATAGACAACAAAATCATCCTTATCCAACTGGTCAAAAATGTATTCAACAGAATTTAATACCAGAATATCTGCATCAAAATACATAAACTTTTCAAAAGGAGCTTGAGGATCGAAGCCACAATATCTACGATTCATGCCAATTCGATTTACCCCTTTAATCCCTTTTTCTGCCCACATACTCAAAGCATTTGGATGACCTTTCCAAGCTTTGTAAGAAAATTCTTCCCAGGGGGCAAATATTTCTGGATTGTCTAAAAATTGGACATTTTTACGTTTCTCTATGTCTGCTTGGACTTTTTCCGTGCGATTGTCATAAGCAATAACACAAACTGGAGTATCAGTACCAACATTGACCTCAATACTATTGAGTAGAGCTACCAGTTGATCGAAGACAACATCATTTGCTACAGTGTATATACCGTTAGTCATAGAAGTTAAATTGAATCACTGCTTTTGATTATATCAAGTTCAACACTCATCACAAACTATTGTTATTTATTTTTGTGTTTATAGGAATAATTATTTATGCAGAAAAAAGTCATATTTATAATGTCAAGTGGGCATTCAGGCTCTAGTCTTTTATCACTAATTTTAGGAAGTCATCCAGACTGTTTTTCCGCAGGTGAATTAGTCGGTCTTCCCAATCGTTATCGTAAACAAAAGCCCATTGATTGTGTGAATATGACATCTGAATTTTGGGAAAAAACTTTTGGATGAAAAGGGTTATATGAGTTGGCTAGTGTTCTAGGAAATACTCGTTTAAATAAGGATATTCCTTTAAAAGTTGAGAAAAAAATCAGACAAATCTTCAACAAAGATGAGGTTTTTAATCCTTATTCTTTTATGTTTTCCAAGCTAGAGAATAAAAAGGTTATTATTGATGCTAGTAAAGCTTATCCTTGGATTGGAGAAAAAATTCAAGCTGAAGAATTTACATCAGGAAAAGTAGAAGCATATTTAATTCATTTAGTTCGTGATGGTAGAGCTGTTGTTAACTCTTATCTCAGAAAATATCCTCATTGGGATATGGCTAAGATGGCGACGGAATGGGTTGAAAAATACAAACTAAGGAATGATTTTTTTGAAAAATTTAATCCTGAGAAAAGAATTGAGATTGCTTATGAACAATTAGCGAGTAATCCCGATAAAACTGTGGAAAAAATTTGTAATTTTGTAGGTATAAATTTTGTTCCTTCCATGATAGAGTATTGGCAATACGATCATTATGATATTTCTGGTAATGAGGGTGCTTATTCTCTAATTCGTCGTTATAAAGGACAAGAGATAGAATATGACGCACGACGAAAAATTCATGGTGATTATTATAAAAATATGGATCTTACTATTAAGTTAGATTTACGTTGGCAGAGAGAGTTATCACCTGAAAAACTGGAAGTATTTGAGGATATTGCGGGAAAAGCTAATAAACCTTTTGAATGGAATTAATAGTTATCAAAGGAGATTTAATTTATGTACTCTGCACTGAAATATGAACAAGGTAAATCAAGTGGTGGAACTGTAAATGTTGGTGACATGATTCAAACATTGGCCGCGATACAGTATTTGCCTAAAATTGATTATTATCTTGAAAGGCGACAAGGAAAAAATATATCTAGCGATTTACCAGATTCTTTTTGTATTATGAATGGGTGGTATAGCTCAGGAATGCTACCTCCACCACCTAAAATTACTCCTTTCTACATTTCAATTCACATTAATACTCCAGAAATGTTAACGGATGAAGTTGTTAAACATTTAAAAGAACATCAACCTATTGGTTGTCGCGATCGCTCAACATTAAATTTACTAAAGTCTTATGATATAGATTCATATTATTCTGGATGTTTAACTTTAAGTTTTCCAACTATCAAAGAAAAAACTCCAGGCAAAATTTATATAGTTAATCTTGATGAAAGAGGATTAAAGCTTTTACCCGAAGAGATAAAAGAAAAAGCCATCTCTGTTGATTATATAACTTATCGAGACTTATTGACTCTAATGAAAGTAAAAAAGGGTAAGATTTTACGTCCAATTGAAGGTGGAATTGAGCGTCTCCAAGAAATTTTAGAAATACCACAAATTTTTATCAACTCAGAATTTAGTTCTCTTTTCCCTAAAATTTGGACGGATAAAGAGCTGGAAAATCTTATTCATATTTTTAAAGCTCGTTCACTTCTAAAAATGTACAGTAAAGCTAGTTTAGTAATTACTAATAGATTACATTGTGCATCTCCATGTCTTGCTCTGGGAACACCAGTAGTATTTATACCAAGAAAAAAACATCTCTCAGGTGATTCTCGCTTTGAAACTGTTGGGCGTTATATTCCATTGAATATGGAAGCAGAAAAATCCTCTGATATAGACTGGAATCCTCAACCAGTTAATGTTGAAAATCACAAACTATTTTTGAGAATGCTTTGCCAAAAAGCAGTGGAGATGGGTGAAAATCCCCTGAAGAAAATTCCTTTAACTCAATTTTATGAAGATAGCGGTTGGAAGAGTTAGTTTTAAGTTTGAGAATGCTATTTTCAGGTATAAAAATCACTGTTACTACAATTGTTTTTCTTCCTGCTTCAAAAAGGAATAAATATGGTTATAAGTAGCATCTACTTTTATTTTGAAATAACAAATCTGTAAATATAATTGTTGCCTCCACAGAGAGGCACTACACCATTCCCGATACTTAGGTATAGCAAAATCTATTAAAAATTTCTGCCACTGTTTAACAGTATTTTGAGGGTCAGTTTCGTGCGATCGATATTCACCATTTTCTCTCACTTTTTGATAAAATTGAGGATGATCTTTAAGGTACTTCAAAAAATTAATAGCATCTTCTACTGAACTAACTTCAAAATAGTCAAACTCGTTTTTTCTTTCTGACTGAAAAGCTGATTCTTTTCCTAAAATTGCAGCTACACCAGCATGCCAAGCATTGTAAAGTTTTGTAGCAGGTTTTTGAGTATAATCTTGCTGTTGAAAATTACGCACAGCAACAACAGCATCAATATTACTATAATCATACCAGCGGTTTCTAGGAATAATTTGCCAATTAAATCCTAATTCTTCTAATTGTTTCGACCAAGAAGCAGCTTTTAATTCTGGCGCTAAATTAGAATTAATACCAAAATAACCAATATTCTCAAAGCGATCGCCCCTTTCAGGATTACGAGGAATTAATCCTGGTTGTCTCCATAGAGGAATGTAATAACTATTTTTTAAATTTTTGGCATCTTGAGGATTTTGGACTACTTGCAACTGAGCATAAGGATGAGGATTTCGATCTGGTTTAATACAGACCATTAAAACCTTTGGCGTTGGTCTTAGTTCGTAGTCAAAAGAATCTCGATGAGCTATTACAATTCCTTCATCTGGCATAATTCCTACTAAGGTACAAGGAAACCCATCTGCTTTAAGATAAAGATAGGTTTGTAAAGTCCAACAGTATATCCCTCTGCCAAATTCTTCCCAATAAATATCTGGTTTATCTGGCATATCATTCCGCCAGTTTTCTTGGGGAAGATAAAAATATATTGGGGGTAAATCTGTCATTTCAGTTATCAGTTATCAGTTATCAGTTATCAGTTATCAGTTATCAGTTATCAGTTATCAGTTATCACTACCCTAACAAGTAGGCAGCTTTGAGATTTTATTTATTTGGTCATATCAATAAATTAATCTTTAATTTGGTTAAACTTCTAAGCATTTTGATAAGTCTCTGCTGATTAAATCTTGAAGCTTTAATATATCTTCCTGGTACTCACTTGTACTCAGGAATTATTGCTTTCTAATCTTTAGAGACAGTTTCGGTTTACCTAAATTTTTATTTTTGATAACCTCACTTCAGGCAAGAGGGAGACTATAAACTTTATTTATTTGGTCATCTCAATCAATCAATCTTTATTTCCCTAGACTTCTAACCATTTTGATAAATCTCTGCCGATTAAATCCTGAAGTTTTAATATATCTTCCCGATACTCGGCAATTAATTGCTTTCTGATTTTTGGAGATAATTTTGGTTTACCTAAATTTTTCTTTTTGAGAGTCCCTGCTATCTTTTTCCGAATTCCCATTGGCATAAATAATTTCAAACTATCTTTAATTGGATTCGGACGATTTAGTAGAGTATTAAGAGTTTGATTTTTTGCTACCTTAGTAGGGTTATGTACTTTCGCCACATTTAAAACAAAAGTATCATCTACTCCCAAAAATTTAAAGATATCTTGAGTTAAAGCAATAGGGTCTTTTCTAATATCTTCGTACAGACAAACCTTAATTTGATTAGGAGAAAATAAATCGAAATAACGCTTGAGTTGGAGATAATAAAAACCTCGACGTTTATGATGCCATTGAAAATTCCAATTATTCTCTACTCGCCAATCTTCTTGTGCTAATGTTTTCTGAAAATTCGGTTCCGGTTCTCTACCATTACTCAGAGAAAATAAAAAGTGAGAAAAAGCTCTTTCTGCTGGGTCTCTGAGAATAGCAATTATTTTAGCATTAGGTATATGCTTATGTATTCGTTGTGGTGCTTTTTCACTATAAATATATGAAGTAGAAGCTTCCCCAATTGCTATTTCATCTGTTACCCCAGTAAACAATTTTTGATAGGTTTCTAAATCTATAATTGCATTTTTCATTACAAAAGTACCATTCGGACCAATTCGTTCTTTACTTTCTCCTTCTAAAGTAAAAAAATCAGGTTCTTTTTGGTCTCTAGAAGCTGGCATATAAATTTGAGGATGTTGCTTCAGATAATAATAAAGAGAAGAAGTACCTGACTTAGCAGCACCAATTAATAAAAAATTTGGCATTGTCATAATTAAAATACCTGCTTATGATATTTGACTTAACCACAATTTAGCTACATTTTCCCAGGTTTCATCTTTGACTAACTCAACATTTTTTTCTCGGATTTCTTGAAGTTTATCCTGGTTTTTTAGTAGTTCTACTATTTTATAAGCTAATGCTTCTTGAGTTTCTTTGTCGTAAGGATGACCGGGGACTTTAACACAATAACTTTTATCTTTTAATCCAGCATAATCTGTTGTGACTGGTACTGCTCCTACTAAGGCAGATTCTCGGACTGTATTACAATCTGTTTCTTTAAAAGTACAACCATAATAATTAATTGATGAAGTTGATTTTTCTTGCATTAGTTGTTCTCGCCCTATTTTCCCTCGTTCAGCTACTCCTGGTTGTGCCATTAATTTTAACATTTTTTCTTTCCAATCTGGCTCTACTTTACTACTCCAACCATAGTAAATATTTAGCTCTGCCTCTGGAATTTCTTTTTTAATAATCGGCCAGCCAAACTCTAACATTCTTTCTAAACCTCTAATATAATTAGAAGCGTAAATAATTTTATTAGGATCTTTATGATTTTCATAGAGAGACGAAAAAGATGGATCGACTCCATTAGGAATAATAGCAATTTTATTATCAGGTATTTCTGGTAGAAGAGACCGATGATAATTTGTTTTACAGAACACCTTATCGTAGTTTTTTAATTTTTCATATTTAGCTTGTTCTGGTAACAGCACTCCTTGTCCCAAGTCTAGCCATACCCTTTTGGCTTTAATAGGAAACTTAATTCTCCAGGCAAATTGCCACATAATTAGAGTATAAAAACTATCGTAAGGATTAAATTTTGAATAATGATTATACTCTACTCCATCATAGATACCTTCTTGATTGCCACAGTTATTATATACGGCAACTTTATAACCTAACTTTACCCATTCTCTGCCAAGAAATACTATTCTAGCATCAGCACCTCCTAATCCTGTTTTTAAACTTTCTGGAGACCATTCATAAGGAGTGTGACCAGTGTAGTAAACAATAGAATTTTCTGACCATACTTTAGGTGTTATTCTTTGTTTTAATGCAGTTAATTTAGAATTAAAACTATCGAGTAGCTTCTTGAACGCCACAGTTTAATTACTCCCAGTATATTTTTTTTTTCTTTTTTCTTTTAACAATAAATATTTTCTCGAATCGGGATTATATTTAGTATTAGTAGTATTTAGAAGTTTCTGGCGATCGCCAAGACATCTCCTCCGATTCATACAGCTAAAAATTCTTTCTTTTATTGATGATAGTCTTTTTTATTTTCAACTAAACATCTACATAGACAATTAATTCTTAACTATATAGGCTCTCCCAAAGTACATTTATTAACATAGTTTGCACCTCAAATATTTTTTTCCTTGTTATCTACTACTCCAAATCCACAATTATTATTGACATACAGACTATACTATGTTAATCAACTTGAAGTAAACCTTGATAACTAGATCATCTATCTTAGAACTTATTCATCTATTTTGTGATATGATTTTAACACAGGATTGAGTGTAATCAAGAATAATTTTTTTGTAGTAGATGCTTTGTCTGAATAATGATATAAATCAACTACTTAGTAAATATTAAACGACTACTATAAAAAGATGTAACGTCTCTTCAAAGATTGTTATTTTATTGTTGATACTAGAGAATATTATGTTAACACCTATAAAAAAGTGGATTAAATCTCAAATTCCCTTTACTAATGACTTAACTAAAAAACTAACTGCTAAAAAATGGCCGGAAAAGTCAATTGTATATTATCTGGGAAAGCGGTTTTTGGTACTAGAATCTGATATTAAAACTAAAGGTGCTAGTGGTTCAGATAGTGCAGTATTCTTTTTGACTAGAGAATGGGTCAAGCAAGGATATGATGTTACAGTTTTTACTAATTGTGAAGATCAAGAGGGTATTTATGGAGGAGTTAAGTATGTTAACTATGACAAAATTAATTGGTACGATACTTTTGATACTTTCATTATGTGGCGACATCCTAAGATGTTACCTTCCTATGCCAAAGCCAAAAGAATTTGGTTTGATTGGCACGATGTAATTACATTTGACGATCATATATACTTAAACCCCTATCATAAAATTTTTGTCAAAAGTTATTACCAGCGCAACTTATTACCAGAACTACCCGATAATAAGTTTGCGATTATTAATAACGGTGCAGATTCTTCTGTTTTAGAGCTTACTAAAAACCAAAAACAACCCTATAAATTAGTATACGCTTCTAGGTACTATCGAGGTTTAGAATTTATGCTTACCTGGGGATGGCCGATTATTAAAAGAGAAATTCCAGAGGCGGAACTTAACATTTACTATGGATGGACTAGGCGTGATAATAGTGAAAAACTAATTCCTTGGAAGCAGAAAATGATGGAATTAATGCAGCAGCAAGGAGTAATAGAACATGGTAGTATCGGACATAACCAATTAATGTATGAAAAGTCTACTTCAGCGATTCATTACTATGGGTGTTCCTATGGAGAAATAGATTGTATTTCATTGCGAGAGTCGGCAATGGTAGGGTGTGTTCCTGTGACTACTAATTATGCCGCGATTAAGGAAAAAGATTATTGTATAAAAGTAGATGGTGAACCCGAGACAAAAGAAACTCAAGAAGCTTTAGCTTATAGAATTGTAGAGCTTTTAAACAATCCTCAAGAGTTAGAAACTATCAGGGAAGAAATTCAAGAAAAAGTCAAAAATGAAACTTGGGAACAGGTAGCACCATTATGGTTGAAAAATATTGATTCAGTATGATTAGATATCTCCAGAAATTATATAAGGCTTTTGTCTAACCATTCTGTTAGACTTTATATGCAATAGACTTCTTGCAGAAGTCAGGGAATAGGGAATAGGGAATAGGGAATAGGGAATAGAGGGATAAAATTGTTGATTTCATATCTTTCAATTGATTTAATTAAAATTTTTTAAATTGGTATAATATGCCTGGATTAGCTTTGGTAAGCATTGCAGCGTTTTTTAGTGCCAAATCTGCTAAAAATCTTTTCTCTTTTGCCTCTTGCTTTTTGCCTGCCTCTGTAATAAATTTTATTCTTTTTCAGAGATATTTATTGTAAAGAGAATCAAGATTATATAATGAAATTTGAGATACTTTTTCTCAGGAATACCTCTCAATCATACCCTAAGTGAAATTATATTTCAGGGTAGTAAGAATAAGTAAAGTCAAACTTTTCCATATTCTGTCTGGAAGTTCTAATAAGGAGACATAATTCATGTTATCTAACACCTGTTCACTCTCAATTTTGGTAGCAAGAACAGACATACCTTTTATGATGCATACGATTCCTCATCTAGTCAGAATGAGTAATTTTAATTTTATTCAAAAAGTGTTGTGTATGGATACAGCACCTCTATCTGGAGATAAAGTTATGCGTCCTGGTGTTGGTACTTTAAGTGAACTGAGAGATTGCTGCAGGAAACTGATAAGTGAAGGTATTGTAGATAAAGTTGTGGATATTAACTATGACCAAACTTATCAAAAACAAATGTACCAAAAGCATTTTGGTAGTCGGATTAAACCCACCCATAACTATAGAGGTTATCCGATATTGGGGTCAATTTTTCACATAGAATCTGTACCAGGAGATTATATGTTGCATTATGACAGTGATATGCTTCTACATCAACAATCAGATTATAGTTGGATAGATGAAGGTATCAAGTTAATGGAGCAACATCCGGATATAATGGCAATTAGACCATTGACAGGGCCACCAACTGAGGATGGTACTATGTACCAAAAAAATAAGTCCCTAAAACCAGAAGCAGGGGGGTTCTATAAATTTCAATTTTTCAGCAGTAGGGTGTATCTGATTAATCGTAAACGCTTTGACAAGTTACTGCCATTGCCTATTTTGTGGCGTTCTTACAAGAATAAATTTCTTAATCGACTGCCACTAAGCCTAAAAACCCTCTTAAATTACTATACTGGCAAAGGCAAGCTAGATTCTTGGGAGGTTATGGTATCTATGCAGTTAGAGAAAACTAACTATATACGAGCAACTATGAGCTCACCCAGAGCATGGACAATTCATCCTAAAGACCGAAGTCCAGAATTTATCGGAGCTTTGCCAAATATTATCGAAAAAATAGAGCAAGGATGGTATCCACCGGAGCAAGCTGGACACTATGATTTTATTTCAAAATATTGGCTTTGAGCGAACAAAGTTAACCGAAAAATTGAGTTTTTGCCCTGTATTTCTCAAGGAGCTTTATGTTATATAACTTAAACTAACATGGAAATTTAGCTCCCCTTCAAACTCTATAATCATAAATTTACTATTTAAAGATATTTTGGCAAAATGTCATAATAATTAGTTGAGTTGGTAATCAATTTGGGGTAAAACAAGTATTAAATGTTGGAGCAACCATGAAATTGATAATTCCTATCGAGTTTTATCGTAAAGGTGGAGTTGAAAGAGTAATTTGTGGAACCATTGAAGAGCTAATTGAACAAGTAGAGGAAATAATATTAATTTTGCCAAAAAAGGAGATTGCTTATTTTCAAGAAAAGTTACCGAAATCTCCAATAATCAAATATGAATCATTTACATTACCTCCTAAATCTTTACAGTCTCGAATACTTTCTGTAATTAATAAGTTTTCGTCTTTATCAGGTAATGTTAAAGCAAAAAAAATCCAAATATTTTTTAAGAGTATCCGCCGTAAATATCAGAGTAAGTTGAGTATCAAATATTTAGCTAATCGTTATCAAGCTACTCACTGCTTGTACTTTTTAGCTAATCAATTAATTCCACCCGATCTTGACATTCCTTTGGCAATGATCACCCATGATGTTTTCTGGAGATTTTCACCTCTAAGTTATCCAGAATCTTATATTAGGAAATATGATTTAAGTCTATTGGAATGGCTGAAGAAGGTTAATATTGTTTTTACTGTTTCTGAAAAAACTCGCCAAGATATTATCTCAATTTTTCCAGAGTTTACTAGCAAGATTACTACTATAGCTAATTCAGGTTTTCCTACTAAGTCAAATGCTTCACAAAGGTTATTGGGTTTAGCAGAAAATTCCCAAGAATCTATTGGCGAATTGCCAATTTTTTATTTGCCTTCTTCTTTTGGTGTTTACAAAGACCACTTAACACTGTTAAAAGCAGGTATTAAGCTTGCTCAAAAAAAGTTGAAGTTTAAAATAGTTTTGATTGGTAAAGAAACTGATAATTTGATTGCTGGGAAAATTACCTTGTCTCAGCAAAAAAACAGTCAAGAATATATTGATTATCTCCATCAATGTCAGGAAATATCTCAGAATAATCAAAATATAATGCAGGAATATTTTGAAGGGTTAGGATATTGTTCGGATGAAGATGTGGAAAAATGGTATAGAAATTCTTCTTGTGTAGTTTTTCCTTCTAAATATGAAGGTTTTGGTTTAGCTCTATCAGAGTCAGTTGTTAGAGGAATACCTGCTATTGTGTCAGATTTAGAAGTTTTTCGAGAGCAGGTAGAGCTTTATAAATGTGAGGATATGGTAGATTTTTTCCCTGTTGGAGATGTGGATGCTTTAGCAAATTGCATGGAAGAATTTATTCTCAATCCTCGGAAGAAGTTATCTGCTGAAGAAATAGATACACGCTTTTCTCATTGGACTTGGAAAGAGACTGCCAAAGAGTATGTTCGTCTTTTAGGAGAGTTGTAAAAAATTTAGTGTAAGTTGAATTTTGAAAAGCAATAAGATTGAGTGATGAATCTCAACTATAGATTAAGTGGTATTTGCCCACCTGAGTCAGAAGTTCTAGTCAAAATTTCACTCAGACGTCTGGGTTGAAGCAATAGTCAGGGAAGAAAGCGCTTGTTTTCGTTAATTATTACTCCTCTCACCAGGACAGTTAGAATAGTTCTCTATACAGGGGCCTCAACTCATTCCAACAATATGATCTTGACAGACAAATTGAATTTTTACGCTCAAACTTTCCAACAGCAGAATATATTTCAGAGGTTGGATCGGGACTCAATTTTAGGAGGAGAAAATTCCTCTCCATTTTGGACAGAGTTCTCGCAGGCCATATCGACAAGCTTGTGGTTGCCCACCCAGAAAGATTTGTTAGATATGGAACTCCGTTCCGCTGCGCGAAAGGATTTGAACTGGTTAAATGGCTATGCGAAAAGCATGAGTGTGAACTCTTGGTTCTCCATGAAAACAAGCTCTCACCAGAACAGGAACTTGAATTTTTTCAAAATATGCTGTCCATCGTCCATTACTTCAGTGCAAGGCTTTACGGACTCAGAAAATACAAAAAGCAAGTCTAGCAAGTCCTACAAGAAGACATCTCGCCATGCTCACACCAAAAAGTCCATCAAGATGTCCCCCAACAGTGTAAAGAAAATCAGGGTGTACCCCGATCAGGATTTGCATAGATTGTGGAAACAATGGTTAGCGGCATACCGTAGGGTTTACAACTGGGCGTTAGAACAATTAAAAACAGGGTTTAAAGGTGATTTACAGAAGGCGTGTCGTGGTAATGATAACTTTCCTGATTGGGTCCAAGAATTACCAGGACATCAAAAACAGGAAGCTTGTGACGAGGCAAGTGATGCTTATAGACAAGCTAGAAGAAATAATGGAGAAGTTAAGTTTAAGTCCTGTCGTGCTAAATCTCAGACCATTCAATTTAAAGTAGGTAACTATAAACATGGTACTTGGTATCCCAGGAAAACTAAAGGTTTGAACTTTAAGGCTGCTGAACCAATACCACTTGAATCCATATATGGTACAGAGTTAGTTTATCAACGTGGTAAATGGTTTGCTTGTTTTCCTCAATTTGTAGAAATATTGCTTACTGGTAGTAATAGAGTGATTGCTTTGGACCCAGGAAATAGAATATTTTTAACTGGTTTTGATGGAGAAAACATTTTAGAAATTGGCAAGGGAGATATCGGACGCATCAATAGATTGTGTTCGCACCTTGACAATTTAATTAGTAGAATGTCGAAAGCACCAAAACGTCAAAGATATAAAATGAGAAAAGCTGCTGACCAGATGAGAGCTAAGATTCAAGCAATAGTTAAGGATTTACATAATAAAGCTACTTCCTTGCTTGTAAATAGCTATAAATTAATTTTTCTACCTACTTTTGAAACATCAAATATGGTGCTAAAACAAGCTAGAAAAATTAATCGTAAGTCGGTCAGAAATATGCTCTCATGGAGTCATTACAAATTTGCACAACATTTAATTCAAGCCTCTGTTCGTAAAGGTGTAATTGTTGTTCGTTGTAATGAGTCCTATACCTCGAAAACTTGTAGTAATTGTGGTTATGTCCATCAGAAGCTTGAAGGCTCAAAAGTTTTCAAGTGTCCTGAATGTAAGGCCGTAATTCCCAGAGATATAAATGGCGCACGAAACATTATGATTCGTGCTTTGCAGGCAACTGCCTTCACTGTCAAAGGTGATGCTATACTGTGCTCCGATTAGTTGATTTGACTGATTTGAGTAGGTTAAATGTTGCACGTTGTAGTTTAGTCAAAAGCACTATAGTTGGTAATAGTGGCAGTTGTATAGAGTTTGATGAAAAATCTCATAACTAAGCTAATAGCTGAATGCTTACCTATTCTTTCAATAATCTATCCGACGAAACCAAAAGTTCAGCAAATATCTGATACATCTGTTTTGCCAATTTTTTCGGATTCCATAAAGGTGCTAAATTATCTGGATTTTTTGACTTTTGCAAATGCTCCCGCACCGAATTTCTTAAACCATTATCTTGACCTAATTTAATTCCCCATTCTGTATATTCTTCCCAACTCCAAGCTACTCCTATATCCAGATTTACATTCTTCAAAAATGAGTAACCCATTCTAGATAAATATTGTTCTCCAGCTCTAGTTATTATTGGTAAGTTTGCCCATAAAGCTTCTAAATTATGAGTACCTCCATTGTAAGGATAAGAATCTAATAAAACATCCGCTATCTGATAAATTGCTCGATGTTCTTCTTCTGTTTGAGTTTGTCCTAAAAAGATTATTCGATTAAAGTCTACTCCTAAATTTTCAGATTCTTGACGATAAGTTTGATAAATTACATCTACGTCTCCTTGACCTTTACGAATTAATATACTTTCTGGTGTATGTTGCAAAATTTTTAGTTGAGCGCGTACCATTTCTGGATTAGTTTTTCGTCCCGGTGCTATACACAAATAAACCATTTTATCTGAGTCAATACCAATACTATTTCTAGCAGTGTTTCTATCAACTAAATGACTATCAAACCCACCCACAGCTACAGATGTTTCTGGTAATCTAACTAATTTTTCTAAATAATATTTTTCTCTTCCTTCGGGGTGGGTATACGAGTCACATAAAAAATAATTATTTTCAGAAATATAGGGTGCATCAAAACCTAGCCAGGAAACACAGACTGGTGCAGGTTTTTCATGAATAATATGTACATTTACTGGCAATGTCATTGAATCTAAATCTACTACTACATCTAATTTGTCTTCTAATATTTGTTCGACAATTTCTTCGTAGGATGGAAACCCATTAGGATACTTTTTAGGCCAATAGGTTTTGACGGACATTTGTTCAAATCTTTGAGTAATATCATCTCTCTTCAACGGACCTGTAATATATAGATGAATGTGAGGTGTAATTTGAGATAATTCTCTAATTAAGGCTTCGCTACACCAACCTACAGAATGACGACGAAAATGTTTGGAAAGGAATCCTATTTTTAGGGGTTGGGAATTAGAAATATGAGTTTTTGGAGTTGGATAGTTTTTGACTCTATTTTGATAATATTGTTTGGCTATTAATTTGTAAAATTTAGCGTTTCCTTCTAAGTTATCCCGGAGATGAGGTACGGCAAATAAGAAAATTTCATAGAGTAGTTTTATTTCTATTTCGCTGAAGGTTTCACAGTTTTGATAACAAAATTTTTCTACTTCTGAAAGCTTGGAGTTTGCCACGTCGCTTACTCCAGATTGAAAGTAGGAGAATAAAAAGGCAGTTCCTGAAAGAATAGGAGCTATTTTTCCACAATAATTACAAAAATTATCGGCTGCTTTTCTAGCTTGAGCAAGTTTAGTTGTATGACTGAGTAAATCGCATAATTGTTGATGAGCTTCCACAAATTGTGGTTTAACTTCGATAGCTTTTTCAAATAAAGCGATCGCTTCTTCCATTTTTTCTTGTTTAATAATATGTCCGATGCGAGAATATACTTCTGCCCAGTTTGGTTTAAGTTCTAATGCTTGATGATATTTTTCTAGTGCTGATTCTAATAATCCTTTATTGGAAAGTGCTGTTCCTAAGTTAGCATAGGCATCATAGGAGTTGGGATTATATTTAATGGCTATTTGATAATGATAAATTGCCCGGTCGTAGTCTCCTTTCAGCAAGAAATTATTAGCTAGTTTTTCATGTAAGTGTTTGAGTTCTGGATTAATATTTAATGCTTTCTGATAATATTTTGCTGCTGCTTCTCTATCTCCTTGTTTACCTAAAATATTAGCTAGATTACTATAAGCTTCAGTATAATCTGCTTTGAGATTAATAGCTCTTTGATAACTTCTAATTGCATCGTTAATTCTGTCTAGTTTTACTAGAGTATTACCTAATTTAAAGTGAAAATCTGCCTCTACTATATCTGGTTGAATTTCTAATGCTTTTTCCCAAGATTCCAGAGCTTCATCAACCTTTCCTAAATATTGAAATAGTTTGCCAATATTCCAATAAATACCAGCCAAACCAGGTTTTAAATAAACAGCCTTTTGATAATGAAAAAGTGCTTGTTTATATTGACCTAACTGCAAATAAACACTACCAATATTTCCCTGAACTTCAGCAACTTCTGGTTCAATTTCTAACGCCTGACTATAAGCAGACAAAGCTGCTGCTAAATTATTTTGTCTGTAAAAAGCATTTCCTAAAGTTACATAACATGGAGCATAATCCGGTTGAATTTTCAAAGCTTGTTTACAAGAAGCGATCGCTACTTTTAAATCTCCTTGTTCGAGAGCCGTATTGGCTTGATTTTGATAAGTTTTTGCCGCGGGATATTTTAATAGTTTCTGGGGAAATTCTGGCTCTAATTCTTGATATTCAAAATTTTTAACTTGACTGAGGTTTTCGGGATTTTTATTGATTTTATTTAAACCAGGCAAATTATCAGTATTATTCTGGAAAGTCTCAAATTTTTGCTCTGGAATTAGATGGAAAGTAGTAGTTGGAATGTCATGGTTTTCCTCAGAGTCGATAATTTCTCTATTTTGGTTTCCTTGTAATTTTTCCGGTTCTAGATATGGAGTTAATTTCTCCTCAATTACGGAATCTAGGTATTTTTCTGTTTCTAATTCTTGGTTTTCAAAGGTCTTACCTTGACCTAGTTTCTCCTGATTTTTATTGATTTTATTTTGACTAGGCAAATTATCAGTATTATTCTGGAAAGTCTCAAATTTTTGCTCTGGAGTTAGATGGAAAGTAGTAATTTGAATGTCATGGTTTTCCTCAGAGTCGATAATTTCTCTATTTTGGTTTCCTTGTAATTTTTCCGGTTCTAGATATGGAGTTAATTTCTCCTCAATTACGGAATCTAGGTATTTTTCTGTTTCTAATTCTTGGTTTTCAAAGGTCTTACCTTGACCTAGTTTCTCCTGATTTTTATTGATTTTATTTTGACTAGGCAAATTATCAGTATTTTTCTTTAAAGTCTCAAATTTTTGCTCTGGAATTAGATGGAAATTAGTAATTTGAATGTCATGGTTTTCCTCAGAGTCGATAATTTCTCTATTTTGGTTGCCTGTGAATTTTTCCGGTTCTAGATGTGGAGTGAATTTCTCCTCAATTACGGAATCTAGGTATTTTTCTGTTTCTAATTCTTGGTTTTCAAAGGTCTGACCTTGACTGAGTTTCTCCTCAATTACGGAATCTAGGCATTTTTCTGTTTCTAATTCTTGGTTTTCAAAGGTCTGACCTTGACTGAGTTTCTCCTCAATTACGGAATCTAGGTATTTTTCTGTTTCTAATTCTTGGTTTTCAAAGGTCTGACCTTGACTGAGTTTCTCCTGATTTTTATTGACTTGATTTTGACTAGGCAAATTATTAGTATTTTTCTTTAAAGTTTCAACTTTTTGCTCTGGAGTCAGATGGAAATTAGTAATTTGAATGTCATGGTTTTCCTCAGAGTCGATAATTTCTCTATTTTGGTGTTCTGGTAATTTTTCCGGTTCTAGATATGGAGCTAATTTCTCCTCAATTACGGAATCTAGGTATTTTTCTGTTTCTAATTCTTGGTTTTCAAAGGTCTGACCTTGACCGAGTTTCTCCTGATTTTTATTGACTTGATTTTGACTAGGCAAATTATCAGTATTATTCTGGAAAGTCTCAAATTTTTGCTCTGGAGTTAGATGGAAAGTAGTAATTTGAATGTCATGGTTTTCCTCAGAGTCGATAATTTCTCTATTTTGCTTTCCTGGGAATTTTTCTGGTTCTAGATATGGAGTTAATTTCTCTCCAATTACTGAATTAATATATCTCTCTATATTATGATTATTTACCAATGCAAAATCTTGCCATTCTGTGAATAAAATTTCCAACTCTTGCTCAGTAATTTCAGGCTTTAACAATTTATATAACCCACTAAAAGCCTCTTGATAATTTGGTTCAATAGACAAAGATTTTTGATAATAATCAAGAGCAGCTTCAAAATTATTCTGAAGACTAAAAACACCACCCAATTTAAAATAAACTTCAGGATTTTCCGGTTCTAGTTGCTGAATAATTTGATAACAAACAATAGCCCGCTCAAATTCCCCTCTTTCAATAAATATATCTCCCAATATCAACCGAACAGATGAAATATTTGGATTAATCTCCAGCGCCCTTTCATAATTAAAAATTGCTAAATCCAACTGCCACTTTCTCTCATAAATACTGCCAATATGAACATAAACTTCTGCAAAATTAGGTTCTAACTTTAACGCCTGAAAATAAGCATTAATTGCCTGTTCAAATTTATTTTTCTCTTGAAAAATATTTCCCAAAATCAAATAAACAGAAGTCAACTGAGGTTGAACTTTAAGTGCTTCTTTGCAACAAGCGATCGCTGCATCAAAATTACCTTGTAGCAAATATACCTCAGCTAACTTCTTGTAAGCTTCAACATAGTCTGGTTTAATAGTTAAAACTTTTTGATAAGCAACCATTGCTGTATAAAGTTGTCCAGAATCTTGAAGTTTATTGGCTGTCTTGAAATAATTTTCAGCTAACATTTTCATGGTAAACCCTTATAGGGGTAATACTTGAGACTGCACTTAATTTTTTGTTAATTCTTGGCAATAACTAGAATAAGTTCATCTAGTACAAGATGGCGGAAATAACTGACCAGTTACAAAATCCTAAAACAATTACAAATCAAAAATGATTGACTGTCAGATGTGCGTTTTACATTCTGGAGGTGATGTGTGCGGAACCATTTCCGCACTTTAAAAGCGCCGTAGGAAACCTCGCCAATTAGCACTCGCTTTTCAATGCATGACTTTTAACTTCCGCGTAGCAGCACTAGGCATTCCCTACTGTAATTAGTGCTTTTTTTAGGATGTTTTTAGCTGGGTTTTGTAATTCTACAAATGTTAAAACTCTACACTGAAAACGAATGTGGGCCGTGTGGGTACGTCACGTCAACTTCATATTCTCTACAGTCTAACAAGGAGTAATTTTCCATCCCAAGTCCTTCCCTAAACTTAGATTCAGTTTCCTCTAATAAAACTTGTGAAATAGACTTCCATTGCTCCCGACTCTCCCAATAAACTACGATAATAACTTCATTATCTCTGTAGCTATCAAGCCAGACTTCTTTTTTTAAAAAACCCATTTGTAAAGCGAGGAAAGATGTCCAAATTTCTCGATCCTTTTGGATAAATTTTTCTTTTAAACTCTCTTCAATCTTGAATTGAAGCCATTCAATTATCATGGTATTTGTAGCAATAGAGAAAAAAGTATACTTGACTTTAACCTGCCAATTAGTTTAGCTAAGTTAAACAGTGCTAATAATTCGATTTGGAGTATTAAGATATGATAACAGAACAAGACCCCACTAAATTAATGAAACAGCAAGTCGGCAAAGCTGCTGCTGACCGAGTAAAGTCTGGTATGATAGTGGGGTTAGGCACAGGATCGACCGCTGCCTATATGATTCAGTTTTTGGGGGAACGTTTACAAAGTGGCCAACTCAAAGATATCAAAGGTATTCCTACCTCTTTTCAGTCAAACGTATTAGCTAAACAGTATGGCGTACCCTTGACTACCCTTGATGAAGTTGACCACATGGACATTGCCATTGATGGTGCTGATGAAGTTGACCCGCAGAAAAATCTGATCAAGGGTGGTGGAGCAGCTCATACCCGTGAAGTGCGACTCGTTGGCCACTAAACCAGGAAACTAGGTATAAATGGCCGTTCCAAGTCAACACATGAGGACAACCTCGACTTGTGAATAACTCTTATTACCTTGGTGGTGAAATTCCATCTGCCCTGTTGTTGGGTTAACAGCATAGGCCACACTGTAGAGACTGAACATCAATCGGTGAAGCTGGTCTAAAAGCGGGAAAATACCAGTTACCAGGAACGATACCGCAAGCAGAGGCTGACAAGTGGACGAACAGGAAGTAATCAAACTCTCGTGATATGAAACCATCCCCAAGGTAGCTATGGGATGTAGGACGAAAGTCAGGGGGTCTATGGACAATCTTATTTTGCGGAAGATTGTCAGCAACCATACCGAACCCTCCGGGAGATTTTACCTCACTAAATCAGTCGTAATAAAGGAATAAGGGAACGAGGAAACCTCTCTAGGACACCTAAGAATATAGGTCGAAATCTTAGGAAGCCATTCAAGGTCAATCTACGCTTTGGACGTAGGTCTTAGGGAGAGTAGGATTGGGTAAGAAGCTATCAAGCTGACGTACCCACTGTTAGACGTAATGTAAGGTAATAATTAGCGATGAATAAAGCTAAAACACTAAAAAGACGTTTAGGAAACCCTAAACCATTTTTAAGCGTGGCATGGGATACAAACGATATGCCGTCCCAAGTTAGTGTCAATCCTAATCTCAAATGGAGAGATATTAACTGGAAGAGAGTAGAAAAGTGTGTATTTAAGTTGCAAAAATTAATTTACAGAGCATCCAGCCGTGGCGAAATCCGCAAGATGCGTAAATACCAAAGACTTCTGACCAAAAGTTACTACGCAAGGTTGCTAGCTGTTAGGCGAGTAACTCAGGATAACCAAGGCAAGAAAACTGCTGGGGTGGATGGAATTAAAAACCTTCCTCCAAGGCAGCGCTTTAACTTAGTTGACCTCCTGAACTCACGTTACCTCAAAGCAAGTCCTACCCGCCGTGTCTGGATACCAAAACCAGGTAAAAATGAAAAACGTCCATTAGGCATCCCTACGATGTACGACCGTGCGTTACAAGCCCTGGTTAAGTTAGGTATGGAACCAGAATGGGAGGCACGTTTTGAGCCTAATAGCTATGGTTTTAGGCCAGGACGGTCAACACATGATGCCATAGAGGCAATCCATATAAGCATTAACCATAAACCAAAATATGTGCTTGATGCAGATATATCCAAATGTTTTGACCGAATTAACCACGATGCACTTCTAGGAAAGATAGGTCAATCTCCCTACAGACGATTAATTAAACAATGGTTAAAGTCTGGGGCGTTTGATAATAATCAATTCCTAAAATCTGTGGAAGGTACACCACAGGGAGGGGTAATAAGTCCCCTGCTAGGAAACATCGCCCTGCACGGTATGGAACAATGCTTAAATAAATTTGCTGAATCTTTACCAGGAAAAAAGCGAGATAATAAAACAGCATTATCCTTAATACGCTATGCTGATGATTTTGTTATCCTACACAAAGACATCAAAGTAGTGCTACAAGCAAAAGCCGTGATACAGGAATGGTTAAGTCAAATAGGTTTAGAACTAAAACCAGAAAAAACCAAAATTGCCCACACCTTGGAAGAATATGAAGGAAATAAACCCGGATTTGACTTCTTAGGATTTACAATTAGGCAATTTAAAGTTAAGTCAACCGAACAAGGATTTAAAACGCTGATTAAACCATCCTTCAAGAGTATAAAAACTCACTATCGGAAACTGGCGGATATATGTGACAAGCTTAAAACCGCTACCACTAAAGCTTTAATAGCTAAATTAAATCCGGTAATTAGGGGATGGGCTAACTACTTCTCAACTGTGGTCAGTAAAGAAATATTCAGTAAAATGAATATGCTTTTACTGAAAAGACTATGGGGATGGGCAAGTAGAAGGCATCCAAATAAATCTGCTAAATGGGTTAAAGATAAGTATTTCCCCCGCTGCAAAGAAACCAGAAATTGGGTACTTAATGACGGCGAGTATATACTTAACCTGCACTCAGATGTCCCTATTATTAGACACATAAAAGTGAAAGCTGTTAAATCCCCTTATGACGGCGATTGGACTTATTGGAGTAGCAGAATCGGTAAACACCCAGGCGTAAGGAAAGAAGTCACAACGCTGTTAAAACGGCAAAAGAATAAATGCGCATTTTGTGGACTAACCTTTAGTCCATCTGACCTTATGGAAGTTGACCATATAAAACCAAGGTCTAAAGGTGGTGACAACACTTATGAGAATAAACAATTGTTGCACCGACATTGCCACGATACAAAAACTGCCTTAGATAACAAAACATATCCAAAATCGAAGTCACAGGCTTTACCTGAAGGATATTTATGGGTTGACGATATGTTGGTTCTAAGGCAGGGATGTGCCCATGACAAGGGACGTTTAGGAGAGGAGCCGTGTGAGGTGAAAGTCTCACGCACGGTTCTGAAGACGAGTCGGGTAGGGTAACTTGCCTGGCTTAGTTTAACAAAATTGTGGACTGTTTGGCAGAACAGTTTATTGTAGTAGTAGATAGTTCTAAATTAGTAGATAGGTTAGGTTCTACTTTTTTGCTTCCGGTAGAAGTTATACCAATGGCAATGACTCCTGTAATTCGGACGATTGAAAAACTTGGTGGTCAACCAGAAGTTCGGATGGGCGTGAAGAAAGCTGGACCTGTAGTTACGGACGAAGGCAATCTAGTGATTGATGTTAAGTTTAATTCTATTGATAACCCTGCTGAATTAGAAAAAAGTTTAAATAATATTCCTGGCGTTTTGGAAAATGGTTTATTTGTAGGGGTTGCAGATGTAATATTAGTGGGAGAACTTCAGGATGGGCAGCCAATAGTTCGAGAAATTGCTTGAAGAGGTTCGTAGGTCGTAGGTTTTAGGTTTTAGGTGGTAGGTGTTATCTCAACGTTGGTTGAAGACCCGCGCTCTCCATCCCCCCTAGCCCCCCGATGATGCGCTATCCATTATCAGCAAAATTCTTTACAAAAGTGGATAATGCCTATTATAAAAAGCTTACGAGCATTTTGTTGGCTTTACTAGTTTGACAAATTCACTAACTTGTGTACTCCTAAAAGTTGTTTTTTGTCGTTGCGATCGCAACGACACTAGGATCTTTCAGACTTCCAAACATCAAATGATATTTTTGTCAAGTTTTATGTTAAGAAAGATGTTTATAAAGCATAGCTTTGAAAGGGGGGAACAAAAGGGGAGCTAGGGCATGAATGCGAGCGCATTCCGGAGGAAAAATCAATCAATTTTGCGACGCATGTCAATAGTGTGTTACACTTAAAATTTTGCTGCTTGGCTATCAGTGTCAGTCTGTGGAGCGCGCCTTTAGACCGAAAAGAGGCTCGACCTTGGAGGCTGGTGCATTGAAGCAGAAAGACCTAAGAGCGCGATGGTTAGGAATCCCGCGCTGTCTCGTAGAGCAGCGTCGGGAGGATGTCAATTATCTCCCTGATTCAATTTCTGCTTGGTCATAATACAGAGGCTTGGACGTAGTTTCTTATATGTGTAGAGGTAGCATGTCAGTCCAGGAATTTCACCTTATTGAACTCAGATTGCTGGATCTTGAGTATATTTGATTTTCTCTGAGCCCTGACAAAGTTAGATGATTTCAATATTTGCCCTTGCCCAAATTTCTGGAGACAAAAGACTATATCTGACTATATATGACTATATGGCGTTGGTAATTTGAGGTATGATACCATGTCCGGATAAGAGCGCGATAGAACTCCGTAACCTTTACACTCCCCGAAAAACTTTCTCCTTCTACTCAGGGTTTCTTCTTTTTTCTTCCCTCCTGACTCGGTCGTTCCCCTCCTGGGAGGGGTTAGGGGTGGGTTGACTCCTAAAGAATTAAGATTAATATCATATACTGATTTACCAAAGCCACCAACGCCGACTATATTTATGTACAACGTTTATTATACCAATTTGAAAAAGTAACGATATGTTTTGCTCTGCTTGGTAAATTCAGAAAATAACTATCTACAAAACAAAAACTACTAAAATTTTCGAGCTCGGCATCTTCAAGATACCGGGCTTTCAAGTAACTAATCGACATTAGAAAAAACTACTATTAACTAAATTAGGATTCAAAGAAACTTATTTAGTCCAGTAATTGTCTTTCAGATTCCAGAGCTTTCACTAAATCTTGATTTCCTTTAGCTCTAGCTGCTTCCAAGCGATGAGCTAATCTTTTTTCTATATTGACCTTATGAACTTCATTTAATTTAACTAGGCTTTTTGGTGAGTTTTTGTTCATCATGGACATTTTTTTTTCCTCTTTTATTATATTGCTTACATTTTTAATTTAGCATCGCGAGAAAAAATAAACCAGCCCGGTTACTGAAAACTGTCAGTTATTATTAGCTAGTAGACACCAAACAAAGTCTGTTTTAGTAGGCTATCCTTTGTAGAGTCATTCACAAATATTCTGAGTAAATCTTTTTAATAAAATGCCTGAAAGTATTGATGATTAATGGATGTGTAAACCATCAGCAATAAGCTATATAGTTAACTGAGGACTTTGAAAATCATCTTTTTTTATCCCTTAACGAAGGTGCCTCCTAGTTCATTAAATTTTATTAAGCATACTTTGCAATGTCATACCAAATATTAGTTAAGCCTTAGAAATTAAATTTTCTCTTTTTATTTTGGGTTTAATACGCCACCGCCTACACCTGTCCCTGATCAGGAACTCCTGAAAACCTTCTGGGAAGGGTGGGGAGTTTGGGGAGTTTGGGGAGTTTGGGGAGTTTGGGGAGTTTGGGGAGTTTGGGGGGCAAAAATCTTGTCTACAGTTATCAAAAAAATGTATTTTTCAATGCACTTTTCTCCTAAAAAACCAGCTCCAAGACCTACACATAACTTATCTACAATGTCTACGTTTTATATTAAGAAAGATGTTTATAAAGCATAGCGTCTACACCAGGGTCAATTTATTGTCACGCTTAGAAAAAGGGAGTAGGGGAGTAGGGGAGTAGGGGAGTAGGGGAGTAGGGGAGTAGGGCAATTTATTGTCACGCTTAGAAAAATTGTATGCTTTGAAATTTCGTACATCTTGCTAGGATTAGTTAACCAAAAATATAGAGTTCAGGACTTAGGCAAAGACACTACATATACTAGAGAAAAACTATAGCACTATGATATATATAGTGTTTTAACCATGAGAATGCGTAAGTCCTGGATTCATAAATCTTGCTAGGATTAGTTAACCAAAAATATAGAGTTCAGGACTTAGGCAAAGACACTACATATACTAGAGAAAAACTATAGCACTATGGTATATATAGTGTTTTAACCATGAGAATGCGTAAGTCCTGGAGTAGTAAATATTCTCTGACGACAAAGAATTAGTCCTGGCCGTCTACACCATGTTTACAATTGGTTGAGGTTTGAGTCCCCATCCATTTCTTCTTCCTTCCTTCTTCCTTCTTCCTTCTTCCTTCTTCCTTCTTCAATAATTTAGAAAAATTTGGTTTTTTCTTCTTCACCTAATAAAAAACCAAAAAATCTCTGGATACACGCTACAATCCTGTACTGTAAAGGATTATTAATTAGTCAAAATTCTTAGTTAGTTACACAAAAAATTTCAAATTATCTAACATGATAGATTTCTCTAACATTGCGGCCCAGCTTAACGCAGGCACTATCCTTCCAGAAGCAATAGTTATAATTACCCTACTTGTAGTTCTCGTTGGAGACCTTATAGTAGGACGTACTTCTGCTAAATGGACTCCCTACGCAGCCATACTAGGTCTATTGATCGCTATTGTGGCCTTATATACTCAATGGGACAGTACAAATACCATCGGTTTTTTGGGAGGCTTTAATGCTGATGCCCTCAGTGTAGTATTTAGAGGTATCATTGCTCTGTGTGCAATTACCACTATATTGATGTCGGTGGCATACATAGAACAAACTGGGACTCCATTAGGAGAATTTATTTGTATTTTGCTCACCGCTACTTTGGGGGCAATGTTCCTTTCTGGAGCAGATGAGTTGGTGATGATTTTTGTTTCTCTGGAAACCCTGAGTATCTCCTCTTATTTATTAACTGGTTATACAAAACGTGACCCCCGCTCCAATGAAGCAGCATTAAAATATTTACTCATTGGTGCTGCAAGTTCGGCCGTTTTTCTCTATGGCATTTCCCTTCTCTATGGTTTGTCTGGTGGAGAAACTCGGTTAACAGCGATCGCCTCTAGTCTTGCTGATGGATCGAGTGGTGGTATTTCACTAGCTCTAGTTATTGCCTTAGTATTCGCGATCGCTGGTATTTCTTTCAAAATTTCTGCTGTCCCTTTTCACCAATGGACTCCGGATGTATATGAAGGTTCTCCTACTCCAGTTGTGGCATTTCTATCAGTAGGTTCTAAAGCTGCTGGTTTTGCTTTAGCTATTCGTCTTTTAGTTACTGCTTTCCCTTTAGTTTCGGAACAGTGGCATTTTGTATTTACTGCCCTTGCTGTGTTGAGTATGGTATTGGGTAATGTGGTTGCTCTGGCCCAAACCAGTATGAAACGTCTACTTGCTTATTCATCTATTGGACAAGCGGGTTTTATTATGATTGGCCTTTTGGCGAATACTGAAGCTGGTTACGCTAGTATGATATTTTATCTGCTAATTTACTTGTTTATGAATTTGGGTGGTTTTACCTGTGTGATTCTATTTTCTCTCCGTACAGGTACGGACCAAATTAGTGAATATGCAGGGTTATATCAAAAAGACCCACTATTAACTTTAGGGTTGAGTCTTTGTTTGCTTTCTTTAGGTGGTATTCCTCCACTAGCAGGTTTCTTTGGCAAGATTTATTTGTTTTGGGCAGGTTGGCAAGCTGGGTTATATTGGTTAGTTTTGTTAGGATTAATTACCAGTGTTGCTTCTATTTACTACTACATTCGTGTGGTGAAAATGATGGTGGTAAAAGAACCGCAAGAAATGTCGGATGTGATTAAAAATTATCCTCCTATTCGTTGGGATATTTCGGGTATGCGTCCTTTACAAGTAGGGTTGATTTTGTCTGTTTTAGCAACGTCTTTAGCTGGAATTTTATCTAATCCTTTGTTTACTTTGGCTAACGATGCTATTGTTAAAACTCCTATGTTGAATTCGGTTTTAGTTCAGACTGTTGAAACTAATTCGGTAGCTAGTCAACCAAATTTTTCTTTGTCGCAAAATAATTAGTTTTAATTCTTTTGATTCAGCAAAAGAAAGTAAGAAATGTTCGACTTGTTGTCGAGCATTTTTTCTGTTCAATAGATAGGTCGAATTGTCGCAGTTTTTATTTAAGTAGAATACCAAAGATTTTTATTTAAAGGCAGAAGTTATATCCCCATTCCAAAGTAGAAAAAATTATACATGGGAAAGATTAGTGAGAGGAAAGCAGCAAAAAAAACTATTTATTTCACTTAAGCTTATAGCAGAAGTAAGAAGGAAAAATATTGCGTTGTTTGAGTTTTAAGCTTTTGATATGTCCGCGCTCTTTCCTTCGACTGTTATAACAACCTATTTCTTGGTCTTATAAAGGTTCTCATATTAATGAGGTAGATATTTTTTTCTCTTCACCGAATAATTAAGTTTTAAAGCCTCTCCTTTAAAGGGGAAACAAGCGGTTGATCTTCGCAGCTTCCCCGTTGGGTGGAATGGTGCAATTGGGAGCGGCTCTGATAAGAGCGGGTCTCCTCGCCATATCCAATCGACTAAGAGAAGCAAAAATTTTCATGATTAGTCAATCCTCTTCTTTTCAGGGAGAGGTAATTGTTAATTATTAATGATTAATTATTAATTATTAATTGTTGAACTATTCTCTGTTGCCTTTCCAAAAATTGGCATATATAGCCGGCATATATAGCCTAAATAATTAACAGCTTACTAAATTTTTGTCTCTAAAATATCACCTAATTTTCAGGAAATTCAATAGATAATATCAAGTTCAGTTATCTACATTATCAATATATTGAGAGTAGAGGCCAGTTATATTAGAAATAAGTATTTTAGCGGGTTGAATTTATGCCTTTATTTCAACCGACCTCTACATAAAAGTATTCTAGAAATTTTTAACCATTTCAGAATTTTATTAACAAAACTGAGTAACGGAAAACTATGCTAGAACTTTTAGAGCTTCTGGTTTCAGAATAACTTGAACTCCTGATTCAACTTTAACGTGCCACATACCATTTGGTAATTGATTTAGCAGCTCTACAGGTTTACCTTGATCTTCTTCTAGTTCTGGGTTTGGGGAATCAACTAAAATAACTGTTGTTTTGGTTGATTCTTTCGAAGATATTAAATTAGCAGATAAAGAGGGGTTTAGAGGGGGAGAGTATTCTGAGAGAGTTGCTAATTGCATTCTCAGTTGGGTTAGTTTATTTTGCAGTTCTTGATTTTCTTTTTGATATTGTTGTGACTGTTCTGTTAGTTCTTGATTTTCCAGGGTTAATCTTTGAACTTCTAGTTTTAATCTCTGAACTTCTACACATTCATCAATACTAACATTACAAGCTTTAGCTATAACTTTTTTAATTAGGGGGCTGTACATAACTTTTCAGTAAATAAATTAGAGTAAATTGTTTTTATGGAGAGAGAAGTTATTCTTTTTCCTAGCTTCTCTTACCTTCTATGATCATCTTCTATTTTTCCCATAGAGTATGTGACCCCTTATATGGTTTTAATGTGATTAAAATCACTATAAAAATTATGGGTTAATTATGGGATAAATTTCCAGGATAATAAACTTGATATTTGATAGTAATTAATACTTACATAAATTTGTTTTTTGAGTTAAATTGAAGTATAACTACTCAAATATTTTATCGTTTTACTTAATTCAGGACTGTGAGTTAAGTAGATACGCATAATGTATTAAAAAAGCCTATCTCATCAATAATTTATTGATCCCCTCTATTTTAGAAGTTGAAAAGATTCTCACATATACTATCTGCTTTGTCAATATAATTTTGGAAATAGGGTTTTTATTCTCAATGTCAAATCAACTATATTAAATATTACTACTTCCTCTATTTATATATGGTCAGTTGATATATTTTATTTATAATTTTGTGAACCCTTAATTTTAGATGTATGATTGAGAAAATCTAGCATTTACGGTAAGAGTAAGATAGGTAAAATTTTTACATCTTCTCCCAAAAGCAATAAATTTTAATTTTTTTTGATAAAATTTAATCAGGAAAGAAAGAAAAATTTTAATCTACATCTAATTGTAGAAATTATAAATATTTATCCAAAATTTATGTGAGGCGCGAATTACTATAATGAAACTATATTAAATATTACTACTTCTTATATATGGTCAATTTATCTATTTTATTGATAATTTTGTGAACGCTTACCTTTAGATGTCTGATTGAGAAAATCTAGCATTTACTTATTAAGAGGAAGATAGGTCAAATTTTTATATTTTCTCCCAAAAGCAATAAATTTTAATTTTTTTTGATAAAAGTTAATCATGGAAGAAAGAAAACTTTTAATTTACATCTAATTGCAGGAATTATAAATATTTATCCAGAATTTATGTGAGGGGGGAATTGCTATAGTGAAACTATATTAAATATTACTACTTCCTATATTTATATCTGGATATCTGGTCAATTGATCTGTATTTATTTATAATTTTGTGAACGCTTACCTGAAGATATATGATTAAGAAAATCTAGCATTTACTTATAAGAGGAAGATAGGTCATTTCAGTTATCAGTTATCAGTAAAATTTTTATATTTTCTCCCAAAAGCAATAAATTTTAATTTTTTTTGATAAAAGTTAATCAGGGAAGAGGGAAAACTTTTAATCTACATCTAATTGCAGGAATTATAAATATTTATCCAGAATTTATGTGAGGCGCTAATTATAGCAGTCTCAGGAAAGGTTAGGACAGATAAAAAGCTTAAAAATCTGACATTGTCTGATTTTTCCTTCTTCCTTCTTCCTTCTTCCTTCTTCCTTCTTCCTTCTTCCTTCTTCTGCGATACTATAGTGAAACTCTGTTTTGATGCTTTTAAATTTATCTGAAACTATCAGGAAACTCAGTCTTCAATACAGGTAAAACTGGACAAGGTTTTTGCTGCTGTAAATTGTCTGGTTTATTCCAAGTAAAAGGAGCTAACTTAGCAGCAGACATCCACAACAAACGTTTTGCTCTAGTCATCGCCACATATAATAGCCGAAATTCCTCTGCCGTTTTCAAATATCCTGCCTGTTTCCAACCAGTAGAAATATCTGGTAAATCTTGCCATTGTAAACTAGCACGAATTTGCGTTCTTGCCACTTCAGCTAAGTCAAATTCTCCCAAAAAATTCACCTGTGGCAAAACTCGTAAATTACCAGGAATTATATTTTCATGTAAAAAAGGTAAAAAGACATAATCCCAATCTAAACCCTTAGCTTTGTGCATAGTAATAATAGTAAGTTGGTTTTTACGAGTATAATTTTTCTCTGCATCTTCATCCACTTCAACAGGTTCAAATCTCTCGGAACCTACAATTTCACTTAACACTTCTAAAATAGAATTCATCGAACTATTATCAAAAGTTTGTTTAGCAACTCTTTCTGCTAACTTATCCGCAGTTGCTAAATCTGATTGTTGATATTTTAAAGTTAAAGCAAGAAAAGAAATTAATTGATACAGAGGTAATTCTGATTTTGCTCTGAGCAAATTACGACAAAGATCGCGACATTTACGCACTTTTTCTGATTGATAAGGATCGAGAGGTCCTGGGTAAAGAAACTGTTCTGGTTGAGAAGCAAAAACATTATAATCTTGCTTAGGAATTAAGTGTCGATCGCCCAAAACTTTCAAAGCAGATTTTAAATAATCTGGAGAATGAGGGCGGTCAATAAATTGCATTAATGCCAATATTTCTGCTGGAATTTGAGAGTGACGCGCTCCTTGAGAAACATCATGTATTGAAATATTTTGTTTGCCTAAATCAATATCAATTCCATACTTTCCAGGATTAGAAAAAGTATCTGTAATAAATTTACCTTGTTTATTTTCCCGTACTAATACAGCAAAATTACCATCGGGATTTTCTTTAAATAAATTAATTATGCGTTTACCCATCAACTCAAGTGTTTGGTAAATATCCCGAGGTTCATATATTTCTAAACCACCACCAGTAGCTGGAGGATTATCATTTGCCGGATGAATATTTTGGTCTCGAAATGGTTTTTCTATTCCTGTTAATTCCGAATTATTTACCCATTTCAACACAAAATTAGCTGCATCTATAATTTTTTGACAACTACGACCTGCTTGTTCCATAGTTGCCAACTTATTTAATTGTTCGCAGTCTTCACAAAATTGCCGAAAATCTATTGGATCTGCTGGAGTAAATGTGGAATTAATTGCTTGGTTTGGGTCTCCAACACGCATAAGATTGAGATGATTTAATTTTGATAATCTTTGCTCTTGAGAAATCCCATTATCTTCTGAAATACCATCATCATTTTCACTAGAATTAGCCAGTTTTTTTAAAAGTTTAGTTTGTAAGGGGGTAGAATCTTGAGCTTCATCTTCAAAAACTGCAAAAACTTGATTTTGCCACATTTTTCTAGCACCTTCATTTTCTAATACCCGCAACGCTGCCAAAATCATTTCATCGTAGTCAATTAATTGATTTTCCCTCAATATTTCCTGATATGTTTGATATAAATTAGCAGCAATATTCACAACTTGATAATGGTCATTAGTTTGGTCTCGTAATTTCCATAAATCTTCTGGTTTAAGACCAGAACTTTTTGCTTGTTGAATTGCTTTCCAAGCTAATTGAGGTAAAACTTCAGTGCGTAAAACAGACTGCCTTCTTAAACGTTCAGTTTCTTCTCCATCAAATTGAACTCCTTCAATTAAAAGTTGATAATGTCTGGGATTATTTGCAATCCAATTTTCTACACAAGTCCGAGTTATTCTATTGCTTGGAGTGGGAAGAATTAAAGTACTATTTTCTAAATCTAACTCAGATAATTCAGGATGACGTAGGGCAATACTCAAAGCCAAACCATGTAAAGTATGAACAATAAAACTGCCTTGAGGTAAAGATAATTCCTTTAAATGTTTGCGGATTTTAGTTTTAATATTACTAGCTGCAGAACGGGTAAAAGTAACAACAATTAATTGACGATTATTATGTAATTGATAACGAGCGATCGCTAAAGCTGCTGCTGCTGCCATCCCATAAGATTTTCCTGCCCCAGGAACTGCTGAAACTGCTAAAGGTCCTCCTTGCCAGTCAGCCATTTGTTGTTGCCCAGGCCGTAAATTGGAACGAATTTGTTGAATTGTTTTTTCTCTTAAACTTGCCAATGATAAGTCAATTTCTGTATTCTTTATATTCGTTTTAATATCAGTATATGGAGGTAAATTATTATTGAGATCGTCAGTCACTTTGTTTTAAATAAAAAGTTAAAAATTAAAATATTACCGAAAAATTGTGGGTATGCGCCTCCCCTTTTAAGGGGATAAAAAAAGACCATATTCCTGATGTAAAGCCTCCTTATTACAAAGGTACTGATAACTGATAACTGAAATGTAAAGCCTCCTTATTGCAAAGGTACTGATAACTGATAACTGATAACTGATAACTGAAATGTAAAGCCTCCTTATTACAAAGGTACTGATAACTGATAACTGAAATGTAAAGCCTCCTTATTGCAAAGGTACTGATAACTGATAACTGATAACTGATAACTGA
>NZ_JAAHGO010000003.1:383013-399600 GCF_010672455.1 Okeania sp. SIO2C9 | reverse complement strand
TAACTGATAACTGATAACTGAAATGTAAAGCCTCCTTATTACAAAGGTACTGATAACTGATAACTGAAATGTAAAGCCTCCTTATTGCAAAGGTACTGATAACTGATAACTGATAACTGATAACTGAAATGTAAAGCCTCCTTATTGCAAAGGTACTGATAACTGATAACTGAAATGTAAAGCCTCCTTATTGCAAAGGTACTGATAACTGATAACTGATAACTGATAACTGAAATGTAAAGCCTCCTTATTACAAAGGTACTGATAACTGATAACTGAAATGTAAAGCCTCCTTATTGCAAAGGTACTGATAACTGATAACTGATAACTGAAATGTAAAGCCTCCTTATTACAAAGGTACTGATAACTGATAACTGATAACTGAAATGTAAAGCCTCCTTATTACAAAGGTACTGATAACTGATAACTGATAACTGATAACTGAAATGTAAAGCCTCCTTATTACAAAGGTACTGATAACTGATAACTGAAATGTAAAGTCTCCTTATTGCAGAGGTACTGATAACTGATAACTGATAACTGATAACTGATAACTGATAACTGATAACTGATTTTCTACTCCCTACTCCCTACTCCGTTTTAAATCAAAAGTTAAAAATTAAAATATTACCGAAAAATTGTGATCTAAAGCCTCCCCTTTTAAGGGGATAAAAAGATAGTATATTCCTGATGTCAACCGTCTTTATTACAGAGGTACTGATAACTGATAACTGATAACTGAAATAACCAGTGAATATTGAAATTTATTTTTGCCGAATTCAATGAGTGCATCTCATATTTGCAAAAATACTAATTTTCTTATATATTCCCTGTTGCCTGTTGCCTGTTGCCTGTTGCCTAAAAGCGATAATTTTTTGGCTTTATTCAAAATTAAGATCATCCAATTCAATCTACTTTAGCTATGGGAAAATGAAGATAAAAAGTTGTACCAGTAGATGGACTTGATTCAAAAAAAATCTTCCCATTATGGGCATCAATAATTGTCTTAACAATAGCAGTTCCCAATCCAATACCGCCCTGTTTTCCATAACTTACAAAAGCTTCAAATAATTTATTCTGAATTTCTTGAGGAATGCCAGGCCCATTATCTGAAAAAGTAATTTCAACTAATTGATCTTTTCTTCTAGCTCTGATTTCTATTTTGCCCTCAGATTGATCCAGAGCTTCTACAGCATTAGATAATAAATTTTGTAGGGCACGGTTAATTTTATTTTCATCAGCATTTATTATTAAACCCTCTTCAACAGAAACTATCAATTCTACAGAAGAAAAATCAATATAAACCTGGTTTAACTTAGCAAAATTTTGTAAGAGTTTAGCAATATCAATTAACTGACAATATAATGTTGTATTCCCCTGAGAAAAAGCAAGCACTTCTTCTGCCATATTTAACATTCTCTGAACTTGCATTGAAATTAAATCGCACCATTCTTGACTTTCTTGATCAGGATGTAGTTCTTTTAACATTGAACTTGATAATTGAATACCAGTAAAAGGGCTTCTAAAATCGTGAATAATAGTATTAACCATCTCTCCAATCAAAGTCATTTTCTCCTTATAAGCTAATTGATTGACGTAATCAGTCGTCACAGTTCGCAATCTTTGAGATAAAAAACTTAAAATTTGTAAGACTAAATCTCCTTTTGTATTAGCTAATATCTCTGTTATAGATTCATAGTAAATTTTCGCCAAAACTGTTTCCTGAGATGTAACTACCCTAGCACTTCTTGGCTTTCTATCTATAATCCCTAACTCTCCCAAATAACCATTAGATTGAACAGATGTAATCACAACATAATTATTCCCTTCACCACTCCTTTTACTAACTTCTACTTCACCTTCTAGAACTAAAAATAAAGAATCTGAATCATCACCTTCTTCAAAAATAATCTCTCGGGGATTAAATTTTTTAATAATAGCAATCTGGGAAATTTGTGCAGCTTGCTCAGGTTCAAAATAGCGAATAAACTGATGTGATTCTAGTTTCATTTTGTAGTGGGATATAGTATGTCTTTAGGTTAGGTAGTCTTGGTAATAATGGATGAATTTATCATAAAAAATATTCAGTGTCAAAAGTTGTCAATCCTATGATACAACAAAATTTTGAGGCAAAAGAGATAGATAAATCAACATTCATAACTTTATTGATATTTAGCTACAGCACAAAAGCTATACCCTATATTTTTACTGATATCTTTTTATTACTAATCAACTAGATAGGAAAAAAAGCTATCACTTTAGCTATAGCTAAAAAAACCTAAATTTTATAATAGTAAATATTTGGATTCAGCTAGTTTGCCGTTGCTTTTATCAGTTGTCACTTCATCATATTTCTTTGACTAGACAATCAATATAGGATATGGACTAAATTGATTATTAAGTTTATTTTCAAATAGCACTATTTTTTATGTGAAGTCCGGAATAATAATTGTCCCCAGATGAGGTAAAATGGAGTTTAATACATTTGATATCAAACAAGCCTAAACTTACCTCCTAATTTTTCCCTCTATCCAAGACTCTATTATAAATTACATATTGGTTAGTCCTGTTAGAGATGAAGAGTTAACAACTGTTGACTAAAATCTGTAAAAAGTTATAGACATCATCTTGGGAGTTGCCCTGGAGAAACGACTTGAGCTCGAACGGCCTCAATTACACTAAAATAAATAATGCCACTAATCTTATATAGTGGCATTACAGACCTAATTATAGAGTTTTTTATGGGCTAACATTACCACAATCCTCTGACAGGAGGTGGTGGTGGGGCAGGCCGTGTAATAGGAGGTGGTGGCTGAAGTGGTGGAAACTCTAAGGAAGGAGGACCCTGGAAATTGTATTGTGGTAACTGAACTTCTACCCGTTCATAGTTATAATCTGGGATGACTTTAAAAAAGTCTATACAACCACAAGGGTCTTCAGGATCGTCATTCTTTTTGCCCACAATTGCATAGACCCGCATTCCAGGTACTAGACCTGCTATTTCCATTGTATGTCTAGGAGAAAAAAATAGAGTTCGTAGTTGACCACGTTCCTCTTCAGGAATTGTGACGTAAGTAGGTTCACCATCATTAGGTGCAATGCCAGGAATGCCTAATTCGGCTTCTTCATCTACTCGAATTGTGACTACATTACCGATAATACCTTTAATATAACCGACAATCTCCATTTGATTTGCTCCCCCTGCTCTAGTTCTTTCCCTTTGGGCAACTTTCTCATTTTCAGGAGCAGCGATCGCCGGATAAATTGTTCCAAATGTAATTAATATTGACAAGCAACCACTTGCCAAGTTTGTATATTTTGGAAGACGCATGACTACCTCACCAAATTTTGTCTAAGTGTCTAAGTTAAAATCTGTTTTCGCAGGTTTAACTGGACATTGATTACTGGACATTGATTAATTGATTGGTTATTTTTATAACAACCTCATCAGGAGCTTACCATCAACGTTTATTTTTGGCAAGTAAATTTGCTTTATATAACTTTATATATTAGTAGAGTTTTTTCTGTTATTGCAATTGAGATGAATAGGCAAACTACTTGTATTACTTTCATTGAAAATATCTAGATATAGGCTCTGTTTCACTTAGCTAGAAAATAAGTTTATTAATTCGCAATTTAATCTTAATCTTTGGTTCAAAAGAATATAGCAAACCTATGTATTGCTTCTAATATTTTAGTATAAGTAGTTATAGTTATCAAGTTAGAAATTATCAAGACTTAGAGAGAAATTTTTTATGTATAAGGCTTTCAGATTTCCTTTTTCTAGCAAGTTGTTTTTTATAAACTATGACTCTATAAATATCTAAGTAGTCGAAGTCGTCGTGCAAAATAAATTTCCTAGTTGAGAGAGTGAACAGGGAACAAGGAACAGGAAGTCAATAGGACCTTTCATTAATGGATAATGGATAATGGATAATGGATAATTGATAATTGATAATTGATAATTACCTCGGATTTTAACCGTTACAGAATTGAATATAAGGAATATTTTCTTTTCTCTTGGTCCATTGGATATGGCGCAGGTTTCCTCGCCATCCCACCCTTCGGGAAGCTACGAAGATCGACCGCTTTTTTCCCTTAAAAGGGGAGGCTTCAAGGCGCGAATTATTTAATTATTAATTATTAATTATTAATTATTAATTATTCGGTAATTAATTTTGCATAGAAACTTATAAAAAAATTCCTCAAAAATATAGCAACCACATTGTACTTTTCATATTTTAGTTCGACTCAGCCAATATATTTTGGGGTAACTACTATCGATAGTAATTTTATTCACCTTAATTATTGGCAGATTTTCTTTGATTAATTGTCATAATAATTTACTCCAAAATATGAGTAATTACTGATTAGCATTTTCTCCTGATTTAATTTTTTTTTCTTCAGGCATATATTCTTCAATATTAATAGATGCTATTCCCTTAGATTCGACCAACTCAAACATTGACCCTAATTGTACCCAAATCAACAAGGCAGTTGGAAACACCACTATTGCGCCCATGACAATAGATAACCATTCAACAATATTAAAGATAGAAAGACTAGCTGATACACATAAAAAGATAAATAAAGTCATGCTCAAATAAGCAGTAATAAGATTAGGTGTTTGATAGCCTATTTCCTTTTGAGAGACTTTGTTTTTCAGCCATAGTGTTAATTTATACTCCAACATATCTTTAAAAATAATTCCCAAGACAATAGAGAAAAATAATGTTAACTGAATGACTGTGTAGACAGGAAAATCAAAAAAAGTATGAATGTACATTTTGTTTAACCACAAATATTAACAATTGTAAATCATATCATATTTGTAGAGAGAAAGAATACACAAAAAAAATTTTTAGCAAAGAGTTAAAGATATAGCAGAAGCAAGAAGCAAGAAGCAAGAAGCAAGAAGCAAGAAGCAAGAAGCAAGAAGGAAAAATATTGCTTTGTCTGAGTTTTAAGCTGTCGATCTTTCCTAACCTTATCTTTCGACTGCTACAATCAGAGTAAAAAAAATTATGATTAATTTTGTACCTCACGCTTCTTGGAAATTATAGCAATTCCTTAAAATAATGCTTTTTTTATTGAAAACTTCAGTTATTAAGTAATAAATCAGGTTCAGTTTCAGTAATTTTTTCAGCTTCAGTAATTTTTTCAGCAATTATTTATATGAAGTAAACATATCTTATTCGCTCTTTACCAAATAATTAAAGTTGATAGCCTCTGCTTTAAAGAAGAAAAAAATCATTTTAGTTAATTCTCTCCTTTAAAAGAAGAGGTGATTATTAATAATTAATAATTAATAATTAATAATTAATAATTAATTGTTGAACTACCTATAATTTCAGTCAAATAATACTTTCTCCAAATTTTGCAAAGCCATTTCCAAGTTATCATTCATAAGTTGTACATCAAACTCTCCCGCAGCTTCCACCTCTTTAATTGCCCTTTCTAGACGCTTGATGATCGCTTCTTCCGAATCATGTCCTCTATCCCGCAATCTTTTTTCCAATTCACTCATAGAAGGAGGTAAAATAAAAATACGCAATGCTTCTGAAAAAGTCTGTTTAATTTGTCTTGCCCCTTGTACCTCAATCTCCAATAATACTAATTTACCCTGTTTAATATTTTCAATAACTGGCAGACGTGGTGTGCCATAAAAATTACCTGCAAACTCAGCCCATTCTAATAAATCTTTAGTTTCAATCATTTGTTGAAATTTATCGCGGTCTACAAAGTAATAGTTTTCTCCTTCTACTTCTCCAGGTCGAGGACAACGGGTAGTGACAGAAATAGACAAAACTAATTCTCGATGACGTTCTAGGAGAGATTTTACCAAAGTCCCCTTACCTACACCACTAGGTCCTGTTAAAACAATTAATTTACCAGTTTGCATAAATTTTTATCGCAGTACCAACCCGCATAACTAAACTTTTAGTTATTAATAACAAATTCTGGAAAATTAAACATTAATTACTACAATTAACTATTAACTATCCTTATTGTTAAATATAAATCTATGTGCCACTGTCTCAGGTTGAATTGCCGAAAGAATAATATGATTAGAATCTGTAATAATCACTGCCCTGGTACGCCTACCATAAGTAGCGTCAATTAATTGGCCTCTTTCTCTGCCATCGCTAATCATTCGCTTGATAGGGGCAGATTCTGGACTAACAATTGCAACGACCCTATTCGCAGAAACTATATTACCGAAACCAATATTAATTAACTGGATATCCATGACAGATTATGCAATAAGGGACTTGAATAAGGCAGAAAGCAGAAGGCAGAAGGTCTAATTGCATGGGGATAGCCAAGGAATGGCCACTTTAGTGTCTGATCACCCCAAACAATTTTTAGCACCTTAGTTGACGGCGGAGTATTCAACCCGCAAAAGAAAAAATAAAGCTTATACAAATCATATATAAAAAGTTTTTCAGTTATGGCAAAAGGAAGAAGTAAGAAGGAAGAAGGAAAAATTTTGCGTTGTCTGAGTTTCAAGCTTTTGATATGTCCGCACCCTTTCCTTCGACTGCCATATAAGAAGAAAGCACATAAAAATATTTATTCATTAAATCAGGCTTTTACATCAAGTCTAGATCCGTCATTATAGAAGTAATAAACATTTATAGTTATGAATAATTCTCAAACCTGCTCAATCAAATAATTGGTGTTTATACTAAAAATTTTGATTGAGAGCAGAAAAGAGGGTAAAATAATTAATCTTTATTTGTCAACCAAACTTAATATTACAAGTCTCTAAATTTACATGACAAAAGCAATAAAAATTATTTAAAGATTGTCGCCTGAAAAATCAAAAATCCTGTTTTTAGACAATAAATTTATATCATAGTTTTTTCACTTTGAACTTTTAACTGAAAGCTAACTGTGCAACCTGTTGACTATACAACTCTCATAGCTTCATGTTCTGAACTCTGTTCTAAATGGCTACCAGCACGTTTAGAGCAAGTATATCAGCGCGATCGCTTTACTATTACCATTGCTCTGCGAACTCTCAAAAAACGTGGTTGGTTGGACATTTCCTGGCATCCCCAAGGGGCCCGTATTTGTATCAGCGATCCTCCACCTCGCGCCCCTGATACTTTTACTTTTAGTCAACAATTACGACACCAACTAGGGGGACTAGCTTTAATAGCTATTGTTGAAGTTTCTCCTTGGGAAAGGGTACTGGACTTCCAATTTGCGAAACGTCCTGGAGAAGCACCTCTATGGCATCTTTATGTGGAAGTTATGACCAAGTACAGCAATGTTATTCTGACCACTGCGGATAATTTGGTTGTTACCTGTGCCCACCAAGTGAATAGTCAACAGTCTAGTCTTCGTCAAATTCAAACAGGTCAACCTTATGAACTACCCCCTTCTCTGACTAACCCTATTCCTAATTTGCAAGAAACGCAACAAGAATGGCAAGAAAGAATTAGTTTAATACCTGGTGTATTGTGGCGAAATTTAATTAAAAATTACCGTGGCCTCAGTAAGGCTTTAGTACAGCCAATGATTGAAGCTTTAGGACTAGACCCTCAACAGTCTACTAATGACCTTAGTGCTTCGGACTGGCAAAAATTATTTAAAAGTTGGCAAGAATGGTTAAAAAATCTGGAGCATTCCAAATTTTATCCTGGTTGGACAGAAAATGGATACACTGTAACGGGTTGGTTAAGTATAGAATCTGTTGATACTGTCCAGGAATTATTGAATGATTATTATACTGGACAGCTGAATCAGCAAGAGTTTAGTCAACTATATCATCAAATTAGCCAAAAACTTAAAAATATTACGGCTAAGTTACAGCTAAAGGCTGACACTTTTTCTGAACGTTTAGACCAGTCGGATGGGGCAGAATTTTTGCGATCGCAAGCTGATTTACTTATGGCCAATCTTCACGAATGGCAACCGGGGATGAAAGCCATTACTCTCTGTGACTTTGAAACTGGGGAACCGATGGTCATCAAGTTAGACCCAGAGAAAAATGCGGTGCAAAATGCCCAAAGTCTTTATAAAAAGCACCAAAAATTGAAACGAGCGCGTGTGGCAGTGGAACCCCTTTTAGCGACAGTCCAAGCAGAAATTGATTATTTGGAGCAAGTGGAAGCTTTTTTGTCTCAGTTAGATACTTACCAAACTCCAGAAGATTTACGCACTCTTGAAGAAATTCGGGATGAGTTAATTCAGCAAGCTTACCTTAAAGCTCCAGAACATCACCAAGATAATAAAAAGGATACAGAATTTTACCGTTACGAAACTCCCAGTGGATTTGAATTATTGGTTGGCCGTAATAATCGTCAAAATGATTTGTTAACTTTTCGGGTGGCGGGAGATTATGATTTGTGGTTTCATACTCAAGAAATTCCTGGTAGTCATGTTTTGTTGCGACTGGATGCTGGGGCAATACCAGATGAAGTTGATTTACAGTTTGTTGCAGATATCAGTGCCTTTTATAGTCGTGCCCGTCAGAGTGAAATAGTCCCAGTTATTTATACCAAACCTAAATTTGTTTATAAGCCCAAGGGTGCTAAACCTGGTATGGTTGTATATAAGCAAGAACAGGTTTTTTGGGGTAAACCACAAAGGGCTGAAACCCATATTGCACAATTAATTGGGATACAAAATTAAAAAATTTTCCAAAAATTGCTCAATAGTTTGTTACAATCAGTAATATAGACATTGTGAGATATATAACCCGCAAATCGCTGCGAACTTGGGAACACGCAGTTGCTTGCTTGTTAATCTCGCAGAAATAACAACGGAAAATAATTTTTATTTAGACCTGCTTGACAAAGTTGGTCTTTTTTTTGTCCTCTATTGAAAAGGTTATAGTGGTTTTTAATATAGACAGACTCCACTGGCCAAAGTATTCTTGGACTCCATAACCTAAAAGAATTTTGTAGTCTACTTAAACGTTAAATGAAAAGCGCTGTAATTTAGAAGCAGTTTATTCACTTCAAAAAAAGTTTGAATCTTTGAGCGAGGGGTTTTGGTCTAGGCTAGAGTCTTTATTCAAACAGGAGAGCTTAAGTCGCAAATAAGTTTTAGCGTTAAGCTAAATAACGATAATGAATTATAACAGAAAAAAGCATTTTGTAACACAAGGTAATCTGAATGTATAATAAACGTTTTACATAAATATAGTCATATATACTCAAGTCAAGTCAAATATCTTCAATCTTTATGTACTGTATAATACGCGACGAAATTGTGGTCAAAAATTAATGACTATATTATATAAGGAACTTTAATCTCAACGTTGGTTGGAGAGCAGCGCTATCCATCCCACCTCGCCGCCCGATGATGCGGGGGGAACAAAAGGAGAGCGTCGGGAGGAAAACCAATCAATGTTGCGGTTTAACACACAATATGTTAAACAGTGAACAACTCTGGGTAAGTAGTAGATGGTTGAAAAAGCTTACAAATTTAGGTTTTACCCAACTCCAGAACAGGAAAATCTGTTGCGGAGAACATTGGGATGTGTACGCCTCATCTATAACAAAGCTTTAGCAGCCAGAACTACTGCCTGGTATGAGAACAAAGAGCGAGTAGGATATGCTCAAACCTCAACTATGCTTACCTCTTGGAAGAAAGAGGAGCAGTTAGATTTTCTCAATGAAGTTAGCTGTGTACCACTACAGCAAAGCTTGAGACATCTACAAACTGCTTTCAGCAACTTTTTTAGTGAACGCGCTAAGTATCCTAATTTCAAGAAAAAGCGAAATGGTGGTAGTGCAGAGTTTACAAAGTCTGCTTTCAAGTGGAAAAATGGTCAAGTTTATCTAGCTAAATGTGCTGAACCATTACCTATTAGATGGAGTAGGCAATTACCATCAGGTTGTGTACCAAGCACAATTACAGTGAAGCTTGACCCCTCTGGTAGATGGTCTGTGTCTCTGAGAATCAATGATCCTAGAGATTTAACTCTCAAGCTAGTCCAGAAACAAATTGGTATTGATTTAGGAATCAAGTTCCTCTTAACTACTAGCGATGGAGAAAAAGTTACTAACCCTAAAAATCTCAACAAATTACACAAAAAATTGAGGCTAGCTCAGAAGTCTCTATCTAGAAAAACTAAGGGGTCTAATAACTATCAGAAAGCTAGGCTTAAAGTAGCCAGAATATATGCAAAAATCAAAGATTCAAGACTTGACTACACCCATAAACTGACAACCCAACTAATTAGAGAAAATCAAACTATTGTGGTTGAGGATTTGGCAGTAAAAAACATGGTGAAAAATCACAACCCACCCCCATCCCCTCCCGGGAGGGGAGCAAGAGGGGTGGGTTGTGATGCTAATTGGGGAGAAATAGTCAGGCAATTAGATTATAAGGCTAAATGGTATGGACGGGAATTAATTGTGATTGACCGATACTTTCCTAGTTCTAAGCGTTGTTCTAATTGTGGTCACATAGTGGACAAATTGCCTCTGAGTATAAGAGAGTGGGATTGTCCAGAATGCGGTATTCACCACGATCGGGATATCAATGCTTCAATAAACATTTTGGCTGCGGGACTCGCAGTGTCAGTCTGTGGAGCGACCGTAAGACCTGAAGGGAGTAAATCCCAGAAGGCGGGTGCTATGAAACAGAAAGCTCCTACCAGTGATGTTAGGGAATCCCGCGCTGTCTGTTAGAGCAGCGTCGGGAGGATGTCAATGAGGATTGCTGACAACGTATGATTAACCTTTAAAGTCTTATACTAATTTGATTGGTAATAACTATGTCACAACAGAGTCTAATCAAAGTCAACCAAAATGGACAATACGGTCGGCAAAATTTTACATATCCACCAGAATTGGATCTTGAGGTTGTCAACCAGGAACTTGCCCAAGCAGATGCTCATACTCTGGTTAAGTGGGGATATGCAACCTTTGGAGAAGGTTTAGTTATGAGTACCAGTTTTGGTATCCAGGCTGCTGTTATGTTACATCTAGTTACAACCGTTGTACCTAATATTCCTGTCATTTGGGTTGATACAGGATATTTACCAGCCGAAACTTATAGATTTGCTGAAGAGTTGACTAAACGATTGAGACTGAGTCTTAAAGTATATCAATCTTCAATTAGTCCCGCTAGAATGGAAGCTATACATGGCCGACTGTGGGCTGAGAATAATGCTGATGCTCTTAACCGCTATGACCAAATTCGCAAAGTAGAACCCATGCAAAGAGCATTAAAAGAGTTAGGTGCTAAAGCTTGGCTAGCTGGCCTACGGAAAGACCAAACTGACCACCGCAAGAGTCTTAACCGCATTGGTCAGCAATCGGGAGTATATAAGATTTTACCTATATTAACTTGGAATGCCAGGGATATATACCAATATTTGACTGCTTACAATTTGCCTTATCATCCATTTTTCGATTTGGGTTATACTACTGTGGGAGATTGGCATTCTAGTCGTCCCTTGACTGTGGAAGATGAGAATGAACGGGATACTCGTTTTCATGGTCTTAAGCAGGAGTGCGGATTACATTTGCCTCAAACGGAGGAGGAAGCTCAAAGTTTAGATTCTAGTTCATTGTAATTGATAGTCTATTAGCTATTTTCAGTGGGCTAGGAGTAGGGGAGTGTTCAACAATTAATAATTAATAATTAATCATTAATAATTAATTATTAATTATTACTTCTCCTTGAAAAGAAGAGGATTGACTAATCATGAAAAATTTTTCTTGCTTCTCTTTTAAAGGAGAGGCTTTAAACCTTAATTATTCGGTAAGTTTAGCAATGTATGTCTGATTTGCAACGTACAAGCAAAAAAGTCTTGTTTGTTGATACTTTTTGAAGTCTGGGTTGAAATTTATGGAGTTATATTATCTCCATATCGGGCTTTAATAAATAGAATTAAAGAATTGAAAGTAAGGAAGAAATAATTTCTACATTCTCTATTTTTTTCCTTACTTCTATCCTCTTATTTCCTGACTCCTCTCTAATTATTTATCTTTTTCTTTTGGGTTGAATATCCCGCTTTCTACACAGTGTTTACAATTGGTTGGGGTTTGAGTCCCCATCGACTTCTTCACTTATTCAATTATTAGTATTCAGGCGAACATAATATTGCTGTTTGTGATGAAGTTAAAGTATTTCTTCGTAAGCATTTAGCTATTAGCGGTCAGCTATCAGCTTTTTAATTAATGAAGCAAGCATTCGTTTAATTTCTACTACATTCTCAACCAGATATTCGTACTCTGAAGCTTTGATAAAATTGCTTTTTTCTCCTTTAAAGGTAATAAAGCTGATAGCTGATAGCTGACTGCTGTTAGCTCCGCATTCCGCAGGAAATGCTTACCTTTCTTCAATTCAAAGCTTCTGCATGATATCTTATGTGGTCTTCTATGAAAGATGCAATAAAATAATAGCTATGATCGTAATTTTTTTGCATTCTTAAAGTTAGATTTACTCCTTTTTTTTGACAAGCTTCTTCAAATACTTCTGGTAATAATTGTTTTTGGGATAAAAAGGGGTCGGCAGTTCCTATATCAATTAAAATCGGATGATTATAACCATAATTTAAAATTAATTCACTAGCATCATAATCACGCCAATTTTCTTGATTTTCACCTAAATAATTGCTAAAAGCTTTTTCACCCCAAGGACAACGCATTGGTGCCGCAATTGGAGAAAATGCAGAAACAGATTGATATTTTGCCGGATTTTTTATAGCACAAATTAATGCTCCGTGACCTCCCATGGAATGACCAAAAATACTTTGTTTATCTGGCTGAATTGGAAATTTTTTAGCGATGAGTTCTGGTAATTCTTTAACAACATAACTATACATTTGATAATGCTTTTTCCAAGGTTCTAATGTGGCATCAATATAAAATCCTGCACCTGTACCAAAATCCCAATTATCGTTTTCATTTTTAATGCCAGTATTGCGCGGACTTGTATCTGGTACGACTAAAATTAATCCATATTTGGCAGCAAATTTTTGTGCTCCAGCTTTAGCCATAAAGTTTTCTTCAGTACAGGTTAAACCAGAGAGAAAATACAATACTGGTAATAGTTTTGATTTGGCTTTTTGAGGGATATAAATTGAAAAACGCATCTCAATATTACAGGTTGAAGATGAGTGGAAATAATAGCTAACTTTGCCACTGAAGCATTGATGTTCTTTAACAAGTTTTAGTTCTGTAGACATAATTTAATCAGGAATAAGAATAGTTAACGAAGTTAGAAGTCAGAAGTCAGAAGTCAGAAGTTAACCCACCCCTAACCCCTCCCAGGGGGGGAAGTAGGGGATGCGTGAGCAACTCTCCAAAAATATTTCGCCTTAAAAGGTGGGGTTTTAGACCCATATTATTTTGATAAATTTTAATTTGTAACAGGTGATAAGTGTGGTTGAATAATTGGTACCTGCATAGTAATTATATACAAGGAACAAGGGATGGTTGGTATGGGAGCAAGATGCTCCCACTGCTGTACCTCGTAACAAAAATAATGCAATGCACGACTATTACAACATAATGAATAATGAATAATGAATAATTAATAATTAAGAGTTGATAGTTAATAATTATTCATTCAACAATTCACGCCTTGAAGCGGACCCTTTTAAGGGGATAAAATAAAAAAAATCGGGTGCATCTCAATGCAAGAATAAAGCAAAAAATTTATCGCTTTTAGGCAACAGCTCCGGAAGGCAACAGGCAACAGGGATATAGATAAGAAAAAAGTATTTTTGCTTGCTATGAGATGCACCCAAAAAATCCTTTTAGTCAATCCTATCCGTTTTAATAAGAGGTAATTATTAATTGTTAATTGCTGAATATTAAAAAGCGTTCAGTAGTTTATTAATTGATAATTGATAATGGATAATTGATAATTACCTCTGGTTAAAACCGTCCTTGATTAAATATCAGGAAATATTATTTCTTTTCTTGGTCGATTGGATATGGCGAGGAGACCTCGCCATCCCTCGACCGCTTTTTTTCCCCTTAAAAGGGGAGGCTTCAAGGCGCGAATTATTTAATTATTAATTATTAATTATTTGGTAAAATTAATTAGAATATTTAAGGGAGAAGTTAATAGTTCACAATTATTACGATTAATCTAAAATTTTCATAGCACTGGAATAATTTTCATTTATCTATAGAACCCATTTGAGGTCTATATAATTATGGTAGTCAAGTCTTTTCGCGCATCAATTTTGACCGAAAATCATCTGAAGGAGTGTTAAATTTTTTGTATGATCACGAACCCACATCTTTCCTCTTCCCTCTTCTCTCTTCTCTCTTCTCTCTTCCCTCTTACCTCCTGTCTCCTGTCTCCTGTCTCCTGACTCCTAGCTAAAAAAACTTGATATTTATGAAGATACGCTTAGGGGTTCTATATGACTAGATGTTTATATTTTAGGAAATGCTTACCTAAATACTGCTACTCATAGCTACTAGAAAAATTGTTAGTCTTGACCTTACTTTTAGTAGCAGCAAATCACTCTTTTCTTGAGAAAATCTGATGAAATTATTAACTATTCTGTAATTTGTGAGTGATAGATTGTAGTAATTATTAATTATATTCCCATTTTTATGGAGTTACAGATAATATTATGGGCTTAAATATCAAAGCTGCCAAGGAAGCGATCGCCAAGCGCTACGTCGGGAGTATTTCTTTATCTGACTTTCAGCATCCAGAGTTATTAGAGATTGCTTTAACTCATCCAAATTATATTTACGATGGGAGTAATATTATTAGGCCGCAACAAAAACAAAGAGCATTAGAGCATCAAGGTTTGGCTAATTTAGGTTATGTGGTTTTTTGTAGGATTATTAGTAACTATTTATCAGATAATTTTTCTTATTTAGGTGGAGCAACTATTACTGTTATTGAAAGCGATATTGTGAGCAGAAAAGTGCTTGCTGAATTTGCTAAGGAGTTAAATTTGAAGCAGTTTTCTTTATTGGGAAAAAGTTATAAATGGAAGCATAAAAGTGAGCAGAATAAAATTTTAGCTCAAATATTTGAGGCTTTGGTAGGGGTAATTTTTTTGGAGTTTGACCGAGATTTAGGTTTGACTTATGATTGGTTAGTTGAAAGTTTTATTGCTGAAGCGGTTGATCGGGTTTTAATTACTGCTGTTAAGGATGATGATTCTGATTTAGAAACAGATTTTCAATTGATAGATTGGATTGAGGCTTTAAAGTTACCTTTATTAAATCAAAATAGTTTATATAGAAATAAAGAATTCTTTGTTTGAATGTTTTGAGTAGGAAGTAGGTTCAATGATTGATAATTAATAATTGATAATTGATAATTACTTATCCCTAAAAGTGAAGAGGATTGAATAAAAGGAAAGTTTTTTCTTGTTTCTCCTTTAAAAGAGAGACTTTAAGTCTTAATTATTCGGTAAAGAGTGTAGTAAGTAGCCAGGCAAAAATATTTCAGTTCTCAAAAATAATGTATTTTTCAATGCACTTTGTGGAAGGAAGCAATCTCTATGAATTTGGGATTGCTTTCCAACCTTTGTAATGACAATTTTTTAAGGGAATTTCATATTAAATAAAAGTCAAATTAATCATCAAATTTCAAACTTATTTCAACGCGACCTTTAGTCTTCATTTCATTTAGAATATCCGCAGGGATATTTCTTACTTTTTTGACTGTAGCACTTACAGTATTGACAAAACTTTTTTCTCCTTTTTGGCTATAAGTTTTAACTTCCATCAAGTCTTTTTCGTTATCAAGGATAAGATGACTTCCTAAAACAGAGTATCCATCTTGTTCAATTCTTGTGTGGATTTTTTCAATATCTTTCTCCAGCAAATCAAAGTTTAAAGTTTCTTTCTCGATACTGTTAAAGGTGTCAATATCCACATCATTTTCTTGTAATGCTTGTGATATTTTTTCACCCGCATTTTTCATGGTATTAAATAATTTATCAACCTTGTCTGGTATATTTTCTTCTTCTATCATTTTAATTTTATCTATAATTGTCAAGTAAAAATTGTTGACTTGTTTGAGGATAACTTCTAGTTCTTTTTGAGAAATATCCTTGTCTGAAAGTTGTTTTAGTTTCAGTTATGATTTTCGGAAGTAGCTCTCCGAAGTATTACTAATTTTCTTGTTTGTGAAGTAGCTCTGTTATCTCTTCAGGAATGTCATAGGGAGAAACTTCATATTCTGGTTGATATAGTCTTTTTGTCATTTGGCTATAAATATTTTTCGCATAAATTTCAAGTCTCTTGTAATAAAGTTTGCTTTCCCTAATTAAATAAACATCTGCTAGACTTTCTTCTTCTATCATTTTAATTTTATCTATAATTGTCAAGTAAAAATTGTTGACTTGTTTGAGGATAACTTCTAGTTCTTTTTGAGAAATATCCTTGTCTGAAAGTTGTTTTAGTTTCAGTTATGATTTTCGGAAGTAGCTCTCCGAAGTATTACTAATTTTCTTGTTTGTGAAGTAGCTCTGTTATCTCTTCAGGAATGTCATAGGGAGAAACTTCATATTCTGGTTGATATAGTCTTTTTGTCATTTGGCTATAAATATTTTTCGCATAAATTTCAAGTCTCTTGTAATAAAGTTTGCTTTCCCTAATTAAATAAACATCTGCTAGACTTTCTTCTTCT
>NZ_JAAHGO010000003.1:382061-382913 GCF_010672455.1 Okeania sp. SIO2C9 | reverse complement strand
TTCATATTCTGGTTGATATAGTCTTTTTGTCATTTGGCTATAAATATTTTTCGCATAAATTTCAAGTCTCTTGTAATAAAGTTTGCTTTCCCTAATTAAATAAACATCTGCTAGACTTTCTTCTTCTGTCATTTTAATCTTATCTATAATTGTCAAGTAAGAATTGTCGATTTGTTTGAGGATAACTTCTAGTTCTTTTTGAGAAATATCCTTGTCTGAAATTTGTTTTAGTTTCAGTTATGATTTTGAGCAGTAGCTCCCCGAAGTATTACTAATTTTCTTGTTTGTGAAGTAGCTCTGTTATCTCTTCAGGAATGTCATAGGGAGAAACTTCATATTCTGGTTGATATAGTCTTTTTGTCATTTTTCTATAAATATTTTTCGCATAAATTTCAAGTCTCTTGTAATAACGTTTGCTTTCCCTAATTAAATCAACAAAAATACTATTTTCTGCTTCTGTCATTTTTACCTTATTTATAATTGTCAAGTAAGAATTGTTGATTTGTTTGAGGATAACTTCTAGTTCTTTTTGAGAAATATCCTTGTCTGAAATTTGTTTTAGTTTCAGTTATGATTTTGAGCAGTAGCTCCCCGAAGTATTACTAATTTTCTTGTTTGTGAAGTAGCTCTGTTATCTCTTCAGGAATGTCATAGGGAGAAACTTCATATTCTGGTTGATATAGTCTTTTTGTCATTTTTCTATAAATATTTTTCGCATAAATTTCAAGTCTCTTGTAATAACGTTTGCTTTCCCTAATTAAATCAACAAAAATACTATTTTCTGCTTCTGTCATTTTTACCTTATTTATAATTGTCAAGTAAGAATTGTTGATTTGTTTGAGGATAACTTCT
>NZ_JAAHGO010000003.1:361518-381961 GCF_010672455.1 Okeania sp. SIO2C9 | reverse complement strand
AAGTCTCTTGTAATAACGTTTGCTTTCCCTAATTAAATCAACAAAAATACTATTTTCTGCTTCTGTCATTTTTACCTTATTTATAATTGTCAAGTAAGAATTGTTGATTTGTTTGAGGATAACTTCTCGTTCTTTTTGAGAAGTATCCTTGTCTGAAATTTGTTTGAGTTTCAGTTCTGATTTTAAGAAGTAGATCCTCGAAGGATTTGTAACTTTTCTTGTTCGTAAAGTGGCTCTTTCATATCTTCAGGAATATCAATCTCAGCAATTTCTTTTTGTTCATACAGTATTCCTCTATTTTTGTTAATTTTATTTCTCACATAAATTTCAACTCTCTTGTAAAAACGTTTGTTTTCTTTAACTAAATAAACCATAGCTTCAGAAAGTACATCAATAGTCTTATCAATCGAATCTAGTAGATTTTTTGTGACACGGGTTAACCAAGCTTTAATATCATCCCAAAAGTGACCAACAGCAGCACCAAGTAAAAAGGTACCACCTATAACAACTGCCCAAGTTATAGGTTCCATAATTTATTCCTCCTTTAAATTTGAATTGTTTCCGTTTTCTACCACAACTGTTTCTGTTAAATTAATTTTTTTGTGACGCAGTTTGATAGTTTTATATTTGTCTATCTCTTCCTTGAGAATTTTTTCATCAATAGCTTTAACTTTACCAACTAGCAATTTTAATCCGAGTTTAATTGTGATGTTTCTAATATCTCCACCACATAATCCTTCACTAATTTCAGCCGCTCTTTCATAAGTGATATTTCTAGGAATTTTTTCAGATATATGAAATTGCCAAAGTTGAGTTCTCATTTCTATATCTGGTACGGGAAATTCAACGTTAAAAATTATTCTCCTTAAAAAAGCCTCATCATAATTTTCAAATAAGTTTGTAGCAAATATAATTACCCCATTAAACTTATCCATCAATGTTAATAAGGTACTTTTGGCAGAGTTCACACCATAATCTGCTGCTTGAGATAAGTTGGAAATTCTCTTACTTAATACGGCATCTGCTTCATCAAAAAATAATAAGCTCTGATTTTCTTCAGCTATTCGGAAAATTTTTGATAAATTCTTAGATGTACCACCTACTAATTCAGATTCTAATTCTCCATAATTAACCTTAATAATCTGAGTTCCTAATTTTTGGGCGATGGCTTCAGCAGTAATACTTTTTCCTGTGCCTGGTAATCCAAAAAAATTGATACTTAAACCATTTCCTGTTTTGAGAAAACGATTAAATTCCCATTCAAGTAACAATTTTTCCCGATTTTTTACATAAGCAATCATTTCTTGGATTTGCTCAATTGTAGTTTTTGACAAGGCTATTTCTTCTAACGTCCATTTCGGTGTTTCTAGTAAATTGCTTACTTCATCTTTGGCATTAGAATTTTTTTTCTCCTTGACTATTTCAAATTTCATGGTTTGATTTTCCGTTGGCTTTCTTTTGCCATTGCTAGAGATTTTTTATACCAGTAAACAATTTTATCCTAAGAAAAAATTACCCTTGGTTGCCGTATGAAAAGTATGAAGTTTATCCATTTTATAAAAGTAGGAAAATTAGGATAAGTATGGTACTTTTAAAAATAATGTAGTTTTGACACAAAGTCAGCTTTGGTGGAACTATGCAGCAGATTCCAAGTATATGAAGTACAAATATTAACAATTAAATGTTTGTTGTGCGGATATCTTGCTCACTGTAGATACCTCATACTATTTATCAAAAACTTTTCTACACTTTCTTAAATAAGGGAGTAGGGGAGTAGTAAAAATAAGAATAATTAATATTAACTGGTTAATAATCATCAAAAAAGGTTATTCAGTCTGTGTTAATTACTGATTTTGTTTGCTACTAAAGATTGATAGGGAGATGGGGGAATAGGGAGATGGGGTGATTCGTATATTTGCACAATTTTTTAGATTTCATATTAGTTTTGAATTTAAGTCCGTTCCCCTCGGACTATATTCCTAAAATTTCAAAGCTTTTCTAAAAGGAATTCAGCAATTTAGGTAAATGGTCTATTAGAAACGGATTGAATGTTAATTGATTTATGAATAGTACGGAAGTCTTAGAATTAGTAGATGATTTAATCTTTGCTAAAACCGGAAAACATTTAGAAGATTTACAAAAAGATGTGTTAAAAGGCACTATAGAGGGTAAGACATATTCAGACATTGCTGAAGATAGTGGTTTTAGTGAAAGTCATGTCAAAAATGTCGGGCAAGAATTATGGAATCTTCTCTCATTAATATTAGGTGAAAAAATTAGCAAGACTAATTTTAAAGGTATATGTGAAAAGATAAAAAGACAGAATTTTTCATCAGCTATTATTTTAGGAAATTGTCATACTAATCTGACAGCTAATAATATTAGTATTTTTCCAGATAGAGAGCGATATTGCTCCGCAACGCTTACGCGAACGCCTACTTATTTAGAAAATTCCCAAGAAATTAAAAATCAACCACAACTAGATTTAAAAGTACGAATTTTGTTTGCTACTAAAGATTGATAGGGAGATGGGGGAATAGGGAGATGGGGTGATTCGTATATTTGCACAATTTTTTAGATTTCATATTAGTTTTGAATTTAAGTCCGTTCCCCTCGGACTATATTCCTAAAATTTCAAAGCTTTTCTAAAAGGAATTCAGCAATTTAGGTAAATGGTCTATTAGAAACGGATTGAATGTTAATTGATTTATGAATAGTACGGAAGTCTTAGAATTAGTAGATGATTTAATCTTTGCTAAAACCGGAAAACATTTAGAAGATTTACAAAAAGATGTGTTAAAAGGCACTATAGAGGGTAAGACATATTCAGACATTGCTGAAGATAGTGGTTTTAGTGAAAGTCATGTCAAAAATGTCGGGCAAGAATTATGGAATCTTCTCTCATTAATATTAGGTGAAAAAATTAGCAAGACTAATTTTAAAGGTATATGTGAAAAGATAAAAAGACAGAATTTTTCATCAGCTATTATTTTAGGAAATTGTCATACTAATCCCACAGCTAATACTAATAATATTAATATTTTTCCAGTTAATATTTTTCCAGATAGAGAGCGATATTGCTCCGCAACGCTTACGCGATCGCCTACTTATTTAGAAAATTCCCAAGAATCTAAAAATCAACCACAACTATATTTAGCTGAAGCACCAAAAATTTTCAACTTCTATGATCGCTCTTCGGAACTAACAACTTTGGAAAACTGGATATTAAAAGATTCATCTCGTCTCATTGCACTTTTAGGAATTAGTGGAATAGGCAAAACAACCCTAACACTTCAATTAATTAAACAAATAAAAACTAATTTTAATTACATCATTTATCGGAGTCTGCGCTTTTCCCCCACCCTTGATGAAACTCTTACCAAACTATTAAAAAAATTTCCCCAAGAAGCAGATATTTCCCAAAATATTGAAACCAAAATATCTCAACTACTCAACTACCTAAATCAATATCGTTGTTTGATTATTCTTGATGACCTACAAATGCTTTTTTGTAGTGGAAAAATTGCAGGTCAATATCAAACCGAATCTGAAAATTACCAGATATTTTTTCAGCTTATTGCCGAAATGAACCATCAAAGTTGCTTAATATTAAACAGTAGAGAAAAACCCATAGAAATAGCTCAACTAGAAACAAAAAATAATTCTGTGCGATCGCTGATTTTAAGTAACTTAGGATTAGGAGCAAAACAAATTCTGGATAACCATAAATTATCAGACGAAGAAACTTGGGAAAACTTAATTGATATCTATCAAGGCAACCCTCGTTGGATAGAATTTACTGCCACTATGATTCAAGAATTATTTGACAGTAGTGTTGCTAAATTTTTGCAATGGGAAAAAGTAATTTTAAGCGAATCTCTAGTAGCAGAATTAGATAAAATTTTCCCACGAATAACTCAGAATGAGCAAACAATCATAATTCAACTTGCTCAAGAAAATCAACCTGTTACCTTGCATCAAATTGACAAAACTGTGGAGTTATCCACATCAGACTTATTGAATTCTATACAGTCACTAAAAAGACGATTATTATTAGATATCAAACAAGAAGATAAGACTACTTATTTTAGTTTAAATCCAGTTTTGAAACAGTATGTTATATGGAAGGAAGAGGAAAGGTAATTTCAGTTATCAGTTATCAGTTATCAGTACCTCCGATTTTAGTCAGAGGTTTGAAATATGTATGGTGAATATTTTTTTCATCCCCTTAATACCATATTTTGTTGAGCAGGGGAGTAGGGGAGTAGGTAGGGACGTTGCATGCAACGTCCCTACAGGGAGAAGTAAAAAGTAAGAATAATTAACATTAACTAGGCTATTATTAGCAAAAAGGTGATTATAGCTGTTTTGATTAATTAATAACTGAAGTTTTACCCAAGTATAGCGTTACTTTTAGGAATTGGTATAAAAGGGGAAGCTTTTAACCTCATTTTTTGGTAATAATTTAGTGTTTGGTAAATAATTCTGTGTATATCAATCCGAAAATAGGTTGTAATATTTTATCTATAGCAATTCCCAAGAAGAGTGAGGTAAAAAATTCGTTGGTCTTAGAGAATAGGGAATAGTAGAATGTTTTAAGCACAGTAGTTTATCTACTTAAAAACCCCTATAAACAAATAATTCTATTAAAAATAGTGGGGTAAGTCATTATATCAAATCTGGGAAATTAGACATAAAAAAAATTCTCCAATCGTCATAACTATTAAATCTTTATGATTCTCTCTGCTCCTGACTCCTGACTTCTAAAGACTTAACCATTCTATAACTGTTTAACCAGATTTGATATTAAGTATCAATATAATTTATATAGCAATCAGGAATCAGATGTGAGAATTGAGGTGTTCCTTTAAAGAATAGAATATAGCAGTTATCTTATTCTTATGTATTCCCTATTCCCTATTCCCTATTCCCTATTCCCTATTCCCTATTCCCTCCATACCTAAAACAACAGTCTCCAATATCTCACAACTAAAATCATATTGCTATAGTATTAGAGAAAATAATGGATAAAGATACAACATTACATTTTTTTTGTGGAAAAATGGCTGCTGGAAAATCCACTTTAGCAAAACATTTATCAGAGAAACACAATGCTATTCTTTTAGGAGAAGACAATTGGCTTTCTCAACTTTATCCAGAGGAAATAACTGATATTCCTGGGTATATAAAATATTCGAGTCGTCTGAAAAATATAATGTCAGAACATATTAAGTTACTACTTTCTCATGGTATATCTGTAGTGCTAGATTTTCCCGGAAATACCCCAAATCAACGTAATTGGTTTCGTGCTATTTTTGAACAGGTAAATGTGTCACATATTCTTCACTTCATTGATGCAAGTGATGAAATTTGTAAACGTCAACTAAAAGAAAGAAGCAAAGATAAATTGAATGGAGCACCATTTACTTCAGAGGAAGAGTTTGATGCTATTACTAAATATTTTCAGCCTCCATTAGAAAGTGAAGGATTTAATTTAATTAGGTATGAAAGAAAAAATATTTAGGGTTTGCTAGTCTTTTCGTAGGAGACAGGAGACAGGAGACAGGAGACAGGAGAAATGGGAATTATAGAGGAGGTAGAAGTAAGAATTGTAAGAATGTTTTTTCTGCCCAACTATGCGCCTAAAATACTAACTTTTTGAGCGTTTTAGACTGAAACAAGCGCACTTTTTTTAACCTCAAAAAGGCTGATTTTGTAAGCATTCAGCTGTCAGCCATCAGTCATTAGTTATTCCTTTTAGTGTACGATAAAAGCTTTATTAATTATCTTACTACATAAAATTGGCTCCCTTGCCCTTAAAGTCTATATTAGTTTAAACGCTGTCCTTAAGAAGAGAGTCTTGTTGCTGAGAGCTGACAGCTAATAGCTGTTTGCGCAGCAGTCCGCAGGAAATGCTTACCTAATTTTTGTATATGTCAATGCTTTTATATTTAATAAGCAAACCCTATTTAAAAATTAGCTCAAGCTGAAAATTAAGGGTGCATTTCAATTTTGAATAAAGCCATAATTTTTTGGCTTTTAGGGAACAGGGAACAGACAACAGGGAATAGCGAATATATAGGAAAAAAGTATTTTTGCAAATATTTGATATGCACCCAAAATCAACAAAAAAGGGGGAATGGCTACAGTTAGTTATCCCAAGCAAGCATTAAAACTTAAAGGTAATCAAATTAGAGTACCACTAGGTAATACTTGTAAGCGCTGGTTTAGTCTAGATTGCTTTTATATTCCTATGCCGAGTAATCTCGAATTTTTATCTGTTAAAGAACTGAGAATATTACCGAGAAATAGGTGCTTTTATTGGGAAGGGTGTCTATGAAAAAGAAATAGTAGTTAAACCTCAATTAAACCAAGACAATATATTAGGGATAGACCATGGTGTAAATAATTGGTTGACCTGTTTATCGAATGTAGGTACTAGCGCGGGTTTTAGATGGTAAACATCTCAAATCAATGAATCGTTGGTACAACAAACAGATATCAAATATTAAAGAAAATAAACCGAATGGATTTTGGTCAAATAAACTAGCTGCTATTACAGAAAAGCGTAACCGCCAAATTCGATTTGGGTATAAATAAAGCAGTCAGAATAGTCATTTTAGAATCCCTGTGACTTGAGTCCGGGGAGTAGTCAATTCCATTTTGATATCCTGATAAAAATGACAGGATTAATCATAGTTTATGTAAGGAGAAAGAAGCAAGAATCAGCAGGAGAAAAATAATGCAATAAACAGAAAAGTTTAAAATTGTGGCTGAGAAGGAGCTGTGGAGATTCAAGAAGTTAGTAATGTCTATCATTGCTGCTGTTAATTTATTCTTTTTTCTTGCTGATTATTTTTTCCTTGATAAATAGAAAAGCTTGAATTTTTGAGATACTCAATATCTATTTTTATTCTCAAAACCAGGGAATATTTATGTCGCTCGTTACTTCTGTTGATTTGTTCTTTTTTTTTACCGATAATCTTTTCCTTCATTACTGTGATAGATTGATTATTCTTCCTTCCTAATTTGATTTTCCTGGTGATTTTATAGTTAGCATGAGATAAATTCTGGGAAATAATGCAGCAAACAGAAAAATTGAAAATTTTACCTGAGAAGGAACAATGGCAATTAGATAAGTCATTAATCTCACTTCTTACTTCTGTTAATTTCTTCTTCTTTCTTGCTGATTCCCTATTCCTATATAATTAGTATCAGATAAATCCTGGAAAATAATACAGCAAACAGAAAAACTTGAAATTTTGAGTACTCAAGAGCTATTTTAATTCTCAAAACCAGGGAATATATATCATTACTGTGATAGATGGATTATTCTTCCTTCCTGATTTAATTTTCTTGGTTATTTTCTAGTTAATATGAGATAAATTCTGGGAAATAATACAGCAAACAGAAAAATTGAAAATTTTGGTACAGAAGAAATTATGGAAATTATAGAAGTTAGTAATATCCTTGGTTACTTCTGTTAATTTATTTTTTTCTTGCTGATTCCCTATTCCTATATAATTAGTATCAGATAAATCCTGGAAAAGAATAGGGAATATCTATCATTGCTGTGATAGATTGATTATTCTTCCTTCCTAATTTGATTTTCCTGGTGATTTTATAGTTAGCATGAGGTAAATTTTGGGAAATAATGCAGCAAACAGAAAAATTGAAAATTTTACCTGAGAAGGAACAATAGCAATTAGATAAGTCATTAATCTCACTTCTTACTTCTGTTAATTTCTTCTTCTTTCTTGCTGATTCCCTATTCCTATATAATTAGTATCAGATAAATCCTGGAAAATAATACAGCAAACAGAAAAACTTGAAATTTTGAGTACTCAAGAGTTATTTTAATTCTCAAAACCAGGAAATATCTATCATTACTGTGATAGATTGATGATTCTTCCTTCCTAATTTGATTTTCCTGGTGATTTTATAGTTAGCATGAGATAAATTTTGGGAAATAATGTAGCAAACAGAAAAATTGAAAATTTTACCTGAGAAGGAACAATAGCAATTAGATAAGTCATTAATCTCACTTCTTACTTCTGTTAATTTCTTCTTCTTTCTTGCTGATTCCCTATTCCTATATAATTAGTATCAGATAAATCCTGGAAAATAATACAGCAAACAGAAAAACTTGAAATTTTGAGTACTCAAGAGTTATTTTAATTCTCAAAACCAGGAAATATCTATCACAGTAATGATAGATTGATGATTATTCCTTCCTTATGTCCTTTTCCTAATTGGTATGAGATAAATTATTCAAAATAATGCAACAAACAGAAAAAATGAAAATTTTACCTGAGAAAAATCTGTGACAATTCGAGAAGTTAGTAATGTCTATCATTGCTCATGTTAATTTCTTCTTCCCTGTTCCCTCTTCCTTCTTCCTTTCTAATTAAAATTAGACAAGTTATTCAAAAGAATACAACAATTATAAAAATCTGTGACAATTCGAGAAGTTAGTAATGTCTATCATTGCTTCTTCCTTTTTCCTTCTTCCCTCTTCCTTCTTACTTTCTTAATCATAATGAAAATCGCCATCGCACAACTTAATCCCACTATTGGTGATATTACAGGCAATGCCAAATTAATTTTAGAAGCTGCACAAAAAGCTGAAAATTTAGATGCCAAATTGATGATTACTTCAGAATTATCTCTAATAGGTTATCCACCACGAGATTTATTAATTTATCCTAGTTTAATTGAAGCTGCTGCTACAGAGTTAGAAAAGTTAGCCAAAAATTTACCATCAGAAATAGCAGTTTTAGTAGGAACTGTAACTTTTAATTCTCAAGCTAATGAAACAGGAGGAAAATCATTATTTAATACTGCTGCTTTATTAGGTAATGGAAAAGTTAAACAAATCTTTCATAAAAGGCTTTTGCCTACTTATGATGTATTTGATGAACAACGATATTTTGAGCCTGGTAAAACTAGCGATTTTTTTACATTAGAACTTCCTGGAAAAAACTCAGAATCTTTAGTGAAAATTGGTGTGACTATTTGCGAAGATTTATGGAATGATGCCGAATTTTGGGGAAGGCGAAATTATACTTGTGATCCAATAAAAGAATTAGCAGAAAATCAAGTTTATTTTGTTGTAAATATGTCTGCTTCTCCATATAGAGTAGGAAAGCAAAAATTGCGAGAGGCAATGTTAGAACATAGTACTAATCGTTATCAAATACCAATTATTTATGTAAATCAGGTAGGTGGTAATGACGATTTAATTTTTGATGGTTGTAGTGTGGTTTTTAATAAGATTGGTAATGCCATATATCGTGCTAGTGCTTTTGCAGAAAATTTGGCAGTTGTTGAATTTAATCCAGCAAAAAAAGATTTGATAGTGACTAATTTTGAAAGTGTATATTTAGCAGAAAGTGAGGATGAAGAAATTTGGTCTGCTTTAGTCTTAGGGGTAAAAGATTATCTGCGTAAGTGTGGTTTTTCTAAAGTTGTTCTTGGTTTAAGTGGGGGAATAGATTCAGCTTTAGTCGCAGCGATCGCTACTGCTGCTTTAGGTAAAGAAAATGTTTTTACTATTTTGATGCCTTCTCCTTACAGTTCGGATCATTCTGTTAAAGATGCTTTGGAATTAGCGAAAAATTTAGGTATTGCTAAACAAGTTATTCCTATTGGGGATTTAATGAAAAGTTATGACAATAGTTTGCAAGATTTATTTACAGGTACAAATTTTGGCATTGCTGAGGAGAATATTCAATCTCGGATTCGTGGCAATTTATTAATGGCAATTTCTAATAAGTTTGGTCATTTGCTTTTATCCACTGGTAATAAGTCAGAAATGGCGGTTGGTTATTGCACTCTTTATGGTGATATGAATGGTGGATTAGCAGTAATTTCTGATGTGCCGAAAACTCGTGTTTATTCTCTGTGTCGGTGGTTGAATCAACAGGCAGTTAATAATAATCAAAATTTCTATGGAGCTGAAAATTTACTAATTACTGAACAGCAAAATATTATTCCAGAAAATATTCTGACTAAAGCTCCTAGTGCTGAGTTGAAAGAAAATCAAAAAGATGAGGACTCTTTACCATCTTATGAAGTTTTGGATGATATTTTATACCGCTTAGTAGAAAAGTGTGAGTCTTTGGCAGAAATTATTGCAGCAGGACATGATTCAGAGGTAGTAAATAAGGTTATAAAGTTAGTGATGCGGGCAGAATTTAAACGTAGACAAGCACCCCCTGGGTTGAAAATTAGCGATCGAGCTTTTGGCACTGGTTGGCGGATGCCTATTGCTAAGAAAAGTTCTTGGTAGATTTGAGGTTGTGAGTTTTCAACTTTGGCTAAAAGTTAATCTCTGCTCTGACAAATAGCTGCTAAAATGCAATGAAAAAGTTATGCTCATCTTTATTGAGCTAAAAAATCATTCTGAACGCTACCAGAAAATACAAGAGATGACAATCAATCTCAACCCTCAAATATTGGAAAACTCATTTGAGTAAAAGTTAATCTCTACTCTGACAAATAGCTGCTAAAATGCAATGAAAAAGTTATGCTTATGTTTATTGAGCTAAAAAATCATTCTGAACGCCACCAGAAAATACAAGAGATGACAATCAATCTCAACCCTCAAATATTGGAAAATTCATTTGAGTAAAAGTTAATCTCTACTCTGACAAATGGCTGCTAAAATGCAATGAAGAAGTTATGCTTATGTTTATTGAGCTAAAAAATCATTCTGAACGCCACCAGAAAACAAGACTCAGGGGATGCCATTAATCAAGTCAGAAGTTAGAAGTTATTTTTGTCACGGGGATTTTGAGCAACCCTCCAAAAATATTACGCGAATCAAGGCGGAGTTAAAGACCCAATTATTTCGATCAATTTCCGGCTTAAATATTTGGAAACTCATTTGAGTAAAAGTTAATCTCTGCTCTAGATTTCTACGAGCAAAGCAAAGGATTTTAGCAATGTTTTATGAAGTTGGTATAACAATAAGGAAAATTGTTCGCCGATTTTAGTAGATATCAAAAAACAGCTAAATTACCAAATAAACATTTTTTCAGGAATTGAGTTGAATATTAATTCCGACCAAAATTTAAATAGCTTTTGTAATTGTATTGTGAGTCGTTCCACAATATAACTTGTAATTAAAGCAGTATTTGTTGTCCTACTAGAAGCAAAGAACGATAATCAAAAAAATGTTGAATTTTTAGCAAATATCTATCCAAACAGTATTATACCAATTTGATAAATGCTTGTTACAAATGGTAGGGACGTTGCATGCAACGTCCGTACGAAAGAAGGAAGAGGAAAGAAGGAAGAAGGGATAAATATTTAAAAAAATGGAAAAACAATATAAATAACTATCTCAAATGAACTGGACTAGCTATTTTTAAGCATATTCGAGCAAGGTCTACCTTTTTGTAGCATTCTTTTTTCATGCTTGGTATTACTTATTCTTAACTAAGGTAAGCATAGTATTCAACATTTTCGTTTGTCATGCTACCCTTGCCAGATGCATAAACATACAGAAGTTACTAAGGTTAGTTTGTTACCTTTTTCTTTCCTACGGAATGCCGCATAAAAATAATTTTGAATTCTCCTTCTAAGATAATAAGTTAATAGCTGAATGCTAACTGCTGACTGCTGTTTACGCAGCATTCCCCAGGAAATGCTTACTAATTAAGACCAAACTCGCGGAGAACAACTAGGTCTTTTTAAATAAAAAATACGGAGATAATGCCAAACTAAATTAAACCAATTTTTCACATTAATTATTGACTTCCCACAATAGCGACAAATCATCCCTTTAGGAATACGAGTAACACCTGTTTCACCAGACATATCAATACCTAAACTTTGCCACAAGTCACGAGTTTTTGTAACTACCTCTGCTGTAACAGGTTGCCCAACAAAAATGAAAGTTCCAACTACAGAATTATCAGCTAAACCCAAGAGACTATTAACCATTTCCGACCCACCTTTTAACCATTGTCTATCTATCCAGATCGGATAATTTTCTTGCCAAACCTCAGTATACGAACGCCAATTTCCTGTTAAAAATTTCTCTCCCCTAGCACTCCTGCCAAATCTAATAATTTCCCAACTCATCCAACTTGCTTCTACTCCTAAATGTACTTTTAAATCTTGCCGATACTCAGCACCATTAAATAGAATTGTTGGTTGAGGGAACCATTCTAAACAAGACTCACTATCAAGGTTAATACTAATATTTTGTTGAGCAAGTTGACCATTACTGCGATAAATTTTATTAGCAGCAGCAGTAGTAATTAAAGCATGAGTAGTTGGTTGTAATTCGATATTAATAGAAAGGCGATCGCCTCCAACAACACCACCAGCAGTATGTAAAATTACACTATGACAAACTTCATTTCCTTCTGGATAAAAAGGTCTTTGTATTTTTAATGGTGCTTGATTTTTACTTGCCATAATTTGAGTATGATTGTGTTGCTTGCCATAAATTAAATTCAGACTACCGTGCCATTCTTTAGTCATAATTAGGATTTTTTTAGAGACTTTTTATATAGGAGAACCGAAGAAGGAAGAAGGAAAAATCTTACGTTGTCTGAGTTTTAAGCTTTTGATCTTTGCTAACCTTTCCTTCAACTGCTATATCCATCAGAAAAAATAGCTGTTGGGGACTCCCGTTATAATCTGTGATTTAACGGTGAGAGGAAAACAGCGAGCATATAAACTATTTTCCTCTTAAGCTTAATTTTCAGATTTTTCAGCTGACTTTTTAGGCTTAAGTTTTAGTGAATCAATGAAATCACTAATTACCTGGGTCATTGTTTTCTCATTCTCGACTGCATATAATCTTAGCTTATTTAGTCTGTTCTGACTCATCCGTAAGTTTAATCCAGTTTTTTTCATAGTGCCTACACAATATCTGTGCAAAGTATTATAATAAATTCCTGGTCGAAAAAGAAGAAAATGCTCGTAAGTCATTGCTACAAAATTAAGCCAAGTCAAGAGCAAATAACCAAGATAGATAATTGGTTAGAACTTTTGAGAAGACATTACAATTATGGTTTAGCTCAACGATTAGACTGGTTAAACAGAACTAGATGTCAAATAGACCGTTGCTCATTGATTTCATGTCCTATTGGTGAGATTCCAGGCCAACCAAACTATCATTATCAATCGGCTGAATTAAAGCAAACTAAAAAATTATTTCCAGAATACAAAGAGATATATTTTGAAGTACAACAAAATAATCTCAGAAGATTAGACAAGTCTTGGCAGCGTTGGTTAATACCAGATAAAACAGGTAAAAGATTTGGTAGACCAAGGTTTAAAAAGTCAGGCAAGTTAAGGTCATTAAGTTTTAGTAGAGTTAATCATCCTAAAGCTGCAATTAAATTTGATGGAAAACACATAATTATTAGTAGATTTGGTTCTATTCCAGTAATAGTTCATAGACCAATACCAGATGGATTTACTATTAAAACTGCAACTATAACTAAAAAAGCTGATGGTTATTATGTGAGTTTTAGTCTAGAAGATAAATCAGTTCCTAGTTTAATTCCTACAGATAGTATTAAAACTGCTGTAGGAGTAGATGTTGGTTTAAAAGAGTTCTTGACTACTAATACTGGTGAGACTGTTTCTGTTCCTAATTTTTATAGAAAAGCACAATCTAATTTAGTTAGGAAACAAAGGAAAGTATCTAGAAAACAGATTGGTTCTAATAACTGGAAAAAAGCACAGAACAGAATTGCTAGGTTGCATCAACATATCGCTAGACAAAGAGAAGAATTTCACTATAAGACTGCTCATAAATTAGTTAAAAAATATGACTTAATTGCGGTTGAAAACTTAAATATTAGAGGTTTAGCTAGAAATACTAAGCTATCTAAATCAATTTATGATGTTGCTTGGGGAGAATTTATAATAAAACTGAATGCAGTAGCGATAAAACGCGGTGTTCATGTGGTTAAAGTTAATCCTCACAATACTTCTCAAAATTGTAGTAACTGTGCTCAAAAAGTACCTAAAACTTTATCCGTTAGAACTCATTCTTGCCCTAAATGTGGAACAGTTTTAGATAGAGATGAAAATGCTGCAATCAACATTTTAAATAAAGCGTTAAACGAGGTGGGTCTCATCTTGTCTGCTTGTGGAGGCTTAGACTTTAGTCAGCCTGTTAAACAAGAAACTTCTGAAGCTTGGGTTCAATTATCTTTGTTTTAGAAGCTCCCGTTATAATCTCCGATTTAACGGGAGAGAACTTCACAAATATAGAGATAATATTCTCATCATTACTGTGGGATAGTCAATTTTAGTTATAACGAAAAAATGGAGCTTAGTGCCATACCTATGTTGAAAGGATTAAAGCAAAATATTGACTTGAAAAACTTACCCTAATCAATAGTACTTTATGGCAATAAATACTTGTCTCAATCTAAACTGAAATGACTGTAACTCCAAAATTACTGTTAAGTTTTCTAGTTAGCTTTATTTACCCTATTACCAATTATTTAGGGTTTGCTGAAAAAGTATTTTTATAGGAGTCAGGAGTTAAGAGGAATGTAGATTTAAACGAAGAAGTAGAAAAAATAATTTTCAGATATTTTTTAGCCCTTGTTTGCTCAAAGTCCTTACATTTTCCAGTACTTTTTAAGATGGTGAGGTACAGTTCAACATTTATCTCTCTTTCCTACTCCCTACTCCCTATTCCCTAATCCATTCTCCACTAATTTGTACTAATATATTTCGTTTTCTAGGTCCGTCTAATTCAAAAAATAATATTGACTGCCAAGTTCCTAAAGCTAATTTTCCCTCCACAATAGGAATAACTTCACTATTATTTAAAGTCATTGCCATCAGATGAGAATGAGCATTAATAGGTTCATCGGGAGGAACATCTCGCAGATGCAAATCATTATGGAGATATTTGTCAGATTCTGGCGCTAACTTTCTCAGATATACTTTTAGGTCTGTGATTAATCTTTCCTCATTTTCGTTAATAGCTAAAGCTGTAGTTGTATGTTGAGAAAAGACAATTACTTGCCCATTTTTTATACCACTCTCATTTAAGATATCAATAACTTGAGGAGTAAGATTGTATATTTCTATTCCTGGAGCAGTTTCTATTTCTAAAAAATCATTTTTGATCGACATAGTAATGTATTACCGAATAATTAATAATGAATAATGAATAATTAAGAGTTGATAGTTAATAATTAAGAGTTGATAGTTAATAATTATTCATTCAACAATTCAGGTTTAAAACCTTCCCTTTTCAGGGGATACAATCAAACAAAATCTTTTTAGTCAATCCTCTTCTTTTGAGCAGAGGTAATTATTAATTGTTAATTGTTAATTGTTAATTGCTGAACTTATCTATAGTTGTAGTAGAAAAAATTAGTCAACTAAACTTGTTTCTTCAGTTGTAATAGCAATTTTTCCTACAGCATGACCCATTTCACTATAAGCATGAGCTTCTGCTATTTCTTCTAATTTATATGTACGGCCAATAATTGATTTAACTAATCCATCTTCAATGAATTCTCGCAGAGCATTTAAGTCACGAGGGTTTGGTTGGGCAAGAATTAATTTAGATTTTTTGCCAGGCACAAATAACGTTAAGAAAGTAGGAGCTAAATTGTCTACAGTTGGCAGAGTAGATATATAAATTCCCTCTGGTTTCAAGATATTTTCACAACTAGAAAAAGTTTCTTTAGCCACAGCATCAAAAATAATATCATACTGCTCTAATTCTTTAGTAAAATCAATTTGATTATAATCAATAACCCGACTCGCTCCTAAACTTTCTACTAGGGTAATATTGTTACTACTACAAACACCTATTACTTCAGCTTTCATTGCTTTGGCAATTTGTACGGCAAAAATACCAACTCCACCAGAAGCACCATTAATTAATACTTTTTGTCCTGGTCTAATTTGACCTAAATCAAGTAATCCTTGAAAAGCAGTTAAACCTGCAACTGGAACTGTTGCTGCTTGAGAATGAGTCATATTTTTTGGTTTTAATGCTGCAGTATTTGCAGGTAAAGCAATATATTCAGCATAAGCACCTCCTGTTAATGGATTAATAAATGTATAAATTTCATCTCCTGGTTCAAAATTTTCTACTTGTTCTCCTACTTCTAATACGACTCCAGATAAGTCAGAACCTAAAATAATAGGAAAGTTAAAACCTGATAATAATTGTAGTTGCCCTTGTCGAATTTTCCAATCTACAGGATTAACACTTGTAGCGTGAATTTTTACTAATAATTGATTTGGTGTAATTTGAGGTTTATCAATATCTGAATATTCCAAGACATCAATAGAACCATACTGATTAATAGTGACTGCTTTCATAGAGTTTTTATGTAAATTTAGGACTTTAATTAGAATACCAATAATTTTCTTGTTTAGCAAGATACGTTCAATAATTAATAATTAATAATTAATAATTAATAATTACCTCTCCTTGAAAAGAAGAGGATTGATGCGGTAGGGAAATTTTTTTCTTCTCTTGGTCGATGGGATATGGCGAGGAGACCTTTCCCTCCGGGACGCTACGCGTTAACGTATTTTGTAGCCAGAGTAAAGAAGTAAAAAGGAAGAATAAATCAAGGGAAATAATCAGAGATATAGAAAATTCACTGTTTGTAGAATTATAGTCATTTCAGTTGAGATAGATAAAAGGGTTTCTTCCCTAGAAATACATTCAGTCAAAACAGTGTTTCATTGTTATCTGAAATTACTAAATTTGTGAAAATTGCCATGACTTCCTTCAGATTTTACAGCCAGAGTAAAGCAGGGAAAATTATAGCCATTTCAGTTGAGATAGATAAAAGGGTTTCTTCCCTAGAAATACATTCAGTCAAAACAGTGTTTCATTGTTATCTGAAATTACTAAATTTGTGAAAATTGCCCTGACTTCCTTCAGATTTTACAGCCAGAGTAAAGCAGGAAAAAGGAAGAATAAATCAAGGGAAATAATCAGAGATATAGAAAATTCACTGTTTGTAAAATTAGAGTCATTTCAGTGGAGATTGACACCAGAATTTCTTCCCTATAAATATTTCAGCCAACACGGTATTTCATTGTTATATGAAATTACTAAATTTGTGAAAATTGCCATGACTCCCTTCAGATTTTACAGCCAGAGTAAAGCAGGAAAAAGGAAGAATAAATCAAGGGAAATAATCAGAGATATAGAAAATTCGCTGTTTGTAGAATTAGAGTCATTTCAATTGTTATATGAAATTACTAAATTTGTGAAAATTGCCATGACTCCCTTCAGATTTTGTAGCCAGAGTAAAGAAGTAAAAAAGAAGAATAAATCAAGAGGAATAATCATAGATATAGAAAATTCGCTATTTGTAGAATTAGAGTCATTTCATTTTAGATAGAGACAAAGGTTTCTAGTCTGGAAAAATTTTCAGTCTCAACAGTATTTCATTGTGATTTTAAATTACTAAATTTGTGAACATTGCCATGATTCGTTTCAGATTTTGCAGCCAGAATAAATCAAGAAAAGGAAAAAATAAATCAAGGGAAATAATCAGAGATATAGAAAATTCGCTATTTGTATAATTAGAGTCATTTCAGTTTAGATAGAGACAAAGGTTTCTAGTCTGGAAAAATTTTCAGTCTCAACAGTATTTCATTGTGATTTTAAATTACTAAATTTGTGAACATTGCCATGATTCGTTTCAGATTTTGCAGCTAAAATCAAATTGTTGAACTACTTCCTCTTTTATGGAGATGTCTAATATAAGATTAGAAATAAAATTTCAATTGAAATTATCATTTTATTTTGGGTTTAATACCCCGCCGTCTACACGGTGTTGACAATTGATTAGGGTTTGAGTCCCCATCCATTTTTTCTTCCTTGTTCCTTCTTCCTTCTTCAATGCTTGTTTAATCATCAAAACATTATCCGACAAACTACAAGAGAAGCTAAAATTCCTGCCACATCAGCACATAAAGCAGCAGGTAAAGCATATCTAGTTTTTTTAATTCCAACACTACCAAAATAAACAGCCAATACATAAAAAGTAGTTTCAGTAGAACCTTGCATAGTTGATACTAAATAAGAAAGAAAACTATTAGGTTCATTTGTCACTATTTCCGACATAATACCAAAAGCACCACTGCCAGATAAAGGTCTAATCAACGCCATAGGTAGTGCTTCAGTCGGCAGTCCAATTAAATTAGTTATAGGCGATAAAATTACAGCCAAAATATCTAGAGCGCCACTAGCTCTAAACATTCCAATAGCCACAAAAATTGCCACCATAAATGGAATTATTCTGACAGCAACTTCAAATCCTGCTTTTGCTCCTTCTGTCATTTTTTCATAAACTTTAACTCCTCGGAAATAGCCAAAAAGTAGAAAGGAACAAATTAATATTGGCAATAACCAATTAGATAAACTCTCTAGAAAAGCAAAACTAAAAATATAGGTTATGCCTTTGAGATTTAAGCGATAAATTACTGCACCTAAAAAAGCACCGATTAAACTAGCAAAAATTAATTTGCCAATTTTGTTAGGTGGAGTTAATTCAGATTTGTTTGTCTCGCCTTCTAATAAATCATTGCGGTCTAAATCTTCTGAGGAAATAGATTGATTTAAACTAGGCATAGATTGCCGACGTGCGAAAAATTTGGCTGCAAAAATAGCCGTAATTGTAGAACAACAAGTAGCAAAAATTGCAGGTAAAATAACATCTCCAGGATTATTAACACCAGCACTAGCTCGAACAGTTATTACACTAATAGGAATAATCGTAACTGAAGAAGTATTAATAGCTAAAAATAAACACATAGCATCTGTAGCAGTTCCCTTTTCTGGATTTAATTTATCCATTTCTACCATCGCTTTTAAACCCATTGGTGTCGCAGCATTTCCTAACCCTAAAGCATTAGCAGCTATATTCAAAATAATGGCAGACATTGCAGAGTGAGATGCAGGTATATCAGGAAAAAGTTTCACCATTACAGGACGAATTAAACGAGCAATTACAATCATTCCTCCTGCTGCTTCAACTACTTGAATTATGCCTAACCATAATGCCATACTACCAATTAATCCAATGGCTAAAGTAACAGCATTTTTTACAGATTCAAATGATGCTTCAGTTATTTCTGTCATCCTACCGTTATATGCTGCTATAACTGTAGCTGAAACTATCATAAATAGCCAAATATTATTAATTGGTGATACTTGTGATTTATTCATTTAATCTTTAGGGAGTAGGGAGTAGGGAGTAGGGAGTAGGGAGTAGAATAGAAATTAAAGATAGGTATATTTAATTAGTCTAATAAACACTATAAACTCTAACTTTATCTAATAATTAAAATTTCAAGCCTCTCCTTTATTTAAAGGGGAAACAAGACAAAATTTTCCTTTGAGTCAATCCTATCCGTTTTCAAAGAGAGGTAATAATTAATAATTAATTATTAATTGTTGAATACTAGCTTTTATCCCAAATAATTAAAGATATAGCAGAAGGAAGAAGTAAGAGACAAGAAGTAACAAGCAAGAAGGTTTTAGTTATCTAGGAGAGAAGGAAAAATCTTCGTTGTCTGAGTTTTAAAATTACAGCGTATTTTATATTAGCAAGATACACCAGTCGCGGGCAAGATGCCCGCACTACAAACACTTTACCATTCTTAATTTATACCTCATTTACCTGAAATCTGCTGTATATCTCTACGCCCTTTGCTTCAACTGTTATAAGATAAATTATAAATGTGATTATAGCGGTTTTCACAAAGGTTAAACTACAGTAAAAATCATAGATATATCTAAAGTTTAATAAGTCACATAAATAAAACTATTTATGTTAATCAAAACCGCTATAAATAAAAAATGAATCGAAAAAAATCTTATAAAAGATGTAGAAAACTAGGTATTATTTGTCAGTATATTTTTTCTCAAAATCATTTTCATATGACAAAAAAATCAGGCTTCAAGCTTCACCTTTTAAGGATATAAAAAATAAAATCCTGCATTTTCAAAGATCATCTATTGCAGGAGGTATTGATAATTAATAGCTGAATTTACCGACAAATCACTACTTAGGATAAATGCACTTTTTTTTCTGAGCGAATAAATAATTATAGTAGTCGAAAGAAAAGGCGCAGACAGAGTAAAAGCTGAGAACTCAGACAACATAAAATTTTTCCTTCTCTCCTAGATAACTACACAGCTTTTTTCCTAGAAAACTACACAGCTTCTTAATTCTTCCTTCTCCCTTTCAGTACTTAGGAGAAATTCACTTTTTTTTCTGAGCAAATAAATAATTATAGTAGTCTAAGGAAAAGGCGCAGACAGAGTAAAAGCTGAGAACTCAGACAACATAAAATTTTTCCTTCCCTCCTAGATAACTACACAGCTTTTTTCCTAGATAACTACACAGCTTCTTAATTCTTCCTTCTCCCTTTCAGTACTTAGGAGAAATTCACTTTTTTTCTGAGC
>NZ_JAAHGO010000003.1:337594-361508 GCF_010672455.1 Okeania sp. SIO2C9 | reverse complement strand
CAGACAACATAAAATTTTTCCTTCCCTCCTAGATAACTACACAGCTTTTTTCCTAGATAACTACACAGCTTCTTAATTCTTCCTTCTCCCTTTCAGTACTTAGGAGAAATTCACTTTTTTTCTGAGCGAATAAATAATTATAGTAGTCTAAGGAAAAGGCGCAGACAGAGTAAAAGCTGAGAACTCAGACAACATAAAATTTTTCCTTCCCTCCTAGATAACTACACACCTTCTTAATTCTTCCTTCTCCCTTTCAGTACTTAGGATAAATGCACTTTTTTTTCTGAGCGAATAAATAATTATAGTAGTCGAAGGAAAAGGCGCAGACAGAGTAAAAGCTGAGAACTCAGACAACATAAAATTTTTCCTTCTCTCCTAGATAACTACACAGCTTTTTTCCTAGAAAACTACACAGCTTCTTAATTCTTCCTTCTCCCTTTCAGTACTTAGGAGAAATTCACTTTTTTTTCTGAGCAAATAAATAATTATAGTAGTCTAAGGAAAAGGCGCAGACAGAGTAAAAGCTGAGAACTCAGACAACATAAAATTTTTCCTTCCCTCCTAGATAACTACACAGCTTTTTTCCTAGATAACTACACAGCTTCTTAATTCTTCCTTCTCCCTTTCAGTACTTAGGAGAAATTCACTTTTTTTCTGAGCAAATAAATAATTATAGTAGTCTAAGGAAAAGGCGCAGACAGAGTAAAAGCTGAGAACTCAGACAACATAAAATTTTTCCTTCCCTCCTAGATAACTACACAGCTTTTTTCCTAGATAACTACACAGCTTCTTAATTCTTCCTTCTCCCTTTCAGTACTTAGGAGAAATTCACTTTTTTTCTGAGCAAATAAATAATTATAGTAGTCTAAGGAAAAGGCGCAGATAGAGTAAAAGCTTAGGACTCAGACAACATAAAATTTTTCTTTCTCTCCTAGATAACTAAACACATTTTCTCCTATATAACTAAACACCTTCTTCCTTCTTACTTCTTCCTTCTTACTTCTTCCTTCTGCCTTCTTCCTTCTTACTTCTTCCTTCTGCCTTCTTCCTTCTTACTTCTTCCTTCTTCCTTCTTCAATGCTTCTACCAAAATAAATTCTGCTACCCTTAAATCCACAGGAGTTGTCACCTTAAGATTAGTCTCCTCCCCCGCAACAACCTTTACAGGCAAACCACATTTTTCAAACAAAGCAGCATCATCAGTAACCTCCCAACCCAACTGACGTCCCCTTTCATGACACTCCTTCAATAACTTCACCTCAAAACCTTGAGGCGTCTGAGCCGCCCATAAATTGCGACGATCTGGTGTATCCTGAATTACACCCGACGAATCAACAACCTTAATTGTGTCCTTAACTGGCACAGCAGCAATTAAACCAGGACACTTCAGAATCTCCTCCGCACACCGATCCAATAGTTCCGGACTAGCCAAACATCTGGCCCCATCATGAATTAACACCTGTTCCGCCTCCGGGGGTAAAGCCTGTAAACCCTTATAAACAGACTCCTGACGAGTCGATCCTCCCTCAATCAACTCTATAGACTTATTAGTAGACAAACCAGAAATCATCTTTTGAAAATCTGGAAAATCAACAGGCTGGCCAATAATACCAATCCAATTAATATAATGAGATTTGAAAGCAGCCTCAAGAGTCCAACTTAGCAAAGATTTACCCAATAGAGTCAACAAAAGCTTGTTCCGTTGGCTTCCCATGCGACGCCCCATACCAGCAGCAGGAATCAATAAATACATTTAATTTTGTGTTTTATGTTTCTAATTAATAATTCAATATAGGTATATAGTCCCCCTAAAAGGGGTAGACTTTAAACCCAATTTTTCGGTAAAAATTGAATGTCTACTAAAGAAATAACCCCCAATCAGAATCGTAAGATATGGTTGTTATTGTGTTCAACTAATAATTAAGCTAAATTCCTTAAATATGAGAATACTAGCCCTTGTCCCTGGTGGAATTGGCGACCAAATCTTATTCTTTCCTACTCTGGACGACCTAAAAAAATCTTATCCAGAATCTCAAATTGATGTAATTGTAGAACCTCGCTCAAAGGGTGCATACCGAGTCTGTAAGTCCGTACAGGATGTCCTCGCCTATGACTTCAAAGATGCCAATAGTCTCGCTGACTGGGGAAACTTGTTAGGTATTATGCGCGATCGCGAATACGAAGCAGTAATTTCTCTTGGACAACGTTGGACAGTTGGCCTTTTGCTGTGGTTAACAGGAATTCCTCAACGGGTAGGTTATGCAGGTAATGGGGCAATTTTTCTCACGAACCCTATACCCCTGAAAACTGAACAATATGCTGCTCAGATGTACCATGATTTATTGCCAGGAATGGATGTTGTAACGCCTTTCCCGGGACTATCTATTAATGTACCTAAAGCAGATATTGATTGGGCAGAAGCTGAACAAAAATTTTTAGGAGTGTCGGAAAGTGGGTATGTTCTGATTCATGGCGGTTCTAGTGAACTAGCTCAGATTAAAGGTATTGATAAAATCTACCCTACCAATTATTGGCAGGAGATTATTACAGAACTACAGCAGAAGCAACCTAATTTACCAGTAGTGATAGTCAAAGGTCCTGAGGATGGAACTTGGGTCAATGAAATTACTCAATTTTGTCCAGATGTCAAAGTAGTGATGCCTGGGGATATAGGTAAATTGGCGGCTATTATCGCTGCTGCTAATTTAATGCTATGTACTGATAGTGCTCCAATGCATTTAGCAGTTGCAGTTGGGACATATACTATTGCTCTATTTGGTCCAACTAACCCAGAAAAATTATTACCCAAGAGTGATCGGGTAATTGCGGTCAAATCTTCTACTGATAAAATGAGCGATATTGCACCCCAAGACATTTTAAATAAAATTTGGGGTGGAGAAGGCTAAAGCCAGCAAAAGTTGAAAGTTAGAAGGCACAAGCAGGGTTAGTGGAAGGCTAACTATCTTTTTGTCAGGCAGTCTTTGCTTCACAAAAATTTTCTCTAACTTCCAGTTTTCTGTCTTGGTCAAAGTAGTTTAGCACTCCCATGTGGAATGGGCATCTTGCCCGTTCCTGATATTTTCCCGTTATGGTGAGGATATATATTTTTTAATTTCCCCCATCCCCCCATCTCCCCATCTCCCCATCTCCCCATCTCCCCATCTCCCCATCTCCCCATCTCCCCATCTCCCCATCTCCCCATCTCCCCATCTCCCCATCCCTACCACCTAATCTTCTTCTGGAATTGAGCTAAAAAATTCTTCTGCTAAGTCGTAACCTAACATTTGAGACATGGACATCAATCTAGATTTGCTAGAAATACCTTGTTGATGTAGCCATTTTCTTAAGACAAAAATTTTTTGCATCAGAAATATTTCTAACGCTTCTGGGTTATATTGGACACCTTCAGTGCGATGAAATTGGTGAGGTACAAGCATAGCGGTATAACGAGCTAATTCACCCTCTTTCCAGTTAAGCAAAAATGGCAACCAAGGATAAAGACTGTCCAAACGAATAAACCATAAACGAATTTCTGGAATTTCTGAAAGTTCCCGTGGGTCTTGGGGGTCGCGATTATAGTTAATGGTAAAGTTTAGCTGCTGTTCGGAAGAGGCGATCGCTCCTTCAGTCAGCAGTTGAGATATGACACTTTTAACTGGAGATAAATCCAAGTTATGGAAGTGTTCGGTATTAAGGGCGATCGTAATTGCCATCTTTTAAGGTATAAATAATTGTCAATGTCTTTCTATATAGCAGAAGGAAGAGGGAAGAAGGAAGAAGGAAGAGGAGAGAAGGGGTTTAGTTATCTAGGAGAGAAGGACAAATTTTGTGTTGTCTGAGTTTTAAGCTTTTGCTCTGTCAAATACAGTAATGGCGACTGCTGTAGCAAAAAACGGGATAGTTAGGACTGATGCTGATGATCAACCGAATCAGGGGAAATGTTTTTCCCACTACTCCCTACTCCCTACTCTCTGCTACATAAATCATCTTAGATTAGGAAGCAAGTTGATTCAAAAAATTCCTCTTAAACCTGATTTTTCGAAAATATACAGCCTTTTTGATGTTGCTCGGTGGCATAAAAAACGGGATAGTTAGGACTGATGCTGATGATCAACCGAATCAGAGGAAATGTTTTTCCGACTACTCCCTACTCCCTGCTCCCTGCTATTGTCCAATAGTAAAACTAAACGTTTCAGTACGAATTGCTATAGAATAATTTGCAATTGATTTGGAGAAAGGTTGGCGCTGTGAAACAAATTTACTCATTAGAAGATGCTCTAAATTATTGTAAGGCTAAGGGAATGCGCCTGAGTCGTCAGCGTCGATATATACTAGAAATTTTGTGGCAAGAGAAAAAACATCTATCAGCAAGAGAAATATACCATCGATTAAATCGCCAAGGTAAGGAAATTGGTCATACTTCTGTGTATCAAAATCTTGAATTTCTATCAAAAGAGGGAATTATTGAATGTATTGAACGTGCTGATGCTTGCTTGTATGGCCATGAAAGCGAATCTCACTCTCATATGAACTGCTTAGATACGGGACAAATTATGGATGTTTATGTAGAATTGCCTCAAGAGTTGCTTGAGCAAATTGAAAAACAGATAGGAGTTAAGATTACTGACTATCGTATAGACTTTTATGGTCACTACAGCCATGATTTTGGCAGTAGAACGATAAAAGATTAGAAAATAAAAGGCTATTTGACTGAGAAGTATCAGTAAATTAACTCGAATAGACCTAATTCTCATCAGCCATAAAATTAAGCATCATTTATAATAAACGTCTACTACCTCTGAACCGGTCCAAAAAACTACAAATGCTTTAGTTTAATGCTACTCACCTAAATTATTTTCAGGTCATCCAATAGTTAAAAAAATGCCCAGATAAAAGATTAAATAAATTTGCTAAAATCAAGACTTTTGGCTGAGGTTAGGTTAAATGAAAAATTTAGTCAATGTGCTGAAATGTATAAGATATATATACAATAAAATTTTCTATACTATATGTTAGCTTGAGCTAACAAACCTTTAATATTTAAGATTTCTAGGTCAAGCTCAAGCCTAAAGTTAAAATTTTCCTTCGGAGGGATGAAAAACATTCTAGGTAATGAAAAAACCTAAATATAATATTAGTTTAAAAGATAATCTTAACCTACTTAACAGTTCGTACCATTAGCACAGTAAACTTTACTATGTCATCAGAAAATATTTCCCAACAAAAAAAATTGGCGGTTTCCCATAGCTATTCTAAAAATGGAGAAAATGGCTATAGTAGTAATTCCCTAATCAAAAAAGAATTAGCAGATACTATTACTTCTACCTCACAAACTTTAGATCGAGAGTTAAACAATACCTCAGAAGTTAAACCAGAAAAAAATTCTCAAAGATCAACAGCTCCAAAAGCAAATAAAAAACCAAAAACTTATTGGGGATGGCAGCTAATTTGGTGGAGTGTTGCAGCAAGTTTTGGGATAACAGGTGGTGCAGCACTTCTATGGTTACTGGTTAACCCACCCCAACCAAACTGCCAACAAATTTCTCCATTATCAGCAGATGGAGAACGACTCTATTGTGCCCACAAAGCTGCTGAGTCAAGGAACCTAGAACAGTTGGAAACAGCTCTGGCGTTAGTAGAAAGTTGGCCAGAAGAACATCCTCTCTATCAACTAGGTCAGCAAATGACAGGAGAATGGACAAAATTAATTATTTCTGTTGCTAATCAAAAAATTAGAGAGGGTAACTTACAAGCAGCTCTAGATACAGTAGCGAAAATTCCTAAAAACAGTCCAGCTTATTCTAGAGTAGAAGAGGCAGTAGCAGGTTGGAAAAAACAATGGGCAGAAGGTCAATCTCTTTATGACCAGGCTGAAAAAGCGATCAAAGCTATGGACTGGAAAAAAGCCTCCGCTTACTCCCTAGCAATGTCAAAACTAGATAATGTTCACTGGCAAAGTATTAAATTTAGAGAAATATTAGAGCGCATAGCCTTGGAAAAAAAAGGTTGGCAAATCTTAAAAGATGCTCGCTATCTAATTTATGAGGAAACAGCAAATGAGTATGGAGAAGCGATCGCTCTAGCCAGAAAAATAGACCCAAACCTCTACATTCGAGACAGAGCTGAGGAAGATATTCAAAAGTGGAGCCGTAGTTTAATCGAAATAGCAACTAAAAGTATAGAAGAAAAAGACCTCAAAGGAGCGATTGCGGCCATTGAATACATTCCTTCTGACTATAAACTTAAAAAAGAGGGCAAAGACTTAATTTTACTTGGCCATGCTAAAGCAGCAACATGGAATCAATCTATAGAAGGGTCTGAAGTTGGTAATATGGTAGCCCTAGAAGAAGGAAAAGCAGCAGCAGCTCAAATTACTTCTAATAGCCCCTATTATCAACAAGCCCAAATTCAAATTCAACAGTTGCAAAAACAGTTAGATGACCTAGCTCATATTCAGCTAGCTAAAGCGATCGCCAGTGTTGGTCAACCTGCAACGTTAAAGTTAGCTATAGAGCAAGCTAAAATGGTTGGCCTCGAACAACCAAAGCGCATCCAAGCCCAAACTTTAATTGCTAAATGGCGTAAAGACCTTTTGAAGATAGAAGACAAACCTTATGTCCTCTTAGCGAAACAGTTAGCGAAGCAGGAAACTGTGGATAGTTATAATTCTGCAATTAAGCAAGCTAGTTATGTTGCTTTGGAGCGTCCCTTGAGAATAGAAGCTCAGACTCTAATAGCTGAATGGAATAAGCGAGTACAAATTATTGAAGATTCACCATTATTAGCAGAAGCTAGAGTCTTAGCAAAAGAAGGAAAGCTTGGACAAGCTATTGATGTGGCGTATGAAATAGAAAGTGGTCGTGCTTTGTATGAAGAAGCTCAGGATGAGATTTATAAGTGGGGTACAGAGCTACAAATTGCCCAAGACAGGCCAATTCTCAATCAAGCTTATGGTCTAGCCGAGCAAGGCAGTCTTACTGCTGCGATTAATACAGCTTATCAAATTGGCTATGGTCGCGCTCTCTATTATGAAGCTCAAGGTGCTATCTCTAAATGGGCCTCTGAACGAGATGCTATATGGGCAGCACAACAAGCGGAAGAAGCTCGCAGACGGCGACAGTATCAACCAGCTCCAGCACCTAGTCCACAATATTATTCACCAGCACCTAGTCCACAATATTATTCACCAGCACCTAGTCCACAATATTATTCACCAGCACCTAGTCCACAATATTATTCACCAGCACCTAGTCCAAGATATTATTCACCAGCACCTAGTCCACAATATTATTCACCAGCACCTAGTCCCCAATATTATTCACCAGCACCACAGAGGTCTTATTCACCAGCACCAGCACCAGCACCAGCACCAGCACCAGCTCCTGCCTCAAGTTCAGATGCATATTTACTGCAAGAATGATAAGCCAATCAATATTTATCAGTTAGGTATTTAAACTCAAAAAAAGAGTTTCCGCTAGAGGGAAAACAGAAGCAGGAAAAATTTTATCTATCTTAAATGTGTAATACCATTTCTCTATGAAGTTGCACTTAATATAAAGATGAGAATAGTCGGTTTAATAAGGTCTGAGCAACAATTATTAAGGGCATTGTTACAGAGAAATGGTGTAAGTTCTGGTATAATAAACGTTGTACATAAATATGGTCAAATAATGTCAAATATCTTCGCTTATTGGTACTAACCAGCTACTAAATATTTGGCAAAATTTAATAACTTTCGACCATTATGTTTAATGGTATAATGAAATTGGCTGAGAATTCAAGACTCAAGAATAATAAAAATGAATAAATGCTCCGAGCTTTTAGGAATTTTAACTCCTTAGATTTATGAGATTAGTTGAGAGACTTATGATTCAGAAAAATCATCGGTTTTATGCTGAAATTGACCGACTATGTTTCTTGTCTAAAAATCTCTTAAACTCATGCCAATTATTTAGTTAGGGTTTGCTGAAAAAGTCTTATGGGTAAGGGTAGGAGACAGGATACAGGAGACAGGATACAGGAGAAATGAGTACTTAGAGGAGGTAGGAGTAAGAATTGTAAGAATGATTTTTCTACCCAACTATGCGCCCAAAATATTAACTTTTTGAGCATGAAGAGCTGAAAACCATGCACTTTTTAAAAGCCCAAAAAAGGGTAAAACCTTTATCTGTAAATACTTTTAGATTTAATCAGCAAGCCCTAGTTAGTCAGTCTTAGATAATAGGCTTTGCTGAACAAAGTATGAAGTCTGGAGTAGAAAGTTAATTTAAATTCATTTAAATCAACAAAAATTAGATATAAAATTATCTCTAAATATTATATCTGGTATAAAGCAAGGGGACTTTTAGCATTTATATTTATATTGACTACTAAAAGTCATAATGTTACTTATTAGTGCCCTTAAATATCTCAATTCCAAATCAATTTATGAATGGTGAATCAGCATTACAATTGCTGCTCATTGATAACGATCCTATCTTTAGGATGGGGTTAAAATTTGCTTGCGAGCAGTTTTCAGACATTGAAATACTAGATGAGGCAGAGGTAGGAGCAGAAGCTATAAAAATTATTCAAAATTTGATCACACAAGAAAAAAAATTTTTGATAATTTTAGATATAGAAACCCAGAATTCATCCGATAAAACTACACAGGATATTAAAATCTCTGGAATTGACTTTTGTAAAGAGCTAAAAACTTCATATCCTCAATTATTAATATTATTATTAACATCCCTACAAGACACTGCATTATTAGCATTAATGCAAGAATTAGGTGTTAGTGGGTACTGCCCTAAAGGAATAAGTATTTCTAAGTTAGAAACTATTATTCGACAAGTTGCAAATGGTCAGTCTTATTGGGTAAATAATTCTCTAGATGTGCCAGAAAATTATGGCAAAGTGACAACTTCAAATCTAAAAGTTCAAACAGCAAACTTTTTCAAAACTCTTCGTTACAATGTTTGTAATTCGGGACTAAAACAGATAGATTTGTCTCTTGCAGAAATCACTTCTCAACTAGATGAAAGTCTACAAAATTTAGATCGAAATAATTTAACTTCTGTACTTAATGTAGCGATTAATTCTGGGCAACGTCGAGAATTATTAACTGCAAGATGGATTGTTAATCAATTATTACCTCGTTCTTTTAGTCTGCAAAAACAGCCACAAAAATATGTAAATAGAGATAATTTTTTTGACTCACAACTGCAATATATTACGGGGTTACAGAGGAATAAAAAATCTAATCTCGTGAATAGTAATGAGCAAATTGTACCAACAAAAAATTCAGAAGTTATTTCTCATACTCCTACTGAAGAAATAAATGTACAAACAGCAATATTTGAAGCAACAATCTCTAAATTAAATTCTAATTTAATTAATCTTAGTAGATTACCAATGGAAACTGATATCTTGCGAACTACTAAGAAGCAAGAACTAATATGTATAGCTTTATGTAAATTTGAAGATATTCTTGATCAACTGCGTATTACTCCTATTTTGCGGGAAGAAATACCACAAAAAAGAAATGAGATTGTCAGTAATTTGTGGGAAGTTACGACCCAAGTTTTTTTTAGTAAATACTATCAAGTAGAAATAAGTAGTAGAACAATGACACTCAATTATTTTGCAGAAAAAATTAGAGTAGAAGTAATGCCAGTATTGTTAAATGATGTAGAAAATGTGCATGAATTTATTCTGAATAAGATTCCTTTAGTTGAAGAATTAATAGCGTATTTATTATTTGAAGTTCCTTTAGTGGTTGATAATAAATCTTGTGCTGTAGGTACTCCTGAAGCTATGCAACTTTCTGAAGCTTTATTGCAAAATTTATTAATTTCAATTGCTAATGCTGTGATGTATCCTTTATTAAATAATTTTGCCGATGTCGAACAAATTAAAGAAGATTTTTATAGTCGGCAGTTATTATCAACACGAGACATTGAAAATTTCCGTAATAGTTTATCTTGGAGATATCGTATAGAAGAATATGTAGGGGAACCAAAAGCGATTTTTGAGAGTAATTTTTCTTTGTTTGTTTTGAATGAAAGTGGGATTAAAAAAATGGCGATTTATTCACCTCGTAGACACGAATTAGCAAAACTTTCAGGTATTCCACTTACAGTAACATTACTTCTAGAAACTCGTGATGCAATAGCTCCTGGTGTTCGTGCTACTGTTTCTTTTATTGGTAGTGGAATTGTTTATTTACTTACTCAGGTAGTTGGACGTGGTATCGGTTTAATTGGGAGAGGTATTTTTCAGGGTCTTGGTAATTCTTTTCAAGATGCTAAATTCGGCAGAAACAATAATAGAGAAGAAACAGAAAGAAATAACTAATCAATATAGAAAGGTAAGGAAAAAGGAAGATTCAACAATGAATAATGAATAATGAATAATGAATAATTACCTCTCTATGAATTGAAGAGGATTGACTAATAATGAAATTTTTTTTCTCTTGGTCGATTGGATATGGCGAGGAGACCCGCTCTTATCAGAGCCGCTCCGCTAACGCCATCCCACCCTACGGGAAGCTCCGAAGATCGACCGCTTATTATCCCCTTAAAAGGGGAGGCGCATACCCACAATTTTTCAGAAGTAAAGAAGGAAGAAGGAATAAGGAAGAAGGCTTAAGAGCAAGAAAAAAACTTAAATTTCCTGTAGATATTCACCCTTGAGTTGACAAAAATTATACTAAGGGATTACTTCGTGCTTTCTGAGTCCTGATATGAAATCCGTTAGCATCAGGGTTATTCAGTATTATTAAGATTTGATTTTTGATAATTTTTAATTATTTGAGTATTTGTAGCTACTTATCCAAGACATAGACAAGTTTAAATAAGTCAAAATAATAGTAGTTAGGGTTTGCTTATGGAAGTCTTTTTGTTGAGGTATTGATTTGTAATTGTTTTAGGATTTTGTAACTGGTCAGTTATTTCGGCCATCCTGCACTAGTTGATATAGCAATTACCAAGAAGCGTGAGGTACAAAATTCGTTTGTTTTAGGCAATAGTCAACAGGCAATAGGCAACAGGCAATAGACATCTCCAAAAATCAAAAATAAAATCAATTATCGTACAGAAATTATCAGTTCTTTTCCCCTAATCCCTACTCCCTATTCTTTATTCCCTATTCCCTCTTTTCTGGAGATGTCTAATAGTGAAGTAAAGATAAGAGTGTACCTCACGCTGACTGATAAACGCTATATCATCTCCAGATAATTAATAGATATCTCCAGAAAATAAACTTGCCCTTTGTTTAACATAAGCTAGAGTTGTAAAATTAACTTCCCTAAATCATGTTTAGTACATTTTTCCTAAAAATATCTTCCCTTTTGCCTGTTGTAAGATGAGCTGTTACCTACTATGTACAAAAAGTATATATCTTTTTCGGAGATGTCTAATGACAAAAAAACTTTTTCCTGTTTATACCTGAAAACTTCCTATTCTTTCTTACTAATTCCTAATTCCTAACTCCTTCCTATAACTATTCAACCGAACATAATATTACTAATGGCAAAATATAGACTCTCTCAACAACACCTGAATCTACTTACAACTTGCCCTCGTAAATTCCAACATCTCTATCTTGATAATCTGAGCGTACCAACAACACCAGCACAACAAGAAAGACTAAATTGGGGTAGTCAGTTTCACTTATTAATGCAGCAAAGAGAACTAGGATTACCAATAGAATCTTTAATGTTAGAAAATCAAGAAATGCAGCACTGTTTTGAAATTTTTTTTCAAGCAGCACCAGAAATATTAAATCCTGAAACCCAAGATAATATAATTTTCCGTCAAGCTGAACATAGTCTTAGTATTAATTTTAATGATTATATATTGACGGTTATTTACGATTTATTGATTGCCGATATTCAACAAGCACAAATCTTTGATTGGAAAACTTATAGCTTTCCTCAAAATCAAACAAAGTTAGCTCAAAATTGGCAAACACGCTTATATCTTTACACTCTAGTTGAAACTAGCAAATATTTGCCAGAAGCAGTTTCGATGACCTATTGGTTTATCGAACCAAAAAGTCAAAAGTTACCTGCAAAACTAACATTTTCTTATAATCAACAGGCACACAAAAAAACTGAGCGAGATTTAAAGCAAATATTATATCGATTAAATGATTGGTTAAAAACTTATCAGGAAAATGGGAAAGAATTTCCTCAAGTTCAACAGATTGAGAGTTGTCATTCTTGTCAATTTATTAATCGTTGTCAGCGTTTTCTAAAAGTTCAGGACAAAGAAGTAAATATTCAGTCTACAATTATTTCTGCTGATTTAAGATTAAGTATAGATAATATTCCAGAAATATCAATTTAGCTGAAAATTATTGAATTAAATTATAGGTACAATTCCATAGAGATGATACCAAATCCGGTTATTAAAGATATTTTATAGGATATAAAATTCAAACCTCTCTTATCTACCTTACACCCTGTCTCTCCATATACCATATACATAATAAAGATACTTTATCAACCGGATTTAGGATGATCTTAAAAATTGCTCCAGTCACTATAGGAATTTTTTATGAGTAAAATATAATAATTCTCGCTATCTTTAGTAAGACACTCGCAGTATAGCTCTAATGTCGAATTTGATATAAAATAAGGAAAAAAAAGCAATACTTCTGGAAAAGTTTAAGATTTAAGAGAGAAGAAAGGCTTGATTATTATCTCAAAATCAAAAAGTTTGTGTGGAAGTAATATCTAAGTCATACTCATTGTAACTTATTGCAGGTTTTATCAATTGAATGAGAGATTGGGTGAAAATTGGGGACTTTAGAAAAAAGGACTTGAAAAGAGAGTAATAGTTAAAGTTTACTCCCTTGTAGTTCATTCTAAGTCAATACAAGAAGCATAATTTCGATGTATAACATACCTCACCTCACCGACATAAGAAGCTTTATAATATTTATGATTATTGATTATAATTAATTGACAAATTTAAAGTAATCGGCTTATTAGTTAAAATATTATGTCATCAAAAATACTTGTTGTAGATGATGAGCCTGATTTTGAATCACTGATCATCCGTAACTTTAGAAAAAAAATCAAACAAAAAGAACTAGAGTTTATTTTTGCTAGAGATGGTGTAGAAGCATTAGAAATATTGTCAGAAGAATTGAGCATAGATATCGTATTAACTGATATTAATATGCCTTTAATGGATGGATTAACTTTGTTAGATAATCTTAAAGATAAATATCCTGATATTAAAGCAGTAATTATTTCTGCTTATGACGATATGGAAAAAATCAGGTCGGCAATGAATAGAGGTGCTTTTGATTTTTTGACTAAACCTATAGATTTTGAAGATTTAGAAATTACGATTAAAAAAACATTAGAAAATGTTAGACAACTCAAAGAAAATAAACGTTTAAAACAAGAAAAAGATGAAGCAGAAGCAGCAAACCGAGCAAAAAGTGTATTTCTAGCAAATATGAGTCATGAATTACGAACACCATTAAACGCTATTATTGGCTATAGTGAAATTTTATTAGAAGATGCTCGGGATTTAGGTTCTGAAGACTTTGTTCACGACCTTGATAATATTCATACTGCGGGAAGACATTTATTAACAATAATAAATGATATTCTCGACCTTTCAAAAATTGAAGCAGGTAAAATGGATGTCCACTTGGAAAGTTTCAAGATAATGGCATTAATTGAAAATGTCGTAGCTACTATTCAACCATTAATTGAGCAAAATAGTAATACATTAGAAATTATCTGCGAAGATAATCAGGAATTAATAGTAGCTGACCCTAATAAAATGCGCCAAGTGATTTTAAATCTTCTGAGCAATGCAGCGAAGTTTACAGAAAATGGCAACATTAGTTTGAAGGTTAAAATTATTAGCAATGATGAGGATTGTACTGTTCAAAATGATAAATTTACCCCGAATAAAATGTTAATTTTAAGTGTTGCTGATACTGGCATAGGTATATCAGAAAAGCAAATGAATATTTTATTTCAACCATTTACTCAAGCTGATAATTCAACAACACGCAAATATGGAGGTACTGGTTTGGGTTTAGCTATTAGTCGTCACTTTTGTAAAATGATGGGTGGGGATATTGGTGTAGTAAGTGAAGTTAATAAAGGCTCAATATTTACTGTCAAAGTTCCTTTTATGAAAGAACAATTTACCTATGAAGAATTATTTGATTGAAGAAGGTCTTAAATAATTAATAATTAATAATTAATAATTAATAATTAGGGCTTACCTATTAATTCTCAAAGTATTGATAAATAAAGACTCAATCATTTTTGGGGTTGAAAAAAGTATCAGCTTTTCAATGGAAAATACTCAAAAAGCTAGTATTTTGGGATGATTATGGCAAAAAAATCAAGGAACAGTTTTTTCGACTACTTCACTCTATAATTCCTATTTCTCCTGACTCCTATTTTTTCATCTACCACCTATAGCAGTGAGCTCTGGCATATTTACAGCCTAAACCCTCTAAAGTAAGCCTGAGTCAACAAAAATTGTAAATACATAAGCGCACTTTGCTATACGACCTACCACCTAAAACCTATCACCTAAAACCTGACACGTAACAGTAACTTAGTGACAATAAATTAAATTTATCAAATATGTCTGAAGTCAGAAATTATTGGCAACTTTATGCCTCTGATAATCCCCCTAATTCATTTGTTGAAATTGTCAAAAATTATGCACCAAAATTATCCGTAAAATATCTATCACAATGATTATGGCAGCGTAGAATTAAAGACACTCAAAAATTAGCAGGTTTTTTAGAGCCAAAACAATATCTACCCACCCTGGAAGAAGATTGTAGATTTTAGGTGGTAGATTTTAGGTAAAAACAGTGGTTTTTTTACTCAATTTCTTCACTACTAATATGAAATACGAAAAATCACGCTAAAGTTACTTTACAAAAGCTGAAAGTTGAACAAGATAGTAAAAGACCNAAGAGTTACGGGCAGCAGAAGACCCAGAGTTTGAAACATTTTATACCAAAAACATTTTGTTGAACGAGGGTATCCGAGCATGGATGGCTCCTCAAGATCAACCACATCAAAACTTTATATTCCCTGAGGAGGTTCTACCACGTGGTAACGCTCTCTAATTCTTCCATGATGGGAGGTCGCGACATCGAGTCCACCGGTTTCGCCTGGTGGTCTGGAAATGCCCGTCTAATCAATCTATCCGGTAAACTGCTAGGTGCTCACGTTGCTCACGCAGGTCTAATCGTATTCTGGGCAGGAGCAATGACTTTATTTGAAGTTGGTCACTTTGTCCCAGAAAAGCCAATGTACGAACAAGGCTTGATCCTAATGCCTCACGTTGCTACTTTAGGCTGGGGTATAGGTCCTGGTGGTGAGGTAACTGATATATTTCCATACTTTGTAGTAGGTGTTTTGCACCTAATCTCATCTGCTGTTCTTGGTTTAGGCGGTATTTATCATGCCGTTCGTGGTCCAGAAACACTCGAAGAATATTCTTCTTTCTTTGGATATGACTGGAAAGATAAGAACCAGATGACTAACATCATCGGTTACCACTTAATCCTATTAGGTTGTGGTGCCCTGTTGTTGGTATTTAAGGCCATGTTCTTCGGTGGTGTCTATGATTCTTGGGCACCAGGTGGTGGAGACGTCAGGGTAATCACGAACCCTACTCTCGATCCTGCTGTTATTTTCGGTTATCTAGTCAAAGCACCTTTTGGTGGTGAAGGCTGGATCATCGGTGTTAACAACATGGAAGATATCATCGGTGGTCATATATGGATCGGTCTGATTTGTATCTTCGGTGGTGTTTGGCATATTTTAACTAAGCCTTTTGGTTGGGCACGTCGTGCTTTCATCTGGTCTGGAGAGGCTTATCTTTCCTATAGTTTGGGTGCTCTATCCTTAATGGGTTTGATTGCTGCGTGTTTCGTATGGTTTAACAATACTGCTTATCCTAGCGAATTCTACGGCCCAACTAACGCTGAAGCTTCTCAAGCTCAGTCTTTTGTATTCTTAGTCCGTGACCAAAAGTTAGGTGCTAATATTGGTTCTGCTCAAGGTCCAACTGGTCTTGGTAAGTACCTGATGCGTTCTCCTACTGGTGAAATCATCTTCGGTGGTGAAACAATGCGTTTTTGGGACTTCCGTGGTCCTTGGTTAGAGCCTCTTCGTGGTCCTAATGGTCTCGACTTGAATAAACTAAAGAACGATATTCAGCCTTGGCAAGTACGTCGTGCTGCTGAGTACATGACCCATGCTCCTAACGGTTCCATCAACTCTGTAGGTGGCATTATCACTGATATTAACGGGTTCAACTATGTTAACCCTCGTGCTTGGTTAGCTGCAGCTCACTTCATTCTTGGCTTTTTCTTCTTAATTGGTCACTTATGGCACGCGGGACGCGCTCGTGCTGCTGAAGGTGGTTTTGAGAAAGGTCTTGACCGTGAAACAGAGCCAGTTCTATCTATGACTAACCTTGACTAATATCTAGTTACTGTAGGTTACTTATAGCTAAATTTATTTAAGAACCTCACCAGATATCTGGTGAGGTTCTTATTTTTGGCGTTGCTGAATACTGGGATGATTTCGGCTGACACGGAGACACGGAGACACGGGGATTATGATTTCTGCTCTCTGACAAAATCATCTTCTCTATGAAGTTGCGCTTAAATAGGAATTACGCAAAAGACGAAATTATATATACACCATTTGTACGGGTTAACGGCCGTTAACCCCTAATATATTTGGTGGTTATGCGTAATATCATGTCCGGATAAGAGCGCGATAGAACTCCGTTCCGCTTACGCGACCAAAAAACTTTCTCCTTTTTGAAGTAGGAGTCAGGAGACAGGAGACAGGAGTCAGGAGGGAAAAAATTTATAAATATTTGGTAATGGTGAAGATGGAGAATGTTTTTATATCGAATCCGGTAGCATCGGTGTTATTCAATCTTTAAAGATCGGGGTAGGGACTTTACAGGCCATTCGCCCTTACCGATTGTATAACGATTAACAGAATTATATTACTCCGAAGCCAAGGGATTTGATATAATTCTAAATTCTAAATTCTAAATTCTAAATTCTAAATTCTAAATTATTGAATCCTCTTCTTTCTTCCCTCCTGACTCCTGTACGGGCGATTCGCGAATCGCCCCTACGACTCCTGACTCCTCATTAAATTCACCCGCTTCAAACCTTTTTCTAAGTTCCTGACGCTGAATTTTGCCGATCGCTGTTTTCGGAATCATCTCTTTGGGAACCGGAATTAGGTAATCTGGATTCACCCCAATCTTTTCGACAACATTGTTCCGAATTTTCTGTATTAGTGCGTTTAAGGAATTATCCTTAGTGTCAGTTGCACTGAAAAAGATTGCTAATCTATCAGTATTGTCTCCAGGTTTTCTGACCGCACAGGCAGCAGTATAAGAGACTTCAATTCCTTTAACTTCTTCCACCGCAGCTTCAATATCGTGGCTATAATAGTTGTTACCACAAATGATAATCACATCTTTACTGTCGCCCGGTAATTGTTAAACTCCCATCCTTGAGAAACCCCAAGTCTCCCGTTTTGAACCATCCATCCTCAGTGAAAGCTTGTTGGTTCGCCTCCTGATTTTGATAATAACCAGATGTTACCGTTAACCCCTTAACCTGTAACGTACCAATTTCTTCCTCTGCAACTACCTGGTTTTGGTCATCTACAATTCGCAGGTCAACTCCAGGAATGGGCGCTCCAACTTCCACAAATAAATCGTTATCTGTGGTTGATGAGAGCGAAAAGTTATTGGAAAAAGTGACGCCGGAGGAAATTTCTGCCATCCCCCAAGAAGGACGCATGGTTGTAGGTGCTAGTTGGTGAGGAGTCAGTAGTTGCAAAAAACCCCGTGCTGTTTTCGCAACAATGACTTCAGCTCCGTTTAAGAAAAATTTCATCGACGATAAATCCCATTGGCGTTTTGGGTTCGCATCAGCACAGTCATTAACCAAGCTATATGCAAAATTTGGGCCTAAGGCAATGCTAACCCGAAATCGATCGATTAAATCTAGCCAAATAAGAGGTTCTTGTAGAAATAATTGCAAAGGAAAATGTATCTGTCTACTTCCTAGATAAACATCCCGAATATGGAAATATATTAGTCCCGCCACATGATCTATCGGAATCCAGTTTAAACTAATATCTTCTCTGGTAAAACCGTTCATTTGTACCGAACCCATAGTTTGGCTCAACAAATTTTTGTGGCTGAGTAAAACTCCTTTTGGCATCCCTGTACTACCCGAAGTCAACATCATCACAGCAACATCATCCGGTTGACTATAGTAAAAGTTGGAGTCTGGTTTGCAGTCGCACAACTCTGCAACTGTCCGTACTGGAAACTTTCCAATCTGCAAAAGTTCTGGCAAATTAGGAATTTCAGCAACAAAACTAGCATCTGTCAACAATAATGGTTGTTCCAGCATCTGTAAGGTATAGGCAAGTTTGCTAACAGTTTTGTTGACTTGTTTGGGTGTATAGTTAATATGAGTGACGGGAACTGGTACAAAACCGCCTAGGACGCATCCCCAAAAAGCACTGATAAAGTCTTAATAGGACTCAATTTGAAACACTACTCGATCTTGAGGTTGCAATCCTAATTTTCTTAGACCAGACAGAATTCGTTGCGCTTCTAAAAATAAGTCTTTATAGGACTGAAATTTTTCTGTTCTATCTAATTGAATGTAAGTTATTCCTTGCTCTGTAGTAGCTGCTTTTTTTGACATACTCCCGGCATCAAATCAAAGATTATGATGCGGGATTCTCATCATTGATGATTCTACGCTCACAGAGATGACTTAGATTAGCAATATTGCTATCGTCAAACCAGTGGTCAGACTCTCCCGTAGCTTTTGGGTTTCCCCCAGATTCCGAGTGCCCCTCGGTACTGTTTACTATTGCCCCCAACATTTCTAATCCTTTTGCCAAAATGTTCTTTGCTGCGTTATGGTCACGGTCTGCTATATAACCACAATGCGGACATTTGTGGGTTCTAACTGATAATGATTTCTTAACTGTCTGCCCACAATTTGAACAATTTTGGCTAGTAAAATGTGGAGGTACTGCTATGCAAGCAATTCCATGGAACTTACCATAGTATTCTAAGCATTCTGTGAACTGATACCAGCTTGCATCAGATATGGACTTAGCTAAGTGATGATTTTTAACTAGGTTAGCAATCTTCAAATCCTCGTATACTACCAAATCGTTAGATTGGATTAACGCCCGTGCAGTCTTTACTGCATGGTCTTTACGCTGTCTACTGATTTTGAGGTGCTGCCTAGCTAATTGTTTTCTTGCCTTGTGATAGTTATTTGACTGGGGCTTACCTTTGTGATAACGACGTGACACTCTACGTTGTAGTTTCTTTAACCGTTTTTCTGAGGAACTCAAATACTTAGGATTTTCTACAGCATTCCCATCACTATCAGTATAAAAAGCATTTAAACCTAAATCAATTCCTACTACATTACCCTCAAATTTATGACCTTCTTTTCTCTCTACATTTACTAAAAATTGACAATAATAACCATCTGCACGTCTAACAACCCTTACACGATTTATTTGCTGTTCTGAATACCAAACTAGATCGCGACTTGTCCACAACTCAAATACACCTGCTTTAAAACCATCTTTAAATTCAATTTTCTTTCTGTCTGCAGATAGTTTATAACCTGTCGATTTGTACTCTACTGAACGAGTAAACTTTTTGAATTTAGGATAACCCTTTTTACCTGGTAATTTCAGTCTACAATTTTTGTAGAATCGCTGTATTGATTGCCATGCTCTATCGGCTGATGCCTGCCTAGCTTGAGAGTTTAGTTTTTTAACCCAAGGAAAATTACTATCCTTTGCTAGTTGTGAACAAAGCTTTTGTAAGTCATTGCGTTTGACATCTTTATTATCCATCCAATAGCGCAAACAACTGTTTCTGATGAATTGACCGGTGAGAATCATTTCATCTAAAACTTTGTACTGATTTTGACTGCCTTTTAATTTGGCCTCAATTACTAGCAAAGATATTATTAATTCCTTGACTACATTTATTATTATAACTAAATTTACCCAAAATGTCTACTAGATAAACTATTAATATTTGTGTATAATTATGATTCGATGTCATAATTATACACGCACCATTCATCCAGGCGCGCTCATTAAAAATTATAGCGCTGGCCATAAGAGTGATTCTAGGTAAAATATTGCTTTAAATTTACCAATATAGCAGTCCAAGGAAAGGGCGCGGACATATCAAAAGCTTAAAACTCAGACAACACAAGATTTTTCCTTCTTCCTTCTTCCTTCTTCCCTCTTCCCTCTTCCTTCTTCCTTCTGCTATAATCAATCGCTCCCACCTTTTAATTGATAGAATCAGGGAAATAAATAAGCTGACTACTGATAGCTGGGTGCCAATTTATGATGAAACAATACCAGAAAATTAAAATCCAAGAATGTCACGAACCACTCATCCCAATTCCCTTAGAAAAATTTGCTACTGAATCACCCCATCCCTATGAAAAATTAGGCGCACCTTATCATTTATCTCCAGCAAATTCACCTTATTTTCTACGTCAAAAAGTATTAGATAGTTTGATAGCAGCTCAAACTAAACTACAAACAAAATATCCCAGTTGGCACATCCAAATATTTGATGCTTATCGCCCCATTGCTGTACAACAATTTATGGTAGATTACACTTTTGTAGAAACAGTAAAAGCTGAAGGTTTAACATTAGATAGTCCGGAGCTGACAGAAGCAAAACGTCAAGAAATTTTAGAGTTAGTTTATCAGTTTTGGGCTGCTCCTAGTCTAGACCCTGCTACCCCACCACCTCATAGTACGGGTGCTGCGGTGGATGTAACCTTGGTGGATGCTAATGGCAAAACTGTTGATATGGGTTCTCCTATTGATGAGTTATCACCCCGTTCTTATCCGAATCATTTTTTGGAGAGTAAAAATGAGGAAGCTCAGAAATATCATCAACACCGACAGTTATTGGCAGAAGTAATGTTATCGGTAGGGTTTCAGCAACATCAACAGGAATGGTGGCATTTTTCTCTAGGCGACCAAATGTGGGCTTGGTTGACAAGTCAGGAGAATGTTGGAGGTGAGGTTGTGGCACGGTACGGACGAGTAAATTGAAATAGTTATCAGTATGGTTTCTATAGTAATTTCAGGAAATTATTTCAAATCTTCGGAAGGCAAGTGCATTGAAGCAGAAAGCCCCTAACAGTCTCTCGGAATCCCAACCGTTAGGGATAGAGTCGCACAAGCAATAGTCAAAAAGGTTTTTTCAAGGGCCCTTGTAAATATCCAAGATTTAAGAAGAAAGGTAAGTCTGATTCCTTTCCTTCGGAATGCTACGCAAACACAATAGATAATTGTGGAAAGCCAATAGAATTAAACGGATGGAGTCACAAATTACCTTTTATTGGTATTAGAGTTATCGCTAAATAGAGGAAAAAAATCGCTCCAACCTAGACAGAGCAATAATTCCAAGTTTTTTTAGCTACCAATAGCTACAATCCTTACAGCGGTTTTCATTTGGGTAAACCACAGTAGGGACGTTCCATGGAACGTCCCTACAAAGTTTTGCTTCTGAAGATGTGGTTCATCAAGAGCGAAAAGCGCTGTATAGAACAAGGTTTTTGGGGATTTTTGAAGTTATAAAGCGACAAGTCTATTGTGAAAACCTATGAACCCATTGAAGCAACAACTCAAAAAATAACTATATTTATGAATGTTCAGAATGCGGTCTATCAATTGACCGAGACTTGAATGCCTCAATTAATTTAAGAAATGCGGTCGGCTCGACCGTTGATGCCTGTGGACGGAGTGCTGCCGACAGTTCCGGTGGAAGTAGGAAGTAAACATTAAGATGTCACTAATGATGACGTTTTATATCGGTTTTATGAAGCAGGATGTCAATCCCTATACGCTTATACTCTCAGGAAGAAATCATTCTCACTAATAGATGCAAGGTTTGCCAGATTAGCAAATTCACCACCGCTACCAAATTCTGCCTCTGTACCATTAGCATTGTAGAATAGCTTGCCGTTACTACTGTTATAAACAATAATCCCTGCTGAAGTTTCTGCATCGGCATCACTGGTAACTGTAGTAAATTCACCATCTAGACTGAAGCCTTCCCCTGAATCACTAGCAATAGCAGTGAAAGTGCTTTTACCAAGTAAAATTATATCTTGCCCCGGAACAAAGTCACTAATTTCATCTACTCCAAGCTCCTCTAAGTCAAATTCATCATTTGTACTGAAAATAAAGCGGTCAATACTTGCACCACCAATGAGAGTGTCGTTACCTGCACCACTGTTCAGGCGATCGCGACCTTGACCACCTAAAAGTAAGTCATCTCCATTGCCACCAAAGAGGCGATCGTTGTCTTGACGCCCTTCGATAGTATCATTGCCATCTTTTCCATAAAGAGAGTCACTACCTCTACTACCAATGATTTGGTCATCCCCACCGCTGCCATCAATAGTATCATTACCAGCCAGACCAACAATGGTATCATCTCCTTCTGCACCACTTAGGCGCTCGCTTTCAGGAGTACCAGTCTCATTTATAGCTACAGAACTAGCTCTCACAAAGTCGATGGTGGCAGAAACACCTAGATTCGTTAAGTCAGTGCCTGGTCCAAATTGCACCAATAAACCCCCATTTTCAAATTCGATGGGCGTAGAAATATCTGATGGCAGGATATCCGTGGCTGCGTCTAGTACAAATCCTGGGTCTAAAACTTGAACAGTCGCAAATTCATTCAATTCGCTCAGGCCATCAAGACTAGCTGAGGCAATGGTGCTAGTGTCAAACTCAAAATAATACCGATCAAAGCGATCGGCAGGAAAAAGCAGACTGTCCGCTTGAGAATTGTCAACTAAGGTCATTGTGAGGGAGGTGTCACTAATATCAATGTCGTAAAAGCCAATAAAGTTAGGAAATTCGACATCATTGGTAATGATTTCAGGGCCTCCAATTTCGCCGAAAGTAGCCTCAACCCCACCTGTGATAACAGTATCTTGTAAGGTATTGAGAACCGTTGCTGAATCACCTAAAATTGACTCTTCTGAACTATCTTCCTCAAAGTCGATGGTGGCAGAAACACCTATATTTGTTAGGTCAGTACCTGGGCCTAATTCTACCAATAAGCCTCCAGTTTCAAATTCGATGGGCGTAGAAATACCTGTTCCAAAGATATCGGAGGCGTCTAGTACAAATCCTGGGTCTAAAACTTGAACAGTAGCAAATTCATTCAATTCGCTCAGACCGTCAAGACTAGCTGAGGCAATGGTGCTAGTGTCAAACTCAAAATAATATCGATCAAAGCGATCGTCTGGAATAACTAGATCGGTTGCCCCAGAATTATCCACTAGGGTCATGGTTAACCCATCATCACTAATGTCAATGTCATAAAAACCGATGAAGTTAGATAATTCTACTCCTGGATCGACCACTGTTATTGGATCGCTCAAGCCAAAAACAGCTTGCACACCACTTGTGATAGTGGCATCCTCAAAGGTATTGGTGACGGTTACAGAACTTCCTAAGACCATAGTCTAAATCTCCTTGGTTGAATCAGAACAGAACACCTACTAATAAATTACAAATAGTCAACTACAAGTACTTTTAGGACTTACACGTTATACCGTTTCACGGAATTCAAAAGTCAAAAGGCAAAAATCAAAAAGCAAAAGTCAGATTTTATAGTTCAAAACTTTGATGCTTCAGTAATTTCAGCAAATTATTCGACAACTAAAGTTTGGAACTATTTGTAACATTCTTTTTTCACGCTTGGTATTAGAGGAGCAAAATCTAGGTTTGAGATTGCTTCTCTATCGGTCGCAATAATAGAAATACCTTTAGGACTTACGCAGA
>NZ_JAAHGO010000003.1:254530-337494 GCF_010672455.1 Okeania sp. SIO2C9 | reverse complement strand
ACAACTAAAGTTTGGAACTATTTGTAACATTCTTTTTTCACGCTTGGTATTAGAGGAGCAAAATCTAGGTTTGAGATTGCTTCTCTATCGGTCGCAATAATAGAAATACCTTTAGGACTTACGCAGATACGCTATATATAGCGCTCAATACTATTGTCCAATAGTTAATCAACTCTATAAATAGTGCCTTTGCGTAAGTCCTGACCTTGTATTGCCTAAGTTATGACTTTGTTAATGACCTTTGTAAGACTGCCGATCTCTATGCGATCGGACATATCATTAGACAACAACTAAAGTTTGGAACTATTTGTAACATTCTTTTTTCACGCTTGGTATTAGAGGAGCAAAATCTAGGTTTGAGATTGCTTCTCTATCGGTCGCAATAATAGAAATACCTTTAGGACTTACGCAGATACGCTATATATAGCGCTCAATACTATTGTCCAATAGTTAATCAACTCTATAAATAGTGCCTTTGCGTAAGTCCTGACCTTGTATTGCCTAAGTTATGACTTTGTTAATGACCTTTGTAAGACTGCCGATCTCTATGCGATCGGACATATCATTAGACAACAACTGTTAAATTAGTATGCACTGAATACTATATACTGGTCAGCCGATATAAAAAATGGTCAATATCAGTAATATTTAGGGTTAAAAATGGACACCCAGCCATGGTCTCTTCCAAACGTCGAATGGTCACCTACAATTAACAGTCGATTTGAAGTTCTAAGATTGGCGGATTTTAATCGACGAGAGATTCCTGCTGACCACGATCCTAGGCAAGCTCACCGCATCAACTTTCATGCTTTGATTTTGTTTACACAAGGGCAGGGAATTCATGGTGTTGATTTTATTGATTACCCTGTCAAGACCGGGACATTAATTCACGTTTGTGCCAATCAGATACACCATTTTGGCCATTCTGAGGGATTAAATGGTTTAATGGTAGTGTTTTTGCCTGCTGCCTTGCCTAGCAATTTATTAGGAATGCCAACCAGTATTTCGAGTTTCTTATCCTGGTCTACCATGCAATACATTTGGCCATCAGTCACATCTATTGAGCTGTGCAAAGCCCAAATTCTTAAACAACACATCGAACTATTGGAAATTCATCAAACAATGAAATCTATTCAGCCTTCGCAACCCGCTGCTCAATATCTACTGTGGTCTGTGATAGCTTTCGCATTTCAGGCTGCTGTGGAATCTGGAAAACATCACCAGGGTAAGCTTATAGATCCGAGGTTTCTAGAATTTGTTGACTTGTTGGAGCGATCGTTTGAGTTCTGTCGAAATGTGAAATGGTATGCTGCTCAGATAAATTGTACGGAGAGAACACTTTATCGCATCTGTATGGCAACCGTTGGAAAATCTCCGAAGACAATTACGAATGAGCGGGTTGCAGTTGAAGCACAACGCAGATTGCTTTTTAGCGAAGCAACCGTGAAAGAGGTGGGATATTCTTTAGGATTTGAAGAGACGACTAATTTTATTAAGTTCTTCAGACGCCTTGTTGGCCAGAATCCTGATGAATTTCGGATGTCATTAAAATCAAGCGCTACTCGCAAGTTAAAAGTTAAAAATCATCTCTGATACCAAATCTCACAAAGTTTGCTATATATTTTGGTGATGGGGAAATGGGAAGATAGGCAAGCAAATATAGCATTACTATTCAGAAATGGTATGAGTGAGTTTTCAGTTAAATCAAATCTAAAATTAATATAAGCTGTAACATTTTGATATTGAAAAGTTACAGCTTATATAAAAGTATATTCAGAAAAATAACTTGTTTATGGGTGTTGAAAATCAAAGATTATCTCCGCTTTGATAGAATAAATTATCGACCCAGTTCACTCCATAAAGAAGCTGGATGAGGAATAACATTAGATTCAACTTGAGGGTTTTGTTCAGATGATTGAGTTAGATAAACACGGGTTGCACTATAACTAACAATGAACATAGAAAATGCTACCAAGAGTGTCACAACAACTCGATCTAAAGTAGATATATTATCTAAGTGCTGAGAGTTTTGAGAGTTCATAGAACTTAAGTCTCCTCAATTCCTTACTTTTTCATTATCTCAGATATTTTTGTATTAACAGATACTTTTAATAAAAATTTATCTTTAAGGTTCTGGGAACTGACCAATTTGTAGGGGCAATGCAACTTGCTCTGTTAAAGATACTGGAAGGTCTGCTTTATGGGAAATAATTCCGTGACCAACTCCAGTTATTATTCCTAAGATGGCTGGCAATACTAAAGAAGCAAAGTTGTTCATTGATGATTACTTACACAATTACAATTTTATCATCTCAATATAACTATGTTTAATTCTGTAACAATGTTTACATTTTAGTGAAATTTTGTTAAGCAGTCTAGTACAATTTTCTGATTAGACAAATCTAAGGAATTTTGAGTCCCTAAATTAAACCTAAATAATTAATCTAATAGACATCTGGTGAAAAAGATATAGATTTTTTGCAGGAGTAGGCAACAGGCAACAGGCAACAGGCAACAGGCAACAGGTAAGATATTTTTACGCGCGAAGGCACGAAAAAGGATTTTTTAGGGTGAATTTTTCGTATCCTTAGCCTGCTCTAATTAAAAGGTTTTAGAGAGTGATGCTATAAAGGAGAATAATATAGATACTCCTATGACTACTTCAAAATTCCAAGTATAAATTTTTAATGGTGAAACTGTCATAGTTTTTCCAGAGCAGTTTGGAGCGGCACAAAAAATAATTATAACTGTTACACAAGCTGATTTTTACATCACAACAAAACTAAATTAGTTCAAAGATGAGTGAAGGAATAAGGGAAAAAAACCCTAGACTTTATAAAGTATATTTTTTATTTTAGTGACATTAGTTATGAGCTTTGATGTATTTTGGCTACAAAGAATTTGTAAAATTTTCTACCTCAATATTAGAAATCAATTAAAAATTTTAGAAAAGTCGATAAATCTCGAACCAGAATTTGCCCAAACAAAAGACTTAAAAACTATTGTATCTCAACTCAACTCAGAGACAAATCAACATCAAAATCCTTTAATTACTGACTCCAAAAATACGAAGTCAAATATTTTACTAATGAAAAATAAGACGGTAAAACTTATTCATATATGAATTAATACAGCAGTTTTTGAGTTTATAAGATACAAAGTTTTATGTTTTTAGGGAACAGGGAACACAGGGAACAGAGAACAGAGAACAGAGAACAGAGAACAGGGAACAAGAAATGAATAAAAATTATAGATTAGTCTTAAACTGTACCTCACGTTTCCTAAAATTTGCTGTATATAAAACTCAGCTATTAGCTTTTTTTTTACCGAAAAATTAAGGTATAAAGCCTCTCCATTCATGGAGAAAAAAGCGGTCGTTTGCGTTTGCGATAGCATTCCGTAAGGAAAGCATTCCGTAGGATGGGATGGCTCCGAAACCTGTGCTGTCCGACCATCGACCAAGAGAAGAAAAAAATTCCTTTTAACCCAATCCTCTTCTTTTCAAGGAGAGGTAATTCGCGCATTCGCGCATTCGCGCATTCTTGAAACATAGCATTGATTATAATTACTTTAATATCAATAAAATTTTGGAGTAGAAGGTGCAATGAAAAAACTCAAAGTAATCTTTTTGGGAATTTCTATTTGGGTAGGGGTACTGCTGATACAACCTTACCTAAATGCTAACTCTACCTCGCCAGAAAATTTTTCGACCTTTACAGAATGGTGTTTAAATCAAACAAATATTTCTCCCACTTCTCAATATACAGTTAAAATTCTCTTGCAAAAAGCCAGAACGAATGGCTGTATTGAAGCAGACAAAAAACTTTCTAGTCTTTCTGCTCTCTCCCTCAATAATAATTATATTGTAAATCTTGCTCCTGTATCCAGCCTCAAAAATCTCACCAAACTATCCCTAAATGCTAATCAAATTCAAGAATTATCCCCTCTATCTAATCTTCCTAAACTAACTCATTTATTTCTCGATAGTAATAAAATTGAAGATATTTCTGACTTGTCTAAATTAACTACTTTAACCAAACTAGAACTCAACGATAATAGAATAAAAAATATATCTCCTCTATCTAATTTAACTAAATTAACTCATCTAAGTCTAATTTTTAATCAAATTGAAAATGTATCTTCTCTGTCCAATTTAACAACATTAACTGAACTAAATCTCGGAGTTAATCGCGTTATAAATCTCAAACCTCTAGCAAATTTAACCAATTTAACTCATCTATATCTTAATGATAATCAGCTCAGAAAAATTGCGCCTTTATCTAACTTAACTAACCTCACTAATTTGTATTTATATCGCAATCAAATTAGTGACATTTCTTCTCTGTCTAATCTCACTAATCTAACTTATCTGAATCTTAGCGATAATTATATTACTGAAGTTTCCAATCTTTCTAGTTTAAGGAATCTGAAAATTCTGATCCTGGTTTTCAATCAAATTACAAAAATTGATTCTTTATCAACTTTGACTAACCTTAATTTACTAGATTTAAGTCGCAACAAAATAACAGATATTAATTCTCTCTCTACTTTAATTAAATTAGATGTACTGAATTTGCGAAATAACCCAGTTGCCAGAATTTGCCCCCTCCAACCAGAATCAATTTGTCGCTTCTAATAGAAGGAAGAAGGAAGAAGGAAGAGGGAAGAAGGAAGAGGGAAGAAGGAAGAGGGAAGAAGGAAGAGGAAAAAATCTTACATTTGAAGTTTTTTTTGAGCTGCTCCTTGCAGAGTAAAATTATTAGCTGATTCTCGATATAACGCCTGTATTTAAGAGCTTAAAAATAGAGTATAGTTTGGCTTTTAACTGCCAATTTCAAGTATAAACCTAACTTAATCTTACTGAATTGACTAAAAAATCAAGATATATAATTGGTAAAGATTACCCTTAGATATGAGGAATAATTAGGGCTTGCTGATTAAATCTAAAAGCATTGACATATAAAGGTTGAGCGCATTTTTTAGTTAAAAAAAGTCCAAGCTTAATGGTCGTAATGGTTCAAAAAAGAGCGCATTTTAGGTAAAAGTTGCGCAGAATAATCAAGGGATTATTCTTCCTCCTACCTCCTCCCTCCTCTATAATTCCTATTTCTCCTGTCTCCTGTCTCCTGTCTCCTGTCTCCTGTCTCCTACCCCTACTAAAAGACTTTTGAGCGCAAACCCTAATTATGTGGCCAACCTGTATAAATAAGCTATCTCCTTTTAAAGGTATCGCTAAAATCCTTGACTTGCAATATTTTTGCTTTTATCACAATTAAAAACAACTTATGACCTCAATAATAAAAGCGTTTATTATTACAACGCAACTCGACTGTCGCCCATCGGTCCAATATTAATTCGCCAGAGCGCGATCGCGACAAAGCATCAACCTTTCTGCTAAAACCCGCACTTGAGGTTCCCGGATAATTGAGAAATGTTCTCCGGGAATCTCGTGGATTTCAATTTCTCCCGCAACAAAATCCCGCCAACCTAAAGTGGGATCGCCCCCTACATCTATTAGCTGCTGGCTAGCATTAAACAGTACAATATTACCTGGATAAGGTCGCGCTTCATAGTTATAAGACGCAATAGCCGTGGCTTGAAAAACTTCAAACAAATTTTCCAAATCCTCGACTCTCACTTCCTCCGGCAAGAGATCGAATATCTTAGCTTGTTCGAGGACATACCCCAATCGCTCCTCTGGCATCAGTTGTTGTAGTTGCTCGCAGGATACGGGGACTTCTTTCCCGCGAGGAGCGCTCATTTCTTCAGCAAATAATCTGGAATAAAAAATATCAGGACCTAGCATCCTTCCTGGCGTGCTATCAATCAAAAGTCTGTGGTGTTCTGGAGCAGAAGATTCTATTAGTGCTAGCAATGCCAGGGTATCCCCTTGTTGGTGTAACTGTTGCGCTATTTCTAAGGCTAAGTGACCGCCCACGCAAAAACCAACTAAATAGTAAGGACCGCTCGGTTGAATGGTTTTAATTGCTTTTAGGTGGTGAGTGGCGAGTTCTTTAAGAGTAGTAAAAGGCGATCGCTCTCCATTGAGACCAGGCGCTTGCAAACCATAAATCGGTTGTTCGCTCCCCAAATTGCGGGCTAAATCTAGATAAAATAAGACAGTGCCGCTGCTGGGAGGGATTAAGAATAGAGGCGGTAAATCTCCATCGGACTGCATCTTAACTAGAGGCGAAGTTGACTCATAATCTTTACCCGAACGCAGAGAAATAGCGAGCTGCTCAATAGTCGGATTTTGCAAAAGTGCTGCCAAAGAGAGATTTTTGCCTAACTGTTGTTGCACCCGAGCAATTAAGGCAATCGCTAACAAAGAATGACCGCCGATGTCAAAGAAATTATCTCGGATTCCTACGGGAGAAACTTCCAAAACATCAGACCAGATTTGTGTCAGTTGCAATTCTAGAGTATCCCGGGGTGCAATAAAATTGGCATCGCTACCGCTGCTAGTCCCCTTCGGTGCGGGGAGCGCCCGCAGGTCAATTTTGCCGTTGGGAGTTAGGGGTAGGGAGTCTAGCATCACAAAAGCCGAAGGCATCATATAGTCCGGCAGTTTTTTCTTGAGAAAAGCACGCAGTTTTGGTGTTAGTTTCTGCATGTGCTTCCCATACAAGGGGTTATTCACAAAGTCGCTACAATTTTTCTGGGAAGATGGAGAAAAAGATTGATTGGGAACTACATAAGCCACCAAGCGCTTGTTGCTCGGTTGGTCTTCACGAACTATGACCGTAGTTTGCCGAACCTCCTGGCACTTCGCCAGCAGCGCCTCAATTTCTCCTAGTTCGATTCGGAAGCCACGAATTTTTACCTGGTTGTCGATGCGACTGAGAAGTTCGATGTTGCCGTCCGGGAGATAGCGTGCCTTATCTCCAGTTTTGTACAGACGCGCTCCCTCTTCTTGGCTAAAAGGATTAGCAATAAACTTTTTTGCAGTTAAGTCCGGACGGTTGAGATAGCCTCTGGCTAAACCGATGCCACCGATATGCAGTTCCCCTGGTACGCCAATGGGAACTGGTTGGAGACGATCGTCGAGAATATAGAGAAGAGCGTTGGCGAAGGGTTTACCGATAGGAACTAGAGATTCAAGAGGTCGCTGGATATTAGCATTTTCAAAATAGCAACTGTCAATGGTTGCTTCGCTGACTCCATAAGAATTCACTAACCGAGTTCCCGAACCGCAGAATTGGCGAAATCTTTGGTATTCTTGCACGGACCAGCTATCGGAACCGATCGCCAATACCTTCATGAAATCTAGGTTTTGCTCGGTGTTCTCCAAATACTCGATTAAGTTTCTCATTACCGCTGGCACAAATTCTGCGTAATTGACTTGCTCTTGGAGCATCAATTGATACAGCTTTTCTGGCTCTAACAAAAAGTCCCTCGGACATAGAACTAATTTGCCTCCCGAGCAAAGGGCGCGAACCCAATCTCCCGTAAAGACATCAAAGGAGAAACTCGCCATTTGCAGATGGCTGCTCTGGGGACGTAGCTGGTAAGCTTGCTCCCAGGAACGATAGGCATTTACCAAACTTTTATGCTCGATTTCCACCCCTTTTGGCTTTCCGGTAGAACCTGAAGTGTAGATGACGTAAGCCAAAGAATCTGGTTTGGTACGAAGGGCAAGATTTTCCGCGCTATTCTGAGAAATGACCGGCCAATCTTTATCCAAGAAAACAACCTGTCCCTTGTTTTCTGGGAGTCGAGCCATTGACTTTTCGGAAGCCAACAGCAAACTTACTCTCGAATCTTCTAGCAAATAAGCCAGGCGATCGCGCGGATAACTCGGGTCTAAGGGTAAATACGCGCCGCCTGCCTTGAGAATGCCCAACAATCCCACCAGCATTTCGAGGGAGCGTTCTATGCAAATCCCCACTATTACATCTGGACTTACTCCTAGAGATTGCAAATAATAGGCCAATTGATTTGCTTTAGCGTTCAGTTCCCGATAGGTAATTTGTTCGTTCCCAAAAACTATCGCGATATTGTCTGACGTCTGTTCTACCTGCTCTGCAAACAACTGATGAATGCACTTATCTTGGGGATAATCTATCTGAGTATTGTTCCAGGACACCAACATTTGATGTTGTTCCTCTGCCGTCAGCATGGGTAAAAACGCAACCCTCTGTTCTGGATTGGCGACAATCGACTCTAGCAAGCATTCTAAATGTCTCGCCCAGCGGCGAATAGTGTTGGCATCAAACAGGTCGGCACTATATTCCCAGATGAAATGGAGAGATTTGTCAAGTTCCTCAATTGCCAAACTTACATCAAATACCGAACCCTGTTGGTGTACGGCTAAGTATGGCTCGATAGACAGTGCTTTCTCACCTGCTGTGAGTTCGGGTCTCTCAGGTTTGTACCAGCGATGCTTGCGCCAAGTGAAATCGACTTGAATTAGAGGGTGTCGGTTAGCATCTCGACGAGGGTTGAGTCGTTTTACTAATAAGTCGAAGGGATAATCTTGATGAGTTTGTGCCTCCGTTACCGTGTGATGGATGCGGGCGAGAAATTCTACGAAGGTGGGGTTATCCCCAAGAGTTGCCCGCAACACTACCTCGTTGTTCAAGTAACCGACAATGCTTTTAAGCTCCTCAACGCTCCACCTTGCAGCCATTGCGCTTCCTAGCAGGATGTCTTCTTGACCCGACAAGCGATGTAGCAGGACAAAGAAGGCAGCCAGCATAGTCCGGTAAAGACTGACTCCGAGATCGGCAGCTAGTTGTAGCAGTTTCTCTCGGAGTCGTTGGTCGATCTCGACAATATGGAATTCATTCCGACTGCTCAAATCCCTTGGTCGCGCTTTGTCTGTTGGCAGATTCAAAATCGGCAAGCAGTCGGCTAGTTTTTTCTGCCAGTAGCGAAAGAGTTGTTCTCCTCGTGCAGACAAGAGCATCTCGGACTGCCAGGACACATAGTCCGCGTATTGCCAGGGAGAATCTGCTAGCAAGTTAGCTATTTTTGCTTCTGGGAGGTTCTCGACGGAAGCTGCGTATAATACCCGGAGTTCTTTGAGCAGCAAGTCAAATGACCATCCATCCCCGGCAATGTGGTGCATGGTTATCAATTGGACAAACTCCTGGGGCGATCGGGCAAACAGCTCCAAGCGCATTATCGGACCCGTTTCTAAATTGAAGGGACGCTCTACTGCTGCCATAATTTTGGCTCTTAATTCGTCGGACTCCCACCTAGAAGCGTCTGTTACGTCAATTTTGACACTGCAGTCTTGACTAACTACTGCAATGGGTTTGCCATCCTGAGTCCTATAGGTAGTTCGCAGGATCGAATGTCGTCCGACCAGCTTCTGCCAAGCCTTTCGCCAAGTCTCTAGGTTTAACTCTCCAGCCAGACGAGTGGTTATAAATATGTTGTAAGCTACGCTTTCTAGATCCTTCTGGTAAATGAACCATAAGGCTTGCTGTCCCCGCGAGAGAGGGGAAGGGAATAGGGAGTTTTCTGGAGATTGGTTCTGCATCAAGATACCTTTTACGTCTGAAAAATAAATCACAGGCTATTTTACAGCGCTTTTCAGATTGATAAACCACATCGCCACAACCAAAACCCTGTAGGGGCGAATGGCCATTCGCCCCTACTGTGGTCTACCCAAATGAAAACCGCTGTAAGCTATATTCCACAGGTTAAAATCAAAAAGGGTAGTCCTGTATATGGGTAGTCCTGCTACCCCCTGCTCAAATCTTGAATTAAATAATCAGCTATTTTCTCACTACCACCCGGTCTACCCATCCTTTGAATACCATTGTGAATACAAGCTTCTAAATACTTTTTATCTGCCAAAGTTTCTTTGACTTTTTGAGCTGCTCCTTGCAGAGTAAAATTATTAGCTGATTTTGGAGCGATCGCTTGTATTAAAAATAGAGTATAGTTTGCCTTTTAACTACCAATTTAAAGTATAAACCTAACTTGATTTTTTAAGTTGACTAAAATTTCAAATAAGATATATAATTAGGTAAAGATTACTCTTAAATATCAAGAATAATTATGTGGCCTAAATGTATAAACAAGCTATCTCCTATCAAGGGCAATTTTAGCGAAGAAATGCCAAAGTTGTTGAAGGTTGCTTTCAACAAAAAAGGGATATTTAATGAAGACGAAATGTTTATGCCTATTCGTATAGTTAATATTTTAGGTTGTTGCAGTACAGCGATGTACTTTGACTGTCCTAATATCCCCGAACACCATTTTTCTGATGCCGAAACAGAAGAAGACAATCCAGACTATGATACAGGAAGATACTTCTGGTTTGATTTTGATATTGTAGGAATGGATGGATTATTGTTGCCTCTAAGAATAGTTTTTAATGAAGGTGATGCTGATTGTAATGATGGTTTTTGGGGAGTTGTTTGGGAGCGTAATACAGAAGAGATTGTTGCCAATATTATTAATAGTGGTGATTGCGAAACAACAATAGAAGCAATTTCAAAACAACACATAAATATGTGTGAATCTCAGGAAATTTTAATTCCTACAATTTTCGATAGTGATGAGGGTCATGGTCTTTTAGATGATATTATACCTGCTCAGGGTACAAAGCTAGAAAAAATTATACGTTTGACGATTCAGTTTTTCTATGAATGGAAGTTATATAACCAATCTATATGAAGAGAAATGATGGTATAAAATTCATAGATGACGATGATGAATTAGAGGATTAACTGAATTGAAAAATTGCCTGCTCGAACAAAATAGTCGGTAGTCTCAATTGAAATGGAAATTCAACTTTAATCTGTTATTATTAGACATCTCCAGAAAAGAGGGAGTAGGGAGTAAGGAGTAGGAGGAAAGGATTGATAATTTCTGTGCAATAATTGATTTGATATTTTATTATTAGAGATGTCTATTGTGTGACTATTTGTATCCTTTTTACTAAGTAGGGCTTGCTGATTAATTCTAAAAGTATTGACTGATATTGGTTTTAGCTTTTTAGAGTTGAAAAAAGTACCAGCTTTTGGGTGGAAAAAGCTCATGCATGCTAGTATTTTGGGATGATTATGGCAGAAAAATTGAGAGACAATTCTTACTCCTACCTCCTCCTTCATTCCTCTAACTCCTCTCTCCTGTCTCCTACCCCAACAAAAAGACTTTCCATACGGAAACCCTAAGTAAGTAGGTAGGTGAGGAAATTTACAACTATGTCATTGCGACTGGAACGGAGTGGAAGGAAGCAATCTCAAGGGTTTCGACGGCATAAACATTTTGTTACATAGTGACATTTATTTGCGTCTACCTACTTATTGACATACTCTCCGGCCTAAAGGCGCGGAGATTCTCCTGAAACCAGGATTCTTGGTTCAATGAGTCCACTTAAACTAAACACCTTGCGGCATCTAGTCCAGAGATGGTTCTCTCCCCAAGCGTTTGCTCTATTTCAAGAGCCCGTTCCCGTATGCCCTACGGTACAGTTCAAACCTTAAAAAAAACTTTGGTTCTCTGATACTTGTTGCTTAGAGTTTTTCTATGTACAAGCATTACTGTACAAAACTCCATAACTCTACTTTTCAAGGTGCAAACGCTACAGTTAAGTAGCTATAGGTTTTTAGAGCGGTTGAATACCTTTGCGCTGTTTCCACTATAACACAAAGTCCCCCTGGAAGGGGGAGGCTTTCAACCCAATTTTCCGGTAAAAATTCAGTCAAAGTAATTCAGAGTAAAATAAAATAATTCTATTTTACTATAAAATTTTCCCGAAATATCCTAATTTTAATTATCTTTTTATTTTGGGTTTAATACCAAGCGTGATAAATGTTTGCTACAAATAGTTAGGGTATTTCTTAGGAGTCGGGAGTCAGCGAGTCAGAATGAATGGCTTCAATACGATTTTTTAGGTCATAAATTCTCTTTTTTGTCAAAGGGACATTTCTTGCAAAATCTTTCGGTCGCGTCAGCGGAAGAGAGTTCTATCGCACTTATTATTCGTAATATTCTTTTTTCAAATTGGTATAATACCTCGCTGTCTACACAGTGTTTACAATTGCTTAGGGTTTGAGTCCCCATCCATTTTTTCCTTTTTTTCTTCTTCCTTCTTCCTTTTTTCTTCTTCCTTCTTCCTTCTTCAAGGGGATTTTTTGCTTCCTATTCCCTAGTTAAATATTGCATCAAATAATCAGCTATTTTTTCACTACCACCAGGTCTGCCCATCCTTTGAATACCATTACGAATACAAGCTTCTAAATACTCCTTATCTGCCAAAGTTTCTTTGACTTTTTGAGCTGCTTCTTGCAGAGTAAAACTATTAGCTGGCTGTTTACCAATAACCTGTACTGAACAACCTAAAAGTCTGGTTTGAGCTTCCGCAAATCGATAAGTAAATGAAGGACCTTGACCGGGAATAGTAATCACAGGTTTTCCTAATCCTACTGCTTGTTCAATTGCAGTTCCCGCCATCCCAATTACCAAATTTGATTGTTGTAAAATATCGGCAAAAGCATCCTCATAACAAATTACTTCTATCCCACATTCCTCAGTTAAAAATGTAAATTTGCCTGCTTTATATTGCCAATTTTCAAAATTAGTGATTCCTGCGGAATGCTGTGCAAAGGCTTCTAATTCAGACATTAAAATAGGAACAGCAGCTACTCGAAACTGACAAACATTTTCTCCCATAACTTTGACAATTTCTCTGACCAATTTAAGTAGTAAAGATAAATTTATGCCAGCCTCCGGTAAACGAGAACCAGGTAAAATACCAATAGTAAATAATCCTGGTTTAAGCTGTAAATCTTTTCCTGTAGAAATTAAATTATCCATCACAGGCGTACCGACAAATTCTGCCTTTTTAATTCCTTGTCGGTTTAAATCTTTTGCAGTCAAAGCATCTCTAACAAAAACTTTTAAACATCTAGAATTATTCAGTAACTTTGGCAATATTAAACCCAAATTAATTCGACCTTCATAATAACTAGAATCCGCCGAAAGAAACACCACATAAGGCAACTTTGTCCAATAAGCGATCGCTGCGACGACAATATCTCCAGTAGCCATAACTAAATCGCAGTTTTTCGCAAATTGCCGAACTATTTGTAACTGTCGCCAAGTTAAACTAATTAATCCCTGTCCCAAGTCTTTAAATAATAATAAAGGGTTCAAATAAAAAAAACCCCCTGATGGCATATTTGATGTGGGGCCAATAATTGGTATTCCTAAATTTTTATAGTTATTACCAGCACCAACAATAGGCATAGCTGATATAGTTGTATCTGAGCAAATGTTTGTAAAAGCTTTAATAATTTGACAATTATGTGTATCTTCTCCATGACCATTACTTAAAAATAGAATATTTTTTGTTTTCATAATTATTTTTGATACAAATATAGCAATTCCCAAAAAGCGTGAGGTATAAAATTTTAGGTTTGAGGGAATAGGGAACAAGGAACAGGGAACAGGGAATAGGGAACAGGAAATAAAAAGACAAAAAGATAACTGTATCTCACTAATTTGAGAAACGCTATATAAGTTTTTTAAGTTTTCCCATTGTCAAAATTAAACATAAGAAGGATTCAAGAAGTCAGAAATCACAAGTGTTTTTGTGCAGCATTCGGACCGAAAGTCAGAAGTTAAAATTATTGGGAGGTTATTACTCACCACTAATTTTCAACCGCTAAAATGAGATTTATAGGGGGGTCGCATTACCGAATAATTAAGGTTTAAAGCCTCTCCTTATAAAGGAGAAAAACCCTCGATGGATGGCAATATCTCCTCGCCATATCCAATCGACCAAGACAAAAGAAAAAAAATTCCTTAAGCGTCAATCCTCTCCTTGAAAAGAAGAGGTAATTATTAATTATTAATTGTTGAACCTATTTCTCAATCTGGAAATAGAGAGTACTAACCTAAAATTATCGCGGTAGGAAAAAACTTTTGAATTGTGACTTCCTATTTCTGAGTTTCCATTTGTTATGCTGCACAAACAAGTACAGAGATAACGTCAATTTAAAAATATATTTCAATCTCTTTATATCAAAAAAGTAAAGTTCAAAGAAAATCACCTTATATCACTTTATTTATCAAACTTAAAATTGTTAGAAGTAGTACTTATAATTTTCAAATTTTCAAATTATGGCACATTCAATCAATATACAACCTAATCCTAATGAATTACCTTCAGAGGAAGAAGAATCTTATGTTGACTATTATTATGACGATCCAGAAGATTTACCTGGAACTCTCAATTTAGAACCTGATGCTCCACCACCAGAGATGGCTCTGATAGATTATACAGAAAATATAGCTACCAGAATAAAAATAGTAAACCCAGAAGTTTGTATTCCCTACCTAAAATCAGAATCAGTTTCTTGGATTAATGTACTTGGTTTGGGCAATAAAACATCTTGGCAACAGATGGCAAAAGTATTTCAAATACATCCTCTGAGTGTTGGAGATATTGTTAATGTGCCACAAAGACCTAAAGTTATACATGACAAAAATCAACTCATAATTATTACCTGGATGGTCAGAATAAAATCAGATTCAGAACCATTTGACAAAGAGCAAGTAAGTATTATTTTAGGAGAAAAACATTTAATCACAGTCCAAGAAAATCCTGAATATGATTGTCTGAAACCTGTACGAGAAAGAATCAAAAATAATCGAGGAATTATTCGGAAACAAAAAGTAGATTATTTAGCTTATTCTCTAGTAGATACAATTATTGATGGATTTTTTCCTGTATTAGAAGAGTATGGAGAACGGATAGAGATATTAGAAGATGAAGTAGTATTTAAACCAGACCGTCATACCATGCAAAAAATCTATAAACTGAGGCGAGAATTATTAACACTACGTCGAGCTATTTGGTCATCAAGAGAAGCAATTAATATTCTGATTCGAGATGGTAGTAATTTAATCAATCCTGATGTATTGGTTTATTTTAGAGATTGTTATGAACATACAATTCAACTCAGAGATATAGTAGAAACTTACAGAGATTTAGCTTCTGATTTAATGGATATTTATTTGTCATCTGTCAATAATAAAATGAATGAAGTAATGAAGCTATTAACTGTTATCTCATCAATTTTTATTCCTTTAACTTTTATCGCCGGAATTTATGGGATGAATTTTGACCCAGCAGATTCTCCTTGGAATATGCCAGAATTAGATTGGTATTATGGTTATCCTCTTTGCTTAGTCATAATGTTTTCTACTGCTATTAGTTTGATTTACTTTTTTTGGCGAAGAGGATGGTTTGAAAATCTTTCAACTACTATTGAAGCAGAAGATTAGGAGATATTCACAGCCAATAATTTATTCATATTGTTTGGGCAATTAATTTTTGATAATATAACCATCTCAAATGATTTGTAAAAAAGATCGGGATATATAAAAACCCTGAAGCTTTTACCCCTCTTCTCTATTCCCTAGTCTCTATTTTATGTTCCCTAAATTCAAAGATATTTTTACCTAAAAATTCTGGGTATGTGCCTCAGCTTTTAAGGGGATAAAAAAAAGAAGATTCCAGATTTAAAGCCTCCTTATTACAGAGGTACTGATAACTGTTAGCGTAGCTCTGACCATAGGAAGCTAACTGATAACTGATAATTGAAATGACCCGCAACTGAAATAGGGTTGCTATAGACTTTTTGTGAGCTTTAAAGTTGAAATCTAGCTACAAGATAGATAGTAGTTAATAGTTCAAAAATCTTTCAACTACTATCGAAGTAGAAGATGAGGATACATTCATAGCCAATAATTTATTCATATTGTTTGAGCAATTAATTTTTGAGAATATACCAATCCCAAATGATTTGCAAAAAAGAGCGGGATATTTAACAAAGTCAGAAGTTAGAAGTCAGAAGTTATTTTTGTAACGGGGATTTTGAGCAACTCTCCAAAAATATTGCGCCTTAAAATTCGGGGTTTTAAACCCATGTTATTTTGATAAAAACTCTGAAGCTTTTTTCCCTATTATCTATTCCCTGTTCCCTAAATTCTCAGATATTTTTACCGATTAAGGGGATAAAAAAACAGAAGATTCCAGGTTTAAAACCTCCTTAGTACAGAGGTACTGATCACTGATAACTGAAATGACCCGCAACAGAAATCGGATTACTATAGACTGTTTGTTAGGTTGAAAATTGAAATATAGCCACAAGATAGTAGGAATTAGACATAGTTTGAAAATCTTTCAACTACTATTGAAGCAGAAGATGAGAATACATTCATAGCCAATAATTTATTCATATTGTTTGAGCAATGAATTTTTGAGAATATACCAATGCCAAATGATTTGTAAAAAAGAGTGGGATATATAAAAACTCTGAAGTTTTTACCCATATTATCTATTCCCTAGTCTCTATTTTATGTTCCCTAAATTCCCAGATATTTTTACCGAAAAATTCTGGGTATGCGCCTTACCTTTTAAGGGGATAAAAAAAGAGAAGATTCAAGATTTAAAGCCTCCTTATTACAGAGGTACTGATAACTGATAACTGCAATGACCAGCAACTGAAATAGAATTGCTATAGACTGTTTGTGAGCTTTAAAGTTGAAATGTAGCCACAAGATAGTAGGAATTAGAAAAATTAGAAAATAAGAAAGTACATTACTACATTAATAGTAGATGATTTGGAATTTTAAGATATATGCCTAATAGACATCTGCAATAATAAAAAATTCAATCAATTATTGCACTCTTATTCATCAATAATTTCCCCCTACTCCCTACTCACTACTCCCTATTAATTGTTTCTATATTCATCATCAAAATTATTCTGGGTAAAAAATTAATAATAGGTGATTTATACAAAATTCATTTCTAAGTTGTATGGAATAATATATTCAGGACTTACGCATTTTTCCGACAAAAACACCATATATACCATAGTGCTATAGTTTTTATCTACTATATATAGTGCCTTTGCGTAAGCCCCGGTCTTAATCAGAGTTGATTGTAGCTTGAGATAGACAAGTTCATAAATCAGGACTTACGCAAATTGACTTTTAAAGCACCATCTGTAGGGGTAAATAGTATTCTTTATCGCTATATGTAGAGTCTCTGCGTAAGTCCTGTAAATTTCATAATTCTGTGCCACCTTAGATAAAATTGGTATGACACCTAAGACCTAAGACCTAAAACCTAAAACCTAACACCTACCACCTACCACCTAACACTTCTATGTAGCCTCAGATAAAATTGGTACTATTTGATAATATATTGTAAATATAGGAATAAAGTAGGCGAGGCAGTTGCGGACTCAATATCTTGGGTCTGAGGAAAGTCCGGGCTCCCAAAAGACCAAGCTTGCTGGATAACGCCCAGTGCGAGCGATCGTGAGGATAGTGCCACAGAAAAATACCGCCCTGGAGATGAGATATTATTCAAGTCTCTGAGGTAAGGGTGCAAAGGTGTGGTAAGAGCGCACCAGCAGTATCGTGAGGTACTGGCTCGGTAAACCCCGGCGGGGAGCAAGGTCGGAGGAGCAATGGTTGGTCTTTTTCCAGCTCCGTTGTTAAGTGTACCGCTAGAGGTGTCTGGTAACAGGCATCCCAGATAGATAACTGCCCTCTTAGCTGGTTTCAGTTAAGGGAACAGAACCCGGCTTACTCCCTACTTTTTCCTTATTTTTTATCCTAAAGTAATTAATAATTAACACTGGCTTTGTTCCATGAAAGTAGCGTTCTTATCATCCATTCCGCAGCTATATCGCTATCTTTCGCGATTATTAATGTTCTATTCATCTATTGTCCAATAGTTATTGCTCTGCTGATTAAACCTCAAAGCTTTTACAGGTAAAAGTTTCAGCTTTTTTCTGTCAAACATTAGTGTTCTATTCATCTATTGTCCAATAGTTACAGCAGTTTGCGCGCGTGATGAAGTACATATGCGGAGCAAGTGCGGCAGCTATATACTTTCGTGCAACAAAGCCATTAACACTTATAAAAAATAATGAGAAAAAATGCCTGAATATTTAGCTGATAAAACTCCATCAACAGAACAATTAAATATATGGATTGAAGATTTTCATACTAATGGTTTTCTAGTCATTCCTAATGTATTAACACCTGAAAAATGTGAACTTCTTAGAAATGACTTAGATAAAATTTTAAAGAAAACTGAAGAAGAAAAATTTGATAGGTCTAATCCAGTAGCAAAAGCTTACACATCAATTAAAATAATGGAGCGAATGTTTGAGCATTCCCGAGATAATCTAGACTTGTTTGCCATGGAACCAATTGTTACATTTGCAGAACATTTAATCGGTGGAGCAAATGGAACAGGTTACTCAAGAAATGATAGAATTCCTAATGCTAATGTTGTTCATGTTATCCACAATAATTCTTTTAAAGTTCCTCCTCAAACTGATGGATTAGCAAAAAATGCCTGGCATCAAGATGATACACCACACGTTCTTTCTCTTGATGGTAAACCCCTAAACAATATTCGCTTGAATGTTCTAGCATTTTCCGTTAATTATTACTTAACTGATGTATTTTCTCCAGACAACGGACCAACCCAAGTTATTCCAGGTTCACATCTGTTTGGTAAGTTTTGTGATGCCAATATTTTAGGATATGAAGATAAAATTCATAGTTGTCTGGGAGGAATGGGTACTGCAGTTTGTTTTAACAATCAAGTTTGGCATAGAGGTTCTAGAAATTCATCTTCTGTCACCCGCTACATTACACAAATTACTTATGGGAAAAGATTAGTTGGACATAAATATGCACCATTTATGAATTATCAGATGCCTAGTCATTGTTATGAAGAAGCAGATGAAAGATTGAAGAGAATTTTGGGATTTTTACCTCATGGTGCTTATGGTTAATTAGGGTTTGCTGAAAAGTCTTTTAGTAGGGGTAGGCGACAGCTATACTGGAGACAAGAGAAATGGGAATTTAGAGAAGGTAGAAGTAAGAATTGTACCTTGATTTTTTAGCCTAACTATGAGCCTAAAATACTAACTTTTTGAGTGCTTTAGACTGAAACAGGTGCGCTTTTTAAAGACCATAAAAAGGCTAAAGTATTTAGATGTCAATGCTTTTAGATTTAATCAGCAGAGCAATAATTAATTATAGAATTTACTTGGTATTAAGTTTTTTAGGCTTGAGAAATAATACCTTAAAATGTCAGTTGAGTAATCTGGAATAGGGGCAATACAGGAAAAAGATTGAAAAATACTGCCCTCTTTTTAAGACTAGAATCAGAAAATTTATTCCCTTAGACTGCTATGTCAGCTAGCACTAACTTTTGCATTCTGTGAAGCTTTAAATAGGGTTTGCTGATTAAATCTCAAAGTATTTACATATAAAGGTTTAAGCAATTTTTGGTCTTTAAAAAATACCTGGCTTTCAGCTCTTCATGCTCAAAAAGTTGGTATTTTGGGCACATAGTTGGTTAAAAAAAATCTCCCCTACTCCCCTACTCCTTAAAAAAGACTTTTTCAGCAAATCCTAAATAAATGCTGGTTTTTCCTATCATCTAATCTTTCCATCTATAAACCTCCTAGCGTGAAAAAACACTAAATTTTTCATTCTGTGAAGCTTCAGAAAAATCAGCGCGTCAAATGATTTTTGGCTGCATTCTCGCAATTTTTGTGATATCATAAAGACTATAAGGTGTCGTTCGCCCCTACACATGACTTTTTATTCAACTAAAATTCCTTGCTCAGAGACAATAGAACATCCGTTGGTTTTTCCTATCATCTAATCTTTCCATCTATAAACCTCCTAGCGTGGAAAATCACCAACTTTTTCATTCTGTGAAGCTCCAAAAAAAATCAGGGTGTCAAATGATTTTTGGCTGCATTCTCACAATTTTTGTGATATCATAAAGACTATAAGGGGTTGCTCGCCCCTACGCATGACTTTTTATTCAACTAAAATTCCTTGCTCAGAGATGATAGAACATCCGTTGGTTCTTCCTATCATCTAAACATTCAATCTATAAACCTCCTAGCGTGGAAAATAACTAACTTGTGCATTCTGTGAAGCTCCAGAAAAAATCAGGGCGTAAAATGATTTTTGGCTGGATTCTCACAATTTTTGTGATACTATAAAGACTATAAGGGGTCGTTCGCCCCTACGTATGACTTTTTATTCAACTAAAATTCCTTGCTCATAGACGCCTTACTCATAGACGATAGAACATCCGTTGGCTTTTCCTATCATCTAATCTTTCCATCTATAAACCTCCTAGCGTGGAAAATAACTAACTTTTTCATTCTGTGAAGCTCCGAAAAAAATCAGGGCGTAAAATGATTTTTGGCTGGATTCTCACAATTTTTGTGATATTATAAAGACTATAAGGGGTCGTTCGCCCCTACGCATGACTTTTTATTCAACTAAAATTCCTTGCTCAGAAACGATAGAACATCCGTTCCGCTGCGCAACTGAGTATTCAGGAACTTTCCCCAGAAGCAATACCAGAAATATCTTCATCTTCTGTAGCTTCCGATAAACATAAAAACTGGGATTGAAATAAAAAATTTACAATAGTTGTACATATCAAAATTAAACAATGCAGACAGTAGAAAAACTAACTACACAAACTCCAGAACAACCTCTAATTATCGCAGGTAAAAAATTTAACTCCCGTCTAATGACAGGTACAGGCAAATATCCCAGCATAGAAAAAATGCAGCAAAGTATAGAAGCTAGTGGATGTGAAATAGTAACTGTGGCAGTACGACGGGTACAAACTCAAGCTCCTGGTCACGAAGGTTTGGCAGAAGCTATAGACTGGACAAAAATCTGGATGTTGCCAAATACCGCAGGTTGTCAAACTGCTGAAGATGCTGTGAGAGTTGCCAGACTGGGACGAGAAATGGCTAAATTATTGGGTCAAGAAGATAATAATTTTGTCAAGCTGGAAGTTATTCCGGATCCTAAGTATTTACTCCCAGACCCTATCGGTACACTACAGGCAGCAGAACAATTAATAAAAGAGGGTTTTGCGGTTTTACCCTATATAAATGCTGACCCACTATTAGCCAAAAGACTTGAAGAAGCTGGTTGTGTCACAGTTATGCCTCTCGGTTCCCCTATAGGTTCTGGCCAGGGAATCCAAAATGCAGCTAATATTCAAATAATTATTGACAATATTAAGGTTCCCGTGGTAGTCGATGCAGGAATTGGTACTCCCAGTGAAGCAACTCAAGCAATGGAAATGGGAGCAGATGCCTTACTAATTAATTCAGCGATCGCTCTAGCGAAAAATCCATCATTAATGGCCAAAGCAATGGAAATGGCGACAGAAGCAGGACGTTTGGCTTATTTAGCAGGAAGGATACCCAAAAAAGATTATGCGATCGCCTCTTCACCATTGACTGGAAGAATTAATTCGGCTCAAAGCTAGTAATAATTTCCTATATTCGCCAAATCTATGTTAAGATAGGTAAAGATAAAAAAAAAATAAAGGATCTTAAATCATGCCATATACAACAGAAGAAGGTGGACGTCTAAATAATTTTGCTGCAGAGCCAAAAATGTATCAAGCGGACGCTCCAGATCAAAAACAACAAATGAACTATCTAGTTTTAGGAACTCTAGGAGCTGTATTAGTAGGTAGTTTAGTATTTGTTGCTTTTTCTGTTTCTGCTTAAACTTTAAGTAAAAATTATTTAAAGACTCGACCAGGTTCTTGAATTTTCAAGAGTCTGGTTTTTATTTTAATAAACTAGGGGTCAATTAAGTTAACAGTAGCTTCTACAATAGCGAGACGAGAAGATGCATAATTTTCTTTTCTCTTGGTTAATTCGATATAGCGAAGAAACCCGAAGAATGCAGAATATCTCTGGTAACGACCACTTTTTATAACCTTAAAAAGGGAGGTTTGATACCTGATTTTTTGTAAGCATTTCCTACGGAATGCTTACCGAATAATTAATAATTAATAATTAATAATTAATAATTAATAATTAAATAATTATGGTTTAAAGCCCCCCCCTTTTAAGGGAAAAAAAGCGGTCGAGGGATGGCGAGGTCTCCTCGCCATATCCAATCGACCAAGACAGCGGTCGATCTTCGGAGCTTCCCGTAGGGTGGGATGGCGAGGTCTCCTCGCCATATCCAATCGACCAAGAAAAGAAATAATATTTCCTTATATTCAATCAATAACGGTTTTAACCAGAGGTAATTATCAATTATCAATTATCCATTATCCATTAATGAAGATTTTTTTGGTTAGAAGAGATAAGTATTACAAAAATTCTGATAATTAGGCTTGATTTTTCTCAAAATCATGAGCAAAGTCCTTAAAATACTCAAATTATTTGTAACATTATTTTTTCAAATTGGTAGAACTTCCCAGAAAAATTATTCCTGACTTAGCTTGAGGAAGTTGAAAAATTTAGCATCAATGATAATCAAGGTATAGTTATAAAAAGCTGTTAATTGAGTAATATTAAATACTGTAGTATCAGTATTGTTAAATCTTGAAGGAAAAAGATTTCATATTGTAGAAGTTTTCCATCGTTGTAGGGCTAAAAAACAGTAATAAGCAGGTACACAAAATTAATTACACATCTATTATATAAGCTGAATTATTGGAATTTTCAAGATCTCATAGAATTAGAATAGGTAAGTAATTTTGTTTAGGTACTTAATGATAGTAAAGGAAACCATATCACTCCAATTAAACCCGATTTTATCTAAAAACAAAAAAGAAAAGATAGATAATAAAAGCATGGAAAGTTATTGAACACTTAATAAATTTTGGGTTCGCTAAACTCAGAAAAATATTTTTTTGGCTTTGACTTATCCATTAGACATCTCCGATAATAAAAAAGAAAATAAATTATCACACAGAAATTATCAATTATTTCCCCTCCTGGGAGGGGTTAGGGGTGGGTTCCCTACTGCCTACTGCCTCTTTTCTGGAGATGTCTATTAATAACCTCTAATCAATAGAAATTTAAAATTTAAACCAGATTTATTATCTTCTTTCCTTCATACTTAATAATCTCTGATTATTCATATTTTATAATTATATAATTAATATCAAATTCATAATGAAGTTGCATAGAACAATATACTAATCAGAGTTGAGTGTAGATCGAGATAGACAAGTTAATAAATTTCATAATTCTGTGCCACATCAGATAAAATTGGTATATAGCAGAAGGAAGAAGAAAGAAGAAAGAAGGCTTTAGTTATCTAGGAGAGAAGGAACAATCTTGGGTTGTCTGAGTTTTAAACTTTTGATATGTCCGCGCCCTTTGCTTCCACTGCTATAATGTCTAACACCTACCACCTAAAACTTACCGAATAATTAAGATTTAAAGCCTCTCCTTTAAAGGAGAAACAAGAAAAAATGTTCCTTTGAGTCAATCCTCTTCTTTTTAAGGAGAGGTAATAATTAATAATTAATAATTAATAATTAATAATTAATAATTTTTGAACTCCTACCACCTAAAACTTACCCCCCTAATAAAACTGTGATAGACATTGGGTCCACAACAATTTCTCAATTGAACTGGCAAATCTATCAACGCTTAAAACAAGCTCTATCATTAAATCTACGTCGCCAAATTTTTATAGCCGTATGCGATAATCAACAACTAAGAAACAACCTAGTTGAAAACCTAGAAGTAGATTTAACCAGTACTATTGACTACACAGAAAAAACGCAAAATAACAATAAAAATATTCTATTTGTTACTCTCAACTTAAATCTACATAATCCTAATCCAGTAACTCAAATTAATCAATGGTTTACCGAAAATCCAGAATATCAAAAAACACAAGAATATCAAATATTAGGATTTCAAATTATTGGAGTAGAAAGCTTAACCAAACAACCTTCAATAGTTCAACGATCATTTATTAGTAATCTGAAAAAAATAGAAACAAATCTATCTACCCTAGAATCCACTATATTACTTTGGATTAACCGACCTTGGCTCAATACTATCAAAAAGTCCGCCCCAGAATTTTGGCATTGGCACACAGGAATATTTGAATTTGAAGGAGACCCCACCCCCATAGCTCCTAGAAAAAAGAAATCATCATTGCCAAATAAACAAAACTCACAATCTTTCTTATCTCCAAAAATTAGCCCACCTTCCATCAATACTGTAAGACCATTAATGGCATTAGAACAAAAGTCTTACACTACTATTGATATTGAATCAAAAAATCTCACAGTTCATCTTCTCCCCCCCGCTCCACAAAAATTACCAGAATTGTCCATTGGTCTTGACCAAGACCGGGAGAATATCCCACTGCCACAGTGGGAATTAGTTGAACTAGCAAACTTAGTATGGTCAGAAATTTCTAGAAAGTCTGGTGAAGAAAAAACATCCCTAGAAAAACAACAGTTTCAAATACTCAAACAGATTCAAGATTTAAACAAGTCCAAATATCCATCTCCAGAACTAGCCATAGCTTATCAAGCTTTAGGGGACTTTCATCGCGATCGCGTCCTAGCAGGAGAAATATCAGAACAAAGTCTAATTATTGCCATTCGTGCTTATGAAATGGTAATTGAGTGGACATTTCAAGAAGCAGGATATAAGAGCCAATTTTCTCCATCCCAAATTCCCGTTCTTGACATTTTTAACGATCTTGCCACTCTTTACTGGATGTTATCTCGTCAAATCAAATCTAGTAAATCTGATTCATTAGTTTATTTAGAGCGAAGTATTATTTTATATCAAATGGCAATAGGTGAGATTAACCAATCTCAGGAAGAGACTTATGCCAGATTGCAAAAAAACTTAGGTCTAGCTTACGGAGATTTAGCTAATTATCAAGAAGCAGAAAAAAATTGGGAAAAATCAGTTATGGCCTATCAAGAAGCAATCTTGTACTTAGATACAGTTACTTATACTCAAGATTATGCTTCAACTCTAAATAATTTAGGGGCAGCTTATTGGAATTTGGCTCAACATACTCAAGCAGTTGCCCATTTGCAAGGAGCAATTTCAGCTTATGGTGAAGCTATTGATTACTTTACACCAGAAATTGAACCTCTCAACTATGCCATGATTCAAAATAACTTGGGCATAGCTTATTGGAATTTAGCTCAATTTCAGCAACAGCCATCAGAAACTTTGATGTTAAAAGCCGTTGATGCTTATTTAGAAGCTTTAAAATATCGAACCCCAGAAATTGCTCCCCTTGCTTGTGCTGCGACAAAAAATAACTTAGGTACTACTTATTGGCATTTGGCCAACCAGTTTGAGGAACATCAAATACGGAGTCAACTTTTCCATCAAGCGATCGCTGCTTATTCCCAAGCAGTTAGTATAGCTCAACATTTTTCTCCTTCTCAGCTTACTTTTGATTTATTGGCCACTTATAATAATATTGGACTTGCTTATTATCAAATAGTTATAGAAGCCAAAATCACATCAGACAAAGATAGTCAAATGAGTAATTTAGAATCAGCTTTGGATTATCACTTACTGGCTTATACTCGTTGGCAACAAACTAATATTGACGCAGTACAAGGAAAGGAAACTACTGTGAATCATATTGTCAGAACTATTCGTACATTTTACAATAAGTATGGAATACAAAGGCAAAATTTAGCTCTTGCCAAGATTCCTAGCCATTTGTTACCTAAAATTTTAACTATGTTGTAACCCAAAAGACATAAATTATAGTATTATTATTGTATAGGGATGAAATCTACAGATTAGTTCTCGTTGTGCTCAACTCTAATTGAGACTTTGTTTAAGTAAACTACAGTCACTATGATAGAATAGTATAGATATATCTAGTTATAGGTATAAGTAGTTGAGTTATGCTATTACTATAGTTAATAACTAACTATTAACCAAATTTTAACTTCTCGAAAATATATCTAAAAAAAATTGTCTAAAGAAAAAATGTTTAATTTTGTTCTTGATTAGATTAAATAAATGAGTATAATAAACTAATTTACTAATTTAGGGTGTAACTGATTGTTTATCTCAACGTTGGTTGAAGACCCGCGCTCTCCCGAAGGGGAGCTAGGGCATGAATGCGAGCGCATTCCGGAGGAAAAACCAATCAATTTTGAGGCGCATGTCAATAGTATGTTAGAGTTAAAATTTGGCTGCTGGGCTAGCAGTGTCAGTCTGTGGAGCGACCGTAAGACCGAAAAGAGGCTCGACCTTGGAGGCTGGTGCATTGAAGCAGAAAGACCTAATAGCGCGATGGTTAGGAATCCTGCGCTTTCTCGTAGAGCAGCGTCGGGAGGATGTCAATAATAAGCAATCATCAAAACCATGCTTTAGTTTGAAATATAGAACAACCTTTCCACTTTTTTTGAAAATATTGCTAATTCTTAATTGAAAACAGCAATTTAGTTATATCGTACTTAGTTTATCCTGATATTTATGTCATGGCCCCTGTAAAGATCCTTGCGGTTGATGACGACCCAGCCATCCGAACTTTAATTCATCGGTATTTGAGCCAACAAAACTATCAAGTAGAGTCTGCTGGAGATGGTAAAACAGCTCTAGAATTGTTCAATAAATTTTCACCAGACCTAGTAGTGTTAGATGTAAACTTGCCTGATACAACAGGCTTTCAACTTTGCAAAAAAATGCAAAGTAATACAAATGTATTTGTGCTAATGCTAACAAGTCTTGCAGATGAGGATAGTAAATTACACGGTTTTAAAGAGGGTGCAGATGATTACATCACAAAACCTTTTGGTTTAGTAGAATTAGGCGCTCGTGTCGGAGCCATATTAAAACGTCAAAGATTAGTTTCCAACTCACAGCCAGAAGGTCTACAATTAGGAAATCTGACAATTGACCCTCACAGTAGAGAGGTTAAAGTTAATGGAGAATTAATTGCTTTGACGGCCTTGGAATTTGATATATTACACTGCCTAGCAGGTAAACCTGGCCGTGCTTGGAAGCGATCAGATTTAATCCAAGAAGTCTGGGATTATGAATATATGGGAGATGAGCGAGTCGTTGACGTGCATATTGGCCAAATACGCAAAAAACTAGAGAATAATAATGAAAATCCTCCCAAGATCAAAACTGTTAGAGGTATTGGCTATAAGCTTGATGTTTGATTTTGATAGTTATACATACATAGTTCTAGAATCAGTGGAATATTGTCAAGGAAAAAGATAGATTTGAACAAATAATTTCACCAGAGGTAAGGGTGTGAGGGATGCCAAGGTTTCCTTATCATCCCTCAACCATTGAATCAGCGATTCAGTAAATGATAGAGAATTTTGTCAGGGAAGTCACTCCGCATCTATGAACCCACCATCAAAACGAACCACGCGCTTTTCCATCAAAAGTTTAAAACTCAGACAACGTAATATATTTCTTCCTTTGTTTCTTCCTTTTTACTTCTGGTTATATATAAATAAAATAATCATTCAATTCTAGTATTTACAAACAGAAAAAATTAGGATTATAGCAGTCGAAGCAAAGAACTAGTTTCATCGAAATTAAAACTCTAGGTAGTGGTGCATTGTAATTTTTTCGGTAACGGTATAGCAAGCATTTCAGCCGCCATTCACCATTACTATACAGGACTACCAAACTCTAGAATATCAAGTCTGCAAACCTTGATAAATCTCAGTCGCTACTTCTGTGCCACGGCGAACACAATCTCCCAAAGCTATACCACCAATATAATTACTGCACAGATATAGACCAGGCAAAGATTTTAAGCCATTATTAATACCCTCCAATCTAGAATTATGGCCTAAATTATATTGAGGAATAGCACGAGACCATAAATGCACCGCAAGAACTTTTGGTTGTTCAGCATCCTGTTTTAACAGAGTTTGACAAAGATCTTGATGTACCTGTTGCACTATCGCTTCACTATCTAACTGAGCAATTTCCGGGTCTGTTGCACCCCCAATAAAATTAGTAAAAATTTGCCATCCTGGAGGTGTCCTACCAGAAAATAAAGTAGAAGACCAAATAGTACCAAGAGTCCGGATACCTTGACCTCTAGGAATCAAATTACCAAAGCCATCTGTCTTAACCTTGATAGAAGTAACAGGATATGCCAAGACTACACAGGCAACAGTAGGATAATAAAACTCATTGAAGATAGAAGCAATTTCAGGCTGCAAAGTTTTGAATAATTCTGCACAAACACTGGCAGGAGTAGAAAGGGAAATAGTACGAGTTTCTATTTGCTCAGGACCATTAGGAGTAGAAAATTCTGCTATATAAGTTTGTCGTTCAGTCTGACGAATATTAGTAAGATGCCAATTTAATTTAACTGCTTCTCCTAAATAAGAGGCGATCGCTTTTGGTAATGCCTCCAAACCACCTCGAAAAGAACCCAACTCTCCAGTTTTAGTCTTAGGAATATTAGGGTCAGGAGCAACCTTGAACTTACGATTTTTTTTAGCAGACAGCAAAGCACCAGCTAAAAGTCCACCACCCAAGTCAGCCATTCGAGCCACTTTAGCAAAAGCAGCAGTAGCACTCAGTTGACTAGGGTCTCCTGCATAAACACCAGAAACGAAAGGTTCCACCAGTCGCTGCATTACTTCAGGACCAAGATGTCTCTGGAAAAATTGGGATACAGTTTCTTCTCCCCCTTGCTCTGACAGATCGCCAATAGCAGGTGATACAAAACCCAAAGCACCAACCAAGGCGCGTAGCTTACCACCATCACTCAGTAATTTAGACTGTAGCATAGCTGTTGGACTCATTGGCACTGGTAATAATTGACCATTCCAATAAACATAGCGAGGCAGTTTGCGATCGGCAAAGATTAAATCCTCCTTCAGGCCAACATCTACAGCCAACTTTAAAAAATCCGGTGTGGGAGAAAAACTATTCGGCCCTTCTTCCCAAAGAAAGTCTCCTAAAGAAACTGTTGTGATATTTCCCCCTACTCGATTTTGGCTTTCAGCAACTAAAATCTTTAAGGGCGAATTATTACCTAATTTTGTCAGTGCATGGGCTAAACTTAACCCACTAATACCTGCGCCAACAACTAAGACATCTAAAACTTCAGTCATTTTTTCCTAAAAATTTAGTTCTAGTATAGTTTCAAGTTTTAGTATTTCACCATAGCTTTGTCATTTAAACTACTTTAGTTTCAAAGTGTGATACTTTTAGCTCAATTCTGATTTAACTAAGGTAGTGGGAAAATGTTTCAGACTTGCATTAGTTGAAAATAGTACAAACTTATTTCATCTTCCTACTACTCTACATCCCTATTACCTTCCTATTACCTTCGTATTTCAAAATTATTCTCCGTATCGAACTTTGAAATAGCTCTACTCTAAAGCAGAGCTTAAGCCATATAACAATTTAGTAATTTAGAATACATTAGTATCAGCACTAAAGATAGGTTCAATATATGCACCACTAAATGCTGCTTATATCATGATGTTGGAAAAGAGTTTCTAGGTAAACCCTAGCAGCTTGCCGATAACAAAGGGACGTTTCTGGTGTACTGCTATCTCCATTCTGTAACAAGAATAGTGACAAAGCGGCTGAAAATACACGGTCTTGATCCCAGTCAGGGTGGGTTTCTAAGTAGGTTTTAAGAGATTCATGGAGTGCTTCAGGAATTTCGGCCAGAATACTAACGCTTAGGTTCATGTTTAAGTAAGATTCTCTCTATATTTTTTCTTCTTCATAGTCCTTAGTTGTGGCCACAAACCACTGACTTTGAACTACCAATGTCGCACTATTGTGTACTAAGGGGGGGTATGGTTGTCAATGTAGAGAAATGTTACAGCAAACTTTCAAAAAATAAAAGATTTACGAAGTAATCAGTATTTCGTGCCACTTTTTGTTATAAAACTTTATAAAAACTGGCTAATATGAAGCTGTTTACTACCCACTGAACAAAATCCCCAATTCATTTGTAAGAGTATGATGATGTCGTTGAAGTCTGTGGAAAAACCTGTTTAATCTGTGGAAAACATTGAACTTGCTTGTGGAAATGCTGTGGAATCTATGTGGAAAATTATGGCAAAAAATAAGAATTCTGAACTCTTTGCTAAGGTCAAATTTCAAAAGTCAAAAGTCATATATAGCAGGGAACAGGGAACAGTTCATTAATAGATAATGGATAATTGATAATTACCTTGGGTTTTAACTGTTACGGAATTGAATATAGGGAAATATTATTTCTTCTCTTGGTCTCATAGATATAGTTAGGAAACCCATCCATCCCATCCTAGGTCATGCTGCGCAAACGACCGCTTTTTTCCCCTTAAAAGGGGATAATAAAGAAAAATTTTCATCTCTTTGTCAATCCTCTTCTTTCAAGGAGAGGTAATTATTCATTATTCATTATTCATTATTCATTATTAATTGTTGAATCCTACCCCTTCGCTCATTCCCATTTCTCCTGTCTCCTGTCTCCTGTCTCCTGTCTCCTGTCTCCTGACTCCTACCTCAACAAAAAGACTTTTTCAGCAAACCCTAATTATTAATTGTTGAACTATTCCCTGACTTCAGCAAGAAGTCTTTTGAGAATGCCATTTTTCTGCTTTTAGACGAATATTGTCTAATGTCTCAGAATCCATTTTATCCAAGTTAGCCAAAACAAAGTTCATACGACCCTGGGATTTAAGTTTATCTCGATGCCTGGCCAGAAAATCCCAATAGAAATAATTAAATGGACAAGCTAGTGAATTATTGCCCTGGCCTTGAGGTGATGTAACTCGAACTTTCCAGTCGTAAGTACAGTCTTTACAATAATCGCTCATTTTGTTGATGTAATTTGCAGAAGCAGCATAAGGTTTTGATGCCAGAATACCTCCATCAGCAAATAATCCCATTCCCAGAACATTAGTTTGCATGACCCAATCATAAGCATCAATAAATGCTGCATGAAACCAATTTTCTACCTCTTGAGGAGAAATACCAGAAATCAAAGCAAAATTACTCAAGACCATTAAACGCTGAATATGATGAGCATAACCTGTATTTTGTACTTGAATTAGAACTTGATGTAAACAATTCATATCTGTTTTATTAGCATCCCAGAAAAACTCTGGAAGTGGGTGATTATGGTTAAACCAATTAGATTGAGAATATTCATCATCCATGACAAGATAAACACCCCGCATATATTCTCGCCAACCTAAAACTTGCCGAATAAAACCTTCTACACTATTTAGTTTTAATTGTTGATTGTGATAAGCTGACTCTACTTTTTTAATTACTTCTAAAGGATGTAACAAACCAAGATTAATATATGGAGAAAGTAGAGAATGCCATAAGGTTTCTTCTCCTGTTACCATAGCATCTTGATAATCACCAAAATTAGGTAAGCTATATTGAATAAAATTTTCTAGTACTTGCAGTGCTTGTTGACGAGTTACCGCCCAACGAAAAGGCTCTATTTCTCCATATTTAGTAAAGTTCAAATCTTTAACTTGATTAATAACTTCTCTAGTAATTTCATCTGGTTTAAACCATAAAGTTTCTGGTGTATTTAATTTGCCTTTGGGGTATTTGCGGTTTTCTTTGTCAAAATTCCATTTTTCTCCTACAGGTTTATTTTGATTCATTAAAATTTTCAAACGTTTACGTCCTTCTCGATAAAAATCTTCCATTAATAAGCGCTTTCTTTTTCTCGCCCATGCTTGAAATTCTGTTTCATGCCAAATAAACAAATTATTAGGAATTATTTTAATACTGCAGGGAACTTGAAGATTTTTAATGACTTCAAGAAAAGGTTTATCATTGGGTTTCATTACCCGTAGTTCAGTAATTTGATTAGTTTCGATCCAGTGTTTAAGTGGTGTTTCAAAATCTGTGGATATTGCGTGTTTCACTTTCCAACCTGCTTGACGCAACTCAACAACAAAATGACGCATAGCTGACCAAATTAATACCAATTTTTGCTGATGATATGGTCGAACTTGGATATATTCTAAGGATTCAATCATAATCACAAAAATGTTATCTTTTTCAGTACAGCTTTGAAGAGCTGCTTGATTAATATTGATTTGGTCTCCTAAGACCCAGATTCCTATATTCATAAGTAGAGTTTGTTGAATTTTAAATTTTGAGAGATGTTTTTCACTAAATTCAAGATTATGACTATAAACTATATTTATTTAACAATTCATCAAAATACTTGTGATGATAAACAAATTTCATTGACGAGGAATTTAAAGTCAAAAAAAATGATTTGTTTCAGAGTATAAGATTAACTATCAAAAACAAATCTACAAAAAACAAATTAAAAGTGTATCCATAGAGGTGACAGAACAAATCTTATTTATACATATTTATCTCATTATTTCTCTTTCTTTTATTCTTCGTTATTTACTTCTTAGCTTTACTATTGTGGTATTGTTTTTTTGAATTGGTATAATATGGCAGTCACCAAATATATCTTTTATAATTAAGGAGAACTACATATAAAAAAAAAATCGTAAGCATTCAGCCGTCAGCTATCAGCCATCAGCTATTGCTTTTTTTAGTTCTAGATCAAAGCTTTACTAATTGAGTGAGAATTAAGTTTTACGCCTAAAAGCTGTCTTTAAAGTCTATATATTAAAATCCCCTCATTAAGAGCTGAGAGCTGACAGCTAATAGCTGAATGCTTACAAAAAATCTATGAACAATATCTAGCATATATAATTTGAAATGTAAGTAGTTATGCGATTAAAGTTAATTTGTATTAATGGCAAAATATCAAATGTTTTTGAGTTTATAACTTTTATATTACCTAGGCAATATTATCAAATGCGGTATACCATAGAAGAGTTAATATATAAAAAACTAAAATCAAATTAACTGAATTCTGATAAATTCTATATTCATAGATAATAATTATAGTTTTCGGAGATTCTCAGAAGTAAAAACACAAATAATTGTCAAAATTACTGCAAGTTGCAGCTTAAGTAAAAAAATCTTATGATTAAGCAAGTTCAATCCTCCTTTCGTAGGATTCTGCTGTCGCGAATTTTACTACTTACTGTACCAGTATTAATACTAGGACAGTATATCATCTACAGAAAAGCACGTTCTACACTTTTAGACACTGCTCGTCAAAATCTGAAAGAAAGCGCAGACAGAAAGGCCGAAGATATTCAACTTTGGGCTAAATCTTTAGAATCTAATCTAATTAATGCTAGCGAAAGTTATGTATTTCAATCTGGTCAAACTCAAGAGTATCAAAAATATATTGAGCAGTTATACCAAATGTTACCGACTCAGGTAAGATGCGTTCAATTGAGTAACTTACAAACTTCTGAGATTATAGCTAATACTTGTGATGATGAATCAATAAATTCCCCATCACTAAATATATGGCCTGCGCAGCAGAGACAGCTAATTAGAGAGAAGTCTAATGTTGATATAAGTTATATATGGCCAGAACAGTTAAACTCGGATAGTTTCTCAAGTGATGATAGGGTTGCTCAGAAAAAACAAGTTAGCTTAGGTTTGAGTGTACCAGTATATGTTGCTGAAGGTAGTGAAAGACAATTGCGTTATGCCTTAAGCATTAAGTCAGATTTACCAATGCAAACAAATCGCACAAGAGGTTCACTGACAGGTTCAACTGTAGTGCTCGACTATCAAGGTACAATATTAGCTAGTCCAGATTCTGATAGAGTAGGGCGCAATATTTCTGATGGACCAGATGCAGAAAGGCTAAAACATATTATCAGAAATGCACAGGAAGGTAGAAAAGATTTTATCCACATATTCTCTTTTGAAGAAATAGATATTTCAAAAAAGAGTAATAGTAATCCTCTGAGAGAATTTATTGATGAATTTAAAAAGATATTGCCTGAATTATTGGGACTCAAATTATCAGCAGATGATGAATTTTTAGTAGGATATGCACCAACTTCTAGTCCTGTAGACCGTGATGATGATCAAAAGTGGATTGTTTTAGCTATTACACCTATAGACTTTGCTTTATCTGGTCTTAGACAAGTTCAAAAAGTTCTAATTATTCTGATTTTTGGTTTAGTTGGTGCTAGTGTTATCGCAACTATTTATTTGGCTCGCGATTTAGCTCGTCCTTTGGAAAAACTTAGAGATTATGCTCTTGCTGTCAATGATTTAGACTCTCCCAATAAAGTGCCTAGAAGTCTAATAATTCGTGAATTTAATCAATTAGCAATTGCATTAGAGAGTATGGTATATAGGCTTAAAAGATGGGCAGATCAATTAGAAATAACTTCTAAAGAGGCTCAAGTTGCTAACCAGTTAAAAAGCGAATTTTTGGCTAATATTTCTCATGAATTAAGAACTCCGCTCAATGGAATCATTGGCTCTATTCAATTGATTTATGATGGATTTTGTGACACGAAAGAAGAAGAAATGGAATTTTTGAAACAAGCTAATGATTCTGCTATTCATTTACTAAGAATTATTGATGATATCCTAGATATTCGTAAAATTGATTCAGGAACTTTATCGATATATTTGAAGGATGTCGATATTATCAAATTATTACACGAAACAATAGATTCATTTAGAGAAGACATTGAACAAAAATCTTTATTATTGAAACTAAATATTCCTGAACAAGCAATAATTGTTAACGCTGACCAAGAAAAGTTGAAGCAAGTGTTTGAAAATGTGATCAGCAATGCAATTAAGTTTACGGAAAAAGGAAGTATTAATATTTATCTTGGCCAAGAATACAATAATTCAATTGTTGCTGAAAGTACAAATAATTTATCTGATAATTATGGTGGGAAAGAAGACCAGGTTTTAGTTAAGATTGAAGATACCGGAATTGGTATTAATCCAGAACAACAAGATAAACTATTTCAGGCTTTTGTGATGGTAGACGGAACAAAAACCCGTAAGTTTGGAGGAAATGGATTAGGATTAGCTATTTCTCGCAGTCTGATGGAAATGATGAATGGCAGTATTAATCTCTATAGTGAGGGAGTAAACCGAGGAACTACAGTTGATATTATTCTGCCAATTAAAGAAAAACAAGGTATTCAAACTTAAATTCAATTAAATTCTCAGAGTGAATTATACCAGTTTGAAAAAAGAATGCTATAAAAAGTACATCTCGATCAGATCTGCTTAAAAATAACTTCTCCAGTTAATTTTAGATGGTTATATCTCTCGTTTTCCCTTTTTTTTTCAATATTTATTCCTTCTTCCTTCTTGCTTCTTCCTTCTTTCGTACGGACGTTGCATGCAACGTCTCTACTATTTGTAACAAACGTTGATCAAATTGGTATTAAAGGTTGCAAAAAATACAAGAAATTACGGCGTTGGTAAAGCGCGTGTATGATATTAATCTTAATTACTTAGGAGTCAGGAGTCAGGAGTCAGGAGTCAGGAGAGAAGAAAGAAGAAGAAAGAGGAATAGAAGGAGAAAGTTTTTTGCTAGGGTAAAGGTCACGGAGTTCTATAGCGCTCTTCTCCGGACATGATATCATACCTCAAATTACCAATGCCGAAATTACTAAAGCAGTAAAAAAATCAGGGGTTGCTGAGTGAGTGTATGATATTAATCTTAAATTATTTAGGAGTCAGGAGTCAGGGGTCAGGGGTCAGGGGTCAGGGGTCAGGGGTCAGGAGTCAGGAGGGCAGAAATAAGAAGAAAGAGTAGTAGAAGAGAAAGTTTTTTATTAGCACTCTTATCCAAACATCATATCATACCTCAAGTCACCAACACCAAAAATCATTCACTTAATCTATTTTTTTGTTATCCAGTTTCTTTAGTTTGAATAGTCAAAATTTAAGATTTTAAGAACGATTGCATTGGACTATTTTTCCTCCTTGCTCAAGAGAATTATTTAAAGCGCATAAAATTCCCACTAATTCAGCACCCACCCAACCAGAAGAAATTTGTGAAGCAGTATTCTGACGAATACAATTTAAAAATTCATTGCATACTTGAGCTAAAGGTTCAGCTTTGGCGATCGCTAGAACTTCCCTACTGACATCTACTGCTTTCCAGCGATTATTTTGCTCTTCTAAATGACCATGCTGAATAACTAAAGGTGCATCTGCTGACATTTCATCAAAAATCAATGTTCCTTGAGTACCTACTACTCCTAAACGACGTTGTTTATCAGGATTTAGCCAACATAAATGTAAAAAAGCTTGAAAACCACTAGGATAAGTCAGTTTAGCCATAACTAAATCTGATTGTGGGGGTTGTTGGGGTAGCCAAACCGTACCATTTGCTTGTACCTCCACAGGTTTTTGGTTTAGCCAACTGTTCAAAATACAGATATCGTGAATTGCTAAATCCCAGAGAGCATCTACATCTGGACGCACAGGTTCAATATGAGTGCGTGTAGCATACCCATAGCGTAACTCTCCTAATTTACCTTCTGCTACAATAGCTTGACCACTTTGGACAACTGGATTAAATAAATAAGTATGATCGATAAAAAGTTGACGTTGTTGTTGTTCAGCTAATTTGCATAATTCCACTGACTCTGAATATTCAAGAGTCAAAGGTTTTTCCGAAAGAACATGATAGCTTTTTTTGAGAGCAGCACTAATAATTTCGTAGTGGGTAGAAGCAGGAGTAGCGATCGCCACTGCTTCTATTCCTGGTAACTCTAAAGCTTCTGTCCAATCTTCTAATAATGCGATATCTTGGTCCAATTGCAAGCGTTTTTGAACTGCTTGTAACTGTTCTAGGTTAGGGTCTACTATGGCAATAACACGAGATTGAGGATGATTGCAGAAGTTACGAATTAGGTGAGTTCCCCAACGACCTGCACCAAATATAGCAATTCCTATTTCCATTGGTTTTGATGTAAAAATATAGCTGATTTAATCGGAGTTTCTCCACCCTATCATATTCAGGCTAATATGGCAATTATAGCGCTGTGCGCAGGCAACAGCTCCGGAAGGCAACAGCTCATTTGGGGGAATAAATTGCCGTTTGCGCAGCATCTCCGTTGGAATAATATAAGACTTTTAGCGATTGGGCACCTCCTGCAATTTGTAAATATACCAGCGCACACTGCTATATAGCAATTCCCATGTTGATGAGGTACGGGTATTCCTTGGTTTTAGGGAACAGGGAAAAGGGAAAAGGGAATAGAATACAAGTTAAAGATAGGTGTACCTCATTAGGCTGAGAAACACTATAGCGTTCAATTAACAGGTTATATCAAATCCGGTTATATCAAATCCGGTAGCATCAGTGTTATTCAGTATTTAAAGATAAGAGTCCATATTGTAGGGGCGAATGGCATTCGCCCCTAACCATTGTATGACGACGACAGAGTTATATTACTCCGAAGAAAAAGCTATGTCATCCGCTTGGATCAAAGCAGAAGTCATCTTTAGATGACTAAAGATAGCTCATTTATTATGGCTAATTAATGAGGTTTAATATTATATCATGTCCGCTCAGGTTCGGTCTAAAAAAATATTCCATCTTTGCGCCATTGCCAAATCTTTCTCGATCTCTTCATCTCTCCACGTTCCCCTACTCCCTCTTTTCCAGAGATATAGCAATGTGTGCTGGCATATTTACAAATTACAGGAACTGTCCAATAGCTAAAAGTTTGGGGTTGCACATTATGGAATGATATTGCCAAAAATTAGTTTAGACTTTGACTAAAAATAACCATTAATTAATCATTCTAGCAATTGATTAATCCACAATCCAATTCAATCAAAAATCTCAAATCATTCGTCGCTGTGCAACGCCAAAAGTTTTATCTGATCAGCTTTTTATTCCCCCTGTTGCCTGTTGCCTGTTGCCTATTGCCTGTTGCCTGCGCACAGCGCTATATCTAATGAATAACCCGTCCCTCTTTAAAAATTGTTTGTTTACTAGAATGAGTAGTCAAACGGTCTAATAAAGTTGCACTCGCCTCATTCAAACCAATTAAATGTACTTTAATACCCCGTCTGCGAAAACGTAATACAACCTTATCTACTGCATCTACAGCAGATTGATCCCATAAATGAGCATGAGTTAGGTCAATAGTCACAGATTCTATATGTTCGCGAAAATCAAAGGTGTTGAGAAAATTTTCCACAGACACAAAAAATACTTGACCATTAACGCTGTAAATACGCTCCACACCATTTTCTTTTAAATAAGAGTCAACGAAAATCAGCGCAGCAATTTTACGACTGAAGAAAATTGCACTCAACGCCACCCCAACAACTACTCCAATAGCTAAGTTATGAGTTAAAACTGTCATAAACACAGTTGTCATCATCACCGCTGTTTCACTCTTGGGAACTCGACGAAGATTGCGAATAGAATCCCAATGGAAGGTGCTTATAGACACCATAATCATTACTGCAACTAAAGCCGCCATTGGAATACGCGCCACCCAATTATTGAGCAGAATAATACAAACAAACAGAAAAATGCCTGCACTCAGAGACGAGAGTCGCGTCCGTCCACCAGACCCAATATTAATCATCGACTGACCGATCATCGCACATCCCGCCATTCCACCAAAACATCCGGCGACAATATTAGCAATTCCTTGTCCTACTGCTTCCTGATTTTTATCACTAGAAGTATCGGTGAGGTCATCAATAACATTAGCTGTTAAGAATGATTCTAGTAACCCCACTAAAGAAAGTGCTAAAGCATAAGGCAGAATAATATCGAGGGTTTCAAAGTTGAGCGGTACTATTGGTAGGGCAAAACTAGGTAGAGCATCAGGCAATGTTCCCATGTCTCCTACAGTGGGTATGTCTAATCCCGTAGTTAGTGCGAACCCAGTGATAACAACAATAGCAACTAAAGGAGAAGGTATTGCCTTAGTGATGCGAGGCAACCCGTAAATAATGCCTAATCCTGCTGCCACCATTATATAAACCCAGATAGAAGCATCTTCAAACTGAGTTAGTTGAGCATCAAAAATTAATATTGCCAGAGCATTGACAAATCCTAACATGACTGCTCTAGGAACAAATCTCATTTGATTTCCTAACTTAATCCATCCTAGAAAAATTTGCAGGATACCTGTGAGAATAGTGGTTGCGAATAGATAATTTAAACCATAATCTTTAACTAAGTTTGTCATCAGCAACGCCATAGCTCCGGTTGCTGCGGAAATCATTCCCGGTCGCCCACCCAAAAAAGCTGTCACAATAGCAATACAAAATGAAGCATACAACCCTACTTTCGGATCGACACCAGCAATAATAGAAAAACCAATGGCTTCAGGAATTAAGGCTAAAGCGACTACAGCGCCTGCTAATAAATCTTTTTGGACATTGGAAAACCAGGCTTGTTTTGTTAGTATATCTTTCATTTTCCCCATTTCTAGCACAATAATAGTTAATACTTTTCCCTGGAAGTCAGAGGCACATTTTGCTCCGCGAAGAGTCTACAGTTAGGCGTGGTATCTCAACATGATTCATCATATCCCTAAGTAAATTAGGTAAAGTAATCAAATTAGACAGATTTATGGGGAAATATTTGCTATTAATGACTTTTCTAATGTGGCAATGATATTAACTTTTATCTTGTTATAGCCTTGTTATAGCAAGGGAATATTCGAGGGAATATTATTTACCAATACATTCTCTTTTCTACCCACATTTTCAACAACATGGGCAAAAGTTAGAAAATCAGTATAATTTTGCTCCCGATAAAAAGGAAACCCAGTACCAATAACATTTGCTTTATTTGTCAATAGTACTGGTAACTAAAACAATAGATTGTTCTAAATCCTTCTATGATAGTAGAGTAAAAATTGCATAGAAATAAATGTCTAAAGTAGCCAATATAGCCCTTTATTTGTTGAATTATTCTTAGCTTTTTAATCTACTTTTTTAAGAGAGATTTGGTATGATTTTTTCGGTTTAAGCACTAATTTAACTTTTAAATTTGTACCAGTTGTTCCTTTTGGAATATATAGATTACCTTCCCCTTCAAAGTTAAGATTAACTTCCACCTCAGCTTGTTCAATTTCCATATCTTTGTTAATTTCTTGCCAAGCCTCAGTAATTGGGCGACTAATATTTATTAATATAGGTTTAACTTTAGCAAAACTAGATTTAACTTTTTTAATAACATTAGTAGAAATTGGTTTAGCTTCATTGTCTGGAACTTCTGCTTCAACTAAAATCCCATCTTCTAGTTTAATTAATCTGGTGGCCATATATGTTTATTACTAGATTTAGTTGCTATTCTATTGTAAGCATTCAGCCGTCAGCTATCAGCTAGCCTCCTCCGGAGGAACTGCGAACTTCAGCTATTGCTTTTAATTTAGGATAAAAGCTTTATTAATTGTCTTACTACAAAAATTGGCTCCCTTGCCTTTAAAGTCAGTTGTTAATTTAAACACTGTCCTTAAAGGAGAGAGTCTTGTTGCTGATAGCTAACAGCTAATAGTTGTTTGCGCAGCATTCCGTAGGAAATGCTTACATTCTATTCAAGCACATTTTAGGGATTTTCAGAATAATACCGATTTAAAAAAAGGTGGTGGTGCTAGTAATGGTAAAGGAAGTGTGGGGAGATGGGGACCCACCCGCGCACCCCTCCGGTGGAGGGGAATGTGGGGAGATCGGGAGTGTGGGAAAAATTAAAAAATATATATCCTCACCATTACCATGCAGGACTACCTAAAAAAATAATGTTATTAATAATAAGGGCAATGAAAAGAATCTACAGAAAATGTTCTTTTAACTAAAAAGATAAATTACGACCTAAAAAATTGGATCAAAGCTATTCATTCTGACTCCTGACTCCTAATAAATAGCCTAGCTATTTGTAGCAAACAGTTGTAAAAAAAGCTGACCGCTGATTGCTGAACTGCTGAATGCTTTAATTTAGTGATTCTAGCGCTTTTTTCAGGGTGTGCCAGCTTAGTAAAACACATTTAATTCTGATGGGAAATTGGGCAACTCCTTGAAATATATTTAGCTTTGGTAAATTATCGGAAAGACTAATTTCTCCTTTGAGCATTTGACGAAATTGTTCTGTTATTTCTAATGCTTCTTCTCTAGTTTTTCCTAACAATATTTCTGCCATTAAATCTGCGGAAGCAATGCTTAAGGCACAACCTTTTCCTTGAAATTTTATATCTTCTATAATTTGCTTTTTTTGACTGAATTTTATTGTCAGTTCAATGCGATCGCCACATGAGGGGTTATCTCCTATTTGATAGCGGTCTATAGGGTTGGTTTTTCCTTGATTTTTTGGATATTTAGCCCGTTCAAGAATTGTTTGATGTTGGAGGTTACGAAGATGGTTTTGAGTATTCATAATTATCCGAATTTGAGTGAATAATTTTACAAATAATATAATAATCCGGGAGTCATATCAAATCCGGTAGCATCGGTGTTATTCAGTCTTTAAAGATAAGAGTCTATAGAACCCATTTGAGATCTATATAATTATGGTAGCCAAGTCTTTTCGCCCATCAATGAGTGAGGAAAAATCTGAAAAGGAGTGTTGAATTTTTTGTATTATTTCTCCCCACATCTTCCCTCTTCCCTCTTCCCTCTTCCCTCCTGTCTCCTGTCTCCTGTCTCCTAGCTAGAAAAATTTAATATTTATGAAGATACGCTTAGGGGTTCTATACTGTAGGGGCGAATGGCCATTCGCCCTTACCGATTGTATGACTATCAACAGAATTATATTACTCCGAAGCCAACGGATTTGATATCAGGAGTCAGGAGTCAGAAGGGAAGGGAATTTAGAAACCCATATTCCCCTCCACCGGAGGGGTTAGGGGTGGGTCCTCCCACTCCCCTACTCCCCTATTCCCCACTCCCTTCTTAGAGAATTTTTAATCTTTCATAATCAGCAAAAGTATCAATATCTATTTCTCCTCTAGGAAAATCAACTGTTGCTACTTGACAAGCATATTTATTGATTATTTGTTTAGCACCTTTGTCTGTTTTTAAGTTAAGAATTTCTGGAAAAAGACTAGAACTAAATAAAGCCGGAACTCCTACAACACCAGAATATTCAGAAGCAACTATTGGATTTGATTTTAAATAATAAATATCAATCATTTTCTGGATTAAGTTAGTAGATAAAAAAGGCTGGTCGCAAACCATTATTATTACTGCTTCTATAATTTCTTGAGTAGTTTGCAAAGTATTAATACCAGCTCTGATTGAAGTATTCATTCCCTCCTGCCAATCAGAATTTTCGACAATTTTTACTGGAAAATTACTAATCTCAGGAAGTATTAGATTGCCATAAGCACCAAGCACTACAATAATTGGCGAACAACCAGAATTAACAGCAATTTCAACAGTATTGAAAATCAAACTATTCCCTTTGTAAATCAACAATTGTTTGGGCTGACCCAAGCGAGTTGATGCACCAGCAGCTAAAATTATAATTCCTATAGATTTATTCATTATTTTGACTATGAATTGGTAGGTTACGATAGCGTAAAAAACCTGCTGAACGGTTAGAAATTACTGCTTGAATTTCTGCAATAATTGCTAAAGCAATTTCTTGGGGATTATCAGCACCAATATCTAGACCGACTGGAGCATATAAACATTTTTTGTATTGCTCATCTATGGGAATTTCTGCTAATAATTTTTCTGTTCTTCTGCGGGGTCCTAGTATTCCTAAATAACGTAAGGGCAAAGGTAAAATATTTTTGAGAATTGTCAAATCATAAAGATAGTTATGAGTCATTACAACTACTACAGTTTTTTCATCTAAAATTACAGATTTTGGTAGTTTTTCATATTCGGAAATAACTATAGAATTTGCTTCTGGAAATCTAGTAGATGTGGCATAGGTAGAACGACAGTCTAATACTGTGACATACCATCCTAATTGTTTGGCAAAAGATGTTACAGGTATGGCATCGTGACCAGCACCAAATATTACTAGAGATAGGGGTGGATGAATGACCTCAATAAAAGCTTCTATATTATTAATAGATATTTGACATGACTTACCCGAACTCTGAGCTGTTTTGGCACGATCTACTAATAGTTGAACGAGGGAATTATCAGTTATTTTAGTAGTAAAATTACCATCGGGAGATAACATCAAATGATATTGCTCCGCAGTTTTACTTCTAAATACTGTAACTAAAACTCCTGGTTGCCTATGCTGAAGACAGTCAGCAAAAAATGACATTAAGTCTATTCCGTTTTCACCGGATAGAGGTTCGATGAATATATCAACTATTCCCTGACAACCCATTCCTAAACCCCAGATAATATCTGCTTCAGAAGTTGTGTCGTAGGTAACAAGGCGATACTTACCGGAACTCATTACCTCTTGCCCTTGTTCCAAAACATCACCTTCGAGACAACCACCACTGAGGGAACCGACCATTTCACCTTTAGCAGTCATCAACATTCGTGCCCCAGCTCGGCGATATGTTGAACCCGCAACTTTGACAATAGTGGCGAGGGCGAGGGTTTCACTAGAGTTTTTGAGTTTGGCGTAACTTGCAATAATGTCTTGTAATTCTTTCATTAATAAAAAATTTAGGGAACAGACAACAGGGGGTTCAACAATTAATAATTAATAATTAACAATTATTTGGTAAGAGTTTTAGACCTTTTATGTATAGCAACTACCATTACTATTAGGACTTATGGAACGTAAGCATTTCCTGCGGACTGCTGCGCAAACAGCTATTAGCAGTTAGCTATTTCTTTGGAATGCTACCCAAACAGCAATTAATAATTACTTATCAGGTTGGGGAAAGAGATTTTGGCATTAACTTTTTATTATTTCTCAATTTCAAAAGTTCCTTTTGCCTTTCCCAACATTCATAACTGATAGCTAATAGCTGACAGCTGAATGCTTACTATAAAACAGTTGTTTACCGAATAATTAATAATTAAATAATTAAATAATTAAACAATTCGGCTAATTCCGCCTCCCCTTTCAAGGGGAAAGAAGCGGTCGATCTTCGCAGCTTCCCGAAGGGTGGGATAGCGCAGGTTTCCTGCGCTGTCCGACCATCGACCAAGAGAATAAATTTTTTCCTTATTTGTCAATCCTCTCCCTTTTAGGAAGAGGTAATTATCAATTATCAATTATCCATTAATGAAGTAGCACTCCGCAGGAGAAACAATCAAATATCAATAATCAAACTTCTTCCTTTTTTCTTTTTACTGATGCTATATATTTTGGCAGTTTGATAAATTTTATATGGACAGCTATAAAAATTTAAACTATTAAAATTGCCGTCCTATTTTATAATTTTTTCGATTAATTCTGAATTCTGACTCCTGACTCCTGACTCCTGACTCCTTCGATAATGGCAGGTACTTAACTTTAGCCCACGCAGCAATAACATTACCTAGCCATTTAGTTTTGTCATAAGATTGATAGGAAAGAACATTATACTCTCGATTTGCTGTTTTGATTAATAAGCCCCATGATGCAAATCTATTGCCTTTAAAACCACTGGTTTTGACTTGTTGTACATATTGAATTTTTGACCGTTTAATTTCTTGTATTTCATTTGTTAAAATACCTATATCTTTGGTAAAAATTAAGCAATTGAATCTAAAGTCAAAACTTAATTTTCCTAGAAAAAAATAGAGAATTATATAGATTTGATTGAATATTTTAGCAGCAAAAAAATACAAAACTAAAGGGATGAAAAAAAATAGAAAAGTTAAAATACTAATCACATAATCTTGAGTCAGGATAAATGAACTTATTAGCAATGTAGCAATAAAAAAACAAAATAATATCCAGATAAAACAGCAGATAATTGAGAATATAAGTAAGTATGTCATACCGTTTGGACGGTAAACTAATAGGAGGTCGCTGTTAGGCAAATAAAATATTCTGAACCCTTTCGGAGGTGGAATAATTGGTAACATGAAAACACCAAAAATAACAAAGGAAGTAAGTTCAACAATTAATAATTAGGGTTTGCGTATGGAAAGTCTGTTGGTAGGGGTAGGAGACAGGAGACAGGAGGCAGGAGATAGGAGACAGGAGACAACCCACCCCTCGCCCCTCCCCCTCCCAGGAGGAGAAGACAGGATAAATGGGAATTATAGAAGAAGTAGTCGGAAAATTGTCCCTTAATTTTTCTGCCATAATCATCCCAAAATCCTAGCTTTATGCAGCTCTTACTACCGAAAAACTGACACTTTTTTAGACCAAAAAATGCTACAACCAATATCAGTTAATGCTTTGATATTTAATCAGCAAGCCCTAATTAATAATTAATAATTAAATAATTCGCGCCTTGAAGCCTCTCCTTTTAAGGGGAGGCTTTAAACCACAATTTTTCCGTAAAAGTAAAAGCAGTTGATGATTTGTGTATCATAATTTATTTACTTTCAGTTTTTCAAGTGAAAATTATAGTAGGTAACAGAGAACAGTGAGAAAAATATTTCCCTGTCTGGTAGTCCTGCATAGTAATGGTATACAAGGAACAAGGGATGCTTGGCACGGGAGCAAGATGCTCCCACTGCTGTACCTCGTAAAAAAATAATGCAATGCACTACCACTTCTTCCTTATTTTTCCCTCCTGACTCCTGTACGAGCGAATGCCATTCCCCCCTACTGACTCCTGACTCCTCCCTTCAACCCTATTCTAATAACTTATCTGGAGTAATAGGTAAATCTCGAATACGCTTACCTGTGGCATGATAAACAGCATTAGCGATCGCTGCTGCAACTCCCACGATAGAAAGTTCCCCAATACCCTTAGTTCCCAGAGCATTAACATAGGGGTCTTCCTCCTCCACAAACTGCACCTGAATATCAGGCACATCTAGCTGGACAGGAATCAAATAATCTGAAAGATTATGATTCAGAATACGTCCATAGTGGGGAGACATTACCGTATGCTCCATCAACGCCATACCAATACCCCAAGTAATACCGCCAATCATTTGACTGCGGGCAGTCTTAGCATTGAGAATGCGTCCAGCACCATAAACACCAACACACCGTGTCACTCGTACTTCTCCCAACAAACGGTCTACTCGCACCTCCACAAAAGTTGCTCCAAAAGAATATTTGGCATATTCCTGCTGTTGCTGTTTCGATACATTATCACCAACCGCTTCAATATTTTCTAAACTATGACGAGTGAGAATTTCCTGATAACTTTCCCCGACCACAGGATTATTTTTCAACAATAATTTCCCAGACTCAAAAATTACCTCCTCCGGTTTTGCCTGATAAAGGGGTGAGTCAGAATCAGAAATTGCCATCTCTACCACTTTACTCCTAGCTTTCATTGCTGCTGCTTGTACTGCCGTACCCACACTACTAGCTGTAGTAGAATTTCCGGTAAGTGGCGCTTTGGATAATTTAGTGTCGCCAAGTTTAAATTCTACCTTCTCCACAGATACGCCTAAAACTTCGGCAGTAACCTGTGTCATCACAGTATAAGTTCCTGTACCTAAGTCGTGTGTAGCACTTTCGACCAATATTTCCCCACTATTATATATAGTTACTTTAGCAGTAGCAGGAAAACTGTTAGCAGGAAAAGTAGCACTGGCCATGCCCCAACCAATTAGACTTTCGCCGTCACTCATAGACCCTGGTTTGGGGTTGCGGTGTTTCCAGCCAAATATTTCTGCTCCTCGCTGATAACATTCTTTGAGAGATTTACTGGACCATGGATGCCCGGTAGCAGGGTCTACATCTGCATGGTTGCGGACTCGGAGTTCGATGGGGTCTAACTCTAGAGCGTAACTAAGTTCATCCATTGCTGACTCTAAGGCAAACATTCCCGGTGCTTCCCCTGGTGCCCGCATAAAAGTGGGAGTGCCAGCATTGATACGGCCAAGGCGATAGTTGGTATCAACGTTGGGGCAGCTATACATCATATTTGTTGCCATTGCTACGGGTTCGGTAAATTCGTCAAAGGGTGACGTTATAGTTTCGCCGATGTGTTTGATGAGTCTAAGTTTACCGTCTTTAGTTGCGCCGAGGGTCAGATGTTGGCGGGTGGGGGCGCGATATCCGACAGAGGTATACATTTGAGCGCGGGTAAGTACGAGTTTAACTGGGTGCTTCACATAACGCGCCGCCAGAGTAGCCAGAATAGCGTGAGACCAAACAAATGCTTTACAACCAAACCCACCGCCGAGAAATTCAGAAATGACTCGGATGTTTTCTGGGGGAATGTCGAAAACTTTAGCCATCGCTTCTTGTGCAGAACAAACTCCTTGAGTTGTTTCGTAGAGAGTGAGGCGGTCGTCTTCCCAAACTGCGGTAGTTGCTGAGGGTTCGATGGGGTTATGGTTTTCCATCGGAGTGCTGTAGGTTTTTTCGACTAATATCTCTGCTTGGGAATGCCCGGAGGTAATATCGCCCCGGAGTGAGTGAGCGGGTAACATCCCCAGAAAAATTCTTTCTGGATCGTATCCTTGTTGGAGTGCTTCATCTATATCTATTGTTGGTTGTTCGGTTTGATATTCAACTTTAACTAAGGTAGCTGCATATTGAGCTTGCTCTAAAGTTTTTGCCACTACTATCCCAATGTGCTGTCCTTGATAATAGATATTCTCATCCTGGAGAATGGGGAGACTTTGTCCGCCAGGAAAAAAGGTAATTTGATTAAATTTGGGAACGTTGCGGTGGGTAATGACTGCCAATACTCCGGGGGCGGTTTCTGCTGCGGTAGTTTCGAGCTTGGTAATTTTGCCTTTAGCAATGGTGCTTTCTATTAATACGCCGTAAGTCAAATTTTCAACTGGCATATCAGCGGTATAACGTGCGCCACCTGTAACTTTAAGTTTTCCGTCTACACGGTTGATGGGTTTTCCGATAACTTTATTCATGTTTGGTGTTTACTTAAATAGTTCGTAATAGTTATTTTTTTGCCTTTAGTGAAGCAAAAGCGTTAACGTTTGCGGTAGCATTCCGACAAGAAAGTTGTGCGCTAGCTCAACAAAAAATTTTCTCCTTCTACTGGGGGTTTCTTATTGTTTCTTCCCTCCTGACTCCTGACTCCTGTTTCATTTACTGAAAATAGGTTCGTAATAGTTAGTTTTTTTTCGGGCATTGGTAATTTGAGATATGATATCATGTCCGGAGAAGAGCGCTATAGAACTCCGTGACCTTTACCCTAGCAAAAAACTTTCTCCTTCTATTCCTGTTTCTTCTTCTTTCTTACCTCCTGACTCCTGACTCCTGAGGACTGACTCCTAAGTAATTAAGATTAATATCATACACTAATTTACCAACGCCGTTTTTTTTGCGTTTCGCGAAGCAAAACCGTTAACGTTTGTGCCCTTTATGACCTTAGTGCAGCTTCGACCCAGGAGATAGGATGCGTTGTACGCCAGCAAACAAAAAATTTTCTCTTTCTACTCCTGTTTCTTCTTCTTTCTTCCCTCCTGACTCCTGACTCCTGACTCCTGACTCCTAAGTAATACAGTTGACAGCGCACGAATAATAGCACGTTTAGCTAGTTCAATTTTAAACTGGTTATGTTGTTGTGGTTTTGCTTGTGTCAAAGCTGCTTCTGCTGCCTTAGAAAAAGTTGCATCATTTATCGGTTTTCCTTCCAATGCTGTTTCTGCTTCCTGGGAACGCCAAGGTTTTGTACCAACTCCTCCTAATGCTAGTCGTGCAGACTTGATAATATTTTGCTCAACTTCCAGAGCAAGAGCTACAGAAACTAGGGCAAATTCATAATTGGCGCGATCGCGTACTTTTAGATAGTAGGAGTTACTAAACCAGGAAACAGCAGGTACTTCCACAGCAATTATTAATTCTCCATGCTCTAAAACATTTTCTCGGTGAGGTGTTTCCCCTGGCAACAGATAAAAATCATTTATCGGCACTCGACGTTGTGCAGTTTTACCCTGAATACAAACTACTGCATCTAAAGCAACTAATGCTACTGCCAAGTCTGAAGGGTGAGTGGCGATGCAATGTTCGCTCGTACCCAAAATAGCGTGCATTCTATTGTAACCTTCCATCGCAGGACAACTCGTACCTGGAATACGACGGTTGCAAGGGAAAACCGGGTCGCGAAAATAATTACAACGGGTACGCTGTAACAAATTTCCTCCCACTGTTGCCATATTCCGCAGTTGAGGAGAAGCACTTTCTAATATTGCCTCTGAAATAACAGGATAGGAATTTTTCACTGTGGGATAACGAGCAACATCACTCAATGTTACCAAAGCACCGATGCGGAGGTTGTTGTCAGCATCAACTTCCACTGAGTCTAAAGGTAGAGGGTTGATATCTACAACTTGCTTTGGTGTTTGTACGCCATCTTTAATTAAACCTATTAAGTCTGTACCACCAGCAATAAAAGATATAGTCTCATCCTCAGAGACTGTGGTTATAGCCTTATTTTCTTCATTAACTCTGGCATAACTAAATGGCTGCATTTTCTGTTTTCTCCACTACTTCACGAACTGCTGCAACGATATGATGATAAGCACCACAACGACAGAGGTTGCCACTCATACCTTCCCGAATTTCTCGATCTGACTTTGGTTGTGTTTCTGCTAGTAAACCTACTGCGGAAACTATTTGACCGGGAGTGCAATAACCACATTGAAAAGCATCATGCTCAATGAAAGCTGTTTGCACTGGGTGTAGTTGTCCATTTTCTTCTGCTAAACCCTCAATAGTAATAATTGACTTTCCCATTTGCATTACTGCCAGAGTCATACAAGCATTAATTCGTTTTCCATCGACTAATACCGTGCAAGCTCCACATTCTCCGCGATCGCATCCTTTTTTTGTTCCTGTTAAACCTAAATATTCTCGCAGTGCATCTAATAATGTCACACGAGGTTCTATATTTAGCTGATGTGGCACTCCATTAATTTTTAATGTTAGTGCTATTTTTTCTTCTCCTAACATTTTAATAACCTCTAAAATAAGATGATTACAATATTAATAGATCGTATCAGAACAGGGCAATTTTGGTCAATTTATCTGATGAGGAAACTGGACCTAGATATCATCAAATAGTGGTTTTGATATTTCATAGATATGCAAAATAGGCGTTGCTGATTCTGGGTATGATTTTGCCCCCCTAGCCCCCTAAATTGGGGAAATAAAACTCTCAAAGTCCCCCATATTGGGGGGGGTTTAGGGGGCTTGACCAGAACAAAACAATCGCACATTCATACTTCAATCCAGCAACGCTGCAAAATATTCTCTAGATTGTTCATTTTAGCTAAAATAGTACTTATATCATTTCCGGTTATTAGACTTTGCTGGAAGGAAGGCAGAAGGCAGCTATGCTGAGGACAGAAGGGAATATTGGTTCAAAGGGAGAAGGTTTTTTGATCACGCTATTATCCGGACATGATATTAGACCATTTTCAAAAAATACTGTTACAGTGCTTTATTCTGTTGGTAGGAGTTTTGAGATTAATACTGTAGCGACCTTTTTTGAATTTGGTATTACGCAGTACAACCTATTTTCGTCCGAAGCGACCCACAGGAAAGCCATCTCAAATCCTCATTTTTCCTACCTCATGCGTAATATCATGTCCGGTGGAATACTTACACTTTGGAGGAAGGAAGGCAGAAGGGAAGAAAAGATTAGAAGGGATAAAGTTTTTTGATCACGCTATTATCCGGACATAATATAAGTCCTATAAAAATTATCATTACCAATAAGTTCTCAATTTGATTGGTAAATTAGATCGATAAACTTATACAACATAATTTATAGCAGTAGAAAAAAAGCGTAGCGCTATAGTAATCGAAAAAAATTAGGAGGCAAAAAATGTCAATAACAGAATATGCTAGTTTCTGGAATAGATTTGCAGCGGCTTTCATAGATGGAGTTATTCTATATATCGGTGGCAGTCTTCTTGGTGGTTTATATCATGTCCGGTAGCATCGGTCTTGTATAGTAAATAGGCAACAGCTCCGGAAGGCAACAGCTCCGGAAGGCAAGAAAAAAACTTAAATTTCCTGTAGATATCCACGCTAACTTTTACACAAACGATTGCCTTCGGACATGATATTATTAGTAGTTTTCTACGGACTTGCTGGTGGCACTAGCGAAGATGCCAGCGTCCTGGTTTTTTTCCTGGGTATTATTTGGAATTGGCTATACTATGCCATTATGGAAAGTTCTGCGAAACAAGCAACTCTAGGCAAAATGGCAATAGGGTTAGTTGTCACCGATAAAAATGATAACAGCCTGACCTTTGGTAGAGCAACTGCTAGATATTTTGCCAAGTGGCTTTCCTTTATACTTCTGATGATTGGTTATATCATGGCAGCATTTACGAAGAAAAAGCAAGCTCTCCATGACATGATAGCAGGTACTGTAGTTTATCAGAGGCAACGATCAAAAGCAGGTGGAATTATTGCTGGGATTTTCGTTGGTTTTATTGGGTTAATTTTTGTGTTAAGTCTCATCGCTTTACCCTTGTTTCTAAATGAGGCAATTAAAGCCAAACAATCAGAGGCAAGAATGTATATTAGTGCAATCAATAAAGGGCAACAAGCTTATTATGCACAAAACGGTGAATTTTCAGATAACATCTCTGATTTAGGATTAGGTATCCAGTTAGAAACTGCAAATTATTCATACGATATTAGCAGAATCAATTCTGGTCCTTATGTCATATCTACTGCTAATGCCAAAGATGGACAATTAAAAAGTTATTCTGGCATAGTCTACCTTAAAGATAGCCGTACCCAAGCAATGATTTGTGCAACTGACAAACCTTCGTCAACAGCACTAGATGATTTTGAATCTGTTGATAGATGTCCGTCTGGTTCTTCTAAGTTATAATCGCTCCTAAATATTTAATACCATTTCTCAAAAATTTTTCTACATTTTGTTGAGTAGGGGAGTGGGGGATAGGTTCTGCTGAAAAAATTGGTTGGTGGGGGTAGGACACGGGGACGCGGAGACACGGGGACGGGTCAATTTGTGGGGGAACAGGCAACGGTTTCGGCCATTTTATGTGAAGAAATTTTCTTGAATTTCAGCAGAAAATTTCAGTATTTTGAGACAAATAAGAGCCATAAAATTGGAGATAAACTGAGTATAAAAAGCTCTATTAGCTTAGCTATCCTGACTTTTAGCTTTATTGAGCAAACCCTAATTAATGGGAAACAAATAAATCTGATTCGCATTGCGGGGGAGTAGGGGAGAGGTCATTTCAGTTATCAGTTATCAGTTATCAGTTATCAGTACTTGTAGCTGTTTGCGCAGCATGACCTAGAAAAGCAAGAGGCTTGAAATCTGAAATATTATCTTTTTTTATCCCCTTAAAAGGGGAGGCGCATACCCAGAATTTTTCGGTAAAAATAAGAATAATTAACAATAACTGGGGTGCTAATTATCAAAAAAATTATTCAATCTGTGTTAATTACTTAGGGTTTGCTGAAAAAGTATTTTTGCTGGGGCTAGGAGACAGGAGTTAGGGGAATTTAGAGTAGGTAGGAGTAAGAACTGTAAGAATGATTTCTCTGCCCAACTTTTGCCTAAAATACGCTCCATGCATGACCATAAAAAGCTGAAAACCAGGCACTTTTTTCGACCTCAAAAAGGCTTTAGCCTTTACTTATCAATACTTTGATAATTAATCAGCAAGCCCTACTTAATAATTGAAGTGTCACTTAAATTAAGTATTCTTTTTTCACCCTTGGTATTAAGGGGGAAAAAAAGAAATAATATTTCCTTATATTTAATCCTCTCGATTTTAACCAGAGGTAATTATCAATTATCAATTAATGAACTTATATCATGTCCGCTGGTATCGTTTGTGTAAACCCAAGGGTGAATATCTACAGGAAATTTAAGTTTTTTTCTTGCTCTTAAGTATTCCGGCCAGATGAGCTGTTGCCAGATGAGCTGTTGCCTACCTTTACTATACAATACCGATGCTACCGGACATGATATTACTTCTATTTTTGTACTTCTTTTAACCACAACTATTTAATTGAGTTAATAACAAAACTATTTCATCAATAGCACTTCTCAAATTTTTTGTTTCTAAGTCAGACTGATTGACAATAATACTAAATACTAAAGGCTCAAAATTAGCAGGTTGAATATATCCTGCTAAACCAGAAACTCCACTAATTGTTCCTGTTTTTGCTTGTACATTTCCCTCGGCAAAACTATTTCTAAAACGTCTACTCAACGTACCACTTACACCAGCTACAGGTAAAGAATTTCTATAAATATTTGCCCAAGGAGAATTAGCCATTATTCTGAGAGTTTGCACCAAAGCTTCCGGACTAACTAAATTATGACGAGACAAACCAGAGCCATCATTTAATACAAAACTATTGGGAGTAACTCCTAACCTAGTTAAAATTACTTTTACCTCCTCCAAACTTTTTGCTAAAGTCTGATTATTAGATTTTTTCCTAGGAATTAATCTACTCCTAACTCCCATTTGCCGTAACAAAGATTCTGCATAAACATTATTACTCTTTCTATTAACTTCCTCCACTAATTCCGCCAATGTTGGAGACTCCACAAAAGCTAATTCAGTCAAATTAATATTAGAAGCAATCTGTGATTTTTTTACTATTTGAGAAACCTGAATTCCTGTTGTTGCTAAAACTTCACTAAATTTATTTAAAAAATTATCCACAGGTTCCACAACAGCCACATAAACAGGTTCCGATGCCGAACCAACTCGTAATTGCCCAGATATTCTAATTATTGGCTGAATAAAATCTCTTCCTACTTCTAAAAATTCTTTTTCATTCTTTCCTACAGTCACCGAATTATTTTCAATCTGCCATTTTTGACCTTCAACAGAATTAACAAAAGTAACTTGTAAAGGCTGACCTAAACTTTGAGGCGACAAAACCAAATCTATAGCATTTTGATTCAGAATTAAACTATTGATTGGTGCGCCATAACCAGCCTGAACATCTTCCCATTCCCAATTAGGATTAACTCCTGTTCCTTCAAAATAACTATCGTCAGCAATTAATTGATTAATAGTTTCTATCCCTTGTTCTTTCAATTGTTTAGCCAAACTTTGCAGTTGAGTTTCTGTTAAACTAGGGTCGCCTCTACCCACAATATATATATTGCCATTCCCATCACCATAAATTGAAGTTCTAATTCTAAATTGAGGGCGAAGTTTTTGTAATACTGCTGCAGTTGTTAACAGTTTAGCCGTAGAAGCAGAAATGAAATAATATTTAGCATCGCGGTTATAAACTGTAGTTTTTTCCGATAAAGTTTCGACTAAAATTCCCCACCGAGAACGATTAAAAATTGGGCGGTTAATTACAGCATCAATCCGATTACTTAATTCAGCCGGACAAATTTTTGTTGTAGCAGTTTCCTGACTAAGTACTATTAATGGATTGAGAAATACTACAATAAAAGTAATTTTCAAGAATTTATAATTAAGAATTAATAATTTAGAGTTACTTCTTCTTATAAATAAGGGGATTGGATAAAAAGATTTTTTTTCTTCTCTTGGTCGATTGGATATGGCAAGGATACCTCGCCATCCCTCGACCGCTTTTTTCTCCATTAATTGAGAAGCTTTATACCTGAATTTTTCGGTGATTTGTTTGACGGAAAATTTAAACATTTGTTATTGACTAAAAATAGAGTGCGATATTAAATCCGCTTTTCTTTAGTATTATTTGGCATTTAGTAATAATAATCAATATCTTAGGGGAAAACGGCCGTTTTTCCCTACTGACGGTATAAATTATATTACTCCGATTTGTTCCTAGTTCATATTACGCAAACGGGAACTGTAGCAAGCAGATTTGATATGATATAAAATGTAATTGGGCTAATTTGATAAAATATTGAATGACTTAATTCAATTATCACAAAAAACTATCACAAAATAGCAGAATAAATTGATAAATATAGCAACCGAAAATAAAATATTAACTGACCAAGAGTTTCAAGAATTCTCAGAAGATGGCAGTCATTATGAATTAATTAATGGAGAAGTTTTCGATATGAGAAACTCCGGAATGGAGCATGGTAATATTGCCAAATAATTAAGGTTTAAAGCCTATCATTTAAAGGATAAACAAGAAAAAAAAATCTCTACCACGTCAATCTTATCCTTGAAAAGAAGAGGTGATTATTAATAATTAATTATTAATAATTAATTATTAATTATTAATTATTACCAGATATTTATTTTGTTTCCAAAGACCGTTTATTAGGATTAAAGCTATTACCTAAAGGTTATTTTCAGGGTGCTACCGATTTAGCAGTAGAGGTAATTTATCCCAATAATACATTTGAAGAACTACATCAAAAAATTGTTGAATACTTTGAAAATAATTGTCGGTTAGTTTGGGTAATTAATCCTGATAAAAAATAAATTTTAGTCTACCATAAACCACAACCACTTAACGAAGTCAGAAGTCAGAAGTCAGAAGTCAGAAGTTATTTTTATAACGGGAATTTGAGCAACTTTCCAAAAATATTTCGCCTTAAAAGGCAGGGTTGCGCGACCCCATTATTTTGATAAATTATTACCGAAAAATTGTGGTTTAAAGCCTCCCCTTTTAAGGGGATAATAAGCGGTCGAGGGATGGCGAGGTCTCCTCGCCATATCCAATCGACCAAGAGAAGAAAAATTTTCATCTCTTTGTCAATCCTCTTCTTTCAACGAGAGGTAATTATTCATTATTCATTATTCATTATTGATTGTTGAAAAGTTGCTGATAATTTAGACGGAGAAGATATTTGACCGAGAAATTGTGGTCTAAAGCCTCCCGTTTTCAGGGGATAAACAAAAGAGAATTCCGTATTTTCGTAGCCTCCTTATTGCAGAGGTACTGATAATTGATAACTGATAACTGATAACTGATAACTGAAATGACCAGGTTTTATATTACCAGTAACAGACTTATTTATGGAGTGGAATTTCTAAAATTAGTGTTAAATTTTAAGCTGCTGTGCATTTAAACCACTTATTTGTTGTGTGTCTAATTAAGGAATGAGGATTTATTAACTTCCAGATTTCCTGTACAGAAGTATTTCAGTGAAATACTCCTAGACAAAAACTTTGGATCTTATTTAATTCTCATTCCTAACAGAATAACCATGATTACTTCTGACTTGCTAAGACACATTTTAAATACTTCTTAGCTGAGAATTTTTATATAGCGCTACGCATTAAGGTGTTTGACATTTCTAAACCCTGTTAGCGGAGTATTTGATCGCCGAAAACCCTTTAACAGTTTACTATTCCCTATTCCCTATTCAAGTAGCGCTATAATATCAAAAAACTTATAGATAACTATGACAAAAAAAACGACTCGACGTAACTTTATAATGACAAGCATTGCTGCTACCAGTAGTATAGTAGGTTGTGCTGCTGTCAATAAAAAATCTCAGACCAAAATAGCATCTGCTGAAAAGCTACCCATCACATCCACAATACCAGAACGAGTGTTAGGTAAAACTGGTGTCAAAGTACCACTTTTAGGTTTAGGTGGAGCAGGAAAAACACCTGTAGGTAAGAGTGAGAAAGAAAAAGAGGCTATGGCAGTAATTGAGGCGGCTCTGTCTCTAGGAATTAGATATTTTGATACTGCTGCTAGTTATGGTGCAAGTGAAGAACAGTTTGGAAAAGTTTTACCCGCTTATAGAAAAGATATATTTTTGGCAAGTAAGACCGGAATACGCGATCGCGACGGAGCATGGAGAGAATTAGAGCGATCGCTAAAACGGTTGAATACAGATTATCTCGACTCGTGGCAGTTACACCATGTTTCCTTTACAGAAACTTTAGATCAAATATTCAGTTCCCAAGGTGCTATCAAAGCAATGGAAGAAGCAAAAGAACAAGGTATAGTCAAATTTTCGGGAATTACAGGTCATCACGAACCTGATGTTATAGCTGAAGGACTACGTCGCTATCCATTTGACACTACCCTGGTTACTATTAATGCTGCTGACAAACATCATCCCCGACCATTTGCTCCTACTGTGTTACCTGTTGCGCAACAAAAAAATGTGGGTGTTATTGGAATGAAAATACCAGCTTACGGTAAGTTACTCCAACCGGGGATATTGAATATGCAGGAAGCGATGGGATATGTATTGTCCTTAGAAGGCGTACATTGTTGTATCGTAGCGACAGAATCTGTGGAAATGTTGCAGTCTAATGTTAGGGTAGCCCAAACGTTTCAGCAGTTAACTCAACAGGACATGGGAGCGATCGAACAAAAAACTGCTAGTGTTTGGCAAGAAAATACTTTCTTCCGTGCTTGGACTTGAAGAAAGTTGTAGGTTTGAAGAAGGTTGTAATGCTGCGACATACCTAAAATAATTCATGATTGTAGTGGACTGACACAGCTAAAATAGTGTATTAGAATAGTCAGCAAAAATTTGTTATTAAAGAAATAGGCGATCGCTATTAGTTGACAGTAAAAAACAGGCGATCGCTATTAATTGATAGTGCTGATGTCTTCCCCTCCTGGGAGGGGTTAGGGGTGGGTTGTCTCCTACCCCTACTAAAAGACTTATTCAGCAAACCCTAATTATTGCTTAACTTACTATGAAAAAGTATTCAGGATACTGTTTAGCTACAAGTGCTGATAAATATAAAATTATAGCCAAACCTAAAGTTACCCAAGCAGCGTATTCTTTTTTCCAAGGAATCTCAAAATATTTTTCAATCAGATACAAGAAAAAGAATGTACCCCCAATCCTTTGTAATAGTAAAACTTGCCAAACTGAACCAATATAAAGAGCAGCAACACCTGATATTATGGCCATAAATTGTAACCATAGATAGTTGTTAATATTAAACTTTCCAGACTGATACCATTTGTTAGAAATAATTAAAGTTCCAATAAAATAAACAAAACTCCCAATAAATAAAATTCCCGTAGAAAAAACTTCAATATAGGGAAATTCAAAATTTACTATTTCAGCACTAACATATATAGTTAATAAAATCAAAGAAGCAGACATTGCCCTGGGAATTACATCTCTTTCGGTAAAACCTATCATGTAACGAAGAGGAGTAACTATTATCGAAAAACCAAGAGAAGTTTCCAAGGCAATAATAGCAATAAAACCCAGTAGAGAACTTTGATAAAAAATTCCAGCGATCGCCCAAATTATGAACAATATTAAACTATCAAGATAAATGAAATTATAAATATTATCACGATAACTTTTTTTCCCATCAACAAGCTTTTGGAAAAAATTTCTATGTACATAGTGGCTGAAACTAATAGCGCCAGTTAACCCTAAGCAACCAGGAAAAGCAATAAATTCACCTATTCCATTAACAAAATTTCCTCCAACAATAGCACCAAAACAAGCTAAGTAAATAATAATTTCATAACCCCATGATGGAATTAGTTTGAGAATAGGAATTAAATATAGAGTAGCTAAGGATGTCAATGCGAAAACGAGTAAAATTGCTGCAGCAGTCAAGATAATATTTGTAAAAGTGACAAAACCAGCAATTTTTTGAATTATATTTCTTTGGCTTTCCAGTGTAACTATGTAGTTATTAGTTAATTGTATAATCTGTTCTAAGGTTAACTTTTCTCCAACAATAAGTTGAGATTTTTCCAAGTAATATTTTGTTTCTGTTGTTGCCTGAGTTTCTGAAAGTACATCCCTTTTTGCTAGGTCGTTAATAGTAGTAATACTGTATCGAATAGAAATTAATTCTTTAACTTTTTCTTGCGAGAGGTTATCAAAGTTATCCATATTATTTTGAGCAATACTCAAACCAGGAGTAGAAACCCAAAATATAACTACTAAAAATACACTAATAAGCTGACGCATCATAGTATTTTGATTTATTTTTATTGAAAACAAAAAACGCCCCCCAATAAAATTGGAGAGCGTTTATATTAGCTAACTAAAGCTAACTCAAAAATTAACCATTGATAGAAGGAGCTTCTACAGCAGCCAAATCTAGAGGGAAGTTGTGAGCGTTACGCTCGTGCATTACTTCCATTCCTAAGTTTGCACGGTTGATGATGTCTGCCCAAGTATTTACCACACGACCACTGGAGTCGATGATGGACTGGTTGAAGTTGAAACCATTCAAGTTAAAGGCCATTGTTGATACACCTAGAGCGGTGAACCATATTCCTACTACTGGCCATGCTCCTAAGAAGAAGTGTAAGGAACGGCTGTTAGAAAGAAATTCCCAGGGGCATTTACTGCCGAGGGAATAGTGAGCTGTGCCGTACAGCCAGTATTGGTTAATCCAATATCAAGATAAAAGCTGTTTCATTTTTCTACAGTTTTTTTCGTACGGTATGATTACCAAGAAAAATCATTAAATTTAATTAGAAAGCTATATGGAACCAATTCAACTGCAAATTCTTCATGCTGCCGATCAAGAAGCGGGTATTCCGGCGATCGAAGATGCTGTTAATTTTTCCGCAGTTATGAATGCTCTAGAAGATGATTTTGATAATACCTTTTACTGAGGAGTAACGAGTAACGAGTAAGGAGTAAGGAGTAATATCATGTCCGGTTGAACAGTTATAAATAAATAACTACGGAGGAGTCAGGAGTCAGGAGTCAGGAGTCAGGAGGGAAGAAAGAAGAAGGAAGAAGGAAGAGTAAGAACTGGAGTTGAAGGAGAAAGTTTTTTTTATAACTAATTATCCGGACATGATATAATATCAAATCCAGTTGAATACTTAATTGTATTGTTGGGGGAGATGGGGAGATGGGGAGATGGGGAGATTGAATAATGAACATATACTATATAACCGGATTCTATATCAGGAGTTCCAGAAATCGGATAGGAGAAAAAGCGGATGCGACCCCGCGACGACGCTAGCGCAGCTCCTCTGAAGGAGGCAAGTCACAAGCGGTCAGACCCCGCGTTGCCGTCAGCTCCCTTGGGGAATGCTGACTCCTTTTCGGGAATGCGCACCAAGCAGGTAGAATAATGCTTCCATCTCCCCACACTCCCCACCCTTCCCACACTTCCCACACTCCCTTTTAAATAGAACCCCTAAGCGGATCTATATGTTTATTTCTATCCACACTTCAATATTAAACCTCCCAATCTCCCAATCTCCCAATCTCCCAATCTCCCAATCTCCCAATCTCCCCATCTCCCAATCTCCCAATCTCCCCATCTCCCAATCTCCCCATCTCCCAATCTCCCAATCTCCCAATCTCCCAATCTCCCAATCTCCCCATCTCCCAATCTCCCAATCTCCCAATCTCCCAATCTCCCACTCCCCTACTCCGCATACTACCAGGGACTACCAACCATGGTAAACCCTGCCCAATAATAAGGATGGGAAAAATTTTGATTTTTCTGATGTGCCAACTCAGGAGGCAAAGGCACTTCCCCACGACTACCAGACCCCCTCAAAATTCCATCTTCGATCGCAACTTCACCCCTCAACATTGCCAACTGGGTCTGTCGCAACACTTCTGCCTTAATATTGAGATTACCCAAATGAGAATAAAATTCTGTCATCAATCCTAATGTTCCTTCATCGCTAACCAACCATAAACTTGCCAATACGGACTTAACTCCTGTTGCCACTGCAAAGCCAGCAAAACCTAATTCTGCTTCTTTATTTCCTACTGCGGTTTGACAAGCGGACAATACTAATAATTCCACTGGTGGTTGACTCCAACCTAATTTTCTGACTTGATTTAATCGCAATTTTTCATTCCACAACTGAATATATGAATTACTTATATTTCCACCATTAAATTTAGCATGAGTAGCCAAATGAATTATCGGATAAGGATAATTTTGACGTTGATTAATTAAATTTTTCAGAGTAAATTCTTCATTGAGAAACATATTACCCTGCCATAAATTTTGAGAAATAGTTTCTAACTCCACAGGTACAGCAAATAAGGGCGCTTGTTTTGTAAATTCACTGGCTCCCATAGCTAATAAAGTAGTATTATGAACAGAACTATAACGACTATCCATTAAACTGACACTAGGAATACTACTAATGCTGTATTTTTCTATTAAAAATTGTTCTCCATCGTGTAAAGCTGCTAAGGGTAATAAACGAAATCCTACATCCAGACTAAATAAAATTGTATCAATATTTGCTGCTTCTAATTCGGTAGCAATGGGGGCTATTAATAATTGATATAATTGTTGAGATGCTGCTAAATAACTTGTGGTTTTGCGTTGTTTTTTATCTGTGATTTCTAGCATTAATTCTATGGTGGCTAGTTTTAGTTTCTCGCGATTTGCTGTAGAAATTGTTTTGAGGATTGGTTGACCTTCTTTGGTAAATAAGATTATCTGTAATTGGTCTGAGTAAGCATTGATATAAACAACAGCAGATTCTTTTCCGGTTTGATTTGCTATATCTGTTAAAATATTTCGGACATTCTGTGTGGAAAGTAATTTTTCGTCAAAATCTTCTCCGAAGTAATCTGAATATTCGTTGATGCGCTGTTGTTCTAACATTGTTACTATTTTTTCTGAACCTGTGGCTACTGTCAGGGTATTGGTATTAATAGTATCAATGATATTTAATATTTTTTTTGTGTCGGTGGTTTTGTTGATAGATTCTTCAGTTTGCTCTTTAGCAGTGCCAGTATTTGTTGTTTGGTCGTTGTTACTAGGGGTAATATTTGAAATTAAATTGGAAGTAGAAGGGATTTCTGGACTATTTGTATCTAAAGAATTTGTGGGAGTATTGGAATTATTGGAATTATTCGTATTTTCTCCATCAATGAGAGGATTATTAATCGGGGTATTGTCATTAGGAGATGCAGAAATTTCTGCTATGTTTTGATTAGTTCCATCGTTCTGAATATTGATAGATTCATTGCTGGTATTTGGAGTGACATTACCAATATTTTGATTAGTTCCATCGTTCTGAATATTGATAGATTCATTGCTGGTATTTGGAGTGGCATTACCAATAGTTTGATTACCTTCTGCAATAGCAATATTAGTGGCATCATCCCCAGCATTTTGATTAATATCTCCTATAGTTTGATTACCTTCTGCAATAGCAATATTAGTGGCATCATCCCCAGCATTTTGATTAATATCTCCTATAGTTTGATTACCTTCTGCAATAGCAATATTAGTGGCATCATCCCCAGCATTTTGATTAATATCTCCTATAGTTTGATTACCTTCTGCAATAGCAATATTAGTGGCATCGCCGTCTGCATTTTGATTAATTTCTTCTATATCCTGGTCTCCTCCAGAATCAATATTAATATTTGCATCTCCATCTCCCGTATCCTGACTAATACCTCCAGTATTAACATCCTCGGTTGCTCTGAGTATTAAATTTCCTATGGTGCCATCAGAGCTAATTTCAATATCATAAGTTGTAATTGAACCATCTGTAGCTTCCACATTTATTGCACCTGCGCTCGTTGTACCAATAGAAGTTAAGTCTCCCGTACCTACTTCCTCTCCGTTGATAACTATACTGCCACTACTTCCTGCTGGCGCTTGTGTAGTCACATTACCTGTATTCACTGTTGCTGTACGACTCTGTATCCTCAAATTACCGCTTTCAGTCGCACCAAAAGATGACACATTTGCTAAATTCACACTTTCTGGAGCATTCAGATCGATATTTCCTCCCCTGCCTTGCTCTGAAAAAGAGTCAATATTCCCAGTTGAGTTAATTTCACCTATTTCACTTTCTACCGTGACATTACCTCCCTGTTCCCTTCCCTGAGAACGAATGCCACTAATACTTATATTTCCAGGAGATGTAAGAGTGACATTTCCAGCCATTCCTTCTGTGGAAAAAGTGTTTAATTCTCCTTGAGCATCTATACTATTTTCACTGCGACTTTCTATAGTAATATCCCCTCCTCCTTCTGCTCCCTGAGATAAAATATTTTCTAGATGAATGTGTTCCTCCGCCATAATAGTCACATTTCCAGCAGTACCTCTTTCTGAAAAAGTTTCTATAGCTGTTGTGGCATTTATTTCTCCAGTTTGACTGGCGATCGTAATATCTCCTCCTGTAGTTGGTTTTTCTGGGTTAAGAGCGCTAGCTCTTAGTAGACCGATAGTAATATTATCTCTAGCATTGAGAGTAATATCACCGGAACCATCAGGAGAACGAGAATTGATAACTCCAGCGGTGGTATCTATTGCGCCATTGTTACTGGTGATAGTGATATTTTCTGCAACTCCTCTGGTTGCTTCTCCTTGAGGTATGGGTATAAGAGTAAAGTTGTCATTTACTGGTTGTTGTTGTCTGACAAAACCTGATGCTAGGTCTATTTGACCTACTTCTATTGCGCTATCCGCAATAATATCAATTTTGCCCGTGTCGCCAATATCTGCTCCGGAATATATTCTCGCTGTTGCTGTATTAATATTGTTGCCTGCTTCCAGAATAATGTCTCCTCCTTGACCTTGGTTGTTAATGTCGCTGTTATCTGGAGGTTCTGACGCTGAGATAATATCACTGTTTTGCCTGATATTGATATCGCCTCCAGCTTTGAGAAATATTTGACCTCCATCTGCATCAGCGAAAGAGTAAATATTGCTGCTGGTAATATCTCCTTGGGGTGCTTCTATAGTAACGTTGCCTCCGTTGCCATCTCCAGAATAATTTGCCAAAAAGCCTTGAGATGTATTGACGTTTCCGGTTTCTGTGGTGATAGTTATTTGACCACCTTGTTGTTGACCGTGAGAACTAATAGTGTTGGTGGTAATGTCTGTTTTAGCTTGGAGAGTGACATCTCCAGCGTTACCTTTTTCTGAAAATGACTGGATGGGTTGGGTCGCATCAATTTCTCCTTGTTCACTAATGATGCTGATATTACCTCCGTCAGCAGTTTCTTGTGACTCTGAGGCAGAAGATTGAATAATACCTGTAGCGATATTTTCTTGAGCTGTAATTTCTATTGCGCCTGCGTTTCCTGCATCGGTGCTTTTGGCTGAAATAGTACTATTTTCGGCTTGGAGAGACCCTGTATTAATAGTGATTTTTCCTCCGTTTCCTGTGCCTGTAGTTTCTGTAATAATTTGACCTTCTAATTGAAATGTTTCGCTAGGAGTAATATTGATGCGGCCTCCATCTCCGCTGTCGGATGTAGCTGCTGATATAGTAGTATTTTCAGCTATGGTGAGGTGTTCTGTTTCTATGTTGATGATGCCTGCGTCTCCACTGCCTTCTGTTTCAACTGTTATTCTGCCTTCCCCTGTAATATTAATGTTTTCTGGAGCAAATATATTGATATTACCTCCGTCTCCACTGGAAGTAGTGCGGGCAGAGATAAAGCCATTTTCGGTAAAAGTAATATTGAGGTTCGGGTCAATTCGAGCGGAATAATTTTCTCTTCTCCCCATCTCCCCATCTCCCCATCTCCCCATCTCCCCATCTCCCCATCTCCCCTTCCCCCCATCTCTGTTATAGGGTTTAAGAGTAAGAGTACCTGCGGGAGTTTCTCCTGCTGTTTCGGCGAATATTCCCAGTCGGCCTGAAATTAGTAAGTCTGTAGCATTGATAGTAATATTACCTCCTGCTTCAGTGTTAGTTGCCCCTTCTCTTGCTGTAGCACTAATTTGGGCATTTTCTCCAATAGTTAGTTGTCTAGTGTTTATTTCTATGTTTCCCGCTTGACCTTTGTTATTAGTTTCTGTGGTTAGGGTTGTTCCGGTTTCTAAAGTGAAGTTTTGAGTATTAATATTGATAGCTCCAGCGTTGCCTTTATCTTCTGTAGAAGCTGATATAGCTACTCCATCGGAGAGCGTCAGGTTTTGAGTATTGATATTGATAGCTCCAGCATTTCCTTCATCTGTAGTTTCCACAGAAATACTACCATCCCCTATAATATTTATACTTTCTGGAGCACTGAGATTGATATTTCCTCCGTTACCTGTGGAACTGGTAGAGGCAGAGATGAAGCCATTATTTGTGAAAGTTATTTCTAGGTTGGGGTCAGTTTTGTAAGGGTTGAGGGTGAGAGTGCCTGCATCTGCTGTTGCTTCAGTTTCGGCAAATATTCCCAGTTCCCCTGAGATGTTTAATTCATTGGTATTGATGGTGATATTTCCACCTGGGTCGGTTGTAGTTGCTCCGAGGTTAACTGTGGCACTAATTTGGGCATCTTTTCCTATTGTTAGTTGGGGAGTTGTGATTTCTATATTTCCAGCTTTTCCGCCTCTGTTGGTTTCCACTGATAGTTGGGTTTCTGCTTCTAAGTTGAGTATTTCTGTGGCTTTGACTGTGATGTTACCTCCATCTCCAGTAGTTTCGGTGAAAGCTAGTATTTGGGTATTGGGTTGAATGTTAATTTGGTCGCCTTCTAGGTTGATGTTGCCAGCGTTGCCTGGACCTGCTGTGAAGGCTGTGATATCTATGCCGCCAGAGAGGGTGATGTTAGGGCTGAGGATGTCAATTTGGCCAGCGTTGCCTGCTCCGCTGCTGCGGACTGTTATTTGTCCGTTGCCAGTAATGTTGAGGGTTTCTGGGGCAAATAGGATGATGTTGCCTCCTGTGCCACTGCTTTCAGTGAAGGCTGAGATTTGGGCGTTTTCGTTGAGGGTGAGTTGGGTGTCTGTTGTGATAAATATATTGCCTGCGCTTCCTTGACCCAGGGTACTGGCATCTATTACTGCACCGTTGGTAACTGCTAGAGAATCTGTGGTAATACTTACATCCCCCGCTTTCCCTTCTGCCTCTTCTCCCACCCTGCTAAATACTCCACTGGGGAAACCATCTGGAGATATCCCATCAATGACTACAGTATCCTTTGCTGTAATATCAATAGTGCCTGCATTTCCTGTGCCAAGGGTACTGGCATCTATTACAGCAACATTAGTAACTTCCAGAGAACCTGTGGTAATCCTCACACCACCTGCATTCCCTTCTGCTGTAACTTCGACTGTACTGTATGCTCCACTGGAGAAGCCAAAGTCAGATTCTCCATCAAATACTACAGTACCCTTTGCTGTAATATCAACGCTTCCTGCATTCCCTTTGCTAAAGGTACTAGCAGATATTTGAGCACCATTAGTAACTTCCAGAGAACCAGTAGTAATTATCACACCACCTGCATCCCCTTCTGCTGTACCTTCGACTGTACTGTATGCTCCACTAATGATGATAAAGGGTTCTTGAATCGATCCATCAAACACAACAGTTTCTTCTGCAGTAATATTAATACTTCCTGCATCTCCTTGACCACGGGTACTGGCAGATATTAGAGCACCATTGGTAACTGTCAGGGAGCCAGTTTCTATTGTCACACCTCCAGCATTCCCTTTTGCCCCTTGTCTCACTTGACTAAATGCTGTACCGGGTAAGCCAAACTCATTTTCTCTGTCAAACACTACAGAATCTTCTGCTGTGATATTAATTTTTCCTGCATCTCCTTGACCACGGGTACTGGTAGATATTTGAGCGCCATTAGTGACTTTTAGAGAACCTGTGGAAATGCTTATGCCCTCGACATCACCTTCTGCTCCTAATTCTACTTCGCTAAATGCGCCACCTAAAGTACCATGTGGAGATACCCCATCAAAAACCACAGTATCATCTGCTGTGATATTAATTTTTCCTGCATTTCCTTGACCACGGGTACTGGCAGATATTTGAGCACCATTTTTCACCTCCAGAGACCCGGTGGTAATAGTTACACCCCCCGCATCCCCTTCTGCTGTTTTTTCCACACGGCTAGTTACTCCAGTGAGACCTTCTGGGTCTCCTCCTCCTCCATCCAAAACTACAGTTTCAGTAGCATTAATCTCCACAGTCCCTGCATTCCCTTTTCCTTCGGTAGTGGCAAATATCTCACCTTCATTTTTAACTTCCAGAGACCTAGTGTTAATAGTTACTTTCCCCCCATTCCCTTCTGCTCTTGGTTCTACTTCGGCAGATACATCAGCACCATTTTTAACTTCCAGAGACCTGGTGGTAATAGTGACACTTCCCCCATCCCCTTTTGCTTCTCCTGCCACAGTGCTACTTGCTGCACTCGGCGTACCTTCTGAGTCTTCTCCCTCCAAGACCACAGTCTCAGTAGCATGAATCTCCACAGCCCCTGCATTCCCATTACCAAAGGTATTGGCTAGTATTTGAGCACCATTTTTCACCTCCAGAGACCTGGTGGTAATAGTTACACTCCCTGCATTTCCTTCTGCTCCTTCTTCCACACTGCTAGTTACTCCAGTCAAACCTTCTGAGTCTTCTCCCTCCAAGACAACAGTCTCAGTAGCATGAATCTCCACAGTCCCTGCATTCCCATTACCAAAGGTACTCGCAGATACTTGAGCACCATTTTTCACCTCCAGAGACCCGGTGGTAATAGTTACACCTCCCCCATTACCTGTGCTATAGGTATCGGAAGATATCTCAGCACCATTTTTAACTTCCAGAGACCCGGTGGTAATAGTTACACCTCCCCTATTCCCTTCTGTTCCTTCTTCCACACTGCTAATTACTCCAGTGGGATATTCTGAGTCTTTTCCATCCAAGACCACAGTGTCAGTAGCATTAATCTCCACAGTCCCTGCATTCCCTGTGCCCAAGTTACTGGCAAATATCTTACCTTCATTTTTAACTTCCAGAGACCTGGTGGTAATAATTACATCCCCCCCATTCCCTTCTGCTCCTTCTTCTACTTCGGCAGATACATCAGCACCATTTTTAACTTCCAGAGACCCGGTGGTAATAGTGACAGTTCCCCCATTCCCTTTTGCTCCTTCTGCCACAGTGCTACTTGCTGCACTCGGCGTACCTTCTGAGTCTTCTCCCTCCAAGACCACAGTCTCAGTAGCATGAATCTCTACATTCCCTGCATTCCCATTACCAAAAGTATTGGCTAGTATTTGAGCACCATTTTTAACTTCCAGAGACCTGGTGGTAATAGTTACATCTCCGGCATTCCCTTCTGCTCCTTCTGCCACACCACTAACTACTCCGGTGAAACTGTCTGAGTTTCCTCCATCAAAGACTACAGTATCAGTAGCATGAATCTCCACGCTCCCTGCATCCCCTTTGGCAAGGGTACTTGCAGATATCTCAGTACCATCAATAACAGAAAGGTTTTTAGCCGCGATATTAATATCACCTCCTGTTTCACCATCAGTAACAACATCAGCAGAAATGTCTTCAGTAACAGTCACATCTCCTCTACTATCAAGAATAATATCTCCCCCATCAATAGTCTTAATACCATCCACATCCTCACTCACACCACCAATATTCACATTTCCTACATCAAAAAATACTCCACCACTGCCAGAAACTGCCTCTAAATTACCCACCTCTAACCGCAATGGTGCACCCGCTAAACCTATTCCTCCATTGCCATTTGTTTCAAATAAAACACTACCCGCATTAATAATTGAATTGTCAGAAACTCGGGCAATATTTCCCCCATTAGCATTAACTAAAACTTGCCCTGTTGTAGTTAAATTTGCCAGATTTATATCCCCAACTTCTCCTAAATTTCCTAACTGAATATTAATCGTGCCACTGCCTGCATTTAATGTCGTTCCATCTAATTGATTTATCGAAGCTTTCCCCTCACTCCGATTAGCAAAATTCATCTCATCATTATTGCCAAGTAAATCAATATTTCCATTACCAATTGATGTGTCAATATCGGCATTTATATTAATACTTCGTCCGGCTTTTAATTCTACAGATGAGTCAGTTTCTATTTTTTCATTGATTGTTATATCGTTGTCGGCAAATAAAATTATATCTCCTGATAACTCCCCAATATTTTCTGCGGAAATTGTCACATCAGAATTTTTATCTTGAGCAAAGGGGTCTATTGGTATTTCTGTTTCTGTTGTTTCTGAGTTATCGGCAATTTCTGTAGAAGTAACTTCTGTCTCTGAATTTGTATTTTCTGTGGTTTCTGAATTATCGACATTTTCTTCTGTACTTTCTGCAGATGCTACTTCCGAATTATTATCTACTGTTTCTGTTTCTGAATTTTCAGTATTTTCTGTAGTGGGAGAATCTGTACTTTCTGCAGATGCTACTTCCGAATTATTATCTACTGTTTCTGTTTCTGAATTTTCAGTATTTTCTGTGGTGGAAGAATCTGTATTTTCTGTAGATGCTACTTCCGAATTATTATCTACTGTTTCTGTTTCTGAATTTTCAGTATTTTCTGACTCTCCCACTGTGATATTTTCTGGGTCTAATAATATTGTTCCTTGGGTACCAAATGCGGCACTAACATTGACATTTCCATCAAATATTAATTCTTGTTTTCCAGATACTTCAACAAACCCTCCATTACCAGAAAAATCTCCCCCTTTAGCACTAATATTTCCGGCAAAATTAGTTACTCCATCTGACCAAATTATTACTCTTCCTCCGTCACCATTTATAATAGCATCAGCAGAAATAAATGAGTTATTGTTTACAAATGTCTGCTGAGAGTTACTCACTATTCCATTGCCTTGAAAGTCGCCTCCAATTAATACTGTTCCACCTCCGTTGATACCATCAGCATGAATATTAGCATCAATAATTGCTACGCGATCGCCCAACACATTAATCTGTCCACCAAGATTATTATTTCCCTCCTCATAAAGGTAACTAGGAAGGGTCGATACATCTATATTCCCAGAGGCAAGCACATCTCCTGGAGTATCAGCAACCAAAGTATTTGCATCTATCAACACTACATCACCATCAGCATTAATACTCATAGAGGTAGCATGAGTTTCATCCCCACCTGTCAATAATTCTGGTAATGATAAGGGTGTGAAATTTGTTTCTTCTGTAATTCCGACTGATGAGGATACATCTAAACTTAACAAATGTCCTGGTTGAGATATTCTCAGAGTGCTGCCACCTTCCACTGCTGCAATAGTAACATTACCTCCTGCGGTAGAGAGTTCCCCGGTGTTGATGACTGTGCCACCCAATAAGGTCAAATTCTCCCCTGGGTTTAAACTTAAATTTCCTTCATTAACTATTGCGCCTGGGTTTGATACATTAAAACGATAACCACTGGGATTTCCCACTAGGTTTGAGTAGTCATTTGTTCCTATAGCTTGAAACCAGAAGTTGTTGCTGTTGAAACCAATACCTGTGGCAGTAGTCACGCTGAATGAAGCGGGTAGGTTAAGAGTGGCATTGGGGCCAAATATCATTCCAGCAGGGTTCATCAACAAGAGGTTAGAATTGCTGCCAATGACTTGAATAAGACCGTTAATAATAGAAGCATTACCACCTGTAACTCTACCCAGAATATTGCGGGTATCTGGGGTGGTGAGGAAGTTAGCGGTTTGACCGGAGTTGACGTTGAATTGGTCGAAGCTGTGGAAAAGGTTTCTGCCACTACGGGTGCCTCCTTGAATGTTAAATTGGTTGCCGTTTTGGTTGACGGTTGTACCTGTGCCATCATTAGCAGGGGTGATGGGTTGTGCTTTCCCAGGAGTCGCCACTACTATTGGGAGTAGAGGTATCAACAGAGACAAAGGATAATATGCAACTCTGAAGGTTTTCATCATGGTGATTGAAACTGGGTTAGATTTAATTGAAATTTTGAGAAAGATAGAATAAAGTGATAACTACAACCTTGCTAGGGAGCTTCCATGGAAGGTCTTTACGCTAGTATACCTAAATAAAAATTAATATAAATAATATTCATATATTTCGCGTAGTATACCAATTATGCGTTCTTCTAAATTTTAAAGTTTGTATAGTTTATTTGTATAATTTTTTCTATTGTCATCGTATATATTATTAAGAAAGGAGTCAGGAGACAGGAGTCAGGAGTCAGAATGGAATTCTTGACTGTTAACGCAGTTCTGACCATAGGAGGCTAACTGATAACTGATCTCAAATCCGGTTGAATACTTATTATATGAGATAGGGGGATGGGGAGATGGGGAGATGGGGGGATGGGGAGATGGGGGGATGGGGAGATGGGGAGATGGGGAGATTTAAGGCGAGAAAGTGTGGATAGAATTATAAACATATACTGTATAACCGGATTCTATATGATAACTGAAATGACTCTTTCTCCAATACAATTATGGAGTAATAATATAAAATTATGCCTAAATCAGCAGGTAATTCTAATGTGGAAAAACTCAAAACTGGTGAAGCCCAACTTTTAATTCTTTTAGTGGGAATTAATCAATATGATGATACTGGAATAACCAACCTTAATTATTGTGTTAATGATTGTCAATAATTAAAGGCTGCACTAGAAATATCTACAAAATTATTCACCTATAAAACTATTATTATCCATCACGATAATACTCGTGAATCTCCTCATCTTGATGTGGTGAAAAATAGCTTAGAAAAATTAGTCAATCAAGCTACTAAAGAAGATACTATCTTAATTTATTTTTCTGGTCATGGTTTTTTAGACAAACAAACTCAGCAACCAATATTATGTCTGAAAAATACTGAAACTAATAATTTAACTACAACGGGTTTGCCTGTGGCAGAAATTCTGCAAAAGTTGGCAGCAAGTGGTGCTAAATATCAATTGATTTTTATTGATGCTTGTCATAGTGGTGGAACAAGTATTAATTTTCAGCATTTATCTCAAAGTAAGAAATTATCTGAATCTGAAACATCTAGTATTGCTCCACAATTAATAGAATTATTTTGGCAAAGGGCTGCTAAAAGTAAGGGTTTCTATGCGCTTTTGTCTTGCGATAAGCATGAACAATCTGAAGAATGGAAAAATTTAAAACATGGATTATTTACTTATTATTTGATTCAAGGTTTTTTGGGGAAAGCTGCGGATAAGTCGGGAGTAATTGAGGCGGATAGTTTATATAAATATGTCTATCATCGCACTTTAGAATATATTGATAAAACTAATCAGCAAATTCGTTTGACTAATCAACAAAAAGCTAATCGTGGTGAATCAAATATTCAGTCGGAGTCTCCTGGGCAAACTCCTCTAAGAATTGTGGAAGGAGCGGGAGAGTTTGTGTTAGGAATTGTGCCGATTAATAGTAATGAAAATAGTCGGCGACAGGCTGTAATTATTAATGGTTTAGCAGGATGTGAGGAGACTGTTTCTTTATCAGGTGTTTTGCACAGTCGGGGTGAATTTGTTGTGAGATATTGGCCACGAACAGACAGCTCTTGGCAAAGTCAAAAAGGGAGTAAAACTGGCAACAGAGGGAAAAATTGAGTCGGCAATTAGTCTTTACAAGGAAGCTCAGGAATTAGATTCAGATGTGGAAATAACTGCTTGGAATTGGAATAGACTTTGTTGGTATGGCAACCTAAACAAGCAAGCTGATAAGGTGATGTTTGCTTGCGAGAAAGCTGTTCAACTTAGACCTAATTATGGATGGAATCATCATAACCGAGGTTTAGCGCGGGCATTAACGGGGGATTTTCCGGGAGCTATTTCTGATTTTCAAGCATACGTTGAATGGACGACAAATGATAAAGAGAAAGCAAAACGTCAAGGTTGGATTGATAGTTTAAAAAAAGGTGAAAATCCATTTACCGAAAAATTGGGTTTAAAGCCTCGCCCTTGTAGGGCGACTTTTTATTTGATTTGCAAGTGAATTGGATATATGCTAAACTGTTATTAGTTGCCGGGGGGCACTCGGAAACTCTAAACGGACGTGGAGGGAAGCATCAGACTACCGCCAAGGAAGCAGCACCCTGTGTTAGCGGCAGCTATGCGAAGCAAAGCGTCAACCCGCCGAAGAGCTACGGCTCAGTAGGAATCCCCGCGCCTTTAGGCCGGGGAGGATGTCAAGGAACTAATAGAGAGGGGCAGCAAACAGTGATTTTGGCACGGATATACGGATGAATTCTCGGTTTGTCATTGCGACTGGAACGGAGTGGAAGGAAGCAATCTCAAGGATGTGCGGAGATTGCTTCGGCTGAGTTAAAACTTTTTCCAGAAGGTTAACTGTTTGTTCACCGCCTCGCAATGACAAGCTCAGATTCTATGTCTTGGCGATCGCCATAGGAAGTCAGAAGTCAGAAGTCAGAAGTAAAATTATTACTGTGACTATATTTGAGAGGAACAATAATTTCCTAATAGTAAACTTTGTAGGTTGGGTTTCCGTAAACGTCAACCCAACAAAATACCAGTATGCTGTTGGGTGTTGGGTTGCGAGATACGCTTAACCCAACCTACGGTGTTTTTTCTAAAATTGAGCGATCGCCATAGGAAGTCAGAAGTCAGAAGTTAGAAGTCAGAAGTAATGTTATGTCCAGTTGTAATTATTTTTGTCATCAGAAATGGCAGTGGGAGCATCTTGCTCCCATGCTAGGCATTCCTTGTTCATATTTTTCAACTACTCAGAATATAGTTTTCGCAATTCATCCATTGAAGAAACCTGGGGAATTTGAGTAACAATTCTCTCTAATAATTTCACATCATTAATTGCTGAAATCTCGGATAATATACCCAGATATTCATCACCAAACTTGAATTTTAATCCCATTTCAATTGCCAATAATAACACCTGTTTAATTTGAGCATCCTTTTGGGATAGCTCCAGATTTTTTTCTGCTGCTATTTCATCTCCTGTTTGAATTACATTCCCATCAGCATCGCACCAACGTAACCAAGTACCATTAATATTTTCAAACCTACCATTCCACAGAGTTAATCCCAGATTTATATCCGTAAACCAAGCATCATTTTTAGGAATATAAGAATTAAATTGAAGTTGAAATACTTGCAGTACAGTTTCACTTAGTTTTTGCAATGGATCGTAGACAACATAATAAGGAATTTTTAACTGCGCGTAGTCTGTTAATTTACTTCCTAATTCATTGCCAGGAGTAGGAGAAACAATTTCAATTACAACATCTGGTGGCTTGCCAAATTCCCAGAATAAATAAGAACTAACATTTCTTTCCCACCATTCTTCACTGCCAATAATATTTAAGCTTAAAAACACATCCGGCACAATTCCTGAATCTCGGACATGGGAAAATAAACCGACATTAGCAGCAACAATAAAAGGAACATTTATAGGTATTTCAGCACCACTATAAAATACAGTTGCAAGTAAACGTTGTTGTTTTTCATTAATAAAACTATCCAAGGGAGTATCATCCTCCAGAATCATATTACTGGTGTCTGGATATTCATGGGGCAGAAGTTTCATTTCAGTTATCAGTTATCAGTTATCAGTTATCAGTAAACTTTGTAGGTTGGGTTAAGCGACAGCGCAACCCAACAACTATAAATTTGTGTTGGGTTTCCTTAAGGTCAACCCAACCTACGATAGTAAATATTCTAGCAACTATACTGAACTTTTTTTAGATATCTAAATGAATCTTTTCTAAAGATTGGAAACAATTTTATTAGCAATTTCAGCTTTTTTAAATACTTGTTCAGCAGTTAACTCTAATCCGGCAAATAAAGAATCTATCAGTAGAGTATCTCCCATATAAGTTTGTGGCGGTGCATCTGGATAAAAAACTGTAATACTCCTAGCCTTACTATCAACAACCCATACTCTTAATACACCCGCATCTAAATAATCTTTAGCTTTAGCATTCAGTTGACCATAAGTTTGACCAGGAGAAATAATTTCTATTACTAAATCTGGCGGTACGGAACAAGCAACATCTTCTTCCCAATCTTCAGGAAAACGTTCAGCAGCAAGATACAATAATTCTGGAACAGGCATCCAATCTTTTCCTTTTCTGATTAATTTAACTGCTAATTCTGGGTAAACCTCTCCCTTTCCTGGACACCATTCATCAATTAAATATAGTAAAGCACGAGTCAGTTTAGAATGAAATTTTTTTGGCGACATTTTTGCTACTGCTATTCCATCAATAAATTCATAAGTAATATCTCCTTCTCCTGGTGGAAGTTCGATAAATTCTTGTAATGTGAGTTGATTTTTTACCTGTACCATTTTTCACCTCTAATTCCAAATTTAAAAAAGATAGTTACCAAATAATTAATAATTAATAATTAATAATTAATAATTAAGGTTTAAAGTCTCTCCTTAAAAAGAGAGGGAAGAATATTTTTCTCCTTTCTCTTGTAAAGAAGGGGGTTGGGGAGTTAAATTTTTTTACGCCACAATTTTAGCCTAGATACACTATTACGCCTAATTTCCCACTTTCTCCTCTAAATATGAATAACTTTTCCCAGAGATATCGATATTCAAATAATTAATAATTAATAATTAATAATTAATAATTAATAATTAAGGTTTAAAGTCTCTCCTTAAAAAGAGAGGGAAGAATATTTTTCTCCTTTCTCTTGTAAAGAAGGGGGTTGGGGAGTTAAATTTTTTTACGCCACAATTTTAGCCTAGATACACTATTACGCCTAATTTCCCACTTTCTCCTCTAAATATGAATAACTTTTCCCAGAGATATCGATATTAAAGATATAGCGGTTGCTATTACTAGCGCGGACATTCTCAGTCCTATCAAATATAGTCACAGCAAGAATTTTACTTCTGACTTCTGACTTCTGACTTCAGCTATAGAGACACTCAAACTCTAATATTCTATGAAACTCAAATTATGGACAAAGATGCAAAAACCAAACAACTATTAACCGATATTAAAAATCAAAGGGGAGACCAAAGAAACCAAACCATTGACAGTTTACTAAATATTACTCCCAAGTTGCCAGGAATTCGTCAAGACAAACATCCAGATTATTTACACGCAGTTAATAACACTTTATTCTCTGTCAAACACAATATTGATAAGTTTTTCCAGGAATACAAAAAAAGATGGAGAATTGATATTAGTCAAAATTCACCTCTACTGGTGCGACAGCGTTATGTAATGTGGATAAATGGATTTTTAAAATATGACATTTTTGACTTATACAGAAAAACAAATCAAGAAATTAGTCTTGATACTCCAGTAGGTGAGGAGCAAAAAGAAGATTGGATAGACTTATTAGCTAATGAAGGATTTAATATTTCTACATCAGATGGTTTTGAGACTTATATTACCCATATACAAAATCAGAAAACTCAAATAAAAGGTCTAATTTTAGAACTTTACATTGAGAACTATCCAGAAGGAAAATTACAGAAAATTCATCCCAAAGGATATCCATAATGTAACGCTCAAGCAAGAATTAAGTATTTTTATTTGAGCAATCCAGGCGACAAAATAACAGTTAAATAAAACTGGGTTATTGTTGATAATCCCAAGGAAAAATACATCATAAAAAGCAAAAAAATAACCAATTTTTCTGAACCGGAGAATAAAAATAATTGGACAAATTTTGCTAAGGAGCATGATGTTAAATATCAAACTCTCAAAACCTATTGGAGCAGACATGATGAGAGCGTATTTAAAGAAATTAATCAGGATATCGAGCGGAATTTCGACAAGTACTCCAAACTATTTGCACAACAAATTAAAGAAATATTAGGAGAAAATGACAATGATAAATAGAACAGAATTACAACCAGTTTTTGTAACTTTAGATGCTGAAACACATCAACAAGCTGCCAGTGTAGCATCCGAACAATCTAACCCAGAAATTGGCAAACAAACTTATTTGAATATTCTAGCTGTTAAGGCTGTTAATAATTTATTGACATGCTTAGATTTTTCTACAGATTTACAACAAGTTAAAAGTTTAAATCCAATTCTGAGCGGAGTGTTAAATACCACAGACTTAGTAGTAGAAAACAAGAGATTATTTTGTATTCCAATTTTGCCTGGAAAAACTGAATTTTCCGTACCTCCAGATATACCAGAAAACATCATTGGTTTTGTGGCAGTGCAGTTCGAGCAAATTTTAGATAAAGCAAAAGTCTTAGGATATTTCCCTGTAAAAAATGTAGATAATTTACCCGAAACTATTCCTCTGGAAAAACTACAACCTCTGGATAATTTATTTGCCATTTTAGAAGAATTAAAACTGCAAAATGAGTCAGAAGTATCAGAAATCAATGTCTTAGAATTCCTCAAACAAGGAATTGACGAACTAGCTGAACAAATTGGTTGGCTATTACGCAACAAAAAAGCAGATTTAGCATTTGACAAGGAAGTAGGCACAAAAGAATTAGAAATTCCCACAGATAAAATTTTATCCAAACAACTCAAAATAGCCGGACAATATTTTACTTTACAGGTAATTATTCGAGTGAAAGATGGTGAAATAATCTGGCGATTTGAACTGCAAAATGTAGCTGTGGGAGGTTTAATTCCGGCAGGCTTTAAGTTGCGATTATTGACAGAGTATGGAGACAATTTTGAAAATAATGAAGCTGTATCTACCCATGCTGTGGAAAAGCTGTATGTAGATGTAATTTTAGAACCAGGGGAAGGTTTAATCTGGGAAATTGAGCCGATTCCTGATGATTTTAGTCGGGAAATTTTGCGGTTTTAGTTTGACATTTAATAGGATAAAAACCAAATCCTTGTAGGGACGTTCCATGGAACGTCCTTACTATTTTGATGTCAGCATTTTGAATAATATTTCATCAATTTTACAGGGTAATAAATATCACAATAAATCACAGTCAAAAAAATGACTTGAGGATTTTTTTTCAACATTTTATCTCAGGAGCAAAGTTGATGATTAATATTTTCCCAATTCATCTCAATGACGAAGAAGATGACCCTCTTATTCCACCAAAATATTGAGGCAATTCAGTTTCATAACTTGTCAATAAACAGGAAGGCGATCGCTCAACAAGAACCTATATTTGATATCAGTCTGATAAGCTTAATTGTCACGCAGAAAATTTTCTACAAAACTGAATAAAAAATTCCCACCTAAACGACTAATAAGTAACAGCTAACAAACATTCTTCACTGTTATTAGAGGAGAAAATTCAAGATGTTTAAATTTAATTTAGTTACTCGTTTAACTGCTATTAGTCTCTTTGCTACTACTTCAATTCCTTTAGTTTCTTTACCAGTTCATGCCAGAATTCGAGGTTTAAAAGTTTGTAATGATTCCCATGAGCGAGTCAGCGTTGTTTTAGGTAAAAAATCAGGAGACCAATGGATTACTTCAGGGTGGTGGAACATAGACCCAGGTGACTTTCATTAATGGATAATGGATAATGGATAATTGATAATTACCTCTGGTTAAAACCGCTACGGAATTGAATATAAGGAATATTTTCTTTTCTTGGTCGATGGTCGGACAGCGCAGGTTTCGGAGCCATCCCACCCAACGGGTGCGCTCCGCTAACGACCGCTGTCTTGGTCGATTGGATATGGCGAGGGGACCTCGCCATCCCTCGACCGCTTTTTTTCCCCTTAAAAGGGGAGGCTTCAAGGCGCGAATTATTTAATTATTAATTATTAATTATTCGGTAAAAAACTTGTGGATGGGAAAGTAAAAAACCGAACTTATGGCATTTATGCAAGAGGTAATTGAGGAGGAAAATGGTTAGGAAATAAGCCTTTATGTGTAGAAAATAGTCGATTTGAATATCATTATGCTGATTCAAGTTGTGCCTATGGAAAGTGGGTAAATTTTAGTGTAATTCGACCAGGGAAAATGAAGTACACTTATCGTTTAACACCTAGAATGTAGAAATTTGTCTAACTGGTAATTTATGATTTTTTTGGGTTTTAATTTACCTGAGATATCTAAAAAGTTTTGTTTCCAGTAAGGATTAAATATTCTGATTTAAAATCCTTGCTGAAAAACAAAATTTTTTTTAGTAAAACCGAGAAAAACTGAGTTATTAATCCTCTATAAGTAGTTGAATTTTAGGAGGGTTTAAATCCTCTTCTAAAAAGCTGACCGCTGATTGTTGAACTGCTGAAAGCTTATTAAAAAATCATGGATAATAAAATTATTGGTACTTTTCTAATACTTCTGGGTACCTCAATAATTTTTCCTCAAACAGCTATTCCTATTATAGAAATAATGACACCAATTATCAAACTTATGGAAGAAATTTATGATAATCCAAATCCCTACCAAGAACCGGAAAGTAAAAACTATAGACAAGAATCTCCAGTTATTAATTCTGTTGAAAAAAATTCATCTTTCAACTTAAGCAAATCCAGCCAAAAACTTCGGTATATAAATGGAAAAAAAGTTACTTCCTCTGGTCAAAGCGGACAGTTTTTGGGAAAAGTTGACAGAATCAGGATTCAGAAAAAAACAAGTAGTCAAGATAGCGGAGTAGTTGCGATTATTTGTTGGAATGATGGAATTCAATCCAATGTTTTATTCTTAGAAAATTCCCGCGTTCGCCTGTGGACAAATAGTATAGAATATGGTGGCAAATGGTATTGGGATACAGCAGGTTATTTGCGTATCAAAATGGATCGGGGTTCTCAATATATTTTTAATTAAATAGACATCTCCAGAAAATAAACTTTCCCTTTATTTGCGATAAACTAGAGTGTAAGAACTCAAAAAATCATTTTCCGCGTTTTTTTCCTAAAAACATCTTCCCTATTCCCTATTCCCTACTTTTACAAAAAGTCTATATCTTTTTTGGAGATGTCTAATGGAGTTTAAATAACAACTGATACTTTTGATGAACTTAGGCGATGTGTATTAATCCAACAACAGGCAACAAGAATTTCATTTTCAAAATTAAATGAGTTTTTTAGTCCGGATATCTTTATTTATTCCTAGTATTGATGAATATAATTTAATATTAGGAAGGAAAAACTATAATTATCCACCAACTGTTACAGGGTAGTAGGGAATATCTAACTGTTTTCTCATTTTTTTACTACCCTTGTTTAATATTCCATACCTCACCTGCACTGTCTAATTGGGAACTAAACCCTAACTAACTAATTGAACCTACACCACCACCTACTTCAAAGATATAGCAATTATCTCTGAGCTATTATGTATAATTTTTGCAGCACAATTTTAATCTGGTATATGTTTTTGAGCGCTGCATCAATCACAACAATTCTTCTGTAAGAACGAGAAAAATATTCTTGCTAATTTTAGTACCTTCCTTGACGATCCACTTCAACAAAATCTCTAGATATCAACCCTAAAAATTGCGATATTTTTATCCTGATTTCCTAGGTAGATTCCGCAATTATCTATATAGAACCCCCGATCGTATCTTCATAAATATGCGCGTTTTTTTAGCCTTGAGACAGGAGACAACCCACTCCTAACCCCTCCCAGGAGGGGAAGACAGGAGGTAATTTCAGTTATCAGTTATCAGTTATCAGTTATCAGTACCTCTGCAATAAGGAGGCTTGAAATCTGAAATATTCTCTTTTTTTATCCCCTTAAAAGGGGAGGCGCATACCCAGAATTTTTCGGTAAGAGGGAAAATGTGGGGAGAAATAATACAAAAAATTAAACACTCCTTCAGATGATTTTTCCTCAAAATTGATGGGCGAAAAGACTTGACTACCATAATTATATAGCGATCAAATGGGTTCTATATAAATATAGCAGGGAACAGTAGGAAAAATATTTCCCTGTCTAAAGAACATTATCAGCATAAATCTTAACCTATCTGTCTATTGCTATATATTCTACAATTTACTCTGAAATAAACTATGAATTTTCGTGAAATTAACGGCAGTAATAATAATCAAAATAATCCCGAATATGGTCAAACTGGTGAAAATTTACTTCGCTTTACACCAGCTGCTTATGCAGATGGAATAGAACAATTAGCTAATCCTAATAACCCTAATCCTCGCAATATTAGTAATATCCTATTCGACCAACAAGAATCTATTCCAGACCCACGAAATTTAAGTGATTATGTCTGGGCATGGGGACAATTTGTTGACCATGATATTACTTTGACTCACTTACAGTCCGGTAACAATGCTGAAAGTGCAAACATTTTCATTCCTCAAGGTGACTCAGTTTACACCCCTGGGTCATTTATTCCCGTTACCCGATCGCTATTTGATGAGAATACTGGCACTGATATTAACAACCCCCGGGAACACGCCAATGAACTCACTGCTTGGTTGGATGCAAGTCAAGTATATGGTAGTGATGAAGACCGTGCTAACTGGTTACGCAGTTTCGATGGCGGAAAGTTGAAAGTTACTGCCCATTCTACAGGAGATTTGCTACCTACTAGGGGAAATGACCCAAATGCTCCTGCTATGGCGATGGAAGAAAGTATTGGTGAAAACACTTTTGTGGCAGGGGACGAACGGGCAAACGAACACGCAGTCTTAACTTCGTTGCATACCTTATTTGTGCGGGAACATAACCGTTTAGCAGAAATTATTGATGCCACCCACACAGACTTACCCTCAAATACTACTGCTCGCGATGAAGAGATTTATCAACGAGCGCGTAAAATAGTAGGGGCAGAAATTCAAGCGATTACATATAAAGAATTTTTACCTTCTCTAGGCGTAACTCTCGATCCTTATAATGGTTACGATGCAAATGTTAATCCTGGTATCAATACAGAATTTTCTACTGCTGGTTTCCGTTTGGGTCACACTCTAGTTAGCGGTACTGTGCCACGTCTCAACGAAGATGGTACTACTGCTCCCGTTGGTGAATTAGATTTATTTCAAGGCTTTTTCCAACCAGAGCGCATTACCGAAGATGGAGGAATAGAACCTGTTTTGCGGGGTTTAGCTACCCAGGTACAGCAGCAAACAGATGCGAAAATAGTGGATGATTTGCGGAATTTGTTGTTTACTGGGGCACCCGGTGGCGGACCTGTGGCAAATGGTACAGATTTGGCAGCGTTGAATATCCAGCGCGGTCGCGACCATGGTTTGGCAAATTATAATGAAGTGCGGGAAGCACTGGGTTTATCAAGAGTGAATGATTTTAGTGAAATTTCTTCTGACCCGGAAGTTGTCGCAGCATTAGAAGAACTTTATGGTGATGTTGATAATATTGACCAGTGGGTGGGGATGTTGTCAGAGAAGACTTTGCCAAATTCTAGTATTGGTGAATTGAATGAAGCAATTTTAGAAGACCAGTTTGAACGCTTGCGAGATGGCGATCGCTTCTGGTATGAAAATGATGTTGACCTTGCTCAGTGGCAGTTAGGGGAAAATGGTACTGTTTCAGATTGGTTAGAGAATCTTAATTTATCGGATATTGTCAAGTTAAATACTGAGATTGATAATATTTCAGATAATGTTTTCTTTGTGCCCGATATTGTTGTCACAAATACTAACGATAGTGGTCAGGGTTCCTTAAGAGAGGCGATCGCTAATGCTGACTCTGGCGATACTATTGTATTTGACCCTAGTATTGCTGGTGAAACTATAAATCTGACCAGTGGGGAACTGAGAATAGATAAAGACCTTCATATTGATGGTTATGAAAATAACCCGGTTAATATAAATGCTGGGGGTAACTCCCGTGTCTTTCAGATCGATGATGGCAATAATAGCATTCAAAGTCAGGTATCTATAGATGGAGTTGTTATCGGAGGTGGCAACGTTACTGGTAATGGTGATGATGGAGGTGGTATTTTTAACCGAGAAAATCTCACACTAAGTAACAGTACTATTACAGGTAACACTGCAAATGAGGATGGTGGTGGTATTTTCAATGCTCAAACAGGTAATATTACCATTTCCAACACTACTATTAGCAATAACGAGACAAAAGAAGGATTAGCTTCTGGTGGTGGTATTTTTAATGGTGGAGAAATTAATATTTCCCACAGTGAAATTTCTAATAATTTTGCTAACGATACTGGAGGAGGTATTTACAACTGGAGTCCGGGAAATATTACGATTACTAATAGCACCATTACTGGTAACACAGTGAATAATGATGGTGGCGGTATATTTGTATATGGTGACACTAAAATTCTCGACAGTACCATCAGTGATAATGTAGCTCTTTCCGCTACTGCTGATGGTGGAGGGGTCGCCGTTTTCGGTAATGCAGAAATCACAAACAGTACCATTAGTGGTAATAGTGCGAGAGATGATGGCGGTGGTGTTTATATCAAAGATAATGTTTTTGGCAATATTCCCACTGCCGTTATTACCAATAGCACAATTATTGAAAATACTGCGGTTTCAGATGGTGGGGGTATTTTCAATTTCGGTGTAGTTGAAATCGAAAATACCACTATTATCCAAAATAATGCTCCTGATGGTCGTGGTAGTGGTATTGCTAGTTTCGGAAATACTTCTATTACCTCAACAACTGTTACTTCTAGCACTGTTGCTGATAATGAAAATAGCGATATTGATTTTGTAACTCAGTCGCAAAACTCCTTTATCAGTGGTGGTAATAATGTTATTGGTACAGGAAATGCTGTAGGTAACTTCAATGCTAGCACAGACCAAACTGGAGTTGAGAATTGGGAAGAATCTTCAAAAGACGAAGAAATTATCGGCACTCATCAAAATGATACCCTCATTGGCAATGAAGGAAATGACCAAATTACAGGTCGTCAAGGAAATGATTTATTAATAGGTGTCAATCCTGATAGTAATACTCCCGG
>NZ_JAAHGO010000003.1:119687-254520 GCF_010672455.1 Okeania sp. SIO2C9 | reverse complement strand
AAGACGAAGAAATTATCGGCACTCATCAAAATGATACCCTCATTGGCAATGAAGGAAATGACCAAATTACAGGTCGTCAAGGAAATGATTTATTAATAGGTGTCAATCCTGATAGTAATACTCCCGGTAGAGGAGAAGTCGATGACATCTGGGGTAACAGAGGAACAGATATCTTCGTCTTAGGAGATGAAGATTCAGTTTATTACAATGATGGTCAAACAAATACCACAGGTGCTGAAGACCTAGCAGTTATTTATGACTTTGAGCCAAACCGCGACCGGATTCAATTACACGGAAATGCCGATGACTATCAACTACAACTGAGCCAAAATCAACAACATACACAAATATTTTCTATAGCGAATCAGAATCAACCAGAATTGATAGCTCAAATACAAAACCATACCGAGCTAGTTTTAAATTCAGACCAGTTTAATTTTGTATAGCGTTTTTGGTTGTCGCTGACATGAAAAGTATTACCTCCTATTTGACATCTCCAGGGGTTGAAACACCCTGGATTCTGTGGTTAGTCCACCGGAAATGGGACGGGGCGTTTAAAGTGCGGAATTTACTTCCGCACGCAGCCCCTCATAAATCCGCATTTGCTTAAAGCCTGAAGGGCAGACTTCTAGACTCCTGGGCGTAAATCAAAAATTTAGCTGTGAGCTTACTTTCAGAGTGGTTTTACTCAAGATATTAGACTTGTCGCTTTATAAGGTAAAGTATAGAGTTAGTAGGGTGTTTGAAATGGGACAATGTTAGATATCAATCGGGTGCTAAAAGAAGACCGCTTATTAAGGGCATTGACTGGACTAAACCGTAAGGCATTCGATGAATTATTACAAGCTTTTTGTGTCCAACTTGAATTGGAAGCGATACGGCTGACGCCACGCTCCGCGAACGCCAATACCCAAAAACCAAGACTCCGAGCTCTGGGAGGAGGAAGAAAAGCGCGATTGCTACAAGCTTCATACAAGTTATTTTTTATCAAGTTCAACTTTAAGTGCTACCCTACCTTTGATGTGGCAGGAGTATTGTTTGATTTACACCGCAGCAGAGCACACCATTGGATGTTAAGACTACAGCCATTGCGCTTAGAGTGCTTTAGGGCAGAAAATGGCCTTGCCAAAACGTAAGTTACAGAGCATTGAAGAATTCATTACCAGGTTTCCATCTGCCACAGAGGTGATGATCGATGGTACAGAACGGCCAATCCAGCGTCCAAAAGAACACCAAAAGCAGAAAAATCATTACTCAGGTAAAAAAAAGTGCCATACTCGTAAACATCTGATAATGACAGACTCAGATAAAAGAGTCCTCCTCCTATCGAAAGCAAGAGAGGGCAAGGTTCATGGGCATTCGGCAGTTAGATGAAGAAAAATTGGTGGATTTTGTACCTGATGAAGTGAAAATTCATGTAGATTTGGGTTTCCAGCGGATAAAGAAGGAATTTGTCAACATCAAAATACCCACAAAAAAACCTCGAGGGAAGGAATTAACTGACCAACAAAAACATCTCAATAAAGAAAAAAGTAGCGTTCGCGGAGCGTTGCGTCAGCAGTATCGCGTCAAATGTGAACATACAATATCTGGGGTAAAGAGATATAATGCAGCTAGAGGATTATATCGAAATCACATCAAAGATGCGCGACGATCGCTTCATGTTCACTGCTGCTGGACTCTGGAATTTTTACCTGATGGCAGCATAGTTTAATCAGTGAAAAGCCAGGATTTTCCATTTCACTTTAAGGTTTTATTTCGCGGCAAGTCTATTGGAGCAATAAATAGCTGCTGAGTGCTGCATTACTTGCTTTTCCTGCGGAATGCTACGCAAACAGCTATCGTAAGAAATTAATTCCCCGTCTCCTGTCCGCCGGAATCTCACCGCAAAGCGCGATCTTGTCATGGCCACAAACCTTGTTCTTACTCATATTCCGATCATTATAACAGACTTTGAGTCCACTTTATTACCCGCGCGTCGTTATTCAACCAGGGGATAAATCTTCCGGGAACTTTACTCCCGTCGTTTTTTATGTTTGCGAAACACCACCTAAAAGAAAGCAGAAACTCTGTTTGAACATAACCACACCTACTGCAAGTTTTTGATGATGGAAAAAATCTGTCAACTACGACTAGCTCACAATTGTACCATTGACACTTATATTCTAGCTGTCTTCTAAACTCATAAAACCCTTGGTAGGTTCAATAGTTTTTATGGAGTCGGGAGTGGGATAGAAGCAATAATTGAAAATACTTCAATACACCCCATCTCCCCATCTGCCCTTTTATTTTTAAATAGAACTCAAATGGGTTCTATATACCAGACCTAACTATTTCTTAGCTTCTTGGCGCTCTTTCGCTTCCTTAATTACTACCTCCGCCACATTCGCAGGGCAAGGTGCATAATGGGAAAACTCCATTGAAAACTGACCTCTACCAGAAGTCATAGTCCGTAAATCACCAATATAACCAAACATCTCACTCAATGGCACATCTGCCTTAATACGAGTACCCATAGGCGATGAATCTTGAGACTTAATCATTCCTCGACGGCGGTTGAGGTCTCCAATTACATCACCAACATGATCGTCAGGGGTAAACGCATCAACCTTCATAATCGGTTCAAGTAACTGAGGAGCAGCTTTAGAAAAAGACTGCCGATAGGCCGCCTTAGCAGCAATTTCAAAGGCGATCGCCGAGGAGTCAACCGGGTGAAAAGCACCATCTGTCAAGGTAAACTTCATATCCACACAAGGGAAACCAGCTAACATACCCTTTTCAAAGCTACTTTCAAAACCCTTTTGCACCGCTGGCCAAAATTCTCTGGGCACATTTCCACCAGTCACTTTCGACTCGAATTGGAAACCTTCACCTGCTTCAGCTGGCTCAAAAATATAGTCAATCTTAGCAAATTGACCTGAACCACCAGACTGCTTCTTGTGAGTATAACTATCTTCAAGACGCTTAGTAATAGACTCGCGATAAGCTACCTGTGGCTTACCAACTTCCACATCAACCCCATAAGTCCGCTTCAGAATATCAACCTTGATATCTAAATGCAATTCACCCATACCCTTGATAATAGTTTCATTACTTTCCGCGTCTGTCTCAACTCGGAAAGACGGGTCTTCGGCGACCATCTTGCTCAATGCCATGCCCAGTTTTTCCACAGAACCTTTGTCTTTCGGTGCCACAGCAATTGAAATTACTGGATCGGGGAACACCATTGGTTCTAAAGTTGCAGGGTTTTTGGGGTCACAGAGAGTATGGCCAGTTTGAACATTCTTCATACCAACGATAGCAACAATATCACCAGCTTGAGCTGATTCAATTTCTTCGCGAGAGTCAGCGTGCATTTCTACCAAACGTCCAACCCGCTCAGTTTTACCTGTAAAAGTATTCAGCACTGTGTCACCTTTGGACAACATACCAGAATAGATGCGAGTAAAAGTCAAAGCACCATATTTGTCATCCATAATCTTGAAGGCCAAAGCACGCAGAGGCTTCTCAGGGTCAACATAGGCTAAATTACCAGTCTCATTACCCTCTAGATCGATCTCTGGTTGTGGTTTAACTTCAGTCGGGTTAGGTAGATAATCAACTACCGCATCTAGTACCAACTGCACGCCCTTATTCTTGAAAGATGAGCCACAGTAGGTAGGGAAGAAAGCCAACTCATTGGTTCCCTTACGGATGCAGTTCTTGAGAGTCTCAATATCTGGCTCTTCTCCTTCCAGATACTTTTCCATTACATCATCGTCTTGTTCAACAGCAGTTTCGACCAATACTTCCCGATATGTCTCTACATCATCAACCATGTTCTCTGGAACATCTTTAATTTCATATTTGGTTGGGTCTCCAGAATCATCCCATACCCATGCTTTGCGGGTTAGTAGATCGACTACTCCCACAAAATCATTCTCAATACCAATGGGCAATACCATTACTAATGGCTTGGCCGCAAGTATATCTTCAACCTGCTTCACAACCCTGTAGAAATCAGCTCCGGTCCGGTCAAGTTTGTTTACATATATAATCCGAGCAACTTTAGAATCGTTGGCATAGCGCCAGTTTGTTTCAGACTGGGGTTCCACACCACCAGAGGCACAGAAAACGCCTATGCCACCATCAAGAACTTTGAGAGAACGATATACCTCGATGGTAAAGTCAACGTGGCCAGGAGTATCAATAATATTTAACTGGTGGTCTTTCCAGAAGCAGCTTGTGGCAGCGGATTGAATTGTAATACCCCGCTCTTGCTCCTGTTCCATAAAGTCTGTTGTTGCTGCACCTTCGTGGACCTCACCGATTTTATGGATTTTTCCGGTTAGTTTCAGGATTCTTTCGGTTGTGGTGGTTTTGCCTGCATCAACGTGGGCGAAGATGCCGAAATTACGATAATTAGTGAGGTCTTTTTTCATAATTTAACTCTCTTGTTAGGTGCTACGCTTTTGTGTTACTTAAGTATTACATATAGGCGGTAGATTTGGCCTTAGCAGCTAGGAGAGAAATCACTACACAGATTTCTGCTAGTTAACTGGCCCTAAGCTGCCGCTGGATTTCAAACATTAGGTTTGAAATATCTGTTTGATGCCCATAGTTATATTGCTGATTTTGACATACTCTTCACCTTTAAAGTAAAGTAAGGGAGTATTGTGCCTATTTCACTGGCATTTCCTGAATCAAGTTGTCCATTTATACTAAAAATTGGCCTTTCTGATGTTTGTCTTTTCCTACGCCCCGGGGTACTTTTATGCTCTACGGACCTAAGAATGCCTCCATTTAGGATGTATTCTTTTCTTTCTTCAATTGAGCGATCGCTACTAGATTAACATAATTTCTGACCCTAGCTTATGGTAAGGATCATACTTGCTATTTATTAACTACGACACCTACAACTTCAGTCGTCTTTCGTGTTAGATTAGGAGTGAACTCATAGCTACAGCTTAAGTACCAATCGCCCGCTTGTCTACTAATGGTTATTTTTTGAGTAGTCGCCTCAATTGGCTCATAAGTCTTAACCCAACCAATAAAAGGTAATTTATGACTCCATCCGTTTAATTCCACTGGTTTTCCAGAATTATCAATTGTGTTTGCGTTTGCGTAGCATCCCGTAGGGAAGCATCTCCGTTGGAAAAGAATCAGACTTACCTTTCTTCTTAAACCGTGGGCGTTTACCTAGACCTTGAAAGAACCTCTTAAATGCTTCACCCAAGTTTCGGAAAGCATATTGGTAAACTTTAGACGACAAGTTTTTCATCCAGGGGTAGAGGGGTTTGGTGTGATTAGTAAAAACCTCTCTCAGTCTACGAGGGTTTGGCTTGTAACCATCTGTGTAAGCAGCATTCCATAAACTTAAACCCCAGTTGTAGCACCATCTACTATAACCTGCGTGTTGTGCAAAGAGCGTTTTTTGTTTATTATTTAATTTGAGTTTGGTTCTAATGGATTTCATGGAGATTGAGCGCAGCCTGTCTAATGGTGTGCTTAAATACGTATTATATCGTTATTCGTTGATTAAGTCAATGCTCCTCCCAATTTTCCAGTTTGATTGCATCATCCACAGGAGTAATAAAGTCATAGTTATAATGTCTGAGAAAAAGACTGAGAACTGTTGCTTGGTAATATGAAATACAAAAAATAATGCTATGGTTATTGATAACTTCATTTATTAAGTAATAAGTTGGATTTAGTAGTGCGAATGAAGGATTATAGCCATGAAGTCGAGATATATTATTCCTGATTTCCCTACTCCCTACTCCCTACTCCCTACTCCCTACTCCCTACTCCCAAGAAAATGTAGCAAAAATTAACGTATTTTATATAAACTATCCAGAGAATTAAATTGATTGACTTGTAAGAAAATTATGGGCGCGGAAGAATTACGGCGACGCTACGCTCTCGGAGAAAGAGATTTTCAGGAACTCGATATTTTGAAGGCAGATTGGACAGGTGGCAAACTGGAATATGCTAATTTGACTGGTGCTGACTTAAGTGGAGCTAATCTGAGAAAAGGTTTCTTAAGAGCTATTCGGCTAACCTTAGAGGTGCAGATTTGACTAGATCAGATTTGACTGGAGCAGACCTCATCTTTGCTGATGCCGCAGGAGCTATTCTCAGTGGTACTGAATTTGAGGGAGCAGAATGTATGGGATTTGCAACGGAAAATCCTATCTTAGCGAACGCTAATTTCAAAGGTGCTAAGAACTTTTACCCTCGGATAGGAGCTTTCTTTCATAACACAATTCTTGATGATGGAGATGTTATATGCGGGCTTGATTGGTTGGAATAAAAAACTATAAAATAAATAAGCTAAGAGGCATGGAATCTGTTTCTAATACTACTTGGTTTTCAATTTTTAATAAATCCAAGCGATTGGATAAAGTGCTATATTATTAGTATAGCATTTCATGTTTATAAGAATTATTTTAAAACTTTTATTCGATATTTATTACCATCATTATTAATGTATTATGATTAATATTTGTCACTCTTTCAATTTTTCTAAACTCGCTACCATTTAATTAAATTTTTAAACAATTTGGATTTTTTTTATAGCAAACTTGACAATAAAATCCTACAAATTGACTGCTACATTTCCTGTATAGCAGTGGAAGGAAAGGGCACAGATATATCAAAAGCTTAAAACTTAGACAACGCTAAATTTTTCAGTTATTCGGTTCTTACTTCTGCTATATTAATAGTTTTTGTTGCTCCTTAGATGGTAATTTTTCAATATCATTTTCCAGATATTTTATGCAGTTAATTGTCATTGTATTTAGGAGCGCGAGCGCACCCCCTAAGATTTTCTCTTTAATTATAAATCATCTAGCAATGATGCAGAACTTAAATTTACTGAATTTAAGTTGTAATATTGATATAAATCCTCTACAAACAACGTTCAATTGTTGCTACTACTGATTGAGATAAGCTAGGTAGGTCATAACCACCTTCTAAACCAAATAAGATTTTGCGGGTTATTTGCAAACAATATTTTGTAAATTCTCCATAGTCTTCTGGTTGTAGAGCAATACCTGCTAATGGGTCGTCATGGTTAGCATCATAGCCAGCACTAACAATCAATAAATCTGGTTGAAAGCTAGCTAAAAATGGTACAACTTTTTGCTCGAATGTGGGTTGATAGATCGCCATTGTGGTACCTGGTGACATGGGTAAATTTAGTACATTATTGTGGGAACCATGTTCGTCAGCATAGCCAGTGCCAGGATAACAGGGAGATTGATGGAGGGAGCAGTAGGCTATATTTTCGTATTTTTCTACAATTTCTTGAGTACCATTACCATGATGTACATCCCAGTCTAAAATGGCGACTTTGTTAATACCTGGTTTCTCTAGAGCATAATGAGCTGCGATCGCTGCATTGGAAAATAAGCAAAATCCCATTCCCCGTTGACTTTCAGCGTGATGTCCAGGGGGTCTTGCCAATACAAACGCTGGATTTGCATTTGTTAACACTAGATCGACTCCATCTAACCAAGCACTTACTGCTAACAATGCCACATCATAACTTTTGGCAGAAACTGGTGTATCTCCATCCAAATAACCGCCACCTTGGTTCGCTATTTCTGCTACTGCTTGAATATGACTGCGAGAGTGAACTTTTTCTAGTAGTGTCATCAATGATGAATGACGTTGTTGCACCGGGGTAGGCGATCGCCATTGCAATTGGCCATTGTGAGGGAAAGTCTTGAGAGTTTTGACAATAGCAGTTAAACGTTCTGGTCGCTCTGGGTGTAGCATACCAGTTTTGTGTTCGAGAAATTCATCGGAATAAATAACAGAAATCATAAGTTAATTTTAGATATTAGATTGTGTCCCCGGAAATGAAACTTTTTATCTTTTTCTTTTGGGTTTAATAACCCGCTGTCTACACGGTGTTTACAATTTGTTGGGGCTATAAGTCGTTGACTATCCCCATCCATTTTTTCCTTTTTCCTTCTTGCTCTGTTGGTGCGCATTCCCTCTCTTGGTCGATTGGATATGGCGCAGGAAACCTGCGCCATCCCTTGACCGCTTGTGTCTGTCGCCGACGCGGGGTCGCACCGCTTCTTCCTTCTTGAATGTAATTATACCAATATTTGAACTTTAAATCGAACTGAAAATACTGAGATGTTTTTGAGAAAATAAACTCAAAAATAGACACGAAATATGCTATAATTATAGACGTAAACAGCATAATTTTGCAAATACACAGAACTTAATCGGACGAAATCCAATTTTTTCGGTTTTTTGCTAATTAATTATATATTTAACGGAGTTTTTTCATTATATGACTACTTCTGAGTCACGAATTGTACCAACCGATCTCCGTAATGAAATGTCCCAATCATACCTAGAATACGCCATGAGCGTGATCGTAGGTAGGGCATTACCAGATACTAGGGATGGTCTTAAACCCGTGCATCGTCGCATACTCTATGCTATGAACGAATTAGGGTTAACAGCAGACCGCCCTTTCCGTAAATGCGCTCGTGTGGTAGGAGAAGTGCTGGGTAAGTATCATCCCCACGGCGATACGGCAGTTTATGATGCTTTGGTGCGAATGGCTCAGGATTTTTCAATGCGATCGCCCCTCATCCAAGGTCACGGTAATTTTGGTTCTGTAGACAATGACCCTCCTGCGGCTATGCGTTACACAGAGTGTCGTCTACAAGCACTCACTTCCGATGCTATGTTGCGGGATATTGATGCAGAAACAGTAGATTTTGTTGATAACTTTGATGGCTCTCAACAGGAACCGTTGGCACTCCCCTCTCGTATTCCTCAACTATTCCTCAATGGTTCGTCTGGTATCGCAGTGGGAATGGCAACTAATATTCCTCCCCACAATTTGGGGGAGCTTATTGATGGTTTGCTAGCGCTGATCGAAAACCCAGAAATAACTGATACTGAGTTAATGCACTACATTCCGGGTCCTGACTTTCCTACAGGTGCTCAAATTCTGGGAAAATCTGGTATCCGCGATGCTTATACACTTGGTCGTGGTTCTATAACTATGCGGGGTGTCGCCACTATAGAAACCCTCGAACAGCGCGGTCGTCCTGACAAAGAAGCTATTATTGTCACGGAGTTACCTTACCAAACTAATAAAGCAGCTTTAATTGAAAAAATTGCTGAACTGGTTAATGATAAAAAAATTGATGGCATTTCTGATATTAGGGATGAAAGCGATCGCGACGGAATGCGTGTAGTCATCGAACTCAAACGAGATGCTTATCCTAGAGTTGTACTTAATAATCTTTATAAACAAACCACTCTACAAGCAAATTTTGGAGCTAATATTTTAGCATTAGTAAATTCAGAACCCCAGTTACTAACGCTGAAAAAATATCTCGAAGTATTCCTAGATTTTCGGATAGAAACTATTACAAGAAGGACTCAATACGAACTCCGAAAAGCTGAAGAAAGAGACCATTTATTACAAGGTTTACTAATTGCTTTAGATAATCTAGATGCAATTATTCAATTAATTCGTCAAGCGGCAGATACTCCTACTGCTAAACAAGAATTAATTGAAAATCATGGTTTATCTGAAGTACAATCAGATGCCATTTTACAAATGCAGTTAAGAAGATTAACAGCATTAGAAGCACAAAAAATTGAACAAGAACATGAAGAATTACTGCTAAAAATTGCCGATTTGCAAGATATATTAGCTAAACGGGAACGGATTCTAGAAATTATTGAAACTGAAGCTTTAGAAATAAAAGAACGTTATGCTACTCCGAGAAGAACTATCATTGAATTAGCAGAGGGTGAGCTAGATGATACAGATTTAATTGCCAATGAAAAAGCAATTATTTTACTAACAGAACAAGGCTATATTAAACGGATGCCAGTTGATACTTTTGAGGCTCAAAGTCGAGCAACTCGTGGTAAGTCTGGTACGAAAATGAAAGATGATGATGGAGTTGAACATTTTCTCAGTTGTTGTGACCATGATAGTATTTTATTCTTTACTCAAAGAGGTGTTGTGTATTGTCTAAATGCTTATCAAATTCCTATCGGTTCTCGTATAGCACGGGGCGTACCAGTGGTACAAATGTTACCTATTCCACGAGATGAAAAGGTAACTTCTATAGTGGCAGTTTCAGAATTCACTGATGACGAATTTTTAGTGATGTTGACCAAAGGTGGATATATTAAAAAAACACCTTTATCCGCATTTTCTAATATTCGCTCTAATGGATTAATCGCTATTTCTCTTGCTGAAGGAGACCAATTGAGATGGGTGAGAAGAGCGAAAGTTGACGATAGTGTGATTATTGCTTCTAGTTCTGGGATGGCAATTCACTTTAGAACAGATAATAAGCAATTGCGTTCTTTGGGTCGTAATACTAGAGGGGTAAAATCTATGAAACTGATCGAGGGTGATGAGTTAATTAGTATGGATATTTTACCCAGTTCAATTGTGGATAAAATTGCTGATCTTGATGAAGAAGAATTAGAACTAGAAGAAGCAGAATTAGAACTAGAAATAGAAGAGGAAGAAACTGAAGAAACTACATCAGCTAATAATAGTGGTCCATGGGCATTAGTTATTACTACTGGCGGTTATGGAAAGCGGGTACCAGTTTCTCAATTTACCTTACAAAACAGAGGTGGCAAAGGTCGTATTGCTACTAAGTTTAAGAAGAAAAAACGGAAACAAGATCAATTAGCTTCTTTAAGAATAGTCAACGAAACTGAAGAATTAATCATGATTACTACTCGCGGAATTATTATTCGTCAAGCAGTTAATGCTATTTCGATTCAATCTCGTAGTGCTACAGGAGTAAGGGTACAAAAATTAGATGACGCAGATAGCATAGCAGAAGTGGCTTTAGTTCCGGCAACAGAAACAGAAGAAATAGAGGAAATAGAAGATATAGACGTAGAAGATATGGAAGATATAGATGCAGAAGATATGAAAGAAACAGAAGATATAGACGTAGAAGATATGGAAGAGTAAGGAGGTAGGGATAGAGACTTAAATATAGTTATATAATCCCTCCTTCGGGAGTAAGGAGAAAGGAAAATTGTATGAAATTCTACCCTACTCCTTACTATAACCTATTTATAAAAAAATTGCCTTTTATTAGTATTAATTGAGATTTTCAAAAAGCTTCCCGTTGGTATTTATATCAGTTTATTCCTGAATCTAATTATATTGCTGCTGTAGTAGTTGCAGGGAAAAATCAAAACTTGAGTTTTTGGCAGACAACAGAACTTTAGCATTTTCAGCAAAAAAATCAATCTCTCCTTGTGATTAGTTAACTTTTCAGTTAAAATCATTTTATTGACTAATCCTTAGTGGGTGTTTGCCCTATGAAAGACAATGTTCCCAAAGATAACATTCCCATCTTTTCCTTTGTAATGGGAACTGCATTTATAGCCTTCTTATGTGGCGTTATTATAGTTGAATATAAAATTTTCCCTTATTCTTTTTTTAAGAAGGCAAGACAAGGAGTAGAGGCATTAGTTAACCAACAATCATCTACCCCCGATCCAAAAAAATTACATACATTTCCTTTAAGAAGTAATTTAAAAGATAAAAATGGTGGAGTAACAGTTTTTGATAGAAACAAATCCTATCAGGGTTATACGCTTTTTACAGCTTATGATGGTCAAAAATGTACAAACCTCCTTATTGATATGGAGGGTAATCTTATCCAAGAGTGGTACATTAAGTACAGCGATGTATGGGGTAAGAAAGCGCCTTTCTTAGACAAGCAATTTGGTGATGAATGGACTTGTTGGCAAGGAACTCAATTACTCCCCAATGGAGAGCTTGTAGCTACATTTATAGATAATGGTAGACCATATTGTGGTGGACTTGTGAAGTTGGATCTAAACTCCAATGTTGTCTGGTCATTGCCAAAGTGTACGCATCACGATGTACATCTTGGCAATGATGGTCTTTTCTATGTTCCGGGTATGTACTTATTGCAAGACAAAGGTAATCGTATACAACGATACCTAAGGCCTAGAATTCTTCCTAACTCACCAGTATCAGTTAACTTTTGGAAGAAACCAATCCTCAAAGATGTGGTTATCATTGCATCTCCAGATGGAGAGTTTTTAGAGGAAATTTCACTTTTGGAGGCATTTGCTAATTCGGACTATAGTTGGAGCTTTGATAGAAGTTTCACAAGTCCAAAACACGCATCTGGCGATTTTGATCCGACTCATTTGAATGATGTTGAACTAATTACAGAAGAATGGGCGAAATATCATCCCAAAGTTGAGCCTGGGGACTTGATGGTTTCAGTACGCAACATTAACGCGATAGCAATTATAGATCGACAAACAAAGCTTGTTAAGTGGTTGACTAGAGACATGTTTTCTCAACAACACGATCCTGACCTACTTCCTAATGGTAATATCCTCATTTTCGATAATTGGGGAAAAGTGAACTCTGAAGTAGGAGCTACAAGAATTATAGAACTCGATCCTAAAACACAAGAGATTGTTTGGGAGTATGCTGGAACAAAAGACAGCCCCTTGCACGCTAAATTTCGCGGAAGTCAACAACCTCTACCTAATGGCAATATTCTGATTACTGAGTCAACAGGTGGGCGGATATTAGAAGTCAATCGTGACAAAGAGATTGTTTGGGAATATGTGAATAAATTGAGCGACGATAGGGTTGGTGTTGTAATCAGAGCACAGAGGTTTGCACCTAAGAGCTTATCTTTTGTTGGCGTTGCTGAATAGATTGAGGACTTAGATGAAGTTCACGTTTCATCTCCTATTTGATCGTTTCTTCACAGATATAAAGAAAGAATTTTGGGCTTTGAAACTTATGTTAAGCTAATACTGAAGAAAATGTAAATTTCATTAAGTAATAATCTCAAAAAAATGAAACAGTTATTAACCTTTTTTAACTATGATGCTTTATGTGAAAATCCTGAACATGCTCTCATGGGAAACCATAAAAATGTGACTCTCTGACGTGCCACAGCCATCGATTATTCTTCTTTTTCCCTACAAAGCTCCACTTCACATTTCATCTAGTTCTGCTTCTTCAATTCCCGTGGCTGATTTTGAGTCCATCAAGAAGATTTCTACTTCTAATTGTTGTGGATTAATTGTTTTTAACAGAACCAAAAAGTTTTTTATTTGCGCCAGCTACTTTTAGGACTAATGAATTATCTGACAAAACTTTTATACTGTTTTTTTGAGGCCATGAAGGCAGTTCTTCCATTCTGAAGGGATCTTTAATTCCTTGAATATTGAGATCATCAGCTTTTAGCTTCTTTGTAATTAATGTAACTTGTGGAGGTGCTACTATCTTTAATAGCGCATCAACACGTTGAGGCTGGCAGTCAAATACATGACAATCAGTAATGCCACTCCATCTATTACTAGGTAAAGAGTTATAACTTCTCTCAGGAGTATAAGTTGTTCCTGATCCTCTAGTAATAGTGCTACTTGATTTTTCAATCAAAATGTTAACTGTTATGAAAGCTGGATTGGGAGCTATGTCCATTAAATCTGATAAAATTGCTTGCGCCGTAATAATATCTTTTTCGTAAGCTGCTTGTTTATAAGTGATCATAGAGCTTGTTTGAAAAGATTGTACTCCAATCAAAAAGAAAGCGATAATATAAAAGTATTTACCTATTTTTAGATCGTATACTTTTGCTTTTTCAACACCAACACCAATTAGTAGGGCAGGAGGAAAATACATTCCTAGCAATGCTTGTGGTCTTAATGCATTAAATGTGCCTTTATATATAAAAATTAAAGTAGGCATAAGACCAATAAGTAAAACTATAAAAATTGAAGTCAAAATTAATTTTTTGGGGAATTTTTTGCTGGGTATAAATATATAAATTGATAGGGCTGAAAATAAAGTAATAAAGATGCTTATAAAAGTAGGCATACTACTTTTGGGAAGAATAATAAATTCAATTAAATTTTTAAATAATTCTATCAGCCTTTGTGATTTTGCCATTTTTCCCATTGTAACAATATTGTATTGATTACCAGCAGGAATCAAATCAATATCATAAATTGACAATAAAAATTTCCATAATAAAAAATAGATAATTAAACTGATAATGCACAATAGTAAGACTTTTCCAATCTTGATCAAGCGTAAGTCCTGATTAAAAAGTGATATGAGTAAAAATCCTGGTATAAACATTAGGGCTATTGGCTGATAACATGCAGCACAGGCAATTAAGCAAATTACTGATATAGAAATTGATTTCAAGTTAAATATACTTATATAGCTTCTATTTGAAATATTATTATCTTTAATCCAGCAAAAATATAGCGCGATACCTAGTAAGATAATTCCTGTAGAACGAACTGGAATATCAATCTGAAAAGCAGACATTTCAATCAAAGACGGAGTAAATAAAAAAATGGAGGATGAAATAAAAACCGAAAATGGCGACATATAGTTTGTTCGAGAAATTAATAGAGAGAAAAATATCCAAATCGATGAGAAGAAATAGAGATATAAGAAAGAATTAGCCAGTTCATTATCTCCAAAAAATTTCCAAATAAGAGGAGAAAGATATCTACCAATAGCGATTGTCCCGTTGTACTGAGTAGGAATTGGAGATACAAAATCATACAATCCATCTCCAGCTAGCATTAGATTAAAAACTTGAGTCCCAAATGCAAATATAGCTAGGATCAAAAATGCACAACCTGCAAAAAGCCAAATTTTAAATTCATAACGAGGATATTGATTAATGAGTTTTTCTGACATGTTTCATTCCTCACAGGTTAAGATATCAAGAAAAATTTCAAGGAGAGTTTCAAACAGATTTGGCAAAGATTGGAAAAGAATAACAATTGCTTACTTAGGTAAGCCCAATCTAATCCATCATAATTGGAATTATATTTGTTATGAAGATTTTGTAAATTTAGGTACAAAATCTTCATAAAACTTTTTCTTCAAGGGCAATATTGGCGATATTGTTTTAGTATTATTTGGTAAATACTTGTAATCTTTACTGAGACTGATGTCAAAAAAAATGAAACAGCTATTAACATTTGTACAATTATTTCTGGCCTCCCTATTCATAATCCTCATTATTTCTCAACCTGCTATGGCCTATGTGGGTCCTGGTGCAGGCCTAGCTGCCATTGGTGCTTTTTTTGCCCTTCTTGCAGGCATTCTCGCAGCCTTATTTGGCTTTTTGTGGTATCCCATTAAGCGACTTCTGCGGAAACGTAAGCAATCTAAAGAAGACAATGATGGTCAAAATGATAGTCAAAAGGAGGCACAATGAGCCACTGGATAGGTGCTACTTTATTTGTTGTCGGTTTCCTCATATTAGTGCAGCGTTTCCAGCTAGTCGAAAAGAGCAAAGAGACTACTGCCATAGGTAGTAGTTGTTTAGACGTAATTCGTTCTTCTGAGCTTAGTGAAGAGGAAAAAGAATCCTTACTGCAAAAAAACGCTAAACATCTGTTTGGATTATTTTTTATTCTTGCTTTTGGTGGAATTGCATCTGTTGTGCTACCTCTAGGACTACTATGGCTAGGTGAACAGTTGGGTTGGCTATCTCTAGATGCTGTCTTTAAAACCCTTCTTTCTCCGGTATTTCTAATTATCAGCACTGTCCTTGCTGTGATTGTGTTGTTTCTTAAACCTCGGCAAGCCCAAACAACTCAGCAACAGTCTGGTGGGGAAGCATCAGGTCGGGTTCAAGCCAGTAATTTTTCTGGACTCGATCGAGCATTGTACTATCTGGCCTTTAATACTTCTACTGCCCAGATAGCATTGGCAGATATGGAAGATTCCATGTTTTCTAAGGAATTGTCCTCCTTTAGCACTGAGAGGTCAATTTTTATAACTGCACTGCCGCGAGCAGGAACAACATTATTACTTGAATGCTTCGCCAGTACGCCAGAGTTTGCAACTCATTGTTATCGTGATATGCCATTTGTTTTAATTCCTTGTCTATGGGATCGTTTCTCAAAATCTTTTCAGAAGACAGTTGAATCTCAAGAAAGGGCACATGGTGATGGGATGCAAGTTACGCCAGATAGTCCAGAAGCATTAGAAGAAGTCGTATGGAAGACATTTTGGAAACGACATTATCACAAAGATCGTATTATTCCTTGGGATAATGAAAGAGACGAAGAATTTGAGGAATTTTTCTCCAGTCATATGCGTAAGATTATTCTGCTACGCAAACAACAAGGTGCAGAGGGAAGCCGCTATGTATCGAAAAATAACCTCAATATTGCGCGAACAATGATGCTGAATCAACTATTTCCTGATTCAATTATTATTATTCCTTTCCGAGACCCATTAAATCACACCGCCTCTCTACTGAAGCAACATCGTAACTTTCTTCGTATTCATCAAGAAGATAGCTTTGCGTCAGACTATATGCGAGCAATTGGTCACTATGATTTCGGACAAAATCTTCGTCCTGTCGATTTTGATGCTTGGTTTGACCAACGGCAGTCAAAAGATACTGATTCTCTCGCTTTCTGGTTAGAATACTGGGTTGCAAGTTACAAACACCTTTTAGCACAGGAGAGTAATTTTCTGAATTTTCTTAACTACGATGCTTTCTGTGAACATCCTGAAAATGGCTTGAGAGTATTGGCAGATATCGTGGATAGCTCTAATCCAGAGGCATTGATGGCATCAGCAACTCGCATACATCATCCAAGACCCAAGGAAATTGATACCAGTGCGATATCTAGTTCGCTATTGGAAGAAGTAAACTTTGTTTACGCTCAGTTGAAAGATAAATCAATTAACTAGAGATTGATACGAAGAATTATGACAAAGATGGTTAAAATTAATTCAGATAAACTTAGTTTCGCAGGTTTTATTACTGCCTGTACAATTCTTGTCTTTTTTTGCGGTTTTTTGGTCAGAGACTTTAAGCTTTTTCCCTATAAGTATTATGCAAAAGCAATGCAGGGCTACAAAAAAATTCGTAACCAAGTTTCAGGAAAACTACCTGTACACTATCAACGCTTAGATAAGCCCTTCCCTGAAATTAGTAATGATATTGCCCAGCCCTATGAAGGCTTAAATTTAGTCACTAAGGTAACATCTAATGATAATTTGACGGCGGAAATTATTGACTCGCAAGGTAAAGTAGTCCATAAGTGGGACATAAACTGGTTTGAGATGTGGCCTAACCCTGATCATTTGCCCAAGAACATTTTGCCTAAGGAAAAACCCGCTTGTCAAATCCATGGGGCGGTTGTTATGGAAAATGGAGACCTAGTTTTTAACTTTGACTATTTTGGACTAATTCGCATAGATCGTGAAGGAAAAGTTGTTTGGCGTTTACCTTATATGACACACCATTCACTCCATAGACATGATGATGGAAACTTATGGGTATCTGGCCGGAGGTATCACACAGAAAGCACACCAGAGTTGCCTCATCTTGAACCACCCATTTTTGAAGAAACACTTTTAGAAGTATCACCAGAAGGTAAAATTTTGAGGGAGTGGTCTGTACCCAAAATTTTAAGGAATAATGGTTATTCTGCATTTCTGTATTTAACCCCTTTTAAAGATTTTGCTTTGAAACTCAACCAAGGAGGTGGTAAAGATAGAAACGATATTTTGCACATGAATGATGTTGAACCATTTCCTCTAACTATGGAGGAAGGGGTATTTGAGAGAGGGGATGTCATGCTATCTCTGCGCAATATTAATAGTATTGTTGTCTTCAACGCAGATACTGGTAAGATCAAGACTATTATCACAGGTGATTTTATACAACACCATGACCCAGATTTTATAGATGGTAATACCATCTCTGTTTTTGATAATAATAGAAATAACTCGCTAAATCCTGATGATGCTAAAAGCCGTATTTGGCTTATTTCTTTAAAAGACAACACCAGTAAAGTTTTCTTTGAAGGTAGTGCAGAGCAACCTTTCTACACTCTAGCCATGGGCAAAAATCAGTGGTTACCTAACGGTAATTTACTAATCACGGAATCTGTTTCTGGAAGAGGGTTTGAAATCAATCAGCAGGGCGATATTGTTTGGCAATATGTTAACTATGTTGACCGAGAACAAGGAATTGTTGGGATTGTCTCAGAGGTACAACGTCTTCCTATTGAATATACAAAACTATTTGCCAGTGAAAAGGAAAGCAAAAAAAACTAAGTTATGTAGGCAGTATTTAGTATTAGCAATTCAAATTCCGTCAAGCTCACGTTAATAAAATCGAAAAACGGCAGAAAGTTTAAACTTCCTGCCGCTTTACAATTAAATATTCACTTTAATTCCCTAAACTATTCAGCTCCTTGAGGCAACAACTCTCGTTTTTCACCTTGAGTAACCTTAACCTGACCATCTTCCCCTACATCAACCACAGCAGTATCGCCCTCGCGAACCGCACCAGAAAGAATTTCCTCAGCTAAAACATCCTCAAGTAAACGCATAATTGCCCGACGTAAAGGACGCGCTCCATAACTGGGATTATAACCTTCCTCAACTAACCGCTCTTGGAAGCGATCGGTAATTTCTAACTTGATGCCTTTTTCTGTCAGACGACTAAAGACTTCTTTCAACATAATCACAGCAATTTCCTTCACCTCATCCTTATTCAACTGACGGAAGACGATAATCTCATCTAGACGGTTGAGGAATTCTGGGCGGAAATATTGTTTGAGTTCTTCATTAACCAAGTTGCGAATTCGGTTGTATTGAGCATCTGCTTCATTATCGGAGAACTCGAAACCAAGACCGCCGCCTCCTTTCTCGATTACCTTAGAACCGATATTGGAGGTCATAATAATCAAAGTATTCTTGAAATCTACTGTCCGACCCTTAGCGTCAGTCAAGCGTCCGTCTTCCAAAATTTGCAACAGCATATTGAAGACATCAGGGTGAGCTTTTTCAATTTCATCAAATAGCACCACAGTATAAGGACGACGACGAACTGCTTCAGTTAGCTGACCACCTTCGTTATAACCCACATAACCAGGAGGAGAACCAATCAACTTAGAAACAGTGTGACGTTCCATATATTCAGACATATCCAACCGAATCATTGCTTCTTCTGACCCGAAGAAATATGTAGCCAAAGCCTTAGTTAATTCTGTCTTACCAACCCCAGTAGGTCCAGAGAAAATAAAGCTAGCAATTGGTCGGTTGGGGTTTTTCAATCCCACTCTTGCCCGACGAATAGCACGAGATACTGCTCTGACAGCTTCCTCCTGACCAATCAAACGTTGGTGCAGAGTATCTTCCATGTGTAGCAATTTCTCAGATTCAGATTCTGTGAGTTTACTAACTGGAACACCCGTCCAACTTGCAACAATATGAGCAATATCTTCTTCATTAACCACTGGAGAATCATTTTCACTCGTGGAATCTGTCTTTTTACTTTGAGCAAGGGAGCGAATTTCAGATTTAATCTCCATTTCCCGATCGCGCAATTCTCCTGCCTTATCAAAATCTTGAGAGCGTACTGCCTCATCCTTTTCTTTGAGAATTCCGCGCAACTCTTTATCTAACTCTTTAGCTGCGGGAGGAAGTTGAGAATTAATCAAACGAACCCGGGAACCTGCCTCATCGATCAAGTCAATAGCTTTATCCGGTAAATAGCGATCGCTAATATAGCGGTCTGACAATTTAGCAGCAGCTTCTAGAGCTGTATCCAAAATTTTTAACTTATGATGTTGTTCGTAACGTTCCCTTAAACCGTATAAGATTTCAATTGTCTCTTCAACAGAAGGTTCACCCACCATTACTGGTTGGAAACGACGTTCGAGTGCAGCATCTCGTTCAATGTGTTTACGATACTCATCGAGGGTTGTTGCCCCTATGCACTGTAACTCCCCACGAGCCAAAGCAGGCTTCAAAATATTAGCCGCATCAATTGCCCCCTCTGCAGCACCAGCTCCAATAAGAGTATGAACCTCATCTATAACTAGGATGACATTACCCGCAGAGCGAATTTCATCCATAATTTTCTTCAGACGTTCCTCAAACTCACCCCGGTATTTTGTGCCAGCCACCAATAGACCAATGTCCAGAGTAACTACCCGCTTTTCTTCCAGAATATCTGGTATATCATTATTAGCAATACGTTGTGCCAGACCTTCAGCGATCGCTGTTTTTCCTACCCCTGGTTCTCCAATAAGTACAGGATTATTTTTCGTTCTACGACCTAGAATTTGAATAACCCGTTCAATTTCCTTTTGCCTTCCCACTACTGGGTCCAACTTACCTTCGGAAGCCATTTGAGTCAGATTAGAACCAAACTCGTCCAGAGTAGGAGTTTTAGTCCGTCCACCGCCACCACCAGCAGTGACTTCTGCGGTTTCACCCAACATCCGAATTACCTGAGTCCGTACCTTCGAGAGGTCTACCCCTAAATTTTCTAGAACTCTTGCTGCAACTCCTTCCCCTTCTCGAATTAAACCCAGAAGTAGATGCTCAGTACCAATATAGTTATGTCCTAATTGTCGTGCTTCCTCCAAGGATAATTCTAAAACCCTTTTAGCTCTGGGAGTAAATGGAATTTCTACAGCCACAAATCCAGATCCACGGCCAATTATTTTTTCTACCTCAATCCTAGCGTCCTTGAGATTAACACCCATAGATTTGAGAACTTTGGCCGCAACACCTGTGCCTTCTCCAATTAGACCCAGGAGAATTTGTTCCGTCCCCACAAAGTTATGTCCCAAGCGCCGAGCCTCTTCTTGGGCCAACATTATCACTTTGATTGCTTTTTCGGTGAAGCGTTCAAACATAATTAATTAATTCCTATTATTTATATAGTTGCCCTTCTGCTTATTCTAGCGTGACATTTATATTAAAACTGTTACCCACCAAATGCTTATCTAGACCTGAGATACTTGAGCAAAATATGAAATAATTTTGCCACGGCAATAATTTCATGTCTGTAATTAAGTTTTCAGTGGTTGACACTCCCTGGTCTAAAGACACGGGGATTCTTGGTTCACAGACTCGCCATCACCTAGCAGGACTTCTCCAACTAAGCCAGAGGGCAAATCTCCCCAAACGTAAGTTCCCGTGTGCCCCACGGTACGTAATCCTTTTTGAAGGATATTTAATGCTGCATTGACATCTCTATCTTCTACGAATCCACAATGAGGACAAATATGAGTCCGAGTTGATAGGGATTTTTTAACTTTCTGACCACAATTAGAGCAATTTTGAGAAGTATTATGTGGAGGAACTGCAACAGTTACTTTTCCGTATTTTAAGCCAAAATACTCTAACCATTGTCTAAAAGTTGACCATGCAACATCAGAAATTGATTTAGCTAGATGTCGATTTTTTACCATGCCTTTAACATTTAAGTCTTCATAGACTATCAAATCGTTAGATTGAATGACGCAGTATGCTACTCTCTTAGCGTACTCTTTACGTTGCCTACTTACTCTTAAATGTTTCCGTGCATATCGATTTCTAGCTTTATGATAGTTTTTCGACTGCGGTTTAGCATTCTTTTTGTACTTCTTAGATTTTTGACGATTTGCTCTGTTTAACTGTTTTTCAGTTTTTCTATAGAACTGAGGATTTTCTATAGTATTACCATTACTATCAGCTAAGAAATATCTAATTCCTACATCTAGACCTATTGCTTTTCCTGTTGGTTTAGTTTCAATTCGTAAATCAGTTCTAATTCCGAATTGTACATAATAACCATCAGCACGTCTAACTATTCTTACTCTTTTTATTTGGTCTAGTTGATAGTAATTCAAGTCATAAGTACCTTTTAATTTTAAAGTACCTATATTTTTCCGATCTTTAAAGGTAATAGCTTTTCTTGTTTCTGACAGTTTCCATCCACTGGTTTTATATTCTACAGACCTAGTATATTTTTTAAACTTCGGAAAGCCTTTCTTGCCTTTTATTTGTTTCTTAGAGTTATCGTAAAATCTAGATATTGCACACCATGCTCTCTCCGCCGCCGATTGTCTAGCCATTGAATTTAGTTCAGAAGCAAATTTAAACTCTTTTGCCAATACTTTACAATATTTATTCAAGTCATACTTACCTACTTTTTCATTATCCATCCAATATTTTATACACTTATTTTGAATGAATTGAGATGTAATAATTGCATTATCTATTGCTTTATATTGTTCTTGTTTTCCTTTGACTTTGAACTCATATATTCTCATTTGACTCGACCTATCATATTTTAATTTATGCTTAAAAACATAGCATAAAAATATATTTTTTGTCTATATTTTTGACAAATTAATTTAACATGATTAATTATCACTAAAGTCACTCGCACCGCTTATATCCCAGGATATAAGCCATTGGGTTTTACACATTTCGTTATTCTCTTAATAAATTTTTGTACCACACTATTCAAACACTAAATAGTCTTATGAGTTTATTCAGCTTAGTATAGTTGGTATCTAGATAGTTTAACGTTATATACTTTATCCTATCTAACATTCATGGTATTGAATATTACGTTTTTATAGCCAACTATATAATTTTAGCTTCTCAAGTATAGCTTAGGTTTTTATATAGGGATTATTCAATATGTTTGTTGATTTTAAGAAATTCTAAAGTTTTATTGGTAACAATTATCCATTTCAGTCCACTAAATCTTTGGTAGTAACGTAGTTTTTTTATTTTAATTAGACCAGAAAATATGCTAAAAATATGCAACGTTTTGCGACTTTTCTCAAGGTTTTATTTATTTTATTATTTTCATAAATACCATCTAAAATATCATAAAATTATTTAAAATATAGGTTAAATAGTCTATGAAGCAAATTAAATTCAAATAACAAAAAAAATTTAATTAATTTATTACCAGCTATCAATTACCAATAACCGATTCTAACTTTTCCCATTTCACTTCATAGCCATTCAGACGAGCGATCGCTTGTCTATGCCATTGGGACAAAGTTTGCTCAAATTCTGGTTCATGTAGATGACCACGCCAGAGAATCAGAGCATCTTCGCCAGTTTGCTGATAATATCCTCGACGACGGCCCACATCTTGAAACCCAAACTTGTGATAAAGGGACAATGCAGATGTATTTGAGGCTGCAACTTCTAGAGTTGCTCGCTCTAACCCTCTATCCCAAGCAGAGCTCATTAAGGAATATAATAATAATTGACCTAAACCCAGACGTTGGTATTGGGGATGAATTCCGAGAATAGTAATGTGTGCTTCCTCTAAAATAGCCCACAAACAACCTATGCCAATTATGGACTGATAATTGGTAAGCTCTGATTTAGAGTTAGAAGATTTTAAGGTTACTTTCCTTTTCAACTCATTCTCATTTTGGCTAATTACTAAAATTAGCAGATCGCTATTAGGACTTTCTAGCTCTCGTTGATAACCTTGAAAATTCCAGAGTCCACCAAAGCAAAGTCGATCCAATTCAACCACACTAGAAATATGCTTTGGACTCATTGGTTGAATGGTAATAATTGCCATACTTACAAAAGTCTAAATTATAGATAAAAAATTAATCAAAAATTGACAAATTGAAATAACTTCCATTTATTAGATTAGACTAATAGGGTATAACTCTGTACAACACTTATGGTATCAACTCAAGCTGTAATATCCGCAAATTCTGGACTTCAGTATTTGCCAAAAATGGAAAGTTCACCAAATCAGGAACTTCTACCACTCACTGCCAAAGTTAACAATTTAGACCACTTAGAAATCGGTGGTTGGGATGTCCCAGCACTGGTCGAAAAATTTGGCTCACCTCTATATATATTGGACGAATATACTCTTAGGACAGCTTGTCGTCAATATCGAGATGCACTTAAACAGTACTACCCTGGAGAATCTTTAGTTCTTTATGCTTCTAAAGCTTGGAGCTGTTTAGCAGTATGTGCTATTTGTGGCTCTGAAGGTTTAGGTATAGACGTTGTATCTGGAGGTGAATTATACACAGCTATCCAAGCAGGTATTAATCCAGAGAAAATATACTTCCATGGCAATAATAAATCTCTTGCAGAATTAAGTTTAGCCGTCGAAACAGATTGTGTAATTGTTGTTGATAATTGGCTGGAATTAAAAACATTAGCAGATTTAAAAAACGAACAAACAGAGGCACTAGAGAATCCCACAAAAATCATGGTGAGGTTTACACCTGGTATTGAATGTCATACCCACGAATACATTCGTACAGGTCATCTAGATAGTAAGTTTGGATTCGATCCTAACCAATTAAATGATGTTTTTAGCTTCATAAGTCAACAACAAAAACTATCATTTATAGGAATTCATGCTCATATAGGTTCCCAAATTTTTGAAGTTCAACCCCATCAAGATTTAGCAAGTGTAATGGTAGATGCAATGACAACTGCCATGGCACATAATCTATCAGTCACAGAAATTAATATGGGTGGTGGTTTAGGAATCCGTTATACTGAAGCAGATGACCCTCCTAGTATTGAAACTTGGGTTCACAATATCAGTAAGGCAATGGTAGATGCTTGTCAAGCTAGACAATTACCTTTACCAAAACTATTATGCGAACCTGGACGTTCAATTATTAGCCCGGCCTGTGTAACAGCTTATACAATTGGTTCTCAAAAACAAGTCCCAGAAATTAGGACTTATATATCAGTAGATGGGGGAATGTCAGATAATCCACGTCCAATCACCTATCAATCTCTTTATAGAATGGTAGTAGCGAATAAATTATCTGAACCAGCAACAGAAACAGTTACCGTTGCTGGTAAACATTGTGAATCTGGTGACGTTCTAGTTAAAAATGCTATGTTACCCGTAACTCAACCAGGAGATTGCTTAGTAGTAATGGCTACTGGTGCGTACAACTATAGCATGGCTTCCAACTACAATCGTCTACCACGTCCAGCAGGAGTTTTAGTTAACAATGACGAAGTAAATGTAATATTACAAAGGGAAACTTACCAAGATTTACTCAGTCACGATGTTTTACCAGAACGAATAGCTATAGAACAATCATAGTATTTGATTCCAAAGCAAAAAAACAATAGTTAAGGTGAAAAAAATCAAACTGTCGTATGTCTTATACCTTGCTACAGATATATCAATTTGATTTTTAATCTAATTTGGCAATAAGTCCCACATCTACTGATAGCTCAAAAGCAAATTCTAGCGTTGGCATAATTTGTTACCAAGAAAAAATGATGCTATAAGGAATAGTTAGGACTAAGGGGAGGTGAGACAGATGTAACTATAATTAGTGAACTAGAATTTGCATCAAGATGCTTATACTATAAATGAAGGAGTATAGCATCTATCATATTCCGCAAAGCTACTAATGACAAAAAATGTCCAATGAACAGTGGATGATCAAACTTATTGTTCATTGATATCGATAATTAATTATTTACATTACGCAAGAGAATAAATACTCTTTGCTGGTGATGACACCAGAATGTTAAATAAAAAAACACATCAAAAGTTGACGTTAGATTAATAATTAAAGTTCAATGAAATCGGGTCTTAGTAATGACCCAGGCTTGATGAAGTCCTTATTGGTACATAGTATCGATATCGGACTGGTTCTAGCCTTGATATATATGGTGCTTGTCATCATAGGGGAACGTCGTACATTATGGATGGTAAGAGGGTTTATAGTCTTAATGTTGGCTTCAGCTTTAAGTCATTGGGCTGGATTAAAACTTTTAAGTTTTGCCCTCAACAGCTTAGTTATAGGTTCTGCTGTTTCCATGGCAGTAATATTACAATCAGAATTCCGTAGGTTTCTTGAGCAGTTGGGACAGGGAGAAATTCTGCAAATGTTTGGACATAATCGTAGAGTTTTACCTGAATCAGATAGCATTATTGATGAAATAGTAGAATCAATCAAACAACTGTCTCAAAATCGTATAGGCGCTTTGTTAATCATAGAAACAGATGGGCCTATAGATGAGAGGGATTTTTCTGTACCTGGTGTGAAGTTAAATGCGGAACTTTCTAAGGAACTATTACAAACCATATTTCAGCCAAAAACTTTATTACATGATGGCGCTGTCCTAATTAGAGAACATAAAGTTATATCAGCTGGTGTGATTCTACCATTGTCTGAAAGAATAGCTTCCAGGCAATTAGGGACTCGTCATAGAGCAGCTATGGGAATTACAGAACAAGTAGAAAAGTGCCTCTGCGTAGTGGTGTCTGAAGAAACTGGTTCTATTTCTCTGGCCGAAAAAGGGACTTTGAATCGACCCTTAACCAGTAATAAACTTAAGGAATTATTAGAACAACGCCTATTTCTATCAGGTAGTGAAAAAAATACAAAACCATTCACCATAGTTAATCTTGGACTTCAAATAGGATCGAAAGGATCGAGATTAATGTCATGGATGCTTCGTCAAAGTCCATCAGCTCCTCGAAAGAAAAGATGAATCAAGGAACTTGCTTACAAGATTTACCTGTTGACCTAGAACCAGAAAAGTTGCCTCGCCACGTAGCTGTAATTATGGATGGTAATGGCCGCTGGGCAGGACGCAGGGGTTTACCTCGAATTATGGGTCATAGGCGTGGGGTGGAAGCGCTGAAAGCCCTATTACAGTGTAGTAAAGATTGGGGTATAGAAGCATTAACTGCTTACGCATTCTCTAGTGAAAATTGGGGCAGGCCACTAGAGGAAGTTAATTTTTTGATGAGTTTATTTGAAAGAATTTTACGTCAAGAGCTACAGGAGATGGTGGCAGAAGATGTTCAAATTAGATTTGTTGGTAATCTAAGTTCTTTACCTCTATCTTTACAAGCTGAGATTAAACATTCAATGGAAATGACTCAGCAAAATCAGGGGATTAAGTTTACTGTAGCTACTAATTATGGAGGACGTCAGGAGATTGTACACGCTTGTCAAGCGATCGCCTCTCAGGTACAAAAAGGTTTACTCAAACCAGAAGAAATTAATGAAGGGTTATTTGAGCAATATCTTTATACTGCTGGAATTTCTCACCCAGATTTATTAATTCGTACCAGTGGGGAAATGAGAATTAGTAATTTTTTATTATGGCAAATGGCTTATTCAGAAATCTATGTTACTGAAACATTTTGGCCTGACTTTAACCGCTCTGAATTTCATCGTGCCTTATTTGCTTATCAAAAACGTCAACGCAGATTTGGTAAAATATGATACGAAAATCTATTTACGCAATACAGAAAGCTAATATTTTTGATTCGTAAGTTCAATTTTGTTGGCTGGAGTTATATTTAACTAAGGCCCACAAAAAATTGCTTCTTCAAGGTCCTGACGACTCAAGGAATATTTAAAGGAGCGTTGAATATCATCACCATTAGCACTAGCGTCTACATACCGCACTGTAAGTTGATCGATATCAAGTGATAATTCTGCTTTCCAGGTAGGTTTTTCAACCCACCAACAATGTAATTTTTCAGAATTTTGTTGGCAACCATTTTCTTGGAGCCATTCTTCAATTTTGGGCAGAGGGTGGTTATATAAGGGAGTATCTGGTTTGGGAGTATCCATTTTTTTTGTACCTACAAACAAAAAATATCTAGAATTAATAATAATTTTAATAACTTACAAAGACTTCCAGTAATTCAGTTGCGTCAATTCTAGAACATATAATATATTTACTTTTTCCAATGATTTTTAAAATAATATCATAGAAATTAATCAAATATTAAATATTTATATATAACTATTTTGATCAAATCAATAAAGCTATAATGAATGTTTTATTTCTATGAATTGATTTCCTGGTGGTTCAATAGGTTGGATAGTTACCTCTGGACGTATGAGGCCAATAGTAATAGCTATCAACAAACAACTAATTAAAGTTATACCTATAATCAATAAAGCAAATAATTCACCAGCAGATAATGGTCTGTCTTGAGGGTCTAAGTAGGCAGAGGAATTTCTATGATTAAAATTAACTCTTTGACTCAAATCATCTACATATAAGCGCCTAATTTTTTTGTCGTACTCTAATCTTTTTTCTGAGTTGACGAGAGTAGCATAAGCTTCATTAATTTGCTGGAATTTTACAGTGGCGATCGCCTTTGGCATATCTGTAGTATCTGGATGATAGCGCTTACTTAGTTCTCGATATGCTCTTCTAATTTCCTGATTAGATGCTTTTGGATGGAGTCCAAGCAAAGAATAATAACTCACACCCAAAGGAGTGTATTTTGACATTCTTTAATTTTTGTTGTTTGTAGTTTCCAAACTCAATTAATTTTTGTCAATAACTATTTACTAACTCACTGATTTCAATCGTCCTTAACAACTCATAGTTGGTTGGTAAGGTACAGCATATATTATGATTTATCAAAAATTATCTTTAAGTTTCATTTAATTAATCAAAAGTTTGGATAGTTGATAATCTTAAATAAAATCTATATTAACTTATATAAACCTTTCACATAATCTGAAGTAAATAGTATTTTAATCGTTCCATTCCCCTCTTGGTGGGATAGGAGGATTTCTTTGCAGTGTCAGGGCTAACTCATCTTCTGGAAGTCCTCCTCTTAACCACTGACGAAGGGCACTTTCAATGACCTTACTCGGGTCATTTGTCAAATGTTGAACTTGGTCTAATAATCTAGAATCTATGTTTATAGATAATTCTACTTTTTCTGGTAATTTCGACTGATTAACTTCAGGCTGATTCATAGCAAGACAATCTTAAAATCTAGAAAAGCTACTTTATATTATGTTGACATACTCCACTCAATGAAGTGAGTTAATTTTCTCAAGCTCACCCATAGATATTACTGTTTTATCCAGTCTACTTAACTATCTGTTGCGGTAGATACAGATAATCAAAGATGGTTTTGTCCACAGTTATTGATGTGAATGGCCTTAGTTCGCTGATGCCCTCCGCTACTATTTTTTTAATGTGACATACTCCCACGCTAACCCCAAATATAGCGTGGGCTTCTCGCTTCATAGTCCGGCCATTGCGTGGGACAAGGGCGAGTTTTAAGGACGGGATGCCCCGCAGCCCTTTTTGCAAATAAAAAAGCTGCTCTCCTAGCCCCGCAATCAGATTTTACATTCCCAACGGATTACTAGGATGGATGGGTATTAACCCCTAATCTTATTTGATTTTCATGGTTCATCACGCTGCGGTTGTTAACTCAAACCAGCTTGAGTCTATCATAACATCAAATTTGTAAATTAATGGGACATCGAGTCCCATTACCCATTAATTTACCGTCGATTCATCTCACACCATAATTGAAAATTGGGTGTGAGATGAATCGACGCTCTAGCTAAATCTTATGGATTTTGGGTCTTTGGAAAAATTAATTTACTCAGAGGTTTTTTACTGTGTTTTCCCCACCACAGACATAGTATTAATTTCGGCAGGTTGTCAGTTTCTTGTATTTTCCCTCATGCCTGGATATTTCAACAAATTTCACTTTAACACAAAGTAGTATTTCAAGGAATAGAAAAATTTTTATAGTCATAAACACAATTCATAATGTGTATTAATTTTTACATATCGACTGCAAAAGTTGGTGAATCAAGCTATGAAAGCTAAATTTATAAAGTATAAAATGCTTTTTAATTAGTATTTAGGCGATCGCCATTTAAAAAAAATCATAGCCAAAATCACCAACACCCAAAAGAGAAGCTCTCAATTAGTGAAGAATCTGGAATTTGATCGTCGCTACGGTTTCTTTAGTGATAGGTTGTAGGTGTAGAAAACAGGCACTAGCAATTGCTCAAACCTTTAATTATAGCATAAAAATAGAAGATAGAGGAAAGTTACACCTATGGTAGGGGCGTTTGAGGTGCGGAATGTTACACAAATACTAAAGATGTCGCGATAGCCATTAACCAGCATTGTGCGCTAGCTTTGAGCGGAAGCTCTGTGAAGCGAAAACAGCTGTTCCCATAGAATTTCTTTGACTGTAGTCTCCATAGTAGTCAAGAGTAATCATAGAAATTTCTTTTTTAATCAGGAAACAATTTAGGCCAGAACCTAATTTAAGTCAGGCTAAAGCTCAAAAATCTTCAGAATTAAAATATGTTAAGAATTATAGATAGATTGAATTAATTGCGCCAAGACCAGAACAAAAATAAGGCATTTCAAATTATTAACAAAAGAAAGTATGACAAAAGTTCCTGTATCTCATATTCGTAACTTTTCAATCATTGCCCATATAGATCATGGAAAATCAACTTTAGCCGATCGCCTCTTACAAGCAACTGGCACTGTGGAAGACCGTGAAATGAAGGAGCAATTCCTAGACACAATGGACTTAGAAAGGGAGCGTGGTATTACAATCAAGCTGCAAGCTGCCCGAATGAATTATCATGCTGAAAATGGAGAAGAATATATATTAAATCTCATAGATACCCCTGGCCATGTTGACTTTTCTTATGAGGTGTCCCGCTCTCTTGCAGCTTGTGAGGGTGCTTTATTGGTGGTAGATGCTTCTCAAGGAGTAGAAGCTCAGACTTTAGCGAATGTCTACTTAGCTTTGGAGCATAACCTAGAAATTATTCCGGTCTTAAATAAAATTGACCTTCCAGGAGCAGAACCAGATAGAGTTAAACAAGAGATAGAAGAAATAATTGGCCTAGACTGTTCGGGGGCAATTTTAGCATCTGCCAAAGAAGGAATTGGGGTCCCGGAAATTCTCGCATCAATTGTTAAATTAGTACCACCACCACAAGATACTATTGATGAAAAATTACGCGCTCTCATATTTGATAGTTATTATGACCCATATCGAGGGGTAATTGTATATTTCCGGGTCATGGATGGGACTATTGCTAAAGGCGATCGTATTCGACTTATGGCATCGGGAAAAGAATATGAAATAGATGAATTGGGAGTTCTTTCCCCTACTCAAAAACCAGTACAAGAGCTTCACGCAGGAGAGGTAGGTTATTTAGGAGCAGCTATCAAAGCTGTGGAGGATGCAAGGGTGGGAGATACAATTACTCTAGCTAAAAAACAAGCAGAGGCTCCTTTACCTGGGTATACAGAAGCTAAACCTATGGTATTTTGTGGCTTATTTCCCACCGATGCTGACCAGTTTCCTGATCTACGAGAAGCTCTAGACCGACTCAAACTTAATGATGCAGCTCTATCTTATGAGGCAGAAACATCAAGTGCAATGGGTTTTGGGTTTCGGTGTGGTTTTTTAGGGTTGCTGCACATGGAAATTGTCCAGGAAAGGTTAGAGCGAGAATATAACCTAGATTTAATTGTTACTTCTCCATCAGTAGTTTATCGAGTAACCACTAGTAAAGAAGAAGTTATTCTGATTGATAATCCAAATTTACTACCAGACCCTAATCATCGAGAAAAAATGGAAGAACCTTATGTCCAGGTAGAAATGATTACTCCAGAAGAATATGTAGGGACATTAATGGAGTTGGGTCAATCACGACGTGGGATATTTAAGGATATGAAGTATCTGACTAAGGGTAGGACAACTTTAGTATATGAAATTCCTTTGGCAGAAGTAGTTACGGACTTTTTTGACCAAATGAAATCTCGTTCTCGTGGTTATGCGAGTATGGAATATCAACTTATAGGGTATCGTGAAAATCCTCTGGTGAAGCTAGATATTATGATTAATGCTGAACCAGTAGATGCTTTAGCTGTAATTGTACATAAGGATAAAGCTTATGGGGTAGGTCGTGCTTTGGCAGAAAAGCTTAAAGAATTAATTCCTCGCCATCAATTTAAAGTACCAATTCAAGCATCTATCGGTTCCAAAGTTATTGCTAGCGAACATATTCCTGCTTTACGGAAAGATGTTTTGGCTAAGTGTTACGGTGGGGATATTAGTCGTAAGAAAAAATTATTGCAAAAACAGGCAAAAGGTAAAAAACGAATGAAGTCATTAGGTACAGTTGATGTGCCACAAGAAGCTTTTATGGCAGTTTTGCGATTAGATTAATATCCGAACTAAGCTGTTCATTAATTGATAATGGATAATGGATAATGGATAATTACCTCTATCTTTTAGGGAGAGGATTGACCAACGCCGAAAAAATTTATTTTTTTCCTCTTGAAAGGGGAGGTAGAGTAAGCTCAATTGTTTAATTATTTAATTATTTAATTAGGGCTTGCTGATTAAATATAAAACCATTAACATATAAAGACTTTAGCCTTTTTGGGGTCTAAAAAAGTGCCTGGTTTTCCGCTCTTTATGCTCAAAAAGGAGCGTATTTTAGGCGCATAGTTGGGCAGAACAATCTTGGGACAATTATTACCGAATAATTAATAATTAAATAATTCGCGCCTTGAAGCCTCCTATTTTAAGGGGAAAAAGCGGTCGAGGGATGGCGAGGTCTCCTCGCCATATCCAATCGACCAAGAGAAAAGAAATAATATTTCCTTATCTTCAATTCCGTAGCGGTTTTAACCAGAGGTAATTATCAATTATCCATTAATGAATCCTGCCTCCCAGCTCATTCCCATTTATCCTGTCTCCTGTCTTCTACCCCTACTAAAAGACTAGTGAAGCGCAAACCCTAATTATTAATTATTCGGTAAAAATCAAAAATAAAATCAATTATTATCGATAAATTATCAATTATTTCTCCCTTTTCCTTCTTCACTCGTTTCTGGAGATGTCTAATATCTTTCAGACCCATACTTTGTTAGTGTATGATGGAGTTTGATGTGGTTATTCAATTTTCTGTTGAAAATCACAACAAATTAAATTGCTCGGAAGTAGAAGTAATGAGAATATTAGTAACAGGTGGCGCGGGTTTTCTTGGTTCTCATCTGATTGATAGATTAATGGAACAAGGCCATGAAGTCATCTGTCTTGATAATTTTTACACAGGAACTAAGCGCAATATTTTAAAGTGGTTGAATCATCCTTATTTTGAGTTAATTCGCCACGATATTACTGAACCTATTAGATTAGAAGCGGATCAAATTTATCATCTAGCTTGTCCTGCTAGTCCAATACACTATCAATACAACCCTGTCAAGACAATTAAAACAAATGTGATGGGGACATTGAATATGTTGGGGTTAGCTAAAAGGGTAAAGGCAAGGTTTTTTTTGGCTTCTACATCTGAGGTATATGGAGACCCAGATGTACATCCTCAAACAGAAGAGTATAGAGGTAATGTTAATTGTATTGGTATTCGATCATGTTTTGACCCGAAAACTGAAATTTTAACTGAAGCAGGTTGGGTAGCTTTTCCAGATTTACAACCAGAATTAAAAGTAGCTACTTTAAATCCAGAAGGCAAAGTCGAATATCATATTCCTGATGAATATATCATACAACCATATATTGGGGAAATGTACCGCTTTGCTAATGCTAAATTTGATTTTTGTGTGACTCCTAATCACTGGATGTATGTGCGTAGCAAAACTGATAAGTTAAAGTTTATCAGGGCAGATGAAGATAAGCATTGGCACAGTTGGCGGGCATTAACTGGAGGAGATTTTGGTGGTGAAGAAGTAGAATGGTTTGAATTAGGAAATCCTCCTAGAAACGCCAAGGTAAAAGTAGAAAAAATCTTCATGGATGACTGGCTAGAATTTTTGGGTTATTACATTTCTGAAGGTTGCGTTCATGTGAGAAAAAGGTCACGAGTGGTAGGAGGAAATGATTATGATGTAGCAGATTATAATGTGTTAATTGCTCAAGAAAATCCTGAAGGACGTTTGAAAATTGCTAATTGTTTAAGTCATTTAGGCTTTAAGTTTTTTGATTCGGATGACCATCAATTTAGGATTTGTAGTAAACAGTTAGCTGAGATTTTATTACCTTTAGGTAAGTCTGGAGAAAAATACATTCCTCGGGAGTTTTTCCGGCTATCAAAACGACAGTTATTAATCCTATTTAAAGCTCTAATAATGGGTGATGGTTCGGAACGTGGAAATTGCTATACTTATTATAGTAAATCTAAACAATTAGCAGATGATGTACAAGAATTAGCACTTCGTTGTGGTTATGCTGCTTCTGTAGTTTCTCATGCAGTGGGACGCGACCTTTATCGAGTGAATATTCGACCTGCGAAGGATGCAAATTTAGTTGAACCAGAACGGTTCCATTATGTAGGAAAAGTTTATTGTGTTAATGTCACAAACCATGTGGTTTTTGTCAGGAGAAATGGCCGTGCTGCTTGGTGTGGTCAATGTTACGACGAAGGCAAACGAGTGGCAGAAACTTTGGCATTTGATTACCATCGTCAAAATAATGTTGATATTCGAGTAGTCAGAATTTTTAATAGTTTGACTGGAGACCAAAAGGTACTTTATTACATTGGTGAAAAACTCTATTATGAAAGTTTTACTGAATGTTATGACAGGATTAATGGAGATATTTCTAATGTATCAGTACCTTGTTTTGATGAAAATTCTAAGACAGTAATTAAACCAATTTCTGCAATTTGGAAACATCATGTTAAAAAGAAGGGTTATCAAATCAAAACTATCTGGGGTAAGCAGATAAAAATTACTGAAGACCATAGTTTATTTACTAGGGATAATAACGATAAACCTCAAGCAGTTTTTGGAAATGAATTAAAGGTGGGAGATGAAATAGGAGTTCCTAGTTATATTAGCTTTTTGGAACAACCTTTACAACCATTCCACATTACAGAGAAAATTTCTATTCAAGAAGAAATATCTGTAGAAAGTGAAGAGACAATCTCCTATGTAGAAAAATATGGAGATAAAATTCGTGAGTATTTATTGGCAAAAGGTGTTAACCCCGAACAACTTTATTCAATACTGAAAAGCTACGAGGCAAAAAATCAAATTCCTTTGCATCTATGGGAATATTTAGAACTTCCTCTATCTCAAAAAGAGAAAATTTGCTATTTATCTTCAAAGGCAATTAAAAATTGGGTGGGGAATATAGAAGAATTTTTGTGGTTATTAGGGTTTTATGTATCTCAAGGAAGTTTGATAGACAATGAATTGTTGTTTAAAGGAGGAGCTGAGAAACTAGGAAAATTAATAGAAGTAGTCGAAAGAATATTTGAATGTCAATGTGAAATTAAGATAGAAGGATCTATAAGTATTAGGTCAAAAATTATGGTCGATCTAATTGCAGAAGGGTTGAATTTTGGCAAGACAGAAAAAAATATTCCTAATTGGATTTTACAACTTCCTCAAAAACAATTAATTAGTTTTTTACAGGGATTAAGTGAAGGAAATAACATAGTAGAAAATCAACTAAAATCAAATATTGAATTTAAGAGTGACAGTCAGGCGATCGCTGAAAAGTTAGTATTAATTTTAGCTAAGTTTGGGCTAGTAGCAAGTGTCTCAGAAATAGAACAGAATTACCAAATAATAGTAGAGGGGTTAGAAGATAACAATATTGAGAATTTGTCTAACATTCAGCAGAAAATATCGGCAAAAAGTACTGGTGATATTGTCTGGGCAAAAATAGAAACTATTGAGGAATTTGAAATAGATGATTATGTGTATGATTTCTCAGTACCAAATTATGAAAATTTTATTGGCGGAAGCTACGGAATTTTTGCTCATAATACTTACGGACCAAGAATGTTAGAAAATGATGGTCGAGTAGTAAGTAACTTTATTGCACAAGCCTTAAAAGGAATACCACTAACAGTATATGGAGATGGCTCTCAAACCAGAAGTTTCTGTTATGTGTCAGACTTGGTCGAAGGGTTTATTCGATTAATGAATCAAGACTTTATTGGACCAGTTAATATCGGCAACCCAGGAGAATATACGATACTTGAATTAGCTCAAAAAATTCAACAAATGGTTAACCCAGATGCAGAGATAATATATAAACCTCTGCCACAAGATGACCCGAAACAGCGACAACCAGATATTACTCGTGCTAAAAAATATTTAGGTTGGGAGCCTACTGTTCCTCTCCAAGAAGGGTTAAAATTGACCATAGAAGATTTTCGAGAGCGGCTCAAAAATGAACCGCCAACTTGATTCGGCAAGTGGTCTCCCGTTATAATCTGCGATTTAACGGGAGGGGAATTGCCGAGACCAAATTAAACAGGTATCGATTGATGTTCAAATATAGCAATAAAGAGTAGTATAAAATTATGATAATTACTCATTGCTACAAAATTAAGCCCACTCCTGAACAGTCAGTCAAAATAGATTATTGGCTAGAACTGTTGCGAAGACATTACAATTATGCTCTAGGTCAAAGACTAGACTGGTTGAATAGAACTAGATGTCAAATTGACCGTTGTTCATTAATTTCATGTCCTATTGGTGAAATTTCAAGGTTGCCAGATTATTATTTTCAGCAATCAGCACTTAAACAGACAAAACAGTTATTTCCTGAGTACAAAGAAATCTATTCTGAAGTCCAGCAAATTAACTTGCAAAGACTAGATAAAGCTTGGAAACGTTGGCTAATACCTGACAAAAAGGGTAAACGTGGAGGACGACCAAGATTTAAAAAATCAGGAAAGTTAAGGTCATTTTGTTTCAGTAGAGTCAATCATCCCAAAGCAGTAATTAAATTTGATGGAAAACAAATAATTACTAGGAGGTTTGGTGCGATTCGAGTCATAGTTCATAGACAAATTCCAGATGGGTTTGTTATCAAAACAGCAACTATAACTAAAAAAGCTGATGGTTATTATGTAAGTTTTAGCCTGGAAGATAAGTCAGTTCCTAGTTTAATTTCTACAGAAAATATCAAAACTACTGTAGGTATTGATGTAGGCTTAAAAGAGTTTTTAACTACTAATACTGGTGAGACTGTTCCTGTTCCTAATTTCTATAGAAAATCTCAATCTAATTTAGCAAGAAAGCAAAAAAAAGTATCTAGAAAAAAAATAGGGTCAAACAACTGGAAAAAGGCACAAAATAGAATAGCTAGATTGCACCAACATCTTGCTAGACAAAGAGAAGATTTTCACTACAAAACTGCTCATAAATTAGTCAAAGAGTATAATTTAATTGCTGTTGAGGACCTTAACATTAAAGGTTTAGCTAAAAATACTAAACTGTCAAAATCAATTTATGATGTAGCCTGGGGAGCTTTTATTGAAAAGTTGAATGCAGTAGCGGTAAAGCGCGGTGTTCTTATGATTAAAGTTAATCCTCACAATACATCACAAAATTGCAGTCATTGTGGTCATAAAGTACCTAAAACTTTATCAGTTAGAACTCATTCTTGTCCTAAGTGTAAAGTAGTTTTAGATAGAGATGAGAACGCTGCAATTAACATATTAAATAAAGCGTTATGCGAGGTGGGTATCATCTTGCCTGCTTGTGGAGGCTTAGATATTGATCGGCCTGTGAAACAAGAAACTTCTTTGTTTGAGAAGCTCCCGTTATAATCTCCGATTTGATGGGAGATAACTTCACTGGTAAGGAGAGGCTATAAATCTCTAGGGATTAATTATTAATTATTAATTATCCACGATCCATTGGTAAGTCTTTTTTCGTGTTAAAAACTTTGAGGATATAATAAAGATGCGTGTTTGTGTCATTGGTACTGGTTATGTTGGCTTAGTTACAGGGGTTTGTTTATCTCATACAGGACATCATGTAATTTGCGTAGACAACAACGAGGAAAAAGTTAAACTCTTAAAATCAGGACAGTCTCCAATCTACGAACCAGGGTTATCTGAACTGATGCAAGGTTGCACCAAAGCAGGAACCCTAGAGTTTACATCTGACTTGAAAGCTGGGGTCGAGCATGGTGATATTTTATTTATCGCTGTTGGTACTCCCCCACTTCCTACAGGGGAAAGCGATACTCGTTATGTTGAGGCAGTGGCGAAAGGGATAGGCGCTCATTTGACTACTGGTTATAAGGTAATTGTGAATAAATCAACTGTGCCTATTGGTTCTGGTGACTGGGTACGAAGAATTGTTTTAGATGGGGTTGATGAGCGGAAAAAAGAGGAAGGTGGCTCCGGTACAGATATTGAAGCTGAATTTGATGTGGTTAGTAACCCAGAGTTTTTGCGCGAAGGTTCTGCAATATTCGATACTTTTAATCCAGACCGCATAGTTTTGGGTAGTAATAGTCAAAAGGCATTAGATATGATGTTGGAACTTTATGCTCCTCTGGTTGAACGTAAGTATGGTGACGACTCGTCACTCCCACCAGTACCAGTGGTAACAACTGATTTGAGTTCTGCCGAAATGATTAAGTATGCTGCTAATTCTTTCTTGGCAACTAAGATTAGTTTTGTGAATGAGATTGCTAATATTTGCGATCGCGTCGGTGCAGATGTGACTCAGGTTTCTAAGGGTATTGGTTTAGACTCTCGTATTGGTAATAAGTTTTTACAAGCTGGTATTGGTTGGGGTGGCTCTTGTTTCCCGAAAGATGTTTCTGCTTTGGTGCATACTGCTGATGACTATGGTTGTGAGGCACAGTTGTTGAAATCGGCAATTGATGTGAATAAGCGTCAACGAATGATCGCAATAGATAAGTTACAGCAAGCGCTGAAAATTCTTAAAGGTAAGACTATTGGGTTGTTGGGTTTGACGTTTAAGCCTGATACTGATGATATGCGGGATGCACCTTCTCTAGATTTGATTCAAGAGTTGAACAGGTTGGGAGCAAAGGTGAAGGCTTACGATCCGATTATTTCTCAGTCTGGTATGCGTCATGGTTTGACTGGTGTGGTAGTGGAAACAGATGCAGAAAGACTTGCTGATGGTTGTGATGCTTTAGTGTTGGTGACTGACTGGAAGCAGTTTGAGACATTAGATTACGCTAAGATGGTGAAGTCCATGGAGCATAATTTATTTGTTGATGGACGTAATTTCTGCGATCGCAAAGAGTTGGAAGCTGCTGGTTTTCAATATGTAGGAATTGGGCATTAAATAGCTATCAGCAATCAGCTTTTCCTAACGGAATGCTCCGCAAACAGCTTTCAGCTAGCATAATTTTCAACAAAATATTTATATAGGAGTGTTCTACGGAGCGCTCCTAAATTTTTACCCTACTCTCTACTCTGTAGGGACGTTGTATCCAATGTCCGTACCTTCGTCTTTTCTGGAGGTATCTAAATTATCCGGACATGATATTATCGGCAAATTTATTATGAAATGTGAATGGAATGAACAAAAAGCTGAGTCTAATCTATCTAAACATGGAATCTCATTTGCAGAAGCAAAAACTGTTTTTGAAGACCCTTTGTATGTTGATTTTTACCGAATAATTAAGGTTTAAAGCCTCTCCTTTCAAGGATAAAAAAGCGGTCGTTTGCGGAGCATTCCGTAGGATGGGATGGCGTTTTGCTCCGCAACATATAAAGCGGAGCGGCTCTGATAAGAGCGGGTTTCCTCGCCATATCCAATCGACCAATAGTTTGCTTAATCGAATTACTTATAACCCCAAACAATGTGGAGGGATACCTTGCATTCGAGGGATGCGAATTCGGGTTTCTGATATTTTAGATATGCTGGCAGAAAATGTTAGTAGTGGAGAAATTTTAGAAGATTTTCCAGACTTGGAAGCGGAGGATATTCAGGCTTGTTTGTTGTTTGCTTTCCGACGAACTAATATCCCTAAATTAACAGTATTAATTTTTGGATTGATGCTGAACTTTCTCCAAATTTAGCTAGTTGATTGGTCGAAACTTTTAATGTTCATGCTACAGTTATTAGAGATTTGGGGCTAGGAAATGCTGAAGATATAGATATTTTTAATGCTGCCAGGAACCTTGGTACGGTTATTGTTAGTAAAGACAGCGATTTTGTGGAGTTAGTTACTCGTTTAGGAACTCCTCCTCAAATTCTTTGGCTAACTTGTGGGAATGTTACTAACAGAAACCTGCGACATATCTTGAGCAATACTTTTGTCGCAGCATTACGAATGCTAGAAATGGGAGAAGCGATCGTGGAAATTAGTGATTAGTGAAATAGAAAGATCAGGATGGAATCTGTGGCATAATTTTAGGAATTAATTCCAGACAATTCCTCTGGGAAAAATTAGTAAAATCAGGCTTTTAACTTATAACTAATGACAGAAACAACTGCTAATTATGATGAACCTTGGAAAGCAGCAATTGGAGAATATTTGCCTTCTTTCCTCAGTTTTTTTTATCCAGAAATTCACAACTCCATTAATTGGAAAAAACCGCCAGTTTCTCTAGAAAAAGAACTAGAAAAAATTACAGCTTCAGCCACAACAGAAAAACGTTATGCCGATAAATTATTTCAAGCTTGGTTATTAGACGACCGATAAATCTGGATATTAATTCATATAGAAATCCAAAGTCAATACGACCGATAATTTAGCCAACGAATGTTTATCTATAATTATCGAGCATTCGACCTGTACAATAAACCTGTAATTAGTTTGGCTATACTGGGAGATGAAACACCATCTTGGCAACCCAGTTTCTATGAATACGGATTAGAAAAAAGTTGGATGAGATTCGATTTTTATATTGTGAAATTCTTAGATTATGAATGTGAGGAATTATCAGCAAATAACAATGTTTTTGCAATGATGGTAATGGCACACTTAAAAACCAAATGTAACTAAGAAGGGGCGATCGCTTCTTATTAAAAAGCTATTGAACTTTATCTAAACTTTTCTCTATATCGCTACAAATTAGAAAAATTACTTCAACACAGAATCTTTAAATAAACACCTAAAAAGTTTCAATAACTTTACCAAATATTAATAAAGCTACCCTAATATAACAATCATTTGAGGGATAGTTCTTGGTGAAGTTATATAATTATTTCCCTGACAAATTAATTGTGTAGAACCTCCACCATCTAACATCATTACTTGAGTGGCACCGAAACTTTTCAAAACTTGAGTCGCATGGGGTTGAGTTGCTTGTTTAGAAGTAAAAATTAAAATTGTTTCATTGAGGCGATCGCCATCTTTGTCTTTAACTCCAATAAATGTTCTACCTGTTTTATCTTTGACTCCTTTATCTGCATTTTCCTGTAAACCAACAATAAGATTAGGTGCTGTTGATAATTGGAGATTATTTGGCTGAAATTTAGTAATTAATGCTCTATCATTCCAGACTTCTAGCATTAATTTTTCATCGGGAAATTCTATTTCTCCTGCATAACCATCACTAACTATAATCCCATCTGACTTTACAGGAAATGCTAACCCTGTAGAGGAGTTTTTATCGTTTCTAAAAAATTGACCGTTAGTGATGCAAAATAAATTTGATTTTTCTGAATATAAGTTAGACCATACTTGTGATATTTTCTGACGTTCAAATTGTGGATCGTTACCGCCGTAAGCTCCTTTTTTAGTACCTAAATCTTTGATATTTCCATAGATAAAATTAATTTTTGCACCTTGAGTTAAATCAACAATTTGTACATAATCTAAATCTTTTTGATAAAGAGTTATTCCCTGGGAATTGTTAATAATTTGGAAGCCAAGAGATAGAGGGTTGTGTGATTTACTTTCGGCATTTTGGGTAGGAAATAAGTTTATTGTTATTAGGAGGATGGTTGTTAAAAATAATCCGGTTAAAGTCAGACTTTTTTTATTCATTATACCAATTTGATAAATATATTTGAAAAATGCTAGAGACGTTGTATGCAACGTCCTTACAGGATTATCATTTTTTTATGTGGTTCATTGACTTGAAAACTGTTGTAAAAGGCTAAAATCTCAATTCCTTGTAAATATCCTTCTTCAAAACATCTAAATTTATCCAAATCAAAAAAAGTTTGAAAAATTTAATATATTTTTACTTAAGTATCCCTATTTCAATTATTTCAATATAACTTTCCCTAAAATTATCTTCAAGCAAGACTTACCGAATAATTAAGGCTTAAAGTCTCTCCTTTAAAGGAGAAACAAGCGGTCGAGGGATGGCGAGGTCTCCTCGCCATATCCAATCGACCAAGAGAGAAAAAATTTTCCTTTTTTTCAATCTTCTTCCTTTTAGGGAGAGGTAATTACCAATTATCCATTATCAATTATCAATTATTGAAAGGCAGTTTCTCACCTCAGCTTAAAAAGTAATGCTAGACTCAGAATATCTAAAAAAACTGTTGAAATTGCTCTAGTAGTATTACGCTTGGCATCGTTATATTTTCAGAGGAAATGTAGGCAATGAAAAGTTACAAAATATTAACTTTAGGAGCATCTGGTGCAGGCAAAACTGTATTCCTGGCCAGTATGTTTAGGTCATTATCAACCCAAGGAGAATATGGTTTCTATCTTAAAGCTGAGGATTTCAAATCACAAACGCGACTAAATAATATTTACGAAAAGTTGATTATTGGAAAATGGCCTGCAACAACCAAGCATGATGAGATATCTGAGTGGAAGTTTACTTGTTGTATCAAGAATCCTAATCTGGCAGACTTCCCAATTTGTCAGTTTATCTATTTTGATTATGCTGGCGCACGGTTCGCACAGATAGACGAAGAAGACGATTATCAGCTACAAGAAATAATCAAACAAGCTGATGCAATTTTGGGTCTTTTAGATGGTCAAAAAATTCAGGCATTAATGAATAATAGTAATCAAGAAAAAATCTATCAATTTTTAAAGTTAGACTTACCACCAATAATTAAGTGGATGTCTTATTGTCAAGCACCTATTCAGTTTGTAATTAGTAAATGGGATTTGCTGGAAAATGATAATTTTGGTTTAAAAGAAATAAGCAATCGCTTCCTAGAAATTCCTGAGTTTAAAGAGTTAGTTGTTAATAGAAATAAAGAAGGTTCTCCAGTACGCTTGATTCCAGTAAGTTCAATAGGTTCTGGTTTTGCAACACCTCAACCTGATGGAAGTATGAAAAAGATTGCAGGTTCAATTCCACGTCCTTTTCACATGGAAGTTCCTGTATCTTGTGTTGTACCAGATCTTTTAGAGAAAGAGATTCAGAATCTTGACCTACTCATTAATATTGACGAAAATATTGGTGAAGATAGTATATTAAATCAATTATTACGAGCAACATTAAAATTCAAGATGTTGATTGATATAACTGTTGATTATTTAGTTTCAACTATCTTTGATGAATCTAAGTCTGAGGAAAAATTTTTGATAAACCTTATAAAACCAGCCCTCAGAAGAGTTGACAACTTATTGTTAGGCTCGGCCAAGAAAAAAATTGAAGAAAACGATAAAAAATTAGCTGAGTTCCGTCAAATAAGAGATGAATCTATAGGCAAAATTAATGATAAAACAACAGCCTTGAAAAGTGCTTTGAAAAGTTTTTTATATATTAGCAATAAACTGAGCCAAGATTTTCCTGACTCTAAAATAATTGTAGATCGACTAAACCAATAAGATAATAATTATGAAAATTAAAAATCCAGAAATCTATATTAAAAATTACAAGATTATTACTTTAGGAGCATCTGGAGCTGGCAAAACAGTATTTTTAGCCAGTCTTTTTAGGCAATTATCTACTCAAACTAGCGAAGGATTTTTCCTGGAGGTCAGTATTAAGCAGGGTCAAGAACTGAATAAAATTTATTCAAAAATTTTTGATACTGATAAAGGTTGGCCTCTTGGAACAATAGGTGGTGTAACACAGACAATATTTACTTGTTGTGTCACAAATCTTGCTCTTGAAAAGTTTCCAGTTTGTCAGTTTACCTATATTGACTATCCAGGAGATATACTTACAGGTATATTACCAAATCAAGACGACATTTTTGACTTTCAGCAAGAAGTCTCTAATGCTGATGCAGTGTTGGTGATGATCGATGGTCTAAAATTATTGAAATTAATGCAAGAAAAAGACCTGGATAATGAAGCAGTTAGACAATTATTGCTAATAGATTTACCTAACACGATGCAATTGGTAAATATCTGTAAAAGAGACACTCCTGTTCATTTTATTATCAGTAAGTGGGATTTACTTGAAGATGATTATAAGCTCTCATACATAACAGAACGCCTGCTAGAAAAAGTCCCTGAGTTTAAAAATGTAGTTCATAGTAGAGTTCAAGCTGGTTGTCCAGTACGTCTAATTCCTGTAAGTTCTATTGGTATGGACTTTGCAACCCTCCTGCCTGATGGTTCGATGAAAAAGAAGCCAGGTGCAATTCCTAAACCTTTCCAGTTAGAGATTCCTATTGCTTATGTATTAATTGATGGGGTAAAAGCTGACATTAAAGCCTTAAAATCATCCTCAGAAAACATTCCGCTATTGGATCTAGTTAAAAAAATAAAAGAACTAGCTCATGTAAACCAAGAAAAATCTTTACAAGAAGTGAAAGATCGAGACACGGCACGTAAGCACTTGGTCATTAGTTTCTTGAAGCATCTCAAGGATTTTGAGGAGAGATTTCCCAAAGCTAATTTAGGAGGAGAAGTTCTTTTTGCTCCTGAACCCATCCATAATTTGACAAAACATGAAAAAGTAGTCTGTTCGGTTGGTTTCACATCTGATGGTAGAACTCTTTTCAGTTCCAGTGATGACAGAACCGTTCTGTTTTGGGATGTTGCACGGGGAAATTTACAGAAAAAAATTGTGCAGGAAAAATCAGGTTGGGTACTAGCAAATCTTAGTCAGGACAATAAACTGCTGTTTACTGCGAGCGCAGATAAAAGTATTAAGGTATGGGATGCCAATACAGGAAAACTCTTGTATAAACCGTTGAAGGAACATTCTGAACCTATCAGTGGGTTTGTTGTTAGTTCTGATGGACGCACACTGATTAGTAGTAGTCGAGATCAAACTGTCAAAATCTGGCAATTAGAAACTAATGGCGGTAGAGTCATACACAGTTTAAGCGAACATCAAGGCTATATTTATGCTCTTGCTGTTTCTCCCAATGGGCAAACTTTAGCTACTGCTGGTACGGACAAGAAAATGCTGATTTGGGAACTGCCCATTAAAAATGATAAATTTCAGAAATTTCTTGCCCTCAAGCATCCTAGTTTTATCAAAGCTTTAGCCTTTAGTTCAGATGGTAAAATGTTGGTTAGTGGTTGTGGAGACAAAACTATCTATGTGTGGGATACGAACACCTGGAATCTCAAGTATAATTTGGAAGGACACACCGGAGCAATTTGGTCTCTGGCGATTAGTCCAGATAACCGCATCCTTGCCAGTGGAAGTAATGATTGCACAATCAAGGTCTGGAATTTATCAACCGGAACTTTAAAAACTGCTTTAACCGGGCACACTGGTATTATAACCACCCTAGCTTTTAGTCCAGATAATCAGACCTTAGCTAGTGGCAGTGATGACAAAACGATTAAAATTTGGCGAATTGTATAAAATATAGGTTAAGTAAACATGACACCTAGCAAAGAACACGTTCCCAACTATCTAACGCAAGCGATTTTAGTAACTCTATTCTGTTGTTTGCCCTTTGGAATTGTCGCAATAGTTTATGCGGCTCAAGTTAATTCGCGATTAGAATTGGCAGACTTAGAAGGGGCAATTCAAGCATCAAACAATGCTAAGAAATGGTGTTGGTTTGGTTTTATAGGAGGAGCAATCATTCTAATTTTATATGTTATTTTAGCGATAATAGCATCAACTCCTTAAAATAACTGCAAAGCGAGTATTTATAAGTTTTCTATCAACTTAAACCTTAATAGTCATACTGTAATGAAAAATTCAACTTTCTATTCTTGGTCTCCCATAGCTAGAAAAAAATTGAAGGTAAAAGCTTTATCAGCAATTATTTTAGGTGCAGCGATAATTCTGTACTTATTCGATCCTTCTATACCAGGACAACTTTACCCTCCCAGTCCGTTTCGTGCTTTGACTGGTTTATATTGTCCGGGTTGTGGTACATTGAGAGGACTTCATCATTTGTTACATGGTCGTTTTTGGGTAGCTTTTGGACTGAATCCCCTCATGGTGTTGTCACTACCCTATCTATTTTATTCTTATCTTTCCTATAGTTTACCTGTAATTACTGGTCATAAAATACCTAAAATTTACGTTCGATCAAGCGTAATCTGGTGGCTATTAAAAATTGTTCTAGCTTATTGGATTCTCAGAAACATTCCTTTTCCTCCCTTTTCTTTGCTTGCTCCCTAATTAAACATACAGCACTTTTCAAATTGATGAACCACATCGCCATAACCAAAACCTTGTAGAGACCTTGCATGCAAGGTCTCTACTGAGGTCTACTGAAATGAAAACCTCTGTAAGTTAATAGTTGAGTTTACTCCCCAGCAGAGAAACCGGGTTTATATGAAATCCTCTACTACACTAACATCTGTCTCCCATAAACTCGGTTTCTTATAAAACTCCGAATCTAAGCAGAGAAACCGGGTTTATATGAAATCCTCTACTACACTAACATCTGTCTCCCATAAACCCGGTTTCTTATAAAACACCAAATCTAAATTTATTAAATTATCACTATGAGTATTGAAGTTTGGCCTTTTTTAGTAAGTCGTAACCGCTATCTTGACTACAGAACAGTAGTAGCTCCTGATTTCATCTGTGAAGCTAAGACTGGCAACTTACTAGCAAGAGTTACAACAGGAGATTTAACAGAACCAGGAAAGGGATTTATTAGACAAATTTTTGGTTCAAAAGTAGGAGATTTCACCATAGTTTATCGAATCTTAAAAGCTACACAAAAAGACCTAAATTCTCAAGTAGGAGATGAGATTCTTAAAGACCAATTTGGGAGAGAAATACTTCTAATTGAAGGAGTGGTTATTCAGGAAATTAAAACTCAAAAAAATGTTTTGATTTCCCAGAAAAATATAGAGGAAGTTCATCAAAAATTGATAGAAGGATACACAGAATTTTGGGAGCATCGCGACCCACATCCAGCTATTCCTTCTGATAAATTATCTTTAAGTATAGATAGTTCTAGTAGACCCTTACAACTTGAAGAAATAGAACTATTTCAGGTTGAGTCTCCAATCTCTAACCACAATCAGGAAAAAAAAAGGGTAGGATTTATTAAATCTTGGGGTAATAACGTTAATTATGTTGTTTTTCTTACTATAATTTTGGCAGTAATGGTTGCTTTTGGGTTGATATACAGAAGTGAAATTTGGGGAGGAAAGATAGTATATGACTGTACCACTATTGAGTATAAAAATATAAGATTAGAGAGTAAAAATAATATAGATGATGTTCTCAATAATCTACAAAAAGAGTACCCAGATGCAACAATATTCCTTAATGCTGAATTCAAACTCAAATCCAACAAACAATGGCAATATTTGATAAAAAGAGAAAAACTAAATGAATTAGAAAAGTATACCATTAACCTCTATGGAAATATCTTAAAGCTACAAGAACATCCACTTGATTTAGCGATCGCTCAACTTAGCAACCAGGAAATTGTTGAGTACATTAATATCAGCGCAAAAATTATAAATAAAAAGGAATGTCAAATAAATTCCTGAAGCAATCTCATAGATACCATAAAATGGAATAGCGTCCGATATACTAAAATCGGGTGTTCCTGAAAGTCAAATTGTCTTAGGTTTTCATCCGCCCGATGTACGACTTTTACAGAATTTGCAGTAAGTTAATTATTCACTACACCTGGAAGTAATCTTCTCTTAAGATATAATAATTAAAAGTTGAGACACTCATTAATCTAAAACACAGCCAAAGGGATTATGAAAAACATTAAATTCAACGACTTATAAAAACAATTTTGATTAGCTGAAAAAGAACTTATTTCTATAGAGCATGAAGGAAAAACTATTGGTTATTATTATCCAATAGGTGATGGCGAAGTCGCTCAAAAAGCCAAAGAAGAACTTGACAGAATTATGGATAAAAAATTACATCCCACAGGAATAACAGAAGAAAGAATAGCATCACTGCGTAGTAAACTCGATTACGAAGCAGCCAAAAAAGCCAAAGAAGAACTTGACAGAATTATGGAACAAAGATTAGCTAAAATGGGATTAACAGAAGAAGAATATGTATCAATGTTTATGAATGCAGTTGAGGATGAGGAAGAATGCGTCTGTATAGAGACCCTAATGATTGGGAAACAGTTGCCCTAGCGTTAGCTTTACCCGCAGCAATCTGGACAGAAGATTATGACTTTTTTGGTTGTGGATGTCCGACTTGGACTACTCAAACTTTATTGCTGCAAATTAACCAATAAATAACAAAGATAAAAAAGAGGTAAAACCATCGCGGGCAAGATGCCCGCACTACAAATTTTTCAATATTTACTTGTACATCATTAGCCTGATCAAATAAATATTAAAGGTTTATCTTTTACCAAAGCAAACGCTTCAACATCAAACCGATAAAGACTAGCTGGTCTACCTGCTCCCCGTGATGTTTTTACTCCAGTATCTGATAAGAAACCTAACTTTAATAGCTTGGCACGAAAATTAGAATAATCTGAAAAATTGTCTCCTAAAATAGTTGTATAAAGTTGATATAATTCTCCTAAAGTAAACTGCTCTGGTAAAACATCAAAAGCAACAGGACTATACTCAAGTTTATTTCTTAATCTAAGATATCCATATTCAATAATTTGTTGATGGTCAAATGCTAACTGAGGAATTTGTTCCAGAGGGTACCAAGCAATACCTGTTACTCCATCGGCAATTAATTCTGCTTCTTCAAATCTAACTAAGGCAAAATAACTAACTGATAAATATCGACAATTATAAATAGATTCTCTGGGGTCACGACCAGGACCGCCAAAACTATATAATTGCTCTAAATATAGATTTTTGACCTTAATTTTTTCCGCTAAAATTCTGTAAGCTGCTGCTTCTAGAGATTCTCCTTGTATTACTAATGTACCTGGCAAACTCCAGTAGTTAATAAATGGTTCCTTTTGTCGCATTACTAATAAAACCAATAGGCGGTTTTGTTGAGTATCGACGGAAAAAATTACGTTATCTACTCCTACTTTAAAATCTGCTTTATTATTTTGATCATTTACACTTTTTCTATAGTCGCGTCCTGGCATTTGTACAAATGCTCCCGATATATATAATCTTTAATGGGAGGCGTAATAATTGCTGGGTCTCCTTCCTCGCGATATGCGGATGAGGAAACATTAGGAACTTCTAAAGAAGCTATTTTTACTCCTGTATTTAGTTCTCTTAACTTTTGCAAATCTGCCTCTTCTATTGTAATACCTTTTCTAGGTACAACTAATAATCTTACTTTCTGCAAAAGCTCTTCTATTTTATACCAATTTGGTAGTTGTTTGACTAAATCTGAACCTACTACTAAAGTAAATTCAGCATTATGCCATTTTTTTCTAGCACGTTCAACAGTTTCTATAGTACGACGACTACTTAATTCTGAATTGAGAAAAATATTATTTTTATTAGAGTCAATATTTTCAATCAAAATTGATAACATTGCCGAACGTTGTTTAAGGGGGATTTTATGTGATTTAAAAGGATTATCTGATGCCCAAACCATTACTCGATCAAAGTTTTGGGAAAGCCATTTAATAATTGTTTCATGTCCGGATGTTGGTGGATCGGCACTTGTACCGAATAAAGCAATTTGAGTCATTTTTTTTGATTTTATATAAGTTCCTAAGTCGGACATTTTTATAATATATAGCAATATGATTTTAGTTGTGAGATATTGGAGACTTTTGTTTTAGGGAATAGGAAATAGGGAATAGGGAACAGGGAATAGACTAATATATATGAATAAGATAACTGCTATATTCTATACTTTCAAGGAAGACCTCAATTCTCACATCTGATTCCTGACTGCTATAGCAGTTTTTAAATGATTAGCTAAGTTGACTATATCATCTTTTCTAGCAATAATTTCTATCCACTCATTTGGCATATTTTCTATACCAGAATAAATTCCTGCTCAATCTCCTGTTACCGAAGAATTAATAATTAATAATTATTAATTAAATAATTCAGCTTTATTAGCCTCCCTTTTCAAGGGGAAAAAAGTGCTAGGATATTTCCTTATATTAAATCAAGAACGGTTTTAACCAGAAGTAATTATACATTATCAATTAATGAAGGCTCCATTTGTATCTGTATCTTCTCCTAAATTTACTGTTTTTATAAGAGCTATTTTAGGGAATAAGAAATAGGCAATAGGTATGGAGGGAAGAAAAGAATATATGAATCAGATAACTGCTATATCTTAACACCTCAATTCTCACATCTGATTCCTGATGGCTATTTCATTAATCGATAATTGATAATGGATAATTGATAATTACCTCTGGTTAAAACTGAGAGGATTGAATATAAGGAAATATTATTTCTTCTCTTGGTCGATTGGATATGGCGAGGAGACCCGCTCTTGACAGAGCCGCTCCGCTTTTAGCGTTTGCGGTAGCATTTCGGAACGGAAAGCTTTGCGGTAGCAAACGCCATCCCATCCTAACGGACTGCTCCGCAAACGACCGCTGTCTTGGTTGATTGGATATGGCGAGGGGACCTCGCCATCCCTCAACCGCTTTTTTTCCCTTAAAAGGGGAGGTTTTAAACCAGAATTATTTAATTATTAATTAGTCAATTATTCGGTAAGCATTTACTGCGGAATTATGCGCAAATAGCTATTAGCTGTCAGCTCGAACGCAATAAAACTCTGCTCTTAAAACTATGCTTTATAAACATCTTTCTTAAGGTAAAACTTGACTAAATAGAGAAGTTATAAGTTATGTATTTGCTATTAAATCAATTTTTTCCTTCTTCCTTAGCTGATAGCTGTTAGCGTTTGCGTAGCATTCCGTAGGAAAGCTCCTCTGAAAGAGGCTAGCTGACAGCTGTTTGCGCAGCAGTCCGTAGGAAATGCTTACAATATAGCAGTTTCTAAACGATTAGCTAAGTTGACTATATCATCTTTTCTAGCAATAATTTCTATCCACTCATTTGGCATATTTTCTATACCATAATAAATTCCAGCTAAACCTCCTGTTACAGCTCCAGTTGTATCTGTATCTTCACCTAAATTTACTGCTTTTAGAACAGCTTCGGCAAAAGAATTAGTAGTTAATAAACACCATAAAGAAGCTTCTAATGTATCTAATACATAGCCGCCAGAATGAATTCTTGTTATAGGTAAAGTTTCAATTTCTCCACTCAATACTTTTCGGAAACGAGATATCTCTCCTACATACTTTTCTTGTGAGTATATTTGTTGAATATTTTCAATTCCTTGTAAATATGCTTTCTTTACTTCTAAACCTTGTAATAAACAAATAGCTATACTGATATAAATACCACAAGCCATTTGTGACCTTAAATGACCATGAGTTACACAAGAACAATCATGGACTTGCTGAATTAATTCTGGAAATTCAACGTTTTTATAGTTATAAACTAGAGGTAAAATTCTCATTAGCGAACCATTGCCATTATTTCTTTCTTCCTTACCTCCAGCTTCTATTGCTGAGACACCTTTTTTAATCCGAGCAATAGCTCCAGCAGTAGTACCTCCAATATCAAAAACTTTACCCCAAGGAGTCCAATAATCTTCATAACGCCACCGATAAAAAGAATGAGCGATCGCTTCTAAATCAAACCCTTCACACAGACATTCAGCTAAACATAATGTCATTGAACTATCATCTGACCAGGTGCCTGGAGGTTGGTTATGTGCACCATAACCAATCATTTCTGTGACAGGTTTAATTGTTCTTTCGTTGCGACTGGAAAATTCTACAGGTACGCCTAAAGCATCTCCAATACAAACGCCTATTAAACCTGATAATACTTGGGAATTATTCATAGTTTTATCTCAAAAGAAAGAACAGGGAACAGGGAACAGGGAACAGGGAACAGGGAACAGGGAGTAATAATTGATAATTTATGGATAAGAATTGATTTTATTTTTGGAGATATCTAGTATTTAGTGATTATTTTTAATATCATGTCCGTTTAATTAGCAGTCGTAAAGTTCTTATACCAATTCCCATGCATTATTGCTATATTTGGGCATTGCTTCGGTTGTCAACTGATCGGTACAAGCAAAATCACTTTGCATACTAATTTCAGCTTGCGTTAATGTGAATTATTCTTATGTTTGCTTCTCCCTGTACGGACGCCCTTATGCTACGTCCCTACCTACTCCCCTACTCAACAAAGTGTAGAAAAGTTTTTGAGAAATGGTATTAGGTGGTAGGCTTCAACAATTAATAATTATTGCTCTGCTGATTAAATCTAAAATCATTTACAGATAAAGCTTTTATCATTTTTCGGGCGGGAAAAAGTGCCAGAATTAAGGTCAAAAAGGTTCAAAAAGTTAGCAGAAAAGGCTCACTAGGACAGAAAAATTAACAGACCATTTTTCCTACTACCTCCTTTATAACTCCCATTTCTCCTGACTCCTGATTCCTGACTCCTACCCTTACTAAAGCAAGGTCTCCTATTTTTTCTACTCCCTACTTCCTGATATCCTGACCGAAAAATTCTGGTCAATAGCCTCCCCTTTCAAGGGAATAAAAAATCGACCAAGAGAAAATAGAATTCAGTATTTCAAGCCTCCTGCTTTCCTAGGTCATGCTGCACAAACAGATTTGAGGTACTGATAACTGATAACTGATAACTGAAGTGACCCCTCCTCAATGTTTCTACATTCTTTTACAAAATATCTAATTATGATAGTTTCCTGTTTCTCATTGCCCATTTTTTCTTAATATTTATTTTTTAAGTATTTTAGTTTTTTAAGTATTTTAGCTTGAGTTTTTGGCGTTGGTGATTTGAGGTTATGATATTATGTATGGATAATATAGAATCCGGTTATACAGTATATGTTTATAATTCTATCCACACTTTCGGATCCTTCAATCTCTCGACCTCCCCTTCTCCCCTTCTCCCCACACTCCCCACCCTCCCCACACTTCCCACCCCCAAACATAAGATAAGTATTCAACCGGATTTTATATAAGAGCGGGATAGTCCGTTCCACACTCCGCGTTTTCGATGCGGAATGCTGCCCTTGACCAGTCGCGTAGCGTTAACGTGCGTTGTGCGCCAGCTAAACAAAAAAACTTTCTCCCTCTACTACTGTTTCTTCTTCTTTCTTTCCTCCTGACTCCTCAGTAATAATGTTATACACGCGCTTCAGCAATGCCGAGTTTTTTGCGTAAGTTCTTGTAAATTATCAGAAATTTTCATTGGTAACAAATTAGGATTTTCTAGACTACGAATTTCTGGAGGCAAACTAGCAACAGAAGCAGCGGTACGTTTAGCGATCGCTTCTAGATTTTCTGATTTTTGCACTATTTTCCCATTATGAACTACTTGTGTCATTAATTTTATGAAATAATCAGTCTGATGTTCTGTTTGATTCGATACATCTTCCTCCATTAATCCCAAATAATCCTGTTTCAATTGACCATTTTCCAGATATCTATATATTTGTTTTCGACCAGGATAACTCACTTTCCCCGTAGAATTTTTCATCACCGGAATGCCGTCTATTTCTACCAATTTATAAACTCCATTGACAGGAACACCAGTTACCAACTTAGTACCAATACCATACCCATCTATACAAGCATTCTCCCGCTGAAGTCTAGCTATTTCCCACTCATCTATATCTCCACTAGCAAAAATTGTCACTTCTGGTAGTAGCGATCGTACCTCCTGGGATAATTGGCCTAAATTTCCTGAATCTAACCTTACCCCACTCACCTGCATATCACCTTGCTTCATTCGTTGTGCCAATAAGCGGGTAGCTGCCAATGTATCATAAGTATCAATCAATAGGGGTGCTTCAGGAAAATATTGTTGAAAAGCATGAAAAGCATCCTCCTCCGTACCTTCAACAGCAGATATTGCCATCACCAAAGCATGAGCCATTGTACCGACAGGTTTGCGACCTAATTTCAAAGCTGCCAAAACATTAGAAGTAGCATCCATCCCACCTGCTAAAGCAGCACGAGCTGCCCAAACACTAGCTTGGGGACTAAATGCACGTCTAGTCCCAAATTCAAATAATTTTGCTTCATTGCCTGCAATATCCCGCATTCTGGCTGCTTTTGTAGCAATTAAAGTTTGGTAGTTGAGAGTATTCAATAGATATGTTTCAACTAACTGTCCTTGCCAAAGTGGAGCTTCTATCCGCAGTAGGGGTTGGTACGGAAATATGGCTGTTCCTTCTGGTACTGCCCATACATCTCCAGTAAATTTAGCTTCTGCCAAAACCGACCAAAATTTATGAGGCACATTGGCAAATATCCCAGTTGACTGTAAAGCCTTAATTTGTGCGGGGCTAAATCGAAATTTTTCTAAATAGTCTAATGCTTGTGCTAAACCCATGGCAATGAGATAGCCAAAACCTACCGGGAGTCTTCGCACAAATATCTCAAAATTAGCTTGCCGTTGGTCTATTTCCTCTCCAATATAACAAGCTGCCATTGTTAGTTGGTAGAGGTCTGTTAACAAACTGTAATCTTCTGGCGAAAGAGAAAGTTCTCGATCTTCTTGTGTCATTGGACAACTTCCTAACTAAGCTGCTTCATAAAACCGACATAAAACGTCACAAGTGTGACATTTTAATGTTTACTTCCTGCTTCCACTGAGGCCGTCGGCGGTTACTCATCCACAGGCATTGACGGTCAAGCTGACCGCATTTCTTAAATTAATTGAGGCATTTCCTACGGAATGCTCCGCAAACAAGTCTCGGTCAATTGATAAACCGCATTCTGGGCAGTCATAAGTTCTGATGTTCAAAGGCATATCCTGTACATGACCACACCTACTGCAAGTCTTAGAAGATGGAAAAAATCTGTCTGCTACTACTAATTCACAGCCATACCATTGACACTTGTATTCTAGCTGTCTTCTAAATTCATAAAATCCTTGGTCAGCTATAGACTTAGCTAGTTTATGGTTGGCTAACATACCAGACACATTCAAATCTTCTATGACAACAGTGTTAAAGGTCCCGCGTGGAATTTTGATCAAAAGCGTGGTAGAGAAATTTTCTACCACATTGGGAGATACCCCCTCAGTAAGTTAATCTTGCTGTGCATTGTTAACAATTGTTAGCAAAATAGTATCGGTTAGTAACTGTCGGCTATAATCTGGTATTATCTATAATAATCTCCAATTATCTATATTTATTAGGACTTACGCACTTCAACGTATTTTCGTCATTGCGACCGATAGGGTTTGCGGAGCAGTCCGGAGCGGAAAGCAATCTCAAGTCCTAGTTTTTCGTACCTCATGCGTAAGTCCTAGTTTTATTTACTATTTTGCTACTGTTAGCATAGCTCTAGTCATGGGTAAATTCCTCGCAGCAGCGATCGCTAAGTTTCTCTATCGCTATAGTTGGAATCAAGCTTTCACCATCTGGTCTTTGTCAATGCCTCAAGTAGCAGCAACTTTAGCATTAGTATTAACAAGTTTTAGTGTGGAATTAATTTCTGATATAGAATCCGGTTATAGAACCCCTGATCGTATATTCATAAATATGCGCGTTAGCTAGGAGTCAGGAGACAGGAGACAGGAGTTCAATAATTTAGAATTTAGAATGCGCGAATTTAGAATTACCTCTCCTTGAAAACGGATAGGATTGACTAATCATGAAATTTTTTCTTCTCTTGGTCGATTGGATATGGCTCCGAGACCCGCTCTTGACAGAGCCGCTCCGCTGTTAGCGCAGCTTTGCGATAGCAAACGCCATCCCATCCTAACGGACTGCTCCGCAAACGACCGCTGTCTTGGTTGATTGGATATGGCTCCGAGACCTCGCCATCCCTCAACCGCTTTTTATCCCCTTAAAAGGGGAGGCTTTATACCACAATTATTCGGAAAGAGGAAAGAGGGAAGATGTGGGGAGAAATAATAAAAAAAAATTCAACACTCTTTCAGATTATTTTTCATCAAAATTGATGCACGAAAAGACTTGACTACCATAATTATATAGATCTCAAATGGGTTCTATACAGTATATGTTTATAATTCTATCCACACTTTCTCGCCTTCAATCTCTCGACCTCCCCTTCTCCCCACACTCCCCACCCTCCCCACACTTCCCACCCCCAAACATAAGATAAGTATTCAACCGGATTTTATATGAGTCAGTATTTAATGGCATTATTATTTTAATGTTGATAATACCAATTTGAAAAAAGAATGCTATATTTAGGTGAAACTTCAATTATTTAGCATTTAGCATTTCCTAGGTCATACTACGCAAACAGCTTTTGAAAGAATAAAGCAACAACTAAGGTTTGCTGATGACCAATTTCATTAATAACTTTTTATTCTTCTTCGAGACTAATTCTTCCTGCCAAAATAATGAGTTAATAACTCATAGCTGATAGCTGATAGCTGACAGCTGAATGCTTACGTATTATCACTATTAATTTGAGATAATTTGTAGAAAAATCAATTGTGAGAAATCCATAATTATACTGTTCTCATTGATATAAAATTTGTGCATCATAGTAAATAGAAGGCAAGTCATCAGAAAATGACTGCAAGTTCTTCCTGCTCACAATCAACATAATAGTAGCTGAAAATTATTAGTTATTTGTATTAATTAAATAATATTATGAATTCTACATCCTCTGCATCTCCAAATACTAACAACAATATCAATCTCACCCTCAACCCAGAAACTCAAATCGTCACAGTAGATGATGCTACACCAAGCATATCCGTACTCTGGGATCGAGCAGTACAACAAGCAGTCATCAATACCTCCCCCGGTCCGACTGTTGCCTCTCGTGCTTATGGCATCCTACACACAGCCGCCTATGACGCTTGGAGCGCCTACGACCCATTAGCTGTGGGAACTCAATTAGATGATAACCTCCAACGCCCCCAATCAGAAAACACCGATGCCAACAAAACTGAAGCCATGAGTTTTTCTGCTTACCGGGTACTATCCGAACTATTCCCTAGGGAAGTAGAAATTTTCAATGAAGTCATGGCTGAATTAGGCTTTGACCCCAACAACACAACCACCGATACAACCACTGCTGCTGGTATTGGTAATGTCTCCGCTGAAGCACTATTAACATTCCGTCGTAATGATGGCTCCAACCAACTAGGAAATGACCCCAACGGTGACGGTACTCCTTACTCCGACATCAGTAGCTATCAATCCGTTAATCCTACTGGAAACCCGATTAACATTGATTTGTGGACTCCTGAAAGAGTTCCTATTGATGCTTTACCCGGTGAAGAACAAAGAATACAAACATTCCTAACTCCCCAGTGGGGAAACGTTACACCCTTTAGTCTCACATCCCTGGAAGAAATACGACCAGAAGCACCAGAACCATTTTTACTTGTTGATGGTGAAGTAGATTTGGATGCACGCACAATTACTTTAGCAGACCAGTCTGTGGTGAATATTACTCCAGACATTGTGGGTACTATTATTAATCCAGGATTTATTGAGCAAACACAAAGAGTTGTAGATATCAGTGCTAACCTCACAGACGAAAAAAAATTAGTCGCCGAATTTTGGGAGGATGGAGGTGGTACATCATTCCCTCCTGGAACTTGGATGACTTTCGGACAATTTGTTTCCGCTAGGGATAATCATACCTTAGACCAGGATGTGAAACTGTTCTTTAATTTGGGTAATGCCGTATTCGATGCTGGTATTGCTGCTTGGGATGCTAAAACTTTTTATGATTATGCTCGACCTGTACGCACAGTCCGGGAGTTAGGGGAACTGGGTTTAATTGGAGAGTTTAATCAAGAGCTTGGTGGTTTTGCTATTGATGCTTGGGCAGCTCCGGGAGAAGGGACTCAAACTATTTTGGCGACTGATTTTCTTACCTTTCAAACTCCTGGTAGTGACCCTTCACCTCCTTTTGCTGAATATGTATCTGGTCATAGTACTTTCAGTGCTGCGGGTGCGGAAATTTTGGAACGGTTTACTGGTAGTGATGATTTTGGTGCGGGGGTAAGTTTTGATGTGGGTGAGTCTCGTTTTGAACCTGGTCTGACACCCCAAGCACCTATCGTTTTGGAGTGGGATACTTTTAGTGAAGCTGCTGATGAAGCTGGTATTTCTCGTCTTTATGGTGGTATTCATTTTGATGATGGGGATTTGAATGGTCGGGAATTAGGGCGAGAAGTGGGGGAAAGTGTTTGGCAGAGAACTCAGTCGGTTATTGCTCCGAATGTTGTTATGGCTACAAATGATGATGATGATTTAATCGGAACTTCTGAAAATAATCTTATGTACGGAAATAGAGGTGATGATATTATACAAGGTTTGGATGGTAATGACTTGCTCCATGGAGGCAAAGGTGACGACCGACTTGATGGTGGCATAGGAGATGATATTATTGGCGGTCAAATTGGTGACGATATTCTCACTGGTGGAACAGGTGGGGATATGTTTGAGTTTGGGTTTGGTTATGGCGACGATACGATCGCTGATTTTGAAGATGGAATAGACATCATTGGTTTAAAGGGCGGTCTGACTTTTGAGCAGTTAACTATTTCTCAAATAGGTAATGATACTCGCATTAGTGGCAACCAACTTTCAATTATTTTACAGGGTGTAGAAAGAAGTGCGATCGGTATTGATGATTTCATAGAGATTGTTTGAAAAATAACTTGCACAGGACTTACGAATAATAAGCACACGTAGTAGGGGGTGAACGGCCGTTCACCCCTTTGTCAGTTTATGCAGTGCGTCCGCTCTGATATCAGCTACTTTTTTATAAGCCTTAGCTAATCTTTTTACCGCTTTGGCTCTGTTTTTGGATCCAAGCTTCTTTTGTTAGTTATCTCAATACTAGACTTCTCCAATAATAAAAAATAAAATCAATTATCGTAGATAAATCATCAATTCTTTCCCTCTAATTCCTACTCTGTAGGGACGTTCCATGCAACGTCCCTACTCCCTCTTTTCCGGAGAGGTCTACTGATATCATGTTCGGACGGGTCATATCAAATCTGTTTGGTTGGACATAAAAAAATTCTCCAATCCCTCCAATCGTTATAACTACTAAATCTTTGTGATTCTCTCTCCTCCTGTACGTTGCCTTACCGGCGGCTGCTCTACCTCACTCCTAAGTAATTTCAATTAATATCATATACGCGCTTCACCAACGCCATAAAATTTAAGAACTGACAGTACCGAAAAAATACTGAAATTATCTTTACTTTTGTTACTTCCTTCTTTCTTCCCTCCTGAGTTATGACTCCTCGCTAAGTTATTTATAAGTATTCAACCGAACATTATATGAGGGTTACGGCTCTTGATATGTAGCTAATTTTTCTATTCTATCTAAGATAGCTATATCATGTTCAGATAATTGCTTATAAATGAAATTATACCAATCGATAGTCGGACAAAAATACGCTCATATATCTTCTATATTCTGATATTTATCCCATCACTATATATCGCAAAATTATTTAAACTGTAGAACTAACATGATATTAATTAGAATATGCTCTGTTTTGATAATAATGATAATATTTTACAATACCACTCTAATTTAGGAATCATTTAATTACCTAAAAACATACTTTTATCTGCCAAACAATATTCGATTTACCATTACGACTAAATCTTGATTGAATAGTGCAAAATACTATTTTTTAAATTATTTTTTTGATTGAAATAGGCGTTCGATATCCTTAAATCTACACGAGCAAATAGAAACTATTCTTAATTAATCATTTCCTCTCCTTTAAGATATTATAAGTAATAATGATTAAACTCAATAAAGCTTAACTTAATTCTAATGTTGTTTTGTAAGGAGTGCAATAATTATTGAAAATAGGAAGAAAAATGTTATGTTAATAAATAAAGATTCTGCACTTATATTAATTGTGGATGACAACCCTACCAACTTATCGATACTCTCAGAAACCCTAGGTGCGGCTGGATTTAGTTTTCGAGTAGCAATGGATGGAGAAAGTGCTTTGGCCTTAGTTGAACGCAATAGACCTGAATTGATATTACTGGATGTGCAAATGCCTGGAATAGATGGGTTTGAAACCTGTCGTCGGCTCAAAGCAAATCCTGTAACCCAATCTATTCCTATTATTTTTACCACTGCCCTTGCTGATATAGAAAGCAAAACAAAAGGATTTTCTCTTGGTGCTGTTGATTATATTCCCAAACCGTTCGACCAGGCTGAGGTTTTAGCCCGACTGCGGGTACACCTTCAATTAAAACGCTTGACAGAATCCTTGGAAGAACAGGTGAGCGATCGCACAGCCGCCTTACAAAAAGCCCAAGTGCAACTGGTGCAGCAAGAAAAACTTTCTGGCCTTGGTGAAATGGTGTCTGGAATTGGCCATGAACTTAATAATCCGATTAACTTTATTGCCAATAATCTTCAGCCACTGCGAAAGCATATAGCTGAAGTGACTGAAATTATCAATCTATATCAGCAGGAGTATCCCATACCCTCACTACAGTTAAAGGAAGCTATTGAGGATTTGGATCTAGAATTTGCCTTAGAAGATATAGCCAAAATTTTAAACTCTTTTACATTAGGTGTCGAAAGGATAAAAAACATCTCAAACTCACTCCGTACCTTTTCTCGTTCAGATAGTGAAACTAAAGTTTTGGCGGATTTGCATGAATGCTTGGATAGTACACTAACTATTCTGCAACATCGTCTCAAAGGTAATGCCGATCGCGTTCAAATCAAAATAATTAAGTCTTATGGCTCATTGCCTTCAGTGCTGTGTTATCCAGGACAAATGAATCAGGTATTTATGAATATCATTGCTAATGCAATTGATGCCTTCGATGAAGCAATGATCCAGGGAAAATTGGGCGATCGAGTTCCCACAATTCAAATTACAACTCAAATCAACTCCGATCAACAAATTGTTATCCAAATTACAGATAACGGAATAGGCATTCCCGAATCCATTAAACAACGTTTGTTTGAGGCCATGTTTACCACAAAACCTGTTGGCAAAGGCACAGGTTTAGGGCTAGCGATCGCCGAGCAAATTGTTGTAGAAAAGCACAATGGTACACTCACAGTCGATTCCCAATTTGGACAAGGAACAACATTTACAATTAAAATTCCGATGAAGGAAGAAGGAGGGGAGATAGGGAGATAGGGAGATGGGGGGATGGGGAGATGGGGAGATGGGGAGATGGGGGGATGGGGAGATGGGGAGATTCGTATATTTGCACAATTAAATGTATTTCATACTAATATTCTCTGAATTTTTGCCAGAGGTCTACTCTTCCTATGTATAGTAAATTCGGTTATTTCAAACTTCACTTTATGTCTATCCAAAATAAAATTATTTATGGCTATGCGATCGCCTTAGGTGTAGCATTTGCCGGAACTGCATTAGGTTTTGCGATTGGTAACTACTATCAAAACAAGGCACAACAAGAACAACAGATAGCCTCCTACGAAAACCGACTTCTGAGCGCCCTGCAACTTGATGTTCTCTACAACCGCCCAGCTAAACAACTAGCTCCTTACCTTCAAGACCCTGAAGCTTTTCGTCGAGAGAGTGGCGCTTTGCTCAAACGACTGCAAAATATTCAGGATTTGCTCGCTAAACACAATAATTCTGGAAAACCAGCAACCCTCAAAGATTTGCAAGCTTTTTTAGAAGACTATGCAGTAACTGTTGAGGAGTTTAGGGAGCGTGCAATTACCTTTAAAAAAACAGTACAACCCCTGACCCAGAAACTTGAGGGTGTAGAAACTGCTCAACAACTCTTGATTGATTTGGTTAAAAGTCCAGAATTTGTTGCTTTTATTGAAGCTCCCGATCTGATGGGAGAGTTTTATCAGCTCGCAATTCAAAGAGAAATAGATGCCGAGCAAGCCTTAAATGATGCCCAACTTCTACGCAATCAAATTATTGTTTTTAGCTTTGGCCTTTCAGGAGGGGTCGCTTTGATTCTGGCTTTATATACCAGCCATGCGATCGCCAAGCCACTGGAAACAGTTACAGATGTTGCTCAATTAGTTACTCGTGATTCTAACTTCAATCTGCAAGCGCCAGTCCAAACCAATGATGAAGTAGGTGTATTAGCAACATCCCTAAATCAACTGATCTGCCGTGTCAAACAGTTAATGACCGAAGAACAAGCTTACATCTGGCAATTGGAACAAGCGAAAGAAACTGCTAATGCAGCCAACCAAGCCAAAAGTGATTTTCTTGCCAATATGAGCCATGAACTCCGCACTCCCCTCAATGGTATCCTTGGCTATGCTCAAATCCTTGAAAATTCTCAAACCATGAGTGAGGAAGAAAAAAAAGATATTGATATTATCAAACAATGTGGCCTTCACTTGCTGAAGTTAATCAATGATATTCTTGACCTCTCCAAAATTGAAGCCTGCAAGCTTGACCTCTTAGCAAGCGAGTTTCATTTTCCCTCTTTCCTCCAAGGAGTGGCGGAAATATGTCGCATTCGAGCTGAACAAAAAGGTATAAATTTCTACTACTCCCCCGATAAAAATTTACCCACAGGCATTCGTGCTGACGAAAAACGACTACAGCAGGTATTGATAAATCTCCTGAGCAATGGGATTAAATTTACTGATATTGGTAGCGTTACCTTTAGCGTCACCGCACAAAAATTGTCAGACCAATATCGCCTGCACTTTGAAGTTAAAGATACAGGAGTAGGCATGACCCCACAACAACAACAGAAAATATTCCTGCCATTTGAACAGGTGGGCGACCACAAAAAACAGACAGAAGGCACAGGTTTGGGGTTAGCCATTAGTCAAAAGATTGTCAAACTCATGGATAGTCAACTGGAAGTCAAGAGTGAAGTAGGTAAAGGCAGTACCTTCTGGTTTAATGTGGAAGTTCCAGAAGGACAAGAATGGGCAATGGCTTCTAGTACTTATCAGCAGGGAACTATATTGGGTTATCAAGGTGAAAAATGCCGTGTTTTAGTTGTTGACGATCATTGGGAAAATCGCTCGGTGGTGGTGAGTTTGTTAGAAATGTTAGGCTTTGAAATGAGTGAAGCGGAAAATGGAAAGGAAGCTCTAGAAAAAATGATGGTATCTCTGCCAGATGTGGTGATTACTGATTTAATGATGCCAGTAATGAATGGTTATGAATTACTTAAATATATCCGCAGTTCGGAAAAGTTGAAGGATGTGGTGGCGATCGCTTCTTCTGCTAGTGTGTTTGAAAGTAATCAACAAGAGGCAATTGATAACGGAGCTGATGTATTTTTGCCCAAACCTATACAGACTGACAGATTATTAGAAATTTTACAGCAGTGTCTCGACTTAGAGTGGGTTTATGAACAAAAGACCGCAGCATCAGCTCAGGTGACTAAGGTTAGAACAAGTGAAGAAATTGTTTCTCCGGCAATGGAAGTCTTACAAGAATTACTCACTTTAGTCGAAGATGGTGATATTCAAGGTGTTGTGGAGGCAGCTGAAGAGCTTCTAGCATCAGATGTGACTTTTACTGCTTTTGCTCAAGAGATTTTGCAACTAGCGAATAGTTTCCAGCTTAAACAGTTAAAAACTTTCATTAAAGAGTATCTTGATTTTGATGATGGGTGAGGGGAGTAGGGGAGTGGGGGAGTGGGGGAGTAGGGGAGTGGGGGAATAGTCATTTTATTTCCCAACTCCAAAACTTCTAATATTATGTTCGTTTGAATAGTTATGATTAGGATATAGATGGAAGAGATATCTCAAATCCCTGAGATTGCTTCCTTCCACTACGTTACAGTCGCAATGACTTTATAGTATGTGTTTATCCGAACATGATATAACTTCATAAAAACTTCTGACTTTCCTGCGGAATGCTGCGCAAACAAACTTCTGAATTCTGACTTCATAAAGGCTTCTGACTTCATTCACTCCCGCCAGAACACACAATACGAAAACCAAAAGTGTCGTAGTGGGTGTCGCGCCTAATGAAGTAGTCGTCGCGAAACGCGGAACGGCAGTAAAGAGGAACGTTGTCCCAGGAACCGCCCCGCAGAGGTGAACAAGTATCATCACCATTTAGCCAAGGTTTGCCATCAGTAGGGGCATTTTCATAATTATCATGCCATTCATCTGCACACCATTCCCAAACGTTTCCGTGCATATCACTGAGCCCAAAAGAGTTGACGACATCAAAATAGCCTACAGGTGTAGTTTGTTCCCGATATTCTCCTTTGGGTCCTTCCCCATAAGAGCCTGACCTTTGCATTTCTTCATCTTCTGTCCCTCGATAATTGGCTAAGTCTGTTGTAATAGTTTCTCCAAAGTGAAAGGGAGTTGTGGTTCCAGCACGGCAAGCATATTCCCATTCTGCTTCACTCGGCAGTCTATAATTCTTTTCGGTTAGTTTTGAGAGTCTTTCACAAAATTCTACTGCTTCATACCAATTCACATTTTCTACTGGTCGTCGCCATCTATCTATATTTTGGTATGCTTCTTTGAAATAAGAAGGGTCTGGGTTTAAATCTAAATTTACTTTCAAGTCTGTTCGAGAAGCGATCGCTCTCCATTGCTCTTGAGTAACTGGATAACGCCCCATTAGAAACGCCGAGATAGTTACATTATGTTGGGGTCTTTCATCATCGTTACTCCCCTCTTCAGATTCTGGTGCGCCCATTGTGAAGCTTCCATCAGGGATTAATACCATTTCTAGAGGAACTTTATCAATATATTCCCTGTAGCCTTGAAATTTTTGCTTTTGTAGTTTTGTACGAAAACGATGCTTTTGCTGGAGTTTAGGAAGTATATTTAATAATTTTCTAATCTCATCATCATCATCTAAACTATTAATACTAATGAAATGAAAATCTTTTAAGTAATTAGGAATATTATCGGTACTCGCTCCAGGTAAAAGTACAGGAGCAATTTTAGGGCTTTTCTTCTTACTGTCTATGTAGCGCCTATATAGATAGTCCATTTCCGCATATTGCCACGGCCCTACACCATTTGTTCCTATAAAAAAGAAAACTATATTAGTTTTATCCAGGGTCTCATAAAGCTTTCCTGTCCAAGCATCTCCCCCAACAAACTGCTTTTCATCAACCCAAGTTCTGATACTCTTCCTTTCTAGCTTTTGTGCGATCGCCCTAACAATTTCTTTGTCATTACTGCTATGGGAAAGAAAAACATCAAACTCTTTTAGTTCAGGCATTTATATACTCCTGTTTTTTATCTTCGTTTGTTGGCGTTGGTGAAAAGAGGTATGATATCATGTTCAGATAAGAGCGCGAACAAAAAACTCTCTCTTCTACTACTCTTTCTTCTTATTTCTTCTCTCCTGACTCCTTACTCCTAAAGAATTAAGATTAATATTATACACAAGCTTCAGCAACGCCCGTTAGTTATTAGTTAATTTGCAGCAATAAAGTTTGAGTTGTCCAAGTCGGACATCCACAACCAAAAAAGTCATAGTCTTCTGTCCAAATTGCTGCAGGTAAAGCTAATGCTAAGGCAACTGTTTCCCAATCATTAGGATCTCTAGGAATACGCTTTCTTGCTTCTGCTTCAAATGATTGATAATAAGATAAAGGGAAAGTGACAATTTTCCTATCAATTATTCCTAAAGCTTTTTCTAATTCCAATTGTCCCTGTTCTGAAGTTAAGTTAGTTTTATTAACTATTATGGAAATCCGCTTTTGCAATTCGTATTGAGCTTCATTTTTCATCTTTTCAGCTAACAATAATTCTAAGTTTGGGGAATTCATTAAAGCTCTTCCCCGCTTTCTCAGCAGTTCAGCAACTAAGATATTTGTATCAACAACTAGACGCATTATTTCTCATCCTCGACTGCATTCATAAACATTGATACATATTCTTCTTCTGTTAATCCTGTCTGAGCTAATATTTGTTCCATAAGTATGTCAAATTCTTCTACTGCTTTATTGACAGCTTCGTGATCTATATGACTAAACATTGACGCTATTTTTTCTTCTGTTAATCCTGTAGGATGTAATGTTTTTTCTGTAATTCTGTCAAGTTCTTCTTTGGCTTTTTTGGCTGTTTCGCGATCGCCTATTGGATAATAATAACCAATGGTTTTCCCTTCATGCTCTATAGAAATAAGTTCTTTTTGAGATAATAAAATTTGTTTTTCTAGGTCATCGAATTTAACGTTTTTCATAAGGCTTTTGGCTCTATTTTAGATTAATTAATGTCTAGTATAGCAGTTCTTTAATCTATGAGGTACAGTTTTAGATCCTTACAGCATATTTCGGGCAAATTATGTACAAGAAAATATTGTAGTGCGGGCATCTTGCCCGCGATAGGTGTACCTTATAACAGCAGAAAGCGCTGTAAAAAGAGGAGAACATTTAAAGTCTACCTTTTCAAGAGGGAATTGCTATAATTAATTGACTGCAAATTCCGTAAAAACTCGCACATCTGGGGGATGAAAACCCAAGACTATTTGACTTTTAGGAATACCAGCTCTAAGTAGATCGGATGCTATTCCATCCTCTAAACCATCCCGATGTATCCAGATTTTATCCCCAATCATTTCTATATGAACTAAACAACTATGAACTTGTACGTCATCTTCCCATCCTTGAGTAATTAATAAAAAATTATTCCTATCCTCACTAATAATTAAACGGCATTGTAAATCCCCGTGAGCATAAGGAATTTCTGTATATTCCTTGAGTTCCTGTTGAATAATAGCGCGATATTGAGCTAAGGTATCCATTGCTTTTCAGTTATCAGTTATCAGTTATCAGTTATCAATTTTTTTCAGTCTTTTTTACTATAGTAAATAAAATTTGCTAATCTCATCTGCACCTTTTCAGTTATCAGTTTTTTTCAGTTCTTTTAATGATGGAAAATAAGATTTGGTAAGCTTTCTGATCAACAATACTGTTAGTTGTACTCATAAGCTTTTTTTTAGTCCTTAGTTTTGTGAGGGAACAATCAACTCTTAACCTGTTATATCAAATCCGTTTAATTCGGTATAAAAAAAATATTCCATCTTCACCTAGAGCGGAAAGAATTCTGAGTTCTCTTCCCTTCTGAATTCTGGATTGCAGGATTGCAGGATTGCAGGATTCTGTTTGCGGAGCATTCCGTAGGAAATTCTGATTCACTATCTTATTACACCGACGCTACCGGATTTGATATTACTGATGACTGTCAAACCCTTCTACCGCCATCGCACACAATACGAAAACCAACATCAAAGTAGTGGAGGTCGCGCCTAAAGTCGATGCCACGAAATGCAGAACGGCACTCATAAGGGTAGTTGTACCAGGAACCGCCCCGCAACGGCGAATGACTATTATCTCCATTTAGCCAAGCTTTGCCGTTAGCAGGAGCATTCTTATAATTATCATGCCAATCATCTGCACACCATTCCCAGACATTTCCGTGCATATCATATAATCCAAAGCCATTAGGAGGGAATTGAGCTACAGGGGTAGTTACTTGTCTATATTCTCTTTCTGGTTCATCACCATAAGTTTCGGAGGCACGATAATTAGCTAACTCTCCTGTGATAGTTTCTCCAAAGTGAAAGGGAGTTGTGGTTCCAGCACGGCAAGCATATTCCCATTCTGCTTCACTCGGCAGTCTAAAATTATTTCGAGTTAGTTTTGAGAGTCTTTCACAAAATTCTACTGCTTCATACCAATTCACCTGCTCTACTGGTCTTGACCATCTGTCAATACCTTGGTATGCTTCTCTAATATTAGATAGGTCTGGGTTTAAATCTAAATTTACCTCCAGGTCTGTTCGAGAAGCGATCGCTCTCCACTGTCCTTGAGTAATAGGATATTTACCCATAAAGAAGGGAGGAACAGTCACATAATGTTGGGGGCGTTCACGACTTCTGCTATCTTTTTCGCTTTTAGGGGAACCCATTGTCAAAGTACCACCAGGAATAGATACCATTTCTAGTTCAACGCTATCTGGAAGGGTTTCGGTGAAATATTGGGCAAGCTTAGTATTTTGCCTAATAATTTCTCCCCGTTGGTTGACTGTTGGTGTCGCATACTGAAAAACCTGAAAGTTTGAAGGAAAGGGAACCCATTCTCCTAGCAACCTGGGAGAAATAAATGTTTGTGGAGTTTGCCTCCTTTGGCTATTCTGTTGGTTAAGTTCAGGAACGCGATCGCCTAAAAACTTCTCAAGTTGATTTATGCTTAAGTTTCCTTGGGTTGATGATAAGGCTTCATATAAGGCATAAGTAAAGCTTCCTTGTTGAAGTTGCTCAACTTCATAAGCAGCAGTATTGGGCTCGCAAGCATAAAAAACTATAAGCCCCTTCTCGTCTTTAATTGACGAAATAGAGCTAAGAGGGATTACATCAGATGTTCTATTCATCATATCCAGGAACAAAATTACCCTTCCTGCACCTGAAGATAGTAGTTGTTGAATAAGAGAACTAAGAGAAATTGCTGTCTTTGTGATTTCCTCAATTTTACTGTCTGCTAGCAAGAAATACTCCATACCGTGTCCAAACAGAAAGTCACCCTCTCCAATTTCTCCAGGGGGAAGATCAATCCTTTCTAAAAGGAAATATTGCTTTGAATGGATAGATTTATTAACAAGTCTACCATGACCGCTAAAGAAAAACCATAAGTTATCTTCTGCTGATAAGAAAGGTTTCTCAAATGTCGAAGTCAAAAAATCACTTAATCTTTTTGAAGTTACATCTAGCAATAGGTCAACTTTGTTAAACTTTTGCTGCTCAAACCAATCTTGAATTACTTCTGCATCTCTAACACAATATCGCAGGGATGGTAGATAGTTATATTGGTTAATGCCGATAGCAATACCATAATTTTTTCCTAGTTGAAAGAATGTATTTTCAATAGCTTTATGAAAGATTTCTTGCAGATAATCAACAAATTTTTGATAATCTCTACTTTTGAACAACTCTCTCCTTTTGAACAATTCTCTTTTATGATAAAAACCATCTGCACCACTTTCAAGAAATTCATTAGCTGTATCAGCAACCCAAGAAAAACCAACAATAGGTAAAGTTGAGGAAAGATGATGATTTTTTTTCAAAATTCCAATAATTTCTACCCCATTAAGTATTGTGCCTTGGTAGAGGCTTTTGGGTAAACTATAATTAATTAAAATTAAATCTATTTCTCCTGATTCTGCTAATTCAATAACTTCATTGATACTATCTGTTCCTATGACAGTAATGCCATATTGAGATGATAAATTTTCTGATACTTCTTGGATTACCTCTTGTTCGTCTTCAATTAATAAAATAGTTTTTAATTTAGCAATAGTAGCAACTTGAGCTGTCAAATCAAATGATTCAAAATTATCTAAATTAATACCTTTTGACGTAGCAGTATTACCAGGGATTTCATCTTGAGATTTTTCTATTTCTTCAGCAAAGCGAGCATAAGCTCCTCCTAATCTTTTTAAAACTTTAGTTGTGACTGTAGCAAAATATTTAATATCTAAATCTGCAACATTATTTTCAGTTTTTAATCTTTCTAACTCATCGGGTTTTTTCAGCAATGCCAAAAATTCTTGGAGACTCTTGCCTAGTCGCTTGGCAAAATCCTGAGAAATTACAGTAATAATCTCTTCAGAATTCTTTCTCGGACTATTTTTAAGCAGAATATCTCTCACTTCTTCATCAATAAACTGATATTGAACTTCATCAGAATTAGTGTCAGGAGTAATTAAAGATTTAGGTTTGAGAATATTGCCAAGAAAGACTTCTGCTACATGAACTTGTTGAGACTCACTGAGAAAATTTTTTTGAATTAACCGTACAATAGGTAAATTAATGACAGGTGCAGCAGAGAGTAATTTCGCTAAATTTTGTGCTATTTTTGAAGAACTCATCTCAAAGTTATACACCCGTTCTTTACTGGTTAAGCTTTCTATTTCTGTATTTTCAACTATTTGCTTTGGTTCTTGGTTTAATGAAGAGGAAAAAACAAAACCACCAGCACCAATAGTTCCTTTGCCTACTACCATTTCGCTCCAAGTTTCTATCAGTTCTGGTTCTAAACTAAAGACAGGAACTTTTATCCCATTTTGTAAATTATGACCGCTCCCAAACCAAATTTCTCTGATAAATAAGTTGCTATTAGGCACAATAGGTTGTAAACAATCTAATTGTACCATTACTCCTAAACTTAGAGCAGTTCTTAACCACAACCGTTCTGGTAAAATTTGCACAATTGCTACAACATTATGTTTTCCCCAACTTTCTAACAAAGAAAAAGCTTTACCATTACGCCAAATATTACTAACACAATCACTAACCACTAAAATCAAACGACGACGAGTAGGATCGATAAGTTTTTGGGGAGAATAAAAATTATGGGAGTAACTATTTTGCCTAATTCCTTGTTTCAGGCGAATTTTTCCTTCGGTATCTGTCACCATTCCCCAAGTTTGTACATTCCGAAAAATACCATAACGTTTGAACAATTGTTGTAATTCTTGAGTTGTTTGTTGCCAAAAAATCATGGAATCACTCCTATCTATCACTAAAGCTAAATCCAATTGAAGTTCTAGGGGAGGTTTGAGAATAGGAACACAAATTCCTTCCAATTCGGCAATGTTTTCAACAGTAACTTCTTCATCTAATAAAACTGCTTTACCATAAGAAATATATTGCATGAGGGGACGAAATGCTCTAGCAATCTCAAGAGGGTGACGCAGTGAAGAAACATCAGGAACTTTTATGGGTAAATAACCTTTATTGGAAGAAGGAGAATCAGTTTTGGGAGCAACTTCAGCGTATGAATTCTTTTGAGGAATTTTTGGATATGTAGGATTTTCTGGTATTACAGCAGAAGATTTCGGTGGTACTTTATTACTTTCTTCTGTTGTTGTTCCATCCTCAGAAAGTATTTTTTTGCTGTGAGTAGAAGCATGAGATTGACGCTGCATTGCTAACCAAAGAATTTCAGTAATTTCTGTTCCTGTGAGCTTCAATTCTTTTTCTAATAACTTAATTAAATGGTCAAATTTATCAATTTTATCAGTCATATTTTTCTCTGGTTACAGTTAAAACTACTCTACTCATTACAAAAAAAACCTATCTAATATCATGTTCGGATAATTACTTATAATAAAGTTTTTGTTTGTAGTAGGGCTTTAGCCCTTACAATGCTTAGTATTAGGACTAAAGTCCAACTACGAGCCTAATTATAAACGCCCCTACTACCTGTAGCGGTTATATCATGTCCGGATAATTAGTTATAAAAAAGTTTTTGTTTGTAGTAGGGCTTTAGCCCCAGAAATATCTATGCTTCGGGCTAAAGCCCTACTACGAGCTTTAATTATCACTATTCCACCGGACATGATATTATGCGTAATTCCTGTTAAAATTACCGTTTTTTTAAATTTCATCTGTAGTCGATAAACCTTTCAATAATAAAGCTTGTAAATCATCGGTAAAAGCTTCTGGACTAAGATTATTACGAATATAAATAGCATTCAATAACTGATCGTTTGCTCGCTCCTGTTCCTCTTTTTCTAAAAAAGCTTCAATAAGTTCCTCCGTTGTTTTTTTCAGATTCTCACTTTGTTCCTCGTCCTGAAAATGAGCGTTAATAATAGTTTTAAGAGCTGTTGTATCTGGATCTGGCATTCTTATTCGCAGGCAGCGACGCACAAAAGCAGGAGGAAAGTCTCGTTCCCCGTTACTGGTCATTATCACAATGGGAAAACTGGAGCAATCAACTCTTCCCCGTATAATAGAAGCTTTAATTCCTATATCTTCCGTGCGGACTTTTACTGATTTTTGTTGATTATTATCCATTGTATGAGATTTATCAGCCCAACGGACTAATTCAGGAATCTCATATTTTCCGTCTTCAAATAAGTGAAGCAAATCGTTAGGTAAATTAATATCACTTTTATCTATCTCATCAATTAATAGTACTCTCGGATACAGAGATGGTAAAAAAGCTGTGCCAACGGGACCCAATGTCACATATTGACCAATATCTTGTAGTTGATTTTTATGCAACTGAGAATCTTGCAATCGAGCGATCGCATCATAACGATAAAGTCCATCCTGCAAAGTAGAACGAGCTGTAATGGCCCAATTCAATACTGGCCCTAATTTTAATTCATAAGCGATCGCATAAGCTAAAGAGGTTTTACCGGAACCAGGATTTCCTGTTACTAAAAGAGGTCGTCGTAAATATATTGCAGCATTTACCGCATCCACAACATTAACCAGTGGTTCTTGACAATCATCTTCTTCTGTTTCTGGGGAATAAATACGGAATTTTTGACCTTTTTCTCTACCACGTTTATTTGCCTCAGAATTTGCTAAATCTTGAATAGTTTGCCACTGTTTTTCAAGTTCTATTAGTTCTGGAGATTTTGCTGTTTGTTCTGATTCAAGTTGTTTAATTTCTTTAAATTTTCGCCAAGGTGGAGGGTCAGGAAGGTCAGCAATATTAACATCATCATGGCTCTTTCCATCACCATAGAAAAAAAGCCAATTTTTCTGATTTTCTGTAACATTATTTTGGGGTTGATTTTTAACCATTACTTTCTCCTTTTTTAATAATTAGTTGTTAGTTGATTAAATCTAAAAGCATTGAAATATAAAGACAAGTGCTTTTTTGGGGTCGAAAAAAGTGCCTGGTTTTCAGTCTAAAACGATCAAAAAGTTAGTATTTTAGGCTCATAGTTAGGCAGAAAAATCATTCTTACAATTCTTACTCCTACCTCCTCGCTTATTCCCTGTTCCTCCTGTCTCCTGTCTCCTGTCTCCTGTCTCCTACCCCTACTAAAAGACTTTTGAGCGCAAACCCTAGTTAGTTGTTAGTTGATTAAAAGTAGGCAGATTAATTGGTCTTCGTTCAGTATAATCACACAAAATTCTTAAATGGTAACCTAAACATCTTTTTTTACAAGTATCAGCAAGGTGTCTTTTACGAATATCAAAAATTTTTGCATATAATCTATTTACATCTTGTAAATCTTCTACTGTTATTAAATTATTTAGTTGATTTATCAGAGATTGATAATCTGAATCATTTAACTCATCCCTCTTATCTTTGCTTTTGAACCATAAACATAAAGGAATTCCCTTTTCTAAAATAATTTCAAATAAAAGCTCTTTGGATTTACCTTTAGGCAAACCACAAGATATTTTTAGGATTATTTGCTTCTCTAATCTAATTCTTAACTGCTTTATTTGTGCCTTAAATAATAATTTATTTAATTCATTTTCTTGCTCAAAAGCTAAAATATTGTCTGCTATTATTGCTGTTTTTTTGATTCCCTGCCACTTCTTGATGCAAGAGTTTAGCCAACTGGTTTTATCTGGTTGTAATCGCTCTAAAGAACGCAAAATTACAGTTTTTTCTTCACAAATAGCTGTTTGTTTTTGTCTTAAAGCATCAGGAATTTTAAATTCAAAATCTTTAGTAAAAAATTTTCTAGTTAAAAATAATTCAACTTTTAAATCATAGCTTTGACCTTTAAGCACTTGAGAACGTAGATATTCATTTTGAACTCTCTCAATAAATTTATAAATAATATTAGGAACTTCTTTCTCTGAATATCCATTTTCCTTAATATCTTCTTTTCTTAACTCAACTTTAGTATTTTGAGTTTGACCCCAATTCTCAATCAACTCAGCTTGAACATTAAGAAGTGGTCTTGAATTATTTTTGGTCTTACCTCCGAGGGGGGAAATAGTTATTAAAAGATAGCTTTGGAGAGTAGATGATATTTGCTGTTCGTGAGTAATTACTGCATCTGGACAATTTATTTTTATCCATCGTCTCAATTTTTGCTTGAGATTATCCTTGATATCTTTAGCAGTCAAAATTTTATCCAGATATTTTTCTACAAAGTCTATAAAACTTGGATAAGAGTTAAGAAGGGAATTATCTATATCACTTAAAAACTGAGCATTATTACTTTTTTCAGTTAATTCTAACAAATGATTTTCTAATTCATATATATCGTCAAAATCTTCAAAAAAATCTCTAAAATTTTTATGTTCTTCAAAGATTTCTTTCAGTAAAAATATAAGAGAGGATAGTTGTGCATATATTAAGTGACGTTCTTTAATTGATGGGTATTCCTTACTAACAATCTCTATCAAATCTCTTAATTTTCTTTGATTCTCCAATTCTTTTAGCAGATTAATAATTCTAGTTCGATAGTCGCCTCCAGAAATTTGATTATAAAAATTACATCCAAATTCATTTTCATGTTCAAGTAATATACCTTTTAATTTATCCTCTGATAATACACTTTCAATTCCTTCACGAAGTTTAATTCTTTGGTTATCAGTTAATTTCATTTTCCATGTACTTAAATTACTCTTTTTGTGTATAGTTTATAGAACCCATTTGAGATCTATATAATTATGGTAGTCAAGTCTTTTCGCGCATCAATGAGTGAGAAAAAATCTGAAGAAGGAGTGTTGAATTTTTTGTATTATCTCTCCCCACATCTTCCCTGTTCCTTTTTCCCTCTGATACCATTTTGAAAAAAGAATGTTACGAATAATAAGCACCATAAAAAGACTTTCAAATAAAGTATATTTGACAAAAAATGTGATTTACAACATCAAAAATGGTATTAAATCTATCCATTCTGCATTCTAAATTCTAAATTCTAAATTCTAAATTAGAATAAACACCCTAAGTATTTGTAGCAAACATTTATCAATTTGGTATGACCTCCTGTCTCCTGTCTCCTGTCTCCTGACTCAAGGCTAAAAAAACTTGATATTTATAAAGATACCAAATGGGTTCTATAAATCTTGAGCAAAATTAGGATACTCATACCTAACAATTTCAATAAAATCATCAAGAAGTGGTCTATTATTTAGCTCTCTGGTTAAATAAATCAATCTTGTACGATAATTATCTCCAGAAATTTGATTATAAAAGTTACTTCCAAATTTATCTTCATATTCAATAAATATTGTTCTTAATTTATCCTCACTTAATACTCTTTCTATCTCTTCACGAAGTTTTCTTTTTTGTGCATCTGTTAAGTTCGAGAAGCTATTTTTTTTCCCATTAGATTCTTTTAAAAATAAATAACCATCCAAAGCATTCACATACACCACAGGAATCGCAAAATCTCGTTGATCATACCCATTCTCAATACCTAACTTAAACCGAGCCTTCTGCACCCCTATCTCAACAGAATTACCTTCAATTATTTTTGCATAAAATTCTTTCACAAAACTAATCGCCGTTTGATTAGAAACCTTATATTGCATAGCTAAAACTACTGGAATTCCTTGCAACATTAAACGAGAAGCAACACTACTAAAAGCATTCGTTTCAGATTGCTTTCCTGTTTCACAAGCTTGTAAAATCACAACTTTAGGCGTGTGACCACTAAAAAATTGACCAAACATCCTAGCATCTTTCCAATCCGCTTCACCCAATTCATTAACTAAAGCAACCTGCCCTACATCTTCTCCTTCCTTATCAACTAATTGACCGTGACCAATAAAATGAAAAATATCCGGTTTATCTGCTTCTAATCTTTCTACAATATCATAGAAATTTAGACCATCCATAACAGGCATAAATTCCACTTGCTCTTGTTGACTATCTATACTTTTTAAATATTGCTGTACTTCCTGATATTCCACATTACTTAATTGAGAATCAGCCGTCGGTTTAGAGACAACTAAAGCAATTTTTAGTTTTTCTCCTTCATTAATATTAATAGATAGTTTCTCTGATTCTTCTAGTTGATATCGACAGCGGTAAAAGTTTAATTTACGGTCTGTTGCGAAATAAATTTCACCTTGATTATATTTCTGAGGCAAACACATTAACTCCCAAGGATAGGCAACCACTTCTGGCATTGCCACCTCATTTATTTCTAAAATAACTGCTAATATTTGTTGTTGTTTTTTAACAACTTCTTGATAGTATGCTAAAAAATCTTCTCTTAATTGACTGTCAAACAAAGCCTCAAACAAAGCTTCTCCCACTTTAGTAATTTGTCCACCTTTTAAGTTAGCAGGAGCTTTTATAATTTCTCTAATCTTATCGTTGATTTTAGCGAGATTTAACCTTCCTGTTGACTGTTCTTTGTCAGCTAACTGAGGAGTTAATTTTCTCACTCTAACCGTATTCTCATTAGGAACAATAATATGATAAAAATATTGATTCATTGTCAGATAAATTATGTAGGGTTTTATGTAGGGGCGAATGGCATTGGCTAACGCCAAGCTCCGCTAACGCCCTCAAGACTTTTAACTTTTAATTTTGAACTTTTAACTTTTAACTTCCGCGTAGTGACACTAGGGTTTAGAGGATATCTGAAGAGTTTTTTGATACTGAATTTTGCCCCCCCTAGCCCCCCAATTATGGGGGGAACAAGAATCAATTAGCTGTTAAAAGTCCCCCAATTTTGGGGGATTTAGGGGGCTTGGATGTAGCAAATGGGACTTCTCAGACAACCTCTTAGGTAAGATAATTTGTTTTTCATCAATCCATTCTTCTTTTACCCCAACTGCAAAACTCTTAGCTGCTTGATCTTTACTCCCAAACAAATTTTTTAAATGACCTGGTAAAGTTGACATTACATCAATTAATTCACTATTAAGCCAATCAATACTTGGTTCAATCCAGACATTACCAATTAAATCAACAGACTCCAATCCTTTAGGAACTTTGAAAATAATGTCAAATTTCACAGTAGATTTATCCTGAATTTCTGGTTTTTCAAGTCGCCAATAACACCGAGAATTATCTTCTCCCTGAGCAAAAAGATTAAACTTACCCAATCTATAATTTAAGCTATCTAAAACAATAAATGTTTTAAGTTCATTTTTAGTTTTTATATTAGCCTTTAACTTGTCATAATCAGGAAGATTAACTATTTTAGTAAACTCAGAAACATCAACTCCAAATCCCACTTCTAAATTGGCATCTAGTCCCAAATTCAAGTTTACTCCTGTCTTTAATACAGTTTGCCATTTACTATCTGGGATAATACGATGTACTATTACCTCCTCTTTTCCTTGAGGAGCAAAATTAAGCTGACATTCTAACTTTGAAATCAAAACACTTGGTTGAGGTTTTGGATCAATACTCACAACCATAGAATAGAAATCAAACTGCTTCATTAACTGCTTAATTTCGTAATTCAACTCTACTCCCTTTTCTTCAAAACCTTCTGCAGTAAGAGGAATTAATCGACTACGAGGATTGCCAAATGTAATAGTAGTTTCCTTCAATCTTTGAATTGCAGTTGCTCCTCTTTTTAACTCTTGAATTTCTCCTCCTGCTAATTCACTTTCCTTACTGTTTACTACTTCAAATAAATCATTAAGTAAATCTTCTGCTCGATCAAAGTTAGGTAGATTAAATTTATGATTTGTCATTGATTTTTTGGAGAAATAATATTTAGGGTTTGCTGAAAAAGTCTTATCGGTGAAGGTAGGAGTCAGGAGAAATGGGAATTATAGAGGAGGTTAGATCAAAGGTGAGCCAGGGAATTTAGAGGATATCTGAAAAGTTGTTTAACACTGAATTTTGCCCTCCTAGCCCCCTAATATCATGTTCCCCCTCCGGGGGAGCTACGAATTGCGGATAATTACTTATAATAAAATTTTTGTTTGTAGTAGGGCTTTAGCCCTTACAATACTTACTATTAGGGCTAAAGCCCTACTACGAGCCTAATTATAACTGTTCTACCGTTAGCGTAGCTCCCCCGGAGGGGGAACATGATATAATTCTGGGGGGAACAAGAATTTATTAGCTGGTAAAAGTCCCCCAATTTTGGGGGATGCGCGGGGGCGAGTGATGTAGCATAAGGGACTTCTCAGACAACCTCTCTGTTCCCTGTTCCCTGTTCCCTATTCCCTTACTCCAGACTAAATCACTACATCTACAAGACTACCTTTTACTCTTTAGCCTTCGCCTCCAAATTTTCCAAACGACTTTTCAATTCCTGATTTTCTTTTTTAATTTTATCAAATTCCTGACGTAACTGTTTCAAAGCCTTATCAGAACCAATATTTTTCTGCACTCTCTGTACCGCTTCCTCAGCTCGACGACGTACTCGACCATCAGTAGTTTGATCGACTATACTCTGCAAAATTGCAATTGCTTTAGTAGTTTCCATTTGCGACAATGCAGCTACTACAGACATCTGAGTTAAGAAAAATGTTTCCCGTGATAATTCCGTTAGTTGTTGCAAAATACGTTCCAAATTAACAGGAGACTGAGCAGTAGAAATTGCTCCTAGAGAACGAATAGCACTTAAACGTAACGTCTGCGATACACCAGAAACAGTATATTTCAAAATCAGATTGAGAGCAGTTTCAGAAGTCTTCATCTTACTCAACGCTGATATCGCACCAGAACGCACTACCTCATTCCAACCCTGTTTTTCTGCCAATACCCACTTCAACAATTTAATTACCTTTTGCTCAGTTGGCTTTTTATCGGAGTTAGCATTGGCAGCACCAATATCTCCAATTCCAGACACAGCAGCAGCTTCTACATAATAGCTAGCATCGCCATTTTTCACTATAGATTTTAGTTGCTGATAACTCTTATTGGTTTTTATCTGTGTTAGTGCTTCCACCACAGCACGACGCACCCGAGCATCTTCGTCGTTTAAACCTGTAACCAAACTATCAAAAACCTGGTCTAGTTGAATTTTTGCTAGTTGCTTCACCACTTCAAGGCGCACACCCCAAAAAGGTTCCTCTATCAGCGCCTTTGATAATACTTTCACAACTTCTAAACCACCCTTTTTCACCAACGCCTCGGCAGCATAAATACGAGATGTAGGGTCTGGGTCAAATTGTAATTGTGCTTTTAGCTCCGCCATTGGATATGCCAATTTCACTGTTTTGAGATAGTTATTACCAACATCAAAGCTGATAAATTTCGGTTTTTCTGCCAGGGGAAAATAAAAGGTTTGTTCCTGCTCATGTATTCGTACAGTAAATGTTGTCAATTCTGGTTTTTCTTCTTTGAGATAACCGAAAGCAATAGGAATTTTCAAGTCAAATAATTCTTTGCTTGAATCCCCATTTTTATCATTTTTAACTAGGGTTTGTTTGACTGTTACTTTAGCTAATTTACTATCACCATCCCAAGCATAACTAACCTGATAATCAGGATGACCACCCCGAAAAACATATTGGTCAAATAAGAATAGTAAATTCCGTCCTGTAGCCTGTTCAATTGCTCTTAATAAATCGATAGTTTCCACCGTTTTATGAGCATTATTTTTCACAAAAGTATGAATAGCTTTTGTAAATAATTCATCTCCTAACTCGGTTTTAATCATATGATAAACACAAGCACCTTTTTCATAAAGATGACGGTCATAAAGCTCTATCGCTTCCCGATAAATATTAGTAACAATCGGACGACGATAGCGAGATTTATCCTCAGCAATATAACTTCGAGCTTCTTTCAATAGATAATAAGCAGCATCATCTTGACCATATTCATGCTCTGTCCATAATACTTCTGAGTAGGTAGCCATTCCTTCTTTAATCCAGGCATGAGACCAATGTTTAATGACAATTAAATCGCCAAACCATTGATGTGCAAGCTCGTGAGCAACTAAACTTTCAGAATTTCGGTTATCTAAAGCTGCTCTTTCATCTAGTAAACATCTATCTGTTAGTAAAGTTGTAGAGGTATTTTCCATCCCTCCAAAAATAAATTCATTAACGCAAACTTGAGCATATTTAGGATAAGGATATTTATAGCCAAATTCTTGACTAAAAAAATCTATCATTTGGGGAGTTTTTCCCATAGTTCGTCGAGCATCATCTTGACGTTTTTTTTCTACATAATAAGTGACAGGAATACCATTCCATTCATCTTGAATTTCGACAAATTTACCCACTGCTAAGGTCATTAAATATGTAGGATGAACTTGTTTTTGCATCCAATGATAAATTTTGCTATCTTCATTTTCTTCAGTACTTATAAGTTCGCCGTTGGAGATAGCAATAAATTTATGGGGTACTTTGACACGAATTTCTGATGTCGATAGTTGACCAGGGTAGTCGAAACAGGGGAACCAGTAACGAGAGTCTTCGTCTTCACCTTGAGTCCAGACTTGAGTGGGTTTGTTTGGATAATGTTTGTCGGGAGTAATGAAATATATGCCTCTTTGAGGGTTGTTGACAGCGTAGGCGATCGCTACTTTTATTTGTTTACCTGCTTCAGTCGTTGGTTGTAGATAAATCTGTAATTCTTCGCCGTCGTAGTCAAAAGTTTGTTCAGTGTCGTTAACTTTAATAGATTGAATTTCTAATTCAACTGCATCAAGAGTTAATTTATCAATCCCACTCCGTACAGGGTTTAAACTAATGATACAATTGCCATGAAAACTATGATTAGGAATGTCGAGTTCTAGATCGAGGAAAATATGTTCTACTTTGCCTGGACGATCAGGGTTATAATGGGGTTTGGCACCTGGTAACTCAAAAGATTTGGAATTATTTTCAGAATCAAAGTAAATATTGGACATTCGATGTGATTTATGGATATGTATTGGACAAAAATCTAGTATATCTTTTAGTCGTTTTAGCCGTAACCCTAGATAGCAATATTTAGATAATTGTATATTGCTATTTACAATTATCTGATAGTTTTATCCTTAATTAGACTGGCACTTCAAGCTTGCTGATCATCTGTTTTCGGATGTAAGTGTTATTTTCATTACCTGAGTTGCTCTTAGCTAATTTAGTCCGACGTTGCAAGGCCAAGTTAGGCGATAATGGTCAGTTTTTACCCAACGGCCAATCAGCCAAATCAGGATTGAATAAGTCTTTGCAAGATGCAGCTACTATCAATTCCTTGATGTTCTAGAGTATGTAGCCTGGAAGTTGGGTAAACAAGTTATCAAAGTAGATCCAAAGGGTACGTCTCAACATTGTTGGCAATGTTTGAGCAAAGTACCTAAAAGCTTATCAGAGCGCTGGCATTCATGTCCTGAATGTGGACAATAACTAGATAGGGACTATAACTCACCCACCCCTCTAGCTCCCCTCCCGGGAGGGGATGGGGGTGGGTTGGATTGTTATCAACACAGGAGGAGGACATCACTTCTGTTAAAACTGCGGTCAGGGTCTCCCAGACTGAAGAATCCCGCGCTCTCCCGTAGGGGAGCGTCGGGAGTATGTCAATATCGGATAAGTTTTACTCATATCATGTCCGCTGGTATGGTTTGTGTAAAACTAAGGGTGAATATCTACAGGAAATTTACGTTTTTTCAGTTTTTAAGCCTTCTTCCCTCTTCCTTCTTACTTCTTACTTCTTGCTTCTTCCTTCTTCCTTACTTGACTATATATATGGATACTACCGGGCATGATATGACTCCCTAACTGAAAAGCTGCCTTGATAAAAGCTCCACAAACAAATAGAGTATCAGTATTGCATATTGTTAAAATTTTCATAATTAGGGCTTGCTGATTAAATCTAAAAGCATTGACTGATATTGGTTGTAGAATTTTTTTCTCTAAAAAAGTGTCAGTTTTTCGGTGGAAAAAGTTCAAAAAGCTAGTATTTTGGAACGATTATGGCAGAAAAATCAAGGAACTATTTTTCCGACTACCTTCTCTATCATTCCCCTAACTCCTGTCTCCTGTCTGTTGTCTCCTGTCTCCTGTCTCCTGCCCAAGCAAAAAGACTTTATGAGCGCAAACCCTAATTAACTTATCTTTTCAACGAGAATCTAGAATGAGACATATTTTTATTCATGTAGGTTTGCCTAAGACAGCAACAACTTTTTTACAGGATAAAATTTTTCCCAGACTCAATAATACAACTTTGATTAGTAGACCTTATACTCAACAAAATAAGACTTTTAATCAGTTACAGTATGCAGATGATTGTTATTCTGATCCAGAAGAAATAAAAAAAGAAATAGGAAAAATAGCAGCATCCAAAATACTTATTTCTGATGAGATATTTTGTGGGACTAAGTTTACTATTAATAGAACTCTAATTGCTAGACGACTCAAACAAGCATTTCCTCAAGCAGAAATTATTATTTTTCTTAGAGGTCAGCAATCTCTGCTTATGTCTAGCTATAATCAAGCAGTAAAAATGGGTTATACAGGAAATATCAAAGAATATATTTGGTATTCTAAAAAAGAATATACTTATGATGATTATAAAGATGATTTATCCATGAATAAATTTAGGTGGATTCAACAATTAATAATGAATAATGAATAATGAATAATTACCTCTCCTTGAAAAGAAGAGGATTGACAAAGAGATGAAAATTTTTTTTTATTATCCCCTTAAAAGGGGAGGCTTTAAACCACAATTTTTCGGTAAAAATACTCAATCTTACAACTATCTATCACAGAATATCAATTTAATTGATTTATGTTATTACGAATTAATTAAACTTTATAAAGATAACTTTCCCAAAGTTCATATTTTTCTATACGAACAGTTTCGCTCAAATGCCCAAAATATCATTTCTCAGTTAGAAAATATCCTAGAAGATAAAATCGAAAATTTTGACACCAGCTTATTATCTGATAGAGTCAATGAAAAATTTGATGTTAATAAACTTCACAGAACAATAGCGATTAATAAGATTAAATTAATTCTTAAGACAAAGAATAAGTATATTGTAAATGGATTAGGACTACTTTATAGATTAATAGTCAATGATACTCAAAAATCACTTGTTTCTGAAAAAGAATATATTGATAGAATAACTGATGGCTTTTATGTTGAAAATAATCAAAAAATTGTTAGGGAATATCCAGAAATATTGATTCAAGATTATCCATAAAGAATATCAACTAGAATATTGATTTTAAATAAGACGCGCCTCAGCATTCAGCAGTCAGCTATTAGCTATCAGCTATTAATATTAATTTTGGAGAAGGTAAAAGCAACCTTTGAAATTGAGAAAGAATAAAAATTTACTGCCAAAGTCCCATTTCTAAATCTAAGAAGTAATGAATAATTACTAATTGCTGATAGCTGACTGCTAATAGTTGAATGCTTACAGACGCCCTAGTAGACAACCTAGCAGATAGAATACTATGTGGAAGGTAAAAGTTGAATACACAAAATTTAACGGGGTTGCACATTATGGAATGATACTGCAAAAAATTGCTTTAGACTTTGACTAAAAAAACCATTAATTAATCATTCTAGCAATTCTCAAACCCAACATCCTGTTCATCAAAAATCTAAAATCATTCGTCACTGTGCAACGCCAATTTAACGATTATTATGATTCAACTTCTCTGTTGTTGTTTTCTTGAGTCTACAATAGACTTCTCTGACTCCTTGTGTCAAGAATAATTGAGATACTCTTACCCTGATTAAAATCTTGTCTTCCCTTCTTTCTTTATGCTTAAAATTTGAAATTACATCAACTCCTGATAAAAATTAAATAACTGTCTAGCCAAAGCTTGATTTGTATACTGATTCATGGCTTTTTCATAACCCTTTTTCCCTAATTCTTCAGCTAATTCTTTTTGCTCTATCAACTGCATTAAACAACTTCTCAATTCCTCAACATTTCCCTCTGGAAATACCAAACCAGCATCCCCAATTACATAAGGAATTTCTCCAGAATCAGAACCTATTACAGGCACTTGACAAGCCATTGCTTCAATTAAAACATGACCAAATTGTTCCTTCCACCCCACAGAAGTTAAAGTTTTAAACTTATAAGTTGTTTCTGATGGCAATACTAAAGTACTCATCAAATTAATATATTTTTGTACATGGTCGTGAGGCACACTTTCTACTAAAATCAACCTATCTTTAATTCCTAACTCTGCTGCTTTTTCTAATAAAGTCGATTGTAATTCACCCCTTCCTAATAATAACCATTTCCAAGTTTTTTCTCGTAAACCTGCCAAGGCTTCAGTTAATGTGAGTAATCCCTTTTCCTCAACAAAACGACCCACAAAACCCACCACAAAATCATCAGGTTTAATTCCCAAACTATCTTTTAATTCTGTCTGATATTCTGGTTTAAACAAACTTTCATCTACCCCCAATTGAGGCATGACTTTAATCGGACCTTTGTAGCCTCGTTCTCTTAAAATATCTTCTCCATCTTTATTCCCAGCAACAATGCCATCAGTATTTCTGAGGTTATAACCCTCTAGTAAAGAAATAGGAAACTTGAGAGTATAAGGTAAATTCCACCAAGTAAAAAATAGATTTTTAGCTTTGACTCCTAAAAGTTTATTAAAAGTAATAAATTGAGCATAAGTTAAAGCTTTAGAACCCTGTTCTACTTGAATAATATCGGGCTTTAATTTTCTTAGTAAACTAATTAAGTCAGGACCAAAAGTCAGTAAAGCTTGATTATTTTCACTGTAATTAGAAATCGGTACTACTTGAAAAGAACCCTCATCAATAAATTGGGTTTCAACGATTTGACTTTGTACACCTTTAGGATTCCAACGTTTAGGAACAACAACCGTAACTTCAATCCCCGGTTCAAGTTTAGCTAAAGCGCGTAATTTTTCCCGGTTTAAGTCAACAATATAAGTGTGGCTAGCTACTAATATTTTCATGGTTATTATTGGGTGATTTAGTATTTATGAAGGAGTATGTCTTAGAATTTTTAGAAAACAGTTAAAGTAGGGGCGAATGGCATTCGCTCTCCCTAGTATCATGTTAATTTTCTCTTAGTATTACTTAAATCTTGATTTTTTATCAAAAAAATAGTTTCCCGATTTATTACCGAAGAATTAATAATTAAATAATTCAGGTTTAAAGCCTCCCCATATCAAGAGGAAACAATAAAAAATTTTCCTTTTATTCAATCCTATCGGTTTTAGGGAGAGGTAATTATCAATTATCAATTATCAATTATTGAACTATTTGTGTCACTATTCATCTCTGACTTGCTCTAACCAAGCAACTAAATCAGATATATTTTTGAATTCTAACATTACCTGACTTAATTCTTCTAATTCCCTATTTGATAATTGATTAAAACATTCTTTTGTATTGGCATCAATTGTGCCTAATAAACGTTCTATTAAATTTATAATTAATTCTCTTTTACCTTCTTCACGACCTTCCCTTTTACCTTCTTCACGACCTTCGTTACGACTAAAAGCAATTGCTCCTTTCCTATCAAGAATAAATCGCTCTTGGCTTTGCATTCTTTCTAATTCTTCTGGACTTAAATTAGCCTCATTAGCAATACTAAAAGCATGATTAATTTCAGGAACTATTCCCATTGATTCTGGTACTACTTCCAAATTATTAGTATGTTTCAGAAAGTAAAGCCATTTATCTGTAATACTTTCTAAATCTGCCAACTTTTTTTTGAACTTAGGTAACTCCACAAAGAACATTTCTAAGTCGCTATCTGGGTAAAGAAAAGAGTCATCCCATTCTTTAAAGACAAAGCGGTTAATAATTTTTTTAGCTTTCTCAAACATCGTAAAATCGGTAATAGTTAGAGAAATTACAGGTTGTAAATCGGCATAAATTTCCCCTCGTTTGAGTTGATTAACATAAACTTTAGCTGCATAGTAAGGAATCCGTTTATTGAAACCTTCTATATTTAATACCTGCATTTCAATGATGACTATAGAACCATTATCAAGAGTTGCCTTCACATCTAAAAACGAATCTTTGAGAATAGCCATCGCTCCTGCTTCATAAGTATTACTAAATTCCAAGTCATGGATAGTATTTTGACCTTTATAGAGCAGTGCATTCAGAAAGCTAATTAGAATATCTTTGCTCTCAGCAGAGCTAAAGATTTTTTTGAAGGCATAATCTGTTTTAGGATTAATAAATCTCATATCAACAATTTCCTTTAGCTTGTCACTTCTTTTAATTCTTACCTTTGACTTTGAACTTTTGACCTTACTTTAATTCTTGCTTTTGACTTTTGACTTTTGACTTTTGACTTCCCTTGTATAAATTTGCCCATCATCCCAAATAGACTTAATCCTAGTTTGAACAGCACTTAAAAAACCAAGAGTATAGAAACCTCCACGAGTAATTATTTTGATAGGAGAACCACTTTTATAACAAGGGGGGTTGCCCAACACATGACAATCAAATAATTTGGCAAAGAAACGCGCACATTGAGTAGGAGTAAGATTTTTTAATCCCATAAAAAAGTGATTGTGATAAAAAGTAACCTGATACTTGAGCGATCGCGTTGAAATATCATGACAACCTCCACTTTCTTCACCCAAGTGAACTAGAGAAGCTTCAGGATCAAACCAAATTTGATAACCAGTTTGTCGTAACCTCAAACAAAAATCTGACTCTTCCCGTACTGCACTACCCCGAAACCGCTCATCAAAACTCAGACCATACTTAGTAAAAATATCTCGGCGATAAGACATATTACAGCCTCTTGCTGATATCACTCGTTGAGCCTTAACTGTATGTACCAAATCGATATGATACCAAGCAATACCGGGGTCTGATGCTTCAGGGGGCAAATCTTCTATTTCCAACTCTCCACCAGAATCTCCTAATTTCATGCGATCGAATACTCGTCCCGCCACTGCACCTATCTCTGGGCGATCGGCATAGTTACGAGCATGGGCAGCCAAAAATCCTTCTTCCAAACGTACATCATCATCAATAAAAAGAATTATTTCGCCACTACAATGTCTGACCGCATAATTCCTTGCTCCTGGTAAACTCGCCCAAGTCAGATGGAACAATTTAATTTTTCCAGCATTAGCTACTTCCTCTAAATAAGCTTGAGTTTCTGGTTTATGAGTAGCAGTCTGGTCAACTACCAAAACTTCAAAATTAGGATAATCTTGTTTAATAACATCAGCGATCGTATCTACCAGAGCTTCTTCACGATTATAGGTAGGAATAACAACAGAAATAGGAATAGTTAATTGTTGGTTTTCTTCCCTTAGAGATTGTGCGTTCATTTTTCTCCTTCTTATTTACTATTTTCCATTTCTTGTTCCGCTTTGATTCTTGCTTGTTCTTGCTTGTCAATTTCTGGCAACCTGAAAACTACCCCAGCAAAATACCAGTAATAAACCGCAACTGGGTCTACATCAAGAGGATAGTAATAAGTGTTATAGCTAATAATTAGAACAAAAACCCAATAGCTAGCACCATAACTGCGTAGACTCTTGTCTTTAACAGAGCGATAAGCTTTGAAACCAGTAACAGTAATAGTAGTTACTAAGAGTAACATTGCAATTGTGCCTATCTGTCCTATTTCATAAAGTAACTTAGGATAATAAGTTTCAACTAACGCAGTTTTACCAAAAACTCGGGCTGAGTTGGTAGCACGCCCCACCCCTAACCCCAAAAGTCCACCATACCTGGTCTCATGAAATTGTTGGGCAATAAAAGCAGTTGGGGGTGAGGCATTCCAGCGACCAATAAAACTATCTATCCGCTCCTGAACAACTACGGGATTGGATACTATTACTCCTCCGAGGACAACACCGAGTCCAATACCAATGGGTAGAAACCGTTTGAGATTAGCTATCTGACCTGTTAGTACTAAGAGTATTATAGTTACTACCGGAACTAGAGCCAAAGCAATTCTTTGACCACAAATAGCTGCATTGACAAAAACTATTGCCATACCAAATAAACCCCCTATGCGCCAGAGGGGAGAAGGGTCACTAAAAGCAACTGCAAAGGTAAAAGCAGCATTAGAAATCAAAAACCATCCCCATTGCCAAGGTGCAACAAAGGTACCCGGCAAACGAATTACACCCTGACTAGGGCTAAATAGTAAAGCGCCTCCAATTAAACATTTAGCTTCTAAGCTGGCCCTGAATAGTTGATCTCCAGTAAAACCACGAGTACCAGCACACTTACCAGAGGAAAGGTATTGGTACTGCACTAAACCAAGAAAACAGCAAATAATAGCCAAAATTACAGTGAGACGGGCTACAAATAGTAATTCTGTTTTACCTTTGAGTTGATAATAAGCCCCTGTAATTAGAGGTAGGTAGCCGATTAGTACTTTCATTCCCCATATTCCCATCAAAATTGGTTTATCCCCGGGGTTAGGCTCTTTAAGACCATTAACGAATACTAAGGTGACTAGACAACAGCCTATTAAAATAAATAAGGGATTTTTCAGTGCCTTGGGAAGAATGAATCGATTTCCTGTCTTTTTACACCACATACCAATGCCAATCATTGCAGGAATATAGAAGCCATCTTTAGCTACCTGAAATATTGGACTTCCTCCACCGATCCAGTAAGTCACGGTGCCAGCAAAGGGCATATAAATTAGGAATCCCCAAAGCCCCAACATTGGATATTTAAAGGAAAGACCTAAAACTACTATGCCACCACCACCAGCGAGGGCTATTTTTGGTTCCGCTACGAAAAATAACGTTATACCAATAACAAGACCAAGGCCACCATAAGTAACAAGATCGCCAATAACCTTCTGAATTTGTTTAGCTCTTTGGCGCTTTCTGGCAGCTAATTCCTTTTTGCTAATCGGGGGAGTAGCAGATTTGCCTTTCTTTTTTGATTTGCTTTTTGATTTTTTTTTAGACTTTTGTGTCGGCATTCTTATAAATTAAGAATTTAGAATTTAGAATTTAGAATTTAGAGTTTAGAATTAAAAAATGGTCTATATGAATTTAGAATTTAGAATTAAAAAATGGTTAATACAAGTTTTATATGAAGTTGCATAGAATTATGAAATTCATTAAATCGATCTATCTCTATCTACTCCTATCTACGGTCAATTATGCTTGAAATATTACTCTATGCAGCTTCATTTCAATTTGGTATAACTTGTTAATTTCTTAATTTAATAATTCTGGATTCTGCATTCTGCATTCTAAATTCTAAATGTTGGGTAAGTCACACCAGATGTTGCTGGACTGCTAAAACTAAGTTCTCTGTCCAGTAACTTGCGAGTTCAGCATTAATTGCTTCTACCATAACTCTAATTAGTGGCTCTGTGCCAGAGGCTCGCACTAAAACCCGCCCTACATCTGCTAAAGCTGTTTCTGCTTCGTCTATAGCTCTGACTAATGGTTCGCACTTTTGCCAGTTGCCTCGGCGATCGCGGTCTTCAACTCGGACATTTCGGAGCAATTGGGGATATGTATGGAAGCTTTGGTCTACTAATTCTGCTAGGGATACTCCAGAATTTTTGACTAGGGTTGCCAAATGCAAGGCCGTCATTAGGCCATCTCCTGAAATTCCATAGTGAGGACAGAGAATATGTCCTGATTGCTCACCACCTAACATTGACCCTGTCCGCTGCATTTCTGCATGAACATATTGGTCTCCTACTTTTGTCCTCAATATTTGTCCACCCTGTTTGTGCCAAGCACGTTCAAATCCTAAATTGGCCATGACTGTAGTTACTATCAAATTGTTTGGTAGTAACCCTGCTTGACTTAAGCTTTGACCCCAGAAGTAGAGTATATAATCTCCATCAATGGAACGACCTTGAGAATCTACTGCTAATACTCGGTCGGCATCTCCATCAAAGGCAAATCCTATATCGGCATTATTTTCTACTACTGCTTGTTGCAGGGAATGGAGATGAGTAGACCCACAGTTAACATTGATGCGATCGCCGTTTGGTTGGTCATGTAAACAAATGACTTCGGCCCCCATTGCCTGAAAAACTTCTGGGGCGGTATGAACTGCTGCTCCCCAGGCCAAGTCTAGAACTATTTTCATTCCCTGGAAATGTCCTGGTATTAGAGGAGAATGTAGAGATGCTTGGTACTCCTTGACTAATTCTGGTCTATGGTAATGTTGTCCCCAGTTACTATGGATGGCGGGAAAATCTGCCATTCCTCTAATTCCAGATTCTATCTGTTTCTGTAATTCTGAAGAGAGCTTTGTACCATCGGAGCCAAAGAATTTTATTCCATTATCTTCGGGTGGGTTATGACTAGCAGAAATCATTATTCCGCCTATCGCTTCTGAAACACTTGTGAGATAGGCAACACAAGGAGTGGGGCATAAACCTAAATTCCAAACTTCTAAGCCTGCTGCTGTTAAACCTGCGGACAATGCCATAGCTAACATATTGCCGGAGTTTCTGGTATCTTGACCCATGATTACAGGGCCAGGATTTTGAGAATATTGGCGCAATACCTGTCCGGCCCAAAAGCCTATTTGTAGGGCCAGGGGGGCGGTGAGTAGTTCTCCTGCTTTGCCCCGGATGCCATCTGTACCGAATAGGGGTGTTGTGGGTAATGAGTTACTATTCCAAGCCAATGTAGTTTTAGCTGCTGTGGATGATAAGTTAAAGGTTTTTTGTTCGTAAGTTGGTCTGAATGATGGTGTTGCTACCATAATTTTCACTCCTCGTCAAGATTAAGTTATTCTCACTCTCAACAAAGAGAATAGCACTTCCGGATTTAATACATAATTTTGAATTATTTATCTATATTAGGGAAAAGAGAACAGGGAACAGGGAACAGTGGCAAAAGCTTTTCTTTGTCTCAGGTTCATCTAACTTCTAACTTCTGACTTCTAACTTCTGACTTCATGATGATGGTGTTGCTACCATAATTTTCACTCCTCGTCAAGATTAAGTTATTCTCACTCTCAACAAAGAGAATAGCACTTCCGGATTTAATATATAGTTTGGAACTATTTACCTATCATTTTTAGATTTTTGGTTGATAATTATTCGATTTGTGTAGGTATAAAATATAGAAATATTTTATGAGGCTGACAAATGATTTGACTTGTGAAAATACACCACTTTGCGACTCTATGAAGTACAGCCCGAAGCGGGCAAGATGCCCGCACTACAGGATTTTAACTCTTGACCTTGTACATCATTTGCCCGAAATATGCTGTAGCTAATAGCTGATTAATTTTCATAATGATTTAAGTATAACTACGGTAGACAAAAGTAGGAAATACAGTTATTTTTATGTTGGCGGTATTTTATACCGGATTCTACCTTAGTCAGGTATATTCTGGAGGTAAATTTGGATTCATACCAAACTTATTTTCATACTTATGTCGTGACTTGGAAGGAAGTCAAATCTTCTGTTCCTTCAAATGAAATCAAACAAGTTACAGAAGGTCTAGGTTTAAATTTGACTCCGAAACAACGCAAAGAATTAAAAGATCAACTGCAGTCTTTGTTGGGCAAAAACTTAGATATAAAAGATAATTCAGAAGTGAATAGGTTGATTGAAGGGCTAGACAAATCTCAGATGGCAGTTGATATTTTGGATGGTTCTGTCGTAGTTGGACGATTAACTTATGGTGTGGTTACATCTTTGCGATCTTTTTCTATAGCTTCTAAGGTGTTACTTATTGGTAATGTTTTAAGTAAATTAGCTGTGGTTACTGCAGTGCTAAGTGTTGCAATTATCCCTGTGTCGATGATACTAAAAGCTATCATAAATGTTGAGCAAAGAAAGAATTTAGAAGAAAATATCAAAAAAATAGAAGGTCTAAATCAAAGATTAGATAATCATTTAAGCAAAATACAAAAGTCACGAGATAATATAGCAAATACAATCGACTTGATGACAAAATTATTTCCTGCTCAAGGGGGAAAGAGTTGGAAAGATTCCATGTCAGATAAAACTGCTGCGTTGTCTGACATACTGCATGGTTCTAATTATGATGAAGATAAGATAATTAATGAATGTGTATCACATATACGTGTTTTGAATATCAAAAAAGAGGTGATAGAAACAGCAGTAAATGATTATATGGCTAAAACAACAGAATATAATCAAAAATTCTATCAACCTACACTCCGTGAGATAGGAGTGATAAATGGGGAACCAATAGTAGAAGCAGAAAAAATTGAGACAATTAAAGAATCTGTGAGAAAAAGGTCAATTAGAAAGCTCAAAGGTTTAATTGATCAAAAAATAGAAGTTGAAGAAAATAATTCATTTTCTTTTTTGGAAAGGAGATACCCCAAGCGTTCTAGACTGAAAACTAGAGCAAATTTCGATCAGTATGTTGCAAACAAGGTTAGTACAGAAAAAAGTAGCAATAGTTTTAGTGCAGATGTGCGATCATTTAAACGTGACACTAATAAGATGAATATTTTAGTCAAACAGCTTTTTTCTCAAGAAATAACTACAAGTCTCGACTAAATTTGATGATAAAGGTTGAGAATTTAAAACTGAAAACTGTGAATGGTAAATAGAAAAGAGGGAGTAGGGGGGAAAGGATTGATTATTTCTATGTGATGTTTGATGGTGTATGATCGCACTATCTGAATTGAGAAAATTGATTTATGCTTTTGACAGGAGTATATTTGCTCCTGTTTTTTCTGCTGGTTATTGGAACTTACAGCGCTTTCCGTGTTCATTTGATCAATTGATAATTAAATTATATTAGTTGTTTTTGGGAAAACTTTTTGTGATTTCAAAAATTTTCATAACAGTCTTTCTCTGTCTCCCCACCCTTCCCACACTCTGTTACTCCAGGTTGCACTCGATCCAACCCCGATTAAAAATTAATTCATAAATGCGGTTATGAATTTTTAGCAACCCATTTTGCTTTATTGCTAGTCCTGACAAACATAATTCTTTTTCTTCTGGAATATCTACGCTTGCTATCTCTTTTTCCTCCCATAATTGTTGATAAATTTTGAGAAGTTGGGTTTTGTTTGGACTGTAAAGAATGCGATCGCGTATAGTTCTTAAATGTTCTGGTTCATCTTGAGTTTCCCAATTTGTCAGAATTTTTTCTTGTACTAGGTTCTCTATCCATTCTGTTTCACCATTAACAGGAATGGGTATTTTTGAATCACGAATCAACCGACATAGTTTTTGAGTTAAAAAAGGTTGTCCTCCGGTCCAGTTTAATATTTCTTGCAGCATAGTTTGAGGATTACTAACTTTTTCAGTTATTCCAAGTAATAAAGGTTGTGCTTCATGTCGTTTAAAGCTTTCTAATTCAACTGCTTGACCGATATTAAAAGGAGTTCTCCTAATATCAGTCATTAATTCAGAAGGAGTTGCTACTCCAAACAAGGCAAAGGTGAGATGCTGATATCTAGATTTTGGATCGATCATTCGTTGATTGTAGCAAGACCGAATCAGGGCAAAAAAGCTATCCACCGGAATTTTTAAGCCTAAAATACTATCAATTTCATCAATAAAAATGAAGACTTTTTTGGGAGTTTGACTTTCATTATTATTCAGTTCAACTAATAAAATATCTTGCAGAAATCTATCGAATCTTTGTAACGGAGAAATATCTAATCGGTCATTCCACCAAGCTTTTAAATTAACTGTGGTTAGTAAATCAAAACTGTACAATAGATCGACGGCTAATCCTTTATACCATTGTTCTATCGTCACATTTTCATCAGCAATGCGGGTTAAATCTATAGCAGCACAATGATATCCTTCATGGTTAAAATGGTGCATCATCTTCACCATGAGACTAGATTTACCCATTTGTCGGGAATTCAAAATATAACAAAACTCACCTTTTTTTAAGGCTTGATAGAGAGTGCGGTCTGCTTGTCGGACTACATAAGTAGGAGCATCCATGGGCAAACTTCCTCCTACTTGATAATCAAAACTAGAGCTAGGTTCGGCAGTTTTTAGTAAGTCATTTTCAAAGATAAGTTCTGCTTGAGTTTCTTTGAGAATTTCTAAGGTTTGAGACAGTTCTTTTGTACGTTCTTCGACTCTTTGTTCTAGGGTTTGATACAGTCTGGAATTGTCGATGGAAATTGCTGCTTGAGCGGATAATATTTTTAAGAGTTCGACTCTTTTTGCGGTGAATGTATCTGTAGTTAAATTATTTTCTAAATAAACAATTCCTCTTAATTGATTTTGATTAATTAATGGAATACAGAGAATAGATTTAGTTTTTGTGGCAATAATATAAGGGTCATTAATAAATAGTCCTTCGTTGGCTGCATCTTTGAGAACGATATTTTCTTGACTGCGGGCTACAAAATTGATAATTGTGGTTGGTAAAATCGGAATTGATGTTTCTGGGTCTACAAATTCTATAGGAATTGATTGTAAAATTATCACTTCATCGCTATCTATTTTTCCTTGAGCTTCAATAACCCAATTATCTTCGCGATCGAGAATTAAAAAGCCTGTTTGCGCCCCGGCATTTTCGATGGCAATTTTCATTAAATTGTGTAGAAGTTTTTCCAGATTAATTTCACCAGAAATTGCTTGAGATGCTTTAATAACTGTTGCTAAATCGAGAATTTCTCCATCAGAACCAGAAGTAGAAATGATTGTACTAATACCTTTTGATTTATTTTGATTTGCTACTCCTAATAAATAATTGGGATATTCCTCTTCTAACTGTTTAACTTTAGCTTTAGCACCCCAACGGATGTAACAATGATGGGCATTTTTTAAGTAAAATTGACCAATTTTCTGTCTGCCAAGGGCAAGATAAAACTCTGCTGCTCGTTCGTAAGCTAAAGCTTCTTCATGGATAAATTCATATTTTTCTGCTCCTTCAATGGCGCGATCGTATAGTTCTTGTGCTTGCCAATTTTGTCCTAAAACTCTTGCTTTTTCTGCTTCTACTAAATCGTATTTGTGCTGGAAATTTTCTCGGCAATGTCCAGCCCATATTTTCATATCCTCTTGATTTTTTTCTACTTGTTCTAGTAATTTTTTCTGTTTAGTTTGGTCTGAATTATGATAATTAGCTAGGAAAGTCAGAGATGAATAAAAATTATGTTGAGGTGCAGACAAAAATTTAGCACAAGTATTAATATTTTTTTGACCTTTAATTGAATAATCAATAGCCTGATCGTATTGCTTGAAAAAGTAAAGTAGAAATACTTTAGCAAAATAAGTGAGAAACAACAACCACTCAATATTATTTTCACTCCAATAATCTAAATAAAATGCTTCAGCTGATAAGGAATCACCAATGAGAATAAAATCCTTTTGCTCGTCAATTAAATTGTTTACTATTTGGTTGCATACATATTGGTAATTAGTACAGTATTCTATTTGAAATTTAGCAATCAACGACAAATATTCTTCACCTTTTGGCCTGACATTTTCTAAACTATATCCTCCAAATAAATTGAGTAAATAATAACTCATAAAACAGTAAGAAGCAAATTGGTAATCCCCGACATTTTTGCCTTTATGAAAGCTATTAATATGTTGTTCTTGTACCTCTATGTTTCTTAAATATTGTTTCCAATGCCATGCAAAATCATAATACTGATGGATGACTAGAGCATCTAGTGAGGGGATATAATATTTCTCTAGCAACTTCAGAGATAGTTGTCCAAACTGATATGACAAGTTAATATCAGTAGTTTGAATACAAAAACTATAGCTAGCAACTGCTCTGGGTGGATTACCATACTCAATGCAGAGATTAACTTGCTTAAATACACACCAATCTCGTAAAGGCGAATTGATAGCATTAAGAGAAATAAACATCTGTTCTAAGATTAGAATAGCTGAAATTTTATAAGGATCGCTTAGTCGTGGAAGATCGACTAAATCCTGAATCTCTTTATCTTTTAAAAGCAATTCTAAACGCTTATATTCTTGATTGGTTCTTTTTTTGATTTCATCTTCATCTTGAGGGACATCTATCTCTATTTTGGGTAAAGCCAAAGCTTGACAAAAATTTTCTATTGCTTTTTGTTGCTTTAGTTCAGCAAAATAAGATAAGCTTTTGATTCTATATATATTTACTTTCTCAAGAATATCGTAATTTTTACTTAGCAAAACCTCAGAGTAATCTTGAACCCTTAGATAATTAGCCGTTAAATAAAGAGCTTCTAAGAATTCTAGATGAATTTCAAATATTAATGAACCCTGGTAATTCCATTGGTTAAAATCTAAAAATTTTATCCCAGTTTCTAAATACTTTAATGCTGTTTGATAAGCTGTTGATGCTTTAGCTTTTTTTCCTGCTTGAAGATTTAATTTAGCTAACTCATCTTTTTCTAATTGCTCATAAATTAAGTCCAAACATTTGTTGAAGTGTTCAACAATATCAAAAATATTATTCTGTAGTTTATCCTCTGACTCCTGAGTATCTTTAATATTTTTCAGTAGCAAACGACCTACTTGTAAATGAACTTGCTTTTTTTCTGTTTCTGGGATTAAAGAATAAGCAGCTTGTTGTACTCGATCATGTAAAAATTTGTAGGGAATATATGTAGAATACTGAGGCGAAATACCAGAGCTATTTTTTAATAATTCTTCTGAATTCCAAAGCAGAGGAATTTTATAATTATTATCTAGAGGAATAACTAAACCTTCATCTAGAGCAGACTGTATTTCTTGAGCCGTAACTATTTGAGATTTATTATTAATGATGCTCAAAATTTCTAAATTAAATTTGTTGCCAATACAAGCAGCTAATTTCAGAACTTGTTGAGTTTTCTCATCTAACTTTTCAATTTTCCTCACCATCAAATTGACTACATTATCGGTTATGGAAACTCTTTCAATTTCCTCTATATTCCATTGCCAATAAGTAGGAGATTTTTCTGGATTAAATACTATTAAATTTTCTTGATGTAAAGAATAGAGAAGTTGAGTTAGGAAAAATGGATTGCCTTCTGTTTTTTGGGCAACTAATTCAGCTAAAGGTTGTGAAACTTCTGTTGAACAATTTAAGGTATCAGCAATTAATTGATTAACATGATTAAATTGTAAGGGAGAAAGAGTAATTTCATTAACTGTTACTTGTGCTTGCTTGATTTTTTCTAAAGTGCCCATGAGAGGATGAGTAGGACTAACTTCATTGTCTCTATATGCTCCGATTGTGAGAAAATACTTGTTGTCAGAATCTAATATTAGTTGCTCTAGTAAGTTCAAAGATGGTAAATCTACCCACTGTAAATCATCAATAAAAATTACTAAAGGATGTTCTTTTTGACAAAAAACATTTAAAAACCTTTGAAAAAATAAATTAAAGCGGTTCTGGCTTTCAGTCGCTCCTAATTCTTCGACTGGAGGTTGTTGCCCGATAATTTTTTCCAATTCGGGAATCACATCAATAATAATTTGACCATTATTTCCAAGTGCTTCTAAAATTTTATTTTTCCACGTTTGTAGGGTTATTTCCGGTTCGCTTAACAATTTATGGATTAACTCTTGAAAAGCTTGAGAAATAGCTGAATAAGGAATATCTCTATTCAATTGGTCAAATTTGCCACTAACAAATCTTCCTCTTTTTTTTGTAATAGGTTTGTGTATTTCATTAACTAAAGCTGATTTGCCAATTCCTGAATAACCAGAAATCAGAATCATCCCAGTTTTTCCTTGACTAACTTCCTCGAATGCTGTTAAAAGTTCCTCGACTTCTTGTTCTCTACCATAGAGTTTTTGGGGAATTTGAAACTTCTCAGAAATATCCCGACTTATTAAAGAAAACTCATAAATTTCTCCGAAAGTTTTTAATTGATGTTGACAGGTTTCTAGATCAGCTTTAATTCCCCAAGCACTTTGATATCTTTCCTCTGGAGTTTTAGCTAATAATTTACTGACTATATTAGACACAGCTAAAGGAATATCGAGAATTAGTTCATGTACTGGTAATGGTTGTTGTGCGATATGACAATGAACTAACTCCATAGGATCGGTTGTTTCAAAAGGAAGTTTATTGGTTAAAAGTTCATAAAAAGTCACACCAAGGGAATAAAAATCGCTCCGATAATCTATTCCTCGGTTCATTCTCCCTGTTTGTTCCGGGGCAATATAAGCTAAAGTTCCTTCTAGTTGACGAGGGGGAAGAACTGTCAGAAATTCTTGGGATAAGCGGGTAGAAATGCCAAAGTCGATGATTTTTAATTCTTCTGTTTGAGAATTATAGACAACATTGCTAGGATTAATATCTTTGTGGATAATATTAGCTTGATGAATTGCACTTAAACTTTCTGTTATTTTAATCGCAATATTCAGAAAGTTTTTTAAGCTTAATTGCCTTTGGGATAGTAATAGTTTTAGAGATTGACCACCAAAGTCTTCTAAAAGCATTACTAAACTATTATCATATCTTTGTAAGTCGTAAGCTTTAATAATACTATCTACATTCAAGGAATGAGTAATTTCATATTCCTGTTTATAACGGGTTAATTCTGAAGATGTAGGATAATTTTCTTTGAGAATTTTTAGAATAATAGATTCATTATTTAGCTTGATAATACCTCGATAAACTAAAGAATTAAAACTTTCATAGATTTTTTCGATAATCTGGTAATCTTTATCATTATTGATATATTTCATGGTTAATTTGCATTATTCTGAAAGAGATTGAGCGCTTTTATAAACTTAAAACTTCACTTATAAAAGTAATCTATCTTAATCAGTTTAATTGATAATTCTCCCCTTCCTAAGTCCGAATGTTTAGTGGGAGAATATATCAATTTATATAATTAGACTTAAACAAAATAGAGGCATGAAAAAAGCTCAAATATAGACTAGAAAGGCTTGTAATTCAAAACAGTATAAATTGTAAATTGCCCCAATATCTAAGTTCCATTAATTCAAGTTAATTCAAGTTTAAATAATTAAGTAGTGCTAAGAATAATATAAGGATCAGGAGGAAATACATTCATTACTTCTTTATTCCTCCACGCGGCCGTTTGTTCTTTGGGGTAAAATGGTAAATCATCAGGATTTTCTGATTGTTCTTTTGCATAAACCCATTTTTTTATTTGCTCATCTTTTAGTAAATTTCTGTCTGGTCTCGCTGGAAGACCTAGGGTTAATTGAGCAATTGGTCGATGTTTAATCTTTCGATATCCTGGACGAGCAATATCTCGCCTTGTAGCATAATATGAATCCCAATTTAAGTCCAGCTCATACTCCCAAATTAGTTCATAGGTACTTAAGACAGGCTCATGAAGCCTTTGCAAGGTTTTTTCTTTTTCATCTTCAATGATTGCTTGCCCACTGAAAAAAAGTGCTAAAATTAACGCATTTTGATTCCGAATAAAGTAGCTGTAGTCTAAATTATCATCATCTTTTGAAGGTTCAGATGCTTCAGGTGTACATTCTACATTTGTACCATTTTCAGGATCATTTAACAGAAGGGAACTAAGGTTATCAAGCTGAGATGTCTGTTTCTTCTTAACCAAACCTGTCTTCTCGTTTCTTGATAAAACATAATAATTTTCCGGCTGATAATTAAATAAATCAAATATTCTTTTCATATATTTTATCATGGGCTTATCCTTAATGTCATCATCTTCAACATGATACAACCATGTCTTCGTCATCATCTGAGATAACCTGCGACATTGTAACAAAAAGCGCACAGTGGAAAATTCTGCATATTTCAAATCGTTCTTGTCTTCGCTGGCGTATTGTATAAACCTTTCATTAACCTCTACTCCAGGTGAAGGTAAATAATTGTTAAAAAAATCAAAATTTGTATTCAATAAAACAGATTTATTTGTATCTGGATCGACTATTTTATAGTCTTTATAGTGTTCTCTAAAATCTTCCAATTTTCCTATCACTATATCTATCCCTTCATCTTTATTTTTTTCTATAAGCTTCTCATTAACTGTGAGTATTTGAAATACATGATTATCATAATTATCAGACTGGCTCGTCTTTGTCTCATTAGACATTTAATAATTTCCTCCTATTAGTGGGTAAACAACTTCAACTTAAAATCACAGGTACGCACAAAAAAGCTGAGTTATATTAAGTTTTGTAAACCAAATCCCAGCTCTTCCATACAGTCGATGTAGTGTAAATATGCACTTGATTCATGGCGACAAATTTTAACGCCTATCTACTTAGGGCTTGCTGGCCATTCGCCCTTACTTTGGTTTACCGTGTAGGAAAACCAAAGTAAGTTATAAGTTATAAAAACCTCTAGGGTTATCCCAAACGATTTTTTTGACTATCTCTTGAGATAAGTTTCTATCAAGTTCTACAACATTTTTCACTACATCTATCTAGACGATCCATGTGTGGATAATCTGAGCAAAAAATTAAATTGTCAGAACCGATAAAATCAATTATCTGAGTCAGATAAGGTTCAGATTGGCTAACCGCAATATAACATTGACGGCGAAAATACTCTGATGGGATAACATATTACCATATCTTTCGACTTCCCAATGTAAATTTTTGTATTCTTCATCCAACCGCCATAACCAATAGGAAAGCCAAGCACAACCAGATTCCAAAAATCCTACCCGCAGTTGGGGATGATCCTCCAATACTCCTCCCTCAATGAAGCCAAACATAGCCATCATCTGTTCCATGGGGTGTTAACGAAGTCAGAAGTCAGAAGTAGGGGCTTGCTGGCCATTCGCCCGTACAGAAGTTAACCCACCTCTAACCCCTCCCAGGAGGGGAAGTAGGGGATTAGAGCAACGCTCCAAAAATATTTCGCCGATCTTGGCGGGGTTTTAGACCCAATTATTTTGATAACAAGCATGGAGGACAACGACTATTAAATCTATCTGCTCCCGTAGTGGGTAAGTGGCCGTGAGTTGCCTCGTGAATACCCACAACTATATCTAATTCTGCGCAAGCAGTTCAACAGGGTTCGTATTTTGAATTGCTTAAAATTCTGCCTTTGACGGGTTTAGGGCGTCAAAAAACCGCTTTCGAGCCAAAATTTAAAACTCAACTCTTACCAACCCCATGAGGTTGTTATTGACTTCTAAAATACTGCCGATACAAATCACAAGTTAATGTAGCCTTATTTCCATCGAACTTAATTAATCCCATACTACTTAACTTATAAGCAATAATATGCTCTAATAATATGGGTTCATTAGTCTTGACAAGATTTTGTAGAGCGATCGCTAATTCTGGGTCTTCTTCCAACTTCACTTGATGACGTCGCAAATGACTGCCATAAATTCCGGTAGATGTGGCTGCAGTTTCTAATAATTGCTTCATTGTCACATCTTCTTGACTCAGATGATAAATAGCCAGATGCACCAGTGCTGGATGTCCCCCAATGAGAGCCATCAGAAGATTTGCTTCTTCCCCATCACTCCAGTCGAGTCCGTAAGATTGGGCTAATTCTAAAACTGCTTCTAAGCTAAAACTACCTAACAGAATTGGTAACCCCACATTAAAAGGTGACTGTTTCAGTTGCAAAGGTACGTAAATTTCAGTGGAGTGAACTACCACTAAACGTAAGTTTTGCCAGACTGGGAGTCTTTTTGCTTCCTCAAACCACGAGCGCAATAGAGGAAAAAAGTCTTTTGCTATTTCTGGGTACTCAAAAATCTGGTTGACTTCATCTAAAGCTAGAAGTACAGGAGAATTACTTGACTTTAATAAATAGTTGCGGAAGTATAGACTAGAACTAATTTTGCTTCCAATATCTTCATCCCAATAGCCATCTAAGTTTGGCTCTTGGTTTAGTTGATAAGCAATATTAGCACAAAACCAACGTAAAAATTTGTTGATGCCACCGCTCAAAATGTCTTGACCTACCTGTTGTAAGTCTAAGTTCACGGTGCGATAGTCCAAACTTTTTGCATAGTTGATAACCCTCAAAAGAAGGGAAGTTTTGCCCATCTCTTGCGGAGCTTTGATTCTCACCAATGCTCCTGGTTTCTCAATTTCTGCATAAACTTGCTTCTCAATATCGGCTTGTTCTATGTAAAATGGTGAATCTAGAGAAATAGATCCACTCGGAAATCTTGGTGACATAAGTTGTGTTACACTAGGAGAAAATTTTCCGGAATCTTGAGGTCGGAAAGTTTTTTTTGAGGTAGCTTGTGGGATGAGATATGTTTGAAGTTGCATCCGACAGTTTTTCTTTGTCACCCTTTGACCAATAATATCAGAAATTCGTCTAAATAACTCAGGAGCAACGACATTACTTAGATAACTTAAGCTGTAACTTGCCTCTTCAGCAACTATATTATAGGTCTTATGATCCCAAATACCTTGGAGAATAATAATTTCTGTGGTACTTAAAGGATGATTGTTGGTTTCTAGTAGCTTACGGTTGATCACCTCTAAAACAAAATCTAGCTTGATAGAATCTGTAGTTTGTTTTGTCTGCATCTGCAATTATTTAAAAAATATTAGGACTTACAGCACTTTTCAGATTGATGAACCACATCGTCATAACCAAAACCCTGTAGGGGTAGTTTTGCTGTCGCATAACTCCGTTAACGCTCCGCGACATGTAAAGCGGAGAGCTTCTACGTTAGCAAATGGCCATTCACCGGTGGTCTACGGAAATGAAAATTGCATTATGAAGGACACGATAACATGACTTACGCAAAGAAACTTATTTGTTGAATAAATATTCATACAGAATTGATGAGATTGACAAATGATTAGACTTATGCAGGTAGCTAATAACGGTTGATTTTCACTATCGAAGAAAAGCCTAATTATATGAAGTTTGATAGCTCATACCAGTAAATTCCTTACGTCTTTAGTTATGTAGATAGTCAGCAGACGGAAGAGGAATATAATGGACTTTGCTTTAACCGAAAGGGGCAATTCCGATCTAGTTTGTCAGTTTTGGCAGCAATGGAATGGACATAGAGAACTACTGTATAGGTGCTGTCTCAGGTTAATGAATTCTAACCAAACAGATGCGGAGGATGCTCTGAGTCGGGCGGCGCTAAAAGCTTGGGAAAAGGTGCAAAAGTTTGAGGGGAAAATTACTAATTTTAGGGCCTGGTCGATCAAGCTGACTCGCAATCTCTGTATTGATATAATTCGAGAACGTTCTCGAGGCGCTACAGGTGTTGAAAGTATTGAATTGGTGGGAGATACTCAGGATATGGGTATGGCCTCTTCGGTGAAGTCGCCAGAAAGTTGTCTAGAGAGAGAGGAGAGGTCTATTGAGATTCGACGGGCGATCGCTGATTTACCGGAAACGTTGCGGGGGACTTTTATTTTACATTTTTATGAGGAGCTTTCCCATACAGAAATTGCGAAACGGCAAGGGATATCCTACAACAATGTATGCAGGCGGATATATGTGGCTAAGAAAAAGCTAAAACAGAAGTTGAGCGACTATTTTCTAGGGACTGGGGAGAAAGTAAGTGTTACGGCCGGGAAGGGCCATAAGTTGTCTACCTCAAGGAAGCATGGGGAAAAGCAGCAGAGAATTGAGTCGGAAGAAAAGAAAGGGTTAGAAAAAGGGACGAAACAATTGCCAGGCGATCGCGCTACATTTGATGGCCATTCTATTTCTCCATCACCTCACCACCCCATCACCCTATCACCCCATCACCCCATCACCCCATCACCCCATCACCCCATCACCCCATCACAAGAAGAGGTGGTAGAAATAGAAAAGTCTGAGTCTGTGGATACTTCTGTGGAGCAAGGGGATAATGTAGGTCAGACTATTCAGGAAGTGGCCAGAGTATTGGAAGAAGTAGAGAGCGATCGCTTCGTTGAGGGAGAAAAACAAGAGTGCGTGAAGAGCGCTGTCGAGTCAAGGGAGCAAGTCTATCGGGAGATTCAGGAGACTGCTACAGAATTAACTGAAGTAGAGTGTGTCGAGGTATTTGAAGTAGAACAAGATGGGTGTGTCGAAAGTTCGGTAGAGTCATATCAAATCCGGAGAATTACTATATCTAAGTCATTGCAACTGAAACGGAGTGGAAGAAAGCAATCTCAGGGGTTTAGGAGATTGCTTCCTATGGTGGCAATGACAACTGTTCAACAGGATTTTGTATCAAAGGATAATAGACATATTCAGAAAATCAATAATTTTATTCAACCATTTCTGGGAACTGGAAGAAATAGTTACCAGAAAAATCTTTTTTTGTACCACCCACTCTCTGAAAAAATCTCTTCCTTTTTGTGTGTTGCCTGTTGCCTATCAACTGTCAGCAAAAGTTACCAGAAAAAATCTCTTGCCTGTTGTTTATCAAGGGAGCGATCGCGATGGTTGAGACCGTATGTTATGTGGCGGGGTTTGACAGGGGATTATACTAAATCTGGGTTAATATCTCGGTTAATGGGAGAGATGAAACTTTTCCCGAGTGTTTGGAGTTCATTGAAGGGTGTTCTGTATAGTTGTTATAGGTCGTTGATGGATACAGGGGGGTAATGTTTCTGGCGTGGTGTAGTTTTGTTGCCTCTTTACCAAAATTGCGTGAGAGGTTGATTTGGTGTGGCGATCAAAAGTTAAAATTAATTGGGCATCATCAGAAAATTCCCTGCTAAGAATCATCATTATAAGATGAAACTTTTCCCTAGTGTTTGGAGTTCATTGAAGGGTGTTCTGTATAGTTGTTACAGGTCGTTGATGGATACAGGGGGGTAATGTTTCTGGCGTGGTGTAGTTTTGTTGCCTCTTTACCAAAATTGCGTGAGAGGTTGATTTGGTGTGGCGATCAAAAGTTAAAATTAATTGGGCATCATCAGAAAATTCCCTGCTAAGAATCATCATTATAATGGGAAACCAGAACAATGGGAAACTCAAAGAAAATAATGTTAAAAATCTCTGAATATGACGACGACGACTTTCATATTTAATGGGTAAAGGAAAACAAGCAGCCAACCTTTCTATTTTTACAGTTTTTTGGACAGTTAGCAACCAGACTAAAATTTTTAAAGTTTGGACTTGAGTCTCACTCAAGGATTGTTTAAAATATGACTCATACAATGATAAAAATTGCATTTTTGTAGGTCTATTGGTGGCAGTATGGTGTGAGCAACATCTTTATTATTGTCTTCCGACTTTGGTCTTTCCTTTTTCCTTCGAGCTTAAGGTATATAAATTATTAAATTATCTAGGAAAAAAGTTTCTAGCTGAAAAAAAATCATAAATTGTCTATTGGAATCGTCTTAACTTACAGAGGTTGAAACAATAATTGCTGATGAAATATCAAAAAAATACTTTTTCAGCAAATCAATCAACAATTCCCTAGATTATTATTTGAAGGAGTCTTCTATTATGACCGAGATAATAAGGTTAAGAGTTACTGCAGAAAAAGCAGTTTTTTATAAGTCTGACGATGAAGGTCCTAACAACGATGCTGACATGCAGTATATGTGGGTCTATGTCAGAGGTTGGAATAGTAAAAAGGGTAATATTATTGCCCTGCCAGGTAATCCTTATAAAACTTATGAATGGGGTGCTGGCGAAAAGACAATTGTGGTTGGTTATACCTGGAATTACAATGCGTCTACAGAATTAGACTTTTATAATGGAGGCAGTTACGATATCAATCAAGCCCAACTCAAGCTTTCTGTTTATGGCGAAGAGACAGACAACATAGGTGAGGACGAAAAAGCCTGGGGACACCTGAAGCTAGTTGGGAAGAATAATATGCTTGGTTCTCATGTGGTTAAGTGTGAGAGTGACGACTTCGGCTTTAAAGCCCACTTTACTGTTGAAGAAATACCCTTTGAATAATTGAAGTGCATACTTAGAAATAAGGCTTGCATTAGCAGTTTTGGTCTTATCTAAACCGTTTTGAATTATAGTGGTATTGAAGTTCTACCATACTTAGCAACGGCGATCGCTTTCCCCAATTAAAAGGAGCGATCGCTCCTTTTTATTTAAACCTTAATCAGATAATTCTGAATTACCTCTCTAGTAGCTAAACCAGTTTTTTCCCTACTAAATTCTTTAGCTCTAGCCAAACTTAAGGTTGAGAGTCGCGATCGCTCTCCCCCATCTTGAGCAATAATATTCATCGCATCTGTTATTTCTCCCACATTTTTCGGGTTAACCAAAATAGCTGCATCTCCAGCAACTTCTGGTAGGGATGAAATATTAGAAGTAATAACTGGAGTACCACAACCCATTGCTTCTAATACCGGAAAACCAAATCCTTCCCACAGACTAGGAAAAACCAGAGCGATCGCCTGATTTATTATTTTGGGTAATTCTGAATAAGGAACATGGTGCAGAATGTAGGTTGAGATGATTTTAATTTTTTGTCAGGGAAGTCCCGCGCTTTCCCGCAGGGGAGCGTCGGGATGAAAGCCAAGGCAAATAGTCGGATACCTCCACAAATAAAACCTTCCTATATCCTTGACAAGCTAGAAGGTATGCATGTTATCATCAAGGTTAATACAGGGGGAGGACATCACCTCACACGAAACAGCGGTCATTTTTTTCATAATGTAAGAATCCCGCGTTGTCGCGCTATGCGCAACGTCGGGAGTATGTCAAAACCAATGTAGTGTAATTTGTGAGATAAATTATGAAGAAACTTCTGAGTATCTTAATGACGATCGCTGTGTTGATGTTTGTGACGCTCACTCAATCCCCAATGAGCGCTAATGCAGATGAATTAATCAAAAATGGTGGTTTTGAACAGGGCACTCCCACTAACGTTAGTTGTGACGATAGCCAAGATAAAATCAATGATTGGGTACAAATAGAAAATAGTAATTATAAGCCTAATCGGCAAATCATGCGCTACGGTAGTAACTATTCTGCAGCAACAAATACAGGGGATTTTCTCCTTAGCTTTAATAGTTGTGTAACTAACAAAGGAGGAATTTTAGAGCAATCATTCAATACTGTTCCAGGAGCTGAATATACTTTAACTTTTTATGCTCGTGAGCATGGCATGGTCAATCAAGAAACAGGTATTGCTGAAGTAATTGTTACAGGCAAGACAAAACTACTTGATGAAACAGCTCAACCAGTCGGTTCAAGTTGGAAGAAATATACATATACTTTTGTTGCCAATAGTATAACAACAAGACTTCAATTTATCGATCAAAGCTCAGGAGATATAGGTTCCGCAGACTTATTGTTAGACGATGTATCAGTTACCGGACCAGTAAACTCTCCTCCCATAGTAACAACCCCTACACTCACAACATGCTGCAACATGAATTCTCCATATAGCTATAGCATCCCTAACAGCACCTTTAGCGATCCAGATGGAGACAGTTTGACCCTAAGTGCAACCCTTGCCAATGGCGAACCTTTACCCAACTGGTTCAGTTTCGACTCAGATACAAACACTTTTAGCGGTACTCCTCCCACATCTGAGGCAGGTAAAGTTCTTAAAATTCAAGTCACTGCTAATGATAGCAAAGGTGGTACTGCTTCTAGCAAACTTTATATTTATGTATTTGAAGTGAGTTGATGGGATAACAACAATTTCATCACTAACTTCGCAAATGGTAATCAGCTAATGCTTCCATGCCATAGCAGTTTTGGTCTTATCTAAACCGTTTTGAATTATAGCGGTATTGAAGTTCTACCATACTTAGGAACGGCGATCGCTTTTCCAAATAAAATGGAGCGATCGCTCCTTTCATTTAAACCTTAATCAGATAATTCTGAATTACCTCTCTAGTAGCTAAACCAGTTTTTTCCCTACTAAATTCTTTAGCTCTAGCCAAACTTAAGGTTGAGAGTCGCGATCGCTCTCCCCCATCTTGAGCAATAATATTCATCGCATCTGTTATTTCTCCCACATTTTTCGGGTTAACCAAAATAGCTGCATCTCCAGCAACTTCTGGTAGGGATGAAATATTAGAAGTAATAACTGGAGTACCACAACCCATTGCTTCTAATACCGGAAAACCAAATCCTTCCCACAGACTAGGAAAAACCAGAGCGATCGCTCTGGGTTGAGACCATATGTTATGTGGTGGAGTTTGCAGGGGATAATACTAAATCTCGGTTAATCGGAGAGATGAAACTTTTCCTTAATGTTCAGAGTTCATTGAAGGATATTCAGTGAATGTGGGATAGGTCGTTGATGGATACAGGGGGGTAATGTTCTTGGTGTGGTGTAGTCTTATATCAAATCAGTTTAATTCGGTATAAAAAAATGTTCCATATTCAACCATTACCAAATATTTCTCGATATCCCCATCTCCCCATCCCTCCATCTCCCCATCCTTCCATCTAATTACACCGATGCTACCGGATTTGATATTAAGGAACAGGCAAGATGCCCATTCCACAAAACTGTTAAAATCCCAAGCGCATTTATGCAACGCCGTAGTTTCAGATAGACCAACGGAGATTTCTATAGTGAAAAATGTTTTAATGGTTCCCGTTCACTTAGATGCTTTACATCTAGAAATAGACCGCCTTGTAGTAGAAGCAATGGCAGATTTTAGCCACCTTCCTTATTTTGATGGTCAACGGGATGTAAATCCTAATATTGCTAATATTAGTGAAGAGATCGTTTCTCAGCCTTTTCAAAATCAAAACTTGTATCTGAAAGCTGGAATTCACTTACATTGGGCTTTGCCAGATGCTTTGACTAAAGGAATTCAAGTTAGTGAGAACAATGTAACTAGGACGGTTTTTCCACCTGTCCCTAATCGTTGGTTAGTGACCCGCAGTAACAAGGACAACGAGATTGAAAAGCAATGGGTGGTAGAGAGTGATTATCTCTATCCTGAAGGGACAGGAAGTGAGGTGGGTAGTATTGCTTATCCCATTCAGGTAGAGGAGGGTAAACATCAACCGTTTTCCTACCTGGGGCGCAAAGTGCCTTTAGCTGCTTGGCTAGAAAATGACCCCAATGCTGAATACTTACCGTCACTGATGGCTGTAGGTTATGGAGAACCTACTTTTGCAGCTTTTTATCCCAATTGTCATAGTGTTTTTGGCTTTTATGACGATGATTATGCTGCTGAGATTCCTGATAGCTTAAAATATGATGTGATTGGTTGGTACAGTCAGGGACAAAAGAATCATTTGAACAGTTTTGTTGAAACACTGAGAAAAACTATTCCACAGGACGAAGGGACTCCTCCCACCAATCAAGAATTAATAGAAGAAGAATTTAAGTGGAAAGTTAATCTTGAGACTGGTCAAAAATTTCCAGAATCACTTGACTTTATCTGCTATGCTCGCTTGACATTTGCCCCTGAGAAGACTGTCAACTCAGATCGGCAAGCTCCTGTAGAAGTGAGTGTGGGTAATACCGGTACAGAGGCATTGTCTGCCTACTTGGGTCAAAAGATTGATGGCAATTACAAATCTATCATCGAAGACCAGTTGGAAGCCCTACACTTATCTCCTGGTCTGGAACATCGGCAGTTGGACATAACTCCCAAGTTTAAAGAAGCCCGACATGAGAAAGGTTTTAATGCCATTGCTGCGGGGACGATGTGGACTATTCGTTTAGAAAGCAAAGATTCGACGAAAGCTAATGCTGAAAATGCCCATAATCAAGCACAGGTTACTTTACCTGATGAGATGGCTCACTTGCTCAATAAGCTTAACCTTCTTCAACAAGAATATGATTGTGCTTGCCATGAGATAGAGTCAATGCGTCGGCAACTCTTTGCTGATTGGTATAAGTATATGTTGAGTGCCTATCCCCCGGAAGGTAGCAAGGATGAGTACCCTGATATTGATCAGGTCAAGCATTACATTAGGGCGAATGGGATTGCACCTTTAAAGCTAAAATTGATGATGACTGGAAATCTGACGGTTTCAGGGGATGAGTCTGGTAAGATTACCACTGCTTCTGCTGGGGAATCTTTCTCTGGCTCTATTGCTTCTCAATTAGCTGGAGCCATTAATCAGTTACTGGCAAAAATAACCGAGCTTAATAATCAAGAAACTGTCCAGAAAACTCAAGCAACTTACACCCTGAAACAAATTTCCAGTCCCCGTTACTGGCAACCTAAAGAACCTGTGTTACTAATGACAGGTGAAGGGGTGGAACCTACGAACCGACATGGACAAGATGGACGGTTGAGGGATGATGGATTGCTGGAGTGTGAAATATTAAAAGATGTTACTTTCCCGATTAGTAAAAGTAGCTTTGGTACTATTCGCAATAAAATTAATCAATTAGAACAACAAAACAAAACGGGAGAACATATTGCCTTTAGCAGTTGGACACAATCCCCTTGGCATCCTTTTTTACTGGAGTGGGAGGTAGAAGTTTTCCCCATCCGAGATGGCTGTAATCACCGAACTTACAACAGTAACTATGATGATGAGTTTATTACCAGTAATTATGTATTGAGGGAAAATGAGGCTGACCTTTCTTTACAGTCAGGAAAAGGGGCTATTCTCAAAGCTGCTAATGTTTATAGTGGCCGTAGTATTTTAACGCCCCATGCGGGGATTAAGCTGAAAGTAGAGCTAGAGGTTTATTTACAGAAACAAGTCCTGCCAGATTATTACGAGGCACAAAAAATTCCGAAGGAGCAACAAAGTGATGACTATCTTAGTGATAATATTCAAGAAATTCTGACATGGTATGAAACAAAACCAGACACAGAAAAAAAAGCTGAAAAACCTATTTATACAGCAATTCGAGCTTATCAGAAACTGCTGACCCTCAAGAGTCTCTCTCAATCTTTGGGTGGTTTTAACGAAGGGTTGTTAATGCACAAGCAAACCTTGCAGTTACCAGTTGCTGACCCCTTGGGATTTGCAGATTATCAGCCCTTTACAGAAGTTGTCCGCGATGCTATACTACAGAGTACCCGCAGTGCACCAGAACCTTTAAATGATTTTAACCCCATTCGGTCTGGGGCAATGAAGATTTTGCGGTTGCGGTTGGTGGATACTTTTGGACAGGTGAAGGAGTTGGATGTTAGCAATATCATCACTACTCAACAGATGACTACTCCCGGAAGTTCCTATCTGGTATCCTTACCACCCCGTTTGGTGCAAGCTGCTCGTCTCAATTTCCGGTGGCTTTCGGCGAGTCAGGGCGAACAGGAAATGAATAGTCATCCAGCGACGACTCCTATTTGTGGTTGGATATTGCCTAATAATTTGGATAATAGTCTGGCGATCTATGATAATCTTGGTAAAGCTTTGGGTTCAATTAATCAGCTTGCTAAATGGGAGTCCGCACCGGGGAGCGATCGCCTAATTTCTGTTGATGATATTCCCAATCCCTATTTGAAAAGGGTAGTCAACTATATTGTAAATCAGGGGCAAAGTTTTCTAAGTAATTTTATTTCCGCTCTAGATAGTGGCTTAGAGAACATCGATCCAGAAAATTTTGCCCAACATCAAGGTTTAGCACTGTTGATGGGACGACCTATTGCTGTAGTGCGAGCTTCTCTGAATCTAGAATTACAGGGACTTCCCTCTATTAACCAAGATTGGAATGTATTTTGGCAAGATTTAAGGCGTGATTCTAGGGATACTGATGAGTTTGATCGGGTTAAGTTTCCTATCCGTTTAGGGGAATATCAGCAATTCAATGATGGTTTAGTGGGATACTGGTTGGAAAAGGAAGATGCTCTGAGTGAAGAGTTTTATGCTCCTCAAAGCGATTTAGAGCAAGATACCTCTAAGATAAAAGTCCATCACCCTGAGAAAGCTTGGCATATCGATTTCAATTTGGAAGATCAGCCTAAACTGTTAACCATGCTGATCGATCCCCGTGGTAAAGTCCATGCTACCTGCGGAATTTTGCCAACAAAAGCGATTGATATTCCACCGGATCAATATCAGGAGGCATTAGAGAAGATTGAGATTACTTTCTTATCAACTCCTATTCTGACTGATTTGAAGGATATGAGGGATTCAAGTTTGGATAAGAAGATTAATTTACCTTTACCAGGGGAACCTGGTTATGAATGGTCATGGTTAGAGAAGGAACAAGGGGAATGGTTAGAGGTTCCCCATGACACTATTGCTCAGGCTAATCCGAATGCGGTTTTCTCTGGCCAGCAGGCAATTCGGGAGGGTTGGCTGAAGTTGAGTCTGAGCGGCGATAAATATAAAAAATAGGGAGGCAGGGCCCAGAAGTCCTTCAAGCACGCGCTTGTCCGACGGGGTACCGGGACTGCGAAACGAGAAGCCCAAACTATAGCGTCAGCAAGCGTGTGGGAGTATGTCACTAAATTCTAGGTTTCATGCATAATACTCCCAGCTCCCTAGTTGACCTTTTATCCAAGTATCACTACTTTGTACACCACTACCCAACTAATCAAAATTAAAACAATCAAGTAATCACTGAGGAATAATGATTATGAGTAATTCAAAGGAAAATTTAGTTCTGCACTTAAAATTAGATAAAATAGTCGAGGACGGAGATACCAAAAAGGTAATTGATGTTTCTGATGGAAACCATGATTGTGAGGTGAAAGGGGAGGTTCAAGTTGTTCAAGATGAAACATTTGGCAGTTGTTTGAGTTTTGACGGCAATAAGGATAATTATATAGAAGTTCCGGGTACTACTGATGACCTAAAAATATCTGGCGATCTAACTGTAGAAGCGTGGGTTTATATTACTGAAACTTCGAGTGATTGGGTGGGAATAGTTGGTAAGGGAACTGGCAATGGTATAAATTACGGGTTATGGTATGATAGCGATAGTGATTTATTTCAGCAATATACTTCTCCAGGGAACTCCATCTGGAATGTACAAAAAGCAAGGTCATTGAAATTAAATAAGTGGTATCACCTGACAGGAGTCTCAGATCAAAGCAAAAATCAAACTTTCTTATATATGGATGGGAAAGAAATTGCTCGTAGATCAGAAGCTAAAACTTCTGTCGAGAGCGATCAGCCTTTATGGATTGGGTATGCTACCAATTATGGTAGTGCTCACAAAGGTAGAATCGCCCATGTCCGGGTCTACAATACGGCTTTATCTCCAGAAGAAATTCAGCAGGATATCAACGAGGATTTAACTGCGATCGCATCTTTTAAGAAAACCCATCCCCTTGATTTTAATCTGTATGAGGGGGAGGATAAAGAACCTGTTATCTTTATTGAAAATGGTACAAAGGGACAGGAGTTAATCCTGGAAATCGTCAATGACTCAGAACAACCGATTACTTTGCCCCCTAAGACTAGTTCGGTGAGTTCAACTAATTACCATTTTGAGTTGAGGTTTAGACCAGATACCTTATCTCCTGATTCTTTGCCAGAATTGGCTTTGGCCGAAAAACAAAATTGGAGTATGAGTTCTGCTGTGACTCAGGATGATGGGAAGGTTTCTCTGTATTTTCTAACTAACGATCTAACTTTGGGAGCTAAGGAAACTATACCTTTGACGCTTCAAAATATTAATGGGGCAGCAGCAGGAGGGGCGCGAACAACCAGGGTAGAGTTGAAGTGTCCCCAATTTACCCATGAGGGAGAAACCTTCAGTAACTATTATCGAGAAAAAACTCTAAATATCCTTAGCCATCGAGGTAAAAAGAATATTCCTCTTCATGTGGGGTTTGTGGGGTCTAACCGAATTTTGAATGATAATAGTTCACAAAATCAGTTAATCTTGCGAATTACTAATGTGTTAAAGGATAAATCTATTCGTCTAAATAAGGCTTCTAAGTTGATTATTTCCTTTGATGTTCAGGCTCAAGGAGAAAGAAAAGAATGGGCTTTGCTAGAAGCAGGTCAGGTAGCAGGTGTGAATGTTGAATATGAAGGAAAGGAAATAATCAATTCAGGAAAAGAAAGTCAATCTCCTGAGTGGATTATTACCTTTGGTTCGGAAACTGTTATAGAAGCAGGTCAACATCATCAAGTTCAACTATCAGGTATAATTTCTTCTCTTCCTTCTGGTCAGGCGAATCTATGTTTACGTTATGAAAATATTCCTGGTTATTGGGATGGAACTTTTGTTTGCACCATAGAAAAATCACCCATTTTGTATAAGGATGGAAATGTTGGAATTGGTGTTACGAACCCTGGTCAGAAATTAGTGGTGAGCAGTAAGAGGCACTCAGAAGAAGAGACAAAACAAACCGGGAGTAAGATGACTATGGGAGGCAGTTTAGCCATCATTAGTGATGCTCCCCAAATTGACTTTATTGACACCGGTCACAATGATTGGTCAATCTGCGTCGATGGAAACAAAATGTACTTCATTCAAGAACCATGGGACTTTCAAGTAGTACTAGATGGCAGGGGTAATGTAGGCATCGGCACAGATGTACCGGGCGCAAAACTAGATGTTAAGGGTCGAATAAAGGACAAAACAGGCTTTGTAATACCGGTAGGCACTGTGGTCGCCTATGCTGGAACCACAGCTCCAGAAGGATGGTTGTTGTGCAATGGGCAACAAGTGAATGATTCAAAGTATTTCGAACTGGCCACAGTACTTGGGGAGAGTAGAGTTCCCTTTAATGTGCCCGACTACAGGGAAAAATTCCTGGTTGGTGCGAATTTGACTGAAAAATACAAACTCGGCAAGACAGGTGGCAAGTCATCTGTGAAGCTCAGTGTGGGTGAGATGCCAGAGCATAGCCATTCGGGAAAAACTAATAATGATGGAACACATGCACATACCCAGCAGCAAACCGCCAAAGCGGATAACGATGATAACGATGATGTTACACAAAATCTCTGTACTCAGGAGACGAACTATAATCGGCGATACGATGGTATCATTTCTGCTTGGGGGAGCATGCATAGTCATCAATTTAATACCAATAGTGTTGGTGGTGGGAGGTCTCATGAGAACCTACCTCCCTTCGTTGCACTGAACTACATCATCAAATACTGATCGGAGTCCGCAAGATTCACAAATCGCAAAGATTAACAAAAAGTGAAAGGCGATCGCGCCCATCCTAGCTCCAATACTAGAGGCGCTCGGTAATAAAAACAGAAAAGCGATCGCCTCCCATTTCAACTCCAATTCTAGAGGCCATCGGTAATGAAAACAGAAAAGCGATCGCCTCCCATTTCAACTCCAATTCTAGAGGCGCTCGGTAACAAAAACAGAAAAGCGATCGCCTCCCATTTCAACTCCAATTCTAGAGGCGCTCGGTAACAAAAACAGAAAGGCGATCGCCTCCCATTTCAACTCCAATTCTAGAGGCGCTCGGTAATAAAAACAGAAAGGCGATCGCCTCCAAAACCTCTCAATATTTGAGGTAATGAGTGATGAAAACTGAAAAGCGATCGCCACTATTCTAGGTCGAATTCTAGAGGCCATCGGTAATAAAAAGTGAAAGGCGATCGCCTCCAAAAACTCTCAATATTTATCGTAAGGGGACAATTTGGAACGGCATAGAGGGGATGAATTTATGTTTATTAAAATTAGGACTTACGCAGTAGAACGTATTTTCGTCACTGCGACTGACAGGGAAGCAATCTCAAATCCTAGTTTTTCGTACCTCATGCGTAAGTCCTGAAAATGTTGACTAAAGGTGTTACCCACTATGATTTATCTAATATTTGTTCCCTGCTGCTACCTCGCAGGAATCAGTTATATCAGGACTTATGCAAAACAACGTATTTCCGTCATTGCGAACGACAGTGTTTGCGGAGCATTCCGTCAGGAAAGCAATCTCAAACGTCCAAATTGCCTTCCCCATGCGTAAGTCCTATATATGATGTCTTGAGTATTCTTAAGCAAATTGTCAAAATTATGGGGGCAAATATTGGGGGAATGAGTGATGGAAATTGAAGAGCGATCGCCCCCAAAACAGCTCGATCTTTAATCTCGTAGGGTGCGTTTGAACAAAGCACAAATACTCAATCCCCTCAAGAAGGAAAAATTAACACAATATATTTATGGAGAATTCATCATGCCGGTAGTAGATATTAACAATGTAGTCAGAGATCAACCACAGAATATTTTTAGAATTTTCAGGGACAATGGAGTAGCTTGGGAGTTGGCTCTTAACCCTGATGAGGAAGTGCAAAAAGTTGGTCAAAAATTTCAAGATGAAAGCAGTTTTCAAAGATATTGGTCACAGAGAGAAACGAGTGAAAAATATAAGCTCATACTTCTATACAATTTACAGATAACGCTTACAGAATGGTTTCCAAGACATTACCTTCAGATGATAGGAGAACTCACCGTAACGCCAGAATTTGAGTTTACGAATAATGATATTTGGGGCCAAGATGTAAATAATATGGGACAGCAAGCAAATGAATTATTAATAAATATAGAGCAAATATTTACTACTCCAAACAACAGCCAATCTTGGCGATTAACTACTAAAAGAGATCGAAAAGCCAAGGGAGGACAGGCAGAGATCAATATGTTAGATATCGTATGTCTAGAACCCCAGACTAAAGTCTCTTATAGTGGATTGCAATTTCAGTATGATTCGATTTGGCCTGGCATAAAAGAAAATAATGTTATCTTAGAATTTGATTTAGATGAAGCAGTGATTGAAGTCAGGCATCGACGAGTACGCTTGAAAAGTATACTTGACGAAACAGTGGGTACAAGGGAAAATATTAGTACTTTGTGCGAGTTGATGATCTTTCAACCTTGTTCTAAGAACGATTTATTTTGTGATGTCACAGATCATCAAAGAGAATGGAAAGGTGCACTCCAATGTCACATGAATGTGGGGAGAGAAAGAGAAAATAAAGATAATTTCTGGGACCCTTTTACATTGCTTGAATTTTATACCAGAACAATGAAAGAAGGTCCCGTACAAATCAAAGACGTGAATGTTGAAGTTAATGAAAATTTAAAACTAACTGCGGAAAAAAACTCTCGAACTTTACTTGAATGTAAAAATTCACAAAAACTAATGAATGACCTAAATCAAGTGTATAAAGATTGTTTAAAATATTTCTTTGCTGCTAATAATTACGACGTTTTCGCTAACTTAAATACAATAGGCTCTAAGGCGCAACCTAATGAGCAAGTACTGAAAACATTTCAAAGTGAGACAGAACAGAAAACATTTACAGCAAACAATATGCATTATACAGCCTGTAATCTCGAACACTGGGACGCGAGGGACAATTCTGAGCGACGAATTGAATGGCGACGTCCTATTATGCCTGCTGACGCGGATGAATATCGAAAAATTGGCCAAGAACTTTTTGAGTTGATTAGAACATCGAAACAACAAGCTCAGACAAAACTAAAACAACTGATTACTGATATCTGTAGGCTTGATTTTGCTACTTTTACTCCAACAAATGGTCAAGAACTTCGTAATCTATACGATTTTCTCAGAGAAAATGGTATCACATACACAATAGACCCCAGGGAATAACACAATGACATTTAACGAATTAAAAACTAAATTGCAGGGCGTCACTCTAGGGCCACTCTCAATTACGGAGGTCACGGAGGATACCTCGTTACCTAATACACAAGATATCACTTCGGTGAATTGTTCCATCAAATTAGGGGGAACGTCATTTTCATTTACCTCCATATTTGAAGCCTCCGAAAAATGGCTCTTGCTATCAATGGGAGCTAATGATACTTTTTCTTTGACTCATCTAACCGCCCTTTTAGGAAATGATTTTAATCAATCGTTACCAGACGAGTTAAAGAATTTATTGGATATCAAACTCTCAAAGTTTGAAGTGCTGACTCAATTGGATAACGGACCATCCTTAGAGCATGTAAATATTGAGTTAGGGACCTCTAACCCTTGGCAAATCATCGGAGATAAATTAGCAGTTGAGAAAATTTCTTTAGGAATCACTTGGTTTCCTAAGCTTTCCTATACTAGCTTTGATATCTCTGGGGAACTAGAATTAGCTGGTAGCAGATTTAGTATGTACGCGATCGCTCCTCATTTCAATGTATGGGGTAGACTGAATGAGGGCGAAACCATCCAAATAGGAGGCTTTTTTGAGCATTTAGGTTATGATTCTGTCGATATAAACGACGAATTTACAATTACCAATCTTGATTTTGCCTTAAACCAACGAGGGCCAGCGTACCGATTTGGCATTTCGATATCAGAACATCTAACCATTGTTCCTGAAAAAAAGTTTATTTTAGAAGACCTTTATCTTAAGATCAATAAATCCTATAAATTCTCTGTTGAGTTATCGGCTTCCTTTGAATTGTATAATACCACTATTATAGTCTCTGCCCTTTCCTCATCCTCAGAGGGATGGCAGTTTGAGGGAAGTACCGGAACTGGACAGGATATCCCTATTGGTAAACTTATAGAAGATTTAGCTGGTAAATTTGATGTAGCACAAGAGTTCCCATCAGCACTGGAAGGACTGGTGATTGAGAACCTGAAAACCTCCTTCAACACTAAAACCAAAAACTTTACTTTTACCTGCGAGTCTAAATTCCCCATTGAAGGGAAAGAAGTTGATATTACAGTCAATATTAATATCATCCAACAACAAGACGGTTCTTATGATAAGCATTTTGACGGTCATATTACTATTGGCGACTTACAATTTGCTCTCATCTTTGATACAGATAAAACCTCCAAAACATTCCTCGCTGCTTATCACGACGAACATCCTGAGGTAAGTATTAAACAACTCATCAGCTATATTGATTCAGATTTAGCAAACTCCATTCCAGCAGGTCTAAAAATCAGCCTGAAAGATGCCCTATTTGCCTACTCTCAAAAGGTAGCAGCGTCATCGAAAACAACAAACTTCCTCTTTGGTTTAAATATTGGTGGTGGAATTAACCTCTCTAACCTCCCCTTAGTCGGCAAAAAATTCACACCCAATCAAACCATTAAATTATCATTTCAAATCTTAGTCGCTAAGGCAATCTTTACCTCAGATGAAATTGGCAATCTTAAGAAACTTTACACCGAAGGCGGAATTAGCTTACCCGAAGACAAAATTGCCAAAGGATTAGACGTTGCTACTTCAATGCAATTAGGCAGCGAAATTAAGCAATTAAGCCTACCTGTTCAAGTCAATCCAAATGCTACCAATCAAGATAATGTCCTAACGGAAAAACAACCTGAATCTGATAGTTCATCTCCCCCATCTCCTGCTTCCCCTAATGAAATAACCAGTCCTGATGGCACAAAATGGTACAAACTACAAAAAGCCTTTGGTCCCGTCCACTTTGAAAGGATAGGCTTAAACTACAAAGACTCAAAAATCTGGTTTTTGCTAGATGCTGAACTCTCTCTTGCCGGACTCAGCATTTCTCTAGATGGACTCTCCGTCAACTCCCCCCTGACAAGAATTGACCCCCAATTTGACCTCAAAGGAATAGGCATCGACTACAAAAGCGGGAGTGCTTTAGAAATTGGTGCCGCATTCTTACGAACAACAGGCACAACTCCAGATGGCGAAACTTACGATGAATACGATGGTACCGCAGTCATTAAGGCAGAAACCTTTAGCCTCTCGGCCATTGGTTCCTATGCCCAATACGAAGGGCATCCCTCTTTATTTATTTATGCCGTTTTAGACTATCCCCTCGGCGGCCCCTCTTTCTTCTTTGTCACCGGAGTAGCTGCAGGTTTCGGCTATAACCGCGCCCTGAAAATGCCCACTATAGACAAAGTTGCTACCTTCCCTCTGGTAGAGGAAGCGGTTAACCCAAATCAATCTACCGGTAGTCAAGACAACGCAGAGAAACTCACCCAGGAACTCAACAAGATTCACGAATATATTCCTCCTGAAACCGGAGAAATATTTCTTGCTGTGGGAGTCAAATTTACTTCCTTCAAAATCATCGACTCCTTTGCCCTATTAAGTATTGCTTTTGGGAAACGCTTTGAACTGAATCTCTTGGGTTTATCTACCCTGATTGCACCTCCAGAAGCAGGTAAAACTCCCCTCGCTGAAATCCAACTTGCTATTAAAGCTAGTTTCCTTCCCGCAGTAGGGTTTCTAGGAATCCGTGCCCAACTCACCCCCAACTCCTACATCCTCTCGAAAAAATGTCACCTCACTGGAGGATTTGCCTTCTATACCTGGTTTAGCCCTAGCGAACATGAAGGAGATTTTGTTCTGACTCTAGGAGGTTACCACCCCAAATTCAAAGTACCAGCTCATTATCCCAAAGTCCCACGGCTGGGATTTAACTGGCAAGTTAACAGCGAAATTAACATCAAAGCTGATGCCTATTTTGCTCTTACTGCTTCAGCTCTGATGGCAGGAGGACACCTGGAAGCTACTTGGCATAGTGGTAGTCTGAGGGCTTGGTTTAAGCTTGGGGCAGACTTTATTATTTCCTGGAAACCTTATTATTATGATGCTTCTATCTCTGTGGATATGGGAGTCTCCTATACTTTCCACTTCTTTGGAACTCACCATATTAGCGTAGATGTAGGGGCAGATTTACATATTTGGGGACCGGAATTTACAGGTAAAGCTCATGTTCATCTTTGGATTGTTTCTTTTACTGTTAGCTTTGGTGCTAATGCTTCTCAAGCTCCAAATCCCATTGACTGGAATACTTTCAAAAGTTCTTTCCTTCCTGCTGATGATGCTATTTGTAGTGTAGCTGTCAAAGATGGTTTAGTTAGAAAAGTTAATCAAGACGACAAGTCCGACTTGGGTGTCATCAACCCTAAGCACTTCTGTTTGGTTACTAATTCAGTGATTCCCATAAAAAATGCTGTTTATCGTAGAGTGAATAATTCGACTCCTAGAAATATTGACATCGGTAACGCTAATACAAAATTTGGCATTGGTTCAATGGAGGTTGAATCTGGTCAATTAACCTCAACTCAGATAGTTACAATTAGCAGAGATGGGACACCTCTTACAGAAGATGAATTCCAGGCAGAATTTGAATGTAACCCCATTTTGAAAAAAGCCCCCACTGGACTCTGGGGCGAATCCATAACCCCTGATTTGAATGGCGAACAGTTTATTGAAAATACCTTATCTGGCTTTGAAATTAAACCTAAGAAACAGCACGAACCTGGAGAAACTCATGCTGTTAATCGCCAAAATTTACTATTTACCACTGAGCTTGTGAGTAATGCTTATGAATGGGAAACGATTAAGGTATTTAATGAAGAGGGAGGAAAAAATATTCGTGATACCATTACAGAAAGCTCAGTCAAAACAGCCAGAGAAAATTTGTTAAGGGCGATGAACTTAGACTTAGATATTAGAGAAATTGATTTAAGTGAAAATATTGCCGATAATTTCTTACTCTCACCGAAAATTGGAGCCTTAGAAGAAGTAGCCGTTTAATTTAGATGTAGATGTAGGTTGGGTTAAGCGACAGCGCAACCCAACGAGGTAAAATGTTTTCTAGGTTGTTCCTCAACCCAGCCTACTGGACTGTTTCAGCTCAAACTGTGCATTACAGAGCTTTTCAGTTGAGTAGACCACAAAACTGTTGTAGGAGTCAGGAGTCAGTCCTCAGGAGTCAGGAGGTAGGAGTTAGCACTCAGGAGGTAGGAGTCAGGAGTCAGGAGGTAGGGACGTTGCTTGAGCATTAATGCGTTTCATGTCGCGCAAGCGTTTTCCTGACGGAATGCTCCGCAAACATGTCCGCTCTTAGCGGAAAACGTCCGTACGGAGTCAAAGGCTAGTTAATTATGAATACAAATCTTCCCGGACTGCCCCCCGATGATTACAACTGTGGTCTATCCTGCATGAAAACTGCTATAGGGAGTAGGAGAGTTGGGGAGTAGGGAACCCACCCCTGACCCCTCGCAGGAGAGGAAAATTGTTGTTGGGTTTCGTCCCTCAACCCAACCTACGAAAAAAAAGGCGTTGCTGAATACTGGGATGATTCAAGCTGACACGGAGACACGGAGACGCGGAGACGCCGGGATTATGCTCAATCCTCTCGGATCAAATCATCCCGCAATTATGCAATGCCAAAAAAAAAGATAATTATTACAGATAAAAATGTCAGAAACTACTACCACTAAACCCACAAAAATCGAATTCATTCAGTACCATCAACCTGGCTTAAAAGATGGTGACTATGAGATTAATATTAAACAGGAAGTTACAGGAGAAAAAATTCAAGCAAATAACTCCTTCACTGTTACTAGAACTTTTGCTGTTTCAGGAGAACGCTTTGATTTAAAACCCAAAGATATTCATGCTGTATTCCCTCCAAGTGGTAGCTTAGGGGAACATTCCAATGTTCTACCCCATGTTGTGTTAAACCGCAGTACGTTACCTTGGGAACGTCTGGTTGATACTAATAGCAATAATTTACCTTGGTTAGCAGTCCTATTATTTGAAGAAGGGGAGAAACCAGAACCGAAAATTATCACTCTTCAGCAATTAAAGAATCCTCAAACAGGTGCCAGTAAATTCCCTAAAATTGTCAGCAAAGATGAAACTCCACCTACAAATGAAGTCTTTTTGTACTTAGAAAGCGGACAACATGAAGACGACAAAGTAACTGTAATTGATGTCACAAAACAGTTATTAGATAAAAGATTACCGACTAAAGAAGATTTACAATATCTTGCTCATGTGCGCCAAGGAACAGATGATGAAAACAACTTAGTCGGAGATGAACTAGCAATCATTATTGGCAACAGATTACCAAAAAAAGGCAGTATGAGCACCGTCCATCTTGTTTCTATAGAAGGGCGTTATGACGACACAGGTTTTAACTTTCAAGATGCAGGAGATAATGATTCTATTCGTTTAGTTAGTCTCAAAAGTTGGAGTTTTTCTTGCGTTGATGAAAAGCAAAGCTTTAAAAGATTACTGACTCATATCAACCGAGGTGAATTCCTTTTTAGTATTAACAATTTAGGACTTATACCAGATTTAAACTCTAGCAAAACTGATAATATAACAGCCGAGTTTGTAAAAAAAAGTATTGCCCTATCTAATCCAACAATACAAGTTGATGAGGAAGGAATACTATGGCGAATTATCAATGAAAATAATGAACAATTCTCAATTGAAAAATTAGGCGATCGCCTAGATATTTATCGTCGGGAATCTAGTATCCTCAGATTACCCAAGGTTGATAATGCTGAAGCAGAAAAATACTTGTCAATGGGCTATATTTCTCTACCTCACTTTTTACGACAGGGAGGTAAAACATTCTCCTGGTATCATAGCCCCTTAATCACTGGAAATAATCCTACTGATAACATCACGTTACCCATCCGTGCTGCTGATGAGCTAGTACGCTACAATCCCAATAATGGTATGTTCGATATTTCCTATGCTGCTGCTTGGGAATTAGGGCGATTGTTAGCTTTACAGAGTAAAAATTTCTCCATTAGTCTCTACCACTGGAAACGCAACCATAGACATGGACAGATAATTCAAAATACCGAAAGTCATTTACCTTTCTACAATCAGTCTAATACTGAACTTCCTGATGAAATATCATCCTGGTTTAAAGATTTAAGTCTTCTCAAAGGTGTACCCTTTAATTATTTAGTATCCGACGAACGGATGTTACCCAGAGAATCAATTCGTTTCTTTTGTATCGATCCATTATGGATAGAATGCTTATTAGATGGAGCATTTAGTATTGGGCGAGTCACGACATCAGATCATAAACAAGATCAAGCAAATAACAACATTCCCACAACCAATCTTCACAAAAAAGTAACTGGCTTTTTACTACGCTCTGATGTGGTTGCAGGTTGGCCTGGTTTACTCGTTGATGGCTATAGCAAGCTAGTTAATAGTGATAATGCTATTCCTGACGAAGATAAACTTAAATTGCTACGAATGGATCGTCTTTCAGCTAATGTCTTGATTTGTTTATTTGATGGGGAAGTGAAAACAGTTGATATTCACCAAAAACCAGAAACCCTTCATTTTGGATTGGACTCAGATGATGGGGGGAACACCTTTTACAAAAAATTGAAAGACAGGGATGGAAGACCAGTAGAACAAGGCGATAAAAATAGGTTAGAGATGCCCAATGATGAAAACCCTCTAACATCAAAATGGAAGGACAGGAGCAAGAATATACTCAACATTGTCAATCTGGCTGAAGCCATTAAAAACAAGGTAAACTTTAATTCATTTACCTCTGCACAATTTGCTTTAGAAATGATTGAAGGAGTAGAAAAAGTTAGATTTACGATTGGCACAAAAAATTAGTCTATTTCCTGGCTAGAACTTTAGCCCAAAGATAGATATTTCAATTGCTCAATCCTTACTACAAACAAAAACTTTTGGCGTTTCTGATTTTGGGTATAATTTGTATTTTTTGGCAGTTGCTAAACTATTGAATAACAAGTATTTGAAATTATTCAGTTAAAATCAATCTGGACGATCACATTGCTAATATTAATGGCACTTTGATGTACGAGTAATTGTAATTAATTTCAATAGTTAACAAGTATTATATAGCCATTGCTTGAACTTCAAGAACTGGGGTTTCAATGTTAGGAATTCACAGTTAATTTAAGTTGCCAAATCAAAAAGGAGCGATCGCTTCAATTATTTAAACCTTAATCAGATAATTCTGAATCACTTCCCTAGTAGCTAAACCAGTTTTTTCCCAACTAAATTCTTTAGCTCTAGCTAAACTTAAGGTTGATAGTCGCGATCGCTCTTCCACATCTTTAGCAATAATATTCATGGCATCTGTTATTTCTCCTACATTTTTCGGGTTAACTAAAATAGCTGCATCTCCAGCAACTTCTGGCAGGGATGAAATATTAGAAGTAATAACTGGGGTACCACAACCCATTGCTTCTAATACCGGAAAACCAAACCCTTCCCACAGACTAGGAAAAACTAAAGCGATCGCCTGATTTATTATTTTGGGTAATTCTGAATCAGGAACATAGTCAAGAAATTTGACTAATTTTGTTAATCCTAGTTCTCTAATTTGAGTTTTTAATGTAGGTGTATAAGTATTATCTGTAGGTCCGGCAAACCATAATTCATACTCGGAAAAATTAGGCAATTTAGCAAATGCTTCTATCAACCGATGCAGATTTTTATAATGGTCGTGGCGACCGAGATAAAGAAAGTAATTTTTCGTGGGTAAGTCTAAAAATTGGAATCTTTGAGAGTCATAACCTAAAGGAATAGGTGTAATTTTTTGAGGTGGTATTTGGAAAAAATCAGTAATATCTTTTGCGGTTGCTTGAGAATTACAAATAATATGTTCTGCCTGATTTAATACTTGGGGAATATAATATTTGAAATAAGCAGTTAAGCGAGAACCAGGTTTAGGAAAACGTAAAGGAATTAAATCATGAGCCATTACTATATAACGACATTGAGAATATAAGGGTGCTTCTGGTAAGGGAGAAAATAGTAGATTTGCTTGTAATTTTTTATAGATATTTGATAATTGAAATTGAGTCCAAAATAATCGTCGTAAATGACCTTTAGTTCCCTGAGCGGGTGTCATGTTGTTAGGGATTAAATGGCAGTTAAAATTGGGAATTTTATTGGCAACTAACAGGGTAGGATTAAGTTGTTGAAGTTGTGGGAGGATGTTATTTGCGTAGATGGATATTCCTGTTGGTTGTGGGATTAATACTGATAGATTGATTAGAAGTTTGTTAGACATTTGCGCTTACACGGATTATGGCACGGATATACGGATTAAGAGTCGAGCAATAAGTTTGGGTTGGATTTAAGACAAAAATTGCTCCTATCAAATCATGTTTTGTTGGGTTTCCCTCCGGGAAGCTCCGCTAACACTTCGTTCTACCCAACCTACCAAAATTTTAAATACTGTAGGTTGGGTTGAGGAACGTTTGCGGAGCATTTCCAACGGAAAAACTCAACATTTTCACTCAACCAGATTCAAATAAGACAAAAATTCCTCCTATTAAATGATAGTTTTTTGGGTTTCCCTCCGGGAAGCTCCGCTAACACTTCGTTCTAGCAAACCTACAAAAATTTTAAATAGTGTAGGTTGGGTTGAGGAACCGTTTGCGGAGCATTTCCAACGGAAAAACCCAACATTTTCAGTTCTCAAATAAGACAAAAATTCCTTTAATCAAATGATACTTTGTTGGGTTTCACTGATTGTTCTACCCAACCTACATTTTTCCATGTGTCACTTTTAATTTTTGACTTTTGACTTTTGACTTAAAAGGCTTTGTTAAGTTTCACTTCGTACGATTATGTCTGATAAATTTGCCGATCGCTCTAATTTTAACACGAGCTATTTTATAATTTATGGATGTGCTAATTAAGGCTGCTATAGTAATTCTAATTAACCTATATATTAAAACTAATCTAGTTGTATGTTTTTCTAAACTTAGTAGATAACTATAGATGCTATACTCAAGTTTTAATTCTGGATTTTTATTGGTAATGGAAGATGGTTGATGAGCTACAGATATTGTTTGAGTTATGGCAATTTTATGACCTTGTTTTGCATAGCGTCTACAGAAGTCAAAATCTTCATAATATAAAAAATAATCTTCATCAAACTGAGGGCATTTTTCAAAGTTTTTGAAGTTAATTAACATACTGCATCCTGTTACCCAATCTGTGGTTGATTTTTCTGTCTTGGAAATAAATTCATTTGGAATTATTTTGCCAGTTTCAGGAATAAATTTTCCGCCACCAAACCAAACTTTTCCTGTGGGTTCGTAGACTGTTGTTCCTAATATGGAAAATTCTGGATTTTTGGCTAAAAATTGGTGTGCTTTTTCCAGGGAGTTTGGGAATAAATAAGCATCGGGATTAATTAACCAAATTATGGCTTGAGGGTTTTGGTTATAAATCCAGTTTAATCCTAAATTACAAGCTTTTCCATATCCTAAATTAGTTTCTGAATTGATAATAATTGTGGTGTTGTTTTGAAGTTGATAAATAGAACTATCATCGGTCGAGTTATTAATAATAACTATTTGCTGAAATAGCTTGGGAGTTAATTTGATTGAATTGATTAATTTTTGAATTAATTGAGTGGAATAGTAATTAACTGTGAGGAAGTATATAGAGTTAGTATTTATATTAGTTTCTCCTAATCTACATTCTCGATCATTTTGCTGTATTTATTTGGAATATAATTAAAGGAAGCTTTCAACAATTAATAATTAGGGTTTGCTGAAAAAGTCTTATGGGTGAGGTTAGGAGACAACCAACCCCTCGCCCCTCCCCCGACCGTGGAGGGGAGAAATGGGAATAAGCTAGGAGGTAGGAGTAAGAATTGTCAATTTGGGATTTTTCTGCCCAACTCTTGCCCAAAATCCTAACTTTTTGGTAGCTAAAGCTGAAAAAGTTGCACTTTTTTTCAGTATAAAAAGGCTGAAGCTTTTATCTGTAAATGCTTTGATAATTAATCAGCAAGCCCTAATTACCTCTCCTTTAAAAGAAGAGGATTGACTAATCATGAAAATTTTTCTTTTTATCCCCTTAAAAGAGGAGGCTTTAACACAATTTTTCGGTAAAAGTAGGCGATCGCTACTTAAGAACCTATCCCAGTAATAAAATTTTTGCTAAAAACCCTAAATATTTTGAGAGTTAAAAACAAAAAATTAAGCTTTTCAAAGACATTTTACTTAAATAAATAAGCCTATTAAAAATAGTGGTATAGGTTCAAATTAAAGCGATCACCTAAATTTACAGGTGCTATATATGATATTTTTGGGTAATATAATGTCAGAATAATTAGTGACAAAAAAACTTTCTCCCTTTGAACCAATATTCCCTTCTGCCTTCTGCCTTCTGCCTTCTGCCTTCTGCCTTCTGCCTTCTTCAAGTTAGTTCTATTTGACTATCATCACCAATCAGAAATCGTAATGCTTTAGGACGTTGTGGAGCATTAATTAGTTGGGCACGACGACCAAGTAAACTATCAACAATACGTTGATGAATTTCAATAATTTTTGCTCCTTGTAATATCACGCTATGCTCAATATCAACATCAATTAAAGTTACATTATCGGCAATACTACTATAAGGACCGATAAAACAATTTTCTAGGTGACAATTATCTCCTATAATCACCGGACCTCGAATACTACAATTAATTAGTTTAGTATTTTCACCAATTTTTACTCGCCCAATAATTTGACTTTGAGAATCTATTTCTCCATTTATAGAATTAGTTAAACGAGTATCTAAAATAATTTGATTGGCACTGAGCAAATCATCTTTTTTCCCTGTGTCTAACCACCAACCTTCTAAGGTACGTGCTTCAACAGAAATTTCTTTATCTGCACCGGATGTTTGTTGGTCAATTAAATATTGAATAGCATCAGTAATTTCTAATTCTCCTCTAGCTGAAGGTTTGATATTAGCAATAGCATTATGTATTTTATTTGAGAAGAAATATATTCCCACCAGTGCCAAATCAGATGGAGGAACTTTTGGTTTTTCTACTAACCCTAAAACTTTTCCCTTTTCATCTACTTTTGCCACACCAAATGCTGTAGGGTTAGGAACTTTTCGCAGCAGAATTAAAGCATCTAATTGTTCTTTTTTGAAAGTCTCTAAAAATTGTTCTAGCTGACTCTCAATAATATTATCTCCTAGATACATGATGAAAGGAGAATCTGCCAAAAATGGTTGGGCAATTTTCACCGCATGAGCTAAACCAGCAGGTTGCTCTTGCAGAATATAGGTAATATTAGCTCCAAATTGTTCGCCGTTTCCTGTTAATTCTTGTACTTCTTTTCCCGTTTCTGGACTAATAACAATGCCAATGTCGGTAATACCTGCTGCGATAATACCCTCAATTCCATACCACAAAATAGGTTTATTCGCAACTGGTACTAATTGCTTTGCTCCTGTATAAGTAAGAGGACGTAACCTTGTACCTTTTCCACCAGAGAGAATTAATGCTTTCATATCAATATTTCCAATTGCGGATTTTTGTTGTAGTTTTTTTCTTAGGGCTGAATTTTTTCTCACTTTAGCATAAGTAAGGAAGAAGGAAGAGGGAAGAGGGAAGAAGCAACAAGTAAGAAGAAAAAACTATTAGTCAATTAATTGTGACTATTAAGGAAGAAGGAAGAGGGAAGAAGAAAAAACTATTAATCAATTAATTGTGACTATTTTCAGAACATGACAAACAGGGTCAGAGATTTTTTCAGGGGAAATTCTATGAAATTTTGCCAAAAAGCTCCACTACTGAAGAGGGGAAAAAATTTCTCGGTCATTAAGGAAAATCTGCCATTAATTCATTCTCCCTATTTTCAGAACATGACAAATATGGTCAGAGATTTTTTCTGGGGAAAATCTGCCATTAATTCATTCTCACTATTTTCAGAACATGACAAATATGGTCAGAGATTTTCTGTGGGAAAATTATCGGAAATTTTGGCAAAAAGCTCCACTACTGAAGAGGAGACTAATTTCTCCCTCATCAGGGAAAATTATCCATCAATTAATTCTCGCTATTTTGAGAAAGTGACATAGGGGATAAGAGATGTTTATGCGGGAAAATTATCGGAAATTTTGGCAAAAAGCTCCACTACTGAAGAGGAGACTAATTTCTCCCTCATCAGGGAAAATTATCCATCAATTAATTCTGACTATTTTTGTCAAGTGAAAAATAGGATAATAAATTTTTTATGCGGGAAAATTCTGTGGCATTTTGCCCAAAAACTCCACTACTGAAGGGAAAAAATTTCTGCTTCATCAAGGAAAATTACCCATTAATTAATTCTTGCTATTTTCAGAACATAACAAATAGGATAAGAGATTTTTTCAGGGGAAAATTCTGTGGCATTTTGCCCAAAAACTCCACTACTGAAGGGAAAAACATTTCTCGGTCATTGAGGAAAATTACCCATTAATTAATTCTTGCTATTTTGGTCAACTGACAAATAGAATAAGAGATTTTTTCAGGGGGCAATTCTGTGCAATTTTGCCAAAAACCTCCAGTACTGAAGAGGGGAAAAAATTTCTCGGTCATTGAGGAAAATCTGCCATTAATTAATTCTCGCTATTTTGGTCAACTGACAAATAGAATAAGAGATTTTTTCAGGGGGAAATTCTGTGGCATTTTGCCCAAAAACTCCACTACTGAAGGAAAAAACATTTCTCGGTCATTAGGGAAAATTATCCATCAATTAATTCTCGCTATTTTCAGAACATGATCAATAGGATAAGAGATTTTTTCAGGGGAAATTCTGTGCGATTTTATCAAAAACCTCCAGTACTGAAGAGGGAAAAAAATTTCTCGGTCATTGAGGAAAATCTGCCATTAATTAATTCTTGCTATTTTCAGAACATAACAAATAGGATAAGAGATTTTTTCAGGGGAAAATTCTGTGGCATTTTGCCCAAAAACTCCACTACTGAAGAGGGGAAAAAATTTCTCGGTCATTGAGGAAAATCTGTCATTAATTAATTCTTGCTATTTTGGTCAACTGACAAATAGAATAAGAGATTTTTTCAGGGGGAAATTCTGTGGCATTTTGCCCAAAAACTCCACTACTGAAGGGAAAAACATTTCTGCTTCATCAAGGAAAATTACCCATTAATTAATTCTTGCTATTTTCAGAACATAACAAATAGGATAAGAGATTTTTTCAGGGGGAAATTCTGTGGCATTTTGCCCAAAAACTCCACTACTGAAGGGAAAAACATTTCTGCCTCATCAAGGAAAATTATCCATTAATTAATTCTTGCTATTTTCAGAACATAACAAATAGGATAAGAGATTTTTTCAGGGGGAAATTCTGTGAAATTTTGCCAAAAACCTCCACTATTGAAGAGGGGAAAACATTTCTCGGTCATTGAGAAAAATCTGCCATTAATTAATTCTGGCTATTTTGGTCAACTGACAAATAGGATAAGAGATTTTTTCAGGGGAAAATTCTGTGACATTTTGCCCAAAAACTCCACTACTGAAGGGAAAAACATTTCTCGGTCATTTAAGAGATTTTTTCAGGGGATAAATTCTGTAAATTTTTATCAAAAACCTCCAGTACTGAAGGGAAAAACATTTCTCGGTCATTGAGGAAAATTATCCATCAATTAATTCTGGCTATTTTCAGAACATGACAAATAGGATAAAAGATTTTTTCAGGGGGAAATTCTGTGAAATTTTATCAAAAACCTCCACTATTGAAGAGGGGAAAAAATTTCTCGGTCATTGAGGAAAATCTGCCATTAATTAATTCTGGCTATTTTGGTCAACTGATAAATAGAATAAGAGATTTTTTCAGGGGGAAATTCTGTGAAATTTTATCAAAAACCTCCACTATTGAAGAGGGGAAAAAATTTCTCGGTCATTGAGGAAAATTATCCATTAATTAATTCTGGCTATTTTCAGAACATGACAAATAGGATAAAAGATTTTTTCAGGGGGAAATTCTGTGAAATTTTATCAAAAACCTCCAGTACTGAAGAGGGGAAAAAATTTCTCGGTCATTGAGGAAAATCTGCCATTAATTAATTCTGGCTATTTTGGTCAACTGATAAATAGAATAAGAGATTTTTTCAGGGGGAAATTCTGTGAAATTTTGTCAAAAACCTCCACTACTGAAGGGAAAAACATTTCTCGGTCATTGAGGAAAATCTGCCATTAATTAATTCTGGCTATTTTGGTCAACTGACAAATAGGATAAGAGATTTTTTCAGGGGGAAATTCTGTGAAATTTTGTCAAAAACCTCCACTACTGAAGGGAAAAACATTTCTCGGTCATTAGGGAAAATCTGCCATTAATTAATTCTGGCTATTTTCAGAACATAACAAATAGGATAAGAGATTTTTTCAGGGGGCAATTCTGTGAAATTTTGTCAAAAACCTCCACTACTGAAGGGAAAAACATTTCTCGGTCATTTAAGAGATTTTTTCAGGGAGAAATTCTGTGGCATTTTGTCCAAAAACTCCACTATTGAAGAGGGGAAAACATTTCTCGGTCATTGAGGAAAATTATCCATTAATTAATTCTGGCTATTTTGGTCAACTGACAAATAGGATAAGAGATTTTTTCAGGGGGAAATTCTGTGACATTTTATCAAAAACCTCCAGTACTGAAGAGGGGAAAAATTTCTCGGTCATTGAGGAAAATCTGCCATTAATTAATTCTGGCTATTTTGGTCAACTGACAAATAGGATAAGAGATTTTTTCAGGGGGAAATTCTGTGACATTTTATCAAAAACCTCCACTACTGAAGAGGGGAAAAATTTCTCGGTCATTGAGGAAAATCTGCCATTAATTAATTCTGGCTATTTTGGTCAACTGACAAATAGGATAAGAGATTTTTTCAGGGGGAAATTCTGTGGCATTTTGCCCAAAAACTCCACTACTGAAGAGGGGAAAAAATTTCTCGGTCATTGAGGAAAATCTGTCATTAATTAATTCTTGCTATTTTGGTCAACTGACAAATAGGATAAGAGATTTTTTCAGGGGGAAATTCTGTGACATTTTATCAAAAACCTCCAGTACTGAAGAGGGGAAAAAATTTCTCGGTCATTGAGGAAAATCTGCCATTAATTAATTCTGGCTATTTTGGTCAACTGACAAATAGAATAAGAGGTTTTTTCAGGGGGAAATTCTGTGAAATTTTGTCAAAAACCTCCACTACTGAAGGGAAAAACATTTCTCGGTCATTAGGGAAAATCTGCCATTAATTAATTCTGGCTATTTTCAGGACATAACAAATAGAATAAGAGGTTTTTTCAGGGGGAAATTCTGTGAAATTTTGTCAAAAACCTCCACTACTGAAGGGAAAAACATTTCTCGGTCATTAGGGAAAATCTGCCATTAATTAATTCTGGCTATTTTCAGGACATAACAAATAGGATAAGAGATTTTTTCAGGGGGCAATTCTGTGAAATTTTGTCAAAAACCTCCACTACTGAAGGGAAAAACATTTCTCGGTCATTTAAGAGATTTTTTCAGGGGATAAATTCTGTAAATTTTTATCAAAAACCTCCACTACTGAAGGGAAAAACATTTCTCGGTCATTGAGGAAAATTATCCATCAATTAATTCTGGCTATTTTCAGAACATGACAAATAGGATAAAAGATTTTTTCAGGGGGAAATTCTGTGAAATTTTATCAAAAACCTCCACTATTGAAGAGGGGAAAACATTTCTCGGTCATTGAGGAAAATCTGTCATTAATTAATTCTGGCTATTTTGGTCAACTGACAAATAGAATAAGAGATTTTTTCAGGGGGAAATTCTGTGGCATTTTGCCCAAAAACTCCACTACTGAAGGGAAAAAAATTTCTCGGTCATCAGGGAAAATTTTAAATCAATTAATTGTGACTATCTTGGGAAAATGGCAAAAAGAATAAGAAATTGTTTCTGTGGGAAAATTATCTGACATTTTTTCAAATAACTCCTCTTCAGTGGTGGAGATAAATTTTCGGTCATCAGGGAAAATTTTGAATTAATTAGAGGTACAGTTGTTTTTCTTATTTTATATTCCCTTTTTATATTCCCTATTCTCTGCTCGCTACCCCCGCGCAACAAAGGAATTTTTTACCTCACGCTTCTTGGGAATTGCTATAAATAGTATTTTCAAGGATAAAATAAGAGCTTCATTAATGGATAATGGATAATGGATAGTGAATAATTGATAATTACCTCTGGTTAAAACCGCTACGGAATTGAATATAAGGAAATATCGTAGCACTTTTTTTCCCTTTAGAAGGGGAGGATTCAAAGCGCGAATTATTTAATTATTAATTATTAATTATTCGGTAAAATCAAGAAAAGTTTGATATTAGCTCAATAAAATTATATGGCAAGACCACAGCTTTCTAATTTCGGGATAAATATGAAAAATAACTCTTGTTTCAAATTATTAAATACTAAACTTAATTCACAGTCTAGCTTTCAGATTAATAGCATTATTTTTTTAATTGTAGTTTTGATAATTATTTCCATAACATCAATATATATATCCCATGAACATACAATTTATTGGTGGGACTTTGTGGGATATCAGAACGCAGCAAATAATTTAACAAATTTATTTCGAGCATCACCTCAAAGAGCTATTGATGATATTTTAGGTTCTTTATCTCAACAGAAAAATTATTTAGTCGTGCTGCCATTAATTCCATTTCTTTATCTGTTTGGTAATCAAAGAATTGTTTATATTCTTAGTATTAATCTGGTCTATTTATTACCATTTAGTTTGCTGCTCGGTTCTATCGCTACAAAATTAATCCCAGTTCCTTCTCGGTGGGTATTTTGGTCAACAGTAGCGATCGCTCTAATAATACCCATGACCTGGAGTCCTAGTTTAAGAGGATATCCCGATATTGGAGCGACTTTATTTATTTTACTGGCGATTTTAATTTACTTACAAAATATTAGATTAACTGCTTGGTGGCAAATTCCTGTCATTGGATTATGTTTGGGAATATCTATTGTTTTCAGAAGACATTTTGCTTATAGCGCGATAGCTTTTCTTGCTGCTGTTAGTTGTCAAACTATGATTAACTTTTTGACTACTTTCAATTCTGTCAATAATTCCTGGAAAAGACTTTTAGAAAGTGCCATAAAAATTAGTCTGATTTCTCTCAGCAGTTTCCTGACTATATCAATTTTTGCTTGGGGTTTTATCCAAAGTTCTTTGACAGAAAATTATCGAACTCTCTATGCTGCTTGGAGTTTATCAATACCTGACATATTCTGGCGTTATGCCTGTTTTTATGGATTAATAACTTTACTGTTAGTAGCCATCGGATTTTCTGTGGGTATTCTGACAAAATATTTAATTCCATCTACTACTATTTTTCTTTTATTCTTCGGATTTTTTTCTTTAGCTGAATGGTTGATTTTACTCCGTTATGGCAATATTCATTACTCTCTACATTTCACGCCAATAATAGTTTTAGGATTAGCTTCATTTATCTGGACTACTATTAATACTTTCCGAGACAAAACTAGATTAATCATTTTAAGTCTCACCGGAATATTGTTACTTGGAAATTTTATCTTTGGCATAACTACAATTGGCAAATTTCATAATTCTCTACGACCATTATTTGCCACTAATTTTTCTCCATTAATTCGTTCCGACTATGATGAAGTTTTACGCTTGAGCAATTATCTAAGTAAATTAGCCAAAAATCGAGAATTAGTATATGTAGCTGCTTCCTCAAATCTTTTTAATGCCAATATTATTAGAAATGCTAATCGGATAATTAATCCTGAAAGTTGGCCTAATTTAAGAGCAATAAGTAAACCACATATTGACACCCGCGACACCTACCCGTTGCCAGAATTATTAGAAGCACAATATATAGTTATTGCTCACCCATTTCAGAAAGTATTATTAACTGATGAACAAGTTTTAAAACCAGGGCAACAAGATTTAGTTAAGTTTGTCTATGACGCTTTTACTCAAAATTTTCCCATTGCTCAAGATTTCCGAAAATTGCCAGAAGAATTTATCTTAGATGGTGGAATTACTGTTAGTTTTTATCAAAGATTTCGCCCTACTTCCGTAGCGACTGCTGTACAAACTTTATCAGCAGTACAAAAACAAATTCCTCAACGTCCAGGTAGACAGTTAGACTGGATGAGTTTAAATCAATCTCCTTATATTACTTATAATTATTCGGCAGTTACTCAAGTTTCTGATGATGGTTATAATTTAATGACAGACCCCTCAGATACAACTAAACAAACCTCTAAATATTTTCTCTATTTAGGGCAAGTATCGGAGTCAGTAAAAATTACTGGTCAACTAAATTTTCTGAATCAAGAATGTGATGGTTTGTCTCTTGCATTTTCTTCTTTAGATGAGCAAGGAAATTTAATTGATACAACCGCCCATAATTTTTTTCCGGGAGATTTGTCTGACTTGAATTTTTCACTCCCTGGTAAAAATTCGGTTTATTTACTTTTGGAAAATATGACTGTTGATAGGGATGAATTAACTGATAAATGTGGATGGGTAATTCATGATTTGGTTGTTGATGACTAGAGAAAGTTTTCTGGAGATAAATACTGATAATTATTTGCCTGGGTTTGGTGATAGTTTGACTTTTGATCTTCAGGGTAAAAGT
>NZ_JAAHGO010000003.1:0-119587 GCF_010672455.1 Okeania sp. SIO2C9 | reverse complement strand
GATAAATGTGGATGGGTAATTCATGATTTGGTTGTTGATGACTAGAGAAAGTTTTCTGGAGATAAATACTGATAATTATTTGCCTGGGTTTGGTGATAGTTTGACTTTTGATCTTCAGGGTAAAAGTTTTGTTTATCTACTTCGGGAAAATCCGAATATTTATAGTTGTAAGTTAAGGGATTTGCAACTTAATAAAGTACCAATTATGAGCACAGAAAAAAGTCTGTGTCTGTCATTGCGAGGCGGTGGTATTAGACTCAATCTCAATCGGAAAGAGTCAACCTAGTCGAAGCAATCTCTACTATATAAATTAGCTGGTAGTCTATTTTTTTGCTAGTCCCTAACTGATGGAGTGAATTTTCTGGAGACAACTGCCCATAATTTTTTTCCGGGAGATTTGTCTGACTTGAATTTTTCACTCCCTGGTAAAAATTCGGTTTATTTACTTCTGGAAAATATGACTATTGATCGGGATGAATTAACGGATAAATGTGGATGGGTAATTCATGATTTGGTTGTGGATAACTAGAGAAAGTTTTCTGGAGATAACTACTGATAATTATTTGTCTGGAGTTGGTGATAATTTAACTTTTTCACTCCCTGGTAAAAGTTCTGTTTATCTACTTCGGGAAAATCCGAATATTTATAGTTATAAGTTATTCGGTTTATTTACTTTTGGAAAATATGACTATTGATCGGGATGAATTAACGGATAAATGTGGATGGGTAATTCATGATTTGGTTGTTGATGACTAGAGAAAGTTTTCTGGAGATAAATACTGATAATTATTTGCCTGGGTTTGGTGATAGTTTGACTTTTGATCTTCAGGGTAAAAGTTTTGTTTATCTACTTCGGCAAAATCCGAATATTTATAGTTATAAGTTAACTGATGGAGTGAATTTTCTGGAGACAACTGCCCATAATTTTTTTCCGGGAAATTTCTCTGACTTGAATTTTTCACTCCCTGGTAAAAATTCGGTTTATTTACTTCTGGAAAATATGACTATTGATCGGGATGAATTAACTGATAAATGTGGATGGATAATTCATGATTTGGTTGTTGATGGCTAGAGAAAGTTTTCTGGAGATAACTACTGATAATTATTTGCCTGGAGTTGGTGATAGTTTGACTTTTTATCTTTCAATATTTATACTTTTTTAGCGTATTTTAGTTGAATAAAAAGTCATGCGTAGGGGCGAACAAACCCATCTAAGCTTTAGAATATCACAAAAATTGTGAGGATGCAACCAGAAATCCTTTGAGGCGCGATTTTATGAGCTTCATAAAATGAAAGTGTTGGTGGTTTTCCACTCAGGAGTCGTGGATGGGAAATTTTGACGAGGCAAAACAAACATTTCTCGGAAGCTTCACAAGATGATAATACAGAAGTATTATCAAACAGGATTGGGTCGTGCAACCCCACCTTGATTGGCGAAATACTTTTGGAGAGTTGCTCAAATCCTCTACTTCCCCTCCTGGGAGTAGGGTCTATTTATTGTCACGCTTAGAAAAAAGCAGGAGGGGTCGGGAGTGTGGAAAGTGTGGGGAGTGTGGGGAGTGTGGGGAGGACCGGAAGCACAGCATATCAAAAAATATAGGGTTGTAAATATTCTCGCTACGACAATGAATTAGCCCTGCCTGCTGCCTCCTGGGAGGGGTTAGGGTTGGGTTAACTTCTGACTTCTGACTTCTGACTTCGTTAATCCTGCCTGCTGGAAAAATTCCTAAATACCTGGTTGTTTCTGAGTAGGGAATTTTAGTTGAATAAAAAGTCATGCGTAGGGGCGAACAACTCCATTTAAGCTTGAGAATATCACAAAAATTGTGAGGATGCAACCGATAATCCTTTGAGTCGCGATTATTTTCAGGAGCTTCATAGAATGAAAACGTGGGTGATTTTCCACGCTAGAAGTGATGGATGGGAAATTTTGACAGGGGAAAGCAACTATCTATCGGGAGTTCCAGAAGATGAAAATATTTCTGCATTACTCTTGCCTGTTGGAAAAATTCCTAAATACCTGGTTGTTTCTGAGTCGGGAATTTTAGAGGAGGCGATCGCTCTTAATATTAGTAATCCTTTGATGAGTGCTTTATCAAAAGTATTTTCCTTCTAGAGTTTTTGTTGAATACCAGACAATTTTTTCTGTTCTGAAATTTATTGAGGGTTAAACTTCGCTAATTTTTTCTAGCTCTTTTTCTTTAGAGATTTTTGCTTTGCGTTTGAGGGTTGATGCTGCGCCGAGGGTGCCGAGGGCTAAGAAAGTTATAACTGAAGAATGTTCAGGAATAGGATGGATTTCATTGGCCGCAAGGCGATCAAATTTTGTACCCGGATCTTCGCGATTAGAACCGAGAGTTATATTTATCTTTTTTGCCCCTGAGGCCGTTGCTAATGGTCCAAATATTTTTATCTTTTCTTTAATTAATTGTACCCCTTCATCTGGTCCAAAAGTTCTAGTTTTCCAATCTAAAAGCCATTCCTTACCAACTTTCTCTCGTTGTTTACCTCTACCTTCAAATATTGGAACCCAATCTACTGAAAACGTATATGTTGCTCCTGGTTCCAATGGAGAATTATCTAAAGGAATTGTCAAAGGATTATTTACAAAAGGAAGACTAATAGGTTCACCGTCCTCGTCAAGCAGTGTTATAACTGCTTTATGGGATGGGTTGCCAGAATCGGATAAGACTGAGACAAACTCAACTAACAATTCATTAAAAATTCCTCCTTCTCCATTAGGTTCAGCTATACTTACTGAGAGACTATCACCAATAACAAAGTCAAAAAATTCAACATCGAATCCGAACCAAAATCCTTCTCCTTCTGGTAGAACATTTATAAGGTCAATAGATACTCCATCTCCATCTCCTCCAGTTAATATCATGCCTCCATCTTCTTCTATTATTGAAGCGGATTTTATAGGTGAATAAATAGAAGAATTAACTACACCATCGTTAAAATTATCACTAAAAGATGCTTTTTCAAAAGAGGCAGCTTGTGTGGGAATGGTTGTTGCTGCTATTACTGTAGTACTTAAAAATGACAAAATCAAATTATCTTTCAACATAAATCTCAATTTATTTCCAAAAAGCTGGCTTGAGTAAAAATATTCAATGAATGTGAAACTTTCACATACGGTTTTTTAATAGAAGTGGGGGAGTAGCGATACCCCATTGACATGACATCGACTGTATCTGACAGGCTTACAGTAAATGCGAAGTTTATACCATTTGTGGTGGGTAAACCACAGAATTTAATTGAACTTGATTTTTTTTCATCCCCTTGAAAGGGGAGGCTTGAGACCTTATTTTTTGGTCAAATAATCAGTAGGGGCGAATGGCCATTCGCCCCTACTTTAGATATAAAAGCAGTTTTAGTAGATGGCTTTCTTGTAGTAATTGAAATGCAAGTGGCGCGAATGACTGCTTTTAGCAAATTTCAAACACAAATATTAGTAGAGGTACTTTGGAGTCCTCAGTTACTTCTATTGGGAAAATTTAGTCAGACAACCAGAGGGTCGTCTTCTCCAAATTTCCTATTTTCCAACACAAATAGTAGTTTTAAAAGCTCATGACATTGCTGTAAGAAAAATTGAATCGGGAGAACAAGAACTTAAACACCAACAATTTTTCCCTTGACTTAGGATTTAGAGCAACTGTCAGAAAACTTTTCAAGCATATAGCAGTCACAGGAAAGGTGAAGACATATCAAAAGTTTAAAACTCAGACAAAACCAGATTTTTTCTTCTGTCTTCTGCTATATTTTGTACTTGTTAAATTGAGCGATCGTCAACCAAAATCTCTAACCTTTCACAACTGCGTTCCAAGGGTTGTTCTAATTGTGGCTATGTGGTTGAGAAATTGCCTCTAAGTATAAGAGAGTGAGACTGTCCTGAATGTACAGCTCACCACGATCAAGACATAAATGCAAGTATAAATATTTTGCGGATGGGAACCCGCGTCGGGGACAGACGCAACGTCAGACCCCGCGATGACGATAGCTCCCTTGCGGAACGCTGACCAAGAGAGGGAACGCCCACGCTCGAAGGCTGCGGGAGGAGCAGTGTCAGCGCCAGTCGCTCATGGGGGAGACCCCCTTTGGCGGCGCTGGCTTGTCTGTGGAGCGCGCCTTTAGACCTTCTGGGAGTAAATCTCGTTTATGCGGGTGCTATGAAACAGAAAGTCGCTAACAGTGATGTTAAGGAATCCCCCGCTGTCTCCTAGAGCAGCGTCGGGAGGATGTCAACAAAAAGTAGTTTCAAAGCAAAAATTATATAAGAAGGACAAAATATAGGTTTAACTTATCAAGTCAGCTATTAATATTGTTTATTCCAATCAAACAAGCCCTGATTTTTCCCAAACCATTACAAAATATTTCACGAACTTGCGTTATTTCAGCAATTTGGTATCATACAGATACATAGCTTATTGTGCCAATGTTGTATTTAAAAATAAGAAATTTTGTCTAAAAAAAGCTACAACCTTCTATTTTTCGTCAATATAGGGTGCAAAAATTTATACTTTCTCCACGGTTGAATAAATCTCAAAAAAACAAATTTTAGAGCAGTATAAATGCTTAAGTAATTATGGCTATTGACAAAATACTTATTTATAGGGTAAAAAATTTCTCTTCAAGATAAAATATGTCATAAATGTCCAAATAATACTCTATCTATAATTTTGTTATTTTGTTCTGAGAGCGATCGCCAATCAAAATTTTTAATCTCTACTTAGGGCTTGCTGAAAAAGTCTTTTGGCAGGGGTAGGAGACAGGAGACAACCCACCCCTCGCCCCTCCCCCTCCCAGGAGGGGAAGACAGGAGACAGGAGAAATTGGAATTTATAGGAGGTAGGAGCTAAGTTTTGTCAGAGTGATTTTTCTGCCCAATTATGCGCCTAAAATACTAACTTTTTGAGCATAAAGAGCTGAAAAATCTGCACTTTTTTTCGACTCCAAAAAGGCTTTAGTCTTTATATATCAATGCTTTTAGATTTAATCAGCAAGCCCTACTTAGAAGAGGCGATCGCCGAAAATTATCGTGGTATTCAGAAAAATCGAACACAGCTAAGAACTACAATTCTTATAGAGAGCTTGCATTGACATCCTCCCGACGCTGCACTTGCGTGACAGCGTGGGATTCCCTAGCATCACTGTTAGAGGCTTTCTGTTTCAATGCACCAGCATAAGCGAGATTTACTCTCAGATGGTCTAAAAGCGCGCTCCACAGACAAGCCAGCGCGGTCTTGGGGGTCTCCCCCATGAGCGACTGGCGCTGACACTGCGAGTCCCGAGCCAAAATATTTATACTTGCATTAATGTCCCTGTCATGGTGGCTACCACACTCAGGGCAATCCCACTCTCTAATATTTAGAGGTAATTTTTCTACTATGTGCCCACAATTAGAGCAACGTTTAGAGCTAGGGAAATATCTATCAACTTTGATTAATTCTCGTCCATACCATTCAGCCTTATACTCTAATTGCCTGACTAATTCTCCCCAGTTGGCATCACTAATTGCTCTGGCTAATTTGTGATCTCTTGGTGCGCGTTCCCTTGCGACTATCGTCGTCGCGGGGTCGCACCGCTTCTTGACCATATTTTTTACCGCTAAATCTTCAACTACAATAGTTTGATTTTCTCTAATCAGTTGAGTCGTTACCTTGTGAGTATAGTCAAGCCTCGAATCTTTAATTTTTGCGTATATCCTAGCTACTTTAAGCCTAGCTTTTTGATAGTTATTAGACCCCTTAGTTTTTCTCTTTAGAGACTTCTGAGCTAACCTCAGTATAAATCAGAGTGTGGGAAGTGTCGGAAGTGTGGAGACCCACCCCTAACCTCTCCCAGGAGGGGAATGTGAGAAGTGTGGGGACACAGAGAAAGTAGGAGGAATAATTGTACCTGTATCTTTCTGTGCTTGTCTGCGTTTTATCCTAACTTTTTAGTCACTCAAGCTGAAAAGTCCGCACTTTTTTTCCCTCCAAAAAGGCGCTTACTTTTATCTGTCAGTGCTTTTAGAATGGGAATAATTGTTTTTTTCTTGCTATTTTGAATAATCAAGCATTAACAGAAAAAAAGTTGTAGAAAATCAGCAACTTTTATTGACAAACTCAAAAACAAGTCATAACAATACATTCAGCATAAATTGAGTTAAAATCGACAAAAGTAATTTTAAACATTGTCGATTTTCGACAGTCAACATTCATTATCAGGATGGTATAATATCGCGTCTGGTTTAATAGTTATAATTACCGAAAAATTGTGGTTTAAAGCCTCCCCTTTTAAGGGGATAATAAAAAAAAATTTTCATGAATTTGTCAATCCTCTTCTTTTCAAGGAGAGGTAATTATTCATTATTCATTATTAATTGTTGAAAGCGGTTTTCATTTGAGTAGACTACAAAGTAGGGATATTCCATGCAACGTCCCTACAGAATTATTATTTTTTTTACTAGGAGAAAAATATGAACAAGCTGCAAGGTTGTGTAATTATTTTGTTTAACAGCTCTCAGCAAATTTTACTCGTGCTTAGAGATAATAAATATTCTATTCCTTTTCCTAATACTTGGAATTTATTAGGAGGATTTATTGAAAATAGTGAACTTCCTGAAGATTGTATATGCAGAGAAATAAGGGAAGAAATCGAAATTGAATTAACAGATATTAACTTTTTTCAAAAGTACAATATTTATGATAGAGAACATTACGTTTTCTGGAAACAAATAGATTTAGACTTAACGGAAATTAAACTTAATGAAGGTCAGCGTTTAGCTTATTTTACTAAAGATGAATTAGACCAAAATCAACTGGCATTTCAATGTAACAAGATTTTGAATGATTTTTTTGTCCAGGTGTTATGGCCTCAGTTTGGTAGATAAATTTTAATATAGTTATGATTTACGGAAAAACACTATATGTGTACAAAAAAAACTAAAGTACTAAACTATATATAGGATTCATCAAGAAAATAGTTAAATTTGCATTACCATCGGAGGATGGGGACGCATACCTAATATAAAATACAAAAAATTGTGCAAATAATACGAATCTCTCCATCTCCCCATCAATCTTTGGTAGCAAACATTAACGTATTTCATATAAGTAATGGGGAAATTTATATAGGGCAATAAATACCCATAATTGCCTCATACACAACCCCGAAAATTTTCCCCTCTGCGAGTCCAAAAAGCAGAATGTAGAATATTTTCTATTGGGCTATCAACAGTGCTATAAATAAAGCAAATAAAGCCATATAGAGCCAACCAAAAGAATCACTGGAAACAGCACCCTCCCTAATAAAATTAACTGTTTACGCTGTGCTTTATTATTTTTAAACTTGTCCCTAGACCCTACTGTTACTAGCGTTAATTCTAACCCACATAAGAAGTACAATAAATAAAAAGCATAGTCAAGGGCCACAACATAACCTATTCCATCAGGCAGAGACTCTAGTAAACTCAAATGGTAAAATACAATCGCTAGTAATAGCCCACTAAATAACTCGGCTGAGAGTAGATCGAAAGGCAAAAATAATAACTGATATGCCACAACAACAAAAAACCACAGAGGCAGCAAATTTTTGATACTGAAACTGAGTAGTTTCCTTTTCATCTCAATGACAGCATTAAACTGGGAGTATTCTAAATTTGACTTAGTGTCGATCAATTGCCGATAGCCTAGTGTAGAATCATTTACTAGAGTATTTTGGAAAAAAGTTATTTTTGTAGGTGTCCAAGAGGTAATTTCTTTGAAAACTTTTTGTTTCCACTGGTTAAATAATTCCTTTCTAGTAATATTTTGCATACCAATTAAGTCAATAGCATAAATCAACCGATCTCTTGTTAGCTCTGTATGTCGAAACCTTACACTTAAACGCTGTTTATCAAACGGGTAACTGTGAAAATCAAACTCTTCGTGAAAATCGGCTTTAATTCTATATATTTTATACTTAACTCCATTTTCTTCCCCGCTTTGTATAGGTTCTCCGATAGTTAACCTTTCTCCAGAGTCTAAACGCTCGATTCCATAGTTGCTAAACTCAATTTGATCAGGATTCAGATTACCTTTATATCTAAACCACAAATAAAAATCCACAACATAGGTTGAACTTTTCTCGTCTAGATAGTTAACTTTGTTGATGTCAAGACCTACATAAACAATGTCAGTTTTTTCCAAGTATTGCTGCCCCATTTGTAAAATATTCCCACTAGCGATTTTTGCATCTGAATTTAAAATTGCCTCGATATTGGGAATTATTTGTAGTTGGGTAAAAGCTGATACAATCTGACCATGGTCAAAGATTCCCACACTAGGAGGAACAGCAACAGTATTATTCCTATCAAAGTAAAATCTTCTCGTTCCTGTTTCGACAGCAGTATCGGGACTGTCGAACCGAAGCAAAGCCTTTCTAACCCTAGAACGATCTTTTTTAATATCTTTACCAGTAAAAGCTGATTTTGCTAAATCTTTCTCTGTTAACAGAGTACGATGAATAGCTTCGACAACTGCGGTGGTAGCATCATAGTAAGAAGCAGCAGACCAACCGGGGGGAATTTCGTAAACCTTTTCAAATGTTTTCCTAAATTCTTGAGTTCGATCATTAGCTACGTCATAGATAATTGGTACTATGGCGAAAAGGCCGTTGGTAAAGAATCCTGGAGTTTCTTTTTCTTCAGGAAGGTCAGTAAAAGATTGAGCAATACCTACATCACCTATATCATCACCACCAAATAGGAATAAATTCAGATTGCGATTTTTGATTTCCCGGAGTAAGTTCGTCACTTGATCGCGATTAGTAGCAAAGACAATTGCTTCTGGAAGTCGCTCATCCTCTTTGAGTTCCTCCAATTCCTGAATAATTATCCGATCTGTAACTTTGCTCTGGTTTGTTGGTAGTTGCCACTGAGCTACTATCTCTCCTCCTAGTTCCCGAAAAGCTGTTTCAATAGTTTTACCTAAGTTTAAACCGTAAGCATCGTAACCCCGGATAATACTAATTTCTGAATATCCTAGAACTTTTCTCAAGTAAGTAGCGATAAATTTGCCTTGAAAGCTGTCGTTAAAAATTGTACGGAAGTACCACTCATTATCTGCGGTTACTGCGTCGGCAGTTGCTGAACCACTTATGGCTGGAATGCCAGTGGCTTGATAAATTTTTCCAGCTGCCAGAGATGCGCTACTAGAATAGTGACCAATGACGGCGATCGCTGGAGATTGGACAATCTCCCGAGCTACTTTCTCAGCTATGTCTATTTTCCCTTGATCATCATAAATTTGTAGTTGCAACTGCTTGCCTTGAATTCCGCCAGCTTTGTTTACCTGCTCAATGTAGAGTTGCGCCCCTCTAACCATTGATTTGCCTACTCTTTCTGTCACTGCTCCGGCATTGCTTAAGGGAGCAGCTATCGCGATCGTTATATTTTCTTGATTTTGTTCCTGAAATTTAGTAGTAACTATAACTGCCATCACCGTTAATAACACAGTTAGCAGCCAAATTATCAATTTTTTCTTTGGGCTCATTTTCCTCTAGATTTCTCTAAAAATTTTCTCATTGATTAATCGGTGGTGAATCAGTAATATCAAATCCGTTGGCTACGGTTCCCGAGAAATCGGAGTAATATAATTCTGTCATCGTCATACAATAGGTAGGGGCGAATGGCCATATAGCCTGACGGCATGGGCTTCGCAATTGCGCCCCTACAATGTAGACTCTATATCTTCAACGAAATAACACCGATGCTATCGGATTTGATATAAAGTATTAGGATAGCAAATCGAGTTTTTAAAGCTTAAACTAGGCATCTTTTTCTCACCCAGTTAAATATATTTAACTGGGTGATATTTTTTATATATATAGCGTTTTGAAAATTGATGAGATATACAAGTTTTAGATTTTAGGCAACAGGCAATAGGCAACAAAAAGCAGGGAATAAGGAATAAAAAAAATACTTTACCGAAAAATTGTGGGTATGCGTCTCCCCTTGGATAGGGGATAATAAGCGGTCGTTTGCGCAGCATGACCTAGGATGGGATGGCGAGGTCTCCTCGCCATATCCAATCGACTCCTGTGAAGAAAAATTTTCATGAATTTGTCAATCCTCTTCAATTCATGGAGAGGTAATTATTCATTATTCATTATTCATTGTTGAACTGATCGAGGATAATAACCACTATATCAACACTTCCTCAATCAAATAGCTTTTGGTGAAATTAGTTGAATTGTGGGTTTTACTAAATGTAATATGGTCACAAAGCCAAAACCTATAGACCATGGTTAATACTACTTTTTTTCCCTCCAATACAATTTCATTTATTAACTATAGCCTGAGTCGCAAAATTTTCATTTCTTGTCGGAGAGAGAACTCTTGCTTTTAAAATAGCTGCTCCTAAAAAAGCATAAGAAAGTACTCCTACAAATGCCAAAAGAAAAATATTTAAAATCCCAGAAGCATTCCATAAAGCATGAAGAATAGATGCGGTAAAATAACCAACTCCCAAAATTAACCAACTATTACGACGTCTTAAAACACTTAACCCGATAAAATAACCAAAATAACCACTATAAGCCATGTGTCCAGCTACTGAACCTAAAATTCTGGGAATTAACAATTGTAATCCTACCAATTGACTCCCATCTACTCCCAATTGTAAACTAGCACTATCCACAATACTCGGAACATATTGTCCTAGAGTTTCTAATAAAGTAAATCCTACTGCAGAAGCTGTACCTAATAAAATTCCATCTAAAGGTTCCCAAACACCAATTTTGTTTCCCCAAGGAGCGGGTAAATTACGACCTATTAATAGTACTAAAAACACGGGTAATGCTTTTAACAATTCCTCCATTAATCCTGCACCAAAAAACATTATAATCAGGAAATCAAGAAAGCCAACTTGTTGAGGATTTACTGATATATCACCAGGAAGTATAAAACGAAATACTCCAATAAACAATGTCAAAATTGGACTTAATAAGATAATAACAGTTGTTAAAGCTACTCCAAATAATACCCACCAAGGTTTTTTTTTGCCACAAAGTTGATAAACAAAATAATAAGCTGCACTAGCAATATAAGCTGCCAATAAAACATTGAAAGCTATTACTTGACCCACTGTTAAAAACATTAAAATCACAAAAAATACAGTGATAATACCTGGATAAAGATAGGCTTTTTTAGCTAATTGCTTTCCTGTAGAGGCAATAGGAAATAACTGGGTCAAAGTTATCGAACCAGTATCTCCAAGATCTTCAACACTACCAACAGAATTAACAGGAAGTGAAGTAGGGTTTACTGATGGTGATACTAATGAGGTAGGTTTTTGGTGGGATAAATTATCAAAGATGAATTCTGGCCCTTTGTAACCCAGACGAATACGATCGCCCACCTGTAAAATTTGACTTCCCTGTATTCTTCGTCCATTAATATAAGTACCATTAGAACTATTGAGGTCGCAGATTTCCCATATTAAACCAGTAGTTTTGGTCTGTTTAGTCTGAATACGAATTAGCGCATGACGGCGAGAAACCGTTCTATACAATTTTGTCTCTAGAACAATTTGACACTTTGGATCACGTCCTAGCACTACCTCCTCTGTCTCAGATAGATACTCTTTTATGAGTTTTTCCTCATATACCCCTCTTGTAGACAGTTGTCGCAGAAATGCCATTTTTTAGATATCTTTAAAATTTGTAGTCAAAATAATTATTGATAAGCAATGAACAATTAATTGTCAATTAAAAATTGTTCATTGTTCATTGCTTAACTAGCTATCAGCATTTTCCGTACCGGAATCCTCCGCAAACAGCTTTCAGGGGGCTAAAAGCTTGGGTTTAAATCCCCGACTTCTAGCTTGTCGTTTAATTTTATTAGGGGTCGCGTATCCCCTTTCTGACAGGTTCAAAAAAATAATCTTGCTGAGTGCTGAGTGCTGAGTGCTTCTTTAATTTCTACTGATTCGCCTTAGCGTCTTGAATTGCTAAATAAAAGAGTAAAGTAGCTAGAGGAATGCTCAGACTCAAAATTATCCCTGTTACTAGACCACCTAATTCTGGTTCCCCAGAAGATAACTCAAAAATAGAACCAACTGCTGCGATCGCTGCTATACAACACCCACCCAAAAGCAATGTTGATTTAGGAGTTCCTACCATACTTTCTTCTCCAAAAATATTGACTGTTTTGATTTTTTATGATATGCACTAAAGTTAAGAACTGATAAATCTTAGACTTCTGGACTATTGCTTTTGTATTAATTTCGCGAGACTTTAAGCAACAGATTTAACAGCTTTAGGAGAGAACTTATGCTTAGTCAACTCTTCATTCAGTGCCAATTTATTTTCTACTCGGTCTACAAATAGCACCCCTTGAAGATGGTCCATTTCATGCTGAATTGCTCTAGATAATAATTCTTTAGCCTGAAGAGTTTTCGGACGACCATTTTCATCTTTGTAGGCAACTTCAATTATTGCGGGACGTTTAACATCTAAATAAACCCCAGGAATACTCAAACATCCTTCTTGGAAAAGACAAACTTCTTTGCCATACCTTTTGATTGTAGGATTAATCAAAACTAGAGGGGGCGTAGCGGGATTATCTAGCTCGCAGTCTATCACAATTACTTGTTTTTGGACAGCCACCTGGGGTGCAGCCAGACCAATACCATCAGCAGTATACATAGTTTGGAGCATTTCTCGTATCAGTTTCCGAATATCATCATCTACCTTAGTCACCCGCTTCGCTGACTGACGCAAAGAGCGATCGCCCAAATAATTTATTTCCAAAGGTGGGTTCTTTAATTTTTCCTTCTTAACTAGAATTTCAGAAGTTGTCATAATTTTACACTTACAAAAAATGGCTAAATTTGAAACAAAGGTACTTTTTGAACCTCTTTCTATCTATCCTAATAGAAAATACACGGCCTCTGAGCCATGAATAGTCAAGCTAACTTATCAAATCCAACCCAAAGTCGAAGTCCTGATATTAATTAATCAAAATCCCTATATTAATCAATTAACACAACAGTATAAATTTTTTCTCTGGCCTGAGTCCGAGATTAATCAATATTTTTGCTTTTGACTTTTGACTTTTGACTTATAGGCAGCAGTTAACCTTTGTCTTGATAGGTTTAGTCCCAATATAATTGATATAAAGCCTAACCTCTAGCTAAACTTACCCGTAAAATTATTGGTATAACTTCCCTTTCCTAATCTTTCTAGCTTTTTATAGATATTACAAAAACTTAACTAATTAATTGTCTGTCAAAAAAATAAAAATTAAAAATTCTATGAATAATGATTCAAACTCTTCTCCAACTAATTCTCCAAACACCAGTCCTACCTCAGAAAATTCTAATGGTACAAAAGCAGCAATCGCTCCTGTAAAAACACCAATAGAACAATTAAACTTGGTAGAAAATGAAATAGAACAAATGCTACCCGCTTCTGCTACACAGCTCAATGGTTTGGCAAACAATCAAGTAGATGAAGGGCCAAAGAATCGAATTACGTCCATTGTCTCCCTCACAGCAATTGCAGTAATGATTCTGGGGTTAGCGATGGATAATGTGCTGCTTGGTTATACCAGTGCGGTTGTGGCAATGGCAGCTTCAATCAGAATGATTTGGCCTAGTTGGGGTAAAGTCTGGAAAACCCTCATTCCTCCAGTTTGGCGTAACCTGATTATTGCTTGCTTTGGCATATTGGCCGCTATTGTTGGCTTACTAATGTTAAGTGGGGCAAACCAAGAACCAGGTACTCGTAATATTCAGATTAACTGGGATGCCATTGGAGCGGTGGGCGAACTCATCGGAGCTTTGGGTCAAATCTTAATTGCAATTATTGCTGTATATGTAGCTTGGCGACAATACGTTATTTCCAAAGATTTGACCATTCAGCAAAACCGCATCACTCAACAACAAACCATTGATGCTTACTTTCAAGGAGTTTCCGATCTGGCAATGGATGAAAAAGGTTTCTTGGAAGATTGGCCACAGGAAAGAGCGATCGCTGAAGGACGTACAGCAGCTATTATTAAAAGTGTAGATGGAGAAGGTAAAGCGAAAATTCTCAGATTTTTATCTCAGTCTAGATTAATAACACCGATTAAGCGCGATCGCCAACTTGGTCGGCCTATTTTAGATGGTAATGGAGGTTATGCGGAAGATAGGGAATATGGTATTCGCGTGATTGACTTAGGAGTAATGTTAGCTGGTGCTGACCTGACAAAAACAGATTTGCGGTGGACAGAATTAAGTGACGCTAATCTTGTCAGAGCTAATCTTAGTTATTGTGACTTGGTCAAAGCCAACTTTTCCCGTACTATTTTGTATGAAGCAAGTCTGGTGGGTGCTGACTTGAGGGGAGCAAGATTTTTCTATGGTAGTGCGGAAACTGCTACTCCTCGCAGTCGTACTCATGTACCTAACTATCAAACAGGTGTTTGTACTGGTGCAGTGGTAGAAAATGTTGACTTTAATGGAGTTAAGCGGTTGTCTGACGAACAACGTTATTATTGTTGTGCTTGGTCTGGTGAAAAAAGTAGAAGAAAGATACCTGGTGGTTGTGAAGGTATTCCGAATAAGTTGGGACGTTAGAAGAAGGAGTCAGGAGTCAGGAGTCAGGAGTCAGGAATTATGTCAAATCCGGTTGAATACTTATTAGAATTCTTGGGAGATGGGGAGGCGGGGAGATAGAAGTGTGGATGGAATTATCAACATATACTGTATAACGGGATTCTATAGAACTCATTTGATAGCTATATAATTATGGTAGTCAAGTTTTTTCGCGCATCAATTTTGAGGAAAAACCATATGAAGGAGTGTTGAATTTTTTGTATTATCTCTCCCCACATCTTCTCCTCTTCCCTCCTGTCTCCAGTATAGCTGTCTCCTGTCTCCTGACTCCTAGCTAAAAAAACTTGATATTTATAAAGATACGATCGGGGGTTCTATATAAGGAGTCGGGAGAAAGGAAGGATGAGAGTGGGAATTATATCATGTCCGGTTGAACAGTTATAAATAAATAACTACGGAGGAGTCAGGAGTCAGGAGTCAGGAGTCAGGAGGGAAGAAAGAAGAAGGAAGAAGGAAGAGTAAGAACTGGAGTTGAAGGAGAAAGTTTTTTTTATAACTAATTATCCGGACATGATATTACCTAGTGCCACTACCCGGAAGTTAAAAGTCATGGATTTAAAAGCGAGTGCTAATTGGCGAGGTTTCCTACGGCGCGCCTACTGTGCGGAAATAGTTCCGCACACATCGCCTTCAAAATGTAAGACGCACATCTGACAGTCAATTATTTTTGATTTGTAATTGTTTTAGGATTTTGTAACAGGTCAGTTATTTCCGCCATCCTGCACTAGTGCCGCTACGCGGAAGTCAGAAGTCAGAAGTCAGAAGTCAGAAGTCAGAAGTATTGATTTGTAATTGTTTTCGGATTTTGTAACAGGTCAGTTATTTCCGCCATTCTGCACTAGGCATATTCCGGCATTTTATGTCTGCATTGATATGTAGTGGCGAATGGCATTTGCGTTCCGCATAGCTGCCGAATTGCGCCCTCACTGGATTTAGTATCCGTGCGTAAGTCCTGTTAAATTATTTTCTCCTCCTCCTACCTAGTCCCCTACTCTGTTGACACCTGCCATTTCCCAAGCTGCCTGAAAGAAATCTCGTTCGCAGAGCATGGCATAACAGTAAATTGATTCTGCTTCTTGAATATTGTCTGCGTAATTGTCTATCACTTTCTCCAGCTTTTGCGTCAAATGTTCAAAATCATGACTGCTGTAAGTACGAATCCATTCAGAATATTGATGCTCTGGAATTTGTGGTGTAGCTAACTTTTGTCCCAAAAAAGCATAAAGTCGCATACAAGGAGTCATTGCTGTGGCGATCGCTCCAATATTATTACTCCAAGCTGTTGCTAGCAGAAAATCTGTGTAACGCCGTGTAGAAAATCCTGGCGTAATAGTTTCTAGGTTGACTCCCCATTTTGCAGCATAGTTTTGATGAAGTTGTAGTTCCTCTTTTACCGCACCTGCGAGAGCATGAAACAGTTCAAATATTTTCCAGTCTGGGGACTTAGCTGCAGCAATACTGTAAGCACGAGCAAATGCTCTGAGGAAAAAAGCATCTTGTCCCACATAATAAGCAAAACTTTTATGAGGCAGTGTACCGTTAGCAATTCCTTGCACAAAAGGATGGGATAAACAGACTGTTGCTAATTGTTGATTTATTTTCCATAAATTATTTGATATCATAATATTTAACCCAAAAATTTATATAGTGGTATTATATTTCAATCAATCAGGACTTACCCATGAGGTAAAAAAAACTAGGGTTTGAGATTGCTTCTCTGTGGGTCGCAATGACGAAAATACCTTGTAATGCGTAAGTCCTATTAATATTATTAGACATCTCCAAAAATGTAAATATATTTCATCTAAAGTACTACAATAGTTGCTTGGAAAAGCTGGTATAATTTCTGGAAAAATCTATTTGAATAGAAAATTGTTGTTGCTTCCCTCTTTCTTTTTTTAGGAACAGGACTTACGCACGAACACTAAATCAAGAGGGCGAATGCCATTCGCCCCTACAGATGAGGAAATTATTATTTCTTCCCCCTTCCCCTTTCCTTCTTCCTTATTCCTTCTTCCCTCTTCCTTCTTGTATGAAATATTCTATAGTAATTCCTATTTATAATGAAGAGAAAAATATCCCAGAATTATATCGGCGTATGAGTGCCATTCTGAATAGAATGGATGGAGATGTAGAATTAATTTTAATTAATGATGGGAGTCGCGATCGCTCTCTACAAATACTCCGAGAATTACATCAACAAGATACTCGAATTTGTTATTTAAGTTTTGCCCGTAATTTCGGACATCAAATTGCTGTTACTGCTGGTTTAAATTTTGCTAGGGGGAAAGTTATTATAGTTTTAGACGGAGATTTGCAAGACCCACCAGAATTAATTCCAGACTTAATTGAAAAGTGGCGACAGGGTTATCAAGTTGTCTATGCTCAACGCACAAAAAGACATCAAGAAAGTTGGTTAAAAAAGTTGCCTGCTTTTCTATATTATCGGATTTTAAAACATTTAGCAGATGTGGAAATTCCCATTGATACAGGAGATTTTTGTTTAATGGATAGATGTGTGGTGGATGTGTTGAATAAAATGCCAGAAACTAATCGTTATATTCGAGGTTTAAGAGCATGGGTTGGTTTTAAACAAACGGCAATTAAATTTGAGCGCGAACCTCGTTTTGCTGGTGATATTCAATATACTTTTGCCAAGTCTTTAGCTTTAGCAATTAATGGTTTAGTCTCTTTTTCTAAAGTACCTTTACGACTATCTACTTATGTAGGATTATTTGCTGCTTGTGTTGCTTTATTGATGGCTTGTTTAGTTTTATATTGGCGAATTTTTTATCCAGATTCACCATTAACTGGTTTGGCAACAATTATCATGGCAATATTCTTTTTAGGAGCAGTACAATTAGTAAGTATTGGAATTTTAGGAGAATATATCGGACGTATTTATGAAGAAGTAAAAGGTAGACCTCTTTATACTTTATCTGAAGTGGCAGGATTTGAGGATAAGAATTAATACCAGTTTGATAAATCTTTGCTACAAATATTTAGATTACTGTTTAGGAGTCAGGAGACAGGAGTCAGGAGTCGTATGGGAATGGGTTTTATACCATTTATTATGTAGTAATTTATCTTTTTCCTCCAATAGATATTTCCTACAAATTATTTTAATACTGCTTATTATCTGTAACGTTCTTTTTTCAAATTGGTATAATACCATATTTTTTTGAGTAGGGGAGTAGGGGAGTAGGGGAGTAGGGGAGTAGGGAACCCACCCCTAACCCCTCCGGTGGAGGGGAAAATAGAAAGATTTACTGTTTAAGCAAGAGGATAAGTTTTTTCCAGATTGCTCTTATCCGGACATGATATGATTGACTAATATAGAATCCGGTTATATAGTATATGTTCATTATTCAATATCCCCATCTCCCCATCTCCCCATCTCCCCCAACAATACAATTAAGTATTCAACTGGATTTGATATTACTCGTTACTCGTTACTCGTTACTCGTTACTCGTTACTCGTTACTCGTTACTCGTTACTCGTTACTCGTTACTCCTTACTCCTTACTCCTCAGTAATACGATAACTAATTACCCGGATTCTATATAATTGAGGTTGAGTAGGGTACTGCCTCACCCAACCTACAAAAAAACTATTTAACTCAACTTGTCAGGATCGATACCCAACTCTCGCAGTTTTGCTGCCAAGCGATCTTTTTGTTGTTTAGCTGCTGCTAACTCCTCTTTAGCTACTGCTGCCTCTTGTTCCGCCTCGGTAGCTCGTTGCTTGGCCTCCTCTTCTGGAGTCAGTATCAAATCTCCTTCCAAGGTCATCCACCGCAACCAGAGTCTATCTATCTTATTGTAACTACCCTGCCACAAACCCAGACTAAGTTCTACCCTCGGAAGCAACAAACGTCCCTGACTCAACTCTGTCCTTTGGTAGCGATCGCCCACTAAATGAAACGCCTGTATTTGATTAGTATAGCGACTGAACGTCACATAATAAGGTACTCGCAGAATGCTCTCATAAACTTCCCATTTAGTAGGAGGTTTTCCCTGTTCTACTATTGTCTCTCCTAAATCTTCATCTTCTGTACCCGGAGATAATAACTCGACCACCACCAATGGGTTAACTCCTTCTTGCCAAACTACATAACTCAAGCGCATATCCCGTTGTTCGTACAACCTGGGTACTCCCACAACTGCAAACCAGTCTGGGCGTTTGTACCATTTAGGATGTTTGACATCGTAGTAGAGATTCATATCGGCGCCACAAAACAAGAGATCGGGATCTTTGTTAGGTGGTTGAAAAGTTTGACGCAAAAGTTCAGGTTGAAAGTTGTGAAATTCGTCTGGCAAACCAGGTTCTGTAGGGTCTTCGCTTGGTAAGTCGTACATGGTAGGCAAAGTTTCCTTTGCTGGAAGTGGTGGTTCATATTGAACGGATATATTAGTCATATTATTGCTTTCGACATAGTTTTTATAGTTTTAAAAGTTACCAAAAAATAAGGTCTCAATCCTTCCCTTGGCTGCGCCGCGAGCTGTCGCTCTACAAGGGGATGAACAAAAATAAACTTCAGTATTTCAATCCCAATCGTTTCCTAGGTCATGCTGCGCAAACAGCCAGAGGTACTGTTAACGCAGTTCCTCCGGAGGAGGCTAACTGAAATGACCCTATCTGCGCGCACTTTTTCCCATGCTTACAGAGTAACACAGTATTTTGATAAATGCGAATCAAATCTTACTTTTGACTTTTGACTTTTAACTCCTCAAGGGAATGGTGGCGGAGAGCATCCATTTATTGATAGATTGCTCTCCTGCTAGCTCACCCTAAACGAGCGGCAATCGCTCATTACTACAAAATCGGATCATCGAACTTGAAGAAAATTATTGTGTTTAGGATAAGTGGTGAGAGGGAAGCGGTTTGTCATATCATGTCCGAAGGCAATCGTTTGTGTAAACCCAAGGGTGAATATCTACAGGGAATTTAGATTTTTTTCTGGCTCAATAGCCTTCCTCCCTCTTCTTTCCTCTTCCCTCTTCCTTCTTCCTTCTTCCTTCTTCCTTCTTCCTTCTTCCTTACCTTTGCTATACAATACCGATGCTACCGGACATGATATCACTCATTTTTAGAGAACTGACTGAAGTATACGTGCTAACAAACGAATTCCGTCAGAACTTTTCATATTTTCCCAGGAAGGTGCCCAACCTTCAGATGCGGTCATTAAAGATTCATCAAGTTCTGGGTGAAACTGGGTAGTTAGTGCTTTCCGGCCGTTATCCCAATAAATACCGGTTGCTGCAACCTCACATAGCGGATCGCCAGTTTGAGTATGTGTTGAAGCTAAAATTTCGACACCAATGGGTGCAGTCATTAGGCTTTGTAGGTCTAGTGTCGAGGCGGCTTCAAGGCTGTAAGCAGTTATTGCATGGTTAATTTCCTGATAGGCCCAACATACGAAGCGTATTGATTCTTCTGATACTTCGTTGCCATGAAATGCCTGAATGTGCAGATCGTTCTCGTACTGGAGTGCTACATCAATGATGGCATCAAAACGTTTTGCTACTACACGATATGTCTCCGTGATTTCAGTCGGAACATGAGGAATCTCAATATCCCGGTAGGGGTATAAACGTGTATTAGAATGGCTAATTGCTTCATTCTTAGCAACGGCAAACGACTCATCGTTCCAAGATTGGGCGACAGTACCATAACTCTTTTCAACCTTTAGGCGATTTGCAACCTCGGTAATACGACGACTGACAGCAACAAACGCTGACTGTTTGGATTTTTCTAGACGATCCACAGATTCACGGATTAATTCTACATGAGCCTGCGCCGTAAGCTGATGAGAGAGACAAATGCCAATGAAAGGCACCTGTTTTAAGAGGAATTCAACAATCAGTTGTGTAGCATCTGAACGAGGAAATGCTTGCGAAAAAGTATCTTTTACATGAACATCTGGTTCGCCACCTTCCAATACTATAAGTTTTGCTACGCTTGCCAGGGAAGCAAAGCGCTTTAGGTCAGAAATACCATGCTTCCAAGCGGGCACAATAAGGGTGGGTAAACCCAGGATCTGATCGACAATATAGGCCACGTTCTGTGATGCAATGACGCCAACCTTATCCTTCGGTCGTTCGCCAACATGCTCCCAGGGTTCAATAACTACAACACTTTCTGCAATTTCTCCAGGATCGACCAGAGAAAGATCGTCTACATGACGACCCCAGGTAGGACTACGGTCACCGAGAGGATTTGGTGTATTACGTTCAGCGAGAAAAGCATCAATTAAAACTTGACTAGATTTAGACATTTATAGTGCCTCTGATTTTATTAGGACTTATATTTTACAATTTTTCTGAGTGCAGCCTTAATTCCTTAACAAAAAAATTAGAAGGTTTTAGAGCGGTAATTTCAATAAAGTCTTCTTCCAAATACTTGATAGTTATACTCTTGTTGAACTTGAGCAATAGTTTTATAATCACTAATATCATGTTCGGTTAAATACTTATAAATAATTGTTGTGAGGAGTCAGGAGTCAGGAGTCAGGACTCAGGAGGGAACAAAGGAGGAATGCATAGGAAATATTGGATAATAGTATTGATAATTTCAGTATTTCTTTGGTACTGTCGGTACTGTCAGTCCTTAAATTTTATTATAACTGACCCGTCCGAACATGATATAAAAGCCATGAATAACTTCTATCTCTCTTTTGTCACTTTCCGGTTTCTGCTATTATTAGGAAATTCGGCGTTGGTGAAGCGCGTGTATGATATTAATCTTAATTATTTAGGAGTCAGTAGGGGCGATTCGCGAATCGCCCGTACAGGAGTCAGGAGGGAAGAAAGAAGAAGAAAGAGTAGTAGAAGGAGAAAGTTTTTTGTTCGCGCTCTTATCCGAGCAGGATATCATACCTCAAATCACCAACGCCGGAAATTCTAGAGCCAAGCTATACTCGATGATATAGAGTGTTGAGACCGCGACACAATTATGCGTCCAGACAGAATTCTAGCACTTCGGAGATTTCTCCACCATCTCGGGGTTTGGTATCGTGAGAGCAGCAGTCAATTCGTCGGGTGCGTTAGGCCAGTCCTGCCAAGGTAGCAAACTGGACAAGAAAAAAAACCGAGTTGAATTCAAATCTGTTTCCCTTTTGCTTGACAATAGAAAACTTATCGTTCCGAAAATTTTATCTAAATCGGTAATAGTAATTCTCAACTTGCTTTTTGTGAATTCATTACCTACTAATTTTCCAAATTGCCATAATTCTCCATCCATTACTATCCCATATACAGAAAGTTCCTCGGCTTTATTTGATTTTTGGGCGAAAGTGTGAATAATCCCATGGTTTCCTATAGTTCTCAAGCTGCTAACCGTCAGACTCCGAATCGGATAAATGAAGTTGTGATAAAATTGAACATTATTTTCTGGAGTAACTTATGATATCGACCAAATCTTTGCCTTTGAGTTGGGAAGAACTACAACAACTCGCCACATTTGAGCGAGATACGGTGAACGGACTAACCAATTCCCAAGCGAGATTGCGGCTGTTTGGACAAGCAGAATCAGATGTGCGAGTTACTCTTTATCGCGATCATCATGCTTGGTGCCCTTATTGCCAAAAAGTGTGGCTGTGGTTAGAGGAAAAGCAGATTCCGTACCGTATTGAGAAAGTCACTATGTTCTGTTATGGAACCAAAGAAAAGTGGTATAAGCAAAAGGTGCGTTCGGGAATGCTTCCGGCGGTAGAACTTGACGGTCAGTTAATTACAGAAAGTGATGATATCTTATTAGCATTAGAAAAGGCATTTGGCCCATTAAACCAAGTAGGAATGGGCGATCGCCAAGCGCTGCCTCTGCGCCAGCTAGAACGCCTACTCTTTCGTGGTTGGTGTACTTGGTTGTGCTACCCCACGCGATCGCAAAGGGACGACCAACGCAGTCGAGAGCAATTTACCTCCATCGTGGCTCAAGTTGAAGCTGCTCTGGCCAATACTCCAGGACCTTATTTTCTGGAAGAATTTGGTATAGTTGATTTGGTTTTTACTCCTTATGTCGAGCGGATGAATGCTAGCCTCTACTATTACAAAGGCTATTCATTGCGGGAAGAAAACCCAAAGTTCTCTGATTGGTTTGATGCTATGGAAACCCGATCCACCTATCGAGGGACACAAAGCGATTTTCATACCCATGCCCACGATTTACCACCGCAAATGGGCGGATGTTATCCTAACCAAGAATCTCAAACTGAGATTAATCAAAAACGTGTCGATTGCGGTCCTTGGTTCGGATTACCAGATGTGATGTATCCAGAACCGGAAACGTCTCGAACAGAAGCTCTGCACCGGGTGATAAAGCATCGTCATAATATCATTCGCGTTAATCCAGCCGACGATCACCTTTTTGATGAAGCCTTGCGTTGCGCTCTGACTTACATGATAACAGGAGAAGTCTGTCCGCCACCATCTGCTTCCGATCCAGCCCTGCGCTACCTGCGCGATCGCATTAGTGTACCGAGAGATATGTCCATCTATGCTGCTAAACGACTGAGAGAAGCATTAGAAACCACGGCAGCACTATCTGGCGATCGCCAAGGAATACCCATTCCGGTGCGCGATCGGCGCGATCAAAATCCAGCTAATTTCACCCAAATTTAACAATGGAGTGGGAATTCCCCTCTTCAAATATTTGATTGTAGAGGGGCTATTCAGTTATCAGTTATCAGTTATCAGTTATCAGTTATATTATGTTCGGATAAACACTAACTATAAAGTCATTGCGACTGGAACGCAGTGGAAGGAAGCAATCTCAGAGGTTTGAGATCTCTCTTCCATCTATACCCTAATCATAACTATTCAACCGAACATGATATTATTGGCGAACCCAGAAACCCGGTTTCTCGTAGATGTTTATTGTCAAAAACAATGATTTACTATAGAAACCGGGTTTCTTTACGTAAGTGCTATTAAACTTTGGTGTTGAAGGCAAGAAAAAAACGAATTTAATTCAAATCTGCTTCTCTTTTGCTTGACAATAAAAAACTTATCGTTCCGAAAATTTTATCTAAATCGGTAATAGTAATTCTCAACTTGCTTTTTGTGAATTCATTACCTACTAATTTTCCAAATTGCCATAATTCTCCATCCGTTACTATCCCATACACAGGAAGTTCCTCGGCTTTATTTAATTTTTGCACGGCAATCAACTCAGCTAGACATTGCCCCCATCCCTCGCTAAAATCATTCTTTTTTGCTTCAACAACAACGACGATTGGAAAACCCAAAACAGTTTTACCTAATTCTGATTTGGTTGAGAACAAGTAATCAGGCGCTCCATTTAGTTTAGTATTGTATGTTATGAACTTGTGGCTCCAAAGAGTATATTTATCAGTAAAATCTTTATAAACTTCTCTTAAAATTGGATAAATAATACTTTCGCATCTTGATGATTCAGATGTGTATATATCCATATTCTGTTCGCTGAATTTCAATTCCTTAACAAACAGATCGGAAGGTTTTAAATCGGTAATTTCAATAAAGTCTGCTTCCAAATACTTGATATTATACTCTTCTTGAACTTGAGCAATAGTTTTATAATCACTAAAAGCCATGAATAACCCCTATTTTATCAGGACTAACGCAGAACCACCATATTTGGTAGGGGCAAATGGCATTTGCCCTCTACAGATAGCATATTATTTCATAATTTGCATAATATCATGTCCGCTTAATTAGGGATAAAAAAATTTTTCCTTGTAATACCCTATTTTTATTCCTCTTCTCCGCTCTAACTCCTATACGGGCGTTTTGCTGCGCAACATATAAAGCGCAGCTTTGCGTTAGCAAATGCCATTTGCTTCGCATAACTATCGTTAACGCCCCTAAGACTCCCTAATGGCTTTGTTGCATGACAGTAGCGATAGAACATCTCCATTCCGCAGTTATATCGCTGTCTTGAGATTGATGTTCTATTGGACAATAGTTATTGCTGTGCTAATTCGCGATCGCTCTGTGGAGATTGATGTTCTATTGGACAATAGTTATTGCTGTGCTAATTCGCGATCGCTCTGTGGAGATTGATGTTCTATTGGACAATAGTTATTGCTTTGGTAATTGGCGATCGCTCTGTGGAGATTGATGTTCTATTGGACAATAGTTATTGCTCTGGTAATTGACGATCGCTCTGTGGAGATTAATGATCTATTGGACAATAGTTATTGCTCTGGTAATTGACGATCGCTCTGTGGAGATTAATGATCTATTGGACAATAGTTATTGCTCTGGTAATTGGCGATCGCTGTCTTGAGATTGATGTTCTATTGGACAATAGTTATTGCTCTGGTAATTGGCGATCGCTGTCTTGAGATTGATGTTCTATTGGACAATAGTTATTGCTCTGGTAATTGACGATCGCTGTCTTGAGATTGATGTTCTATTGGACAATAGTTATTGCTCTGCTAATTCACGATCGCTCTGTTGAGATTGATGATCTATTGGACAATAGTTATTGCTCTGCTAATTCACGATCGCTCTGTTGAGATTGATGATCTATTGGACAATAGTTATTGCTCTGGTAATTGGCGATCGCTCTGTTGAGATTGATGTTCTATTGATCTATTGGACAATAGTTATATCAAATCCGTTGGCTTCGGAGTAATATAATTCTGTCGTCGTCTTACAATGCTTAAGGGCGAATGCCATTCGCCCCTACAATATAGACTCTTACCTTTGAATACTGAAACGCTGTAGTGTCATCACACTACCTTCACCCCCCCAATAGATTTATGCTGATAAGCAGTGCTACCTTTTTTCACCCCCTTCATCCTCCAACTCTAAAAAAACATCTTCATAAATAGCATTTAGGGATAACGTGATTCCCAAACTCATCAACTCAATCGTATCACCTTCACTGTAAGGAATGAATCGCCACTCTCCAACAGCATCCCGCCGAAAAATCTCAACCGTTTTGGTTTCAGAACTCACTAAAACATATTCTTGTAGGGTTGAGAGACGACGGTACAGGGCGAACTTACCACCGCGGTCGTAAGCCTCCGTACTCGGAGAAAGCACCTCAATAATGACACAGGGATAGCGGATGAATTGTCGGGCGGTACGATCGCGCTCATCGCAGCTAATACTAAGGTCTGGATAGGTAAACGGTCCTTCGTCAGTAATGCCCACCTTGGCATCAGAGTTACGCACCTTGCAGCGCCCCCGAAACAGTTCTCGTAACAGGGTTGCCAAATTTAGGGCAATGTCTGCATGGGGCAACGTTCCCCCTGCCATCGCAAACACTTCCCCATTAAAATATTCGTAGCGTAGTGGTTGTTGGACTTCCCATTCCAAATATTCCTGTGGTGTTAAGCGGGGGACAAATCTGGCAGTATCTTGCTTCATGGCATATTACCCAAACAATATGTTTATATTTTAGGCGATAGATTTTCATCAAAAAGTAATTTCATCGGGATAATGGAGCAGTCATAAACCGACGCTAGCGGTCAACAGCATAAGCAATGCAGGCTTTTAAATCTTCTCGCGTCAGATCGGGAAAATCGCCCTTGAATTTCTGCTTCAGTCATCTCGGAAGCTAGGTACTCAAGGACTTCATAGACTGTCATAGGCAAGCCACGGACGCAAGGCTTACCACCACGTTTTTCAGGCTCAATTGTAATGATGTCTCGGTAGTTCATAAACTGGCATAAGGGAAAAATGTTTACTTAGCATTATATCAAAAACTTTTGCTGTTCGCAGACAGAGAAGACTTAAGCGATCTTATTGGCAAACTCATTGCTGTATTCCCGCTCTAGAAAGTGCTTGAGCTTTAATGTCTTCCCAAGAGACCACCGATTGAGGATTAATTTGACGATCCGCGAGACGACGGGATAGTTCTTGCTGCTGTACTTCATATCACTATGCTGATGCTAACGCACCCTACACGATCTAACTTCTTGCTGTCTAACGAAAGTTTTATTCTTCAATACGCTGAAAAAATACACTGAAACCGTCACGCTGATCGGGATATTCAAGCAGTCCTGTTGCTGTTCTAGAGCTTATACATTCACCTCCACCTATCAATCTTGTACCTGAAACACCATCCTTTGAAACATCATAGTAATTATCAAACTTCCATTCATCATTTTCATAGCTAATTTGAAAACTTACAGGATTGGGAAAACGGCGAGGATATTGAGTTCCTGGTGGTAGAAGTACCCTGCTTATATCTGTGTCTCCAGGGTATGGATGATCGAGAAGATACACTTCTCCTGTTACTACTCCAGGTCTTTTTTCATCTAATTTTTCGACTAACCCCAATTGTACGTGTGCACCATCTCCATGACGATATTTGTATTCAATTTTTTGACCTTGCCTGAATAAAAGTTTACAATTTTCTTTCGGACAATATCGGTTAACAATTGGAATTGAGCATCTGATATCTGGTATCAATAAAGCAACAATAGCAACAATAAGACTAGCGCCTCCGATCGCCAAACCTATATTTTCTTTATTCCAATTAAATCCACTTCGCATAAATTTTATCTCTGTAGCAGAACATTTAAGAGAAGCACCTTGCCCCATACTAAGGAGCATAACCATCAATGACTGGCATCTATCTGGCGGAACGTTTGAGATAAGCCCCCTGCCCCAGATGCTCCAGCTTCGGATCACAACTCCGGTAATGCGCCTCGCTGACAAACAACCACAGAATGCAAGTCCGCCGATTCTGGGGCGGTGCGGGACAAGGAGCATAACCATCCGTGTAAATAATTAGACCATCATAATCCCGGTGTTCCTCCAGATACGCCAGCACTGGGCCAAAATCTGTCCCGCCTCGTCCCGTTAACTGGACTTCCCGCCGGGCCCGACGGAAGGTCATCACATCGGTTGTAATCTTAGCATCAATTAGGATATATTTATGATAAGGAAGAAAATTAGGATTTGCGATCGGGAAATACTAATGCCAAGAAAAGGGAGCTAAAAGCACAAATTGCTCGTGAAGGCTTTGTTTATTTGCCCAAACGCGGTAAAGGGAGTCACGAACGATGGAAACATCCTTTACTCAAAAAAACTTTAACGATTCCGGGAAAAGATGGTGGAGATGTTCCCCCTTATTTAGAAAAACAAGTAACACAGTTATTAGCGGAATTAGCTGAAATCAAAACACAACAGGAGGACAAACAAGATGAGTCAATATAGTATGCTCGTTCAATGGTCTGAGGAGGATGAGCTTTTTTTAGTGACCATTCCAGAGTTTGCTGATCGCGTTTTCATGCCTTGCACTCATGGGAAAACTCGCGGGGAAGCAATTCAGAATGGGGAAGAGGTTATTGATATGTATTTGGAAGCGTGGGAGGTTGAAGGAGAATCGATTCCTCAACCCAGTACGCTGAAAAGTGTTGTCAAACACTAGCAGGCTCTCATTGTGTAGCATTAACTTTCAGATAAGCCCCTTGCCCCAGATGCTGTAGCTTGGGATAACAACTCCGATAATGCCCCTCGCTCACAAACAACCACATAATACGAGTCCGCCGATTCTGGGGCGGTGCAGGGCAAGGAGCATAACCATCGGTGTAAATAATCAAACCATCATAATCCCGATGTTCCTCCAGATACGCCAAAACCGGGTCAAAATTCGTCCCACCTCGTCCCGTTAACTGAACTTCCCTCTGGGCACGACGGAACGTCATCACATCGGTTGTAATCTCAGCATCAAATTGAATCACATCGATCGCGGGCACACCATAATTAAAAAAGCGATTCACTACCGAAAACCCCTGCCGTAACTCCTCTGTCCCCATCGAACCACTCACATCAATGGCAAACAGCAACCGGGTGGTAAAATCACGACGACTGCCCATATAAGCGAACCCATAACGGCGATTCGGTTTCATCCTGGTTAGCCGTCGCTGTTGGCTGAGGATAGACGTGCGAAACTTGCGCAAAACCGCCCGATAGTCCAGCTTGGGGTGCAGATTCGCCAAAATCTGTTCCCGCAACTTGCCCCCAATGCTGCCCCAACTGTCATTCGCTTGAGCCATTCTCACCAGCTCATCCAGGCGATCGCTCAACAATTCATCTCGATCCCACTGGTTAGTATTTTCAACACCGCTAAGGGTTGGGTCGGTATAGACCGAGAGGAGATCCGGGGAGCGATCGCTCGGTTCTGAAGTCGCCTCAGATTCCTCTGCCAATTCGGGTTCAAATAATTCAGATTGAGCAGAACCAGACGCTCCGGACCAAGGTGCAGCATCAACTTCCCCCGTTCCTCCTCCCGGCGCTCCAGAGACTGCCCCCTCCAGACTGGGGGACTCTTGGTCAAGCAGCTTGTGATAGTAGAACTCGAAGAATTGTAGATCGTAACTGCGATCGCCAAATACATCCCGGGCCCGAGGAAACGGCAGCTCGGTCTGCAAATATTCCTGGAGCGTTAAATTGCTGGCAGCATAGCTAATCGCTGAATGAGCTTGGCGACGACTGTAGGGGTGTTTCAGCAGAATCCGTAGAGCTTCAAAGCGCAGGGTGGCTTCCAGGTGGCGATCGCTCAACTCGTCAATAAACTCAGGATTGTACTCAATCCGGCCTCGTTGAATGCGAATGGTTTGAATGCGTGGCTCAGAGACCAAAGCGTGACTCGTCCAGGTAGCCAGCAACAGTGGCTCAACGAGCAGCCACTTTTCCACAATCCGAGCAATACGGTGACGGGCGATCGGTTTCATTCTCATATCGTATTTAATATTATATCCAGTTGAAGAGTTGTCATTACGAACGCAGCGACAGCGGAGTGAAGTAATCGCATCACTTGGCGATTGCTTTCCGTTCCGGAATGCTCCGCAAACGCTTCACTTCGTTCCGCTCGCAATGACATATTGTAACTGATTTACCGGACATTATATAATATAGTAATCAAATAGTTTTGGCAGCAAAAATCTCTGCGGCGCTCAGTTGCAATTCCGGGAAAGCCAAAGATTCAATCCTCTCGTTTCCCGTAAACAGTGTTACCTCATACTCCCCATCCACCAGTTGGTAAACAGAGAGAGTCGGTTGTTTGGGATTACCGATAAACCGCCGACCACCTAAACCCAGATAATCCACAATCCAGTATTCGGGTATACCCATCATTTCGTATTCCCAGACTTTTCTCAGATAATCATCTTGCCAGTTTGTACTGACAACTTCTATCGCCAGTCGCACAGAATCTCCCTTAGTAATAATTGATTCTTTTTGCCAACGGGTTTCCTCAGACAGTTGCGCTTTATTAAGGACAATAATATCAGGTTGGTAACCGGATTCGTCATGGATTGGTTTCAGCAAGCAATCGCCCGGAATTGCACAAGGTAATTCGTAACGCTTGATGTGAATTCCCAGTTTTCCGATTAAAAAACCGATAATGGCAGAATGTTCTCCAGTTCCTAAAGGTATTTTGACGATCGCTCCATTATGTAGTTCGTATTTATCAGTCGCGTCTTCCGGATACCAGTCAACAAATGCATCGAATGATACGGGTGTTGTTAAAGTTGCAATCATAGTTATTCAGCACGATAGATTAAGACAAAAAAGGATTGGGGTTAGGTTTGTCGGTGTATTGACAAATCGCTGGATGGGTGTTAAATGAAACTCCTACAAAATTAGCGTGGGAGAGGGATTTTCGGGTTCATACCTCGATCGCCTCCAAATACTCCGACAAGAAATCAATCATATCCATCGATTCAGCGATAAACCCCATGGCATCGCTAAATTTGGGGCTTTGAACCAGGGAGGAAAAATGAGCGATCGCTTCCTGTTGTTTAGCCTTACGGAGATACTGGAGATATTTTAACAGATTTTTGCGGGCATTATCTGCTTTTGTTTCGGGGCAATGCCCGGTATTCAGCCAGAGCAAGACCCGTTCGTTCAAACTGGCAAAGTCCTGAATTTCCATGTCTTTGAGCTGTCTGGAATACTTAGAATATTGCAACAGGAGTTGCTCAGGCCCCAGACCCCGTTGAGTAGCGATACTTTGACGAAAGGCTATACTAGCCCGACTCCCCACCATACCAGCAATCAGTTTGAAATGAATCTCCTCCAGCTTTGTATGGTTGCGAACAAAATCCGCAACTTTGACCCAAGCGCGGCGATCGGGGGTTTTGATGAGGCCAGCGGTGGCGATCGCTGCATCCGCATCTGGGTTGTCACCATCAAGATACTCCGGATGTTGTTGGATAAATGTCAGCACCCGTGCATCGATATCGTGTCCGGCCGCCCAAAGCAGCCAATCTTCCACCGTCGGCACAAACTCGTAGAGATTGAACCGCGATACCAGAGCCGGATCGAGTTCCGTCAGTTGATATTCTTCCCCCGCATTCACCGCAGCAATGACAATACTGCCAGGGGGGAGGGGTTTACCAGCCAAAGTTTTGTTGAGGGTCAGGTCTTGAACGGCCTGCAAAATTTCGGGGCGAGCCCGGTTAAGTTCGTCCAGAAAAAGCACCACCGGGCGATCGGGGTCAGGCCACCAGTAAGGGGGTAAAAAAACCGAACGGCCTGTTGTCTCATCTTTATGCAACAAGCCAATCAAATCCCCCGGATCGCTCATCTGACCCAAAAAGAAGGGGATTACGGGCAGTTTCTGACGCTGACGGTAGAAATGGCTAATAATTTCTGATTTGCCAATACCATGCTTGCCCACCAGGAGGATATTTTGCTCCGGTGGGGTCAGTTCCAGAACTTGATAAAGTTCGCGGGCATCAATACGAATCATTTTCTTGTACTTTTATCCTTCTAACTTTACAGCATTTTCCTCTGCTATGCAATACATCTCGATCCCCCTAAATCCCCCTTATAAAGTGGGACTTTCCTCGTTCCCCCCTTAGAAAGGGGGGCTAGGGAGGATCGCACTGTACCTTATGAGAGCGCCAAGTGCTGTAACTATAAATCCTGATGACGAATCATTTTCTTCTACCTTTATAGCATTTTCCTCTGCTATGCAATACATCTCGATCCCCCTAAATCCCCCTTATAAAGGGGGACTTTCCTCGTTCCCCCCTTAGAAAGGGGGGCTAGGGGGGATCGCACTGTACCTTATGAGAGCGCCAAGTGCTGTAACTATAAATCCTGATGACGAATCATTTTCTTCTACCTTTATAGCATTTTCCTCTGCTATGCAATACATCTCGATCACCCTAAATCCCCCTTATAAAGGGGGACTTTCCTCGTTCCCCCCTTAGAAAGGGGGGCTAGGGGGGATCGCACTGTACCTTATGAGAGCGCCAAGTGCTGTAACTATAAATCCTGATGACGAACCCAATCAGAACGGCCATAGCCCCGCTTGAGATGGGTTGTAAAGCGAACGCCACTGTTGTAAGTCTCGCGGAGAGCCTGAATAGCAGTGCGCAATTTTGGTAGCACCTCCTTGAACTGGTTAAAGGGAATCAAAATTGCAAAGTAGTCTTGGTCAGACAGACGAATAATCAGCTTGAGCTTAACAGTATCGACTTCGGTGGCAAAGTCAAATCCATCTTCCTTGGCAATTTTACGCACCTGAGCCAAGATAGCTTGCACTTTCAAGTCTTTCTGTTTTTGGCGCTTGGCAGCTTGTGCTTTTTGCTGCTCAACCCGCTGCAAAAATGCTTGGACTAGGGCAACTACCTCACCAATGTCTGAAACGGGGGCGGGCGATCGCTTGCTATTTAACTCTACCCAGAGCTGTTGCTCCGGAGTCCTGAACAAATGTAAATGGGTCTCATTTCGATACCAGCGATCGCTTGATTCTTCGAGGAGAACACAACAACAGAGGGTGTTGATGGGGGGCATGTCTCCGTTTGGCCCGGATAGAATATTATTGTAATGGTAACAGTTATCATTCCGCTTTGCGCCAGCGAGAGGCTCAACTCGCGCCAACAAGTCTTCCACCAGTTTTTTTGCCTGTTCGGGGTCAACGCTGAGGGGTTTTTCCCCCGAAATATTTTCCCGGAGGAGCTTTTGCAAACTTCGTGATGTGATGGACATAAGATAAACAACCTTCTTTAGCTAATATTTGATGACAACAGAAATCACAGCTGGTTTAAAACCTCTCCTTTTAAGGGGAAAAAAGCGGTCGAGGGATGATGCCATTCGGAGCGGCTCTGATAAGAGCGGGTCTCCTCGCCATATCCATGAGACCAAGAGAAGAAATAATATTTCCTGATATTCAATTCCGTAACGGTTTTAACCAGAGGTAATTATCCATTATCAATTAATGAATATTCCTAATTTGAGGTTGAGTAGGGTACTACCTCACCCAACCTACAAAAAATTAAAACTATTTAACTGAAATCGTCAGGAATGATACCCAACTCTCGCAGTTTCGCTAGTAAGCGATCGCTTTGTTTTTTGGCTGCTGCTAACTCTTCTTTAACTGCTGCTACCTCTTGTTCGGCATTGGCAGCTCGTTGTTTAGCTACTGTGGCCTCCTCTTTAGCTACTGTGGCCTCCTGTTTGGCTGCTGCTGCTTCCTGTTTGGCTTTCTCTTCAGGAGTCGGTATCAAATCTCCTTCTGGGGTCATCCACCGCAACCAGAGTCTATCTCTCTCCTTGTAACTTCCCTGCCACAAACCCAGACTGAGTTCTACCTCCCGAAGCAACAAACGTCCCTCACTTAACTCTGCTCTTTGGTAGCGATCGCCCACTAAATGAAACGCCTGCATTTCATTAGTATAGCGACTGAATGTCACATAATAAGGAACTTTCAGAATACTCTCGTAAACTTCCCACTTAGTCGGAGGTTTTCCCGGTTCTCCTAGTGTCTCTCCTAAGTCTTCATCTTCTGTACCTGGAGATAATAACTCGACTACTACCAACGGGTTAATTTTTTCGTCCCAAACTACATAACTCAAGCGCATATCCCGTTCTTGATACCACCTTGGCACTCCCACAACTGCAAACCAGTCTGGGCGTTTGTACCATTTAGGATGTTTGACATCGTAATAAAGATTCATATCGGTGCCACAAAACAATTTATCGGGATACCAGTTGCGCGGTTGGAAAGTTTCGCGCAAAAGTTCAGGTTGAAAGTCATGAAATTCGTCTGGCAAACCAGGTTCCTCCGGGTTTTCGCTTGGTAAATCATACATGGTAGGCAAAGTTTCCTTTGCTGGCAGTTGTGGTTCATGTTGAACGGATATATTTGTCATATTATTGCTCTCGACATAGTTTTTATAGTTTTCAAAGCGACTCTATCTGCGCGTACTTTTTCCCATTATTACATAGTAACACACTATGCTTGATAAATGCGAACAGAGTTAAAAAAAATTTTGATATAGCAACCGCCTTGGCGGCGCGCGACAATTAGTGCGAGCATCTTGCTCGCGTCATAAATCATCATAATTACCGGATGTCCTAACTATAGTGGCGACTGCTATAAATCTAAAGTCAGCATTATATTTTGGCTCAAAGTGATCGCCCTGCAAAAATAAGGCAAGTGAGTGAGGGTTTCTCCATTTACTCAAAATAATGATACAATAGGAAAAATTCCCAAAACATTTATGTTCAGAGAATAATATGACAAAATATCCATATCCCCCACTGGTTTTAGAACCAGAACAGTACGACTCCTTACTCCAACTAGCTACTCAAAAACATCAGACACTCTCTGAAGTAGCTGTGGAAGTAGTGCGTCTGGGATTAGAAACCCTGAAACAAAGAAGCGATAGAATCTCTGGTGAAGGCGATCGCCAATCTCAAAAGGCTTTAGAATGTTTAAATTCCCTCCGAGCAGAAATACAACAAACTCATGGTATCTATTCGGGCGATCTGCTTGCGGAAGTTAGAACCGAACGAGAAGAACAAAGGTCGAAAATAATTACATGGGAACTATGAAAATTTTACCTCTCTTAAACAAGAGCGATCGCCCCTTCCCAAACAAACGAGATTTTCAGAGCGACCGCGCAGCGTTGCGGATGCAAAATCGCCTTTTATTCAAGACAGTTGAACCCTACTTCCCGTAACGCACCACTTATTTACTCAATGGTAAGTATTCAAACCGATCTTGATATTCATTGAAAAAGGAAGCACCTGCAATAATAATTAATTCTGTGAGAATTTCACCAATATTTTTGGATGGATCGATGATAAAAATGCCCGGTATGTGGCGACCTTCTGCCAGATGATCTGCCAGATGTTTAGGCATAGATTTTCGATTGTTTGTCACTAAGATGAAATTATGAGTCTCACACCAAATTAAAATCTCTGGATCGAGAGTTCCTTTTGGAGGAGCGTCTGGATCGCCAATCATTCTGACAACAAGACCGGGCGCTTGACTGGTTGGGTTCGGTATAGGGGAGCGATATGTTCATCAAGCAAATATTGAATTGTCATACAGTGTTCCCTGACTCAGTGTACTCTTGCTGAACATCTGCTTCTGCCTTTAATTTGCAAAATCTCTGCCGTGCAGGAGAAGGATTACGCATTTGCTCTTCCCGTTGTTGGCGGCAAAACTCTAGCCAGTCAGCTAAGTAAGTTCTGACTTCCTCTTTATTGTGTAAATAGTAGAGGATGGTGGCGTAGACATCTTCCAGGGTAATAGTCTCAAATTGTTCAGCAATTTCTTCGGGAGTTTTAGCACGATAAATGTATTCATAGAGAACACTTTCGATACCAATGCGGCTACCTTTGATGCGGATATCATCAGGCGCTAGGAAATTGAAGTAGTCTTGGATGTGCATCGCTCTTTCTGTTAATAGTGAGTTGTATGATTATGTGTAATTCCTGAATAATACCGCAAATTCCCATTACCAGTGCGGACATCTTGCCCGCGATGGGTATACTTCACTAAGGTGGAATCCGCTGTAACTGATAACTGATAACTGATAACTGATGACTGAAATATTGCGGTGCGCTGCAATAATAAAGAATTTAACTTGGCCAAACGTGCCACCAGAGAACTTTTATTAGAGGTCATTGCTAAGGCCAAGAAGAAATTTGACTTTAAACTCTATGGCCTCTGCATTATGCGAAACCATGTCCATTACTTATTGGCGCCAGAAAATCCAGAGGACTTACCTAAGTTGATGCACTGGCTAATTATTAGTGCATAAAAAGGCTCATTGTTGTCATTGCGAGGCGGTGATGTTGGAGTTAACCTCTATCTGAAAGAGTCAAGCTAGCCGAAGCAATCTCGTAGATCCCTGAGATTGCTTCCTTCCACTCCGTTCCAGTCGCAATGACTTGGCTATAGTAATTATCCGGATTCTATATAACTGATAACTGATAACTGAAATAAAGTGAGGCCATTTCTAACAATGACTCGGACCGAATTCTCAAGACTCTGCGCTATATTCATGCCAACCCCAAAGCGGCAGGGTTACGTCTGGGGTTTACCTATGCTTTTAGCAATTATGGTAGCTATGCACAATTGACTGATGATGGTTTGACGGAATGGCATCCCGCTTTTCTGGAATTGGCCACAACCTTAGAGGAATGTGCCAAACGGTATCGGGAGTTTTGTAAGCGGTACACCCCTAAAAAGAAAAAAACAACTCCCCGCCGTAATTGGGGGAGTTGCTTTTTGGACAAAATGACTAAGGGTTTTCAGGCCAAACCAAAGGGTAAGGAAGGGGTTCCTGGACAACTGAAGTTAGACCTAGAGGGGTATCAGGAGGTGTACCAGGTAGACCCGTTGGGAAGTTGGTTTGGCTCAAAGGCTGCTCATACATTCATTACAGCAAATGGGGCGGCAATGATGGGTTGACGACTTGTATTGGGATGATGCTAATATCTACTCTCTTGTCTATCTGACCTATTTTTTTCTCCTGGGGTTAGGGATTTCCTATAATCAAAGTTCTTTCTGGGAGCACAACTTCCTCCAATATTATAGTTTTAGTTTCAATTTTTCTTTTTCTTTCAAAATCACACTTATGATCTAAATTTTCTTTTACTATCTTCCCCGAAAATTCCACCCCAAACCAACTCTCCTCCACCTCCATCCTAATACATAAATCGTTATATCTTAACACATTATTTTTCTTATTCGTCCAAAACTTATCCAACAAGTTACTTTTCATTTCCACCGCTCCAACTTTCTTTAACCTTAATTCAAGTTCTTCTAACCGCTTCCTTCCCCACTCCCACTGTTCGCTTGTGCTTGCGCTTGTGGGAGTAGCAAACCCACCACACAGCGACAGTGAAAGCAACAACACAGCGACCCAAGTAGCGACCCAACTCACATCAAATTTCCATAATTTTTTTTTCACTTTTTTTTTCCTTTTATTTATTTATTAAATCATAGTAATTATAGTAGATTATTTTGTTATTTGATTTTTTTATCTCTTTAATAAATAAAATAATTACCAATTATCCATATTAATATTTCTGCTACAGTCTTCAATTTAGCTTTGGTAGCTTTGGTAGGGTGCGTTAATGAAATGTAACGCACCATCTATTTTGTCTTTGGTGCGTTACTGGACTAGGGGGTTATTTTTTCACACTGTCTCCGCCGCAGCTTTGGTAGGGTGCGTTAATGAAATGTAACGCACCATCTATTTTGTCTTTGGTGCGTTACGCTGACGCTAACACACCCTACTGGACCGTTTCACCTAAAATAGTGCATTAGGCTTTTTGATAATCACCGCATCAACCGGTAATTACATTCCCCCACCCCCCCATTTTCTAATGCACATTTTTAGATGAAACAATCCACTACTGGACTATCCATTAAAGAAAACTACACCGTCTCCGCCGCCGTAGTCTGCACTGCAGTATTTGGTGCGTTACGCTAACGCTAACACACCCTACTGGACTAGGGGGTTATTTTTTCACACTGTCTCCGCCGCAGCTTTGGTAGGGTGCGTTAATGAAATGTAACGCACCATCTATTTTGTCTTTGGTGCGTTACGCTGACGTTAACACACCCTACTGGACTAGGGGGTTATTTTTTCACACTGTCTCCGCCGCAGCTTTGGTAGGGTGCGTTAATGAAATGTAACGCACCATCTATTTTGTCTTTGGTGCGTTACGCTGACGCTAACACACCCTACTGGACTACACAGTCTCTGCCGCCGTAGTCTGCACTGCAGGTTGCGGTTGAAACTGGAACATAGAATAAACCACATTCCGACGAATATCCGTCATCATATCCAAAAACAACTCATAACCCTCACTCTTATACTCAATCAACGGATCTTTCTGCCCATAACCCCGCAAACCAACCGACTCCCGCAACGCATCCATCTGCTGCAAATGCTCCCGCCACAAAGTATCAATTTGCTGCAAAATAAAGAACCTTTCCGCATCCCGCATCAAACCACCACGAATCTGATTAACCTGCGCTTCCTTAATATCATAAGCATTCCTTACCTGCTCATGCATAAAAGTCTTAATATCATCCATCGACAAATCAAATAACTGCTCCGGAGTTAAATCTGCCAACAAATACACAAACTCCTTCACCTTACTTACCAACTTATCCAACTCCCACTCTTCCGAAGGCAACTCAGGATTAATATACGCCTCCACAATATCATCCATAGTTTGCTCCGCATACTTAATCACCTGTTCCTTCAAATCCCTACCTTCCAATACCCGTCGGCGTTCCGCATAAATCGCCCGACGTTGATTATTCATCACCTCATCATACTCAAACACTTGCTTCCGCATATCATAATAATAAGTCTCCACCTTCTTCTGAGCACCTTCCAACGAACGAGTCAATAACCCAGATTCAATTGGCATATCTTCCTCAACCCCAAACGCTTGCATCATTCCAGCAACACGATCGCCACCAAAAATCCGTAATAAATTATCGTCCAAACTCAAGAAAAACCTAGTCGAACCAGGGTCTCCTTGTCGCCCCGCTCTACCTCGCAACTGATTATCAATACGCCTTGACTCATGGCGCTCAGTACCAATAACGTGCAACCCACCCAGATTTATCACATTATCATGTTCCTTCTCCGTATAACCTTCATATTCTTTGCGAATCAAATTGTACACCTCCCGTAACTTTTGAATTACCGGATCTTGAGTAGGAGCTTTTTCCGCAGCGATCGCCACTTTATCTTCCACCACCAACTCAGGTAACGCTCTCTCTCCCCACTCTTGCACAGCAAAATTCACCGTATCCTTCAACATCTTTTCAGTTTGTGGCGACAACTTAACTGGAAAAATTTCTGGCGACACTTTCCAGGTTTTCACCTTCTTCTGTTCGCCAAAACCTTTAGCTAAATTTGGCTTTTTAGCTCCTGGTACGCGCATCATCCCCATACCATCATCTTCTTCCGGTTTAACAACCCTCGGCATCAGATACTCCCGTACTTTCAACCTTGCCATATACTCAGCATTTCCACCCAAAATAATATCAGTACCTCGACCTGCCATATTAGTCGCAATAGTAACCGTACCCTTACCCCCTGCTTGTGCCACAATTTCTGACTCTCGCTCCACATTTTCTGGTTTAGCATTCAGCAACTGGTGGGGAATTTTCAGTTGAGCAAGTAACCTAGAAAGTAACTCTGATTTTTCCACACTGGTTGTACCCACCAAAACTGGGCGACCCGCTGTGTGCATTTCCGCACATTCATTAGCGATCGCTTGCCATTTCCCTTTTTCTGTTTTATAAACCACATCTGATAAATCTGCTCTACCAGTTGGTCTATTAGTCGGTACAATTGTCACTTGCAAATTATAAATCTTCTCAAATTCCGTTTCTTCTGTTTTTGCCGTTCCCGTCATCCCCGATAATTTCGGATAAAGTAAGAAGAAATTTTGATAAGTAATAGTTGCTAATGTTTGAGTTTCTGGTTGAATATCTACCCTTTCCTTAGCTTCGATCGCCTGATGCAAACCATCACTCCAACGTCGTCCAGGCATTACTCTTCCCGTAAATTCATCAACAATAACTACTTCCTCATCACGAACAATATAGTTAACATCTTTGATAAATAATTCTTTTGCCTTCAAAGCATTAAATACAAAATGTGCCCAAGGATCTTCCGGGTTATATAAATCTTGTACTCCCAACAACTCTTCTGCTTGAGCAAAACCCTCATCACTCAATAACACATTACGAGCTTTTTCATCTACTTCATAATGTTCTTTTTCTTTATCCAAAGCTGCTGCAATTTCTGCTGCTTTAATATACTTTTCACTAGGTCTTTCTACCTGCCCAGAAATAATTAGAGGAGTCCGTGCTTCATCTACTAATACTGAGTCAACTTCGTCAATAGTGCAAAAATTAAATGGACGTTGTACTACCTCATCCATGCTAGTTGCCATATTATCGCGCAAGTAGTCAAATCCAACTTCACTGTTAGTAGCATAAGTAATGTCGCAGGCATAATTTTTTTTCCGTTCTTCTGGATTCATTCCCTGTTGAATTAACCCTACAGTTAAACCCAGAAACCTATGCACTTGTCCCATCCATTCGGCATCTCGTCTGGCTAAGTAGTCGTTAACTGTAATAACGTGTACGCCTTTACCTGCTAGGCCATTTAAGTATGCTGGTAGGGTCGATACAAGGGTTTTACCCTCCCCTGTTTTCATTTCTGCGATTTGGCCTTGATGCAAAATGATGCCCCCCAAAAGTTGGACATCAAAGTGTCGCATACCTAGCACTCGCTTTCCTGCTTCTCGGACTACTGCAAAAGCTTCCGGTAGAATTTCTTCTAATATTTCTTTTTCTTCCTCCTTAGACGTTGCTTTTTCTAGAGCTTGTCTAAATTCTCCTGTTTTTGCCCTTAGCTCTTCATCTGAAAGTTGTTGAATATCTTCTTCGAGAATATTAATCTCTGTCACCCAAGGTTGAAATTTCTTGAGTTTGCGTGCGTTGGGGTCTCCGAGAAGTTTTTTGAACATAGTTGTTATTTAAGTTAAATTCCAATTATTAACTATCAAAATGGTTTTTTGCATACCATTTTTTATTAATTTTGTCAATATACCTCTTGTCTGAGTTTAGTCAGTTTAGAACTATTTGGTTGTTAAAAAATGGGTATCAATTATTTTATCAAAAATTCACTGGTCTAAAACCACGGCCAATTGGGGATAGGTGTTATGATCGGAAAAATTAGGGGTGTCGGTGAGCTTTGTTCACCGACACCCCAATATTACTTAAGGCGATAATTAGCAGGAGTATGAATATTTAGACTCAAAATATTCAGGTAATTTCCCCGCCACTTGTCTATTCTCAGTGTATTATATTTGAATTACAGAATGTAGGTTCTGAGGCAGAGTCATGGCACAAGACAATTCTACTGGAATCAAGCTTTGAGGAATTTGGGAATACCGGAAAACTTAAAGGCTTCGGTACACCTACTTTTAGGAAAACCTAACTAGCACACTATATTTATGGTTGAGATAAATCTTCTTGATCCGAACTGGGAGACTCTGTATTCTTCCTATATGAGAATAATAGGTTAAATTTCTTCGGCTTTTTCTGATTAAAAAATTGCATTGTTAGTTTTCGTGATTCTCTATCTGGATCTCCCGGGAAGAAACCCGAACCCCCATCTGGATCTCCCTGGAAGAAACTCCTCTTACTCATTAATTCTACAGCCAGACTAGCATAAGAAATGCCATTTAGTAACAACGGTTTATCAGTGTCTGGATAATATGAATAACGCATAAATGCACGAATCGCCTTATTTCTTAAGTCTTCGTCAAAAAAGCAGATGATAGGAACAAGCTCAGAATATTTAATGACTGTCCATGCTATGTAATACTCCAAAGACGCCATCCATCCCATAGGATTCATTGCTGCCGATCCAATGCCACCGTAGTATTCCAGTTCCATATTGCTTTCACTAGACATATTTTGACTAGCCTGCGTATAACCTAATGATGTACTACTCGCTTCACTTTCAGGACGGCCGAAGAGATTTAGTCTAGATGCAAAGGAAGATTGAAAGGATGTAAATTCTTGGGAATTAGAATCAACCTTTGAATTTACCTTACTTTGCGCAGATATCTTACCCCCGATCGTAAATTTCAATGGGACAAAATAACCATATTCGTTCAAAAGATGATTTAATTTTACAAAGCTAGACCACTCATTATCTATATTTGTTAAAGGCTCAATCTTTGTTTTGAAGTCAGAGTTCAATTCAATATTTTCCCAGCCTACAGATAGAATCACTTTTGGTATTGTATACTCTGCAAGCAGGTAGCTATTTCTTTCTGCTTTTAGTGAGCTGCTTCCATAAGATTCACTTTCCTCCTCTGAATATAAACCACCAAATAAACCGACTTCTTGATTACTACTTCCCTTTGAAATAAGTTTTCCTACTTGATGAGCTACAAAATCTGTTTCGACATCTACTGTCAAAAATCCTTTTTTTCTAGGCACGATCCAATTAGGATGGTAAGGCATGGAAGAAAGGTCGATAGTTTTAGTCTTCCAAGAAATAGCTTCCTTGAATGCTTTTGATATGACCCAATCTTCATCCTCAGACTGAATTTTGCTAACGGTAAGAGCCTTTTTTAATTCCAATCTTCTGTACAAATTTTCCTTCTGCTCGGAAGGTAAATCTTGAAAAAAATTTGGTGCTGGAGATGGAGGTGAAATTTGTTCAAATTTGAGATGAATATTTTCCGGTACTAGAGGTAGCTTAGTATCCCCATTGTCTGGTGGTGTCATTTTAGATTTTTCTCCTTAATAATTCCGTCGATACAAATATGATGAATTTAGTTCAATCAATACTAATCATCAAATGAATTACGTCTCAAAAGTCAAATTGGCGAGTATAGTGCGGGACTTTAAAACTCACATATATCTTTGATATCTTCGCCTTCTTTGAGTACATAGAAAAACATATGGATAGAGCCATTGGTGATCAAATTTAATTTGTCCCTATCCTCTATTATGTTACTGATAATTGTAGATTGTTGCTGTGAATTAGAATTTCTGAGCCTGACCGGAGAAAGTCCTGGACGATATTTATAATTATCTTTTTCATAGCCATAAATAGGCCATGTGACAATATTAACCAAGTGGTTTCTTAGAACATTGCTATTTATCTGGTTATCCAAGTACTGAAAATCTCTAACTCTAATAGGATCTTGTCCATATTGGTATGCATCGACTGTGACTTCTAATTTTCCCTCTTTTTTCTCATCACCTTTATTAACAGCATAGTATCTATTGACTATGCTATTTTCTGTTGTAAATATTTTAAAACCATATCCACAAGGACCGTTCGATCTAATAGTAAATGAAATATACGAACCTTCGTATAAGAAGACCACGTAATCAAAGTACCATGTATTTTCTCCTTCCTGGTCAAGTTTAACTAGAGTAGGTTCTTTGTGTGCATAATTTTCACTGAAATCTAGTTCCTTATTCAAAGAAACCTTTACTTCTAAGTCGCGATCTTCAAAGAAAGGGCATTTAGTGCCTTTTAGTTCTTGATCACTCATTGTGCTTTTTCTCCTTTTTTGAATTCCTTAAAAAATAACTTGCACCAATTTATGTAATTGGGATATCTTGTGCGACTAATATTACTTCAGCTTCATTTACTTACCACCCATGCCTGTATGAATAATTACACAATAGTGGTCAAAATTATAGGTAAAAGCTTGTCTTTTGTATGTCTCAAACAGATAATATTCTTTATTTTTCTAGATGTCAATATCCTACATTCCCTACTGCAAAATGTAGTATCTAGGGACACTTAAATAATTTAATAATTAATAATTAACCCTTCTATAATAGGAGGATTTACGGTTTTTTTTCTCCATGAATGGAGAGGCTTTATACCTTAAATATTTCGGTAAAACTTTTGAATATTTATACTTATTAATCTTATAAAACTTAAAGGTAAAAATTTCCATCATGTTATATCATGTCCGAAGGCAATCGTTTGTGTAAAAGTTAGCGTGGATATCTACAGGAAATTTAAGTTTTTTCTTGCCTGTTGCCTGTTGCCTGTTGCCTGTTGCCTATTTACTATACAAGACCGATGCTACCGGACATGATATTAGATGGGTTTGCCCTGAGGTAGTTTTTTTATTGTTTTTCAACCTATATTCCTACTTCTATGTACCTTTAAATTCTAAATTCTAAATTCTAAATTCTAAATTCTTTAATCTGGCCATTCTGAGTTGAGAGTCCGAAAGTCAAATTTTGCAGCGCTAGGATGACAAGAAACACAACCCTTGATATTCACATTTTGAGGAAGTTCTACTCTGGGATGAAGTGCCTTAAAATAACGAGAACTAGAAATTCTGTAAGGTATTCTTTCCTCTTGCTGTGATTTTGAACGAGAAGATACTTGCAGGTAATTCCAAATAAGTTGACGAGGTGGATCTACAAGAGTGGGGAGTTGTATACCGTAGTGTTGATAATCCTCTAGAATTATTTTCCAACTTTCTGTGGGAAGGACTTGAGGTGGTACTGGAATATGACAAGTAGTACAATTGTTTAAATATAATGACAGTCCTAATTGGTGACGTTTGGGAACCACATCAACATTACTCATTAGTTGAGGCTCAATTTGTGAAATAGTTGTTGCAGTAGAAATTTTTGCCATAACTAAACCACAACTTGCACTCCATAAAAATATCAGTAGTAAAAGTAAAAAAACAGATGGTCGTCGTCTACCTTTATTTCTGAGATTAGATATTGGCATTAATATAATCTCTATGCTAATACTTTATTATTTTTTGTGACTTGAACTAGCTATCAGCGCTTCAGGCTAAAAAGGTAGTTCATAGATAATGGTATCTAAAAGCTTGGGTTGTTCATTCCCTTTCCGTTCCAGAATGTTCCGCTTTCCACGCAAAGCTGACCGCTGAACTGCTGAGGTGCTAAACGCTTTTTAAAGAATTGGAATTGTCATACCTTCTTTTGCTACTAACCCATTGGGAAATACTGACTGGAGAGCAACTTGCACTTCATCCAATAAATTATCATGATGAGAAGGGTCGTGTTGAAACATAACTACTTGTTTGACTCCTGCTTTTTTTGCTATTTCCACACCTACTTGCCAAGTAGAGTGTCCCCAACCAATTTTAGGAGATTCAGGATTATAGTATTCTTCATTTGTGTAGGTACCATCATAAATAAGTAAATCAGCTTTACGAGCTAGATGAAGTACATTTTCATCAAAACGATCTTCATAATGTTCTGTATCTGGACAATAAACTACAGTTTTACCCTGCCAACAAATTCTATATCCAATGGCAAAATTCGGATGATTTAGAGGAGCTGTTTCAATCTCAATATCATCAATCCTAATTACATCTCCAGTGCTAAAGTCATAAAACTTCATCTCAGAACCCATTACCTGTAAAGGAATAGGAAAGTTAGGATTTACCATTTGATCGGATAAACATTCCTTAATTGTAGTCCCATCAGGTGCTATTACTCCATGTATGTGAAACTTATTGACAGGCATAAATGCAGGAACGAAAAATGGGAATCCTTGAATATGGTCCCAGTGAGTATGACTGAAGAAGATATGAGCTTCTACTGGCATTTGCTTCATTAGGTTTAAACCCAATACTCTTAAACCTGTACCTCCATCAAAAATCAAACGTTTTTCTCCTACGCGCATTTCTACACAGGAGGTATTACCACCATAGCGAACTGTACTACTACCAGGGGTAGGTATACTACCTCGTACACCCCAGAATTCAACTACAAACTTGGTTTTCAAGGAGGCTGAGTGAGTATCTATCTCCTCAGATTGTGATATTGGGGCTGACTGCTCTGAAGACTGCATATTTCTGTGTTTCAGACTTGCGGTTAATACGAATCTGTTAAGAAATTCTTAACTGTCAATTGAGATTATTCTAGCAAAATCAGGTACTAATCATTGCTAGTATATCTTTAAAAATATAATTTAGTTTAGTTTAGTATAGAAAGCTATACTTTAAATCATAAAATTTTTATTGTCTAGTTTGAAAGAGGTTATAGTTAAATCTTTATATATCTTAGCCTCTAGTAAAATCTCTGTATAACTAAACTAGTTTAAATAGCGAATTAGTAAATCAATATTTATTCAAAAAATTATAACTTTTCAATTTGGAGAACTGGGGGTTTATAAGTCAGTTAATTTTGATAATTTAACCAAAAACAAATATAAGCATTTCCTGCGGAATGCTTACAAACAAATACTAAAATCTGCCGAAACATTATAATTGTTTTTCCCTGTTGTTGTCCCTTAGGTAAAAATCCGATCAATTTATACTTTAAGAAAATCACAAACTCTGATCAAAATCATCAGTGTGAAGTCAAAATAATTGTTATGAAATATGAGGAATTGTCAATTCCAAAATCGGAAAAATTAGATTTAGTTCAACTTAAAGACAAAGTATTAACATGGCTTTCCGTTCATGTTCCAGTCTCTAGGGTCAAACATATTCTGAGAGTAGAAAAAATCGCACAGGATCTAGCAAACTATTATGCTATAAACCAGGAAAAAGCTCAACTAGCAGCATTGATGCACGATCTTGCTAAATATTTTTCTCCCCAAGTATTATTACAAATTTCTAAGTCAGAGGGTTTAGAAATAGATTTAGTATCAGAAGTCTCTCCTCATTTGCTTCATGCTAATGTTAGTGCAATTGTGGCCAAAAAAGAGTTTGGCATCAAGGATAAGGAGATTTTAGCAGCGATCGCTAATCATACATTAGGAGAGCCAGCTATGAATCAGCTAAGTTGCATAATTTTCCTCGCAGATACTTTAGAACCAGGTAGAGGTGACAATCCAGAGTTACAGCATTTGAGACAACTTAGTAAGGAAAATCTCTACCAAGCAGTTTGGTTAACCTGCGATTATACTATAAGTGCGACTCGTTGGCTAGTAAATACTGTCTAAAGGCAGGCATAACAAGCCTTCCAGGTCACTACATGAAGTAAACTTTCCCTACGGGATAACTTCGTTAACGACCTGTGAAAACTCTTATATCCTTAGTGGTGAAATTCCACCGCCCTGTTGTTGGGTAGAAAGCATAGGCCACACGGTAGCGACTGAACATCAATTCGTGAAGCTGGTCTAAATGGGGTCAAAGCTTTAACTACCAAATAAGTGAGACTTCTAGCAGAGGCTGACAAGTGGACCAACAGGAAGGTAATTAAACTCTCGTGATAATCAGCCACTCCAAAGGTAGCTATGGAATGTAGGGCGAAAGCCAGGGGGTTTATGGATAATCTTATTTATAGGAGGTTATCAACAACCATATCGTACCCTCCGGGAGATTTTACCCCACTAAATCAGCCGTAATAAAGGAATAAGGGAACGAGGAAACCCCCCTAAGACACCTAAGAATATAGGTCGAGAACTTAGGAAGCCATTCAAGGTCAATCTACGCGATTGGACGTAGGTCTTCGGGGGAGTAGGATTGGGTAAAAAGCTTTATTTGCAGACTTACCCACTGTTAGACGTAATGTAAGGCAATGAATAGTAATGAATAAAGCTCAGACATTAAAAAGAAAGCTAGGAAATCCTAAGCCATTTTTAAGTGTAGCATGGGATACAGAGGACATACCTTCACAAGCTTCAATTAATCCTAACCTTAAATGGAAGGATATTGATTGGAAGAAGGTAGAGAAATCTGTGTTCAAATTGCAAAAATTGATTTACAGAGCATCCATGAGTGGCGAATTCCGCAAGATGCACAGATACCAAAAACTTCTTTTAAAAAGTTATTACGCAAGGTTGCTAGCTGTTAGACGCGTGACACAGGATAACCAAGGTAAGAAAACTGCTGGAATAGATGGTATTAAAAATCTCTCTCCAATGCAGCGATTTAACCTGGTGAACCTACTCGCGTCATGCCATCTCAAAGCCAGCCCCACCCGCAGGGTCTATATACCAAAACCAGGTAAAGATGAAAAACGTCCATTAGGCATCCCAACGATGTATGACAGAGCTTTACAAGCCTTGGTGAAGTTAGGTATGGAACCAGAGTGGGAAGCACGCTTTGAACCTAACAGTTATGGTTTTAGACCGGGACGGTCAACGCATGATGCTATTGAAGCAATCTTTAAAAGCATCAATCAAAAACCAAAATATGTGTTAGACGCTGACATATGCAAATGTTTTGACCGAATTAACCATGATGTACTGCTAGGAAAAGTCGGCAGAACCCCTTACAGACGATTAATCAAACAATGGTTAAAGTCTGGAGTGCTGGACAATAATCAATTCCTAGAATCTGTGGAAGGTACACCACAGGGAGGGGTAATTAGTCCCCTGCTAGCAAACATCGCTCTACACGGTATGGAAGAATGCTTGGATAAGTTCGCCGAATCCCTATCAGGAAGGAAACGAAACAATAAAAAAGCACTATCCCTAATACGCTATGCTGATGACTTTGTAATCCTACACGAGGACATCAAAGTAGTGTTAAAGGCAAAGACCGTAATACAGGAATGGTTAAACCAGTTAGGATTAGAACTAAAACCAGAAAAGACCAGAATTGTCCACACCTTAGAGGAATATAAAGGGAACAAACCTGGATTTGACTTCTTAGGGTTTACGGTGAGGCAATGGAAACGCAAGACAACCAAGCAAGGGTTTAAAACGCTGATTAAACCATCCTCCAAGAGTATAAAAACTCATTATCGGAAACTGGCGGATATATGTGGCAAGAACAAAACCGCTCCTGCTAAAGCTTTAATAGCTAAACTAAACCCGGTAATAAGAGGATGGGCTAACTACTTTTCAACTGTAGTCAGTAAAGAAGTATTCACTGAGATGGATCACCTTATATGGAAAAGACTAGGTCGATGGGGGAGTAGAAGGCATCCAAATAAGTCAGCCACATGGGTTAAGAAAAAGTATTTCCCCAGAGTAAAGGATACCAGAGATTGGATTCTTAACGATGGCGAATATATACTAAACCTGCACTCGGACGTCCCCATTGTCAGGCACATCAAAGTTAAAGGTAATAAATCACCCTATGACGGTGACTGGACTTATTGGAGTAATAGAATCGGCAAATATCCAGGTGTAAGGAAAGAAGTCACGACGCTGTTAAAACGGCAAAAGAATAAATGCGCATCTTGTGGACTAACTTTTAGACCAACTGACCTACTCGAAGTTGACCATATAAAACCAAGGTCTAAAGGTGGTGACAACACATACAAAAATAAACAATTGTTGCACCGACATTGTCACGACAGTAAAACTGCCTTAGATAAAAAGACATACATACAACCGAAGTTACAGGACTTACCTGAAGGTTATTTATGGGTTGACGATATGTTGACTTTAAGGGAAAGGATGTACCCATGACAAGGGACGTTTAAGAGAGGAGCCGATTTGGAGGTGAAAGTCTCACGTCCGGTTCTGAAGACGAGTCGGTTTGGTAACAAACTGGCTTAGTTTAACAGCACTTGCTAGCTACTAATTGTTTGATTCACCCAAAAATTATATTAACTAGAAATTGGTTCTTAAAAAAGGCCCAAAAACCCGAGGATGAACAAAAAATTAAGCAGCAATAAAATCAATCAGATTATGACTAATACAAAGGCTAAAAATTAGTCAACAGAAATATCCAATACAATACATATAAAAAAAAGGAAACAGATAATTTAATGTCGAATTACCCGCATATTCAGTCCTTGTCAACTGAATTAAGTCAGACAAATTCAGAACTCGATCAAACCTTAGAATTGACATCGACAATAGTTAACGCAGCATTAGACCGTAAAGGAGATAACATTGTTGTGATTAAAGTATCAGAAGTATCTTATTTAGCAGACTACTTCGTAATTATCACAGGTTACTCTAATGTTCAAGTCAGAGCTATATCTCAGGCGATCGCCCAAAAGGTAGAACAAGATAGAGAACTTTATCCTCTAGGAGTAGAAGGCCAAAACGAAAGTTCTTGGATATTAATGGATTATGGTGATGTCATAGTCCACATATTGAAGCCCGAAGAACGAGAATTCTACAATTTAGAAGCATTTTGGAGTCATGCAGAAAAAGTAGATATTTTATCATTGCTCAATTAGGAGCAGGCTGTCAATATGAATTACTTATTTGACTGGCATAAAATATAAGTGAGGAAAAATTGATTTATGACTAGACAGATAATATCTAGCTCTCCAGTTCCACCAGAACAACAACCAGTTAACGAATACGAAGAACTCAAAAATTCCTGGTTATTTTGTTGGGTAACATTAGAAAGACTTCAGTATATAAAGAAGTTAGTTTGGGTTTGGCTCTGGAGTTGGCTAGTATCAGGCCCAGTAGCAGCAGCAAGTTTTTTTCCAGAGAAATATCCGATCGAGTTTTTTCTAAGTGGGTCAGCAGGTGCAAGCTTTATTCTAATTTTAGTATTATTGCGACTTTATTTAGGTTGGAATTATATACGATCGCGTCTTGCTAGTACTACTGTTTTTTATGAAGAGTCTGGTTGGTATGATGGACAAACATGGCTGAAAACATCAGAGGAAATTACAAAGGATAGGTTAATAGTTAACTATCAAGTTCAACCGCTTCTCAAAAGATTACGCAAAACTTTTTATAGTTTGGTGTTAATAATTTGTCTCGGTGGAATAATCTGGGTTTCGATCTAAAATTCACCCAAAATAGTTACAAAAAATCATAGTAATTTTGATTTAGGTAGTCAAGTAATTACAGTTATTTTTACCTGACTCATTCTCAGAGTATATGCTGAACTATTTGTCTAAAATATCTGCTACATCACACTATTCTATACAATAATCTAATACGGAATTGTACTTAAATAGTTTGTATTTAGAGACTGTTTGTAAACAAAAGATTAAGTAGGGTATGTGACGGCACGCTTACCATTGATGGAATAATGCTAGAACTCCGTTCCGCTTTGCGAACGGTTTTACACCTCACGCACCGGGTGCTGTGGGATGGTGCGTTACGTGAAACTAACGCACCCTAGGTGATTTAATATTCATTTAACAAAGACTCTCTTAAGACGATTATCTTAGCTGACATGACTAAAGATACTTATACTTTTAAGGAAGAAATATTGATGAGTATAACTTAGTTTAGTATAAGAGAATCAGTTGAGACTTATTAAGATTAAATTGATGTCAAAAATACAGTTAAATTAATTTACTTGATGAATACTCAACTTGCCCAAAACAATAAATAAAAATGACAAGGGGAAAAAGAACACAAACTTCGCAACTAGAAGTCAGACTACTCCGAGAAGGTATCCTTGAATCAATTCACCAAGTTCAGGCCACTGTGTGCGACCATAGAGGTCGAGTTTTGTCCGTGGCCGGAGGTGCAGATACTGCCACATTTGTCCGTTCAGCTCTCAAACCATTTCAAGCTTTAGCAGTTACTACTACAGGCACTCTAGAACGTTATGACTTAACTGACTTAGACTTGGCCATTATCTGTAGTTCCCATCAAGGTACAATAGAGCAAGCAAGACAGGTATTTAACGTTTTATGGCGTTGTGATATTGACCCATCAAAGCTCCAATGTCCAACTCCTGCCAATAAAAATAGTCCTTTGCAATATAACTGTTCTGGTAAGCACGCAGGTATGCTGGCTGTTTGTCAGCAAAGAAATTGGCCGATGGAGTCTTACCTGCAAATGAAGCATCCAGTTCAACAGTTGATTATTAGCAAAGTAGCTGAGTTACTGGCAATGCCCGCAGCAGAATTTATTGGCGCTCGTGATGACTGTGGTGCTCCAACTTATCTCCTGCAACTGAGTCAAATGGCAACTTTATACGCCAAACTGGCTTCAGGTGATAGTTTGGACCTAGAACGAATTGTCAGGGCGATGACCTATCATCCAGAAATGGTTGGGGGAGAGGGAAGTTTTGATACAGAGTTGATGCGCTTGACGGCAGGAGAACTTGTTAGTAAGTCTGGGGCTGAGGGAGTGCAATGTATTGGCCGGGTAGGTGAAGGGATGGGTTTGGCCATTAAAGTTAATGATGGTGCTAAACGAGCGAAATATGCAGTGGCTATTCACTTGTTAACTCAGATGGGTTGGATAAGTCCAACTATTGCTGAGACTCTAGCGGAAAACTATATGTCTCTCACCAATGTCAAGCGTTTGGAAGTAATCGGAGAAATGTGTATGGTATAGTTCAACAATTAATAATTAATAATTAATAATGGCATTGCATAATTGCGGGATGATTTTGTCACCAGAGCACAAACCATAATCCCTGTGTCTCCCTGTGTCCGTGTCTCCGTGGAGCGCCAAAATCATCCCAGTATTCAGCAACGCCTTAATAATTACCTCTCCTTGAAAATGAAGAGGATTGACTAATAATGAAAATTTTTTCTTCTCTTGGTCGATTGGATATGGCGCAGGAAACCTGCGCCATCCCATCCTAACGGACTGCTCCGCAAACGACCGCTGTTTCTCCTTTAAAGGAGAGGCTTTAAGCTTTAATTATTCGGTAATATAGAATCCGGTTATATACTATATGTTTATAACTATGCTTCAACCCTTCAATCTCCCCTACTCCCCTACTCCCCCAACTATATGATAAGTATTAAAGCGGATTTGATATAATTGGACAGCTCTGAAAAAAAATTTGGAAAATATTTTGAGTAAGGGGTTGCAATTTTGATGAGGTTATGGTTATACTAATAAAAGACGACGCGGGATAGAGCAGTCTGGTAGCTCGTCGGGCTCAAGTTATAAGGTAAGACAAACAAAACAGGCATAAATGACACCGCTAGTCACCAAGCTTGAACTTGTACCTTGTAAGGGGCGGCATACAAAGAAATTTGTATGTGATTACTTGTCAAATTCGGGGAAACCGTTAGCGGGGTAATCCCGAGCCAAGCTCCGAATGAAAGGAGAAGGTGTAGAGACTGGTTGGCAAGTACCCTAGCAGTTCTAGTTTGATAGAAGCTGAGGGTAAAGGGACAGTCCAGACTACAAACTAATTCTGATAGTTTCAGAGTTAAGGCAGTGAAAGCTGTAGTAGTAAGCATAACCCGAAGGTCGGTGGTTCAAATCCGCCTCCCGCCATAAAAATAAATAATATAAAAGAAAGTCTGGTAAATCTTAAAATTTATCAGGCTTTTTTGATTTTAGGTCTCAATATAAGTCATAAGTCAAGATTAAGGAGTCATAAGTCAGGAGGGAATAAAGAAGGAAGAGGAGGAGGAAGAAAAGGAGAAATTTTTTTGGTCGCGTAAGCGGAACGGAGTTCTATCACGCTCTTATCCGGACATGGTATAAAACCCACATTCCGCACCACAAAATGTAGTATCGAATCAGGAGTCAGGAGTCAGGAGACAGGAGACAGAATTTTAGAATAAAATCATAGCTACCGTGATTGAGTAATCATAAGAGCAAGTATTTATACTTAATATTTAACTGAGAATTTGACTCCTGATCGAGGTAAATGAAGATAATTTATATAGTATAAATACCTAAGCAAGCTACGGATTTTATACTAATTTTTATGTTACAAATTGAAGTGCGGAATGTGGGATAAAAGGCAAAAAGCAACATAAGTGCAGTTTCAACCTACTCAAGAAGTTGGGTTTATGAGGAACATACCATGGCGTTGCATATTTGCGCATTGGAAGGGGTGTGGGGAAGTTTGGAGAGTGTGGTAACCCACCCCTAACCCCTCCTGGGAGGGGAATGTGGGGAGTTTGGAGGGTGTTACATATTTGCGCATTGGAATTATAGTTTGAGAAAAAGAGGAAGTAAAAGATGGGTTACCTTTTCTGCTTTCGTACCTTTTTCCTAAAAATCTCTTCCCTGTTGCCTGTTGCCTACTATGCGCAAAAAGTCTATATCTTTTTCGGAGAGGTCTAAAACAGATAAAAGTTTACCTCACTTAAAACCTAGCATCTACTCAAAAAATTCAATGTAGCAAAATTTTATGAATTAGAAAATGACAAATTGGAAATATTTGAGATTAATTATCAGTACTGTATTTTTCTTGATTTTGCCTCCATCTCTAGTCACAGAGAAAATAGAGAAAGTGCAGATATATTCAAAAGCAGTTGCACAAGAGACTAAAAAATATAGCGATCGCCTTACCCAAGAAAACCTACAAACTCAAGCACAACAACTGGATGAGAAAGCTAAACAACAACTTGAAAATGGGGAATTAGAAACTGCCTTAGAAACTTTGCAGCAACTCCTAGATATTCATACTCAACAGGGCGATCGCCTAAATATCAGCAGCACCCTCTACAATATGGCCAGCATCGATGGGCAACTACAGCAGTATCAGAAAGCTTTAGAGCATTATCAGCAAGCTTTGGAAATTCGTCAACAGTTAGACGATATAGAGCAAGTTGCTGCCATCCTAGATAATATTGGTACAGTTTATTCTCAGCTCAGTCAATATCCCCAAGCATTAGCATCATTAAATAAAGCACTGAAAATGCGTAGGCAACTGCGCGACACTACTGCTATTAGTAGCACTTTAAATAAAATAGGTGTTATCTACGATCGCCAAGGTAGATATCCAAAAGCTATAGAGTTTTATGAAGAAGCTTTAGAAATGGCTAAAAGGGAAAAAGATAATGTCAATCTTACTGCAATTTTAAGTAATCTTGGTTTGGTTAATTCAAGGTTAGGTCGCTATAAGCAAGCTATAGATTTTTATCAGAAAATTTTACAGAATAATCCCCCAAACAAAGCCAAGTTTTTCACATATATTGGAGCAATTTATCGTCACTTAGAAGAGTTTTCTAAGGCTTTAAAGTTTTATAGACAAGCTTTAGAAATTTATGAAGAAAATCAAGACCGTTTGAATATAGCAATAACTATAGATAATATAGGTATAATTTATCGAGAACAGGAAAAATATTCCCAAGCATTAGAATATCATCAACAAGCGTTAATTATTTGGGAAGAGTTAGGCGATCGGGAAGGTAAATCTGCTTCTGTTCATAATATTGGTATAGTGTATCGAGAGTCCGGTAAGTATTCTGAATCTCTAGAATTTTTGACTCATACTTTAATTCTTGCTCGACAACTTGAAAACCAAAATCGAGAAAGAATTGCCCTTGCTGATATTGGAAAATTATTAGCAAAAAATAATCAACCAGAATTGGCAGTAATATTTTATAAACAATCAATTAATATTACAGAAAAAATCCGCAAAGATTTACAGGTTTTGCCAGTAGAGGAACAAAGGGATTATTTAGACGGTACTTTTACTGAAGTCTATCGGGATTTAGCTAATTTATTGCTTGAGCAAAAACGAGCCATAGAATCACATCAAATTCTCGATTTTTTGAAAGTGCAAGAAGTATTTGAGTATATGGGAGGCATCAAAGCTGATGATAAATCCAATGAAGTTATTATGCTAAAACTGGAAAATATTTTTATAGAAAAATATACTAATTTCTTAGATAACATAGGCACAACTGAGGAGCAAAATCAGAATATTTCATTAGAAAAGTTAGTTGCTATTCACGATTTTATTCGTAGTGAGGAAATAACAGAAATTAGCTCAGAAATAAAGAAGAAAGCTAAGAGTCAAAGACTTAGTCCTGAGATGTTGGTTTTGTTACAGTATGAACTAAAGAAACATAAAAAAGAAAATACAGTAGTTTTATATCCTTTAATTTTAGAAGACCGCCTAGAATTAATCTTAGTTACTGCTAATTCTGCCCCAGTTCATCGTACTGTGTTAGTTAATCAGGAAGAATTTGAACGAGTGCTTTTTACATTTAGGGTAGGATTAATTGATAGACGAAAAGTTGATAATATTTTTGATTCTAGAGTTGCGAAAGCTGGATTAAAACTTTATAACTGGTTAATTAAGCCAATAGAAAATGACCTAAAAACTAATAAAGTTAAAACTATTATTTATGCACCAGATGGGAAGCTCCGTTATATTCCTTTAGCAGCTTTATATGATGGAGAAAAATGGCTGGCAGAGAGGTTTAAAATTAATAATATTACTGCTGCAAGTATTATGGATTTAAGTCCAAGGAGAAATAGAAATATCCGAATTTTGGCAGGTGCTTTAACTGAAGGAAATTATAGCTTTGCAATTGGCAAAAGAAAGTTTGAGTTTGAAGGTTTGCCTTTTGCTAAAGTAGAGGTAGAAAAGCTAGCTAGTATGTTTCCTCAAACCAAGAAATTATTAGGAGATGATTTTACTAAACAATTTATGGAATTAAGGATGGGTAGTCATAGTTTAATACATTTTGCTACTCATTCTGCTTTTGTTAATGGCAGTCCAGAAGACTCTTTTATATTATATGGAGATGGAGAACTCGCTAGCTTACGAGAAGTAGAAAAGTGGAATTTATATGGTGTAGAATTAGTGGTTTTGAGCGCTTGTGAAACTGGTAAAGGAAAACTGTTAGGAGATGGTTCAGAAATTCTAGGTTTTGGTTATCAAATGCAAGTTGCGGGTGCAGCAGCAAGTTTAGCAACTTTATGGCAAGTGGATGACCAGGGTACTTCTGAATTTATGAATGATTTTTATACAGCTTTAAAGAGTGGGAAAAATAAGGCTCGAGCTGTACAAAAGACACAAATTGCAATGATTAATAGTGAGTTTAATCATCCCTATTATTGGGCACCATTTATTTTAATTGGTAATGGTTTTTAATTGAAGCATTCAGCAGTCAGCAGTCAGCTATCAGCTATTTGTGTTGATAAAAATCAAAATTTATGACTGAATTTATTTATCCCAATTTCTCATGTTTCTAAATAATTTATCTGTATATTATACCAAGCGTGAAAAAAGAATGTTACGAATAATAAGTGCAATAAAAAAATTTTACAGGAAATGCCCCTTTGACAAAAAAGAGAATTTATGACCTAAAAACTGGTATTAAATCTATTCATTCTGACTCCTGACTCCTGACTCCTGACTCCTAAGAAGTACCCTAACTATTTGTAGCAAACATTTATAAAATTGGTATTATATATAGAGACAATATCTAGCACTACGCATTAAGCTGAGTACAGCTACGAAACTTGAAAACATTAGAGGTAATAGTTTTGAAGATATAACTAACAAAGAATTGGTGTTTGACTTATGCGGATGATGGATCTTAGACTAGGAAATGTTTTTCTAACTGTTCCCTATTCCCTGCTATATTTGTAAGTTCCTATTTCTCCTGTCTCCTGTCTCCTCTCTCCTCTCTCCTACCCTCACCCATAAGACTAGTGAAGCGCAAACCCTAGTTATATATAACACACATAAAAAATATAGTTGAAAAAATGATAAATTGGAAATATTTCAGATTAATTACATCTACTGTATGTTTATTAATTATTATTCCATCTATACCAGTCGAGAAAAATTTTAATCTAAATTCAAAAGCACAAGCACAAGTTAAGACAAATTCTGTTAGTCCTATTTTGCAGAACAATCAAAAAATTGAAATACAGCAACAAGAAAAGCAAGTTATATCAGAATTTAACAACGATAAACCTGATGAAAGTTTGGAAAAATTACAAGAAAAATTAGAAAAATTAACTCCAGAAGGCGACCGCTTAGAGATTATTCGTACTTTGAATAAAATTGCTGTTGTTTATGATGCTCAAGGTAAATATTTCAAAGCCTTAGAATTTTATCAAAAAGCTTTCAATAATGCTCAGAAAAATAGGGATAGTGAAAATATTATTGCTATTTTAAATAAGATTAGCCTGGTGTATTCCCAGTTAGGTTTGTATGAGCAGGCTATTGATTTTTATAAACAAGCTTTAAAGAAAAATCCTCCAGAAAAAAGCAAGATATTCAGTAAGATTGGAGCAATTTATCGTCACTTAAAAAAATATTCTCAAGCCTTAGAATATGCTCGACAAGCTTTAGAAATTTATCAAGAAAATAAAGACAATCTTGGTATAGCTAAAACCCTCAATCATATAGGTACAATTTATCGAGAGCAAGAGGAATATTCTCAAGCATTAGAATACCATCAACAAGCATTAGCTATTCAAGAAGAAGAAGGCGACAAAAAAGGTAAAGCACTTACTCTTCATAATATTGGTAGAGTTCATCAAGAGTCAAATAAGTATCGGGAGTCCCTAAATTTTTTTACTCATAGTTTAATTATAGATAGACAGCTTGATAACAAAGAAAGAGAGAGAATTCATCTTGCTAATCTAGGTAAATTATTAGAAACAAAAAATCAGACTGAATTAGCAATAATCTTCTATAAACAATCAATTAATATTACAGAAAGTATTAGGAAAAATTTAAAAGTTTTACCAGCAGAACAGCAAGAGACTGATGTAGAAAGTGTTGGTGAAACATATCGCACTTTAGCTGAATTATTGCTACAAAAAAAACGCGCGCTCGAAGCACATCAAATTATAGATTTAATCAAAGTCCAAGAAATATTTGAGCATATGGGCAGTTTACAGATTGACAACCATAAATATAGTGAATTGCCATTCCTAGAATCAGAAGAACTATTTTGGAAAAAATATAGTCAGCTCATAGAAGCAGCAAGTGATACTAAAAACCAAAATCAACTAGAGAAAAAATTACTAGAAATTATTGAATTTTTTGATAGTAAAGAAGTGAAATTTATCGTATCAGAATTAGAAGAAAATGCTGAAGAGCAAAAACTAAGTTCAGATATAGTATTTTCCTTACAATTTGAACTAAAAGAACATCAAAAGAAAAATACAGTAGTATTATATCCATTAGTTTTAGAAGACCGACTAGAATTAATATTAGTAAGTTCAAATTCTCCCCCTGTACATCGTACTGTGTCGGTAAAACGAGAAGAATTTAATCAAGCTATCTTTGAATTAAGAGTGAGATTAATCAATAGAAATAATTCTCAATCATTATCCAAAGAAAATAATAATCAATCGGACAAAAGAGTTATGCTGGCAGGATTTAAACTCTACAATTGGTTGATTAAACCTCTAGAGAAAGAACTAAGACTTACTAAAGCTAAAACTATTATTTATGCACCAGATGGGCAATTACGTTATATTCCTTTAGCAGCTTTATATGATGGTAGAAAATGGCTAGTATAAAGGTTTTAAATTAATAATATTACTGCTGCAAGTTTAATGGATTTAGAACCTAGTGAAAATTTTCAACCAGTCATTTTTGTAGGTGCTTTAACTGAAGGTAGTTATCAATTTCAGGTAGGTAGACGAAGATATGAATTTGAAGGATTACCATTTGCGGGAGTAGAAGTAGAGAATATAGAGCAGATATTTCCTGAAACCAATAAATTATTAGGAAATTACTTTACTAAAGAAGCTATGGAATTAAACATGGATAGCTATAATATTGTACATTTTGCCACTCATTCTGCCTTTGTCAATGGTCATCCAGAAGAATCTTTTATATTATTTGGAGATGGCGATCGCGCCACATTAGGAGATGTGAAAAATTGAAATTTAAAGGATGTAGAATTAGTGGTTTTAAGTGCTTGTCAAACTGCTCTGGGAAAAGATATAGGAAATGGTCAAGAAATACTCGGTTTTGGTTATCGAGTGCAAGAAGCTGGTGCAACAGCAACATTAGCAACTTTATGGTTAGTTGACGACCAAGCTACTCATGAATTTATGAATTATTTTTATGCAGCTTTGAATAAAGGAATGAGTAAGGTAGAGTCCCTAAGAAAAGCACAAATTAATATGATTAATAGTGAGTATAATAATCCTTATTATTGGGCACCTTTTATTTTAATTGGGAATGGGTTTTAATTGAAGCAGTCAGCAGTCAGCTATCAGCAAAATTTGTTAGGGTGTATTAGACGGCTTAAATTTAGACTGTGACAGAAATTTAGCAATCCCTCTTCATTAATGGATAATGGATAATTGATAATTGATAATTACCTCTGGTTAAAACCGTTACGGAATTGAATATCAGGAGATATTATTTCTTTTCTCTTGGTCGATTGGAGGACAGCGAGGAGACCTCGCCATCCCATCCTAACGGACTGCTCCGCAAACGACCGCTTTTTCCCCTTAAAAGGGGAGGCTTCAAGGCGCGAATTATTTAATAATTAATAATTAATAATTAATAATTTGGTAACGCACCATCTAGGAATTAGTACGGGAGCAAGATGCTCCCACTACTATACCTAAATCTACTCTCCTAATAATGGCATTTCTGCTAAATTATTTTAATTTAATCCTGCTGATTCTAATAATTCTTTCCACTCATTTTATAACTCTAAATTATCCGGTTTAGCAAAACGTAATTCAGCGAAACTTTTCACTGCATCAAACCAAATTCCATTACTGGCATAGATGCTGGGATATTCAGTTTTTTCAGCATTTTTTAGTTGCTTTGCAAGATTGGAATTAGGCTCAATTTGTGCTACTCCCTCTTTTGCGGGGATAACTATTTAATCAACTATGTTTAACGCCAGTCAGGAGGATAAAGACTATCAACATTAGGCATTTCATCAATCTTTTGTAGCAAATCTCCTAATTTTGGATATTTTTTTTCTATAGGTAAGATGTCTATGTTTAATTTACTTACATCTTCCTGAGCTGCTAATTTTTCGACAAATTTAAAAATAGGATAAATAGCAATATCCGCAGCAGATAATCGATCACCTGCCAACCAATTTTTATCTGCTAAAACATCGTCATTGAGTATGGTAAATTCTTCTTTTAATTTCTGGAAATTTTCAATAACTTCCTTCTCTTTCTCTGCTAAACCTCCAAAGAAAATTGGAGGAATAAGCTGAAGTACACAGGGCACAATTACATTTTCAACTTCACAGACTTGTTGCCAAATTATTGCTTTTTCTTGGCTAGTATTACCAAAAAGTTGCCACTCAGGATAGAGAGAATCTAAATACACTAAAATTGCTATAGATTCACGCACAAACAATTCCCCATGTTTTAGTAATGGCACTTTACCACGAGGATTTAAAGCTAGATAATTGGGCTGTTTATGTTCTCCTATTGATGGGTCTAAATAATGAGAGACATAATCAACATTATGAATTGCTAAGGCCAGTTGTACTCGCCAAGCAAAAAGACTACCTTGAAAGCAAAAAAGTTCTATTGTTGGATTCATTTTCTTGAATAGAATTCCTCATTATTAAAGAATAAATTATGGCAAAAATTTAGGCTACTAAAACCAAATTAACTCGAACATATCCTTTAATTGAGATAATGTCAAGAGCCAGTATTTAGATAAATTAACGATATTGCGCACAAAAGAGGGACTAGGGAGTAGGCAGTAGGGGGAAATAATTGATAATTTCTGTGTGAATGATGACGAGGGAGTTTAAGGAAAAGCTAAAAGTAATATCATGTCCGGTTGAATACTTATAGGAGGAGTCAGGAGTCAGGAGGAAAAACTAATTTTATACCTTACCAGTATAGGAATTGCTATATCAAATTAAACTTTAACCCAAATATTTAGCTTAAATTGTATGGGTTAAAAACTCAAAACAAGTCTTTCTTGTGCTTCAATTTATGGGTGGAAAATGTAGTATAAGTTAAACGAATTTTTACTTCATTCATTAAAAAGCTGACCGCTGACAGCTAATAGCTGTTTGCGCAGCATTCCCCAGGAAATGCTTACCCCCTATTCCCTATTTCCTATTGCCTATTCCCTCTTTTCTGGAGATTTATAATTGAATAACTACAATAAAAAATACAGTCAACTATTTAGATTTGAATCTTTTGAAACTGTACCAATAAACCAAATTTAACCTAAACATAAACATAACTTAAATTAGAACCTATAAAATCCCATTACGGTTATGACTATAATTAATTTCAAGGGTTTCTAGTTTATGCCAAATCCAATCCGCTTTGCCACCTTCAACGCATCTCTAAACCGCAACGAAGAAGGTCAATTAGTCGCAGACCTTTCTACACAACAAGACCAACAAGCACAGACAGTAGCAGAAATTATTCAAAGAGTCAATCCTGATGTTTTATTAGTTAATGAAGTTGACTTTGACTCAGAAGGGGAAGCAGCCGAATTATTTCAAGAAAACTATTTAGGAATAAGTCAAAATGGAGTAGACCCTGTAGAATATCCCTTCGTATATTTTGCTCCTTCTAATACAGGTATTGCTTCTGGTTTTGACCTAGATAATAATGAGGAAATAGTCACGACAGCTGGTGAAAATGGTTATGGGAATGATGCTTTTGGTTTTGGTAATTTTCCCGGTCAATTCGGAATGGTTTTATATTCAAAATATCCTATTGTTGAAGAGGAAGTAAGAACTTTTCAAAACTTTCTTTGGCAAGATATGCCAGGAGCATTATTACCAGATAATCTTGATACACCCCAACCTAATGATTGGTATTCGGAGGAAGAATTAGAAGTATTTCGTCTTTCTTCTAAAAGTCATTGGGATGTGCCAATAAATGTGAATGGGGAAATAGTTCATGTTTTAGTTAGTCATCCTACTCCGCCAGTTTTTGATGGGGAGGAAGATAGAAATGGTAGAAGAAATCATGATGAAATTCGGTTTTGGGCAGATTATGTTACTCCTGGAGAGGGTAATTATATTTATGATGACGAAGGTAATTTTGGAGGTTTGAATCCTGGTAATTCTTTTGTGATTATGGGAGACAAAAATGCTGACCCAGTTGATGGAGATAGTTTCAATAATGCTATTAATCAATTATTAGGGAATCCTCTGGTTAATACTTCAGTAACTCCTGGTAGTAATGGGGGAGTTGATGCTACAAACCGTCAAGGAGGAGAAAGTGCAAATCATGGAGGCAACCCTGCTTTTGATACGGCAGATTTTAATGATGCGGAAGGTTCTGCTGGAAATTTACGAGTTGATTATGTTTTGCCTTCAGAAAATCAAGAAATAGTTGATGCTGCTGTTTTTTGGCCGGAGGAAAATAACCCTTTATTTGACTTAGTAGGAGATTTTCCTTTTCCTAGTTCAGACCATCGTTTAGTTTGGGCAGATGTTACTAATGAAAATCGTAAAACTGTCACAAATATTGAGTTTATTGGGGGGGTAGAATTTGAGACTGGGTTGGATTTTCAAGGTACAGAAGTAGGTGGTATTTCTGGTATTAGTTATGATAAAGGTTTGGGAATTTATTATGCTATTTCTGATGACCGGAGTCAGAATAATGATGCCCGTTTTTATACTGTTGATATTGATTGGAGTGATGGTACTCTTGATGATGGAGATGTTGAATTTACAGATTTTACTACTCTATTAAATAATGATGGAGTACCATTTCCCGAAAATGGTGTTGACCCGGAAGGAATTGCTTTTAATGGTGAGAATTTATTCATCTCTTCGGAAGGAAATGTTAATGAGGGTATCGACCCATTTGTTAATCAATTTTCTTTAGGAGGAGAACAATTAAATGAGTTGACAATTCCAGATAAATTTTTACCTAATGAAGATGGCACTCAAGGCATCAGAAATAATCAGGCGTTTGAGAGTTTAACAATTACTCCTGACCGACGTTATCTCTACACAGCAACAGAAAGTGCTTTAGTACAAGATGGTGAACGTCCTACTCTGGAAAATGAGAGTACTTCTCGGATTATTAAATACGATTTAGAAACTGGGGAAGCTATTAAAGAATTTCTCTATTTTGTTGACCCTATTCCTGTTGCTCCAGACCCAGAAGATGGTTTTGCTGATAATGGCTTAGTTGAATTACTTGCCCTTGATAATAGCGATACTTTATTAGCTTTAGAAAGGTCTTTTACTGTGGGGGTTGGTAATAATATTCGCCTCTATGAAGTCCAGTTACAAAATACAACAAATATCCAAAATTTTGACAGTTTAATTAATCCTGATGACCCTGATGGAGAGTTATTTGATGTTGATGCTATAGCTGAAAAACGACTATTACTAGATTTCGGAGAATTAGGCATTCGTTTAGATAATGATGAAGGGATGACATTCGGACCTGTTTTGCCTGATGGGTCTCAGTCTTTGGTGGTAGTTAGTGATAATAATTTTAATGCTGGAAATCAAATTACTCAATTTTTAGGTTTCTCCCTAGATATTGATAGTATTCCTGTTGTTTATCCTACTGTTGAAACTCCAGACACGAACAGAATTGAAACAGGTATTGATTCAGATGACCCAGCAATTTATCTACATCCTAATAACCCAAGCCAAAGTTTAGTTATTAGTACATTAAAAGATGCTGGTTTAGAAGTTTATGACTTAAACGGTGAAGTTTTACAAGAAATTTATCCTGATACTCCTGGGGATGTTCGTTATAACAATGTCGATATTGTTTATAACTTCCAAATAGGAGAAGAAACAGTAGATTTAGCAGTAGCAACTGACCGGGCAAATGATACTTTAGCAATTTGGAGTATTGACCCTCAAACTCGTCAACTTACTAACATTACTGCTGCTAATCTTAGCGACCCTGAAGTTTCAATTTTTGGTGTAGATGATGGGGAACAAACTGCTTATGGTTTAGCAACTTATACTAATCCTAACACTGGGGAAACTTACGCTTTTGTTAGTCAGCGAGATGGCGACCAAATTGCTCAATTAGAGTTAACAAGTAACGAAGATGGAACGGTAAGTGCCACAGAAGTTCGTCGTCTAGATGTACCTATTCCAGAAGGTGAAGAATTGGATGGTGCTCAAGTCGAAGGAATGGTAGTAGACCAAGAATTAGGATTTCTTTATGTTGGTCAAGAAAACTTCGGAATTTGGAAATTTGAAGCAGAAGTTGATGGTAGTAATGAAGAAATTTTAGTGGATGAAGTTGGTGAGAATATTCAAGCGGATGTAGAAGGTTTAACTATTTATTATGCTGAGAATGGTAATGGTTATTTATTAGCTTCTAGTCAGGGAGATAATACTTTTGCTGTTTATGAACGGGAAGGCAATAATGAATATATTGGTAACTTCTTTGTAGGAGATTTTGCCAATATTGATGGAGCAGAAGAATCTGATGGTGCAGATGTTATTAACTTGCCTTTAGGTAACAATTATCCGAACGGTTTATTGGTAGTTCAAGACGGCGCAAATGAACCAGAAGCAGTTCTACAAGATCCAGAAGATGGAGAAATTCAAAACTTCAATACTAACTTTAAATTTATCCCTTGGGAAAATGTTGCTAATGCTTTTGAAGAACCTCTAGAAATTGACCGTTTGAGTTATAATCCTCGGCAAATATCAGACAGCCTAATTAATGGCATTGCCAGTGGCGACACTACTCAGACTTCAACAGTGTTATGGGCAAATAGTAACACCCCTGGAGAAATAACATTTGAAGTTGCTACAAACTCCGACTTTACTAACATTATTCAGACAGTTAGTACAGAAGTAACAAATGCTCCAGCAAAAGTCGAAATTGAAGAATTAAACCCCGGCACCGAATATTATTATCGAGTCACCGACGCAGCAGGTTCAACAGAAATAGGAGAATTTGAAACCTCTGCCGAATTAGGAGAGCAAAACGGTTTAAAATTTGGAGTTTCCGGAAACTGGCGAGGCGAACTTGCTCCCTATCCAGCTATTAGTAATGCTGATGAAGCAGACTTAGACTTCTTCGTTTTACACGGCGATATAATTTCTGCTGATACTCCCTCTCCAGCAGTACCAAAACCACAAGCAGAAACAATAGCAGAATTTCGAGCCAAACATCAGGAAGTATATAGCGATCGCTTCGGCGAAAATACTTGGGCAGACCTCCGTGCCACCACATCAATTTTGGCCACAATAGACGACCGTGAAGTTATAGACGAATTCTCCGGTGGTGTTCCTGCAAATACTGACCCCCGTTTTCCAGAAACAACAGGGTTAACTAACGATACCGAACTCTATGAAAATGGTTTACAAGCGTTCCAAGAATTTAATCCTTTGCGAGATGAATTCTATGGAGATACAGGAGAAAACCGTACCGCAGGAGAACGACAATTATATCGTTTCAATACTTACGGCAATGATGCTGCCACCTTTGTTTTAGATGGTCATTCCTTCCAAGACCAAGAATTACCAACTCCTGGAGCGACTCAAGAAGAAATAGCAGCATTCCTGGCAGCTTCTTTTGACCCCAGTCGGACAATGTTAGGAGAAGCACAACTAGAAGACCTGAAAAACGACTTACTCCAGGCAGAAAATGATGGCATTACCTGGAAATTTGTCATGGCACCCGAACCCATGCAAAATTTTGGAACTGCAGTAGGAAGCGATCGTTTTGAAGGTTATGCTGCGGAACGGACAGAAATTCTCCAATTTATTGATGAGAATAACATTGATAACGTGGTATTCGTGGCAGCAGATATTCAAGGTACTATCGTTAACAACATAACTTATCAAGAAGAATTTGGTGGGGAACAAATTCCTCTAAATGCTTTTGAAGTTACTACGGGTTCCGTTGCTTTTGACCTTCCCTTCGGTCCTAATGTGATTGAATTAGGTGTTGAATTCGACCTCTTGACTCCTGAACAACTAGCTTTATACAACAGTTTGCCAGTTGCAAGCGATGGTGACAGTGAGGTTAATGACAGAGATGATTTTCTCAAACAACTCATCAATAGTGCTATCTCTCCTCTTGGTTACGATCCTATTGGTTTGAACGATAATTTAGAAATAGCAGACGGTCAAATTGATGCGACTCTTGTTCAGGGTGACTACATTGCTACTCATACCTTGGGTTGGACGGAATTTGAAATTGACCCTGAAACTCAACAATTGCGCGTTGTCACTTATGGTGTGGAACCCTACACAGAGGAAGAGTTATTAGCAAACCCAGAAGATATTATTAACCGTCCACTACAGATAGTAAGTGAATTTGTAGTTAACCCCACTGAAACCATTGAACCAATAATAGTAGGTATTGATGTTGAACCCGAAACTGTTAGTGAAAATGCAGGTCAATACACCCTAACTTTCAATTTAAGTGAAGCTGCTCCAGAGGGAGGTTTACGGGTGATTTGGTCAGAAACAGATACTGATGATGCGTTTGGCGATATCGAATTTCCTCCTGAGTTAACCAATGCTTCTGACCTAGAAGAACTCGATGCAGTAGGGGATGAACTCGCACGTTCCGCTATTACCATTGAGGAAGGAGCAACTACAGCAACTGTTACCTGGACAACTATTCCGGATGAGGAGTCGGAAGGGGAAGAAACCACAACTATTGAGTTGATAGAAACAGAAGACTATGTAGTTGATGTAGAAAACCAAGTTGCTCAAGTCACTATTGTCGATCCAGTTGACCAAGAAATTCCTGGTAATACAGAAGATGAACGTCTCAACGGTAGCTTTGGAGATGATACGATCGCTGGTTTAACAGGAAATGACACTCTCGTTGGTAGTGGTGGTGACGACTTAATTATTGGCAGTCGTGGCGATGACTTCCTTTATGGTCAAGATGACGATGATGTTTTAGAAGGTCGTCTTGGTTTTGACTTTCTCTTTGGTGGGGATGGCGACGATGAAATGAATGGCGGTCAAGGTCGCGATCGCCTCAATGGTGGAAGTGGAGATGACACCATGACTGGTGGTGCTAGTATTGACCGTTTTATCTTTGCCACAAATCAGGAATTTGATGCTGATGATATTGGTGTGGATGAAATTACTGATTTTGTTGTTGGTCAAGATAAAATTCTCCTGAGTCAAACAACATTTACTGCCATTAACAGTATCGCAACAGAATTTGCCACTGTTACCAGTAATAATGCTGCTGCAACTTCTGAAGCAGTTATTGTTTACAACTCTAATAATGGTGCTTTATTCTACAATACTAATGGTAGTGCTGGTGGTTTTGGTGATGGCGCTCAGTTTGCCACTTTGAGTAATGGAGCATTGCTTGAAGTTGAGGACTTTATTATCAGAGGGTAGAAGATCCCCCCCTACCCACCTTTGAAAGGGGGGAGAAGTCCAGTAGTTAGCGGAGCGTAACTGAGCGAAATATTAAGGATAGGCAGTGCATTACATTTCATTAATACGCCCTACTGGAGTTATGTTATAGTATTTGCTTGTAGGAGTTTGGTTTTCAAATCTCATTTGGGTTTGGGGACTGAATGCCTACAATTTTTTTTTCACGAATTATTTCTGATATAGAATCTGGTGTGCGATTCGTCATTGCGACGATAGGAAAAAATCTCAAGGTTTTAGGAGATTGCTTCCTTCCACGGAGTGACCGTCGCAATGACTTGGATATACTAATTATCTGAATTTTATATGATGACTATATGAAAACTTCTATTTTATAACTGATGAAAATTAAACGTTTAGAAATTAATTGTTTTAGAGGAATAAAGAATTTAACTATTGATTTTGTTACTACAGAACCTACTGTATTTATTGGAATTAATGGAGTAGGGAAATCTAGTATTTTAGATTGTATAGCAATTCTCTTTTCTTGGCTTTTATCTAGAATTCAGTATGAACCAAAAAGGACAATACAGGATTTAGCTTTAGATGATTTTATAGATAAATCAAAAGGAAGACGTTTTAGCGAAGAGGATATTAAAAATGGATATGAAACAACTGACTGTGAAATTATCTTTTCAATTGATGGTTTAGAAAATCAAATAGGTTTAGCTCAAAACAACGGTGGAGGTTGGGGAATATCTATAAAATCACCATCAATAGTAGATGATATTCGTACTAAATTGAAAAATAATTCTCAACTTGATATTCCTCTAATTGTTTACTATCCTGTTAATCGTTCTGTACTTAGTGTACCTTTAGAAATTGAAGTTGAAGACTACTCTTTCAAACAAGTTGATGGTTATGAACAAGCACTTGATGGAATACAAATTAATTTTGATAGCTTTTTCAAATGGTTTAGAGTAATAGAAGAAACCGAAAATGAAGAACTTCGAGATGATATAAAATATCGCGATCGCCAACTTGAAGCAGTCAGAAAAGCTATCTATTCTATATTAGGAAAAAATGATTTTAAGGATATTAGAGTCCGTCGCAAACCTTACCCAAGAATGACAATCAAAAAACAAGACCAAGAACTTGATATTCAACAACTATCTGATGGAGAAAAAAGCTTATTAGCATTAGTAGGTGACTTAGCAAGACGTTTAGCAATAGCTAATCCAAGTTTAGGCGATCCTTTAACAGCAAGTAGTGTGGTATTAATAGATGAAATTGAACAACATTTACATCCTGCTTGGCAGCGTCAAGTAATTCCTAAACTTACAGAAACATTTCCTAATTGTCAATTTATTATTACTACTCACTCTCCACAAGTTGTCAGTCAAATTAAACCGAATAGCGTTTATATTTTGGAAAAAATAGATGATAATGTCATTCTTAAACATCCTTCTAGTTCCTTTGGTAGAGATAGTAATCGTATTTTAGAAGATTTAATGAAAGTTCCTGAACGTCCACAACAAATCAAAGAAAAATTGATGGAATTATTTCGATTAATAGATAGTGGAAATCTTGATTCAGCTAGACAACTACGGCTAGAAATTGAAGAAGAAATAGGTACTGATGAACCAGAATTTGTCAGAGCAGATATATTGATGCGTCGGCGGGAGATTTTGAAAAAGTGAAGTATATAAAAAAGGGTAATGAACCTGAAGATTTAGCAAAATTTAAAGCGTCTGCTAATGAAGATTGGCAACCTACCTATAATGATTTAAGGAGCAAAGAAAAAACTAATATTCATCAAAAATTACTTGAGGAACAAGGTTATATTTGTTGTTACTGTGGCATGGAAATTGATAAGAAAAATAGTCATATAGAACACCTCAAACCCCGTAGCATTTTTCCTGCAGATCAGCTAAATTATAATAATTTATTAGCATCGTGCCAACGTGAAAGAGAAAAGAAAGAACCTCCCCATTGTGGTGTCAAAAAAGCAGATTGGTATGAAGAAAAGTTGATGGTTTCCCCTTTAGAACCTAACTGTGGTGATTTTTTTCGCTATACTGGTTCTGGAGAAATTTTACCCACTAATGTTTTAGATAAAAAAGAAAAAGAAATTGCTCTGAAAACAATTGATAAATTAGGATTAGATATTGATAAGTTGAATGCAATGCGTAAAGCAGCAATTGATGGTATATTAGAAGTTGTAGAAAATCTTGAAAAATCAGAAATAAAGGAATTACTAGATAGTTTTGATAAATTGGATAATCAAGGTAAGTACATCCCTTTTTGTCCAGTAATTACTTACATTATTCAAGAATATTTTCTTGGGGAAAATGAACTGAAATTTTAAGAATTTAGGATATTTTGAAAGAAGCGATCGCTCCAGTTTTACAAGACTTTTCAGATTGATAAACCATATCGTCACAACCAAAACCCTCTAAGGACGAATGCCATTCGCCCCTACAATATAGACTCTTATCTTTAATACCGAACTAAGTTCTATCGTGCTACCCGAGCGCACATAATATTATTCTATTCAGTATATAGTTTTCGTAATTCATCTGCTGAAGAAATCAGGGGAATTTGAGAAACAATTCTCTCTAACAATTTCACATCATTAATTTCTGAAATCTCGGATAACATCCCTACGAATTCATCACCAAACTTGAGTTTTAATCCCATTTCAATTGCCAATAATAACGCCTGTTTAATTTCAGCATTCTTTTGGGATATTTCAGCATCCTTTTGAGATATTTCAACATCCTTTTGAGATATTTCAGCATTTTTTTCTGCTGCTATTTCATCTCCTGTTTGAATTACATTTCCATCGACATTGCACCAACGCAACCAAGTACCATTAATATTTTCAAACGTACCACTCCAAAGAGTTAATCCCAGATTCACATCAGGAAACCAAGCATCATTTTTAGGGATGTAAGAATTAAATTGAAGTTGAAATACTTGCAGTACAGTTTCACTTAGTTTTTGCAATGGATCGTAGACAACATAATAAGGAATTCTTAACTTTGCATAGTCTGTTAATTTACTTCCTAATTCATTGCCGGGAGTGGGAGAAACAACTTCAATTACTACATCTGGTGGTTTGCCAAATTCCCAGAATAAATAAGAACGAACGTTACGTTCCCACCATTCTTTTTCACCAACAATATTTAAACTTAAAAAGACATCAGGGACAATTCCTGAAGCTCGGACATGAGAAAATAAACCCACATTAGCAGCAACGATAAAAGGAACATTTATTGGTATTTCCGCACCACTATAAAATACAGTTGTGAGTAAACGTTGTTGTTTTTCATTAATAAAACTATCCAAGGGAGTATCATCCTCCAGAATCATATTACTGATGTCTGGATATTCATGGGGCAGAAGTGTCAATTTTTCTGACATAATTACCTCCAGATTGATTTGGGAATTGTTTAATATATTGTATCGCAGGGAGTAGGTAGGGACGTTGCATGCAACGTCCGTACAGGGAGTAGGGGAGTAGGGGAAAAAATTAAATAGGTGGTAGCGCATTGTAACGGTCGTACATTATTCGGCCATGTTTGTTACGAGAACAGTGGGAGCATCTTGCTCCCGTGCCAGGTATTTCTCTTTGCTGTAAACATTACGGGAGCAGCAGTTATTGCTTCTTCCCTCTTCCTTCTTCCTTCTTCCCTCTTCCTTCTGTTATATAATCTAAACAATTCCCACTATTTAACTTGAAAAAATGACAACAGAAGCTCAACAATTCAATTCTAATTCTTTTCTAATTTCTCCAGCTATCTCTGATAATTTTTCGGCAAAAAATTATCCTTTGAAGTTAGGAATTCTTGCCTCTGGAAGTGGTAGTAATTTTGAGGCTATTATGGAAGCCATAAATAATCAAAAATTAAATGCTCAAGTTCAGGTAATGATTTATAATAATCCTGGAGCAAAAGTTAGAGAGAGAGCAGAAAAATGGGGTGTGCCGACAATATTATTAAATCATCGAGAATGCAAAAATAGAGAAAAATTTGACGGCAAAATTGTTGAAACTCTACAAGAATATGATGTAGAGTGGGTAATTATGGCTGGTTGGATGCGAATTGTTACTAAAGTTTTAATAGATGCTTTTCCTAATCAAGTTATCAATATTCATCCCAGTTTATTACCTAGTTTTCGAGGTATTAAAGCCATCGAACAAGCATTAGAAGCTGGAGTAAAAATAACTGGTTGTACGGTACATTTAGTAGATGTAGAAGTAGATAATGGTCCAATTTTAATGCAGGCGGCTGTACCAATTTTGCCTGACGATACACCAGAAACTTTGCACGAAAGAATTCAAATACAAGAACATCAAATTATTGTAGGAGCTATTGCTCTTGCTGCATCAACTTAGAAGGAAGAAGGAAGAAGGAAGAAGGAAGAAGGAAGAAGGAAGAAGAATGTTTTCCTTTCCGAAAAATTGTAGTTTAAAGCCTCCTCTTTTAAGGGGAGTTCATTAATGGATAATGGATAATTGATAATTGATAATTACCTCTGGTTAAAAACGTTACAAAATTGAATATAAGGAAATATTATTTCTTCTCTTTGTCCATTGGATATGGCTCTGAGACCTCGCCATCCCACCCTACGGCAAGCTCCGCTTTTTCCTGACGGAATGCTCCGCAAACATGTCGCGTAGCGTTAACGAAGTTGTGCGCCAGCAAAACGACCTCTTTTTTCCCCTTAAAAGGAGAGGCTTCAAGGCGTGAATTATTTAATTATTAATTATTCATTATTCGGTAATTGTTAATTATTAATTATTCATTATTCATTATTAATTGTTGAATATTCCCTGCTATTAAGTAGTTAAAAATTCTGCATCTAGTTCTGGAAGGGAGGGATTAATTCTAATACCAGAAGCAATTTCAAAACCTGCTGGTGTGGTAAGTCGAGGTTCAATTAGACAATACCAATGTACTTGAGGTTCTTCTGCTTTATAACGAGCCGCAGTGTTAATTACATAATTATAATCTGGGTCGTTTAATTTTTCTGATAATTTGGTGAGAATATTTTTGAGAATTAATGCAAAATCTGATTTTTCTTGCTCTGAAATACTACCAAAATCACCTTGATGTTCTTTTGGCATTATCCAGATTTCAAAAGGTGCTTTAGCAGCAAAGGGAATAAAAGCTAAAAAGGATGAATTTTCCTCAATTACTCGCGTTTTATTTTGTTTTTCAAATGCTAATATTTCACAGTATAAACAGTGCCCAAATTCATCATAATATCTTTGAGCTTCTTCTTCTTGCCAGCGCCGATGTTGGGGAACAATGCTAGTAGCAATAATTTGAGAATGGGGATGGCGTAAAGAAGCACCTGCTTTTTTACCATGGTTTCTAAATATAATGACCATCATACTTTCATCTATTTCCATAAGTTCGATGTAACGTTGATGGTAAGTATCAATTATTATCTCTACTTCTTGGATAGACATTGTGGGAATATCTTTGCTATGATCGGCACTTTCAATAATTACTTCATGTCTACCATAACCAGGCATGGTCAGATAAATTCCTTCTAATTTTCGATCGGTATTTCCATCGGGGGTTAAAGCGGGAAATCTATTAGGAATAACGCGCACTTGCCAGTTAGTATTTTCTGGGTTTCGTTTCTCTAATAAAATACCTCCTAGACGCTCTTCATTACCAGGACAAAAAGGGCAGTTTGGAGAGTGACTTTCTACTTTTTCTTGTACTATATCTTCTTGTTGAAAATCCTGGGGACGTTTGCCTCGGTTTGGCGCATAAATAACCCATTCTCTTGTGGTTTTGTTGAGCCGAATGTGACTTTTGTTCATATTATTTAGCAATCTTATTTGAGTTGTGAGATATTGTAGATTTTAGGGAACAGTTCAACAATTAATAATTAATAATTAATAATTATTACCTCAAAGGCAGAGGGCAAGAGGCACTTATGCTCTTTGCGCAGCATTCCGTAGGAAAGGGAATTAAGCAATTTTCCCTTCTTCCTTCTTCCTTCTTCCTTCTTCCTTCTTACTTCTGCCTTATGCCTTCTTCCTTCTTCCTTCTTCCTTCTTCCTTCTTCCTTCTTCCTTCATTTCTCTGGTAAATTTAGCTGAGAATAAAATTCTCTAGAATATTTAGCTTGTTGCCAGTTATTAGCAGATTTAATCTGTAATGGATTCAGCCCTTTTGTTTTTTGCAGATTGGTATCTTGTAGATTAGCATCGTGAAAGTTTGCTCCTTGTAAATTTGCTTCTTGTAAGTTTGCTCCTTTCAAATTTGCACTTTGAAAGTTAGCGTTTTTCAGATAACAACCTTGCAGATTTGCTCCTTTTAAATTTGCTTCTTGTAAGTCAACACCTTGAAGATTTCCTAGTATATAAGCTCCCTCCAAATTCGCTTTTTGTAAATTTGCTTCTAAGAGATTAACTCCCTCCATATCGGCATTTTTTAGATTTGCTGAACTAAGATTGGCTTTTTGAAGTTGAGTTAAAAGAAAGAAAGTATCTTGAAGATTTGCTCCCCAGAGAAAAGCTCCTTGTAATTGAGTTAATTCAAATTTACCTCCTCGAAGGTTGGCTTCTAAAAGTTTTGTTCCTTGAAGATTTGCTTCTTTAAAATCTACATCTACTAAATTAACTTGGTCTAAATTGGTTTTAGGTAAAGATAAACCTTTTAAACAAACACCTCCTTTTACAAGTTCTTCTAGCGCTTTGATTCTAGCATAGCTAATTTGTAATCCTTGAGCAGAGTCAATTACCTGCCAAGCTTGATAATGGGATTTCTTTTTTCCCCACCTAATGTAAATAACTAATGCTGTGACAATGCTAATATTTTCAATAGTTCCTAGAATTTCTGAGTCTTCAAGGGATTGTAGAAAAGCTTTACCCCACTCTGTTTTTTGTTCTATGGTATTTTCAATATAAATAATTCCTAAAATCAACAAAATAACGGTGAGTAAAATAGTAGCAATTTCTAATAAACTATAGATAAATCTCAGTGTACTTCTGAGTAATCTTGCGAATTTTCGCTGATTGTTTAGTGAGGATAAATATTTGTTAAAAGAAAGCATATTGGCAGGATTATAAGTAGGTTTTTATCAGGATAAAATAAATACATTTGATGCACTTTTAATTGTGGTATTAAGGTAAGGCAGAAGGCAGAGGGCAGAAGCGGTGCGACCCCGCGTCGGCGTCAGACGCAAGGGAATGCGCACCAAGAGAGGCAGAAGGGTTAGAAGGATTTGGATAAATTAGCTTTTCATAACCGGATTTGGTATAATACCAATTCCCATACATTAGTGCTATACTTGGGCAATACTTCAGTTGTCAACTGATCGGTACAAGCCAAATTACTTTTTTGCTAATTTTACCTAAGTTAATGTTAATTATTCTTATGTTTGCTTCACCGCCACTCCCCCACTCCCCTGCTCAACAAAATGTAGAAAAGTTTTTGAGAAATGATATAAAACCTCACCGTCTACAGGGTGCCTACAATTGAATGGGGTATGATATCATCTCCGGATAATCAGTGACAAAAAAACTTTATCCCTTCTAACCTTTTCTTCTGTTCAGCATAAGTGCCTTCCTTCCACTAAAGTATAAGTATTCAAGCGGACATGATATAAAACCCCATCAAATTTATCACTTTTATCACTTATTATCCGGACATGATATAAATACATCGTTTATAGACTTGCTACAGGAGAAAATGGTGAAAATCTAGTATTTATCAACAAATTCATAGATGTAAACTTGGAATTTTATAGCACTACGCAAATAGGTTAGGGCAACTATAAACACTCAAACTTAGTTAGGGATTATAGCATTTTAAAAAAAGAATATTACGAATAATAAGCATTATTAAAAGACAAGTGCAGAAGATGTCCCTTGAACTAAGCGGTGCGACCCCGCGACGACGCCAGCTCGCTTGCGGAACGCGCACCAAGAGAAAAAGATAAATTATGACCTAATAAATGGTATTAAAACTATTCATTCTGACTCCTAAGAAATAACCTAGTTATTTGTAGCAAATATTTATCAATTTGGTTTTACTTCTGACTTCTGACTTTTGACTTCTGACTTGCGCGTAGCGCTATAGTTTGGCTTCACAGTCGATAGCTAAAATATTTCCGATACAATTCACATAGAGGCATGACTAAATTACCTTGAAACTTTACTAATCCCATACTGCGTAATTTGAATCCTTCTTTTGTGCCTATAGGTATAGGGTAGTCTATCGTAATAATTTGTTTAATTGCTGTTAATAATTCTGGGTGTTCTTCGAGATTATTTAAGTGGCGACGTAGGTGGTCACAATAGGGGCCTTCTTCTGTGGGAGCGACCTGTAATAGCTTTTCTAAAGTTATTCTTCCCCGGGCAATTTGATAGAGAGCTTGACGTACTAAATAAGGATGTCCTCCTACCATTGCCATTAACTCTTTTATCTGTTCTGAAGACCATTCTAGATGATGTAATTTGACTAAATTTTCTACTTCTTCCCAGTTGAGTTCTCGTAACTCTATAGGCAAACCGACATTAAAAGGTGACTGATTAATATTTAGAGGAATATAAACTTCTTTTGAATGTACAATTACTAACCTTAACTTTTGCCAAACTGCTTCATTTTTACCACGTTCATGCCAAGTCCTGAGCAAAGCAAAAAAGGAAGTAGCAATTTCTGGATGTTGAAAAACTTGGTCTACTTCATCTAACCCTAAAACTAAAGGAGTAGAAATTTCTGATAGTAGATATCTTTGAAAATAATTTGTACATTTATTTTTACTTCCTAATACTCCTTGCCAATATTCAGATAGTTTTTCTTCTAGATTCAGTTCATTAGTAATACTGGCACAAAACCACTTTAAAAATAAATCAAGATTAGTCAAAAATTCTTCATCTGCTGACTGAAAATTTAAACAAGCTTTGCAATATCCTTGCTGTTCAGCATAATTCAAAATTCTACTCATTAAAGAAGTTTTTCCCATCTGTCTAGGTGCTTTAACTCGAATCAATGCTCCCGGATTCATAATAGTTTCATAACACTCTGACTCTATGGGCGATCGCTCTATATAAAAGAGAGAATGAAGTGGTACTTGACCAGAGGGAGTATCCAGTAATAACTCCTTTTCATTGTGTTGAAAATTGCCTGGAGTTTGAGTCCCCATCCACTTTTTTCTTCTTCTTTCTTCCTCCCCCCTTTCAAGGGGGGGCAAGGGGGGATGCCTTCTTTCTTCTTCCTTCTCCCTTCTTCCTTCTTCAACTTGCGAATTACCTGGTTGTGTCACATCAAAATTAATAGGTTGTGAGATAATCGCTGTTTTTGCTTTTTCCTGCTGAATCCTTAATTCAGTTAATTCTAATCTAACTTTCTGGAGAGACTTCTCTAAATCTTCTAGAGTCAATTTATCCCCTGATAGTTGTTGATTAATTATCTCTAAAAAATCGCATTCAAAAATTTCTTTTACTATTTGATTATCGCGCATTTCTTGCATGAAATTAACAGCTACTAAGTTTAATAAACCTCCCACATCTCTTTGCAGCTTTTCTAAGTATCCATCTGGTTCATCTCCCTGGAGTAAAACCAGAATAAAACTTTGGCATAAATTCTTAATTTCATCTACAGGAGGTAAAGGAATTAACAAACAACTAATATCTTCAGGAAAACTTGTAAAATATTCTGTTTGATTGATTTTTTTTAATTCACTTTTCAACTTAGATATTTTACGATTAACCCAACCCAAATTTTCTCGTTTTTGCTCAGAATGAAATGGTGAATATTGAAGTATTGTCGGAAAAGAACCTCCAATCTGATTTCTATATTCAATAGCAATTTTTTCTTGTGCCTTTAATAGCGACATACTGACAGTTTTGTAAAGTTCACAATTCACAGAAGTGCTATTTTGCTGAAGGCGGTCTACAAAAAAATCTAGACAACTTTGAAAAATACTAAAATCGCAATTTTTATGCTGACAAATTAAACCAATAGTTATCTTTAATAAAATCCAATTTAATATTCCAGAAATCGGTTCAATATTACCCTGTAATGCTTGTAAAGCTACAGCAGCATCCGAGTAACGCTGTTTCCAATTAACCCTAACCATTTTTGTTAGAAAATTAGCTAACTTTTCACTGATATTAGGAACTAATTTTTGCAAGTCTATCTCACCTAGTTCATCTTGGATAAAATTCCTGGGTGTAACTCCTGTCAAAGCTTGAATTGCAGTAATACCCACAGCATAAATATCACTAGCAAATTGTGGTCTTCCTTGTGCTTGTTCCACAGGCATATAACCAGGAGTACCTACTGCAATTGTACTACTAGATTTTCCCTGAGAATTAACTACAATATTACTGACTTCTTTAACTGCACCAAAGTCAATTAACATTAATTTTTGGTCGCGGTCTCGCCGCATAATATTCCCTGGTTTAATATCTCGATGAATTACCTCATCTTGATGTACAAAAGCTAAAACTTCTAAAATTTCTGACAAAAAATTTAGCACTTTAGCTTCACTCCAAGGCTGACTCATTTCTGTGCTTAAATCGTGACCTATTATCAGTTCTTGAACTAGATAAAATTCTTGATTATGCTCAAAATAAGCATACAAAGTAGGAATTTTATCGTATCTACTAAGTCGGTTAAGAATTTGACCTTCTTGCTCGAATAATCTTTGGACTTGTTGATGTTTAATTGTTGGTTTTAGCCGTTTAACAACACGCTGAGGTTTGGGATTTGCTGGTATATCTATATCTTCAGCAATATAAGTTTCTCCAAACCCACCCCCACAACCTAATTGTTCTACAATTTTGTAATGTTGCCTGAGAGTTTGACCAATTAAAGAATTATTTTCAGACATTTTTAGTTCACAATCTTGAAGGAAATTACTTCATCATTTACTATCTTATCATTAGCTCAAAGAGAGAAAATATATTCTGTAATATCATTTTTAAATTTAATGCTATTCATCAATTTAGAGACTGTTTGTTAAAGGAATATTAAATCCAGACGTAGTGCAGTGACACAACTAAAAATTCAGGCCCTTGTAGAACGAAGTGTTAGTATAGTTCATCCGCAGGATAAACCCAACAAAGCTTTGTAACATTACTGTTGAGAAATGGCATTAGTTATAATATAGCAGTTCCCAAGAAGCGTGAGGTACAATTAAGTAGGGGATCGCTAATCATAAAATCAACCCCATTACTGATGAAAGCTTGTTCTATCAACTGCGTACAAAATCAGTATAAAATCATATAATTGTCCGGGTGTTTATATACTAAATCTAAATCTATTTTATGATTACCAATATTTTCAGATAAAATGGATAAAAAAGAAAACGAGTTACCAATAATTAAGCCAACAATTAAGGTGAGAAAGGAATTTCAAGTAAAACAAAATAATTTGATCAGTAAAAACGCTATATCATCAATATTTTCCCAGAAAAAGAATCAAAAAGAAAATGATTTACCAACAATTAAGGTAAAAAAAGAAGATCGAGAAAAACTGATGAATATGAAGAATTTTCTAGAAACGATCAGTAAAATTGCTATATTTATGGTGAATTTACCAATTTCATTGCTTTGTTGTGTATTTGGCACTATATTAATTGTATTTTTTGTAATTCCATTTTATATTTTTTATAGTGTAATGCTGAGTATATCGTATCATAAAAAATAGCATTGAATCTTAAAACCAGAAGACAAGTTAATATTTTTAGGCAACTTTTTTTCAATTTATATTAGTAAAAATTCTGGTTTTACTTGTACTTTTTACTATAGAATATAATCAAAAAAATTATGTGTTTTTATTCCTACTTTAATGATGAGCGATCGCCGTTATTTTTTAAAATTGCTAGGTCTAAGTTTATTGGCAACTCAACTCGCTGCGACAAATAAGCGATCGCTCCAGGTTGCCTCAGCAGTATCACCGCAACCTATCCTCAAACCACCCCGCCTCAAAGTAGGCGATACCGTAGCAGTAGTTAGTCCTGCTACCATGATTTATAAACATCAACTCAAATACGTCAATTTGGTTTTAGGGCAACAAAAATTAAAAGTAAAAGTTGGCACCCATGCTCTCGATCGCTATGGATATTTAGCAGGTAAAGATATAGACCGTGCAGCAGATATCAATGCCATGTTTGCGGATGACGAAGTAAAAGCATTAGTAACAACCACAGGTGGTTGGGGTAGTAGTCGCATCTTGCCATTATTAGACTATGACTTAATTCGGAAAAATCCCAAAATAATCATTGGTTATAGCGATATTACTGCCCTGTTATTGGCGATATATGCTCGCAGTGGTCTGGTGACATTTCACGGTCCCTTTGGTACATCTTCCTGGAATAAATTTTCTGTTGGTTATCTCAAAGATATCCTGTTTGAAGGAAAGGCGATGACCTTGCAACCTCCCATAAATATTGTGGAAACTATTACGAGTGGAAAAGCACGGGGGCGACTGGTGGGAGGAAACTTGTCTGTGTTAACAGCAATGGTGGGGTCAAATTTTTTACCAGACTGGCGAGGGAAAATTTTGTTTGTGGAGGAGATAAGAGAAGATGTTTATCGGGTAGACAGGATGTTGACTCATTTGAGTTTGGCAGGTGTATTGCAACAGTTAGAGGGTTTTGTTTTTGCGCAATGTACTAGATGTCTGGATGAAGAGGATGATTTTCCCACGTTAACTTTATGGCAGGTTTTGTTAGATCGTATTCGACCTCTAGGTATTCCTGCTTGGTATGGTACAGCGATCGGTCATATTCGGAATAAATTTACAGTACCATTGGGAGTAGAGGTAGAGATAGATAGCGATCGCGGTACGATTCAGATGTTGGAAACTGCTGTGGTTTAAGGAACGGAGATTGATAAATACAGGACTTATATTATGTCCGGATAATCTGTAGAGGGCAAATGCCATTTGCCCCTACTAGATATGCTAGTTCTGTTTGACATCCTCCCCGGCCTAAAGGCACGGGGATTCCTACCGAGCCGTAACTCCTCGGCGGGTTGACGTCTCACAGGCTGCTGCTACCGTAGGCGGTAGTCTTACACTTGCCTCCACGTCCGTTTCTTGCTCCGCGTTCCCTTGCGCCTTTCGGCGGCGCGGGTTCGGTGCGCTTTTTTGTCTCCGAATGCCCAAGGAGCGACTAATATATTTATCGCTGCGTTTTCATCACGGTCGTGTTTTGCACCACAGTTTAGACACTCCCATTCTCGCACCTGAAGGTCTAGCTTGCCACCTTTAAAGCCACAGTTTGAGCAAATTTGAGAGGTAGGCTCCCAACGATTAATTACTCTAAAATCGCGACCATATTTTTCTGCTTTTCCTTCTAGGAATGTTCTGAAAGTTCTCCAGCCTAAATCTGATATTGCTCTAGATAATTTACGGTCTCTTGGTGCGCGTTCCGCAAGCGAGCTGGCGTCGTCGCGGGGTCGCACCGCTTTTTCACCATACCAGAAACGTTTAAATCTTCTAAAACAACTGTTTGGTTTTCACGAATTATTTCAGTAGATAATTTATGTAGAAAATCTGTCCTTGTATCTTTCAGTTTGGCATGGAACTTAGCAACTCTAACCCTTGCTTTTTCATACCTTTTTGACCCTTTAGTTTTATGAGATAATGACTTACTTAACTTTCTTAATTTCTTAATTCGTTTCTTCAGTGGCTTAGGAGCATCAACCTTTGTGCCATCGCTAAATGTGGCAAAGGTTTTAATACCTAAATCTATACCTACTGAATTATCAGTTTGAGGTAAGACTTCTGGTTGTATTTCTACTACAAAACTCAAGAAATATCTATGATCGGAATCTTTAATTACTGTTACTGATGATGGAGGAGCAGGTAACTCTCTTGACCATACTATTTTCAGCTTTCCAATCTTAGCTAAATAAACTTTATGTTGACCAACTTTAAATCCTCCCTTTGTAAACCTAGCAGTTTGCTTTGACTTTCTACTTTTGAATTTAGGAGGTTTAATAGGTCTACCTTTTCTCTCACCTTTTGTCGATTTGAAAAAGTTTTGATAAGCCTGATTTAAATCATTCAAAGATTGCTGCAATGGTATAGCAGAAACTTCTGATAACCATTCTCTGTCTTCAGTCTTTTTCGATTGAGTGATAAACTGTTTTTGTAGTTGAGAATTATTGGGTTTCTTTTCTCCCGATCTATACTTTTGTTGGCAACAAGCTAAACTATCGTTCCAAACCACACGGACACAACCAAATAGCTTTGCGCTCTCGGTATTTTTGTCCCGGTGTTGGATAGATACGATACTTAAATCTAGCTTTCATAATTTGACTCTTAAACTAACAATATGATAACATATTTATTGAAATAAAATCAACTACTAAAAAGTCGCCCTAGAAGGGCGAGGCTTTAAACCCAATTTTCTGGTAAGTCCTGTTGAAGTAATTTTAGAAATTCTCAACAGATATTATATAACCGGATTCTATGTGCAATTAACCGGATTTGATATCACAAGGGAAGAAGCAAAAAAAGAAGAGGAGGAATAGAAGATTGCTTCCTATCGTCGCAATGACAACTATTCAACCGGATTGTATATTATGCCTTGAGAGCTGACCGCTAACCGCTGAGTGCTGACTGCTATTTTAAACAAAAGTCACTTCTCGGTAAAAAAGAAAATCTTCTTCTATCGGAGTTAACTGTGAAGACTCATAACCTTCAACAATGGCAATAGGATCATTTTCAACTAAAATTGTGGCTCCAAGTTCACCTTCCGCAATATCAAAATCAAAATCAGAACTACCTATGATAAGTTTTATTGTATCTCCATCAGATGGATCGAAATTTTGAATTAAAGCAACTCCTTCACCCTGATAAAAGGTTGTTGAACCTGTGAAAAAACCACGACCATTAACACTTGTTCCTCCCAAAAAAAAGTTATCTTGACCTGCACTTCCCACCAAAGTATCAAATTCGTTACTGCCATCACTATATGTTACAACTGGCGAGGAAGTGAACTCTTGAGATTGCCCGAATTGCCGACTAGCTTCCTCTGGTGTCACGACTCCGTCATTATTGAAGTCAGGACCTGGCAAACTTAAAAAACTGGGTCTGGGAGTTACATCAACGCCATAAATGTCTTTTTCCCCTTCCCCATATCCCAAAATTACATCGCTACCGGGAGTACCAGTAAAACGTGCAGAGCGTTGTTAAAATTGACCATATTCTCTATAGTGAGCTTGACCTGTGGGAAAAACACCATTATTAACTGCCTCAGCTACACCAGAATTTTGTCCCAAATAGAATGAATCTACAAAACTGGTAGTCTGCAAATTTTCTATACTACCAACTTGGATAAAATGAGAAAATCCACTTACATAAGTACCTGTTTCTACCTGTGATGCTACATCATTATATTTTTGTAGGTAAAAAGTTTCGGCGTTGGTGAAAAGAGGTATGATATCATGTCCAGATCAGAGCGTTATAGAACGACCTGACGCTTACGCGATCGTGCTGACGCAACGCTTCGCGTTAACCTGCGTTGTGCGCCAGCAAACAAAAAACTTTCTTCTTCTTTCTTCTTCTTTCTTCTTCTTTCTTCTTCTTCTTTCTTCTTCTTTCTTCCCTCCTGTCTCCTGTCTCCTGTCTCCTGTCTCCTCAGTAATTAAGATGAATATCATACAGTAATTCACCAACGCCAAAGTTTCATCATAATCAGGACTTGTATTGTTGCGTCCCTCTTCATAACCATAATTAATGAAATGTTCTAGTCCTGACGCAAATATGTTTGTTTGTAGAATATTAGCTACACCAGGATTATTTTCTAAGTAGGTTGTTTCGTCATAGTAACGGGAAACTTTTGTGCGTCCTTCTGTTAAACCATAACGTTGAAAATGATCTAATCCTGATGTTACTAGACCTTGAGTAATTGCTGCACTAATACCTGGATTTTGTTGTAGATAATATTCCTCGTCAAAAATATCAAAGTTCATTGAATTTATCCTCTGTAATGTATGTAGTGCGGGCATCTTGCCCACGATGGGCGTACCTAAAAATGGAATGTGCTGTATCTTAATTCTTATGTTGATTCACCAAATCCGGAAATGTTTTTACCGAATAATTAATAATTATTAGAGTTGTTGGGAATCAAACCCAAAAAATGGCTAAAACCCTTATCAGTCAAGGTTTATAGTGCTTTGAATTCTAAAATTCTGAAACTCTTATACAGTAAGCTTTTGAGCATTTTAATTTTTTATTTCCCAACAACTCTATTAATTAAATAATTCAGCTTTATTAGTCTCCCCTTTCAAGGGGAAAAAAGCGGTTGAGGGATGGCGTTTGCTATCGCAAAGCTGCGCTAAAAGCGGAGCGGCTCTGTCAAGAGCGGGTCCCCTCGCCATATCCAATCAACCAAGACAGCGGTCGTTTGCGGAGCATTCCGTAGGATGGGATGGCAAGGAGACCTCGCCATATCCAATCAACCAATCGACCAAGAGAAGAAATAATACTTCCTTATATTCAATTCCGTAACGGTTTTAAACAGAGGTAATTATCCATTAATGAAAACTATTCCCTATTCCCTAGCGCTACACACTATAAAATTTCATCATCAATTGAAAAATCTACTTCTTTTTTGTCACGACCGGAGGCAAGAAAATCATTTTCAAATGAATCTTTCAAACCAGAAACTAAATCAAATTTTGGCTGCCAATTTAGTTCAGTTATAGCTTTATTTATACTGGCAAAGAAATGTTGAGTTCGTAATGGAAAGGCTTTCTTTTTTCCAAAGTCAAATTGCTTCGGATCGTAATGCACTAACTTAATAGAATCAGGAGATTTTCCAGCAGCTTCAGCACAAGCACGAGCTAAACCATCAAAAGTTACATAACGCTCTCCAGAAACATTATAAATTTGCCCAATTGCTCGATCGTTTCCTAATACATTTGCCATTGCCATTGCTAAATCTTTGACATGACCTAATTGAGTAATGTGGAGTCCATTTCCCGGAATAGGAATCGGGCGATCGCGTACAATTCTGTCAAAAAACCATGCTTCTAGATCGTTATAGTTTTGTGGTCCATAAATATAAGTAGGGCGAATTGAAGTCCAGGGTAAACCTTGATTTGTTAACTCTGTTTCTGTTTCATATTTTCCTAAATGACGACTTTTTGGGTCTATAGCATCTCCTTCTATATGAGGCATTTGGTCAGACTTTAAATAAACCCCCGCAGAACTCATATAAATGAAATGTTGTACTCGGTCTTTGAAGATTTCAGCTAAAGGTTTTGTATCAGTTAATTTTCTGCCATTATTATCAAAAATAGCATCAAATTTTTCTGGCGCTAATTTTTCTTTGAGTTGGGTGGCATCTGTGCGATCGCCATGAATTTCTTTAACTTCTGGAACTGGACTCGGTTTATTACCACGGTTAAATAGCACCACTTCATGTCCTTGTTCAACTAGAATTTTAGTTAAATAGACTCCAATAAATCGAGTCCCACCCATAATTAGTATTCGCATTTTTCCTCTTTTTTACCAACAACTAATAATTTCATCATACCCATTTACCAAGCCAAAAGTCAAAAATTAAATTCCATGATTAGTTTTAGGGGCATAAACAACCTTGATTTTTTATTTTTTAACTTGATTAAATCTCTCAAGACTGTACTTATTTTCTGGAAGCAAATCATACTGAAATTGAAGATCAATATTAAACTTTAAGGAATAGGGAAGATGGAAAATGGAAGAAGCTATAACTAGAGTTATAAATTAATATTTATGAAAGGCGATTCAATTAAATCATCAATGAATTTAAAAATTGCTATGGTAAGTATTGTATTTTAATTTTTGTTTCAATAATTTCAAAGTCATAGTAATACCAGGGTTAATTTACTTATGTCAAATCAATATTTAGATGGTTCAAATAAGAATAAATATCGAAAAGCTTCTCTACGTAAAGTTTTTGTATTACCTATTGTGCTGCAAATTATGTTTGCTGTAGGTTTGACCGGATGGCTCTCGTTACGCAATGGACAAAAAGCAGTCAATAATGTTGCTAGTCAATTACTCAATGGAGTGACAACCCGTGTCGATGAACATTTAGAAAGCTATCTAAAAATTCCTCCATTGATTAATCAAGTTAATAGAGATGCTATTCGTCTCAATAATTTAGATGTAGAACAACTCTGGGATTGGCAACAATATTTATTTAAACAAATGCAACTATTTCCAAATATTAGTAGTATTAGTTTTGGCTCTACCGAAGGAGAAGTAGTATGGTTGATTAGATTAGAAGATCAAAGCTTACAATTAGGAATTAGTGATTATTTAACAGCAGGAAATCTAGAAAAATATACTCTTGATCGACAGGGAAATATTATCCAACCACGAATTGAAAGTTTTCCATACGATCCGAGGAATAGACCTTGGTATCAAGCTGTTATCGAAGCGGGAAATCCTACCTGGAGTAAAATTTATCTTTGGATAGATGGAGATAATTTTGGCATTTCTAATGGATTACCTTATTATGATGAAAAAGGTATTCGTAAAGGTGTACTTAGTATAGATTTAACTCTTGATAAAATCAGTCAATTTTTAAGTAAACTAAAGATAGGTAAATCAGGAAAAGTATTTATTGTTGAACGTTCTGGATTAATAGTGGCTACATCCATTTCAGAAGAGTTATTTATGACTCCAGGTAATGAACAAAATTTACAACGACTGCCAGCGATAGAAAGTAGTGTACCCGTAATTAAAGCTTCAGCTCAATACTTACATAAAACTTTCCTTGGCCTGACTAAAATCAATCAAAGTCAACAGCTAAGTTTTGAGTTTAATAATCAACGTCACTTCCTAGAAATCAAACCTGTAAAATATGGTTTGGGTATTGACTGGATTATTGTAGTAGTAGTTCCAGAAGCAGATTTTATGGAAGAAATTAATATTCAAAGACGCAATACAATTTTATTATGGTTAGGAGCTTTAGGATTAGCAATACTTGGTGGAATTTTAACTTCTAGATGGGTGATTCAACCAATTATCAGCTTGAATAAAGCAGCTAGGAATTTTGCTCAAGGAAATTGGCAACAAAAAGTAGATATTAAACACTCTGATGAACTAGGAGAATTAGCCCATTCATTTAATACAATGGCTGTACAATTACAAGAATCATTTACTACTCTACAAGCGAAAAATTATGACTTACAAAGATTAGATAAACTTAAAGATGAATTTTTAGCAAATACTTCTCACGAACTTCGTACTCCTCTGAATGGAATGATTGGAATTGCTGAATCAATGTTAGATGGAGCAACAGGAGAATTATCGGAAATACAGCAAAAAAATTTATTAATGATTGCTCAAAGTGGTCATCGACTTACAGATTTAGTCAATGATATTCTTGATTTTGCTAAACTGAAACATCAAAATCTGGAGTTGCAGTTAAAACCTGTAGGGATCAGAGAAATAACAGAAGTAGTTGTCACTCTTTGTCAATCTTTAATAGGTACTAAAAATTTAGAATTAGTTAATTCTATTCCTGTTGATTTACCTCCGGTTTATGCTGATGAAAATCGCCTGCATCAAATTTTATATAACCTGATTGGTAATGGGATTAAATTTACAGATACTGGGAAAGTAGAGATATCGGTAGAGATTATTAATCAACAAGAAAATTCCCAGTTCAATAGTCAGCATCCAATTCTCAAAAACCAACAATTAGCAATTACTATTTCTGATACTGGTATTGGTATTGCAGAAGATAAACTATACAGAATATTTGAATCATTTGAACAAGCTGATGGTTCCACAGCTCGTCAATATGGAGGTACTGGTTTAGGTTTAGCAGTTACTAAAAAACTGGTGGAATTGCACGGAGGAAAAATTTGGGTGAAATCTCAAATTGAAATAGGTTCTCAATTTACTTTCACTCTGCCAATATCTACAGAACTTGCTATTAGTAACAATTCCGATATATCAAGATTTACAGATGCTAATAATATAGCTATAACTGGAGAAAAAGAAGAAGATATTGTTATTCAAGAAGAGTCAAAGGATGATGCAATTAAACCACTAGAAACTGTCCAAAGATTTCAAATTATGATTGTCGATGATGAACCAGTAAACTTACAGGTACTCGTCAATATTTTATCCCTCCAAAATTATGCCATAGTTCAAGCAATGAATGGTATAGAAGCTTTGAAAATAATTGAACAAGGTTGTCAGCCCGATCTAATTTTATTAGACGTAATGATGCCAAAAATGACTGGTTATGAAGTTACACAAAAATTACGACAAAATTTCTTACCTAGTGAGTTACCAATTCTGATGTTGACTGCTAAAAATCAAGTTTACGATTTAGTAGAAGGGTTGAATGTTGGTGCTAATGATTATCTGACTAAACCTATTTCTAAAAATGAACTAATTGCCAGACTTAAAACTCATTTGAGACTATCTCAAATTAACAGTTCCTATAGTCGATTTGTGCCTCACGAATTTCTCAGATTCCTCAAAAAAGACTCTATAATTGATGTGGAATTAGGCAATCATGTAAGTAAAAAAATGGCAGTAATGTTTTCTGATATTCGCTCTTTTACCGCTCTTTCAGAAACAATGACACCCCAAGAAAACTTTAACTTTGTTAATTCATATTTAGGGCATGTCAGTCCAAAAGTTAGAGATAATTATGGATTTATAGTCAAATATTTAGGAGATGGAATGATGGCTGTATTTCCTAATGGAGCAGATGATGCTGTTAAGGCAGGTATTGCCAAAATAAAAGAAGTTGTAGAATACAATATTATTAGGAAAAATCAAGGTTATAAACCTATTTCAATTGGCATTGGCATTCACTTTGGACAAATGATGGTAGGTATGGTGGGAGAACAAGCAAGAATGCAAGGTGATGCTTTTTCAGATAATGTAAACTTAGCTGCTCGTTTAGAAGGATTAACAAAATTTTATGGCGTTTCTATCATTATTAGTGAAGCAGTATTTAATAATTTAGTAGATGCAAATCAATATCAAATTAGATTTTTAGATCTAGTCCAGGTTAAAGGGCGGAATCATCCCATTAAAATTTATGAAGTTATGGATGGAGAAACCGAATCTTTGCTAAAGTTAAAAAGACAGGTTAAGTCAAATTTTGCTCAAGGAGTTTTACATTATCAACAACAAGAATTTACCATGGCAAAGGAATATTTCCAGAAAGTATTAACAGTAAATCCAAATGATAAAGTGGCAGAAATTTATTTAGAACGAGTGAATAATTTTTTATCAAAGGGCACACCTACGAACTGGCAAGGAATTACAATCTGGAATCAAAAATAATCAAAAACTTGAGCAAATTGTATCTGTATAATTGAAATGTAAGTAGGAAAAAATTAGCGATCGCTACCATGCCAAAGTTATCATTAAACCCTCTGTTTTACCAATCCCCACCAAAACTCCCCCTACGAGTCGTAGTCATTGTCCCATTTGTGCTGCAAATTATAGCAACAGTAGGATTAGTGGGATATCTTTCATTTACCAATGGTAAGCGCGCTATCAACGACCTAGCTAATCAGTTACAAAACGAAATTACAGCTCGTATTCAGCAGAAACTGAATATTTTTTTAGAGACTCCCCATTTGGTTAATCAACTAAATGTAAATGCTATTCGTCTTAATCAACTTAATATTCAAGAAATTAATGATGTGGAGCGTCATTTATGGCAACAAATTCAGTCTTTTGATTCCATTGGTGTCATTGGTATTACATCTACATCAGGAACAATGATCGCAGTCAGTCGCCAAGATAATAATAGATTTAATATCATCATTACAGACGAATCGACAAAAGGAGAACTTCAGGAATATGCTACCAACGCTCAAGGGGTGCGGACTAATCTCACAAAAGTAGTTCCGGAGTACGACCCCCATATACGACCATGGTATCAAGATGGTATCGCTACAGGTAAAGCAGGTTGGGGTGAGATATTTAGATCGCTCATTGATCAAAGAGTAGAAATTATGGCGACTCAACCAGTAATTGATAATGATGATAATGCGATCGCTTTAGTCACTGCTACTCTCACCTTCTCTCAATTGCATGACTTTCTCAAACGCTTGAAGATTAGTAAATCTGGGGAAGCTTTCATTTTAAATCGTTATGGACAATTAATCGCTAGTTCCGCCACTTCTGAACCTTTTATTCAAGACAATGGGGATTTAGAATTAATAGACGCTTCCAACAGTAATGATCTTTTAGTTAATTCTGCAAGTAAACACCTGAAAGACAGGTTTGAGGATCTCAATCAAATCCAAAGCAATTTATTACTTAACTTTGATATTGATGGTCAACAACAATTTTTACAAGTCGTACCTTTTAACGATCAATATGGTTTAGATTGGTTGATTTTGGTAGTAATTCCCGAAGCAGATTTTACAGAACGTATTCATGGGAATACTCGAATTACTATTGCTCTATGTTTCATCGCATTAATAATAGCAATTATTTTTGGTTTATTCAGTTGTGAATTGATTATTAAACCAGTCAAAAATTTAAAGCAAGCAGCAACTTCTATATCTATTGGAAAATGGGAACAAAGAGTAAAAGAAGTTCCCATTGAAGAGCTAGCAGTATTAGCTCAAGGATTTAATCAAATGACCGAACAGTTAAAAAAAACATTTGTTGAATTAGAGAACAAAAATACAGCTTTACAAGAGGCAGACCAGTTCAAGGATGAATTTATGAAAAATATTTCCCATGAACTGAGGACTCCACTTAATAGCATTATTTGTTCTATAAAATTAATCCTTGATGGCTTTTGTGATAGCCAAGAAGAAGAAACTGAATTATTACATCAAGCTGATAAATCTGCTATTCATTTACTGAATTTAATTAATGAACTTTTAGATTTGGTGCAAATTAAGGAAGGCAAACTTCCGGTCAATAAAAAGTTAGTAAATTTGTATGATTGTTTAAATGAAATAATTGATTCTCAGCAATCTATAATTCAACAAAAAAATCTGCAACTCTATAAATCTAATATCTCTAAATCCATATTTGTAGAAGCTGACCCCAAAAAGCTAAAGCAAGTATTCTTAAATATTCTTGATAATGCAATTAAATTTACTGAAACTGGTAGTATTACTATTGATGCTCAGATTAAACCAAGTATTAATACTTATGATATAGATCAAGTACCCATTGTAGTAGTAACTATTAAAGATACAGGAATTGGGGTAGAACCAAGGGAACAGTATAAACTATTTCAATCTTTTGTCATGGTAGATGGTTCGACTACTCGTGCTTATAGTGGTTGTGGTTTGGGATTATCAATTTCTCGTAGTTTGATGGAATTGATGGGGGGTAATATTACTCTAGAAAGTGCTGGAAAAAATCAAGGTACTACAGTTTCTATCTCTTTACCCATTACTCTCAAAACTAGAGAATAGGGGATAGGGAAAGTGGCAATAGTAGCTAGATTTTTCCAACAGAGGGAAGATATGGTTTTTTTATAGCAGAAGAAAGAAGGAATAATCTGGCATTGTCTGAGTTTTAAACTTTTGATATGTCCGTACCCTTTCCTTTGACTACTATATATAGCAATCACCGAATCAGATGTGAGAATTTTATTGCTTCGGTGTTTCCCATTCCCTGTTCCCAGTTAAGTGTTCCCTAAAAATCTACAATATCTCACAACTCAAATAAGATTGCTATAACTAATTACCAACTTGATATAATCTTATTCTAATTAGGCAAAACTAAAATCTAGAGTTAAAATATGCCATCCAATTCCGATCGTTTACCAGAACAAGATTCAGGAGTACCTAATACCTCCGAATTATCTCCTTTAATCAAAAATTTATCAATCGCTACCTTGGTGGGAATAATAGCTTTTGTTGGAGTAAGTTCTTTGATTATTGCTGCTAGTCAAAACAATGTTAATGACATTGAAACAACAGAAGAAAAATAGAGTTTTGCACACTCAAAAAGTTAAAAACAAAAAATAACATTCTCTCAGTTTCCGAATCCGAACTCAAGTCCCTAATACCAATTAGATTAAAGAATGTTGCACAACTGTAATTATCAGGCATAGGGAATAGAGAGTAGAATATTGATTCAAATAATATAACTAAATATAAAAATGAAGAATTTCCTTAAAACTCTCAAGAATATTTTTCTTCCTGAAAAAGATGATCTTTTTCTAGGATTAGTTGAAAATATAGAAGTCATAGTATCTAAAATTCTATCTTTAGCATTGATAGCTGTAATTATTTTTGCTGTCTTTGACGTGATAGTTTTTATCTCTCAACAACTTTTTTTTACATCTCATCCTTTGTTTAAAGATACATTATTTGAAATATTTGGACTATTTTTAAATATTTTAATTGCCCTAGAAATTTTAGAAAATGTTACAGCTTATCTCCGCAAGCACGTCTTTCAAGTAGAGTTAGTAATTGCTACTTCTTTAATTGCTGTAGCTAGGAAAATTATTATCTTTGATATTGATAAAAAAACAGGAGAAGATTTAATCGGATTAGGATTTGCTATTATTGCTCTATCCATTAGTTTCTGGATTATTCGAACGCAAAAAAATAGACCATCTAATCATTAATATTATCGTCGCTACCCTGCCCTGGCGTTTTTAATTTTAGGTATTAGGAAGTAGATTTTTCCATAGCATTATTGTGGAACAACTCTTGTTGAAAACCCCACACCTCATCTGCGGTGAAGACAAGTTTATTGAGGTATCATATTACAGCAATTTCCAACTTAATGAGGCACAAAACCTATTCTGGACAGCAGGGAAGAGGAAAGAGTAAAGAGAGATTAATATTTAACTGGAATGATATAATTTCCTTTACTACCAGCATCGTTAGTAGGGGGAAACGGTCGGAAAACCATTCTTGAATACTTAATAATGCCGATGATACCGGATTTTATATCAACTCCAATTTAAGATTGAACCTACAACCTACAACCTACAAACTTCTTCAATTATCTTGGTGCTTAAACATAGAAGTAGCGCCGAATGTTGCGAAAGCTAATAAACCTAATATTGAAGTAGGTTCGGGAACAGGAGTTAACATTATATTATCAAAGTTTACATCACCAGAACTAGCAATATAAATTTGAGTAATATTTTCAAAACCATCTATTGATAGAGTTTCAAAAGGCAAGGATATATCGTTACCAATGGAATATTCTATAAATTGACCAGAAACTTGCATTGTTGGATCAAATGTTGTGGAAATCAAGATTTTAGTATCATCTGTTGTATAACCAGTAATTGCATTTTCATTCTTCCGCAATTGATAATCTAAACTTTTTAAAGAGAAGATGCCACCATTTTTTAAAGTGATAAATGAACCTAAAAGTCCTAATTCATTAGTAAAATGTTGAGCTTCATAATTCTGACGAGCATGAAAATGTGAAGTATCACTAAAATAAGCTGATGAACTGCCTATTTCCTGTGCTGAAAATGCTGCTACATTAAACCCATTTTCCATGAAACATTTACCCGCACTCAATGGAGAAGTACAAGTGTTGGGATTGGAATTATCATATATTTCAAAATCATAAGTAATTGTTGCTGCGTTAGTTTGCCCACTACCAACAAATAGTATCGCTAAAGTTGCACAACAGCTAATACCCGTAGTTTTTAATCTTTTGAAGATCATATTATTAATGCCTAAATTTCAGTAAATTAATCATGGAGATAATAGCACTGAATTTCTGAAATTACAACTGCTTTGATCTGATTTTTATCTATGACAAAATGTCATACTTTTTTTAGTTAATTAAAGATGATAACTGATTTTTTAATTATTATCAATTTAACTTAGGAGCTATTTCAACAATGAATAATGAATAATGAATAATGAATAATGAATAATTACCTCTCCTTGAAAAGAAATTGAAGAGGATTAACAAATTCATGAAAATTTTTTTTCACAGGAGTCGATTGGATATGGCGAGGAGACCTCGCCATCCCATCCTAGGTCATGCTGCGCAAACGACCGCTTATTATTCCCTTAAAAGGGGAGGCGCATACCCACAATTTTTCGGTAAAAATAAGTTGTACAAATTTTATCTGGGATAAATTGTGAAATACAGCTTCCATCAAAAAAACTCTAATGGTTATTTTTACACGAGTCCTTACTGTTTAATAACTGATTATTTGAATTATAAAAGTGAGAAAATTTTCTATTTAAGGCCAAAAATATAGATTAAGGTGTAACTACCTTTTTTGAATTTGGTATAATACTAATTTGATCAACGTTTGTTACAAATAGACGTTGCATGCAACGTCCGTACGAAAGAAGGAAGAAGCAAGAAGGAATAAATATTGAAAAAAAAGGGAAAACTATAGATATAACCATCTAAAATGAACTGGAGAAGTTATTTTTAAGCATATCCGAATCAAGATGCACTTTTTATAGCAGGCGTTGCATATTTGTGGGATGAATTGTAGTCTTGGAGAAAAAAGAAGTTAGAAGTATGAAAGATCAGATGTACCTGTTCCAAAAAGATTCATCCCTTGATTCAGCAACGCCTATAGCATTCTTTTTTCAAACTGGTATAAGGGGATAAAAAAGAAAATTATGCATCTTCTTGCCTCCCTATTGCAGGAGGTAATGATAGCCTCTGATACAAGACGCTAACTGATATAGCAATCGAAGGAAATGCTAGGATATATAAAAAGTTTAAAACTCAGGGAACGCCAGATTTTTTCTTCTTCCTTCTTCCCCTGATATTGACCTTGACTATGACTATTTTCCCCAAAAAAACAAAAAATAACAGAATTAATATTTCTGCTATCCTTAATTTATTATACCCCCAAGGGAATTCGAATCCCTGTCGCCTCCGTGAAAGGGAGGTGTCCTAGGCCTCTAGACGATGGGGGCTTGTTTGTTTCTTTTCACTCTTACTAAGTTAGCGAATTCCTAAATAAATGTCAAGGGGTATGAAAAAAAAATTTTCGCTAAACTGTTTGACTATCTTGACTACTGAAGATTGTGGCTTTGTTGTAAAGCCATCTGAGCCGATATACCCTCTTTTTGGTCTCCAAAATACCATAAAACAGCAGCAGCTTCAGCCCGACTCACTGTTTTATCTGGCCTAAACAATTTAGTATAACCAAAAACCCGCCTAACATTAGAAAAATTATTTTGAGCATCTGCCAATACAGCTCTTAAAGCGGCAGGGTCAATCCTAGAAGCATCTTGAAAGTCCCAAGCTTCTTTAACTTTCTCCACTGTGGCCTCTGGCAATGGCTTGCGAAAATCTAGAGGTACTTTCCACATAATCAAATCCTCACGGGTTAAAAAATCATTTGGACGAAATTTAACTACATTAGTATCTCCAGACAAAGGACTAGGAATTAAACCAGCTTCTGCCAAACCTTGAATTATGGCAAAGTCTGGGTCGGTTTTCGGGACATCTTCAAAAATTGGTGTTTCATTGACCCCTGCTAATCGGATTTGTTTAGCAGAATTATTAGTAAAAATCTTATTATTAGTATTTACCAACCACCGAACATATTCCCGCCTAGTAACAATATTCTGAGGATCGACTAAAAGAGTAGTAGTATCTGGATTATCTTGATTTTTGGGTTGTGGCTGCTGAAATACTCCCAGTTTGGACAAATCTGCTATGTATTGACGTAATCCTAAAGGCACATCTCTAATAGCTTTTTTCAAGACAGGGGACTCTGGAGAAGTGGGTATCGGCACTGGGGTTATATTACCGGGAGGGAATTGTGTAGGAGTCGGTAACGCGGCTACTCCGGGAGTGGGCAAAGGTGCCGGGAATAATGTAGTTGGAGATGGCTCAGGAATAGGTGATGCTGTGAAATTGGGAGATGGCTGAGTTTCTAGCTGGATAGTTGATGGAGAAACTGGGACGGGTGGAGGCGAGGGTATATTAGTAGTTTCTTCATTCTTGGATTGATAGTCTATCTCATATTCTGTTGCTGTTCCTGGAGTTTGGCTTGGTTTGAGGGATACCTCTACCTGCAAATCATTTTTTTCTGCCACCAGAGATCCACTACCCTCTTCGGTAGGTTCGCTAATAATTTCCCAATTCTTGTCTCGAAATTCTTTTTGATAGAAATTTTGGACTACATTAGTAGGGTCTGAACTACTCCAAACTGTTTTTTGCTCTTGTTCGGATTTTTCAATTAATTCGGAGTTAGGATATGGAGAGATTTCTGAAGGAAAATCAGCCGGAATTTGTGTTGGTTGTTCAGGTTGTTGGTTGTTTTGAGTGGTGTTTTGAACTAATTGGTTAAAAGGAGGGTTATTTTTTAACTGGGGGTCTGCAGCTAAAATTTTTTCTAGTTCTTTACTTGAGGGATTATTTGCACAAGCACTGACTGACATTAATAAACAAATAGTTAAACTGGTAAATATAGAAGGTCTATTTAATAACATATTCATTAATATAAATTTAGTTGCTATTTTTCAGGGAGGTTTTTGTTTCCTCCCTTGATTCTCAAAACTATATTTTTTAGGTATTCTTTAACAAGGATTTTGCCTGTTCAGCAGATAAGTTGTTTTTTTCTTCCTTTTTTTCTTCCTGTTGTGTTGATTCCTGTCCTTCTACTTGTTTGAGATGAATAGTATTTACCTTAGTAATAAAATTAGCTATAGAATTTCTAGCTTTTTTGCCACGTTCAGTTGTATCTTCTACATCATAAATTCTATAAGATACATTTGCACCTAAGATAAATTTCTCCTGTTCTGCTTCTAAGAGTTCCACAACTCGATTAGCAGAAATCCAATTTTCTTGGAAAGGAAATGAAGTTACAACACTAGCAACTATAGAAGCGATCGCTGGACAAATTACAGGTAACCATTTTAACCAAGCCTGACCAGTTTCCAATTTATCAACAAGGACTAAAATGGGGGTAACTCCCGAAAAAACTATTGTGCCTAACTGCAAAATATAGTAGATATTTCTAGCTTTTTTCCTGGTCTTTTTGTAATCGTCTATTAACTCTTGAGTATAACGTAAAGCTTTTTCTACTTCTTGAGTTATCTGAATATTTTCTGGAGAATTTTCTAGTTGTAAAACATTACCGTATAAGGTTGCTTTTTTAAGTAAATCAGAATCCTTGATTGTTTTAGTGTAGTTGATTTGTAATTGCCGATTTAGGAGATACAAAAAAATAAACAAAGCAATAGAAACTGCTAAAACTATCGACAATTTAATCTGATCTGAAAATAAATAAACACCAATTCCTGAGCCAATAATAGTAGAAAAAGATATATATTCACATATTCTCAAAAATGATAGGATACGTGGGCTGGATGGTGGAGATTTATAATTATCGGCCTTGATATTTAACTGAGAATCAAGGGTTTCCGAACTTGTCATATTCTGTTTATTCCTTTGATTTGATAAGTGGACTAAAATACTCTCCTACTAATGAGATAGTATAGTAAGGGCAGAATTATATTAATCTATTATTAATATATTATTTTACCGAGCAAATTACTTATATTTATTTTTGGCGTTGGTGAATCAACATAAGAATTAAAATATTTGGACTAACCGTAATCAACATAAGAATTATTAATACCCCTTTCATTACTTGTTCCCGAACAACATACTGAACGAACTAATCTGTACTGTACGGACGTTGCATATTACGTTCCTACCTATTCTTACAGCCACGAAAATCATAGCTAAATTCACCAACACCTTATTTTTATATTTTAAATTAGTATATTTGACGCTAAATTTTGGCGTTGCATAGTGACGAATGATGTTAGATTTTTGATGAACAGAATGTTGGATTAATCAATTGCTAGAATGATTAATATTAGGTTTTTTTAGTCAAAATCTAAACTAATTTTTGGCAATATCATTTCATAATGTGCAAACCCCAAATTTTTGCTATACCCCAAAAAATTACTTCCGGTGCATCAATGATAGTTGCACCTAACTCAGGAAAAAGTTTTGTGAAATGAGTTAATAATAAGATGCGATCGCCTCCTGTCAGCACTATTTGTCCTTCAGGAAATTCTTCTCGCCAAGCAACAATATAATTTTGCATACCTGCCAATACTGTATATATTACCCCGCTTTGAATGGCTGTTGCTGTTTCTTTTGCCCACCGTGGAGGTAACTCTACTGGTATATCGACCAAAGGTAACATAGCTGTTCCTGCTATCAAAGATGATAATTGCAACCTTAACCCTGGTAAAATAGACCCCCCCACTATTTTTTTTTGGACATCAGCACCAGTAAAAGTAATTGCTGTACCAGCATCTATTACTAGCACAGGCCAACCCAATTTTGTGCCTGCACCCAAAACCGCTAAAGCTCTATCTATTCCCAAGGTAGGATAAAGTCCTTGCAGCGGTAGTTTTTCTAAAGTAATCATATCAGACCAAGGATAAGTTTGCCAAAGTGCTGTTTGTTGAGGAACTACTGATGCTATTAATAAAGGCATCTGATGATTGAATTTTATATTCTGAGTTTCTAATATACTTTTGAGTAGTTTTATTACTACTGTTTCTCCATTAATATTTCCCTGATTTTCCAAATCTTGAATACGATCTATATCCCAGGTTTTCTGAAGTATTGCACCCACAAAATATCCCCAGTGTAACCGGGTATTTCCAATCATTAAACCGAGCCATTCTTGATTTTCAGACATATATAGTAATTTCATTAGAGTTGCGTAAAAAAACATGGTCGCTTTTAGGCAACAGGCAACAGTTCATTAATTGATAATGGATAATGAATAATTGATAATTACCTCTGGTTAAAACCGCTACGGAATTTAATATAAGGAGATATTATTTCTTTTCTCTTGGTCGATTGGATATGGCGAGGAGACCTCGCCATCCCTCGACCGCTTTTTTCCCTTAAAAGGGGAGGCTTCAAGGCGCGAATTATTTAATTATTAATTATTAATAACTCGGTAAGAAGGTTTGCCGAACTTTTTACTGTTAGTAAATAACTAGCTGTTGTTTGACACATCATTTGAAAACGCTATATAAATATGTTCGACAATTAATAATTAATAATTACCTCTCCTTTAAAAGAAGAGAATTGACTCAAAGGAAATTTTTTCTTTATTATCCCCTTAAAATGGGAGCCTTTAAACGACAATTTTTAGGCTAAATTTTCACGATTAGACATCTCTAATCATCAAAAATAAAATCAGTTATCCCAAAGAAATTATCAATTATTTCCCTGTACGGACGTTGCATGCAACGTCCCTACTCCCTACTCCCTACTCCCTCTTTTGGTGAAGATGTCTATTTGTAAGGAAGTCCTACATCTAAACCAGAAGTATATATAGCAACTGCTTGGTCTTGCATATTAAAGACTATTTTTATGCCTGTATCATCAGGATTTTTCCATTCATAAGCACCCTTAATTTGATTTTCTGCTTGTGACTCATCTGATGTAACTTCTTGTTCTCTACCAAGAGTATTATTAACTTGCATTTCCCTTGCTTCTCTTGATTGTACAAAAGCTTCTGAGTCAAATTCGGGGTCTATTTCTCCCTCTGCTCCAAGAATATTTCTTATTTCTTGGTATGTCATCCCTAACTGCAATCTTTCATATTTTTGTCGGGTAATTGAATAAACTGGTTTGGGTTGATTCCAGAAAGGATTACCAAAATTATAAGTATTCATATTTTTAGTCCGAATAGTAACCACTTTCTGATTAGAATCAAAAATTATACTCATACTTGTACCATCAGGATTAACCCAATTATATGCAACAGTATTAGCATTAGTTAAAGGATTATCTCTTGTGGGTTGTTTTATTCCTTCACTACCAATAATTTCTCTAACTTCATCATAAGTCATCCCAACTTTAATATTTTCAAAATCTGTACTGGTAACTACAGGAGGTTTTCGATTAACTCCGAAGTTAGTCGCGTTCAAATTTTGAGCAGATAATTTAATCAGTTTATTCTCTGAATTAAATACTGCAACTATACCTGTATTATCATTATTTAGCCAGCGATATGCTACACCAAAATTTTCTGTTGTTGGGCTATTATATTCTGTATAAACTTTGCCTTCTCTTCCCAATATTTGCTTGACTTCTTGATAGGTCATACCAATTTTTAAATTATTATAATCAGCTCTAGTAATTCGATTAGCTAGAGCAGGCTTAAATTGTAGATTTAAGATAGAAATAAAACTACTAATAACTGTTACCAATAAAAACTTTTTCATCGTAATTATCTGACTTAAATATTTTCTATATTTTAATGTAAGTATTTCCTACAGAATGCTGCGCAAACAGCAGTCAGCTATCAGCTATCAGCTATGAGTTATTAACTCATTATCGCACCGAAAGTATCCAATATATTCAGGTTCTATAAAAATAGTGAATTACACAAAAATCATATTATTAGGACTTACGCAGATACGCTATATATAGTACTCATAACTATTGTCCAATAGTTACTGGACTCTATACACAGTGTCTTTGCGTAAGTCCTGATTATATAGAATCCGGATAATTACTATAGCTAAGTCATTGCGACGGTCACTGCGTGGAAGGAAGCAATCTCAGGGTTTGAGGAGATTGCTTCCGCTTCGTCGCTGCGGACGACTGTTCAACCGGATTTTATATTAGTGGGATAGACTCATGTTTGCTTCCCCATTCCGCACCGAAAGAAAAAGGCAATCGACTAACCTTAGTAAGTTATTATCTTCAAAAGCTGTTTGCTTCCAGATGACAAACGGAAATACTATTTGCGGAGCATTCCGTAGGAAATGCTTATATCTGTTTGCAGAGCATTCCGTAGGAAATGCTTACATTTTATACCAAGCGTGAAAAAGAATCAGGACTTACGCAAAGGCACTATATACAGGGTCTTGGTCTGTTATGCTAGCGCTAACACACCCTACTAATAGCGTTCATGCGTAAGTCCTAAGAATGCTATAAAAAGTGCCTGTCAATCAAATATGCTTAAAAATAGTAGCTTTCGTTCATTTAAAATAGTTATGTTGATCGTTTTTACCTTTTTTTTCAGAATTTTCTCCTTCTTCCTTCTTCCTTCTTCCTTCTTTCGTAAAGACGTTGCATGCAACGTCCCTACTATTTGTAAAAAACACTTATCAAATTGGTATTAATGATGATTTTTCAGAATATCAAATTGTTCAGAATTAATCTTGCTAGACTCATATAAAGTTTGAGCAATTTCTGTCAAAGTCAATACTGAATAACTCCGATATCCATTTGCTTGTAACTTATCTTTTACTCCCCGTTCATGGTCAATAAAAACAACAATATCTTCTACTTGCAATCCCACTGATTTAAGTTTATCTGCTCCCTTCATTACACTATTACCACTAATCATAATATCATCCACAACAACAATTTTTTCCCCTGGTTGAAAATGTCCTTCAATTAATCGACCAGTGCCATAAGCTTTCACCTCTTTCCGAGGAAATATCATCGGACGTTCTAGACGTAAAGCTAAACCTGTTGCAGTGGGCAATGAACCATAAGGAATACCTGCAATTCTATCAAATTCTAATTCTTTGATAATCTCTGCATAAGCAGTAACAATTTTATGGAATATTTGAGGAATAGAAATGATTTTTCGTAAGTCTATATAATAAGGAAAAGTCGCCCCCGATGCTTGTACATGGTCGCCAAAAATAATACAGCCAATATCATAAAGTTGTAAGATTAAATCCCGGTGTGGTTCATGCTTTAAAAAACAAACATCTGGCAACCACAATTCACAAGTAGGACTACCTTCAACTACCTGTAGACGTTGTTCATTAATCCTATCTCTTAAGGTTTCAATTTCTTGATTTGGATGTGCTGTACCAAATAATTTTGGTGGGATTGGTAATAATAATCCTTCACCATTAATATTCAAACCAGCAGCTAAAAGTTGAGTTAATTCTTCAGGATTAGCAATATCGTTTTCTTGCGCTATATCTCCCTGAATTAATATTAATCTTTCGGGAGCAATTTTTCTGATTCTAGCTAGAATATCTGGCATTACTCCTACTTCTAAACCTAACTGTTCAATAGTTCCCCAACTTTGAGCTTCTTCTACTAATTTGAGATAAAGAGGTTGCTCTTGATTTGGGAATTCTTGTAATACTGCTGCAGAAGAATTTGCTGTAGCACAAAGTAGGAAAACAGTTTTGCCTGGATAAAGTAAAAAAGGTGTAACTAAATCAAGACCAGTGTAAGGTGAAATTGTACAAGCATCTACTTGTAAATCTTGAAAAATAGTCCTAGCAAATACCGTACTTGTATTGAAGTCGCCGTGTTTAGCATCTAAAATAATTGGAATTTCAGAAGGAATAGTTTTTATGGTTTGCTGAAGTAGTTCTAAACCTAGTATCCCCAAACATTGATAATAGCCTAGAGAAAGTTTATAAGCACATACATATTTTTCTGTTTGAGTTATTAAAAAATAGAGCCATTCCCACCAATCTTGAATTAATTCTTGATTATCTTTTTCTGGAGGGTTAGCAAATAAAGATTTTGCTGGAATATTTTGGTGGGCAGCTTCTTTAGGTAAACTTTCTGGGTCTGGATCTAATTCGAGATAAAGTAAACTTTGATTCCGTTCTATACTGTTTAGTAGTTTGTCAAAAAAGTTCATAATAGTTGATTCTAACTACGAGTGCTGTAATTATTTAAAATTATAGTAAGCAAACAGCCGTCAGCTATCAGCGTTTCAGCTATTACTTTTAATTTTGGATAAAAGCTTTACTAATTGAGGCATAATTTATACTTACTACTACCAAAGTAGGCTTTAAAGTCTATATTCATTTAAACCTCCTCATAAGAGCTGAGAGCTGACAGCTAATAGCTGAATGCTTACAAATTATATGATAATATAATAATTTATTACTTAATTTATACAAGGTATTATTAAAATTTAGGTACTTAGTGAGCAAGGCTCCTACTGTGGCCTATATCTTAACAGTTAATCAATAATAATCAATGGAGGTAATTTATATTTTGCAAGCTAAGGAGATAAAGGCACAATTAAAATCTTTGATTCAGGGAGCATCTTTAGTAGATTCAGATTTGGCAAAAAGATTAGATGAAGTAAATAAATGGATTAAACATTTAAAACCTGGTACTCTGACAGCCAAAAAATTTGTGATGCTTTTTTTGAGACAGCTTATTAAAGATTCTCAAATTTTTCTAATTATTAAATCTATCCCAAAGGAAATTGAGCGAGAATCTTACTATCAGAAAATGACCCCTACAGAACAATATTGGTATAAAGAATTATTCCCAAAATGGCTACAAGAAAAAGACCCTAAATTTTATATTTGGAAACAAAAACTAATGTCAGGAAAGTTTACTCAGGAAGATAGGGAAATAATTCAGGCGATCGCTAATCAAATTAAACTTAATCAAGGCACAGTTTTACAACGCTATATTGTTGATTTATCTATGGCAACAGATATTATCGTTAGTGGTAGTCAAGAGAAACCGTTATGTATTCAACTTACAAGTTTATCTAAAAAATTTGCTAAAGATAAAGTAGAAAAGTGGCAACATACTCTAGTATTTTGGGAAATTGACAGAGGACTTTTTTTAAGCTATAATCCAGGTAAAAAATATTTTAAAAATGAATTAGTCAAAACCATATTAGATAACAGCGATAATCTCCAGAAAGGTAATTATTTAAAGTGTAGTTTGTAACTGAATGTAGATCGACTGAGGAAAAATATTAATATTATGACGACAAACAAAAAAAATCCTCCCGAAGAGAAATTAGCAGAGTTTACTAAACTATTAGAATCAGCTCGAAAATTACAAGATGATATTTTAAATTCTGGCTTAGATGCAGCAGACCTTTATGTGGAAGATATTGATGGAGATTGGTTAGAAAATTGGGATGATAATACTTATTTTGACTCTATAGTTTTTCTGCTCGAAAGTGATGATTTAGTAGCAGTAAAAGTCAGGGAAAGATTACGAGAAAAATCTACATCAGAAATTGCTTCAGAGTTAGAAAAAATGTGGCAAATTTCTGACGAGCATGAACGTATTTTTGCTGTAAAAAAATTATTGGCTGGTGGTGTTAGTGTAGGTAGTAATAATCGAGATATAAGTGATAAAAATGAAGAAGATGGAATTGAACTTTTGGAATTAGCTGAAGAATTGCTAGAGAAATTAGATAAGATTTTTGAGTAATAGGAATAATTGATAATGAATAATGAAGACTATCTATAATTATCAATTATCCATTGGAAACTTGACCACATCTTTTATTGGTTCAGGTGCATCTCCATTTTGAATAAAGCCAAAAATTTATCGCTAGTCAAACAATATTCTTCTCAAGGAATATTAAGCTTTACATTCCGTTAAAGGAATATTAGGATAGAGATATGTTTGTAATTAAGTAGCTAAATGACATGGAATTGGGAATTGTATCTAGATGAAACAGAAAAAATACCAAAAGATTTACTAGCTTTTTTTGTGAGATTAATACCGGAAGAAGAGAAATCTCCAGATTTACCAAAACCAAAGCTAACAGAAGCAGAAACTAAGCGACTTCAGGTTAATCTTAAATATCTCTGCGATAAAGGTTTAGCATCTTTGACTAGGGATAATTTTGATAAACTGGAGGATGATTTGTATGAATTTAAACTCACTAAAAGTATACACAATCCTAGATTTATACTCACAACGTTAACTCCTCAAAGATTTGTGATTTTACACGCTTTTAAAAAGAAAAATAATGGTGCAATTAAAGAAAAAGATAAACTAATTGCCAGACAAAGATTAGAGAATTTAAGAAATAGGTAAAAACAATGAAATATAACTTTCAAGAATGGTTAAAAACAGACATAAGCGATGAGCCAGAAGTAATATTAGCAGGTAAATTAGAATACCTACGATTATATTTAACTGATGCTATGCGATCGCTACGAGAAAAAGCTGGATTAACTCAAGGCCAACTAGCAGAAAAATTAGGAGTACAACAGGCGGCAGTTTCTAAATTAGAGTCATCATTAAAAGACCATAAATTAGAATCAGTGCTAGATTATTTGCATAAACTCAATGCAGATTTATTGGTAGCAGTTAAACAAGAAGATGAACTAATTCAGGTGAGCGATAATGATGGAATGATATTAATAGATTTGCCAGAGGAAATAGAAGATTTAGCAGAAGTGGAAAAAATGAGTTTGCGTGAGTATATCTTGGCAGCTATTCAGCATTTTTCACAAAAGAAAGTTTCCGTTAGAGAATTTATTGAAAGTGATGATCAAGTAGCAGTAAAAGTCAGAAATAAATTAGCCAATAAATCCTTATTTGAAATAGCTTCAGAGTTAGAAAAAATGTGGAAAATTTCTGACGAGGATGACCGTCTTTTTGCTGTAAAAAAAATATTAGCTGGTGGTTTTAGTGTGGGTAGTAATAACCGAGATATAAGTGATAAAAATGAAGAGGATGGAATTGAACTTTTGGAATTAGCTGAAGAATTGCTAGAGAAATTAGATAAGATTTTTGAGGAACAGGAATAAGAAAAGAAATTGTCGATACCAAAATTTTTCAGCAAGCACTACTCAAATTTGCGATGCTATAATCTCAATTATACTTATTAGTTATAAGGTAAAGCACAATGGTTTTAACTGCCCAACAATTAGAGGCAATAATGCCGGATGCCACTCAATTAGAAAGCGACGAACCCGAAATGGAAAGTTCTCAACATTATATGCAACTGATGTTGCTAGTTTCTTGTCTGGAATGGTTGTGGCGCGATAGAAATGATTATTTTATTGGTGCTAATTTGACTATTTTTTACAGTCGCCAGTACCTAAAAACTAAGGATTTTCGTGGTCCTGACTTTTTCTTAGTTAAACAAACCGAAAAGCGACCTCGGAAGTCCTGGGTAGTTTGGGAGGAAAACGGTAAATATCCCAACTTAATTATCGAGTTATTGTCGGATTCTACTGCTAGAGTCGATCGCAACTTGAAAAAAAATTTATATCAAGATAACTTCCGTACCCCAGAATATTTTTGGTTCGATCCCGAAACTTTGGAATTTATAGGATTTCGTTTAGAACAAAATGGCTATCAAGAAATTCAACCGAATAACCAAGGTTGGCGTTGGAGTGAAGAATTAGAATTATACTTAGGAGTAGATGGAGAGCAACTGCGTTACTTCACTGCTAACGGTGAACGAGTGCCGACTCCCCAGGAAGCAGCGATAGAAGAACAATTGCAAGTTCAAGAGGCTCAATCGCAAGTTCAAGAGGCTCAATCACAAGTTCAAGAGGCTCAATCGCAAGTCCAAGAAGCTCAATCACAAGCCCAAGAGGCTCAATTACAAGTTCAACAAGAACGAGAACGGGCGGAACGCTTGGCTCAACGTTTGCGAGAACTGGGTATTAATCCCGACGAATAATATTAAGTCATACACCATTTGTAGGGGGCGAATGGCTTTCGCCCTTTACCTTATAGGGTTTTGGTTATGACGTGAAGTCATCAAAATGCTTAAAAATTACTATTTTATTCAACTATAAATTCATCAAAAATTATGGCAAAAGGATTTGGGGAACCAAAGGCTGAAAAAGCATCTCAAGGGCAACAAGCTTATTTAATGTTGATTATAGAATTGCTCAATTGTCCGAGGGGTTCTACCAGTGGGGCAGAATTTAAGGAGGTTTTAAACGGCCACCAAGAGCTAGCTACGCCGGAGTTATTGGAGGTAATGGCAGAGGAGGCGGAAAATTTGAGGGATAATAAAAATTGGGACAAGGCAAATTCCCTGTTAAGTCTGGCGCTGCAAGTGGGGGAGGTGTTGGGAAGTTCTGAGAGAGAGGCGGTTGTCAGGCAGGAAACTGCGGATGTTTTGAGTCAAATGGGGAGGCGCGAATATGAAATTAGTCAGTTTTCTGAAGCGCTACAATTTTCCGAACTGAGTTTAACCATATATCGAGAACTTTCAGACTGTCAAGGAGAGGTTGATGCACTCAATGGTTTGGGTAAAAGTTGTCGGTGTTTGGGCGAGAATGAAAGGGCGATCGCTCTGCATCGGGAATCTTTGGCTATTGCTAGGGAAATTGCATATAGTCAGGGAGAGGTTGATGCGCTTAATGGTTTGGGAACGGTAGATAATTTTTTGGGAAAACAAGAGGACGCAAAGGCTTATCATCAAAATGCTTTGAGTATTGCTGAGGCGATCGGGTATGCTAAAGGGAAGGCTGATGCTTTTAATGGTTTGGGTAATGTTTGTAGAAGTTTAGGAGAATACGAAGGGGCGATCGCTTATCATCAAAAATGCTTGGTTATTGGCAGGGAAATTAAAGATCGTTGTGGAGAATTTGTTTCTCTCTGGAATTTAGCTCTTAATTATCAGTCTTTGCAACAACACGAGAAGTCTTTGGAGTGCCAACAAAAATCTTTGGTTGCTGCAAGAGAAATTAAAAATCGTTGGTGGGAGTCATACTCTTTGGAGACACTGGGCAGCACTTATCGTTCTTTGGGTGAATATGAAAAGGCGATTGAATTTTATCAACAGCGTTTAACTATCAGCAGAGAACTTAAAGACCTGAAAGGGGAGGATGATTCCGTAACCGATCTAGGTCTGGCGTACAATTCCCTAAAGCAATACGATCGGGCAATAGAGTTCTTGGAACGGCGTTTAGAAATCAAGCGGGAACTCAAAGATCGTGAAGGGGAGGCAAGCTCTCTAGGTCTTTTGGGTGAGATGTACGACTCTTTGGGGCAGCATGAGCAGGCGGTTGAATTTCATCAACAGTCTTTAACTATCTGTAGGGAGTTGAAAGACTTGGAGGGAGAACTTTTCTGCCTGAATAATTTAGGTAATGCTTACTGTTCTCTAGTCAAACAACTGAAAGCAGAGGGAGACGACAAAGCCGCAGCAGAAAATATAGAGTTAGAGATTGTAGTCTACCAAAATGCTCTGGAAGTTTGCACAAAAGAAGCTTTTCCCAACAAATGGGCAGATACCCAGAATAATTTGGGTTTAACCTACGGATATAGAATCAAAGGAAACAGGGCAGAAAATCTGGAATTGGCTATTGCTGCCTACCAAAATGCCCTAGAGGTTCGTACTAAAGAAGCCTTCCCCAACAAATGGGCAGCGACTCAGACTAATTTGGGTTTAGCCTACTCTGAGAGAATCAAAGGAGACAGGGCAGAAAATTTGGAATTAACCATTGCTGCCTACCAAAATGCCTTAGAAGTGTACGCGAAAGGTTACTTCCCCAACAAATGGGCAGCAGTTCAGAATAATTTGGCTATTTTCTACCAAAACAGAATCAAAGGAGACAAGGCAGAAAATCTGGAATTGGCTATTGCTGCCTGCAAAAATGCTCTAGAGGTTCGCACTAAAGAAGCCTTCCCCAACAAATGGGCAGATACTCAGGCTAATTTGGGTTCAGCCTACTCTGACAGAATTAAAGGAGACAGGGCAGAAAATTTGGAATTGGCTATTGCTGCCCACCAAAATGCCCTAGAAGTTCGCACTAAAGAAGCCTTCCCCAAAGACTGGGCAGCGACTCAGAATAATTTGGGCAATGCTTACTCTGACAGAATTAAAGGAGACATCGCAGAAAATCTAGAAAAGGCGATCGCAGCCTACCAAAATGCTTTGGAAGTACGCACCCAAGATGCTTTCCCTAGTGACTGGGCAATGACTCAGATGAATTTGGGTTTAACCTACTCTAACAGAATCAAAGGAGACAGAGCCGACAATTTGGAATTAGCCATTGTTGCCTACCAAAATGCTCTTTCAGTTCATACTAAAGAAGCCTTCCCTAGTGACTGGGCAATGACTCAGATGAATTTGAGTTCAGCCTACTCTAACAGAATCAAAGGAGACAGGGCTGAAAATCTGGAGTTGGCGATCGCTGCCTGCAAAAATGCTCTGGAAGTACGCACCCAAGAAGCTTTTCCTAACGACTGGGCAGGGGCTCAGATAAATTTTGGTTTAGCCTACTCTGAGAGAATTAAAGGAGACAGAGCCGAAAATCTGGAGTTGGCGATCGCTGCCTGGCAAAATGCTCTGGAAGTTTACACCAAAGATGCTTCCCCTAGGGACTGGGCAACGACTCAGATGAATTTGAGCAATGCCTATTTGCAGAGAATACAAGGAGACAGAGCTGAAAATCTGGAATTGGCGATCGCTGCCTGCAAAAATGCTCTGGAAGTTTACACCAAAGATGGTTTCCCTTGGAACTGGGCAATGACTCAGATTAATTTGGGCAATGCCCACATAGAGAGAATCAAAGGAGACAGGGCAGAAAATCTGGAATTGGCGATCGCTGCCTACCAAAATTCCATACAAGTTTACACCAAAGATGCTTCCGCTTGGAACTGGGCAATGACTCAGATTAATTTGGGCAATGCCTATTTCCAGAGAATACAAGGAGACAGAGCTGAAAATCTGGAATTGGCGATTACTGTCTGCAAAAATGCTCTGGAAGTTTACACCAAAGATGGTTTCCCTTGGGACTGGGCAATGACTCAAATTAATTTGGGGAATGCCTACAGAGAGAGAATCAAAGGAGACAGGGCAGAAAATCTGGAGTTAGCCATCGCTGCCCTCCAAAATGCTCTGGAAGTTTACACTAAAGTAACTTCTCCTTGGAACTGGGCAATGACTCAGATTAATTTGGGAAATGCCTACATAGAGAGAATCAGGGGAGACCAGGCCGAAAATTTGGAATTGGCGATCGCTGCCCTCCAAAATGCTCTGGAAGTTTACACTAAAGTAACTTCTCCTTGGAACTGGGCAATGACTCAGATTAATTTAGGGAATGCTTACAGAGAGAGAATCAAGGGAGAAAAGGCCGAAAATCTCGAGTTAGCAATCGCTGCCCTCCAAAATGCTCTGGAAGTTTGCACCAAAGATGGTTTCCCTTGGAACTGGGCAATGACTCAGAATAATTTGGGTGCTGCTTACAGAGACAGAATCAAAGGAGATAGGGCTGAAAATCTGGAGTTGGCGATCGCTGCCTTCCAAAATACTCTGGAGGTTTATACAAAAGCTGCTTTTCGCAACGACTGGGCAAGAACTCAGAATAATTTGGGTGCTGCTTACAGAGACAGAATTAAAGGAGATAGGGCCGAAAATCTGGAGTTGGCGATCGCTTCCTTCCACAATGCTCTGGAAGTTTACACCCCAGCAGCGAATCCTGCTATGTGTCTCAACACTTCCCGTAGTTTAGGCGAACTCCACTTCAAGGAAGGCAACTGGCAGTCTGCCGTAGATGCCTACAAACAAGCCATAACCGCAGTGGAACTCAGTCGTAGTTGGTCAAAAGACGACGATCGCCGCCAACAAATCCTCGAAGAAGCGCTCGGCGTTTACAAAAACATCGTTCAATGCTTCGTCAACCTCCAGCAATACTCCCAAGCTTTTGCATACGTCGAACGTTCTCGCAGTCGGCAGTTAGTTGACCTCATGGCAAGTAAAGACCTTTACCACAAAGGAGAAATTACCACGGAAGCCGAGGAACTGTTGCAGCAATTTGAATCTTTGGAACAGCAAATAGAGCGCTTGAGGTCTTCCAAGCAATCCCAAGATAACCGAGAAACCAGGGATGCTGCCACCGCTACCCGCCAACGTGCTGCTTTGGAAGCTAAAAGTGAAGCCATAGCCAAATTAGAAGCTGAAAAGCAGGAAGTTTACCGTCACATTCGCAAATTCGACCGAGTGTTGGCGGAAGGTATTCAAGTTGCCCCCTTGGAATTTTCCAAATTGCAGCAACTCATAGAAGACGAGACCACCGCCATCCTCAGCTTTTACAGCACCAACGACGACACCTACGTTTTCATCGTCCGTCGCAGTGGAGTTGATGTTCATAGCTGTCCAGGGCAAGGTGGGGGCGAGTTACAAATCTGGTTGATCTACAACTGGTTAGAACCTTACGTTACCACTGATGACTGGCGTCAACAGATGCCCTCAAAACTTGCAGAAATCAGTCAGCGGTTGCAATTAGATAAATTAGTAGAGAAATTAGACGACATCCAAGAACTAATCCTCATCCCTCATTTATACCTGCATCAAATCCCCTTTGCTGCCCTACCCCTGGCAGACAACCACTATTTCGGCGACAAATTCCTCATCCGCACCCAGGCAAGCTGTCAAGTTCTCGACTTCTGCCACCAGCGTCCACCCCTGGCAACCAGTTCTCCCACCTACGGCATTGTTGAAAACACTACCCAAGACCTACCCTGTTCCAGCTACGAAGGGCGACAAGTTGCCGAAATGTACCAAGTTGCCGATAGCCAATATCTCCAAGGCAGTCAAGGCACTGTCAGCAAGTACAAAAAACTCTTGCCCCAAGTGCAACGGTTACTATCAACCCACCATGCTCAATCTCGCCTGGACAACAACCTCGAATCTGCCCTCATCTTAGCTGATGGCAGAATAACCCTGGGACTGCTATTATCTCCGGCGTTCCGTTTCCCGGATTTAGATGAAGTGTTCCTGTCTTGTTGTGAAACCAACCTCGGAAGCACAGACATCAGCGATAACATGATGACCTTAAACACAGGGTTTTTATGTGCTGGCGCTAGGGGAGCAGTTAGTAGCCTTTGGTCGGTGGATGATTTAGCCACTTCTTTATTTTCGGTATTTTACCATCAACTGCGCCAGGGAGGTAAAAATCGTCCCCAAGCATTGCAACTCGCTCAACAGAAATTACGACAGTTGACTGGCAAGGAGTTTGAGGAGCAGTATAGAGAGGATTTGGAGAAAACACTAAAAGAGAAATTCAAGGAAGCTGGCAAACGGAGGCGAGAAACAAAAAAGCAGCGGGACAGTCACCCCCAAGATTCCCCGGAATATAAAGAGTGGGATAAAAAATGGAAAGAGCAAGGTAAAATTTACAATCGCATTGGCAAAACAATTGAAGACCTAAAGCAAAAAAGCAAAGAGGAATATCCTTTCGCCCATCCGATATATTGGAGTGGTTTTATTTGTGCAGGTTTGAGGAGTTAATCTAGAAATTTAGGCAAGCGATCGCCTCCCTAAAACCAACCAATTTATGATATAATATTAAACTCTTGTATAATATCATTTTATTCCATTAGTTTATTATGACCACAACTCCCCGTCGCTATCACATTACTACTTTCGGCTGTCAAATGAACAAAGCTGACTCTGAACGCATGGCAGGTATCCTAGATAATATGGGCCTCATCTCTTCAGATGACCCCAACGATGCCAACATCATTCTATACAACACCTGCACCATTCGCAACAATGCCGAACAAAAAGTCTACTCTTATCTAGGTAGACAAGCAAAACGCAAACACCAACAACCAGACCTCACTCTCATTGTTGCTGGATGTGTTGCTCAACAAGAAGGAGAAGCACTCCTGCGACGAGTACCCGAATTAGACTTAGTTATGGGACCTCAACACGCTAACCGCTTGCAAGACTTATTAGAACAAGTATTCAATGGCAACCAAGTAGTCGCTACTGAACCCATTCACATTGTGGAAGATATTACCAAACCCAGACGGGATAGCAAAGTCACTGCTTGGGTAAATATAATTTATGGTTGTAACGAACATTGCACCTATTGTGTTGTTCCTGGTGTCAGAGGTAGAGAACAGTCTCGTTATCCCGAAGCTATTCGTGCTGAAATGGAAGAGTTAGGGCAACAAGGTTATCCAGAAATAACATTGTTAGGGCAAAATATTGATGCTTATGGACGCGACTTACCGGGAGTGACAGCAGAAGGACGCAATAAACACACATTCACAGATTTACTTTATTATGTGCATGATGTACCCGGTGTTGAACGCATTCGCTTTGCTACAAGTCACCCCCGCTATTTCACAGAACGTTTAATTAGAGCTTGTGCTGAGTTGCCCAAGGTTTGCGAACATTTCCATATTCCCTTTCAGTCTGGAGATAATGAATTATTGAAGGCGATGGCAAGAGGTTACACCCATGAGAAATATCGTCGAATTATTGATAAAATTCGGGAACTGATGCCAGATGCTTCTATTAGTGCTGACGCAATAGTAGGTTTTCCTGGAGAAACTGAGGCACAATTTGAGAATACCCTGAAGTTAGTCGAGGATATTGGGTTCGACCAGTTGAATACTGCCGCTTATTCTCCTAGACCAGGAACTCCAGCAGCTTTATGGGAAAATCAACTGCGTGAGGAGGTGAAAGCAGATAGACTACAACGGTTGAATCATTTAGTGGGTGTGAAAGCAGCAGAGCGATCGCAACGTTATATGGGTCGTACGGAAGAAATTTTGGTTGAAGGTACTAACCACAAAAATGCTGCTCAAGTTATGGGTCGTACCCGTGGCAACCGTCTGACATTTTTTGAGGGGGATATTAATGAGTTGAAGGGTAAGTTAGTCAAGGTGAAAATTACTGAAGTACGTCCTTTTAGTTTGACAGGAGAAGTCAAGCAGTTAGTTGTGGTTTAACACTTGTCAGGATGGGTTTAGTGAATCAGTGAACAGTTATCAGTTATTATAATGAGATATCCCGAAGGGAAGAATATCGGAGTCTACATACCCCCCATCCAGGTAAACTACCCGCTTTGCAACCAGAAGTGTCAGGGTGTGAAACGAACCTGTTAAAAATATTAAAAAATATTAACTGATGACTGATGACTGATAAGTTGCACCCAGATAACTTGCTAAATTTTTAGAGACAGAAATATTCTATTTAATTCAGTAATTTAGCCTTTGATCAAGAGTAATATTTAACTAAATTATGAATTTTTATGAACTACAAACAATGCCATAATAACTTAGAGATAATTGTGAAAATATCTCTTCTTTAATCAAGGAGTTGGTAAATTTACTCTCCTCTGTAAGTTACTTGTTCTTTCCTAACAACCATTCCGTTTATAGCCATACTAAAATGACTATTGTCTATCATAAAAGTTTTACTTCCATCAATGGCTAAATATCCTTGTTCACCACTCACAGGTAATTCTAAAAGTTTACTAGGATTTGATTTTGCACCAGCTACTAAAGTTAATTGACCATTACCACTACGACAAATATTAGCAAAATAATTTTTAGATTCAAAGTATTTTACCTCAGACCAATTTTCTCCTTTTTTCTCGCAAATACGCCACTCTTCACGGGATGCTTCAGCAAGTAATATAGATTTGTTGTCAATTTTTTTTGGGTTAGAAGCTAAAGCTTTAGATGAAGAAGTTAAAGTTAATAAGGCAAATGTACCAAGTGTCAATAGTCCTAATTGAAAAAAATTTTGATTGATTTTAAGTGAATTCACGGCCAGCTCCTTGAAATCTAAATTAATGTTGAAAATTTATAGTTTCATTACAATGAATTATTATTTTCATTGCTGTTTAACTTCATTAAGACTATTGTTGACTAAAAATCAGCAAAAATCAACCTAGAAAATACTGAATTTTTCCGGAAAATTTTTTGAGAATAAATTGTCGCAAAAGTAGATCCATAAAATCACCTATAGTCTAACGTGTAAGCAATACAAGCCTTCAAAGTATAGATGTTATCAAGTAAGTATCCCCTAGAAATTACATAATTTTGCTAAAGTTAAGCTGTATTGTAGAAAAATTCCTCAAGACAATAATGGAGATAATAGGTGCAAATTACTAAACGTAACATCGAGTTAAGAGTTGATGATAGTTTAATGCGTGTATATGTAGTAACTCCCAAACCAGACGGAGTATATCCAGGTATTGTATTCTACAGTGATATCTATCAATTAGGAAGTCCGATAATTCGTCTAGCTAATTATTTAGCTGGTTATGGTTATGTAGTAGCTGCCCCAGAAATTTTTCATCGTACTGAGCCAGTTGGTTTCGTTATTGAGCCAGATGACCTGGGGAGAATGCGGGGTAATGACAATGCACGTCGAACTAAAATAGCTGAATATGATGCGGATACCAGAGCTGCGATCGAATTTCTCAAAACAGAAAGTTCAGTTGCTGAGGATAAAATAGGTGCTATGGGTTTTTGTATTGGTGGGCATTTAGCATTTCGCGCTGCTTTTGAAAAAGAGATAAAAGCCACAGTTTGTTGTTACCCGACTGGTGTTCCCAGTGGTAAGTTAGGTCAGGGAGTTGCTGATACAATTAAACGAGTGAATGAAATTCAAGGTGAGATGCTCATAGTATTCGGTACTCAAGACCGTCATACACCAGAAGGCGATCGCCAAACCTTAGCTCAAGCTTTGGAACAAGGGAGTATAGCTCATCAAATTTTCTTATATGAAGCGGAGCATACTTTCATGCGTGATGACGGTTATCGTTATGACTCTGCTGCAACTACTTCAGCTTGGTCTCAAATAATACCTTTCTTTAATCGTGTGTTTAACAATTAATCAAAGAAAGCACTATTTTAGTTAATTAATGATAATTGGCGTTGCTGAATCAAGCTATGAAACCTCAATTTGGCAAAATCTAAAATCCTTTTCAGTTAATAGTTCAGTGATTCGCGTGCGCGATCCGTCCCTAAATTGCCATTAAAGAAAAATCATAGCAACCCATCAGCAACGCCTCATAATTTAGTATAGCTTGGGTAGAACACAGTAAAACAGAAAGTTCACTTTTCCCAACCTATGATCGCCAAACTTATTCTTAATAAGAATACGAAAACTCTTTATGCAGATACCTTATCTGGGAAATATTTCTTGAGTTTTTGCAACTTTGGAGGAATGGAAAATACACAATAAGGTTGATTAGGATTCTTGTTAAAATAGTTTTGATGGTACTCCTCAGCTCTATAATATTCCTTCAAATCAACCACTTCAGTAACGATCGGATTATTAAACGTGCCATTATTATCCAAAGTCGAAATAACTTCTTGAGCAATATCTTTTTGTTCTTGGGAGTGACACATAATAATTGAACGATACTGAGTACCAACATCATTCCCCTGTCTGTTAAGTGTTGTGGGGTCGTGAGTCACAAAAAATATTTCTAATATTTCACGCAGTGATATTTTTTCAGAGTCAAAAGTGACTTTTACTACCTCAGCATGGCCTGTTTTTCCAGAACATATAGATCTATAGTCAGGATTCTTAGTATTTCCTCCAGCATAACCAGATTCTGCCTCTTTAACCCCTGCTACAGAAAGAAAGACGGATTCTACACACCAGAAACATCCACCACCCAATACAATTGTATCTAACATGAATTTTTGCCTCCAAATTTTGGCTATAATTTCCATTAAGTATTATTGTAAACTGATTAGGGAATAGCAATCTTCAGTTCAAACCAGTCATATCAAGTCCGGTAGCATCGGAGTGCGTATCATGAAGGTGAAGAAAAAAGAGCGATATTCCTACGCAACACTACCGCGATCACCACTATGCCAAAAAGCAGCAGTCCTCATTAATATAGAATACAACTATTTCTGCAACTTATTAAACTTCAGGTATATCTATAGTTTTTACTTTAGTCTACCTTTGTGAAAACCGCTAGAATTCAGATTCTAATTTTTTACTAAAAAAAACCTTGCAGGTTTCTAATACCCACAAGGTCTTTTTTTTATTCATTTATGAGAATTGACTATTGACATCCTCCCGACGCTGCACTTGCGTGAAAGCGCGGGATTCCTAACCATCGCGCTCTTAGGTCTTTCTGCTGCCTCTTGCAGAGGAGCTGCGCTAACAATGCACCAGCCTCCAAGGCCCTCGCCTCTTTTCGGTCTAAAGGCGCGCTCCACAGACTGACACTGCTAGCCCAGCAGCCAAGTTTTAACTCTAACACACTATTGGCATACACCGCAAAATTGATTGGTTTTTCCTGCGGAATACTGCGCAAACATCCCGACGCTCCCCTTCGGGAGAGCGCGGGTCTTCAACCAACGTTGAGATAAAACTCAACTGTCAAGTCTCAAACACATCAATTTGTAGTAGTAGGTTGAACGAATAGGGGTGGTGCCTCTGCTTGTGCCTCTGGTGGTGCCTCTCCTTCAAAGGTCATTAGCTCTCCACCTTCTTCTATCATGTCATTTACAATCAGTGCTTCTTCTTGCAATATCTGCAATTGTTGGAGCAACGTTACATCGTTAGTTTGAAGATCTGTGAGGTCTACAAGCTCCCCTGTATTAGTTACAACATCTCCAAATACAGTGTTAGCAGGTACTATATTGCCATTTCCTAAATCCACTAACAGTGTAGGACCGCCGGCTGCAGGAACAGCTTCTACACTTGTAGGTCGGCCAACAGGACTAACATTTATTAGATTCGGAAGAGCAAAGTTAGTGACTCCATCACCACCATATAAAGTTCCTAATACCCGGAATAGAGATTCGTTTCCAGCGATCGGTAGCAACTGACCTTCAAGAGATAAGAATCCTGGAGGAGCTGCAGTACCAGCAAACAAAACTACTTCTCCAGGGAAGAAACCTGCAGGAGCATCCTCTGTTGCAATTATATAAGCCAGTTGTGGACCTACTTGAACGGATAGACCAGGAAGGCCAGGAGCACCAGCAGGACCTACTGGACCTACTGGACCCACTGGACCAGGAGCACCATCTAATCCTGGAGTTCCTGGTATACCTGCCGGACCTACTGGACCTGCCGGACCTACTGGACCTACTGGACCTACTGGACCTGCAGGACCTGCGAGACCAGGAGCACCATCTAGTCCTGGAGTTCCTGGTACACCTGCCGGACCCACTGGACCTGCCGGGCCGGCCAGACCAGGAGCACCATCTAATCCTGGAGTTCCTGGTACACCTGCCGGACCTACTGGACCTGCCGGACCCACTGGACCTGCCGGACCGGCCAGACCAGGAGCGCCATCTAATCCTGGAGCACCAGGAGCGCCATCTAATCCTGGAGTTCCTGGTACACCTGCCGGACCCACTGGACCTGCCGGACCCACTGGACCTGCCGGACCGGCCAGACCAGGAGCGCCATCTAATCCTGGAGTTCCTGGTACGCCGGCCGGACCCACTGGACCTGCCGGACCCACTGGACCTGCCGGACCTGCGAGACCAGGAGCGCCATCTAATCCTGGAGTTCCTGGTACACCTGCTGGACCTACTGGACCTGCCGGACCGGCCAGACCAGGAGCGCCATCTAATCCTGGAGTTCCTGGTACACCTGCCGGACCTACTGGACCTGCCGGACCGGCCAGACCAGGAGCACCATCTAATCCTGGAGTTCCTGGTACACCTGCCGGACCCACTGGACCTGCTGGACCGGCCAGACCAGGAGCACCATCTAATCCTGGAGCGCCTGGAGCGCCATCTAATCCTGGAGTTCCTGGTACACCTGCCGGACCCACTGGACCTGCCGGACCCACTGGACCTGCTGGACCGGCCAGACCAGGAGCACCATCTAGTCCAGGAGTTCCTGGTACACCTGCCGGACCCACTGGACCTGCTGGACCGGCCAGACCAGGAGCGCCATCTAATCCTGGAGTTCCTGGTACACCTGCTGGACCTACTGGACCTGCCGGACCGGCCAGACCAGGAGCGCCATCTAATCCTGGAGCGCCTGGAGCGCCATCTAATCCTGGAGTTCCTGGTACACCTGCTGGACCTACTGGACCTGCCGGACCGGCCAGACCAGGAGCGCCATCTAATCCTGGAGCGCCTGGAGCGCCATCTAATCCTGGAGTTCCTGGTACACCTGCTGGACCTACTGGACCTGCTGGACCGGCCAGACCAGGAGCGCCATCTAATCCTGGAGTTCCTGGTACACCTGCTGGACCTACTGGACCTGCCGGACCCACTGGACCTGCTGGACCGGCCAGACCAGGAGCACCATCTAATCCTGGAGCGCCTGGAGCGCCATCTAATCCTGGAGTTCCTGGTACACCTGCCGGACCCACTGGACCTGCTGGACCGGCCAGACCAGGAGCACCATCTAGTCCAGGAGTTCCTGGTACACCTGCCGGACCCACTGGACCTGCTGGACCGGCCAGACCAGGAGCACCATCTAATCCTGGAGTTCCTGGTACACCTGCTGGACCTACTGGACCTGCCGGACCGGCCAGACCAGGAGCGCCATCTAATCCTGGAGCACCAGGAGCGCCATCTAATCCTGGAGTTCCTGGTACACCTGCCGGACCCACTGGACCTGCCGGACCTACTGGACCTGCTGGACCGGCCAGACCAGGAGCACCATCTAATCCTGGAGTTCCTGGTACACCTGCCGGACCCACTGGACCTGCCGGACCCACTGGACCTGCCGGACCAGCCAGACCAGGAGCGCCATCTAATCCTGGAGCGCCTGGAGCGCCATCTAATCCTGGAGTTCCTGGTACACCTGCCGGACCCACTGGACCTGCCGGACCAGCCAGACCAGGAGCGCCATCTAATCCTGGAGCACCAGGAGCGCCATCTAATCCTGGAGTTCCTGGTACACCTGCCGGACCCACTGGACCTGCCGGACCAGCCAGACCAGGAGCGCCATCTAATCCTGGAGCACCAGGAGCGCCATCTAATCCTGGAGTTCCTGGTACACCTGCCGGACCCACTGGACCTGCCGGACCAGCCAGACCAGGAGCGCCATCTAATCCTGGAGCACCAGGAGCGCCATCTAATCCTGGAGTTCCTGGTACACCTGCTGGACCGACTGGACCTGCCGGACCTACTGGACCTGCTGGACCGGCCAGACCAGGAGCACCATCTAATCCTGGAGTTCCTGGTACACCTGCCGGACCCACTGGACCTGCTGGACCGGCCAGACCAGGAGCGCCATCTAATCCTGGAGTTCCTGGTACTCCTGCTGGACCTACTGGACCTGCCGGACCCACTGGACCTGCTGGACCGGCCAGACCAGGAGCACCATCTAATCCTGGAGCGCCAGGAGCGCCATCTAATCCTGGAGTTCCTGGTACACCTGCCGGACCCACTGGACCTGCTGGACCGGCCAGACCAGGAGCGCCATCTAATCCTGGAGTTCCTGGTACACCTGCCGGACCCACTGGACCTGCTGGACCGGCCAGACCAGGAGTTCCTGGTACACCTGCCGGACCCACTGGACCTGCTGGACCGGCCAGACCAGGAGCGCCATCTAATCCTGGAGCACCAGGAGCACCATCTAATCCTGGAGTTCCTGGTACACCTGCCGGACCCACTGGACCTGCTGGACCGGCCAGACCAGGAGCGCCATCTAATCCTGGAGCACCAGGAGCACCATCTAATCCTGGAGTTCCTGGTACACCTGCCGGACCCACTGGACCTGCTGGACCGGCCAGACCAGGAGCGCCATCTAATCCTGGAGCACCAGGAGCACCATCTAATCCTGGAGTTCCTGGTACACCTGCCGGACCCACTGGACCTGCTGGACCGGCCAGACCAGGAGCGCCATCTAATCCTGGAGCACCAGGAGCGCCATCTAATCCTGGAGTTCCTGGTACACCTGCCGGACCTACTGGACCTGCTGGACCGGCCAGACCAGGAGCGCCATCTAATCCTGGAGTTCCTGGTACACCTGCCGGACCTACTGGACCTGCTGGACCGGCCAGACCAGGAGCGCCATCTAATCCTGGAGTTCCTGGTACACCTGCCGGACCTACTGGA
>NZ_JAAHGO010000299.1 GCF_010672455.1 Okeania sp. SIO2C9 | reverse complement strand
CCATTGATTGCCCGTGCTGTCAGAAAACAGCAACTTGCAGCCGAGCAACAGTGATTGTGACAGACTGGTTCTGCTTGAATGGGAAATGAAGTAGTGGTCTAAATTTTTTCCATTGAGCATTACTCTCTTGTTTTTGCCAAAAGCGTCCACCCCAAGTAGTCAGCGGTGATTCTTGGTATAAGAGAAAAATTGGACGCGGTATATAAGCTTAAGAGATATTACTATTAGGAGCTAGTTCAAGGGAGATTGACATGGGAGAAGCCAAGCGACGGAAAAAATTAGACCCCAACTTTGGGAAAATTCCCAGACCCAGAAAAGGCACTCAATTCGACTTTGAGCTGTTTGAGAAATATATGGACTTGCCTTTGTCTGAATACTCCGAACCCGAACACGCTCAACTTGTCGAGAAGGGACTTGAGCAGCTATTTCACCTGGCACAAGAAGCGGGGGTTGAGATGCCACCGATGCCTACCGACCCAATGGAAAAACAGCGTTTACTACATCGGTTCACTCAAGGTATGGCTAACTCTCGGTTAAAACTGCCCGATGGAAGCATTATCGAGTAGGGGCGCAGCTCAATTCTCCTCTAGCGCTGGTTATTCCTGCTATAAGAAAACAAGCTGAATTGAAGGTGTATTTATGCCGACTCCCGACTCCCTTCCCCTTGACCTATGCCCAAGAAACCACGACCCAGAAAGTTTTTGCTGTGTCTCTCTAACGATGAGTGGGAAGCAATCAAGTCAATGGCTAAATCAGAGGGCTTGACTCGCTCTGACTTATTCCGGCTGAAGACAATTTACCGCAGGCTGCCCCGCCGCACCACAACCATAGCAGCTCAGACTTACTGGCAGCTAGCTCGAATTGGGAACAATCTTAACCAGTTAACACGGGCAGTGAACAGCGCGATTAAGCTAGGTTGGCAGTCGCCGCCAGCTGACCCAAGTTTGTTGGAAGAACTTAAAGTCTTACTTAAGCAAGTTCGCCGAGAGCTGGTAGAACTTGACTTGACAGAACAATTAGATGAGGAAGAGGCATCTGATTGGGAGTCTCTACTAGGAACAGACTCAAA
>NZ_JAAHGO010000298.1 GCF_010672455.1 Okeania sp. SIO2C9 | reverse complement strand
AAAAGGAATTACCACTCGAGATTAGAGAGTGGGATTGCCCATCTTGTGGTACTCATCATGATCGTGATGGTAATGCAGCATTAAACATCACAACAGAAGGCATCCGGGTATTATCTATGGACGGAGGGAACCCCGTTCCTGCTAGCGGAGCCTGTGTAAGACCGAATACCTGTAAGGGGAAGGGGCAACGGGCGATGAAACTAGAAGCCGACACTTACTCGTAACAGAAGTGTCCGTAGTTCACATCCGTACTCTAAGATTGGGGAAATTTGATGATTCACGATCTGGATAAAACCTTGGAGGAACTCCTTAAGGGTGAACTTCCTCCTGACCTAATCTCGTCAGTTAATATTAGTTTTGCCACACCTGACAAGGATTTTAGTGTCAAGCCAGCGATTAATCTCTTTCTTTACGATGTGCGTGAGAATCTGGAGTTACGCGACAGCACCTGGTCAACAGAACGAACTAACGGTAGGGCGACTAAAAGGCGTAATCCAGTACGAGTGGACTGCTCTTACCTAATCACAGCTTGGTCTGCTCTTACAGGTACAGGTAATGGTCAAAGACCAGAGCAAGAAGAACACCGATGGCTGGGGGAGGTGATGAAAGTTCTACTGCGCCATCGTATAATCCCAGCAGCAGTATTACAGGAAAGCCTCAGGGGGATGGAACCTCCAATCAGGGCAGTTAGTCTGAGTCAGAGCAACCTACAGAGTTTGGGGGAATTCTGGCAAGCGATGGGAGGAAAGCCCAGGGCAGCATTAAACTACACTGTTACTATGGCAGTGGAAGTTGATGAGCCAGTTGAGGCAGGAAGCTTGGTAACCCAGATCAGGATTGGATAATTGGTCATTGACCATTATTTGGGAATTAGGGAAAATGTGATTACTTAATACCCATTAACAATTACCAAGATAGTTGACAAAAGGGTGTTGATCGTGTCGAATAAGATAGGGTTGAGACAAATCCGCCATCAAGTTGCGATTACTGGCCAGGTTAAAGATGCCCAAACTAAGCAGGCAATTGCAGGTGCAGTGGTCGAGATTGCCGATATGCACCCAAGCTTTAAAAG
>NZ_JAAHGO010000297.1 GCF_010672455.1 Okeania sp. SIO2C9 | reverse complement strand
TTCCTCTAAAAATTTGCTTGTTAACTCCTGATATTTGGGCAGACTACAGTTATTAAATTCTTGAACAATCGCTCCTTCTAAGTCAATTTCTGTTGATTCCAAGCGTTTGAGTTCGATTAATACGGGAATTTTTTTATGCTGATAGCCTGTTTTTTTCCTTTGCAAGGCTTCTAATCCGATTTTACGGAGGAAGGTAGTTTTTCCCATTCCCGGCCCTCCTAATACCAGTAGATATTGCTTGTTATTAGCAACATCAATTCCTGAACGCTTGGCATTATCACTCGAATTAAAATTCCGACGCTGGCGTTTACGGACGGTATCTTCTAAGGCTTCAATAGACTCAAAACTTGGTCGAGTTTCCGGATTAAAAAATTGCCTTGTATAGACATCATCCAAGCTGGCAGGCTCCGACATTCCCAAAACTTTGAATATACCGTGACGCTGAGTATAGTTATGAATATATTTATTGGAGATAGGAAATAGCAAATTCTTGCCTAGCTGAGTTAGATTTCCCGCTCTATCTAACAAAGCTCCTCTCGCGTCGCCCAGTAAATTAATGCCATTTTCCGCGGCTGTTCTGCCAATGGCTAAAGCTATACCATTAGCTGCTGCTTGAAAGATGGGGTCAAGTACTATTTCTATCATCGATAAATTTATTGTTTAAGCGCTAGGGATTCAAATATAGCAACAGGCATATTGGTCTAGACGTAGTATTGTGATTCAAAGTTCCCTAGCGCGTATAGCTATACAATTTAACTTCTATAGATTATGTAATTGCGCAGCTAAAATAATAGCCTCAGGCAAAATACGATGCTCAAGTACTTGAACCCTAGCGTGTAGTGTTTCCGGTGTATCGTCTGGCTCGATTGGCACAGCTGCCTGCATCAGAATCCTACCACTATCAATTTCCAGAGTTACTAAATGAACAGTACAGCCAGTGATTTTTACCCCGGCATCTAGAGCTTGCTCTAAGGCTCGCACTCCTTTAAAACTAGGTAATAAACTGGGATGAATGTTGATAATTTGATTGGGGAAGGCTTCGATTAGTACTTGGGTTACTACTCGCATCCAAA
>NZ_JAAHGO010000296.1 GCF_010672455.1 Okeania sp. SIO2C9 | reverse complement strand
TAGCTGTCCCACCCCAGCTCCCCTTAGCTGGCAGTGGTAATTTTGAGCCTTTGCCTGCTGCTGGTGCGCCCCATTTGGGGAGTGTGGCTTTGCTGAGGACTCCTGAGACTCCTAATGCTCTGCCCCAAGGGTCCGAGAAGTTTTTCTCTGCGGTTGATTACAATTATCAGGCTGTTTCTGCTGAGGTTGGAGCACTTAATCATAAGGATACTATTTTGGTGGTGGATGATTCGATTAATGTGCGTCGCTTTTTAGCTTTGGCTTTGGAAAGAGCTGGATATTTTGTCGAACAGGCTAAGGATGGTCAAGATGCGGTGGAAAAGTTGCTGAGTGGATTGCCTGTTCAAGCGGTTATTTGTGATATTGAAATGCCTCGCCTTGATGGTTATGGTTTTTTGGCTCGAATTAAGTCGGATCCTGCTTTTGATGATTTACCTATTGCGATGCTTACTTCTCGTAGTGGAGAAAAGCATCGCCAATTGGCGATGACTTTGGGGGCTAAGGCTTATTTTTCTAAGCCTTATAATGAACGGGTTCTTTTGAAGACTTTAGAGGAGGTAATTGCCACTAGTCGTGTTTCGGCTTGAACTCTGTTTCCATCAACACTTTTTCTAAGGCTTATTTAGTAACGGTTGGAAAGGATTGAGTCATTGTCTTATGTTCAGGTTATGGCTTAAGCTGTTTATCTGAGTAAGAAGTCAGATTAGGCTGCCTGATTTATTGAGAGGAATTATAGAAATGTAAGTCTATACCAATACTAAATAGGTTGTGAATTTTAAACGTAGATTTATTTTTTTAAAAGATCTTATAGCAAGGCTTGTAGAAATAGCAATGAATTAATGTCAATGAATTGGTTACCACAACTAGAATTTTACAAGCTTTAGCATATGAGTTTTAAAATGTTTTTAATTATGGTAGCGCTATTGTTGGGAACACCACTAGCTATCATCTATCTATCGTCAGTTGAAAATTTTAGCTCACCGATAAAAGCTAAGCAAGTTAAAAATATTAAAAATGCGCTTATCCCGATAAAAGCTAGGCAAATAGATGTTGAACAGATTCTGAAAACTAAGAG
>NZ_JAAHGO010000295.1 GCF_010672455.1 Okeania sp. SIO2C9 | reverse complement strand
TGATCTTTCTGGCACCGCTGTTATCGGCGACATTCAGGTAAGACTCTTGTTGAATCATGGTTTTCCTCCTTGTGAGTCAATTGCTTAATTTGTTTAGGACTCCGAGGCATGACCGAGAATTTCAGCGATTGTCCAACGCTTAGTGCGACTCAGAGGTCGTGTTTCTCTAATCCGGACGCGATCGCCCTCTTTGCACTCATTCTGTTCATCATGAACTTTATATCGCTTTGTCCGCACCACAATTTTCTGATACTTAGGGTGGGGTGAGCGGTTTTCAACTGCCACGACAACGGTTTTGTTCATTTTGTCGCTGACGACCATACCAACTCTTTCTTTAACTGCCATCTAGGTCTACTCCTTTTCCTCTTCTGTTGTCTCTGGTTGTGTATCTGGCTCTATATCTGTTGGTTGGGTGTCAGTTGAAGCTTCAGCTGCGGCTTTGGCTGTAGCCAATTGGCGTTCTCTTTCTACTGTCATCATTTGGGAAATACGATGCCGAAGATGCTTAAACTGATGGTTTTTTTCCAGGCGTTGAGTTGCCTTTTGCAGCCGCAGATCAAACAGTTCTCGTTTCGCCGCTACAATTGCTTCGGCTAATTCCTGATCGCTTAATTTTCTAACCTCTTCTATCTTGGGTAGAGGCATAATTGGCACCTATTGCTCTTGACGGGTAATAAACTTAGTTTTGATTGGCAACTTATTAGCTGCCAAACGCATTGCTTCACGGGCAGTGGCTTCTGGCACACCAGCGATTTCATAGAGAATCCGCCCAGGCTTAACCACAGCAACCCAAAACTCTGGTGAACCTTTTCCAGAACCCATACGTGTTTCTGCAGCCCTCATGGTGACTGGTTTATCAGGAAAAATACGGATCCAGATTTTGCCACCACGACGGATGTAGCGGGTCATCGCGCGACGACCTGCTTCGATTTGGCGGGCTGTAATCCAGCAGGGTTCAGTTGCTTGTAGACCAAATTCGCCAAAGTTTAAGTTACTGCCACGAGTAGCTATGCCTCTCATACGCCCGCGTTGCTGTTTGCGGAATTTTGTTCTTCTGGGACTTAACATAGTTTGCCGAT
>NZ_JAAHGO010000294.1 GCF_010672455.1 Okeania sp. SIO2C9 | reverse complement strand
TGGTTTATTCAGCCAATTTCAGTAAAAACCATACAAAACGTGGTTCTCAAGGCGTTATCCATCACATCGGCATTACCCAGTCTGCTTCTGATCCTGTCGCGAGAGCATCGATTGAGACAGACTGGTTCATGAGGCATCCAGGGTTAGGATAGCGTCGACATCATTTTGAGGTCGTTACCGTAAGGCGGAGTGGCAAATAGCCTACTGCAACTAACCTATAACACCTAGAGGAGCCGCATAATGTACAGCCGAGACCTCGAACTACTCGTACGCCAACTAAAACGGCAACGCTGCGAGATAGAATACATCCGCTTCTACCTCGAGGACACCTACCAACTCGATGAGAATACCATCAACCAAATCTTTGAAAAAGTTGGTCTCACCTCAGCCCATGACCTGAACACAGGCCCAAGCGAAGCCGCCAAAAAACAACAAGACCGTGCCAATAAATTTTATTAGCACGGCCTGATGAATTATTCTATTTTGTATTATTAAACTCAAGGCGAGTTTAAGCTAAGATTAGCAAGCGTTACTGTCCTTCATAATCGACTTTTATACCTGCACCCTCCATACGCTTGGCAAAATCATCTTTCTCAGCTGAGCGATCTAAGGCTTCATTCGGCTCAACCTTGCCTTCTTTCACCAAAGCTTCGAGGGCGTCATTAAGTAATTGCATCCCGAATTTAGCACCGGTCTGCATCGCTGACGGCAGCTGGAATGTTTTACCCTCACGAATCATAGCCGAGATTCCTGGGGTAACGATAAGAATCTCAAGCGCAGCACAGCGACCGCCACCTTTTTTCTTTAATAAGTTCTGAGCGATTACCCCGCGCAAGCTGGTTGATAGCATCAAGCGAATTTGTTCTTGCTCATCAGCTGGGAACTGGTTGATAACCCGGTCCACCGTGCTTGCTGCGGTAGTAGTGTGCAAAGTACCAAAAACTAAGTGACCGGTCTCAGCGGTTTCAATAGCGATACGCGTGGTTTCCAAATCACGCATCTCACCAACAAGAACAATATCTGGATCTTCACGCAAAGCAGCACGCAGCGCAACATCAAAACCACGGATATGCACATGCACCA
>NZ_JAAHGO010000293.1 GCF_010672455.1 Okeania sp. SIO2C9 | reverse complement strand
TTGTAGTTGAAGCTGAATTTTACACCACGATACAGGCAAAAATTGACTGGAGAAGTCACCCTGTTAAACAAGCTTCAACTTCTCTATTTACACAACTACTTCCTCAAGTAAGGCGGCAATGGATTAGGAATTCCAGTGGCATTGTTGTCGAGACTGAGCAGATGAAATCCTTTCTGATTGAGAAAAAGTATGCCAGCTACAACAAGCCCATCTATTCGATACCAAATGGCATCGACCCTCAGATTTTCTTTCCCCGCGATCGCTATGCTTGTCGCCAACAGTTAGGAATTAGTCAAGATAGTCTTGTTCTCACCTATGTAGGGTCTTTAAATCGCTTCATTCAAGAGCCAGGACCAATTATTGAAGCCTTGGGTCGCGAGAAGCCTAAAGATGTTGTCTTGTATATGATTGGTGATGGCAACAAGCGCAAAGAACTAGAAAATATTGCTAGTAAATTTGGCGCAGCAGTGATTTTTAAAGGTAGACTACCACAGCAAGAAGCTGCCCTATATGTCGGAGCAGCAAATCTTTGTCTTGCTCCCTATAATAAGGCTCTATTCCCAGAAGGTAAATTCACAAGTGCCAGTCTCAAAGTGTGTGAATATCTAGCCTGTGGTCGTCCAGTACTAACTATTCCCTGTGAACGAATGGACTATTTACTAAATCATGGTGAATATGGTTTCTTGGTTGAAAATGAAGTAGAAAGTTACAGAAAATTCTTCCAAGCAACACCTAGTATTAGAGAGATTTTGGAAATAGAAAAATCACTGATTAACAACTTGAATAACTCTACTTTAAGAGCCCAAGGAATTGTTTTAACCTGGAAAGATATTGCCGAAATGTACAAGAAAGTCATCAGAGATAATTACACCTGCAAGTAAGAAGAGTAGAAGTTATCCTTCGGAAGGGACTAAATCATCTACTACAAACCTAACTCTGAAGGCGGCAATTGAGCAGTTGTTAAAAGTAAACTCACGACCTTAAAGATTTCACATTTTCTTAACTATCACCCTCAGAATTTGGTTTTAGACTCAGGCTAAAGTAGTAGGTAGGGATGACATTATTGCTAATTAAAATTTGTATTGATGA
>NZ_JAAHGO010000292.1 GCF_010672455.1 Okeania sp. SIO2C9 | reverse complement strand
GGTCAATGAAGCGTAAAGAATCCCCGTCGCTCTACTTGCGGGGAGTATGTCAACTTTCTTCTTTAATCCCTGCGATTGTAACTAAAAAGTTCGGAACCCTTCAGATTGCTCTGTGTAATCGATGGGTAAAACAGTTTCAACGTTTTCGTTAGGATTGGGTATGATGTAGTGTGAGGTTAACTGTGCACCGTAAGTTTTTCCTACAGCTTCTATTCCTGCTGCTACAGCAACTGTTACCTCAGAGATTTTGCCTCGAACAGTCACCATAAAGCGACCACTTTCATTTCTACCATAATCAGCTAGCGTGACTTCGCCAGCTTTGACCATGGCGTCTGCTGCTGCTAATACACCTGGAAAACCCAAAGTTTCAACTACTCCCACCGCCGCTGGCATGGCTAATATCCTGAGTAAACAAAATTCCCAGCTATGATTATACAATGTCTAGCTCTAGATTTTGAAATACTCACTCTGCCCCATTTCAGGAACTGGGATTTACCGTTCATGGTTCATGGTTGATTGCGATGAACCATGAGCCATGAGCGAGGAAAATCTCTGGATTCATTTTAGAGTCACATAGCTTCTTTAATATTCAATACAGATTTTTGATAGGTTTTTCTTTATATTTTGCTAGAAAAAATATAAAGAAAAAATAAACATTTCAAATTTACTTGACATGATTTTTTTAAAAATGCTAACTTTCACAGGTGGTCAAATTACGATAATTCCCTTGCTAAGGAAAAACTACCGAACAGATATATAGTCATTTATATAGTCATTAAAAATATTGACTTAATTTGTTTAGGATAGATACAGAAATCTACTAGAAAGGTGATTTTATCTGCGTCGTGAAAATATCACTAACGTAGACCTCTATGCTAACTTTAGCTTTGTCTAAATTAACCTGAGTACCGAATAAGAAAAAGAGGGGTCGATTAATCTGATAAATTTAATTTTTGCCTCTCTGGTTGATTGATTATGGATACGGGAAAGGGAGAAATAGCGACTACTAAGTAACTGTAAGCTTGAAACAGGAGAAAGTTTATGACTGAAGAAACAATGCAAACAGTTTCATCTTTTGCTAGAGATGAGA
>NZ_JAAHGO010000291.1 GCF_010672455.1 Okeania sp. SIO2C9 | reverse complement strand
GAAAAGATGATAGTTTCGAATGTACCAAAGCAAGCTGTCGACAAGGCAATATCCGGAAACCTCGCCAAGAAAGACGATTCAGTCTGGGACGATTTCTAGAATGAGTTGCCATTCGCCCATGGGATTGTCAAAATGTTCAGCAACAGCACAAGAAGGACCACCTAATTGAGGATTAGTAGTTCTGCCCAATCCTTCGCGGAAAGCTAGAATATCACCATTACTTCCCCAATCTTTACCCACAAAACGGTTTAACCTAGGTAATGTTCCCGTGGCTCTAGCCTTCACCAAGAGGGCAGAAGTTCCCATGGAGCCAGCTGCTAAAAATAGGTATCGACAGGTTAAAGTTCTCCTGGCAATAATTTCTCCTGATTCATTGATCTGAGTACATGAAATTCTGTATCCGGTTTCAGGTGCTTCTGATATTTCTGTGACTAAATGCAAAGGTAGGATACTTACATATCCAGTCTTTTCTGCACGAACTAAATAATTACGATCTAGACTCTTTTTAGCTCCACTGTTAAGACCATACCAATGTTCCCCAATGATTGCAGAAGGAACTTTAGTTCCCTGCAATTCTTGACGGATTACATCCCAGTTAACAGCAATTTCTATGAGTCGGTTTGGTAATCCTGCTGTTTCAGCTTGTTTAAGGAATAATTGTGATGCCAAGTAAAAATCAGTAGATAAAATATCTTCAGGTATTAGTGATGCCTTCAAGATGGAATTAACACGAGGGTAATAGACGCTATCCATCTCATCGTAATCAATTGCCCTTGGAAAAGACTGATAGAAGAGTTCTCGTGAAGGCTGGTAAGTAACACCGTTGTACACTAAGGAACTACCTCCCACACCAGCACCACACAAGATACCAATTCCATTTTCCTGTTTATATTCTAATATTCCTGTGTAAACATCTACAGGAACACCATCAAATGTTGTTGGGCTTAACCAGGCTGATCGACCATCAGGATTTCGGAAAGTGGCAAAAGTATCCTGGGCTGATGTAATCTGCCAACGTCGCCCTCGTTCCAACACTAGCGTGTTAATTCCAGCTTGCCCTAAACGTAAGGCAGCAACAGAACCACCAAAGCA
>NZ_JAAHGO010000290.1 GCF_010672455.1 Okeania sp. SIO2C9 | reverse complement strand
GTAAACTACCCGGCATCAAATCAGAGATTATGATGCGGGCTTTTCGTAGCCCTCCAGTATGTCCTATATAGTTAGCTGTCTTGGTACGAAATCAAGACTGCTAACTTCACAGGATAACCAGGGACCTCCAGGCTGGTTTACACTCAACCCCAAAGCAGCTATATTTTTGGCACCATTATAATCAGCATCGCCTTTCCATCCACAATGTAGGCAACGATAATCTTTACCATTTCGATATGATTTACCTTTTGTCGGATGAATATGCAAACATTTGTGGCAAGTAAGGCTTGTATATGCACCGATTAACTAATATTAATTTCACGCCATGTAACACACATTTATAAGCAAGAAACATTCTGAACTGATAAAAAGCCCAACTATTAGATAATCTTCTTTCTTTCTTACTTCTTGGTTGCTGATTGGTTCTTTGTCTAATATTAGTTAAATCTTCTATGGCAATAGAATTCTTATTAGTCGCTGCTTTTTTGACTAAATAAGTTGTAATTTCGTGATTAATATGTTTTTGAAAGCGTCGTTCTTTACCTGATAACCGTTGCTGTAGTTGCCGACATCTCCTGCGACTACAAAGAAGTGCCTTTAGATGCTTTTCTTTGTAGGACTGCTCTGATTTGAGAATAATGATTTCTCTTAGAAGTTATATTTTTACCTGACCATGATTCACCTTCAGATGTTGAGGCTATATCTGTCCTGCCTAAATCAATTCCTATTATTTTATTTGTTGACTTTGGCTCAGGAACAATATGATTAACATGAATATTTATATAGTAAATTCCATCTTTTCTTTTAGTTAAGACTGCTGAAGTAGGCTTACTACCTTTTAATATTCCACGTTGATAGTTACCTATTAATAACTCAAACTTTGTACGCTTACTCAAAAGCTTTAAACTCACAATCCATTTCTTTGTATCTAAACTAAATGTTCTACTGTCGTAATCAACTGATGTTGGTGCAAAAGTTAATTCTTTTTGAATATGATTAGTAATAGAAGTTTTGCGATTAGAACATACTCGTCTAATGGCGTGAATTGTAGTTTGTGCTGATAACTGAAACTTTTCTCTAACTGTACCGTACAT
>NZ_JAAHGO010000029.1:70863-101050 GCF_010672455.1 Okeania sp. SIO2C9 | reverse complement strand
CATCTTTCTCCCCATCTCTCCATCTCCCCATCTCCCCATCTCCCCATCTCCACATCTCCCCATCTCCCCATCTCCCCATCTCCCCATCTCCCCATCTCTCCATCTCTCCATCTCCCCATCTCCCCATCTCCCCATCTCCCCATCTCCCCATCTCCCCATCTAATTTTAGTTCTTGAACAATTTGTTTGTTTTTGTGGCTCCTCGAACTATATAATCTAGCTGAAAATACTGTAATTATTTCTAAGCATCAGTATAAGTATTCAACCGAACATGATATAACTCCTAGAGACTTCAATTGAGACCATAATCTTTGTATCTTTATAACATGAAAACCTCTCCTATCTATCACCGGAATCAAGAAAACTTGACCACACTCATTAATACCACTAACCATATCCGTCAATATCTAGAAAATAAGTTAGAAGATAAAACACTACAACCCCTACCCTCCGACATCATACTACCTACTTCAGCTTTAGCTAAATTGTGTCACATATTTAGCCTCACAGAATTTGAGCGGGATATCCTCCTACTCTGCATCACCCTGGAGATGGAACCCAAGGTTGCTGATTTATGTGCTAAACTCCAAGGAAATCCTCAACTTAATTATCCTACCCTTGCCTTAACCTTAACTACTTTTCCTCAAGCTAGTTGGTCTGTACTTTCTCCCCATAACCCATTACAATATTGGCGATTAATAGAAATTGGTACAGGATTAACTCTCACCAAAGCTCCTCTGCGCATTGATCCACATATTCTTAGCTATCTCCTAGGAGAAACTACTTTTGACAAACAATTATTGGGTTTTGTTTATCCTCTTCCTCCTCATCTAGAACAAATTCCTTTAGCTCCCTCTCAAAAAATAATAGTGGAGCAAATAGTAGGGATCTGGTCTGAGCTATCTTACCCATATCCTACCTTGCAACTCTGTGGTGAAGAATCAACAGCTAAATATGCCATAGCTAAAGCTGTATCTGTTTGCCTCGGTTTGAATTTGCATATCATGTCAGCGACTGTGCTTTCCCAATCTCCCAATGATATTCATCAAATCAAACAACATTGGCAAAGGGAAGCTTTGTTGAATAATAATGTACTACTACTAGAGTGTGAGAATATATTACCAAATGAGTCTCAACTTGCTTTTCAAATTTCCCAATTTGTAGAAAGTTTCTCAGCTCCTGTAATCATTTTTAGTCAGAAACGACTACAAGCTCAACACAGTCATTTTATTACTTTTGATATACCCCAACTCAGCTACCAAGAACAAACAGATATTTGGCTAACTCATCTCGGTACAGATGCAAACCAATTCCAAGTCGAGATTAGTAAGTTAGTATCTCAATTTAATCTCAGTAACACCACTATTCAATCAGTCTGTCAACAATTTAAAATTCAAAATTCAAAACTTAAAGCTGAAACTGAAAATTTCTCTGCTCCTTCTCAAGTAGAATTAGGCAGTACCTCTTCTGAATTCAACCAAATCTGGAATTTCTGTCGCTCTCAAGCTCGTCCTCAACTAGAAGGTTTAGCTCAACGCATTGAGACATCGGCAACTTGGGATGATTTAGTTTTGGCCTCACAACAACGTCAGGTACTGACAGATATAGCAACTCATCTGCGACAAAAAGCTAAAGTTTATCAAAAATGGGGTTTTGCTAACAAAGGATATCGGGGTTTAGGTATAAGCGCTCTCTTTCATGGTGAAAGTGGAACCGGTAAAACTATGGCAGCTGAGGTATTAGCTAATGAATTTCGTCTAGACCTTTACCGCATAGACCTGAGCGCTGTGGTTAGTAAATATATAGGGGAAACAGAAAAGAATTTAGAGCGCATATTCCTTGCTGCTGAAACAGGGGGAGTAATTTTACTTTTTGATGAAGCTGATGCTTTGTTTGGTAAACGTACTGAAGTTCAAGATAGTCGCGATCGCCACGCTAATGTAGAAGTATCTTACTTACTCCAACGGATGGAAGCATATCAGGGTTTGGCTATTTTGACCACAAACTTTAAAACCGCCTTAGACTCTGCTTTTCTACGTCGTATCCGGTTTATGGTTGCTTTTTCTTTTCCAGATGCTTCCTCACGAACGAAAATTTGGCAGCGTATTTTTCCGCCTCAAACACCAACCCTTGGGTTGGACTACCAATTATTGGGACAACTTAAGGTTACCGGGGGCAATATCCGCAATATTGCTCTAAATTCAGCTTTTTTCGCTGCCGATCACGATGAACCTGTGATGATGAAACATATCCTTCAAGCTACTCAAAGAGAGTATTTTAAGTTAAAAAAATTGTTGAGTGATGAAGAAATAAGAGGGTGGTCTTAACGAAGTCAGAAGTCAGAAGTTAACCCACCCCTCGCCCCTCCCCCGACCGTGGATGAGAAGTAGGGGATTTGAGCAACTCTCCAAAAACCCGATCGCCTTAAAAGGTGGGGTGGCGCGACCCATTTTATTTTGATAATCATTTTCTATTTGAATAAATAATCAAATTATAACAAAATATTTCTTTTTTCGACCTGAATAGTTTTCATGTTACTGTAAATTTTATCTAGGATATTCTATCTTGGGTAGTTGTCCTCAAACGATCGCCATTTGATTTACCATTAACAAGGAACTGCCTATGATCGATCATGTTATGTCCTTTCTCCAGGAGAAACTCAATAGCTACATCATAGTAAAAATAGGAGACCAGTTCAGCTTTAGTAATAATAAAGCTGTTGTGTTTATCCAAAATCAAAATCTCAAAGATGTGCAGTTACAAGAAAATACTATTACCACTTTATTAATCAACCTAGAAGAAGAATATACTTTTCGTTCTGGTGCAGCTTATGAAAGGATGCCCAATGGAGGTCGTGTAGATCAAAAAAACCCTAATATTTATCTCAACTTATATGTTCTTTTTGTCCCATACTTTAATGATTACAGCCATTCTTTAAAATTCTTATCCTTAATTATCAAATTTTTTCAAAGTCATCGGTTGTTCGATCGCCATAATTCTCCAGAGCTAGATCCAGAGATTGAAAAATTGACTATGGAATTGGTGAATTTGCCTTTTACTGAACAAAGGGATGTGTGGACAGGTTTGGGGTTGCCTTACAGACCTTCTGTGATTTATAAAGTGAGAATGGTTGTCTTTACAGATACGGATACTGTAGAATCTATCCCTGATGTAACTACAAAGATAGTCGTTCCTACAAATATCTAATTTTCTAATAACAAGTGAAGTCTAGATTATGATTTATAAAAAACTATTTGAATTGAGTATTCTGCACGAGTATTATACTAATCAATTATGTCCAGACTTCATTTTGGAGCCAACGATTGAATGTAGGAAAATATTAAGTGGTCATCGTTTGATTGTTAAGAATAAAGTTAATGGGATAGTGATTATTGCTCCTATAGCTCCAGATGATGAAACTCAACCCCAGATTGAACTTGCTGAGAATTTGCAATTTACTTTTCTCTTAAAACTTAAGAATCAAAAAATTGTTAATTTTACAGAAAGAGATTTTCAAGGTAGTATTTTTTTCAATCTTCAACAGAAGCAGCTAGATTATGGTTTAAGATGTCCTTCTTTTAGTAATAAAAATAGTGTTCAACCAGGAATTGTACCATTAGAAGAAGATACAGTAATATTATATTATCAAGACTTACCAAAAACTGACAAACTAAAAGAAACAATCAAATTATCTTATGAAGACTTACCAGGAGGACAAATTGTTTGGGGTATCATAATTATTGATAATAACGATTCTATGGCTGTAGATTTCAGCCAAAGCAGTGATTATCAAATCACCTTTGAGACAAAAGAACAAAAGTGGCGTTATTATGTAATAACTAATTCTCTAAAGGATGAATTATCAATTAAAGATAACGAAGGAAAAATAAGTTTTTCTGACTTTAAGGAACTTCAATCAGGAGACCCAATATTAGATATTCTTAATGGACAATTTCCAAATGGTAACAAATATTTCTCTGAATCTAGAAGAAAAATTCCTTGTCAGGAAGCGGGGATAAAAAGTATTAGTTTTTCAAAAAGTAGTAGTGTATTGATAGAAAATTTACCTAATCCACCCAATGATAATATAATTCAAGTACCTGGTTTGCTCAGAAAAGAGATGATTCAATATCAAGTAATTAATCTCCTCAAAAACAGCTAAAATATCAAAACTAAGAAAACACAAAACACAAGGATAAAACTATGGCTACTTCTTATAAAACTCCCAATGTTTATATCGAGGAAATTTCTAAATTGCCTCCTTCAGTTGCAGGTGTTTCTACAGGAATTCCTGCTTTTATTGGTTATACGGAAAAGGCTGAAGATAATGGTGAAGATTTAACAAATGTACCAACTCGAATTACTTCACTTCTGGAATATGAAACTTTCTTTGGACTTGCTAAACCCACTGTAATTGAAGTTACAACCAATGCTGCAGATGAGATAACCAATATAGAACTTACAGAACCCATATTTTTAATGCATTATGCTTTGCAGATGTTTTTTAATAACGGTGGGGGCGCTTGTTATATTGTTTCGGTTGGTACATATGGTCCAGCCAAAGCAAAAGATGATTTTATCAATGGTTTAACAGCTTTAAAGGAAGAAGACGAACCTACTTTAATATTGTTGAGTGATGCTGTTAATTTAGCTTTGGACGGTAATGACAAACCTACTGATTATTACGACCTTTGTACGCAAGCTTTGGCACAATGTAATACATTACAGGATAGGTTTGCTGTCTTTGATGTTGTTCAGGCAGACCCTAAGATTAAAGAAGATGATGATGTTGATACATTCCGAGATGCAATTGGTCAAGAATACCTAAACTATGGCGCTGCTTACTACCCCTACTTACAAACATCACTAAACTATTATTATACCGATGATTCTGTAACTGTTGACCCTGGATCAACAAAATTAAAGGCTTACAGAACAGATTCTAATGGTCTTATAGTTGCTTATAAAGGGGAAAATGGCGATACACCCGCAGTAGTCATCGAATATGGTGGGGATACTAATATAAGCTTTGGCTTTACTAACTCCAATAAGACTCTAACAATAACAATAAAACAAGCAGGCAAAAAAACAACGGCAAAAGAAATCATCAGTAAATGGAAAGAAGAAACTGATAAACATAAGTTTGACCTAAAGCAAGATGGTGATGGTAGTGCTGTGGTAAAAGACCTTGATGAAGAAGATCTCCTAGAACCGCCACACGACCTATGGTTATACAAAGCTATCAATACAGGTTTGTATAACGACATTAAATCAGAAATATCTAAGAAGCGAATCATCTTACCTCCTAGTTCTGCCATAGCTGGAGTCTATGCGAGGGTAGACCGAGATCGAGGGGTTTGGAAAGCACCCGCTAATGTCAGTTTAGCCTCAGTCACTGCTCCCACAATTAAAATTACCAACGAAGAGCAAGAAAGCCTTAACGTTGATGCCACCGCAGGTAAATCTGTCAATGCTATTCGTTATTTTACAGGCAAAGGAATCTTAGTTTGGGGAGCCAGAACATTAGCAGGTAACGACAACGAATGGCGTTATGTACCAGTGCGCCGACTATTCATTTACGTCGAAGAGTCAGTGCAACAAGCCACAGAATTTGCCATTTTTGAACCTAATGTCAGTGTGACATGGCTGAAAGTCAAATCTATGATAGAAAGTTTTTTGGAGGGGTTATGGCGACAAGGAGCATTAGCAGGTAGCACTGCAGAACAAGCATTTTTTGTGAATGTGGGACTAGGTGTAACTATGACATCACAGGACATCCTGGAAGGACGAATGAATGTAGAAATAGGTTTAGCGGCAGTACGTCCAGCGGAATTTATTATTCTGAAGTTCTCCCATAAATTACAGGAAGCATAATTTCAGTTATCAGTTATCAGTTATCAGTTATCAGTCATCAGTACGTCCAGAGATTAGCTGGTGACTGGGAATGTAGAATATGGTTTTTTTGTAATCCTGCTAATGGTAGATAAGGATGAACAACAGCTAGCAAGGGAGCAAGATGCTCCCACTACTGTTCCTTTTGACCAAAATAATTACATATAGACCAGCATTACAATGCACTACCACCTTTTTTTTCCCCTTAAAAGGGTAGGTTTGAAACCTTATTCTCTCAAATATATATCAAGCAAAAACTCAGGACTTAATCATGGTTAATTATAAAACTCCTAATGTTTATATCGAGGAAATTTCCACATTGCCTCCCTCAGTGGCGGGTGTTGCAACAGGAATTCCTGCTTTTATTGGTTATACGGCAAAGGTTATACAAGATGATGGTGAAGATTTAACGAATGTCCCAACTCGAATTACTTCAATTTTTGAGTATGAAACTCTGTTTGGAAATGCTGAACCAGCTAAGTTTGTAATTCAAGAGACTGCAGATGGAATTTCAATTAGTAATATGGCTGATGTTGTCAAGGTTAAATACTTAATGTATTATGCCTTGCAGATGTTTTATAATAATGGTGGAGGCCCTTGTTATATTGTTTCAGTTGGTACATATAGTGATACTGATGCGCCAAAAGACCCAGCTAAACTTCAAGATGGTTTAGCAGCTTTACAGAAAGAAGATGAACCTACTTTAATATTGCTGAGTGATGCGGTTAATTTAAGTGAGATTGATTATTACGATCTTTGTAAACAAGCTTTAGCACAATGTAATAAATTACAGGATAGGTTTTCTGTCTTTGATGTTCTCAAAGAAGAAGAAGTATCAGGAACAAAAACAGGAGGTGTTGATAAATTCCGAGATGGAATTGGTCAAGAATACCTGAACTATGGCGCTGTTTACTACCCCTACTTGCAAACATCACTGAACTATTATTATACTGGTGATTCTGTAACTGTTGAAGCTTTTAATTATCAAAAATTTGAATACAAAACGGCTGATGATGGTCTGATAGTTGGTTATACGGGAGTAACGTCAGATGAACCGAAAGTAAATGTTGTTGTTGATGATACTATAGATGATGAAGATACTAGTGTAGTAGTAGCTTTTGAGTTTTGGGGTAATAATGAAGAAATTTTGGTAATTAAACTTGCTGCAGATGATACAGAAGCATCAGTTATTGCCACAGAATGGGGTAAAGTTCCTGACAAAAAGAATTTTGAAGTAAAGGAAGATGGTACTGGTGATGATACTGTAGGTGAAGCTAGCACTCCAACAGAACTTGATACTCTGGAATTGAGGTTGAAGGTAATAGAAGGTGAGAATGGTATTACAGTCACTCATACAGGAGAGGAGAATGATGACCCGAAAGTAAAGATTATTCTTAACGGTGAAGAAGCAGTAGATTTTGATTTTGACGACGATGACAAAACTCTAATAATTAAACTCATAAAAACTCTCCCTACAACTGCAACTGATATCGCAGAAGCATGGGTTAGTTTTGATCAGGAAAAAAATAATTTTGAAATCCTAGAAAATCCTGATGGTAATGGCAGTGCTGAGATCCAAGTGTTAGATCCTGCAGAACCACTCGATACATTTTTAAGGTCGAAGGTAATAGCAGGTGATGAGGGTATTAAAGTCTCTCATGGAGGAGGAGAGAGTGATGTGCCGAAAGTAAATATTATTCCTAACGATGGAAATACAGTAGATTTTGAGTTTAGCTCCGACGATAAAACTCTAATTATCAAAATCAAAAACGCTAGCGCTACAACTGCAGAAGATATCTTCAACCAATGGGATACTAGTGCTCCTGCAAACAAAAAGAATTTTGAAATCACGAAAAATGGTACTGGCAATGCTAATATAAGTACGATGGACACTCCATCAGAACTGAGTCTCATAGTAATGAGAGCTTACAGAACAGCTCCTAATGGTCTTGCTGTTACTCATAGAGGTACACAGACCGATGCACCAACAGTAACTATTAGTAATGGTAGTAGTGACACAGTAACAGTTACACCTGCAGCAGATAACAGCATTACAATAGTTCTCAAATCACCAGACCGAATAACAACAGTAGAAGACATCATCACAGTATGGGCAGGTGTAAGCAATGATAGTAAATATGGTTTTGAACTAAAGAAAGATAGTGATGGCAGTGTCCCTGTAGTAGTACCCGATCCAGCACCAGCATTCAAAAATCCACCATTACCCCTATGGTATTACGAAACTGCTAATACAGGTTTGTATAATGACATTAAAACAGAAATATCTAAGAAGCGAGTCATCTTACCTCCTAGTTCTTCCATAGCAGGAGTCTATGCTAGGGTAGACCGAGACCGAGGGGTTTGGAAAGCACCCGCTAATGTGAGTTTAGCATCAGTCACAGCTCCCACAGTCAAAATTACCAACGAAGCTCAAGAAAACCTTAACGTTGATGCCACGGCAGGTAAATCTGTCAATGCTATTCGTTATTTTACAGGTAAAGGAGTCTTAGTTTGGGGATCAAGAACATTAGCAGGTAACGACAACGAATGGCGTTATGTACCAGTGCGCCGACTATTCATTTACGTCGAAGAGTCAGTGCAACAAGCTACAGAATTTGCCATTTTTGAACCTAATGTCAGTGCAACATGGCTGAAAGTTAAGTCAATGATCGAAAACTTCTTGGAGGGGTTATGGCGACAGGGAGCATTAGCAGGTAGCACTGCTCAACAAGCATTCTTTGTGAATGTGGGACTGGGTGTAACTATGTCATCACAGGACATCTTAGAAGGACGAATGAATGTAGAAATAGGTCTGGCAGCAGTACGTCCGGCGGAATTTATTATTCTCAAGTTCTCCCATAAATTACAGGAAGCATAATTTCAGTTATCAGTTATCAGTTATCAGTTATCAGTACGTCCAGAGATTCACTGGTGACTGGGAATGCAGAATAACGATAGGAAGCAATTTTCCACAACCCCATGAGATTGCTTCCTTCCACTCCGTTCCAGTCGCAATGACTTAGCAATAACAATCATCCGGATTTGTTATAAAAATTATAAAAATTAGTTACCTATTAAACTATGGTCAAGATTTATAAAACTCCCAACGTTTATATTGAGGAAATTTCTACATTACCTCCCTCAGTGGCAACTGTATCCACTGCAATACCTGCTTTTATTGGTTATACTGAAAAAGCTCTAGATGGAAAAAAGAATTTAACGAATAAACCTACTCTAATTACTTCTTTACTGAACTATGAAACTTTGTTTGGAAAAGCTGAACCTACTAATTTTAATATTGATGTCAACGAAGATGAAATTTCTATCGAATCAATTCCTGACTTCAAATATTTAATGTATTATGCCTTACAGATATTTTTTGACAATGGTGGTGGCAATTGTTATATAGTTTCAGTTGGTTCATACACAGCAGGAAAGAATAAAAAAGATTTTGAGAAAGGTTTAGCTGCTTTAGAACAGGAAGACGAACCAACTTTAATCTTGCTTACGGATGCAACTAAGTTAGATAGTGAAATTGACCAAGATTATTATGACCTTTGTCAAAAAGCTTTGGCACAATGTAATAAATTACAGGATAGGTTTGGTATATTTGAAGTGTTGGACGGTAGTTCCGATACCTATGATGAAAAGAAAATTACTGATTTTCGCAACGGAATTGGTCAAAATTATCTAAAGTATGGTGCAGCTTACTATCCCTATTTGCAAACTTCACTGAACTACTATTACGATGATGATTCTGTAATGGTTAAATCTGAAGGATCATACTTTGAATCGACATTTCAAGGTCTGAGAATCAATTATACAGGAAGTAAGTCAGATGAACCTAAAGTAGAAATTAGCGAAAATCAGGAAAGTGGTGGTGGTATAGATTTTTCTATTACTGACGATAAGATTCTAGAAATAAAAATCAAAAAACAAGGGGAGACAACTACAGAAGAAATTATCACAGCATGGGATACATGGGAAGCACCGGAAGGCGATCGCCAGAGTTTTGATATTGAACCTAATGTTAATACTATCAAAACACAAACACTGACTCCTTTAGATACAGACTTTGAATTAAGGCTTGAAGGTATGAAAATCAGTTATACGGGAAGCTACTCAGATGAACCCAAAGTACAAATTATTAAAAATGAAAGTGATGATATAGATTTTAACATTACTGATGATAATACCCTAGAAATAAAAATCCAAAACATTGAATATACAAGAGTAGAAGAACATATTATCGAAGCATGGAATGTATGGGAAGGCGATCGCCAAAATTTTAATATCGACTTAGGTGATGAGGTACATGATGATATTTATATAGTAAGTGCAACTGTAACTAAAGATGAAGATGGAACTGTAATTAAAAATGAAGATGGAGAAGATATACCTCTTATACTGCCGCTGCTTCCCTTAACTACACAAAACTTTGAATCAACAATTGAAGGTCTGAAAATCACTTATACGGGAAGCAACTCGGATCAACCAAACGTAAAAATTATCCGCAACGATAATAATGATATAGATTTTGAGAATATTGTCGTCAATAGTCTCACAATAAAAATCAAAGCAGAAGGCGACACAAGTGTAGAAGAAATTACCGCAGCATGGCAAAGGAGAGGAAGAAGTTGTGAGGGTTTTAATATTGAAGCAGGTAATATCCAAACTAAAACAACCACTCCCATAAAATCATACTTTGAATCAACGGTTGAAGGTCTGAAAATCAGTTATAGGGGGGTTAAGTCAGATAAACCTCAAGTAAAAATTATCAAAAACTCTATTAATAATATAGGTTTTAACACTGATGGTAAGACCCTAACAATAAAAATCAAAGCAGAAGGCGACACAACTGTAGGAGAAATTATCACAGCATGGAATGAATCGGAAGATGAACGCCAAAATTTTGAAGTTAGCTCAAATGGCGATCAGACTCAAAATGTCGCAGAACAAGAAGAAACATTTCTTACCCTCTTAAAATCCTTATTAAGGTTTTACACCACAGAACCTAATGGTATTATAGTCACTCATCAAGGGAGAGCGGATAAGCAACCTAAAGTAACTATTATTAAAGGTAGTAAGAATCAGATATCTTTTAGAATTACAGATTTAACCTTAGAAATAACAATCAAAAAAGAAGGCGACACAACTGTAGAAGAAATTATTGATGAATGGGAAAAGCAAACCTATAAAAAGAATTTTGAGGTCGAGCAAGACGGTGATGGTAGTGCCGATGTAGTTCCATTATCCACCAAAGAATTAGGAGACGGCCATCCCTTATCGTATTATAAAATTGACAATACAGATTTTTATAATCAAGTCAAGACAGAAATAGATAAAGAGCGCATTATATTACCTCCTAGTGCTGCTGTCGCAGGAGTATATGCCAAAGTAGACCGGGATAGAGGTGTTTGGAAAGCACCCGCTAATGTTAGTTTGGTATCAACGATCGGTCCAACAATTAAAATTAACAATGAATTACAAGAGAACCTAAATGTTCACAGTACAGGTAAGTCTGTCAATGCCATTCGCAGTTTTACAGGCAAAGGAACCTTAGTTTGGGGTGCAAGGACATTAGCAGGTAATGACAATGAATGGCGTTATATACCTGTGCGGCGACTATTCAATTACATTGAAGAATCACTCAAAAAATCTACAGAATTTGCTGTTTTTGAGCCTAATAATACCATTACCTGGCTCAAAGTCAAGTCTATGAGTGAAAATTTTTTGGAGGAGTTATGGCGACAAGGAGCACTCGCTGGTAGCGCTCCCGAACAAGCTTTCTTTGTGAATGTGGGACTGGGTACAAGTATGACACAAGAGGATATTTTAGAAGGACGAATGATTGTAGAAATAGGTATTGCAGCAGTTCGCCCCGCAGAGTTTATTATTCTGAGATTCTCCCATAAATTACAAGAAGCATAATTTCAGTTATCAGTTATCAGTATATCCAGAGATTAGCTGGTGACTTAGAATGCAGAATATGGTTTTTTTATATCCTTAAAAAAGGCAAGTTTGAAACCTTATTCTTTCAAATATCTCTAAAGCAAAAACTCAGGATTGAATTATGGTGACATATAAAACTCCCAACGTTTATGTTGAAGAAATTTCTACATTACCTCCCTCAGTTGCTAGTGTATCTACAGCAATTCCTGCTTTTATTGGTTATACCGATCCAAAAACTAAACAAGAGTTAATAAATAAACCTACTCTAATTCGTTCTCTCCTGGATTATGAAACATTTTTTGGTAAAGCTGAACCAGGCCAATTTGACATTCAAGAGAGCGCAGATGAAATTTCGATCGCTAACATTGCTGACCTTAAGTATTTAATGTACTATGCCTTGCAGATGTTTTTTGATAATGGTGGGGGTAGTTGTTACATTGTTTCAGTTGGTACATACGAAAATACACAACAAAAACTAATCGAAAATTTTGAGGAAGGTTTAGATGTTTTAGAAACAGAAGACGAACCTACTTTGATTTTGCTGACCGATGCAACTAATTTAGATAGTGAAAACGATTATTATAACCTTTGTCAACAAGCTTTGGCACAATGCAATAAACTAAAGGACAGGTTTGCTATTTTTGACGTTCTTGAAAAGAATAATAGCAACGATCGACCAAAAGGAAGAGTCGATCAATTTCGAGAAGGAATTGGCACACTATATTTAAAATATGGCGCTGCTTACCATCCCTACTTGCAAACTTCCCTGAACTATTATTACACAGATGATTCTGTAAGCATTGACCCTTTTTATAACCAACGCTTTGAATACAGGGGTGATGATGATTGTCTGATAGTCAATTATACTGGAAGTAAGTCAGACCGACCAAAAGTAAATATTACTATTCACTGTGACCAGCAAGAAGATGTAAAATTTAAAATAAAAGGCGATCGCGATGAAATTCTCAGAATCAAAGTCAAACAAGACTGCAACAGTGTAGATAAAATTGTTGAAGCATGGGAAAGTCATAGTTCCAAAGGGAATTTTGAAATTAGGAAAAATGGTAATTGTTGTGGTTGTATATGTAAAGTCGATCCTGCCAAAAGACTCGATCTCCTATATTTAAGGATATATAGAACTAAACCTAATGGTCTGGTAGTTACCCATCACGGAACACAGAATTATCAAGAAGAAGTAGATATTAAAGTAACAATTACTATTAACAATGAGGATAATGCGAATGCTGCAGATTTTGAAGTGAGCGATAATTCTATTACTATTAAACTCAGGGAAGAAAGTACAAAAGTAGCAAAAATCCTCAAAGAATGGAAAAACTGGAAAGAGGCAAATAGCGATCGCAACTTTGACCTGAAGGAAGACGTTGATGGTAGTGCCAATGTAGAATCACCAGTCTCCAATGAACCACTGGTTAAGCCACAATTATGGTATTATCAGTTTGATAATACAGAATTGTATAACAAAGTTAAAACCGAGATAGATAAACAGCGAGTCATATTACCTCCTAGTCCCGCTATAGCAGGAATATATGCTACAGTAGACAGGGAGCGGGGTGTTTGGAAAGCACCTGCGAATATAAGTTTAACATCAGTTACAGGTCCTACAATTAAAATTAACGACGAAGGACAGGAAGACCTCAATGTCCACTTTACAGGTAAATCAATAAATGCTATTCGCACTTTTACTGGCAAAGGAACCTTAGTTTGGGGTGCAAGGACATTAGCAGGTAACGATAATGAATGGCGTTATGTATCTGTGCGCCGACTTTTCAATTTTGTTGAAGAATCAATTCAAAAAGCTAGCAGTTTTCTTGTTTTTGAATCTAACAATAGTGTTACCTGGTTAAAAGTCAAATCCGTAATCGAAATTTATTTGGAGGGGTTATGGCGACAAGGAGCATTAGCAGGTAGCGCTCCCGACCAAGCTTTCTTTGTGAATGTAGGATTGGGTACAAGTATGACACAACAGGATATTTTAGAAGGACGAATGATTGTAGAAATAGGTATTGCAGCAGTTCGTCCCGCAGAGTTTATTATTCTCAGATTTTCTCATAAATTACAGGAGGCATAGGTTTAATAATGAATAATTAATAATGAATAATTAATAATGGATAATTGATAGTTAATCAATTCGGTTTAAAGCTTCTCTTTTTAAGAAGAAAAAAAGTGCTAGGAGATTTCCTGATCTTCAATCCTCTTGGTTTTAACCAGAGGTAATTAGAGCTTGCTGATTAAATATAAAAGTTTTGATAAATAAAGGTTTTAGCCTTTTTAAGTATCAAAAAGTGCGAGGTTTTAAGTGGTAATGGTTCAAAAATGAGCGGATTTTGATCAAGATTTGGGCAGAAAAATCACTCTGACAAAACTTAGCTCCTACCTCCTCGTTCATTCCCATTCCTCCTGTCTCCTGTCTCCTGTCTCCTAACCCTACTAAAAGACTTTTTCAGCAAACTCTAATTATCTATTATTTATTGTCCATTATTAATTAATGAATTCTTCTTTTTCAGAAGATAATTAACTAAAAAGAAATTTTTTCTCTTTAGTTTTTCGGTGAAATTAATCGTAAGATTGGGTAAGACAAACATTTAAATCAAGGAAAAATAAATCATGGCAACTACACCAGACGATATCAAAGCTACTTATCCTCTACCAGTATTTTTCTACCGAGTCACCATAGGAGATGATGACTCCCACGCATTCTCAGAAGTATCGGGACTAAGCATTGAATACGAAACTATTACCTACAGAGATGGCCTAAGTTATAAAGAAGGGGCAAAGTATATGCCAGGATTAGATTCACCTGTTAACCTAACTCTCAAAAAAGGTATTGTCAGAGCAGATAGCTATTTGTTGAACTGGATTAATACAATTAACTTAAATACTGTAGAGAAGCGCGATCTTAAGATTGATTTATTAGACGAAGCAGGTGAAGCAGTTGTATCTTGGACAGCAGTAAATGCTTTCCCAAAGAAATTAGATGCACCATCATTTAATGCTACTAGCAACGAAGTTGCCATTGAGAGTTTAGAATTAATGGCTAATAGTCTCAAAGTTGACTATCCAGGATAATTATTAAATTGTACTAATAAAATGGGGACTTACGCAAAATCTAAGTCATTAACGTCATTGAGACCATAGGAGTTTTCTTCAAATGCGTAAGTCCTAAATAATTAGGGTTTGCGTATGGAAAGTCTTTTTGCTGGGGTAGGAGACAGGAGACAGGAGACAGGAGACAGGAGAAAAGGTTCGGGAGCGAGGAAGTTAGGAGCTAAGTTTTGTCCCTGAATTTTTCTGCCCAACTATGCGCCTAAAATACTAACTTTTTGAGCATGAAGAGCTGAAAATCAGGTACTTTTTTCGAGCCCAAAAAGGCTAAAATCTTTATATGTCAATGCTTTTAGATTTAATCAGCAAGCCCTAATTAGACGGACATAAATAATTATTAAAATGGAAATTATTTGGAAAGTCCAGAAGTAATTGAGATTGCTTCCTTCCACTCCGTTTCAGTCGCAATAACATTTTACATTAGACCTCTCCGGAAAAGAGGGAGTAGAGAGTAAGGGGAAATCATTGATGATTTATCTACGATAATTGATTTGATTTTTTATTATTGGAGAAGTCAATTAGTTATACCTTTCTACTTATGAAGTAATTGCCTGAAAACTTTCTCAATAACAGTTAAACACCTAACCTTTAACTTTTGTTCTAAATATAAATAATGCTTGATAATTTTATAATTCCAGAACTTACTTTAACCGAAAATCCACCTGTAGGATTTTATTTTCTAGTTAATTTTTTAGTAGGTGGAGTTGTCCCTAATCCTTTAGATATTCGCTTTCAAAAAGTATCTGGAATTTCTGCAGAAATAGAAACAACAGATATTCGAGAAGGAGGGGAGAATATATTCAGACATCGTTTGCCAAATCATGTCACCTATAATAATCTAATTTTAGAAAGAGGAATGGTAATTGGCTCTCCTCTGAATGTAGAATTTAATGTTGCTATGAGTACCATGGAATTTGCCCCTAGCAATGTTTTAGTTATACTCCTAAATGAAGATACTGCTCCTCTTGCTGGTTGGCTATTTCAGAGAGCTTATCCAGTCAAATGGAGTATATCAGATTTAGATGCTAATAACAATGCCATTGTAATTGATACAATGGAATTAGCTTATGCGAGATTTCAAAGTCTGAGGATTTAATTATGCCTGTAGAAATCAAAGAATTAATTATTCGTGCCAATATTGTCAACAATAATGATGGAAATTCAGAATCTCAAACTGAAGAAACTACCGGACAAAAACAAGAAATTATTGCTGCTTGTGTCGCACAAGTCCTAAAAATATTAGAACGTCAACGAGAGAGGTAAAAAATAGAAGTGATTAAAAATACTTTCAAATTAGAAAAGCTCAAGATTAATGTTTATGACACAGCAAGTCGAAGCGGTTCTCCAAAAGACACCTTTGAAGTGATGTTTAATCCCGAATCATATTCTTTAAAATACGAGAATGTTTATCAAACTTGTCAAGGGATTAATACCAGCGGACGTATGGCTAAATATTCTCTCTCTAAACCCGAGAAATTGTCTCTAAAGTTGATTTTAGATAATACAGGAGTAACAAGTTTAGGAGCAACAAGTTTATTATCTTCGGGAGATAATGATGTTTATTTTCGAGTCCAGAATTTTCTTCAGTTAACTACTGATATGGATGGAAACATCCACGAGCCTAAATATTTGAAAATTGAATGGGGAGACTTAAATTTTAGTTGTCGCCTCGAATCAGTTGAGATTAATTATACTCTTTTTAATCGCAGCGGACAACCTACTAGAGCAGAACTAAATACAGTTTTTGTTGGAAGTATAGAAGACTCCAAGCGGGTTAAAGAAGAAAATAAAAACTCTCCCGATGTATATCATTCTAGGATAGTCAAAAGTGGGGATAAATTGCCTTTAATGACACAAACAATCTACGGTGATCCTGCCTATTATATTCAGATTGCTAAAGTTAATAATCTCAATAATTTTAGAAAATTAAAAGCAGGTACAAATATTAAATTTCCTCCAGTTAAAGAAGAAGAACAATCAACATAAAAAATAATGAGTGGTGTCGTCACAGCAACAATTTTGAGTGAAGGGTCAACCATAAACCCAGAATACAGTATTATGTCAATTGACATTATCAAAGAGGTGAATAAAATTCCCTCTGCTCAAATAATTCTCTTAGATGGTGACGCGGCAAAACAGGAATTTGCTATTAGTAATACGGACTTTTTCAAGCCTGGTAAAACAATCGAAATCAAACTTCGTTATGAGAGTAAAGTTTCAGAGGAAGCAACAGTTTTTAAAGGGATTGTAGTTAAACACTCCGTTCAAGCAGATCGATATAGTTCTTTGCTTACCATTGACTTAAAAGATGCAGCAATTAAACTTAGTACCGAAAGAAAAAGTATTGTCTTTCGAGATATGAAAGACAATGAAATTATCGACAAAATTATTAAAAATTCAGGGTTACAAGTTAAATCTAAAGCAACTAAAGCAAAGCACAAAGAAATGGTGCAATATTACTGCACTGACTGGGATTTTGTTTTATCTCGTGCTGATATTAATGGTAACTGGGTTATAGTTGATGATGGTCAAATTACTGTAGAAGAGCCAGATTTAAGTGGCTCGCCAAAACATACATTTGAATATGGTAGGAATGAGATTTATGAATTAGAAATGGAAGCTGATATTCGTCATCAATATGGGGAAGTAAAAAGTCAAGCTTGGGATATTAAAAATCAGAAAGTATTAACATCAGCAGGTAAAAAATTTAATCTTAAGCAAGGAAATTTAAAAGGAGATACATCATTATCAAAAGCTGTTGGTGGAGATAAACTTAATTTGATAAGTATAACTCAAATAGAAGAACAAGAAATACAAGCTTGGGCAGATGCAAAATTATTAAAAAGCAGTTTGTCGATGTTGAAAGGTCGCATCAAAGTGCCTGGATTTGGTAAGATAAAACCGGGAGATATGATGGAAGTTGCTGGTGTTAGTAAACGCTTTAATGGGAGTACATTAGTAACAGGAATTCGCCATCAAGTTGATTTGGAAGGTTGGCAAACTGATGTACAGTTTGGCTTATCTGCTGACTTTTTTTATCGACAAAATAACGATATTATTGATACTTCAGCAGCAGGATTAATTCCAGCAATTAATGGCTTGCAAATGGGGATTATTGATAAGTATGAAGCAGACCCAGATAAACAGTTTAGGGTAAAAGTAAAAATTCCATCAATTGAAACAGATGGTATTGTTTGGGCAAGATTAGCTTCTGTGGAAGCTGGTAATAAAAGAGGTATTTTCTTTAGACCAGAACCTGGTGATGAAGTAATTGTTGGTTTTATTAATGATGACCCTAGACAAGCTATAATTTTAGGAGCTGTGCATAGTCAAAAAAATGCTTTACCTCCTGGTTTAGAAGTAACTGAGAAAAATAATAAGAAAGGAATTGTAACTAAAGAATCATTACAAATAGTTTTTGATGATGAAAATAAGTTAATTGAAATTAGTACTCCAAAAGGCAATAAGATTGAATTATCAGAGAAGGGTAAAGGAATTAATTTAACAGATGAAAATGGTAATACGATAACTATGAATGACAAAGGAATTGAGATAAAATCAAGTAAAGATATTACAATTGAAGGTAAAAATATCAAGATTAAAGGGTCAAAAGTGGATGTGATGTGAGACAATAAAGGAATAAGTAAAATGTCATATTATGACTTTGAGGATAATTGTAGGGGCGAATGGATATTCGCCCTTACGCATTGTATAACATCAAAGGAATTATATTACTCTGAAGACAATTGATTTGATATTAAAAAGATACATCAGATTCCATCTGGGTGAGGTACACCCATCGCGGGCAAGATGCTATAGCAGAGCAGGCAAAATGCCCGCACTACAAACAAACATTTAATCATTAATATCTGTACTTCATATACAAGGATGAGTAAACCATGGAAACAAATCTTTCATTTTTAGGAACAGGATGGAGTTTTCCACCTACCTTTAATAAGAATACAGGAACAGTGGAAATGGTATCAGATGAGGAAGATATTAAAGAGAGTTTAGAGATTATTCTCTCAACTGGTTCCTCAGAAAGGGTGATGCAATTAGACTTTGGTTGTGAATTAAGTCAGTTTATGTTTGAAGAAGTTACTCAAAGTTTAATTACTAGAATTAGAGGTACAATTTCTGACGCTCTTTTGGAGCATGAACCTCGCATAGAAGTAAATGATATTAGTGTTGAAGAAGGAGAAGAACAGGGATTATTATTAATTGGTGTAAGTTATACTGTGCGGGCAACTAATACTAGGTCTAATATGGTTTATCCTTTTTATCTTAATGAAGCTCAATAGCTGAAATATGATAAAATAGAAAGAAGATTCAATCAAAATTACTGAGGAATTATGATCAAGACTTCAGCCTTTCAACAATCAATTGAAACAGTTGAAAAATTGTCTTTAGAAGAGCAAGAGATATTAATCAATACTCTTCAAAAGCGATTGTATCAACAACGAAGAGCTATTATATCCCAAGAAATCAAAGAAATTCGCCAAGAATTAGCCGAAGGAAATATTAAATTTGGCTCAGTCTATCAGTTTCTAGAAGAACTCGATCAACCATGAAAATTGCCTGGACACCTAAATCACTACGAGCTTTTAAGCGAATGGTACGCAAGAGACCTGATTTGCGACCACTAATTGAAGAAGTTTTGCGCCAGTTAGCAGAAGAACCCTTTCATCCTAGCTTACCGAATAATTAATAATTAATAATTAATAATTAAATGATTTTGGTTTAAAGCCTCCCCTTGATCGGGGGAAAAAGAAATAATATTTCCTTATATTCGATTCCGTAGCGGTTAAAACCCGAGGTAATTATCAATTATCAATTAATGAAACACCCATAAACTTAAAGGTGATTTATCCAATATTTGGTCATGTTCCATCGACTATAGCTATCGTATTTTATTTGAATTTATTGAAAATTATGAAGATCAAGAAGAAGCTATTTTGTTGCTTAATTTTGGTTCTCATGACGAAGTATATTAGCACCTATCTGGCGTTGCAATCACTCTTGTAGGGTGTGTTAATGAAATGTAATATCATATCCGGATAATTAGTTATAAAAAAACTTTCTCCTTCAACTCCAGTTTTTCTTCTTTCTTCCCTCTTTCCTCCTGAGGACTGAGGACTGAGGACTGACTCCTCGGTAGTTATTTATTTATCACTGTTCAACCGGACATGATATAACACACTATTGATCGAAAAATTAAAACCAAATCATTCTTAACCAAAACCTTAACCAAAACGATAGTGGGTCACGAAACCCAAAAAACTCTCTATTATGTTGTAAATATGATAAATAATTATGCCAAAAAGCTATGAATGAGGAAAGACGAAATCATTCAGGAATTATTTTAGGTTTTCAAAGCTATTCTATTGGCCAACAAATGCGTCGTCTTTTAAGGATAATTGCTAGTAATATCATGTTCGGTTGAATACTTATAAATAACTGTTGTGAGGAGTCAGGAGTCAGGAGTCAGGAGTCAGGAGGGAAGAAAGGAGGAATACACAGGAAATATTGGAGATGGGGTATTGATAATTTCAGTATTTTTTTGGTACTGTCAGTACCCAGAGTCCTTAAATTTTATTATAACTGATTATCCGAACATGATATAAATCAGCAGAAGACATGAAAAATCAAGTCGAATTTCTAAGTGCTTGGGGGGAACAATAACACTGTTAAATTTCCCCTCCTTGGTTTTATGCTATCCCTTATAAGGAACTGCTGAAACCCTGTGGATGGAAGATGGGGAGATGGGGATAGAGCGATCGCTCTGATGGGTGGCAAAGCATAATAAACTAAGCTACTATTGACAAAAAAATATAAAAAAAACACAAATAAAGATACATAAGATTATGGGAACTCTCGGTAGGCAAAAAATTACATCCAGCCAAGTAGCAAATATTGGCCAGAAAAAGAGCATTTTTCAGGAAAGCAAATTTCCCCCCGTTGCTCAGAATGTTACAGCCACCTCAGCAACAACTGACTTATCAGAATACCGCAAACCTAAGACTGGGGCAATGATAGCAAATGTAATGGGAAATCTTTCTAGCTCAAACTCTTCATCGCCACCAAGCTACATGAACGGTAAGCAGTTACAAGTACCCAGGCGTCCGGACAGAAAACCTAATATTACACCTGTACATCAGCTCAAAGCACCACCTCGGTCAGATTTTCCTACTTTAGGGGTAGTTCAAACAAAAACAAATGAGTTAACCCATTTGGCGGAGCAAAGCAGTAAACCTGATTATTCATCGCCACCAAGCTATATGAACGGTAAGCAGTTACAAGTACCCAGGCGTCCGGACAGAAAACCTAATATTACACCTGTACATCAGCTCAAAGCACCACCTCGGTCTAGTTCTCTCACAGCACAAGTCCCTACCCCTAATAAAACAGGATTACCAGATCGTCTCAAAGCAGGGGTAGAAAACTTATCAGGATATTCTCTTGATAATGTTAAAGTTCATTATAATTCCCCTAAACCTGCCCAATTACAGGCACATGCTTATGCTCAAGGAACGAATATTTATCTAGCTTCTGGTCAAGAAAGACACCTACCACATGAGACTTGGCATGTAGTGCAACAAAAGCAAGGAAGGGTAAATCCTACCGTGCAGATGAAAGGCAACATCAATATTAATGACGACCCTTCTTTGGAAAGAGAAGCAGATGTTATGGGTGTCAAAGCCTTGAGTTCTGAATTTAGCTATCCACTTGCTCCAGTTCACGAGGACTATTCTAGTTCTGGTATTTTAAGTAGAGATTATCTACCCATACAACGCCTTAAGATCAGTGATGAACTCTCTCCCCAAAAGATAGGGTATTGGATGGTTGGTAGGGCTGCCCGGGGTACGGTGGATGAGGGTGTGAATGCAGGGATAATTTTTGCAATGCAAAGAATCACGGCTTCACTTGATTCAAATGTTATCAAAAGTATTGTTTATGTGATTGAATTGATCTCTGTCATTGAAAAGTTGCATTCCTTTTGGAAAACGCTTCCCAATGAGGCAAGGGTCTTTGTTTACTATCTCTATGGGAGTATTGTCAATTGGTGGTACAAGAATGAAGCAAGTATTCCTGAAAGTATTATCGGAAATGGAGAAATTGAAGAAAGTTCCCTTGACTCCATTATGACTAAGTTGAGAGTGATTATAACTCTTAGAGATTCTCCTGGTAAGGTGGCGGCATGGCTCTCTAGTTCTACCGTTGATTGGCTGGGCAATTGGTGGAAAAGTAAAGAGCCGGAGTCTATGATTGCGTCTGGCTTTAATAAGGAGGCTCCTCCCATACCCTCGGAAATGCAGGAAGCCTTGAAGAAATTACAGGCCCAGATTTCTGAGGAACAGCAATCTCTATCTCCAGAGCAGGAACCCATCAGTCAAGATACTCCTCAAGCAGAAGACCCGCAGCAGAGTGATGCTCAACAGCCTCCCATACGGCAAATACATATTCCACCTATGCGACTGGTTCTTCACGAGATGGCCACTGAGCGAGGAACTGATGAAGATCAGGAGAAAGATATCGAGAAAAAAACAGGGGGTTTGGTTGTTAAGGCTGGTTTTCAAATTAGTCTTTTTGACAAACAATTTCCAGATGATATTAGTCAGCCCATTGTCAAAATATTGATGCCCTGGTTGTGGAGCAATGAATCCCTAGTTGTGGAACAGATTAATCAAATTGAGGTAATTAAAGGGCCTGTAGGTTTGGACATTTTATACCTGCAAGGTCTATCCATTGCTGGACTCAAGATAGAAGATGAGGGCTTACAAGAGGCGCAGCTAGGGATTCAGCAGTTAAATTTTGGCAAAGATTTTTTAAAGATAACCAATCTAAAGGCTCAATGGAGTGCTTCTGAAGGGTCCACTTTTGAAGCAACAGCTGCATTCATGCTGGGAGATGTAGGGATTACATCAAGTGCAAAAATTGATCTGAATAAAGAAGGTAAATTATCTAACGTTTCCCTAAGTAATTTTAATGTCAACAATTTACCTGGCCCCTTTGAAGACTTTGGCATTGAATCAGCTTCTATTGGTATCAGTAATGGAGAAATTTCTATCTATGATGCGGAATTGATCTTGAAGGAGGGATATGGTCTTAAACAGATTACACTCAAAAAGCTGAAGATTGACGAAACAGGCAAATTTCATAATGTCGAGATAGAGACCAAAACTCAGGATATAGAATTTTCTGATGGTGGCTTGAAAATCACTGATTTTAAGATATCGGCTGGAATATCCAGTAGCAAAGGATGGACAATAGAAGGCACTGCAAACCTTAAAGCTCAGATACCACAGGTAACTGCTGAGGGAAAATTTACACTTAAATATGATAATGATGAGAAAAAACTCTCGTTCTCTGTTGATGGCGGAAATATACATGCAACACCCCTCGACTTCATGACTATAGATGCTACTAATATCTCCTATAAAGATGGATTAATGGAGATTGGTGAAGGAAAATTAGAGGTCAATTTGCCGGCTGATATCACGCTCAAAAACACTATTAAGAAGCTAACGGTTAATAAGGATGGCATTGATTGGGAAACTATCGAAATAGGGGTAGATCCTTTCACATTGTGGAACTTGGTGAACCTTGAAGAAACGAAAGCTACAATTTCGGGTAATAGCAAAAAATATGAAACCCTGCTCCAGAGTGGATTCAGTGTCAGCTTTGGTGATTACTTTGGCTTTGGAGGAAGGGGAATTATTAAATATTATCCAGACTCAAAAGAACTGGGTATAGAATCTGCCGAGGCTACAGTTAACGGGGGTTTAGTGTTACCAGGTTCCCTGCTTCCAGTATGGCCAGTCGATCTGCAAGTGTTCTTTCCTATAGTCCCTGGGTTGGAAGCAAATGGGGGTATTAAGATTGATGGTGGAGTTAAACTTGGTTTAGAGGGATCGGTTGGCAAGGAAAGGCAAGATCCTCTATGGAGGTTGAATGGTACCTCTAACAACTCAGCGTTTATCCGACTGGAGATCAATGCAGGACTTACTGCCGGAAGTGGCTATGTTATTGGTATTAGTGGCAATTTATTTGCAGGCGTAGAAAGCAAGGCAGATGCGAAGCTAAATCTGGAGGGTGGATTCAAATTTGCTAAAGAGGGATTTGATCCTGGATCTTCGTCTTTAATAAGCTATGATTTGAATGCTAAGTTATTGGCGGATATCGGTGCGAATATTCAAGGCCATGCGCTTGGTATATTTCACAAGAAACTGTACGAAATAAAATTTGCTCAGTTTGAACTAGGAACGTATACCTTCAAAGGTAAGACTGGCTTTTCTAAAGAAGGGAAGCCAATGGTAACAAATGAACAACCAAGCTTTAAAGGTTCTAGTCCAGGAAAAGCTAATTTCCCTGAATATACAATCATCTCTGACTCTGAGTTGATAGCAAAACTTTCTGATGATAACATGACTATTTGGAATAGCGGTGATAAGAAGAAGGAAATTGTGGAAGAAAAATTGGACGAACTCAGTCAATTAGTTGAGAAATATATAGATACAATTGACACCTTGCTCGAGAAAAAATTTGAGATGGAGGGTAATAACACGGATGAAGAGTACATTAAGAAATTAAAACTTAAAAAGCGTTTTCTTTTGAGAAAAAGTAAGAGAAAAGAGGCCAGTAACAATTTGGAACTCTTTAAAACAATTGACGATGAAATTGAGAAATTAAGAGAGAGATTCCTATTCGTGGATGCTGTTGGTATAACAATCAGGGAGCAGGATATCACCGATCCTCAAAAACTGGAAGAAAACACGGTTAAGATGTCTGAAATACTTAAAGATATTGAAACGCAGAAAATAAGTTATCAAGAGGCCATTAATAATATGCACGAAAGACTCAGAACACTTGGAACTTGATGAGTGGTGAGGCGATCGCTGATATTCTAGCTGTAGTGGACTGATACACCTCAAAAAATCAAAATTCAATGTCTAGATTTATTCTCATAGATGGCGACAAAGCCAATTTTATTCCCGCCTTTGGGAAAGCAATAGTTACAGTAAAACCAGGTAATTTAAAAGCTAGCGGTAAAGCCACATTAAAAGGAAAAAAAGTTTGTGTTGATGGGGATGAAAAAAAACTATCCGTCCCCGGATGTATGTACATTTCTCCTCCTTATGTAATTCCCGGAACTGGTACATTAAAAATAGCATCTTTAGGAGCAGACCAAAAAGCCATGAAAACTAATACTGGTGGAAAAAAAGTTTTACTTCAAGGAAGCATATTTACAGCTAAATTTGAAGTCCAAAGTCCTGCCAAGGAACCCCCTAAAGGTCCTGCACCTCCTGTACCAGACCCTGCACCTCAATATTCAGGAATGGGAAACTTTACTACAACTAATAAAATATGGCTAGGAACTTAAAATTTAGATTAAGATTTATAAGTTTATTTGAGAAAAATTTGATAATAAACTTATAGATATGCAATTATTATTCATAATTTATCTTGAGTTTAGTAAGGCTATTATGGTTTAAAATTAGTGGGAAACAGATAAGAGATAAAAGGAAAAAAAGTTGCAGAGGATTTAGGGAAACTAATAAGTGGAATAGGTATTTAGCTGATGAGTGAAAATCAAGAAAAAACTTTTCGGGATGGGGTGAGTCAGAGCGATCGCCTCTTGAAAGAACTGAAACCAGATTATGTGGCAGTGGAGGAGCGCAGTCTGTCAGATTTACTTGAGTTTGTACAAGAGTATGCTACGAACGTAAACTATTATGATATATCTAATAGTAAAAATGGTGATTGGTCTAATTTCTTTGATGAAGAAGTTGATGACATGGTGGATTACATTGAGAATCCCCAAAAATTTAACGAAGACCAAAATAAACTAAGGCAATTATCTCAACCTCATCTAGTTTTATTATTCACATTTTTAAAATTACTAGAAAATCCTCAGCAACAGTTCAAAGACCTGACTGGAAGATATCTTGATTTTTATTATAAAGATGTACTGAAGTTAACTAATAAAAAAGAAGTAGCTGACAAGGTAAATGTAATTTTTGAGCTGGTTCCAGGAGTAGAAGAACATCGGATTGAACAAGAAACATTGCTAAATGCAGGTGTAGATAGTCAAGGTATTGACCTTCATTATCAGACTGATAGGGAGATAAATGTTAATCAAGCTCAAGTAGCTAGTATTAAAACTTTATTTGTTAATAAAAACGAATCGGATGGAATTGAAAATATCTATGCAAGTTCTGTAGTGGATGCAAATGAGGGAGAGGAAAGTGAATTACAGTTAGAAACAAGTTTTAAAACTTTAGGAAGTGACAATCGTAATACGCCAATAATTATCGGTTTTGCTGTTAGTTCTCCGGTATTATTTTTGCCAGAAGGTGAACGGACTATTATTCTGAGTTTTGAATCAGAACAAGGCACTTTGGAGCAAAGTGATATCCAAGAATTAATAGATGATGGGGTTGAACCTTTTGATATTTACTTGAGTAGTGGAACAGAATGGATACAACTTCAATCTTTTAGTTGGGGAATAGGGAATTTTATAGTAGAAAAACCACTGAAATGCTATAATTCTGAACAAATATCTCTGTCTGGAGATGAGCAAACTGTTTCTTTGAATAATGATGAGACCTTTGATGAAGAAAATGTAGGGCAAATTCTGATATCGAATGACGGTAAAATATTCGAGATTACTTCATTAAATGAAAGCAATAAGAAAATTGCTAATATAGAAAGAATTTTAGATGATAAAACTATTGAAGAGAATTTTAATAATGAAAAGATAAATTTATACAGGGATTCTGCAATTGATTATATTAATATTGACAATTTACAGTTTAAGTTAACCCTTGATTCGACTTTACCTGCTATCTTACCACTAAATTTAGATGAGTCAAATGAGGAGTCAGATTTTGTCATTCCAACTCCCTATCCAATTATCAAAATTTTGTTGAAAGAAGTAGAAGTAGAAGTAGAAGTACCAGAAGAAGAAACTACTACTGAAGAAGAATTATCAGAAGCAGAAACTACCGAGCAAAAAAAATATAAAATATATTATGAACAGTTTAAATCTATAGAATTAAAAAAAGTCCATATACAGGTCAAAGCTGAAAATATTCAAGATGTAAAACTGCGAAACGATAATTCAGTTCTTGATAGTAAAGCAGCTTTTGAACTGTTTGGTAATTATCCAAAAGTAGGTTCTGGTTTTTACTTCAGTAATCAAGAAATAAGCCAGAAAAAATTAGATGGTCTGACCCTAAAAATGGAATGGATTGGACTTCCTGATGACTTTAGTGAACATTATAAAACTTATTATGAAACTCTGGAAATAGATGAGATTAATAATCAAAGCTTTAAGGCTAGTTTAAAACTTCTCAATAACAAAAATTGGGAGGATATTGAAAAAAATAAATGTCTTTTTAATGAAGAGCAGGGGAAATTAACTAATACTATTGAGCTTGAATATAATAATATTAATATTTCCAACTATTCTCCAGAAACTTCTACCTTAGAAATTGAGACAGACGATCCTTTTGAATACAGCAGGTACTTTAAATTAGAATTAGAAAAACCAGATTTTGGACATGATTTATATCCTATAGTATTAAATCAAATTGCTTTATCTAACTCTACATCAACTCCAGGAGATACAATAACTCCAGGAGATACAATAACTCTAGAAGGTACAATAACTCCAGAGGATACAATAACTCCAGGAGATACAATAACTCTAGAAGGTACAATAACTCCAGGGGATACAATAACTCCAGGAGATATAATAACTCTAGAAGGTACAATAACTCCAGGGGATACAATAACTCCAGGAGGTACAATAACTCTAGAGGGTACAATAACTCCAGTACCTACAAAAATTGTATATCCTCCTTACACCCCGGAAGTAAAAGCTATCTCCCTCGACTATACCACTTCAGTCGAAATTAACTTGCTAGAGGTAGCTCCTAAACTCAAAATTAACTTGCTAAGTTCTCCACAAGAACAAGAGTCTGACCAAATATTTCAAATTCATCCTTTTGGGTATTATGTGAATATCCAAGACTCATTTGGCTATGCCGATCAATATGACCCAGAAGATAACGCTCAAGAAAATAAAAAATTCCTCCTACCTCAATATGAAAATGAAGGTAGGTTATACATTGGTCTTCGCAATCTAAAGCCACCCCAAGATATCTCTATTCTTTTTCAAATGATACCAGGAAGTGGAGAAAAAGAATTACAAATACCCCAGATTTACTGGCATTACTTGGATGGTAATTCTTGGAAGAAATTTGAAGACAAAGAGATCGTGTATGATAGTACAAGCGGATTATTAAATACCGGAATTATCCAGTTGGTAGTGCCAAAAGTAGATACCGACCAGCATATATTACCTAGTGGTTTACATTGGTTACGAGCCAGTGTAACAGAAAATGCCCTGGCTATTCCTGAAACTCTGGATATTAAAACTCAAGCAGTCAGTGCTACTTTCTTAAACCAGGGGAATGCTGTAGATCATTTTGAGAAACCTTTACCAGCTAATTCTATTCAAGGATTTGTTATTCCCGAATCAGCTATTAAAATAGTAAAACAACCCACTACATCATTTGGTGGCAAACCTGAAGAAAATGATGAGAAATTTATTACACGGGTTAGTGAAAGACTACGCCATAAACAGAGGGCAATAACAGCTTGGGATTACGAACGTCTGGTATTAGAAGAATTCCCGGAAATATATAAGGTAAAATGTATTGCTGCAACTGATGACAACAACAACCCTGCTGCTCCCAAGGTGACAGTGGTTGTCATACCTGATATTTCTAATACTACGCCTTTGCCAGAAGAACCGAAAGCACCTTTGTATTTGCTTAAGGAAATAAAAGATTTACTCAAAAAATATACTTCAGAATTTGTAGAAGTAGAGGTAAAAAATCCTGAGTATGAACCTGTTACCTGTACAATGGAAGTTGTGTTTTCTGGTGAATCAAGTCGAGAAGGTGAATATATCAATAAACTCAATGAAGAGCTTAAAGAATTTTTTGCTCCTTGGGCTTATGATCAGACAGTGGACATTCCTTTGGGCCGTTCTATTGAAGAATCTTTAGTTATCAACTTTATTGCTCAAAGAGAATATGTACATTATGTTGCTAGTTTTCAATTTAAAGAAAATATTGAGATGAAACCAGATTCGATTTTGGTTTCTGCTGAGAACCATGAAATAACAGCAGTTGCTGAACCAGATAGTTACGGCATTGGTTATATGGTTATCGGTGATAATTTTATTGTTAATTAATCAGGATTAAAAATTATGACTGCACAAAATAGAGATTACTTAAAAGGCAAATTCAAACAGGGTGCAACCCCTTCTGGAGAAGATTTTGCCAAATTGATAGATTCTAATCTTAATGTTGCAGAGACGGGTACAGAAAAAATAAAGGGTAACTTAGAGGTAGATGGTAACTTAGTAGTAAATGGCACTGGTGTAAGTATAGGTACATCAACTTCAAACCTAGATGTAAGTGGAAATTTGACGGTAGGTGGCGATCGCTTAGTAGTAAACGGCAGTGGCGTGAGTATCGGGAATTCAACTCCGCTCCAGGTACATGATGACAGTTTGGTAGTAAACGGCAGTGGCGTGAGTATCGGGAATTCAACTCCGCTCCAGGTACATGATGACAGTTTGGTAGTAAACGGCAGTGGTGTGAGTATTGGGAATTCAACTCCGCTCCAGGTACATGATGACAGTTTGGTAGTAAACGGCAGTGGTGTGAGTATTGGGACATCAACAGAACTAAATGTACATGAGGGCAGTTTGGTAGTAAACAGCAGTGGTGTGAGTATTGGGACATCAACAGAACTAAATGTACATGAGGAGCGCTTGGTAGTAAACGGTAGTGGTGTGAGTATCGGAAATTCAAGTTTACTAGAGGTAAAAAGTGGAGAGTTGACGGTAGGGAGCGATCGCTTAGTAGTAAACAGCAGTGGTGTGAGTATTGGGACATCAACAGAACTAAATGTACATGAGGAGCGCTTGGTAGTAAACGGTAGTGGTGTGAGTATCGGAAATTCAAGTTTACTAGAGGTAAAAAGTGGAGAGTTGACGGTAGGGAGCGATCGCTTGGTAGTAAACAGCAGTGGTGTGAGTATTGGGACATCAACAGAGCTACAGGTACATGAGGAGCGCTTGGTAGTAAATGGTAGTGGTGTGAGTATCGGAAATTCAAGTTCACTAGAAGTAAAAAGTGGAG
>NZ_JAAHGO010000029.1:0-70853 GCF_010672455.1 Okeania sp. SIO2C9 | reverse complement strand
GTAGTAAACAGCAGTGGTGTGAGTATTGGGACATCAACAGAGCTACAGGTACATGAGGAGCGCTTGGTAGTAAATGGTAGTGGTGTGAGTATCGGAAATTCAAGTTCACTAGAAGTAAAAAGTGGAGAGTTGACGGTAGGGAGCGATCGCTTGGTAGTAAACAGCAGTGGTGTGAGTATTGGGACATCAACAGAGCTACAGGTACATGAGGAGCGCTTGGTAGTAAATGGTAGTGGTGTGAGTATCGGAAATTCAAGTTCACTAGAAGTAAAAAGTGGAGAGTTGACGGTAGGGAGCGATCGCTTAGTAGTAAACGGTAGTGGTGTAAGTATCGGAACTTCAACAGAACTAAATGTACATGAGGAGCGCTTGTTAGTAAACGGTAGTGGTGTGAGTATCGGAAATTCAAGTTTACTAGAGGTAAAAAGTGGAGAGTTGACGGTAGGGAGCGATCGCTTAGTAGTAAACGGTAGTGGTGTAAGTATTGGGACATCAACAGAGCTACAGGTACATGAGGAGCGCTTGGTAGTAAACGGTAGTGGTGTGAGTATCGGAAATTCAAGTTTACTAGAGGTAAAAAGTGGAGAGTTGACGGTAGGGAGCGATCGCTTGGTAGTAAACAGCAGTGGTGTGAGTATTGGGAATGCAAGTTCAACAGGAGTTCTCAAGGTACATGAAGACCGCTTGGTAGTAAATGGCACTGATGTGAGTATAGGGTCAACTTCAACTTCACCAGTCAACCTAAATGTAAGTGGCGATTTGACAGTAGGGAGCGATCGCTTGGTAGTAAACAGTAGTGGTAGTAGTGTGAGTATAGGGAATTTGTCAACTTCAACGGCACCAGTCAACCTAAATGTAGGCGGAGATTTGACGGTAAAGAACAAACTTATTGAAGTGAAAAACTATGAAATAGACGATCGTCTAACAACAAAAAAAACTGGTTATAACACATCAGAATGGGTTTGTGTAATTGCTGGTTTTCAAGCAGAAACAGCCAATCAATTTTACGTTTATATGGAAACAAAGAACGGAGAATGGCAGATTAATATAAACTCCATAGGATTTTCTGGAAAAAGTTATGTCTGTGTAATGGCAATTAGTACAAAAATTGCTATGATACAATCTATACCTATACCTATACCTACACCTGCACCTTAGTAAATAAAGAATCAAAATAGCTCCAATATTTATAGAACTAAGATGAAAGAACAACTGGAACAACGCCTGCAAAAACTCAAAAACGAATTTGCATCAGGAAAAAAAATGATAGCAGATTTAAAAGCTAAACAAAAAAATCTCCATCAAACTTTACTGCGTATTCAAGGTGCAATTCAAGTATTAGAAGAAGAAATTACTAAAATAGAAGAAGATGACTTTGCTGAAACATTAGACTTCTCGAAAAATAAGGTTGAGAGTCTAAAAAATCTAGTTCAACCTATCCATCAGACAATTGCTCAAGAACAATCATCAACCAATAAATTAACTTCAAAAAATAGTCCGCAGGGTTAACGAAGTCAGAAGTTAGAAGTCAGAAGTCAGAAGTCAGATAGGGGGCTATCAACAGTATTAAAATAATTAGACAAAGTTAAATATAAATAGACATTTGTTGTGATATACTAGATTTCTGTCTAATTTATTAAACTCTTAAAAGGGGTGGCCGATAAATTAAAATGCAATCAATCAAGACCAAATTAAAAGTTAACAATTACCAAAAAACCATGCTAGCCAAACACGCAGGTGTAGCTCGTCATGCTTATAACTGGGGATTAGCAACTTGCATTGCTGAGTATGAATCAACAAAAAAACGCCCTAGCGCTATCACTTTACACAAGCGTTTAGTGGCTGAAGTTAAGTCAATTAATCCTTGGTATTATGAGGTATCTAAATGTGCCCCACAACAAGCATTAAGAGACTTAGAAAAGGCATTTAAAAACTTTTTGACTATTCCTAAACGTGGTTTTCCGAACTTTAAGAAAAAGGGTAGAAAAGATAGTTTCTATTTAGAAGGAAGTATTAAGGTTCTCAAGGGAAACTATATAAAGCTACCCAGAATAGGAATCGTAAAAACTTATGAAATCTTACCATCTGTACCCATCAAAAATGTTACTATATCAAAACGTGCAGATAATTGGTATATCAGCTTTAAATATGATTATCAACCAACTACTACCGCCAAAAAACGAGATATCATTGGTGTAGATGTGGGAGTTAATACTCTAGCAACTTGTAGCGATGGAACAAAATTTGCTAACATCAAAGCCTATAGGCAAGCAAAAAAACGATTAGCTCGTTATCAACACCGTGTCAGCAAAAAAGAGCCAGGCTCAAAAAACAGACTCAAGGCAATAAAAAGATTAGCCAAGGCTCACAAAAAAGCGGATCGACCCCGCGACGACGAAAGTCGCAAGGGAACGCGCACCAAGCAGTGGCTGATATCAGAGCCGACACACTTCATAAACTCACAACATGGGCGAGCTTTAAACCACAGCACCATAGTGATAGAAGATTTGAATGTCAGTGGAATGCTCAAAAAGCGGTGCGACCCCGCGACGACGACAGTCGCAAGGGAACGCGCACCAAGAGATCACAAACTAGCAAGTGCGATAGCAGACTGCGGTTTTTCTGAGTTCAAGCGTCAGCTCATATACAAGTGCGAGTGGTATGGAAGCCAGCTAGTGATAGCAGATAGATTTTATCCAAGTTCTCAAATATGTTCTCATTGCGGACATCAACAAAAAATGCCTTTACATGAGAGAACTTATAATTGTGCTAATTGTGGATTTGAAACTGACAGAGACTTTAATGCTGCTGTCAACCTAGAAAACTATGTGAATAAGTAGGTGAAGTTCTCACCGATTTGAAGCCTGTGGAGAAGATAAGTTACAGACTGTGGTCAGTGGTCTTCTGCGAAATAGGAAGCTAGCTCCAAAGCTCATGCAATCAGTCATGGGTAAGTTTGGGTAAGTTTAGTAGAACGGGTCGTCGGATTGGCGATGTACAGAAGTTATTTCTGTAATATAGAATCTGGTTATATAGTATATGTTGATAATTCTATAATTAGGGTTTGCGCTCAAAAGTCTTTTAGTAGGAGTAGGAGACAGCTATACTGGAGACAGGAGACAGAAGGAACGGGGAATGAGCGAGGAGGTAGGAGCTAAGTTTTGTCCCTTAATTTTTCTGCCCAACTATGCGCCTAAAATACTAACTTTTTGAGCGTGAAGAGCTGAAAAATTTGCACTGCAATTCGACCCCAAAAAGGCTAAAATATTTATATGTCAATGGTTTTAAATTTAATCAGCAAGCCCTAATTACTTCAATATTTAATCGGACCCACTCCCCTACTCCCCTACTCCCAACTATACAATAACTATTCAACCGGATTCTATTATAACGGGGATTTGAGCTTCGCTCCAAAAATATTTCGCCTTAAAAGGCGGGGTTTTAGACCCAATATTATTTTGATAAATTACTAATAACCAACATGAATGAAGACCTTACCATCTCTAACACTCCTCCAGAACATCCAGGTATGGATTTTGCCAGATTGCGGGAGGAGGGTATTCAGCACATCCAAGAGCTAGGAAGTCAAATTTGGACAGACTACAATACCCATGACCCAGGTATTACTATCCTAGAGCAATTCTGCTATGTCATGACGGATTTAAGCTATCGACTTAACTTCGAGATGAAGGATTTACTTACACCTCATCCTGAAGATGCTGAAGAAAATATCAAACAGTTTTATACAGCTAGAGAAATTCTCACTGTTAATCCTCTGACTATTAATGATTATCGCGAACTATTAATTGATATTGATGGTGTAAAAAATGCTGAATTAAAACTAATTCAAAATTTAGAACCTTCAATGTTTTATGATGAACAACATCATACTTTAACTGTTAATTCTGATAGCGAACAGGGTGAACGGGTCTACTTAAAAGGACTTTATCAGGTAATTATCGAACTAGAGGAAGACGTAGAAACAGAAGAAGATGTAGAAACAGAAGAAGAAAAAGAACTTAAAAAAAAAGTAGCATCTAAACTTAATCAGAATCGGAATTTGTGTGAATATTTTTTGGGCGAAATAGAAATATTAGAGATTGAAGAAATTACCGTAGAAGCACATATTGAGATAGAAGATGACTCTGATGAAAGTAAGTTAATGCAAAAGGTGTATGATGAGCTATATAATTATATTTCTCCTAAGTTAGAGTTTCATACTTTAAAAGAACTACAAGATGAAGGGAAAAATACTGAAGATATTTTTGAGGGATATCCTCTCGAACATGGTTTTATTAAAGACGAAGAACTTGATATCCTGATTAAGAAAAAAGCACTGTATACCTCTGAACTAATTGAGAAGCTTTTAAAGATTGAAGGGATAAAAACAATTAGAGAAATGTATCTTTCAAGTAGTTTTTCAACAGCTGGAAAACAACAATGGGTGTTACCATTAGCTCCTAATCGCACGCCACAACTTAAAATACCTGAAAATCAGGATGATATTCTGATTATCTTTTATAAACGAAACCGTTCTTATCCTCTTGACCTTGAAATTTATGAAAATAATTCGGAATCGTCAAAAGAATTATCATCAGTGAAACAAGCACAAGATATTCCTATCCCAGTAGGGGAATATAGAGAATTATCTGACTATGAATCAATCCAAAATGAGTTCCCAGTTAATTATGGTATTGGAGAATTTGGTTTACCTGCTTCTGCAACTACCGAACGCAAAGGTCAGGCAAAGCAGTTACAAGCTTATTTGATGTTTTTCGACCAGATTTTAGCTAATTATTTTACTCAATTAGAGCATACTAAAGATTTATTTTCTTTCCAAAATGAGGAATATCAAACCTACTTTTTCCAGGATATTTCTAGTTTTCCTGGTGCGGACGAAATCCTAAATTCAAATGGTTCCCCAGATAAGCAACCAGAGGATTTCTGGGAAGAGAAAGAAATTAATTTAGAAAGAAAGAATCGTTTTCTAGATTATTTAATGGCCAAGTTTTGTGAAAAATTCACCGATCCTTCGTTACTTTTATATAAAAGTAAAATTTCACCAGAAGCTCGACAGGTTCAATTTTTTCAAGATTTGTTAAACTTTCTGAAAGATTTGTTAAACTCACAAAATGAAATTCCTTTAAATTTACAGAATGAAATAGTTTTAAAATTACTGAACGAAATAGCTTTAAGCTTCAATATTAAAAATCAAAATCAAGAACCTATTTCATTGTTAAAGGAATATATTCAAAATGAAATGGGTCTACTTAATTTAAAGCAACAGATTAAAGATAAAATTACTTTTTTACAAAATTATCCTCAAATTAGTGCTGGTAGGGGTCAAGCATTTGACTGTACTAATTCTCAGGAAGTCTGGGATACAGACAACGTTTCGGGACTAAAAAAAAGAATTTGTTCTTTGTTAGGAATGCATTACGAGCGAGTATATCTCTCAGAATCGGATGAAATAGAAGGTTTTCATCTGGTTGAGCATATTTTACTTCCTCTTAATCAGGATGAATCTTTTATTGTAAATTTGGGTTATCCAATTTCAAAGTTTGAAAGATCAAAAATACAAGGCGAGAATGGAACAGAAAAAGTTACCTGTACATCTGAGAAACATGGACTTTCAAATGGTGAAGCAATACAAATATTTGATTCAATCAACTACGATGGTACAGATTACACTGTTAGCAACGTTGGAGAAGATACATTCGATATAGAAAAAGAATTTGTAGTAGCAGAATCAGAAACAGGAAAATGGATACACAAAGATCCACACAAAGATCCTTTTTCTTTCCAAATCAGTTTTGTCTTCCCTGATTGGATAGGTCGGTTTAAAAACAAAGATTTTCAAGATATAGTTCAGGATATTATTACTGCAGAAATACCAGCACATATAACTCCTTATATTCACTGGTTTGATCAAAGTAAAATGGGATATTTTGAGAGTATTTACTTTGAATGGTTAAAAGAAATTATGAATGGAGAAAATAAGAATATTGATATTACTAATGAAATGATAAAACTGTTATCAATTGACAAGTTTCATGGTATTGGATATATGATGATTGAGCCAGAATATGAACAAATTAAAGAATTTAAAATAATCTATTAAATTGTAAAAATTTAGTTAGCTTGTAGTCAGCTTTTAGCTGTTTCATAGTAAGCATTCAGCCGTCAGCTATCAGCTATCAGCTATCAGCTATTACTTTTAGTTTAGGATATATAGCAATGAGCGCTGGTATATTTACAAATTGTAGGAAAGGCCAAATAGCTAAAAGTCTTATATTACCGGCAATTTATTCCCCCAGATGAGCTGTTGCTTTCCGGAGCTGTTGCCTGCGCACAGCGCTATAAAGCTTTATTAACTGTCTTACTACAAAATTTGCCTCCCTTACCCTTAAAGTCTATTTTAATTTAAACACTGTCCTTTAAGGAGAGAGTCTTGTTGCTGATAGCTGACAGCTAATAGCTGTTTGCGCAGCATTCCGGAGGAAATGCTTACGTTTCATAAATAATGAATATACACTTATTAATATACACTTATTATGGTTAAGGCCAGTTTTTCCCCAGTACTTTTAATGCCACTTATATAGAATCCGGTTAAATACTTATTGTATAGTTGAGAGTAGGGCAGTAGAGGAGTAGGGGAGTAGAGGAGTAGGGGAGATTGAAGGCTTAAATTAATTATAGAATTATCAACATATATAGAATTATCAAGATATATTTTATAACCGGATTCTATATTAAACCTCTAAATATTAATTTCTGTTATAAAGGCAATGAATTAATAGCTGACTGCTGATAACTGATAACTGATAACTGATAACTGAAATGACCAGTGAACCAACAACGACATATTATCAAAAAACAGGTGATAGAACTTAATTTAAGTTCACAACGAGATGCTTTTGCATTACAAAATGAGGTAAGTAGAATATATCGTCAAAAAGTTGTTCCTCTAATTGATAACTTATTAAGTCAGTCGATATCTCCAGACACAATACATCGAATTAATACCCTAGAGATTAATTTAGGAAATATTGATATCAATAATCTAGAACAGGATTTGATTGAGAAAATTCTAGAACAAATTCAACAGGAACTGGAGGTGGAATTTAGTTCTTCTGTTAAACAAACAAATATATCTGAATCTGGTAAAAAAAATGTCGATAGCAGTAATTCTTCTGCTCTTCAACAAGACCGTAAGTTTAAAAATTTACAGAAATTTGAGATTGAGAATAAGAGGCGATCGCAACTAGAAATTTTTAGCTACTTCCTAGAAACGGGAATACTCCCCTGGTGGACGGAAAATTTTAGTAAACAGGAGTTAGAAAAATCTTGCGATCGCCTGATTACAGATTCACCTATTCAGGTCAAGTATATTATTGAGGAAAGCTTAAAAAATACGAAGAAGTTACAACGTTTGATTTACCAATTTTCTGATGTAATACTCTTAAAAATAGTAAGTTTGTTTGCTGGGGATTTAGTTAAGTTTATTGCTAATTATAATACAGATATTAAGTCTATATTTGAAGAACTAGAGCAGACGAGAAATATTCCTACAGCAAAATTAAGATTTCAGAGATGGGAAGGAATATTATTGAGTCTTTCTCTTAGGGATAATACTAAAGTAAATAAGCTCAAGTTAATCGAAGCAAATTTATTACTTATAGCAACCAGTAATGGGATTAATTATACTGAGTTGTTCAATAGTCTTGTTACTAAAATAGAGCATCTACTTGCAGAAGGAAGAGAATTTAAAAGCACACTTCCAGAAATCTTGGAAAATCTGAAAAGTTCTGTCTCTGCTACAGAAAATATTACCAGGGACTCTCAAGAAAAGGAATTCTTACAATCTGGTCAAAAGTTAAGTCAAAATCGACAGATATTACAGAGATATCAACAGCAGATTCAACAACTTAATCGTCAAATAGAAAATTTATTGCAGGAAATCAAAAATTCTCCTCTAGTAGAGAATCAATTAAATGCAGAAACTCTAGAAAATCTGAAAAGTTCTGTCTCTGCTACAGAAAATATTACCAGGGACTCTCAAGAAAAGGAATTCTTACAATCTGGTCAAAAGTTAAGTCAAAATCGACAGATATTACAGAGATATCAACAGCAGATTCAACAACTTAATCGTCAAATAGAAAATTTATTGCAGGAAATCAAAAATTCTCCTCTAGTAGAGAATAAATCAAATTTAGGAATCAATGAAAGTCGGGAAACTTCTAACTCAAGCAGAGAAAATATGACTGGGGACTCTAAAGAAAAAGAATTCTTAGAATCTGGGAAAAAGTTAAGTCAAACTAAATTTCTAGATTCTGTTAATAACTTTAGTGACTCCGATGAAATATATATTCGCAATGCAGGATTAATTTTGTTATGGCCATTCCTCAAGCGTTTTTTGCTCAAAATAGGACTGGTACAAGAAAATCTTTTTATTAACATCACATCTGCTGAAAGGGCAGCTACTTTACTGCAGTATATAGTCGATAATTCAACAGAAATACCTGAATATATTTTACCTCTTAATAAAATACTTTGTGGCATAGATTTATTAGAACCGATAGAAACAAATTTAGAAATCACTAAACAAGAAATAGCAGAATGCGAATATTTGCTATCTGCTGTAATTCAAAATTGGTCAATTTTAAAAAATACATCTATAGAAGGATTTAGAAAAGCTTTTTTGCAACGAAAGGGTATTTTGAAAATTCGTGATGGTACCTATCTGCTACAGGTTGAACGTGAAACCTACGATATCTTACTAGATAGAATTCCTTGGAGCATACAAGTTGTCAAACTACCCTGGATGAATAACATTTTATATGTAGAGTGGTAGCTCTCACCGGGCGACAAGTGCCTCAAAAGCATTGTTGAATAAAGGTTTTAAGGATTAAAGCTCTGTATAAGTTAAAATCAGATAGTAGTTTTTGACTTTGGAGGCCATCCAAAATTTATACTCGACCTTTAGCCAGATTAATTGAACAATTACAACAGTTGCCTGGAGTTGGTCCTAAGACAGCACAACGTCTGGCACTACATATTATTAAGCGCCCCGAAGCGGAAATTCAAGCTTTAGCTCAAGCATTGGTTGATGCGAGGAAAAAAGTAGGTCTATGTGAGAAATGTTTCCATTTATCTGCTGAACCTATTTGTGAAATTTGTCGTAACCCTCAGCGAGATAAGGAAGTTATTTGTGTGGTCTCGGACTCCCGCGACCTTATTGCTTTGGAGAAAACACGGGAATATAAAGGTGAATATCATGTCCTGGGGGGGGTCATTTCGCCGATGGATGGTATTGGTCCAGAACAGTTGACTATTCAAGCTTTGGTGCGGCGAGTTAGTCAGGGAAATATTCAGGAAGTGATTATTGCTATTAGTCCGAGTGTGGAAGGAGAGACTACTACTTTATATGTTGGTCAGTTGTTGAGACCTTTTACAAAAGTGACGCGCATTGCTTTTGGTTTGCCTATGGGAGGAGATTTAGAATATGCTGACCAGGTGACTTTGGCACGTGCGTTGGAGGGGCGGCGGGAATTAGAAAGTTAAAAGTTAAAACTCAAAAGTTAGAAGTTGGAAGTTATTAGAAAGTTAAAAGTCATTATTAAGTCAAAAGTTAGAAGTTGGAAGTTAGAAGTTGGAAGTTATTAGAAAGTTAAAAGTCATTATTAAGTCAAAAGTTAGAAGTTGGAAGTTAGAAGTTGGAAGTCATATCAAATCCGGTAGCATCGGTGTTATTCAGTATTAAAGAACTGTAGGGGCGAATGGCCATTCGCCCTTACACATTGTATGACGATCAACAGAATTATATTACTCCGAAGCCAACGGATTTGATATCAAAAGTCATTATCAAGTCAAAAGTCAAAAGTTATAGCTTACCGAATAATTAAGGTTTAAATCCTCTCTTTTAAAGGAGAAACAAGCGGTCGTTAGCGGAGCTTCCCGTAGGGTGGGATGGCGCAGGTTTCCTGCGCCATATCCAATCGACCAAGAGAGAAAAAATTTTCCTTTTATTCAATCCTCTTCCTTTTAGGGAGAAGTAATTATCAATTATCAATTATCAATTATCAATTATTGAAAGCATATACTTTCTTTAAAGATTGGATATTATATCATTTTTGTTTCTCCACTAAACTAATAAGAAATAATCACCAGAAAAAAACTATGACTAACGTTCTAGAACAAGCACTAACAAAACTCTCTCAACTACCAGAAAACCAACAAGAAGCTATAGCTTATCTCATCCTAGCAGAAATAGAAGACGAAAAAAGATGGGCAGAAAATTTTGCTAACTCTCAAGACCAACTCGCTCAACTTGCTGAGGAAGCGATCGCTGAGTTCAAACAAGGTAAAACTAAACCTTTAAACTTCTGATGAATTCTCAAACTACTTCTAAATTTTGGCAGACAATGTGACAGATGGTGAATTAGTTTTTGAGCAGTTACAAGCTAGATTAAGGAATAAATAATGGTATTGGTTAATAAATTTAACTCTTACCAACAATTTCAAGGTATCTTTCCATTGCTATACTTAATACTGAACTACTATAAACAGCAGGTTTCCTCAAAATTTATTCTAGTAATGTACGCCACATAAAATGTTTTTCTGAATCCATTGGAATTTCCTCTATAAAATGATTCCAAGTTTCTTCTTCTGCTTCTGTTTTTGGATTTTGTAAATTATTCAAAATCAAATTTTGATATTGCTTCTCTTCGATAGGATAATCTGACAAAGATAGAAGTGTGTAAGCATTCAGCTATTAGCATTCCGTAGGAAATGCTTACTTAAGAGGACTTAGAGGATATCTGAAAAGTTGTTTAATACTGAATTTTGCCCCCCTAGCCCCCCAATTATGGGGGGAACAAGAATCCATTAGCTGGTAAAAGTCCCCCAATTTTGGGGGATTTAGGGGGCTTTGCGGTTCTTCAATTATTCTTATTTCTATTCAATTTATCAAGCTTTTGTAGAAAATAATTTTCTCGATATCCCCCCAACTGTCTCGATAATTCTAAACCTTTTTGAAAAGATGACATTGCCAAAGGAAAAGCCTTTAACTGTGCATAAACTTGTCCCATACGGTCATAAGTTTCCATCATCCCATAAACATTAACAAACTGTTGATCCATCAATAATTGCACTTTATATATTTCAATTGCCGCCTCTTTTTCATCCTGAGAAATATAGAGCGCTGCCAATTTTTCCAAAGCATCACTCGCACTTATAAATCGTTGAATTGATTGAGCAATATCATAAGCTTCTTGATAGTATTGACTGGCAAGACTAAGTTTTCCAAGCTCCTCATAATCTCCAGCAATAGATATTTTTATATCTGGAACTTCTGTGATAATTTGTTGACCTTCGTAAAAATTGACCAATCTTTCTTTAGCAGTAATTGCTTGTAAAGGTTTTCCCGCTTGATTATAAATGAAAGCTAATTTTTCGATAGTATCTACTTTTTCAAAATTAGTAGTTAAAGAAGGATCTGTTGTTTCTTCATTAGTAGATGTTTCTAAGTCATTCTGCTGCTGAACCTCCAATAATTCTTCATAAGCGATCGCTGCATTATCATAATCTAGCCAATTCAAATATATTTCCCCCATAGCTGTCAAAGCTAGTTTCAGAGTAGCAACATCCTCTTGTTCTCTTGCTTGAGCAATAACTTGTTGATAAACTACAATTGCTGGATCTTTTGCTCTAACAGTATTAAATGCAGAACCTAATGCTTGCAACAATTCTATATTCACAGGTTCTTGTTCTTGAATCTCTGGTTGTAGGGTTTCCAGTCGTTTTGTTATCCACTGCACCTGTAATTTTTGACTATTATTCCATGCTATTTCTGCCACTCGTTCCAAAGCTGCTAACTCTTCTGCTTGACCCAGATAACGTCGCAAACGAAGTTCTCTATTCCAGGTATCAAAAGCTTTAATTGTTTCTCCCGCCGCGAATAATTCTGAAGCTTCAGCGTTAAGTCGGTCGAGTTCTTGAGATAGTTCTTCTCGTTTGTCCCCGGTAACGGTTCCTGTAGTCGGGGGTTCTGGTAAGAGTGGGTCTGATTCGGTGCTTTCTAAAGGGTTAGGGGAAAATTTATTGGGAGATTCTAATTCTTGTTCTGCATCTGTTTGACGTTGAGAGATAATATTTACGCCATTGTTTCTGAGAGTATATTCGGAAAATTCAGGAGTTTTTGCTAAACAATAAGTTGAAAAGTAGAGGTAAAAACAGCCGCTAGTGAGAACTAAGTTTTGAATTTTGAGCATTTTAATTAGATTGTAAATGGTTAACTTTGATAATAATTTTATGTTAGCTGTTAGGTGTTAACGTCTTATATCATGTCCGGATAATTAGTGATCAAAAAACTTTCTCCTTTTCCTCCTCTTCTTCTTGCTTCTTTCTTCCCTCCTGACTTCTGACTCCTGACTCCTCCGTCGTTTATTTATCAGTATTCAACCGGACATAATATGGCATAATCTTAGGTTTTATGTGAGACTGAACAGAATTATTACAGCACTTTTTAGGAAGCGTGAGGTACAGTTTTAAAATTAATCTTTTTTTCCCTACTCCCTACTCCCTAAAGTCCTAAAATTTTGTACCTCATCAACTCCAAAACTGCTGTAAATTTGGCGTTGCTGATTTGAGGTATGAAATTCAACTTTGAGTAAATTTTAAGCTAAAACAATAGTGCAAATTATACCTATTTAGTCACCGAAAAACTCCTTTCTACCTACTGACTCCTGTGAAATCATACATTTATTCAACAACGCCCCTATTTACAGCAGTTTTTAGATGGGTAAACCACAGTTAAAAAATTAGGTGGTAGGTGGTAGGTGTTAGGTGGTTAAGCGAAACGAGGGCTGCGAATTCCACAATAGATAGCTGACTTTGTGGTCTATTCCAGTGAAAAGCGCTGTAAAGTAATAAATTAAATTATCAATCATTCTCATCCTCAAAAGCTCTCGAAAAAATTGCGTTTAAACAAAAACTCTGATATTCTGAAGATTATAAAATGTATAAGGGGTTGTTCGCCCCTACGCATGACTTTTTATTCAACGCAAAAAATAAAGAAGTAGAAGCTGATTCGCCTTCAAAAGCTCTCGAAAAAAATGCCAGGGAAATAGTTGCGTTTAAACAAAAACTCTGATATTCTGAAGATTATAAGATGTATAAGGGGTTGTTCGCCCCTACGCATGACTTTTTATTCAACGCAAAAAATAAAGAAGTAGAAGCTGATTCGCCTTCAAAAGCTCTCGAAAAAAATGCCAGGGAAATAGTTGCGTTTAAACAAAAACTCTGATATTCTGAAGATTATAAGATGTATAAGGGGTTGTTCGCCCCTACGCATGACTTTTTATTCAACGCAAAAAATAAAGAAGTAGAAGCTGATTCGCCTCTTCCCATAACATAAATATGACCAGAAAATTAGGTTTAAAGCCTCTCTATTGTAGAAAGTACTGATAACTGATAACTGAAATCGCCATCACCCTTAAACTATTCGCAGCCTACCAAGAAGCCTATGGAGTCTCCGAACTCCAGCCTATCCTTGGAAATAGTTGCATTCAAACAAAAACTCTGATATTCTGAAGATTATAAGATGTATAAGGGGTTGTTCGCCCCTACGCATGACTTTTTATTCAACGCAAAAAATAAAGAAGTAGAAGCTGATTCGCCTCTTCCCATAACATAAATATGACCAGAAAATTAGGTTTAAAGCCTCTCTATTGCAGGAAGTACTGATAACTGATAACTGAAATGACCATTACCCTCAAACTATTCGCAGCTTACCAAGAAGCCTATGGAGTCTCCGAACTTCAACTCACCCTTTCCCCAGGAACTACCGCCTCCCAACTTTTAGAACAGATCGTCACTCAACACCCCGAACTAGAGCAGTGGCGAAAAGTCACCAAATTTGGCATTAACTTCAACTTTGCTCCACCCGAAACCGTCCTTCAAGACGGCGATGAAGTAGTCCTCATTCCCCCAGTTAGTGGAGGAGTAGGGGAGTAGGGCAGGGTCAATTTATTGTCACCAGAGAAAAAAGGAGGGGGGTGGGGAGTGTGGGGAGTGTGGGGAGTGTGGGAAGCACAGGATCTTAAAAAAATATAGGGTTGTAAATATTCTCGCTACGACAAAGAATTAGCCCTGGGGGAGTAGGGGAGTAGGAAAGAAACCGAAATACATCCTCTTTCTTTTACAGGAATTACGCATAACCACCACAGATAGTAAAGGTTAACAGCCGTTAACCCCTACAAATGATGTGTAATTTCGTATTTTGCGTAAGTCCAGTTTTAATTGGAACTGAGGTCATAATAGGTGACATTATTAGGTAATTTGTCCCAAATTTCATCAATACCGTTACGGTTGCAGAACTGCCAACCATTTTAGATTTTAGATATTTTTTTTAGAAAATATAATTTCTTTAGTATATGGTATTAAACCACTTACCGCTAGAAACTTTTTTACTATAAAATGCTACATTTATTCAAATAAATCAAATCACATTATTAACATTTTATACTAAATTAAATCAAAAAAAATTGACATACTAAAAACAAACTTATTCTGAAAATTAGTAATATTAACAACTAAAATATTAATCAATACTTGCTTAAAAAAAATAATAAATTCAATTGAATTTTTGTAAAAGCAACTTATTTTTAGTTTAATCATAATAAATAACTCATTGATAATACTCCTCAAATAGCCACATTAAAAATAACTACTAAATTATTAAAATTAACTGCCAAAACAGAATAGATATATGTTGCAATCAATAATGAAAAAACAGAATAAAATTATACCCGACTATTTTAGTCGGGTATAGTTGACGGTAATTTTTACCCATGCTAGTATTTCAGAAAGTGCAGATTATAGTTAATAGTTCTTAGTTAGAAGTAGGGAGTAAAGAATATGACCCAGGCTACAAATATCGATAGTCAAATCCACAGTCAAAATACAGCGATAGAAACGCTCAAGTGTAAAGAATGTGGTGAAGAATACCCACTAGAAGCCAAACATATATGCGAAGACGTATGCTTTGGTCCCCTAGAAGTAAAGTATGACTATGAAAAGATCCGTCAAACAGTGAGCCGGGCAACAATCGAAGCAGGTCCTAACTCTATATGGCGTTATCGTCAATTCCTACCAGTAAAAACAGATAACGTAATAGACGTAGGAACAGGTATGACCCCCCTACTAAAATCAGAACGTTTAGCCCGTCGCCTGGGTCTGAAAAATCTCTACATCAAAAATGACGCAGTAAATATGCCTACCCTCAGCTTCAAGGATAGGGTAGTATCAGTAGCCCTGAGTCGGGCCAGAGAATTAGGTTTCTCCACAGTATCCTGCGCCAGTACAGGCAACCTAGCAAACTCCACCGCAGCGATCGCAGCTAAAGCAGGATTAGAGTGTTGTGTATTTATCCCCGCTGACCTAGAAGCAGGCAAAATTCTCGGTACCCTAATATACAATCCAACAGTTATGGCAGTTAAAGGCAACTACGACCAAGTAAACCGCCTCTGTTGCGAAGTTGCTAATACCTACGGTTGGGGATTTGTAAATATTAACCTCCGTCCCTATTACTCTGAAGGTTCAAAAACTCTAGGTTTTGAAGTCGCCGAACAACTAGGATGGCAACTACCAGACCATATAGTTGCTCCCATCGCCTCCGGTTCTCTCTACACAAAAATTTACAAAGGATTCCAAGAATTTGTGAAGGTCGGTTTAGTAGAAGATAAAGCAGTTCGTTTTAGTGGAGCGCAAGCTGAAGGTTGTTCCCCAGTAGCTCAAGCATTCAAAGAAGATCGTGATTTTATCAAGCCAGTTAAACCTAATACTATTGCTAAATCAATCGCGATCGGCAACCCCGCAGATGGTATCTACGCATTAGAAGTAGCTCGCAAAACAAACGGTAATATCGAGTCTGTCACCGATGCTGAAGTTATTGAAGGCATGAAGTTATTGGCAGAAACAGAAGGAATCTTCACAGAAACAGCAGGTGGTACAACTATTGCCGTCTTGAAAAAATTAGCAGAAGCAGGCAAAATCGATCCTGAAGAAACCACGGTTGCCTACATTACAGGTAACGGGTTAAAGACACAAGAAGCAGTACAAGGTTATATCGGCGAACCTCTCACAATAGATGCAAAATTAGACAGTTTCGAGCGAGCTTGGGAACGCGCTCAAACATTAGAACGTCTTGATTGGGAGCAAGTTTTAGTTTAACTCACCTCACCGTAAAGAAAGAAAATGTTTTTAGGTTAGGGGTTCGATCAAAGAACTCCTAATACATATCTTCCAAACATTAATATTGGGTTAGGAAAAATAATTTTTTTCTTAAAAATTTACAGTTTTTCTTAGACCAGCATTATAATAGAAATTTGCAAAAAAGTATTAGCTATATAATGTAGATTACTCAATTATGGCAGTTACAGTTTTAATTCCTACTCCCTTACAAAAGTTCACCGAGAGCAAAGCAAAAATTGAATGTGGCGGTGGCAATATTTCCGAACTAATAGATTCTCTAGAAACAAATTTTCCTGGTATCAAAAAAAGTCTCTGTGATGACCAAGGAGAACCTCGAAGATTTTTAAACTTCTACGTCAACAGCGAAGATATCCGATTTTTAGAAGGAACAAAAACATCTCTACAAGATGGAGATGAAGTGAGCATTGTTCCTGCTGTTGCTGGTGGTTAAATAGGTGTGGTGAAATTAGCTATACGGCTCAAACTACACTCCGCGATCGCACCAGCCAAAAAATATATCAAATTCAGATTCTAGATTGTTTCTTACTTTGACCGAGAAATTTGGGTCTGAATCTTCCTCTTTTAAGAGGATAAAAAAAAGAAGATTCCGTATTTCAACCGATACCCTCTTGATTCAGCTAGAGGTACAGATAACTGATAACTGAAATGACCCAGTCTAGCGATAATGGTTGATTTTATTTTAACTCAATCCAGGCCGTGAGATAATATTTCTAAATTATAGAAATAACTTGGAGATATAATTATGGCCCAGGGTAATATATGGCTGCCAATAGCAGTTGTTGTGGTAGGCTTTGTTGCAGCAGTTAGTATAGGTTCTATTGCTTGGTATAATTCCAAGCGTCCTCCTGGTTGGGAAGATGCCCAACGTCCAGACTACATTCCTAAAGTTAATGACGATAAAGATAGCTAAAAGCATAATTTACTGAAGATTAGAAGCTACTTTGGCTTACCTACACAGAGCCATTAGCTTTCTGTGTAGGGTCTTAATGTCTTTTAAAGACGGTCATAACTTTCTGAGAACCTGAATGTTCTACTTCTACTAGAGCTTTTTCAACTCTGGTAATTGCTTTTTCTGGTTGTAGTAATTTGGTTGGTCTTTTAATTTAGGTAAATGAGAAATCAGAGGGTAAGCATTGACAGGAAATCTGTTTTGCTCCCAACAGTTAAAGCGTTCTCCTAACATTCTGTTGTACCAATATCGACAAATACTGAGCCAGTTATTTAGTGTCAACTTCTGGCTACTTTCTTGATATATACGATATTGGTAAGTATATTTCATTAGCGATTGAGGTTTAAAATACACTAATGCTAATTAGTAGGATAATATTCTAGAAAGATTAACAACTATTTATTCTTAATCCCACTAGGAAACTGTTCAATCTTAGCTATACCATAGAATGTAATGTCATCCCTTCCTACCCGTAGTCGGTCTACTCGCAGTTGAGTATTTTCTAAAGCAAATTTATCTAAATCTAGTAAATTATTAACATGGTCTATTAAAGATTTACCTAAATCTACAGACTCTTGATCGCCATTATATTTTACATTAACAAATTTGATTTTACGCCTATCTTCCACTTCAACGTTAGCAGTGAAATCAACATCTATAGGTTGATTTGGATTTCCTACCCCGATTTGAGTTTTAAGTCTAAGGGCTCGATCTTCAGTGATAGTCATTTGAGTATTTTGGAAATGTAGGGATTGTCCCTGATATTTGAGCCTTTGCAGTTTCTCTACCACAAATGGTGTATTGAAAGATGTGGTCAAGTCAGACTCAGTTAATACAGTCCTCAGAGTGGCCTGAATAGGCTGCCTTAATTTGACTTTACCAGTAAAAATTGCACTAAAGTCTATTGAGACAGCTTGCAGGTAAAGCTCCATAACTTCAATCCGAAGGCCATTGTACATCCGCATTCCTTTGCCAATGAAATCAAACCCATCCAGACTACCCTGTAAAAGTTTGGCCACTGGCTCTGCACGGACATTGGCTTCGACTTTATCAGAGCTTTTAAACAGAGCTGCAATTGCCGCTCCTGCTGCCTTGCTCACTAGGCGATCGCCACTTTGATTTTGCATTGGTACATTGGTAAACAACGCAGTCACCATAATTTTTCAATGTTTGCCTTCACTGATATCCTAACAGTTTGATAAAGAATTGTAAAGTTTACTTGTACTTATGTACTTAATAAGCATTACTTTGCATCTACTTATCAATTTCAGAGAAGACATAGCCTACGCAAATCAAACTTTTAGGAATTGACTGAATCAAGTGGTGTACCTTGCAGACAAGCATCTGTGAGTAGAGCACCATTGAAGTCAGCCCGATCGACTATAGCACAGAGCAAATTAGCCCGTTGTAAATTTGTGCCCCGGAGTATAGCCCCAGTAAAATTAGCTTCTTCTAAATCTGCTTGGGATAAATCTGCACCAGCTAGATTAGCACTACTAAATTCTGCTTGAAATAAAATAGTTCTAGTGAAATTCACACCTCGTAAGTCAGCACCACGAAAATCAACTCCACTCAAGTCCAAATTATTCAGTACAGATCCATTCAAGAAAGCACCTGCAAAGCTAGTTCCTCTAACTTGGGCATCCATAAAAATAGTACCCCGTAGGTCAGCATTACGAAAGTCTGCCCCTCTCAAATCAGCACCAGTGAAGTCAGCTCCACGCAGGTTAGCTCTCAGAGTAGCTTTCAGTAGATTAGCCCCAGCAAAATTAACTCCAACCAAGTTAGCTTGGTAGAAGTCTGCTTCTGAAAGTTGGGTTCCTGCTAAATCTGCACCAGGGAGATTAGCACTGGCTAAAAGTTTGATTTTGCCAACTCGAATGGCCGAAATATCTAGGGATGTTGATTGATTCATATACATAAAAATTGGTCTTAGGTGTTAGGGTGAAAAAAAAATGCTTTTGTGAGGTGAAACTTCAATTATTAAGTAATTAACACAGGCGCAATGACATTTTTGAATGAGCACGCCACTAGCGTATTAATTATTCTGATGTTTACTTCTCCCCCACTCCCCTACTCCCCCACTCAAGAAATAGAAAAGCTCCTACATCCAAAGTCAAGAAAAGATCGAGGTATTTTTAAAGATATTAATTGACTGATGTCTTTGATGTAACTGCTTCCTCTAACCAAACGTTGGGCAGTTGACTTGGCCTTTGAGGTAATTGCATCAAACCCATTTCTGTTAAACGAATCACGTTGCTGAGAGATTCTACAAGAATAGGCTCAAAATATGTGCCACTGTGATTGATACATTTTTCTAAAGCTTCTCCCAAACTAAGAGCTATTCGTTTACCTCGTGCTTGTATTAACTCTTGGAAGTAAGAAATTAACCCCAGAATTCGAGATTCTATGGGTATTTCCTCTTCTCTGAGACCGTCTGGTTTACCACTACCATCCCAATATTCTAAATGATGAGCCACAATTTTAGTTATAGGCGCTAACTCTGGCATTGCTGTTAATAATTGGGCACCAAGTACGCTCCTTTCCTGCCAAAAAGTTAAAGTTGCATCATCTAATTCATCTGGTGTTTGAGTAAATACTTCGTTTGGCGCTGATGCTAACCCCACTCGAAACAATAATCCTGCTAACCGCAAACGTCGTAACTGCAAAGTAGGCAAATCTAACATTTGACCAAGAGTCTCAGATAAAGCTGCTACTTGCAAAGAGGCAATAGGGTTAGTCTGGTCGCGTTCATCTACTTTCTGCGCCATTCGTAAAAATGCTTGCAATTTATTAGCATTTAGGTTGCGACTAACTCGTAATGCTTGACCTTCTAACTCCCAAAGTTCTCTAGTTTGACGATTCATCGCAATCATCTGCTGTTGGGAAGTTTGCAGATAAGAAACTATTCGAGATACCACGTTAGTCATATCTGTAGGTGGTACATCTTTGATAGTTAGAATTTCTTGATGTTGTTTCTGAATGGTGTCTGCTAAGGCAGGATCGTAGGGGCGACATCTTTCTATGAGAATTTCTGCGGCTGTAGCTACTAAAGTTCGGTCGAAAGTCCATAAACCGTAAAATTTTCTTTCCACATCTACAGCAGGCCGACCATTGAGTACATATTCATCTTCTGATAGTTCATGGCAAAGTACCATAGCTCTGTAACTTGGAGCTAGTATAATTAGATTCCATTCATTAACTAAACTATCCTTCGTTTCCAAATTAACTAAAGAGACATTTTCTAGCTGACTTGTAGGATGTTTGGATAACCCACTATCTGGTACTGCGCTAATAACAACGTGACGACTAGATTGTGCTATTTCTTGATAACGATCTGCTTCTTGTAAATACCATTTACCTTGTTGAAAGGTTACCAAAACTAATGGTTTTTCTTCAGAATGTTTAGTGCTAGTTTGTAATATGTGGTCTTCTAATGCATGGCATAGAGCCACCAATGTATTTTTGAAATAAACTCCATAACTAGATGGAAGTTTTCCTTCCGGACTAGCTTCTTTAAGTTGATTTAAAGTTGCTTCTGGATTCATTTTATTAAATGATGATTATTTTATATGTTTGTATTTTATCTTTTAGCTACCTTTATTATCAAGGTGATCGCTTCTTGTATTTATACATACTATGATAATTTTGTCAAGTATTATCGCGTCTTTATGGGGCGAAAAAAGTGTTAAGATATATCCTCATATAATCGAGGTATACAACTATGGCAGTTTATCAAGACAGGGAAGCATTTATTCCTTATTCTAGAAAAGATATTATAGAACTTTGTATTAAAGATGGTAAGTTACCAGAAGGTTCTTTACAAAAGTTTAGAGATTTTTGTTCTATTCTGCTGGCTTATTATCATTTTAAATTACATAAAACACTGGAGATATTAAAGGAAAATTATGCTCCATTTAATCCAGATGCTAATACTAAATATATTGCCTCTCACTCTGAATCACAACTAACAATGATGAAAACTAAAGTTGTTCAGAGTTTTGAGAAAATTCTAGAGCAAGGAAATTTTTTTCCTATATCTCGAGCTAGTTTAGAACGTGCTTTTCAGCAAACTTCGCTAATTGAACTGAAGACAGAACTCAATTTTGATGATTTTGAAGAGATAATATGTTACTGTCGAGGAGATATATATAAGACAATAAAAGTTAAGAATTTTTTTTTCCGCAAAATTGAAAAGAAAATTGATATTTTTGAAAGGGTTGCTTTATTAATTAAGTGCCAAAATACAGAAGATACTGATGGTTCGGAAAACGAAGGGGAGGAATCTCATCTGAGTCCTAAAAAAATTTATATTTCTCTCTATAAAAATATTCCTAAAAATGATATAGAATTTCTATTTCCTAATGTCAAAGTTAGTATGACTTTGAAAGACCGTCTAATCCTAGTAGTACCTGCTATTGGTGCAGCAGTACCTATTGTCCTGAGAATTGTACCGCAACTTTTACTAATTATCGGTGTAATTGTTTTTCTAGTTTTCGGTCCGTCTTATGTAGAAAAATTGAACTTGAGAGCTAATCCGGAAGATGTGAGGAATATGACAGGAGTTTTATTGGCTTCATCATCTCTATTAATAACTTTAGGAGGATTTTGTTTCAAGCAGTATAGTAAATATAAAACTAAACAGATTAAGTTTCAAAAACAGGTAACAGACACTTTATTTTTTAATAATATTGCTAATAATGCAGGTGTATTTCAAACTTTAATTGATGATGCAGAAGAAGAAGAATGTAAGGAAATTATTTTAGTTTATTATCACTTATTAGCAAGCAATACATATCTAACTCCAGAACAATTGGATAAAAAAATTGAAGCCTGGATGGAGCAAAATTTTGATACAAAAATTGATTTTGATATTAATGGACCATTGAATAATCTCACAAAAATTCAGGGCAAAATTGTCAGAGATGATGAAGATGAGGATGAGATTTCAGATATACCATTATTAACCTATGATGAAAATGGTTGTTGTCGAGTATTACCTTTAGATGATGCTAAACAATTAATAGATTATATTTGGGATAATGCGTTTCATTATGCTTAAAGAAACAGGAAATTTAGGAGTCGGGAATTGGGAATTGGAGAGCAATAGTGAATAAAAATAATGTAAGCATTTCCTACGGAATGCTGCGCAAACAGCTATTAGCAGTCAGCTTTTCCTGCGGAATGCTGCGCAAACAGCAGCAAGACCCTCTTGTTAAAGACGTAAGCATTTCCTACGGAATGCTGCGCAAACAGCTATTAGCAGTCAGCTCTCAGCAATAAGACTCTGCTTTTAAGGACATAGTGTAAATGAATATAGACTTTAACGATTTTTGTAGTAAGATTAATTTTAGCTCAATTAATACAGCTTTAAAGCCACATCAAAAGCAATAGCTGATAGCTGATAGCTGACGGCTGAATGCTTACTTAAAGACAGTGTTTAAATTAAAATAGAATTTAAGGGAAAGGGAGGCAACTTTTCTAGTAAGATAATTAATAAAGTTTTTATTGTAAACTAACACGAATAGCTGATAGCTGATAGCTGACGGCTGAATGCTTACAAAATAATAGATAGCATTACTCAGCGGCTTTGTTGTATACCTCCTACATAGTCCCGCATTTCTCACAAATCGCGCATTCATACTTCAATTCAGCAACGCCGTAGTTTAAACCATCCAAAATACAAAATCCCAAATACAAAATTATCAAATCATACCCAGAATCAGCAACGTCGGAATGCCTAGTATGGGAGCAAGATGCTCCCACTGCCATGTCTGATAACAAAAATAATTAGGGCTCGCTGAATAATCATCAAAGCATTGACATATAAAAGTTTTAGCCTTTTTGAATCTAAAAAAGTACGAGATTTTCCCTCGATCAGTCTCAAAAAGTTAGCATTTTCGACAGACAACGGCAGAAAAACCAAGGGTAAATTCTGACTCCTACCTCCTCTATAATTCCCATTCCTCTTCTATCTCTAGTTCAAAAACTTCTTCTATGGTGATTTTTCCATCATTATTCAGATCCTCAGCACTCAGTTCCATCTGTAATGCAGTTTCATCTATTCTTCTATCTTCAAATCCTATTTCATACAGCGCTTTTCAGATGGATGAACCACATCGTCATAACCAAAACCTTGTAGGGGCGGCCGTTCGCCCCTACTGTGGTCTATCGAAATGAAAACCGCTGTAAGATAATACAGCAGCTTGAACAGACAGAGGAGAGGATATTGCCATTGCTATTCCCAAAGGAAAAGCAGCACAAAATTTTGCATTCTTAACAAACATTATTTCTTACCTTTTAATTTGAAAAAAACTACATTATCCGTAAGCATTTACTTAAGAGTTAAAAGTATTTAGGGACAATAGTTATATTACCATTCCCACACTTTCTTGATGCACTACCAAATTTACCATGTTCTACTTAGCATTGGTATAGAGATGTAAACTTTTTGTCCAAGTTTTTTAGAGGACTATCGCTAAATTTTATCCGGTATTAAAGACCACATTCAAGTTAACTATAATCTATATATATCAAGTTTTTCTTAACTAAAAAAATGGTTAAATAAAGTAGTCAAAAAAATATACCATATAATAAAAAGAATAAAAACTAGGTATAATCACGGTAAAAACATAAAAAAATCTAGTTTCATGAAGAATCAGTAAAATTTTTTTTGGAAGGGTTGCGGATTATTAATCATTTAAATAAGATGATTTATTAATAAGGGTGAAGCTTTTTAAACGTTTTTTTTAATTGAATTGTTCAAAATTGTAGATGAGGTAAGAAATTATGTCTGATAATTATGATATTCTGACTGGACTTGCTTTAAGTCCAGATGCAACTTATGGCTATGACAGTAGTATTACACCAGAAGTTCAAGCCTTATTTAACAATACTTTCGACTACATAGAAAACAGAACTTATTTAGACTTTCAACAAGTAGACTACAATACAGCAGAAATAAAAATTAGTATAGATTCAAATACTCCTTATCTTGGCTATGCTTACTTTCCTGGAGAGCATCAAATCAACAGCGATATTTTCTTATCTGATGAATTGCTATATGTTGAAAATCAATATTTACAACAGTATGTGGTATCTCACGAAGTAGTACACGCTATCGGTTTAAACCATACTGTCGGGCAAGATTCTGTTGTATCGGAAGTAGTTGATGACGTAAATTCTCTACACTTATTGCCCACTGCATTTGATTTATGGGCAATAGAAACAAATTATTTAATCTCACAATATTGATACCAATTCTCTATGAAGCTGTGCTTAATATAAGTTAATCAGATATAATAGTGAAGAAAACTAGAGAGCGATACAGCTGATGCCACCCTCCTCTAACGCTCTTGTATTTATGCTTCCTCTCTTAAAAGTCAAAATTAATGAAACAGTTTCCGAACTTGAAAAGCGTTTAATCAATAACAGCTAAAGAAGGAGAACAAATACAAATTATTTATATCATGTCCGGTTAAATACTTACACTTTGGAGGAAGTAAGACAGAAGGGAATAAAAGATTAAAAGAGATAAAGTTTTTTTATCACTGATTATCCAGACATGATATAACACTTCAGTTATTAAGTAATTACCTTTCAACATTTGGCGTTGGTGATTTAAGGTATGATATTTGTCTGGATCAGAGTGCGATAGAACTCCGTTCCGCTTACCCCACAAAAAAACTTTCTCCTTATACTTGGGGTTTCTTCTTATTTCTTCCCTCCTGACTCCTTACTCCTGACTCCTGACTCCTAAGTAATTAAGATTAATATCATACCCTAATTCAGCAACGCCCAACATTTTTGTCCATCTATCTATCATTTCCTAATTTCTCTGAATCAAAATGTTTTTCTGTCGTATTAATAATATCTTTTGCTAATCGCTCGCTAAATCCCACAACAAAAGACAAAGAAAATAGAGACATCCATCTTTGATCTTGCCTCTTTTCGTTATTAATTTCACCAAAGGTAATAGGAATAATTCCCCCCTGTAAAATAGCAAAGATTAAAATGCCAAATGTTCCGCCAATCAGAGGCTTATAAAAACCAACTAAGATAGGAATTATTGAATCTTGATATTGGTGCTCCTCTTCAGATTGTTGATAATTACTAAGTCGAGATAAGATACTAATTATGCTGCCAAGAGCGCCAGCAGTAAAACACAAATTTCCTAGCCAAACTGTCATTTGAAAATCTTTTATATACATATCCGGTGTGTCATTAGTCCTACTAGAAATATCTGAGGAAATAATTCCTTTTGACTGTAGAGCTTGTTCTAAGTTATTGCTTCCTGATGATAAGCCCAGGGGAACTACTATGTATAATGGAAGTCCTAAAATTAACCCTAGTAAAATTTTCAGAATAATCTTCGAGGTAAATTTTCGATAAAAATTAATAGGTAAAGCTAGCCAAAAGTTTTTAATTCTTCTGATTCTAAATTCTCCATCAATTCGCAGTTTTTCAATCAGCCGTTTTTGGGGGTTATGCTGAAAAGATTGAATGGCAATACTAAGATTAAATACTAAATTAGCAACTTCTGATTTTTGGTAACTATTTTTAGTTAATTTTCCAGATAGATATAGAGTTTTAATGTCTGATAGTAACATCAAAAATTTGGAAACTTCTTCTTGATTTTCTTCGCTTAATTCCTGGAGGAAATTATAGTCAGTAATTACCTCGTTTATTTGGGCCAATAAATCATAAACTTTAGTATCTATTTCATCAATAACCGGAATAGAATTTTGTTCCTCAGACATTTGCTTGTTTTCGAGGGAATTGAAATCAGAATTATCAAAATCATTTTGAGGCTGCATACTTATAGCGGTTTTAACAAAGGTAAACTACAAAACTTCTGCCTTCAAGCCAAAATCTCTGTATTATATTTATGATTATTTTTATGAAAACTTCTATTATAGAGAAATAAGAGTTAATCCCATGGGGATAGTTTGGGTTGAAGAATTTAGCTTGCTTCCCGCAAGAGTAACCCAACAAAATATCAATGTTGGGTTGATCCTTCAGATAAGATTTGCTAATAGATAAGTTGCCTTAAGACTAACACTTAACAAAGGCGAACATTTTGAGGTTTACCTGCACTAAATTAACTTTTCTAAGAAGGAGTCAAAATGGGCTGTTCCTTTCTTAATCAATACCAAAAACTCTTTTAGCTCTTTCCCAAAATTGCAGGCGATCGCTATAACCATTCAGACCACCATTTATCAGACGGGTGACTTTTTCAAAATCTCCTTGGTCTGCATACTCGTTAATATCGCGACTTTCCCAATACCAAGCTGCCACCGCTGCATTCGTATAAGGGTCTTGAACAGCCATTTCCGGGTTGTCTTCTAAAGGCAAATCTAATGCTTGACCACATTCACGATAATTAGCTCTACCAGTAAGTTGAATCAGACCCCTTCCTTTATATCGTTTGCCGTCTCCTGGTTGGGTATTACCTAAATCCTCTCGTCCCTCATAATCTGCACCACTAGCTAATTCTTCTTTATAATAGAAAGAACCGCTTTCATGGGCAATTTGAGCAATAAATGCACAAGCTCTAGTTGTTGTTGCTAAATCAAAATCATGTATAACTTGATTGAGAGGAGCGACATATCTATGAATATCATCATCAGAAGCATCGGGCATAATTGCTTTCAGATTTTCAGCAGTCAATAAATCTGAGTTATTAGATTCTATAATTTCTGCCTGATTTTCCCAGGATAGCTCCCAATGATCGGAGAAAATATACCAGGTTCCAGCATTATTATTGAGTTCAATTTGGTAATGTCCCTGTTCTGCTGGAGAATAATTGAGAACTTCATAAGTTTTTCCTTGAGCAACAGATGTTTTTTGACTCTCAGGAAGTTGAGAAGCTTGAGCTACTGCTTTTTTGAGAACAGTTTGACTAATTGCTTTGATAGTTTCCATTTTTTATAGTCTTGATATTTTTGTAAAGGTCATTTCAGTTATCAGTTATCAGTTATCAGTACCTCCGACTAAATTCGGAGGCTTGAAATACTGAATTGAATATTCTCTTGGTCGATTGGATATGGCGAGGAAACCTCGCCATCCCACCCTACGGGAAGCTGCGCTAACGACCGCTTTTTCATCCCCTTAAAGAGGCTTTATACCTTGATTTTTCGGTAAAGGAGCAAGGGAGTGGAAAGTTGACAAAGCAATTCCATTAGAAAGCAATCTTAGGGCATTAGAGATTGCTTCTCTCCACTCCGTTCCAGTCGCAATGACCTAGTGATATTTAATACCAAATCCGGTTTAGATAGGAACTTTATTAGTGAAGTAAGGCAAAGGGCAGATTACAGATGGCAAAAAGGTTAGAGAGAATTTGGAAAAAGTACCTTTTCATCATCGAATTTGGTATAATTAAGCATAAATCTTAATGTTTTTCCACCATTGCCTGTAGGAGAGAACAGGCAAAGACAGCATAGTAGAATCTACAAATTTTGAGGTAATCCTGTTGGTTTTCCTTTAACAGAAACAGTGACTCGACCCCATCCTGCTTCTTTTCCCTGATCGACCCAAATTTGTTTTAAAAGATCGAAACTGCAAGGATCGTAAGCTGCTTTTACCCCTACCTGGTAAGTATTGCCCGCTCCATCTCTAATACCATAAGGATCGTGTATGAAAATTTTCTGTTTGTCTAGATCGAATCCCGTAGCTACCACCATATGTCCGCTACCTTTATATGCCATACCCATAACTACTGGATATCCTGCTTGCAAGCACAGGATTAAATCTTCAATTGAAAGTGTATAGGAAAAATAGGTATCTACTTCAAAATCTCTTAAAGCACGAGTATTTGCTTGATGATCCGTAGTATCGCCATACTTATCTAGTGTCTTCCCGTACATACTTTCAAATTCACGATAACCCTCTGATTTGGCTTTTTCAACAAGATCGGGTCTGAGGAAGGCTAAAAACATCGAACAAGAAGTTAGATTACATTGTCTGTAACCAGGTCCGTGATAGGCCGTATCGTTATCCAACTGAGAGAAATAGGGAACTTCGAGTTTTTTGAATCGTTCTTTTGTCTGTGTCATTTGAGAAATTAGGGTTGTGTACGAAATAGTTAAATTTGGTATCAAATCCAGTTGAACAGTTGTCATTGTGAGGTATGAAGCAACCCTCCGCTTTTAGATATTGCTTCCTTGTTCGTTGATTTCAACTTCTAAATCGTACATACAGGGTTTATTGTTAATAAGTCTTTTATACGAATGCCCTATTATGGCAGCAGTCATAATGACATCAGCATCTGTAACAGGATTACTATTTTTGTTTAGTATTCCTTTTTGTGTGATATGTGCCATTTTGTTTATCCTCTTTGAATTTCGTTACTTCAATTACAAGACTTGTAATTGCTTTCATTAATTAGACGCTTGGGGAAGCAAATTTCTGAATTATTTTTTTCCGAAAATTCAAAGAAACTTTTCCTAGATGTTGTATTCTGAAAAAAAGCAACTTTTGAGATCATTGTCTCACCCAGGACATTTCCTATCAACCGCTCTATTACAGCAAGTGGAAATATTTTTTTTCATCTTCTTGGCCACCAAGCCCCGATAAAATATTCCCTCAACTCCTTTTGTAAAATCTTCCGTGCCTGAGAAATGCGCTTACAGACATTATCGTAAGAAATATTTTGTTGTTCGGCAATCTCTTGATGAGACAGTTGCTGACAAAAATGCAGGATAAAGGTCTCACGCAGTCTGATCGGCAAATTATCAATAGCATGACGAATCACAATCCTTTTCTCTTGTTCTTCTATAGCAGAATCTGGCCTTTGTTGAACTAAAACCAATTCTTGCTCCTCAGCAAATGTGTAATCTTCGATATTATCAACTCTATTCGCACCCCGAATGTGTTCTCGATGAATATCTACACAGAGGTTATAAGTGAGTTTTGTCAGCCATGCCTTAAAATTATCAATTTTTGTTGGATTCTTTTGCACCTTTTCCCAAGCTTTAATCATTGCCCGACTAAGTGCGTCTTCAGCATCAGTCAAGTTTCCACCCATCCACTTGACACAGCAAAAATAAAGATAATCTTGATGCTTCAGCCATTGCTGCCAAAACTCTTGCTCTGTTTTTTCAGCACAGTTGAGAGCTAAAGTAGGAACTGAAACTACTTTGAGAAAACTTGATACCATAATAGTCAAACCTTAAGGAAATCTATAAATTTTGGAGGCGAACGATAATTTCAAGGTAGCAGACAGCATTCGTAGGAATTGTGTGTTATATCATGTCCGGTTGAACAGTGATAAATAAATAACGACGGAGGAGTCAGGAGGAAAGAGGAAAGAGGAAAGAGGAAAGAGGGAAGGAAGAAGAAGAACAGGAGAAGAAGGAGAAAGTTTTTTATCACTAATTATCCGGACATGATATTAAATCTGAGTTGGATTATTTAATCATTTCCAAAACACTGATTGATTCCTAGATATTGCCAGCAGAAGTTTACGAACTGTGAAATATCTGAGAAAACCTAATTTATTTAATTTATTCTCAGTACTAATCGTAATTTTAGCTTACTTTTTTGTTCTGTTACTACAGAGCGCTGAATAACTTTATTTCTATTCTACGATCTTGTGAGTAATATCCCAATAAACGCTTTTAACGACTTTATAGTCAGGTTAATTGAGCAGATTACTATTGTCTACTTTGAGCGCTAATTTGCTCAATATTAGTAAAACTCTTTATACCAAGCACCAATCAATGCTTGTTACAAATTCTAGGGAATGAATATTGAATAAAAAAAGCGAAAAATTTATAGGTCAGGACTTACGCAAATTGACTTTCAAACCAACATCTGTAGGGGCAAATGCTATTTGCGTTCCGCAAAGATCCGAATGGCGCTATTGCTATATGTAGAGTCTCTGCGTAAGTCCTGTAGATATCGCTTTATAAAATGAATTGGAGAAGCTTTTTTTAAATATCTCTGATGTAGATGCACCTTTTTGTAGTCTTCTTTTTTTATTTCTGGTATTACTGGATAAATCAACTATAATTCGACTTTCCAGCTTTCCGACTTACCATTCTGTATCATACGATTGAGCATTCCACACTCTGTAAATCTGCTGGTTAGTTTTCAAATTTTCACAGATATGCGATGTCCACTTATTTTGACTGTATTCCCCTAAGTAACTGAGTACCTTCTGAGGTTCCAGATCCTCAAGCAACATTAATAAGACTAAAATGTCTAAACATTAACTTTAGACCATCGACATCTTTTGCCAAAAGCATTGATAATTCTGTACTCGTTCAACGTAGTATATTTTTCCTTTTCTCCATCGGGAAGAAGTCTATAACCTTTAACCTCAAATTGAGGAAGATAAAGATCATTATCCAAGAAATCAAGCATTTTATTCAATTCACCAGGTTGCCATAAATCCTTAGCTTGTTGACCAACAATCTTATTCATTGGTTGGTTACTATTAGCAATAATGGCGGCTTGATTCATCCAAATCACCTCGTTAGTATTCATATCAGTGATAAATTGCGGGTTAACCTCGCCGTAAATATCAATCAGACTTTTACCTAGTTCTTTGAGCATTATTTTTTTCCCTATAATTCTGATACCTCGTCTTGCTCCATTCCAGATGAGGCGAACCTCACCCCACTTAGTAGCCACTAAATTAAACCAACCTTGATATTGATTGTAGATGACAATCACGTCTTCTTTTCTATAGTAAATAGGAGCAATGAAGACGATGCCCTGTTCAAATACGGCTTCAGTCCATCCATCAAGGAATAGACTCTGATTGCCTTTGTTTTTCTTCATCATCTGTATTCTTCTCTAGGACGTTATCTGCATAGATTCGATCGGGTAGTAATTCCTGATCGTAATCAAGGTACTCGCATATAAGGCTGATATCTACATTATTTAAGGCTTGACCTGAAATTGATTTAATGATTGCCTTTCTGACAAAATTGTCCAAAGGAGGATCAGAGTTATCAATTTTGGCTTCAAGAGCTTTTATTCTTGCTTGTTGTTCTGCTAAAGCCTTTTTATAGTCAAAACTTAATTCATGCAGAATATCATATTCTCTGCTCCTAGCTAATCCACTCTCTATGTAAAACAAGGCCAGGCTAACCAAAGTTCGTTCTTCTTGTAAAGCTCTTTCCTCTAGCTGCCTATAGGTTCCTGCGGATATAGTGACAGATATTTTTTCAGACCTTGTTTTTCTATTGCTATCCATCATTATACACTATTCGACTGTCATATAGAACTAAAAATTAGAATAAGCTCTAATTAGCTGCTAATAGTAGTTATTTTAAAAAACTTAATATTTCATTGATAATTTAATTTTTGGGACGAAAACGAACCCATGGAAGTCCAAAATGTGGTGATGTATCTGTTAGCGGTAGTTTTTTCTAGGTTGATGGATGGGACTGAATGAAGGAATACAAAAAAAAGGAGCGATCGCCCCCTTTTGTTGCTGGAGTAAAAACAGCAGTCCAAAAATTCAGAAATTACTTCTGGGAAGCTTCTGAATAAAAAAATACAAAAAAAAGGAGCGATCGCCCCCTTTTGTTCTGGATATGTTGGGGCGATCAGCTTTTAACTTCCCTGGCGGGAAGTCCCGCGCTCTCCCGCAGGGGAGCGTCGTATGGGAAAGCCAGGGCCAAGATTCGGATACCTTCATAAGCTAAACGTTCATATGCCCTTGACAAGCTAGGTACATTTTGTTATTATAAGGCACAACACAGGGGGAGGACATCACCTCTGTCTAAACAGCGGTCAGGGTTTCCCAGACTGAAGAATCCCGCGTTGTCCCGTAAGGGCAACGGCGGGAGTATGTCAAGAATTATCTCAAGCTTTAGGAAAGCATATCAACTTTTTTGCCTACACAATGTACAAAAGCTCTTTGGCGATCCAACAATGCTTCATTGTTAGAAAATGCATTAAAATTCTTGAAATAATCATTGGTGCTTGAGGATACTTCTTTAACTATTTTGCTTACACTCTTCTTGCTATCTCTGTATTGGGTTAAAGCATCTGAGTTTTTCATTTTTGTTAAATCTACTATTTTATCATTCCAAAAAATTTCGTTCCAATTGTCATTGGATATTATTTTTCGGTAGTTTTTGAAGTTATTGCGAAAATCTTTTCCCAGCATTCCCTCGTGCGCCATAGCAGCAATATGCACATAGACATTTTCCATCTTAGGATCGGGAGAATCGGGATTGTTAATCAAGTAACCTTGTTTCGTACCAACTAAACGATCTGCATAACACTTATAGTTAATCGTTTTTTTCACCGACTTGACAATAATGTGTATCTCCTTGTTTTTTTTGCTTAGGAGTTCGACGATTTTCGCATTTGCAGTAATAATTTTTTCATCTACACTTTCCTTGCTAGAAAACCAACTCAGATTATTATCAGCATTTTTTGAGACTGGATCTAGCAAGACGATACGTTTGAGTTTTTGTGTTAATAAATTATCAGATAATTCTGTTACATTTGATTTTGATAGGGACTGGATTGCCAAGGCACAACCTCGACTATGTGCCAAAATAAATACATTTTTATAATCATTGCCTTGTTTTTTTGTCCATTCCAAAAAATCTACAATGAGTTGTTGTGAAACTTGTGAAAAACTATAAAAAGTTTCTTTCTGCATTCCTCTTGCATCTGAATCCTTAGTGTAGTTGGCGTGGCTCCAGTTTACTTTTTCAATTTTTGTTTTAAGTGCTTTTAAAACATCGTTTTCTTGCAATAGTAATTTGACTTGTAAATTTCGCAAAGTGCCAGTCGGGGTGCCTTCTAACCAGTTTCCATCTAGTTTAGACAGATATTCCTTGTCTTTATTATTAATTGAAATAAAACTAACATTAGGATTTATCGTGAGTAGATTAATTTGTAAGACGTCAACTGAAGCAGTTGACAAGTCTTGAAATGTAAATACAGTTTGGGGTTCTGATTGTGTTGTTCCACCAAAAACAATAAGAAGGTTATCAGCCATGTTATTCTCCGTGTCAATTTGTGATTGTGATTTGATGCCCAAAAAGCAACAGCGAGTCGTATTTGGTAGTACGATCGCTATGTGCAGAAATTACTTATTTTAAAGAGGGGTATTTCTGGAAAAACTTTTCCGTCCTTAACTTTCAGTATTTCAAAACAGAGATTGATTGAGTTCCTTTCTCGTTTCTATTAATAAGACGTTTATACTTGTCAATTTCTGAATTTTTTGAGTTAAATTTTAAAGAAAAAATTTGGTAGTCCTGTATAGTAATGGTGAATGGTGGCTGAAATGCTTGCTATACCGTTACCGAAAAAATTACAATGCACCACTACCGAGAATTTTATTATCTACAGAAGTTAAATTGCCTAATTTCCATAACGTCTGAGTTCTGAAAAAAAATTTGGACTTTATTTAATTCTTATTCCTTAGAAAAAACTATCTAAATGCTTAATGAGATCCGATAAACTTTTGAATTGCCTCTCGCACTGGAACCCTTGGCTTCTCATAATAAACATCCCCACAGTCAAGATAACATTCAGCAGCATCGATCAGGTCTTGACAATTATCCGGATCGTCGATATCTTCATTTATTTCTTGATAGTGGTTTCTTTTATCCCTAATATATCTGTTATGAGGCTTTTCTAGTAGCTTTCTGACTCTACCAGGCTGTTTTTCCCTTGCTAAACGGTCATTAAGATCGAAATCCAAACGGAGGATATCGCCCCCTACACTGTCCAGAATTTGGTTACAGATATCTTCAGAATTTTTCGCAGAAGGATTCAGAAAAATGTCCGGTATGTGCTGCACCCAACCCAGTAATCCCCACTCTTTGATTTCTTCATAACTGTAGGGACAAGTTGTATTGCCAGTACCGATAGAAAGTACCGCAATATCGCTCAATTTTAATCCATTGTTTTTTTGAATCCATAAGGCATGAGCGATCGCCACTAAAACAGGATTATTGGCCGATACTCCTCCATCAATATGAGGCAGACTTTCCTCTTCGTTATAGGGTAGTTCATAAGGGGGAAAAAAGGTAGGAGCAGAAGCTGAGGCAGTGCAGATTTTCCATAGTTCGATATTGTCATACCATACTCCTGAATTCGGGGGGTTATTAGTAAACCACGTTGTATTTCGGGAATAAACGTCATAAGCAGGAATCAGAATATGGGGTCGCGTTATCTCGCTAATCTTTGGAGAACCCAACTCCTGGTGAATCAATTTTTTCTGCAAGATTTTAGCCAAACCCTGCTCTCCCTGTTCGTGGGGATATAAGGCATAACTCCCGATCATTTTTCGCATTATAGTAGAAGGTCGAAAAGAGTTTCGCTGCTGACGTACTGACTCTAAAAAGATATTTTTTCCCTCTTCTAGGTAGATGTCAATCATGTCTTTAGCTTTCATCTGACAGACAACGCCCGCAGCCAGAATAGAGCCAGTGGATGTACCAGAAATTAAGTCGAAATATTCGTGTAATTCTTGTCCTTTTTTTTCTTTGACAGTGGTTTCAACCTCTTGCAGAAGTTTAGCTGATAAAACTCCCCGGATACCTCCACCATCTAGACAAAGAATCTTAAAACTCATAATTTTTTTCTCCATATAGCTAATAGGAGAGTTGTCTAGATTTGTGCGTTCTCTAGTATGAATCAATTCTCCCAAGGTTGTTAATATTTTGTCAATGCAAGGAAAAAAAACGATTAATTTTTGAATTTAAAAATAATCGCAGCATTGGTAAAATCAGGTATGAAATTTGTATCAGACCAAGATTGACAGTCAGGAAAAAAGCTGTTTTAACTACTGACTACTGACTATTAAAAATCATACAATCATTTACCAATGCCTAATTGCTTTTAGACTTCTCCAAAAATAAAAAATGAAATCAATTCAAGATATGGAATCAACAATTTCATTCCCTGTTCCCTATTCCCTGACTTCTGCAAGAAGTCTATTGCTTTGATGCCTGCTCATTCCTGGTCACATACATATACATGTACTATATAACCGGATTCTATATTATTCATGAATAGAATTAATGTTACGCAAAGCAACATTACTAACGTTACTACCATTACTATCTTTTGTTTATTTCTTTTTATTGCTGTTTTCTTTAGCATTTGTGTCTGCGTTTGTTCTTTGGTAAGCCTGAGCAATGTAGTTGTTCATACCTGCCCGAACATTAACGTTACTAACATTACTACCATTACTAGCGTTTGTTTCTTCCTTTTTATTGCTGTTTTCTTTAGGGTTTGTGCCTGCCTCTGTTCTTTGGTAAGCCTGAGCAATGTAGTCGTTCATACCTGCCCGAGCATTATCGGTGAAAAAACCAGACCAGCTACCAATAACCAGTAGCAAAACAAGAGCCATGCGAATTACTGATTTCATTTTTGGACTTCCTCCGAATCAAGTTTGTCAATCAGAATGTTGTTGTTCTACTAATAAGACGATCATGCTTATCAATTTCTGAATTTTTTGAGTGAGATTTTAAGGAGAAAAATTTTATCAAATAAAACTTATAGGCTGATATGGAAGCTAAAAAATAGATATAGAAAGACTTATAGCAATAATCTCAATGAAAACTTTATCAAAATAGTCGATTAAAAATTCAGAAATTACTACTGGGAAACGTCATATAAGTGGAAGGTAAAAAAGACAGGAAATTTTTCTATCTAAGTCCCTTTCTTTTTAAGGTCGCACATTTTGAGGCTTACACTCATAACACTTTTGAGAGCGGTTAACTACACAGTCAAAACTACAACCTTGGTAGGGACTTGATGTAGTCAATTATCAACTATTCCAATTGAGTTATTAGCAAGTGTAAGATATGTTTTTCCTTGTGTGCATCGAGTTAAGAAAAAAATCTACTCGAAAAATTCAGAAAGTGAAGAGCAAAATCGTCTTATTAGTAGAAGACAGGAAAAAGAAAAATTCAACCTTGTCTCCGGTCCAAGACCGACAGAAAACTTTCGGCAACTGACAAAATTATGAGGTTCAAGCATGGCAGCTACACAAACAAACGTTACTGATATTTCAGAATTACCGGGACTCAAACAACTGTGGTCTGAGACCAAAGGCGACTCCCAAATCTGTGTAGCCATTCTTGACGGTCCAGTAGACCAATCTCATCCCTGCTTTGACGGTGCTAACCTCACCAGAGTTAAAACCACAATTTCCGAGAACGCTACAGTTGGGCGGATGTCGAGTCACGGAACGCACATTACCAGCATCATCTTCGGTCAGCATGGCAGTAACGTTCCCGGTATTGCTCCTAGCTGTCGCGGAATCATTGTGCCAGTGTTTTCCGATAATCGCAGAGGTTCCCTTTCCCAGCTAGATCTGGCACGCGCTATCAATCAAGCGGTTGAAGCAGGTGCCCATGTAATTAACATTAGTGGGGGTCAACTTGCTCAAGCGACAGAGGCAGACCCAATGCTGGCGAAAGCGGTCAAATTCTGCAACGACAGTAACGTTATGATTGTTGCTGCAGCAGGAAATGATGGGTGTCAGTGTCTTCACGTTCCAGCTGCCTTACCTTCAGTTCTAGCTGTGGGTGCAATGAATGCACAGGGATTACCCTTCGATTTCAGTAATTGGGGGGAAACATATCAAACCCAAGGCATTCTCGCTCCTGGTGAAAACATCTTGGGTGCGGCATCGGGGGGCGGTACTGCTCTCAAAAGCGGCACCAGCTTTGCAACTCCCATTGTATCTGGAATTGTGGCGCTGCTACTGAGCGTGCAGGTACAACGGGGTGAAAAGCCAGACCCCAATGCCGTCCGCGAGGCTATTCTTAAGAGTGCTTCACCTTGCACCCCAGAAGCGGGTTCAGATTGCCGTCGCTTTTTGGTCGGAAGTCTAAATATTCCAGAGGCTTATGCCTTAATATCACAAGGAGGAACAAAAGAATTGTCTGAGGAAAAATTAGAGCAAGAAATGATTCAACCTAGTGAGGCGACTGACCTCAATCTTGAGGCATCCGCCAACCAGCTAGCAGATACAGGCGAGATAGTGGCAGAAGTCATAACATCTGAACTTGTCTCAGAAACTGTAAGTAATTTGGAGAATACAATGACTGTAACGCCTAGCCAACTAGCAACACCTGCTGTCACCCCTAGTGGTGTGGTAGCTTCTGAAGACTGTGGATGTAACGGTGCCGGTGCAAAATCCCTAGCTTATGTGATGGGAACAGTTAGTTACGATTTTGGCACAGAGGCTCGTCGAGATAGCTTTAAACAGCTAATGCCTTATGTTGCAGGGGAGCCACCTTTCCCGCCAAATCCATACGTTCTTAGCCAGATGGTGGATTATCTCGAACAAAATTCCTACGAAGCAAAATCACTGATTTGGACGTTAAACCTAGAGCTAACACCCATTTACGCAATTGAACCTGGTGGAGCTTTTACCGAGCAAGCTTATCACAACTTGATTTCAGCTCTCAAGGGGCAGATAAAACCAGAAGACGATCCTGAATATGTTTCCCGGGTTTCAATTCCAGGGGTCTTGACAGGTAAGAGCGTCAGGTTATTTTCCGGACAAGTTGTTCCTGTAATCGTTCCAGAAGTTCGCGGGATGTACGAGTGGAATGTTAACCAATTGGTATCAATGGCGGTTGAGGCAGCAAAAACAGCTACACCACCAACAGCTACACCACAAACAGCTAATCAGCACGAGGAAGCTACGCGAGCTTCTCTGAAGGAATTTCTCAATCGGATGTACTACGAATTTCGGAATCTGGGTCAAACATCCAATGAGCGCGCCCTCAATTTCGCAGCGACAAATGCATTCCAAGCAGCACAAGCACTAACTGAGGCAACTGGTCAGGGAATGCAGCTCGCCAGCATTGAGACAGAAAAAAGCCCAATCTGTCGGATGGATTCAGATTGTTGGGATGTAAAACTAAAGTTTTTCGATCCAGAGAACGATCGCCGGGCAAAAAAAATATTTCGATTTACTGTGGATGTGAGCGATCTGATGCCTGTCACGATTGGTCAGATGCGTACTTGGTCTATGTCTAACTAAAAATATCCTGCATAATCTTATTAGACATCTCCAGAAAAGAGGGAACAGGGAACAGGGAACAGGGAACAGGGAACCCACCCCTAGCCCCTCCCCTCCTGGGAGGGGAATAATTGATAATTTCTGGGTAATAATTGATTTTATTTTTGATTTTTGGAGATGTCTATTAAAAATCTTGTAAAAATTTGCCAAATTAGGAGGAGTATTGATATGAATAGTCTGCCCAAGCAATCCCAGCCCATACTGATGAATAATCTGCCTAAGCAATCTCAGCCCGTACTTCGGAATTTAAACCATACATCCCCCTTATTAGATAGTTCAGGTGTCAGCAGTTCTGACTTTAATGACTGTTATAAGCTAACAGGTATGGCTAGGAATATGTGTATGGCTGCCTATTAGAAATCAGTGATTACCGATTAAAAATTACTCAAACAGGAGAAACCACGATGAAAGTTCCAATCCAAGCCGGACACGTACCACGTTACCAGTGGTAAGTATCCGGATGCACAAAACAAGTAAACACTCAAGAAAAAACAAGGAAAAGTAATGGACATTTCCAAACAAGTTACGCCTAAAATGATTAACTTTCCTAAGCAAGTTGCCCCTGTGGAAAGGAGTCTAGCTCCAGCTGCAATTTCTGACCAAAGTGGTATTGAAGCCAGTGCTTGGTACGATCACATTATATCTGGTATTAAGACAGCACTTCCTATTGCTGCTAACGTTGTGAGTCATCTGTAATTCAGCGATCGCTAATCAGCCTAGCTAAACATATCAAATCTGGTAGTATCTAATACTGCCAGCAACCCAGAAACCGGGTTAGTTTTAGATGCCACAATTTATAACATCTAACTCCCAAAAACCCGGTTTCTTACAACACCGGTAGTACCTAATACTGCCAGAAACCCAGAAACCGGGTTGGTTTTAGATGCTACAATGTAAACATCTACCTCCCACAAACCCGGTTTCTGATAACACTTCCGTTGCAGGCGGATTTAAGATCAGCCTAGCTAAACAGCGGTAACAACATTCCTTGTTCGGTGGTTGTCAACAACTACCGAACAACTTCTAAAAACATTAAGGATAAAAAGGCAAAATTATGAACCTGCCCAAACAATCTACACCCGTCGAACGGAATCTAACTCTAACTCCGGGTGCAATTTCAGAGCAAAATGGTGTTGAAGCCAGCGCTTGGTATAACACAGCTCTGGATATTGCCAAGCATGTAGCTCCAATTGCTGCTCCAATTCTCACTTCTCTGATCTAACTCTGAGCAAAGCAACCTAGTCTAGGTTGCTAGCAAACAGTAGCCCTATGGTTGGCTCGGTGGTGGTATGCAAAACAACTACCAAGCCAGTCCCCAAAGCATTAATCAAAACCATCTTATCCTATATCAATAGGAAACTGCAACTAAATAACTTCCTCGGTGGTTGTATAGAAAACAAACATCGAGCATTTCTACAAAAGTTGCAGAACCCGGAATGCCTAGTCAATCCCTGAATGAACTCGTACTAAAAACCGCACAATGAATCTGACTTCTTTACCTGTTGAATCTATTTCTGATACAGCCTTCTTGACAGCAACCTATCGCGCCTTGGAAACTGAGCGTCCAGATTCTCTATTCCAGGATGCCTACGCCCAAATTTTAGCTGGGGAGCGGGGCAAAAAGCTTGTAGAGGCAATGCCAGGAGGAAAAGCAGGAGCAGCAGGCTGTGCGGTGCGTACTTGCGTGATGGATGAGTTGATTCTGCGGACTGTTGAAGAAAATAGCGTTGATACAGTGCTGAGTTTAGGAGCGGGTTTCGATACAAGACCTTATCGACTGCCTCTACCGACTTCCCTACGGTGGTACGAATGCGATCTGGATGTTGTCCTTGCTTACAAAATTGACAAACTCGCTGGTCTGCTGTCGCGGTGTATTCTGCAATCAGTTGCTTTAGATATTACTGACATTATTGCCCGCCATATTTTCTTTAAGAGTGTCGGTATGGCAGCAAAACGAGGACTGGTGTTTACGGAAGGGCTGCTGATTTATATGACTGTAGAACAAGTTGCTACACTGGCGACTGACTTGTATGCACAGCCGCAGTTTCAGTGGTGGTTAACGGATCTTGCCTCGCCAAGTGCGTTGCGATATTTCCAGAAAAGCGTAAATAGTTCGCTTAATTCCGGTGAAGCAACTTTGCAATTCGCTCCTGAAGAAGGCACTGAGTTCTTTAGGCAATATGGTTGGAAGAGCGTTGAATTTCGATCGCTGCTGGAAGAAGGTCAGCGCTTACATCGGGAAGTCTTGCCAAAATCGCTGCTGGCTCAATTACAAACGCCGGAGCATTGGGAAATGTGGCGGAGGATGTCTGGCTTTATTTTACTAAAGCGCCACTAAATTGAAAGTCAAGACTAAGATAAATCGTCGCCAAAAATACTGGAATGATTTAGTGTCACTTTGTCGATGAATACAACCTTTGATATTGTATTAGTATCCTCAACAAAAGGAGTAGTTATGAAACTTCCCAACCAATCTTTACCCGTAAACAGGAGAGAAATCCTAGAGCCTGAAATGAGCTTAGTAAAGTTTCGAGACAGTAAAGGCAATTTGCAACAAAAATATAGTTTTGTGCGGGGTTCTAATGTGAATCTAAACGATCCCGTTAAATTTTCAGAGCAAGTTGATTGTGGGTGTCGGATATTTTCCGGGCTGTCAAGGGCAATGTGCTTTGCTACTTGTGGCATTGTTTAGAAGCTAAATTCGACAGAATTACTTCCAAAATAAATGTTGGGAGAATTGTCTAGATTTGTCCGATTTCTAGTATGAATCAATTCTCCCAAGTTTGTTTTCATCCAAGCAAAATGATTTTACCAATCCCTCGAAACTCTTTAAGACAGCGTAACCAACATCGAAAATAATATTTGTTATTCTCGCAATTTCCAACTGTAGCATTACTGTTGATCAATGGTATCAGGAATGAGGATTGTGTTATTTTTACAAGTTTATAGCAGTTTTCATTTAGGTAAACAGCAGTAGGGACGTTCCATGGAACGTCCCTACTTGTTTTTGGTTGTGATAACGTGGTGAACAAACCTGAAAACTCCTGTAATCGTTTGATTAGATATCTCCAAGAATCAAAAATAAAATCAATTATCCTACAGAAATTATCAATCCTCTCTCCTTGCTCCCTGCTCCCTCTTTTCTGGAGATGTTTATTTAACTGTTGTCTGAGCCATAAAAAAGTTCTGGGGTGTAGTTAATTCTCAAATCCTTCAAAAAAAATTCAGAAATTTCTCTCTAGAATCGTCTTATAAATAGAACTGAACAAAACTGATTCAGAAAACTAGGTTGCATAGCATCTAGTTAGAAAAAAGATAACCAATAGGAGACTGTGTTGTGAATAGTGTGGATAGACGAATAACATTCAAGGAAATGAAAACAAAAATCCCTTCTATGATGGATGAAGTTTATGGAGGAACCACTCCAAATATCGCTCGACTTAACGATGCAAGTGTTGAAGACCACAACTTTTTGCTAGAACAACATTCAGCAGTTGTACGCAAATTCTGTCAACAATACAACTGTCATATATCCTTTAGAGCGGCTGGTGAAGACAGCTTAGACAGGATCAAAAATGGCAACCCCTGCAAAGGCCATGACATCATGGATAAGTCAATCAAACAGAAAGGAAGAAATTGGACATATAAAGCACCTTCAAGTATAGATTTAGAAAATTACAAGGGGTTAGTAGGATACAGAGACAAGAAAGACGAAGCAAACCCACCCTACCTTTTAGGTCTCTGGTATCTGGACGATAATGGCAAATCAGATAAAAAACAGATTGATTCTGTAGATCCAAATCAACAGACACGTTACTTCACTGGAGATTACGATTTGCATGACCTTTTCAGAAATAAGCAAAGGGTGCTGTCGTCAGTTGATGAAAGGCACGATCTCGATATACTTGCCTTAAGAATGATAGATGCCTGCCCATCGAACCGGAAGGATAAATTTAATTCCCAATCAGGACGAGCATTCGAGTCACCCTACTCCTTGGTGAGGCATGGCGCACAAACAAACTTTATCAGTTTCTTACTCAGTCACTCAGGAGAGGGTGATTTGACAAATATCATTCAGGGATGGCAGCAAGATATACCTGCCCGCTTACCTTTAGAAGGCGCAGTAACAACGATCGACGACAATGTGATAATGTACGATCCACAAGGTCAAGCCTCTTTCTTGGATAGTCTTGAAAAAGTCTATCATTATTATCAACGTGAAGGTCTACTCGCTCAAATACCTTTCTACTTTTTCATTGCTAATTTGAAACAGAGGGTTGACTCGGAGACAGACAAAGATTTCCTGAATGACTGTTCTAGAAATATAAACCAATGGTTGAAAAAATGTTATCCAACTGATAATTAAGCGATCGCCACCATGTTTTGAGGTGTGTTTTTTATCAATATAACTCACGCCAAATTCCAGCGTTATACCTATTATAAGGTTGTCTTGCAACACTCCCTACAGGTGGAGTTACTGCGCCAGTCCTGTATAATTAATTTTGTACGACTACTTGAACATTTTTTGGCAACAAAAAACTTGACCTGTGAAATCTAGGTTGTAAGTATTTCAGGGGACATCAAATAACACCTAAACGAGCAGGATGCTATTTCTAACTATAGAAATTATTAGTTTGATGTAAATACAAGTAGCATCACTACGCTCAAGCAAAAACAGTGGGCTGAAAATTCAGAAATTACTTCTGGGAAACATCTATTACAGGACTTACGCAATCCCTACCAAGAAACCGGGTTTATTGCCGTGATATTGTTGTGCAAACGACAAAGTTGCCGCAAAGAAACCCGGTTTCAGCGTAAGTCCTGTATTAGATAGAAAAGCCAAAGTCAGATTTTTCTCAAAAAAATTCAGAAATTGACATCGTAGATCGTCTTAATAATGGAACTACCAAATATGTTCCTGAGCGATCACACACAAAATACATAGGAGAAAAAATGGTCAAACTCAAAGTGGAATTGATTGACGTTTATTGTGCAGATACTGAAGATGTAACCGGAGCTGACGATTTTTATCTTGTTGGTTCTTTAGTTGGTGGGGGAATTACAAAACCAATCCTGACGCACCCTATCAAAATTAATGATAAGCAAAGAAAAAGTTTTCGCCCAGAAGATACCCTTTTATTTGAAGGAGAAATCCAATCAGGGGAAAGTATCAAAGGCGGATTACAAGCTTATGACGAAGATGCTGCCAAAGACTGGAATAATGGTTACGCTGATACAGTTAATAGTATTACTAATACTGTTTCAGGTGCTTTAGCAGCGACAGGTCCACAAGGAGCTACTGCGGCAACGATTCTTAAAGTAGCTACGAAAGGGATAGGTATACTCGCTAGTCTTGATAAAGACGACTTACTAGGTTCTACCGAATTAGAAATTTCTGCTACAGGACCAGCTAATGAAACACGAGAGTGGAAAATGAGTGAAAAAGGTTTGGGTTTTTCTACCTGGGATTACAGCGTTAGGTATCACATTACTCGCTCCTAAAAGATAACTGGTAGAGTGCTTTAGTCATAGCTCACTGCACTTTGTCAATTGTTAGGTTATAGGTTGGGTTGCTACAGTAAGACTCAACCTTTCCAAATCTGAGAACTGAGCGATCGCTACCAGCTTTAGCTGTGAAATACCGGTTGTAAGTATTCAATTGGACATCAAATAACACCTAAATGAGTAGGATGCTATTTCTAACTATAGAAATTACTAGCTTGATGTAAATAAAAGTAGCATCACTACTTTCTTTTTTTCTACTCTTTAAAATTAGTTATGTACCATTACGATATTCTCACTGGACTTGCTTTAAGTCCAAATGCAACTTATGGCTATGACAGTAGTATTACACCAGAAGTTCAAGCCTTATTTAATAATACTTTCAACTACATAGAAAACAGAACCTATTTAGACTTTCAACAAGTAGATTACAATACAGCAGAGATAAAAATTAGTATAGATTCAAATACTCCTTATCTTGGCTATGCTTACTTCCCTGGAGATAGTCCAATCAACAGCGATATTTTCTTATCTGATGAATTGCTATATGTTGAAAATCAATATTTACAACAGTATGTGGTATCTCACGAAGTAGTACACGCTATCGGTTTAAACCATACTGTCAGGCAAGATTCTGTTGTGTCGGAAGTCATTGACCTAAATTCTCTATACTTATTTCCTACAGCCTTTGACTTATGGGCAATAGAAACAAATTATTTAATATCACAATTTTAGGACTATCGGATTTGAGATTAGGCAACTAATCTAGGGCTTAGGGGTAGGAGACAGGAGACAGGAGAAATGGGAATTTAGAGGAGGTAGAAGTAAAAATTGTCCCTAAATTTTCCTGTCATAATCATCCCAAAATACTAGCTTTATGCAGTTTTTGCCACCGAAAAGCTGTTACTTTTTTCAACAAAAAAACGCTCAAGCCAATAGCAGTCAATACTTTGAAAATTAATCAGCAAACCCTAATATACCTATAGATGCGTAACAACGCACCCTACAGAATAACGTAGTTGTTCCCTGTTCCTGGCAATACTATCTGGCGATCGCCACTATATCTGTTGACTTTTTTCCCGCACCAAAACGGCAGTATCAACCGCCGACAAACCAGAAATATCTACTTTCTGAATACTAACTCCTCTTTTTTCCAAATCATAAGTATAGGTTTTGTCATAATAGTGGAGAATTAAATCTGAAGCTGCTGCCAAATTTCCCTCCCTCAGAAAATTAATCGCTTGTTGCGTCCGTAGACCTCCTAAACGCCTCCTAATGCGTTCGGTCGAAGCAATTAAATCATTAATATCCGCTTCTCCATAAATTTCCACCAAAAATGCTACTCTTTCCTGACGACTGCGACTTATTTCAATAACTTTCGCCCTTTCCATTTGCTCAAAAATTTCCTGGGGAATACAACACATTCCAATACGCTTACTCTCCGCTTCAACCCATAAAACTTGACTCCGGTCGAACTTTGCCCATTCCATTGCGATCGCATTCCAAAATTGTTCATTAGTGGGTTGAGGCAACTGCCCCAAAGCACCAAAACTACTACCCCGATGGTTAGCAAGAGCTTCCAAGTCTAACACTTGTTCTCCCATAGAACCCAGAGCAGACAATATCTCAGTTTTACCACTGCCAGTCATTCCCCCCAGAATAATCATTTTTTGGGGAACTGAAAACAGAGAAAGCGCCCAACGTCGAAACCCTTTATAACCGCCAATAAGTAGAGCAACATTAAATCCTGCTGTTTCCAGTAACCAAGCAACTGAAGCGCTACGCATTCCACCTCGCCAACAGTGAATTCTAACTTGACGGTCTGGAGCTAATACCTTAGCACGGGCAACAAAATTAGCTAATTTCGGACCGACGATCGCTAACCCTAATTCTACTGCTTCATCTTTACCTTTTTGTTTATAGCAAGTTCCCACCAAGGCGCGTTCATCATTATTAAATAGAGGAAAATTAACAGCTCCAGGAATATGACCTTGAGCATATTCGCCGGGACTACGAACATCAAGAATGACTCCTGGTGTTTGGAAAAATGCGTCAGGTTTTAGGGATTTTGCCATTAGTTAAAGATGGAAGACAGAAGTAGGAAGGAAAAAAATTTGCATATTACATTTTATCATGTTTGTGTGTAGCATATTTGCTGAAGTCCTAGATTTTTTATTCTGATAACTTGACTAGACACGATCGGGAATTGTGCAAAAGACGAAATTATACAGCATTTGTAGGGGTTAACAGCTGTTAACCCCTACAATAAGTGTTAGTTATGCTTCAACAATGAATAATGAATAATGAATAATGAATAATGAATAATTACCTCTCCTTGAAAAGAAGAGGATTGACAAAGAGATGAAAATTTTTCTTCACAGGAGTCGATTGGATATGGCTCCGAGACCTCGCCATCCCATCCTACGGAATGCTGCGCAAACGACCGCTTATTATCTCCTTAAAAGGGGAGGCGCATACCCACAATTTTTCGGTAAGTACTGATGATATAATTATCTTGAAGCGATCGCATCCGACAATGATAAAGAGCTTAGTTTCATAGAAAAACTAAGCTACTAGTAGTATAATCTAAATATCATTTAGCTACTCTAAGACAAAATGTTAGAAGCAAGTATTTAAAATCAAAAAATATATAGCAATCACCGAATCAGATGTGATAATTTTATTACTTTGGTGTTTCCTGTTTCCTGTTCCCTGTTCCCTAAAAATCTACAATATCTCACAACTCGAATAAGATTGCTATATTTTAACAATAACTCGTAATATCTTCTCCACAAACATCCGCTAGAAAAGTTAAAGCACGAAATCGTAAGCCGATCAATTGGTCATACAAAGGATTCAATTTACACATTGCAGGAATATGAAACAGTAGATGTCCGAATAGTTTCACGTCTCTCTCAAAAGGACATTGAGCCGGGATCAATTGACACAGCAAATGTGCCATTTTTTGATTATTTATTTCTACACGATCGAGATATTCGCGAATTGGTTGCAGTAGTTTATCTAGGTAGTGATGGTTTGGTTGCGCGGCTTGGTGTGAAATACCTGTAATAGAACTCATAATTAGATCGTCCGATATATAAACTAACTCTGTCAATATATTTTCAGTCTAACTTTGATCTCATTTACTTGTATAGTCAATTTGGCCTGATTTTGCAAACTTTCACAATTACTTTAATTTTTATCCTAGTATTGTGAAGATTAGATGAAATCTGTTGATATTTGTTTAAAATAACTAGCTTTTATCGCCAAAATTTGTTATTCCAAAAATCAAATCATTGAAGCTCAAAAAATTACTGTTATTCACAGTTTAGCAGAATATTCAGTAGAATTACGTTAAAAAATAGTTATGGAAATCATAAATTTTTGATAAATTGTTATCTAATATACTGATTTTATTATCTCATTACTTCCGAATAAATATATTGACCTCGAGCCAAATATCGTGAATTAATATCTAATTAATAAATCCTTGGAATTAATTTTTTCACCCGTTGTTGATAATCTGAATATTCTGGATATTTTTCACTTAACCAAGTTTCTTCTCGCCTTGCTTTCAGGTCAAGAAACAAAAAAATCACAATAACACCTACAAAATGAGACAAACTAAGTTGAAAAATGCTCCAACCGAGAGTCAAGAAAATTAAACCGCTATACAAAGGATGTCTGACAATGCCATAAATTCCAGTTTGCACTAGCTCACCATCTGCCCTTGGATAGGGCAAAGGTGTCAGATTTTTGCCTAAATCTAATAATCCTTTCACAATAAAAACTAATGCAGCGACACTAAAAAGCGCTGCTATGATCCAACAAGAGTATATTAATTTTGGCAATTCTAAACTAATTCCTGGTAGGTGATATGTAGGCAAAAAAATAAATCCTACCAGTAATAAGCCTTGAATTAATACCAAATATTCGCCATGTTTGCCACTGCGCCACCCATCTCTGGTAAAACCCCAATTTGTAAGTATTTTCATCGATTATATTTCCATAATTTTGCGTTAGTGATTTGAGGTATGATATCATGTCTCGATAAGAGCGCGATAGAACTCCGTTCCGCTTATGCAACCACAAAACTTTCTTCTTCTTTCTTCTCTCCTGACTCAGTCCTCCTGAGTTACCCTCCTGGGAGGGGTTAGGGGTGGGTTGACTCCTAAGTAATTAAGGCTAATATCATACACGTGCTTCAGCAACGCAATTTTTTTTTAACGTTGCCAATAAGGTCGCCCTTTCCAGAAAACTCCTATAGCTAGACTTATTAATGAAGCTCTAGATGCACTAACTAATACAGGAGGCAGAGGAAATAAAGACTTGAATAATAATCCGATAAATAAACATAAAACTAGCGTCCAAAGACTAGAATTATTCAGTAACCACTGCTTTTGCCAGAATTCTAATAAATAAACTGCTAAAGCTCCCATTCCTACTGCTGCTCCTACAGGTATTAATACCCCAAAAATTGGAGAGGAAAATAGCATACTCAATGGTTTTAGGATAACAACAAAATAAGTGAAGCTTAAGATTAATAATACTTCTGTTGCTACAACTGCCAAAATAGCAATGAAACTTACTAAAAATAGTTCTCGCCAAGGTAAACTTTTTAAACGTTGCCAAATATTATTATTCATGTTTTAAGTTGATAGAGTTAGGAAAATTGAGTTAATCTACAATTAGATACTTGTGGATAAAGTTTAAAACTGCTTCTAAACCAACTTTTGTTTTGAGATTAGTCAAGACAAAAGGGCGATCGCCTCGCATATTTTTAGTATCTTTTTCCATAATATTCAGGTCTGCTCCTACATGGGGAGCAAGGTCAATTTTATTAATCACAAGCAGATCGGATTTAGTAATACCTGGACCTCCTTTTCTTGGAATTTTATCACCGGCAGCTACATCAATTACATAGATTGTTAAATCAACTAGCTCGGGGCTAAAAGTTGCTGCTAAGTTATCACCGCCACTTTCGACAAATACTAAGTCTAGATCGGTAAATTTATTTTCTAACTGCTCAATAGCAATGAGATTAATAGAAGCATCTTCCCTGATAGCTGTATGAGGACAACCACCTGTTTCTACTCCTATTATACGAGAACTATCTAATGCTTGGCTTCGCACCAAAAATTGGGCATCTTCTTGGGTATAAATATCATTGGTGACAACTGCAATATTATATTCTTGTCGCATTGACTTACATAAGGCATCAACTAGAGCTGTTTTACCTGAGCCTACTGGGCCAGCTATTCCAATCCGAAAAACATTCATAAATTACTAATTGTTAATGGGTATAGCAGAAGGAACAAGAAAGAAGGAAGAAGGAAGAAGGAAAAGCCTTACTTTGTCTGAGTTTTAAACTTTTGAACTTTCCACGCCCTTTCTTTCGACGGCTATAATTATAATAGGTAAACTTATCAAACAATAGTTTACCGAAAAATCGTGGTCTAAAGCCTTCCCTTTTAAGAGTATAAAAAAAGAGAATATTTCAGATTTCAAGCCTCCTTATTGCAGAGGTACTGATAACTGATAACTGATAACTGAAATAACCTAACTTCTAAATAATCTAGTATATTGAACTTCGTGAGCCATACTTGCTAGAGATAATCCCCAACTACAACTGTTTAACTCATCATCTTTTAATTTGAGGATTTCTTTGGCACTCAAAACGATTTGATTTTGCAATTCCCATAATAACTTTTGTCCTACTGTTTGACCTAGAGGAATTAATTTGACACCAGCATTAACTAGATTAGTTGCCCAACTATGTAGATAACCTAAAATTGCAGTTTCAATCTCAATTTGCCAGCTAGCAGAAATTAGACCATAAGCGATCGCAAAGTTACAAAAATCTGTTTCTGTTTCGAGCTTTTTTTGGACAAAACTCATTAATTCTGTTGATACATCTGGCTGAATATTCATAAATAAACGAATCAAAGTTCGACCCATTTGTAAACTTTGCAGACGCAATTCTTCTGTCTCTTTGACTGCAGTTGCCCAATTATTCCAATTATTTAAAAGCGGTAAATTTCCTGAATTCGTTTCCAAATAAGCTCTAACTATTAATGCTGCTTCTAATCGAATACTTCCAAATTTGAGAGAATCTATCAACCAATTTTTGAGACTATCATAATCGGAAATTTTTCCTGTAGTTACTAATAATTCAATACCTTCTGAATAACTGTAAGCTCCTACAGGTAATGCCGGACTTGCTAACTGTAAAAGACATAAAAGTTGATTTTCTCCCTGGTTTTGATAGTGCATTATTTGCGGTTTATAAAACAGACTGATAATTGTTTCCTGCTAATATCAAATCCACCTAATTCGATATAAAAAAATGTTCCTTCTGAGCGCCATTATCATATCTTTCTCGATCTCACCATCTCCCCACCCTTCCCACACTCCCCACTCTCCCCACCTCTAATGACCATGACCATAAGCTCCTATTTCTGGTTGAAATGGAGAGATTTCTTCTATAATTTCCATACCTAATTGTTCCAGCATAGCTTTTAACACTGGGTCTGGAGATAACTTTAAATTGGTAGGAGTAATTTCTATTGGTATATGTCTATTACCTAAATGATAGGTTGCCCTGAGTAAATCTAAGGGAGTTTTCCCTGTTATTATCAGGATGGGTTCTGGTTTAGCAATTATTCTGACTATAAACTCACCTGTCTCATTGGCCAGTAAGTCGCGATCGCGCAGCACTGTTCCTCTAGACAAACGCAGATGTAAAATTTCCCCAGTCTCTGTATCAAAACGATAGCGACTCCTGGTCCGTTGTACTGCAGTCAGAGGTAAGGTCAAACAAACTACTGCATTTTGGTCAGCAGCTAAACGTTGGGTTAAAATTACCATTGTCAGTCATGGGTTTATTGACTACTTGTTCGCTCTTGTTGAAGACGGAGCAATTCAGTTTGAATTCTTTCTCGTAAGGTTTGATTAATCTTTTGAGCCATTGTAATCTGATTAAACAGAGTAACGGTCATATCATTACTATCAATAATTTTTTTAGCTTGATTGCAGTAATTCACGGCAATTACTTTAATATTTCGTGGTAGATCGTTAACAGTTTTTTTCTCATTGCAAATAATTGGAGGAATAGAGTCTCCGGGACTTTGTTTTTGAAATTCATTTTGAATTTCTTGATAAACTCCTATTCTTAAGTCTTCAATTTGTAAAACTGCTTTGCTATATTTAGTTATTTCTTCATCTGTAAAGTTTGCTTCTTGTTCTTCTTCTGTATCTGTAAAAGATTCCTGAGCGTAGACAGCTCTATCAAATACAGGAAATAATGAGTTAGATAACCTAGTAGGTATTACACCCATCATTAAGCCTAATATAGATAGAGTTACTGCTGATAAAGATTGGGATATTAGTCTATGGGGATATAGTTGAACAGTACGAAATAAAGCTTTAATCTTCATAATCTGTGATAACGAATAAAAATTAAACTATCTAAATACTTACGAATTATTTTAGTCCGATAAAGTTCCTAATTACTTAAGAGTATCTAATGAAAGTGGAAAAATTAAAGTTATTTATAATACAGCACATCATCTGTGTTTTATCCAAGAATTTGTAATTTTTAGGAGCTAGATATTTTATTCAATAGGTATATTTTCAATATTTAGTTTTTCATTCTCCTGCTTAAATACTTAAAATAAGTTAGTAAAATATTTTACTAATTATTATGCTCAATACTGAAAATCAATAAATTTGATGACCCAAAGCTCTGGGATATGTAATACCAATTACCAAAAGTAATGCTATACTTCAGCTATACTTCAACACCTCAATAGTTACTAAGATTAAAAGTCTGTTTTTGACAATTATTAGTCGGTTAGTATAGATTTTTCGTACGGACGCCCTTATGCAACGTCCCTACCTCTCCCCACACCTCCCACACTTCCCACACTTCCCCACCCAATCATATATAGCATTCTTTTTGAGAAATGGTATAATAGCTGTAGGCCAATTGGGAATTCTACTTATAGAACCCATTTGAGATATATTTAAAAAGAGATGGAAAGTTAGGAAGATGGGGAGTATTTTTCAACCTGCTTGGTGCGCATTCCCTCTCTTGGTCAGCATTCCCATGGCTAGGAGACCTCGCTGGGTTCCGACTGCTTGCGTCTGAGGTGGACGCGGGATCTGACCGCTCTGTTGGTCGATTGGATATGACGAGGAGACCCGAAGAGTGACAAAGCCGCTGCCTCTATACCCTGTCTCCCCATCGACATAAAAGGATACTCTATAAATCGAATTTAGTATAATATGTCATTCCTCACAATCATGTTTTTTCCTTGTTTTTTCGCTTTATAAAGCCCCCGATCGGCAGCAACAATTAAAACTTCACGAGACAATTGTTGATTAGGAACTATGCCAGCAACCCCCATACTGACAGTTACATATCTACTTACATCAGATGAATGATGTACTATTTCTAATAGTCTTACTTGCTGCTGAATTCTTTCTGCTACATGAATACCCCCTTCAGTTGTGGTATTAGGTAAAATTATGGCAAATTCTTCGCCCCCATAACGCGCCACTAAATCAGCAGGACGTTTCACCGAGAGCTTAATAGCTTGAGCAATTTGCCTTAAACAATAGTCTCCTGTTTGATGGCCATAAGTATCGTTATAGCTTTTAAAATAATCTATATCGCACATAATTATAGTTAGGGGCAACTGTTCCCGTTTCAATATTTGCCACTGTTGACGCAAATATTGATCGAATTCACGACGATTTGCTACTGCGGTTAAACTATCTATAGTAGCAAGGCGCTCCAGCTCTTGATTAGCTCTTGACATAGCTGTTTCCATCTGTTTACGATCTGTGATATCTTTCCCTACTCCTACTACACAAGCTTCTCGATCTATGTAAATAACTTCTGCGGATAGGAGAGTCGTTACAATTTTCCCTGACTTGGTGCGAAAATTAACTTCTTGGTTTTTTACTTTTCCTTTTAAAGTTAATATTTTAGTAATGCGACCGCGTTCTTTTGAGTCTACCCAAATTCTTAAATCTATAGTGCTTTGGCGAAGTAATTCCTCTCTGTTATAGCCACTTAAGCTACAAAAACTATTATTTACATCCAGTAACTGCCCTTCTCTGAGGGTACAAATCATCATTGGAGCTGGATTAGTACTAAATGCTTTGGCAAATTTTTCTTCAGATAATCGCAGCGCTAACTCTATTTCTTGGCGTTGAGTTATATCAGTTTGCACGCCTATATAGTGAGTTAATATTCCAGTAGCGTCTGGTACTGGAGAAATAGATAGTTGATTCCACCATATTGTGCTATTCTTACGAGTATTTTTTAAGATTACATTACATTTTCTTTGTTCTTGCAGAGCTGTGGAGACTTCTATCAGAGCAGTTTGATTTGGGTGGTTTTTGTGTAAAAATCTCGGGTTTTTTCCCATTACTTCTGCTTTTGAATAACCAGTCAGTGTTTCAAAGCCTTGATTGACATAAACAATTGGATTATCTGTTTGAGTAGAGTCAGTAATCATTATCCCATTTTGACAAGCATCAATTGCTCTGTGTAATAATTGTAATTCCTCCTCGGTTTGTTGATGTTCTGAAATCTCTTGTTTGAGTTTAGTATTTTCTTGTTTCAATTTTTGTTTTTGTTGAGTCATCATCATTTGATTTTCTACACGAGCCAATAATTCTTCTATTTTTAGTGGTTTAGTAATATAATCTACTCCTCCCATGCAAAATCCTTTTACTTTATCTACAGAACCGTTGAGAGAGCTAACAAATATGATAGAAATATCTTTCGTTTTAGGGTTTGCTTTTAAGTGTTGACAAACTTTATAACCATCTATTTCCGGCATCATAATATCTAATAAAATTAAATCTGGCACTTGTGATTGGATAGCTATTAATGCCATTTCTCCATTGGTGGCTTCCCTTACTTGATACCCTTTTTTAGAGAGTATTTTAGCTAAAATTCGGAGATTATTAGGTTGGTCGTCCACTACTAAGATATCACCCAAAAATTCTTTAAATTTATTGTTATCCATAATTTTAAGTATATACACTTAAATTAGTAATTTACTTTAACTAAATTCATTGAAATATTTCAGTAAAATTATCTAAAAAAAGATGATTTTTTCACGTTATTTATTATCTAGTAGGTAATTATTATCTACTAAGTCATAGTTGGTAACTATTTTACCTTAATAATTTTCTAGATCCAAATACTTGTTAGTAGAGTCTCTAACTGGGCAAATTAAAAACTAGATAATATTGTAACTATTAAAAAATTGACAAAATCATAGTCTTGTTATATAATATTTGAAAAAATCTTATATATAAATTAACCTAATTATTAATACTTAGTTTATAATGAGTAATATTGTACTAGATGTTCGCGAACTTAAAGTTAAATTTACAACAGAAGAAAAACTACTAAAAGCTGTTGATGGTATATCTTTTGCAGTCAAACGAGGACAAACTCTAGGAATTGTAGGGGAATCGGGCTCCGGAAAATCTGTTACATCTCTGGCAATTATGGGTTTATTACTAACAAAATCTTGTCAAATTAGCGGTGAAATTTGGTTCAATAATTCTGCTAAAAATGAACAAAATTCTCAACCAATAAATTTATTACAGTTACCAGAAGAGCAAAAACAAGAATACCGGGGTGGCAAAATAGCCATGATTTTTCAGGAACCTATGAGTTCTCTTAACCCTGTTTATACTATTGGATTTCAGTTAACAGAAGCTATTAGATTTCATCAAAATGTTTCACCAGCAGAAGCACGACGTCAAGCAGCATCTCTACTTCAAGAAGTAAAACTTTTGCCCAATGATGAAGTGTTGCGAGAAAAATGTATAGAAGAAATAACAGAAGAAGGAAGAAGGAAGAAGGATGAAGTAAGAAGGAAGGAGGATGAAGGAAGAAGCGGTGCGACTCAAAATCAGGCAAAAAGATTAGATGCTTCTAGTAAACCTTTTGTCAGTCAAACACAAATAGGTAGTGGCACAAGCGATCGCGAAATTATGCTACAAGTCAACAAAAAAAAGCTGGCCATGTTAGACCGTTATCCCCACGAACTTTCTGGCGGTCAATTGCAAAGAGTGATGATAGCAATGGCGATTTCTTGTAATCCCACTTTATTAATTGCAGATGAACCTACAACAGCTTTAGATGTCACAGTGCAAGCGAGAATTTTAGAATTACTGCGGGAGTTGGGAGAACGCAGAGGAATGTCAGTCATATTTATCTCTCACGACTTAGGAGTAATGGCTGAAGTTGCGGACACTATAGCAGTAATGTATCAAGGTAAAATAGTTGAGTCTGGCGATATCAGACAAATATTTACTCAACCACAACATCCCTACACAAAAGGTTTATTAGCTTGTCGTCCTCCCCTCCATGGAAAAATTTTGCGCTTGCCTACTGTTTCTGATTTTATGGAAGAGGTAACAAACTCAAATGGCGAAATTGAAATTCGCGAAAAAAAGACAGCAGCAGCAAAACAACAAAATGTAAATTTGCTAAAACAAACTGCTCCGCAAACAACGGAAAATCCAATTTTACAAGTTAATAATTTGCGAGTAGGGTTCCCAGTAAAAGGAATGTTTGGTCAAACTAAACGTTTATATATGGCAGTTAATGACGTTTCTTTTAGTGTTGCTCCTGGTGAAACTTTGGGTTTAGTGGGAGAATCTGGTTGTGGTAAAAGTACCTTAGCTAGAGCAATATTACAATTGATTCCGATTACAAGTGGGCAGGTATTTTTTGAGGGTCAAGAAATTACAAACTCCCATAGAGGTAAGTCGGGAATTAAGAAATTGATGGGGAGGTTGCGACGGGATCTGCAAATTATTTTTCAAGACCCCTTTAGTTCTCTTGACCCTCGTTTCACTGTTGGCGATGCAGTAATGGAACCAATGTTAATTCATCGGGTAGGTAATAATTCCAAAATTAGACGCGATCGCGCAGCACATTTATTAGAAAGGGTAGGATTAACTGTTGATTCATTAAATCGTTATCCTTATGCTTTTTCTGGTGGTCAACGTCAACGAATTTGTATTGCTCGTGCTTTAGCTTTAAATCCTAAATTGATTATTTGTGATGAGTCTGTTTCAGCTTTAGATGTATCGGTGCAAGCGCAAGTGTTGAATTTGTTTAAAGAGTTGCAAGATGAGTTTGGTTTAACTTACATATTTATTTCCCATGATTTGAGTGTAGTCAAATTTATGAGCGATCGAATTATGGTAATGAATCAAGGTAAAGTTGAAGAAATTGGCCTTGCTGAACAAGTTTATAATCAACCGCAACGAGAGTATACGCGACAACTTATTGCCTCTATTCCTACTGGAAATTTAGAGAGGTTTAAGGTTTCTTAATTTAGAGGAGTCAGTAGGGAAGGAAGAAGGAAGAGGGAAGAAGGAAGAAGGAGAAAGTTTTTTAGTCGCGGAGCGGTGTTCTATCGCGCTCTTATCCGGACATGATATTAGTAGGTACGGAGAAAAAAATGATTGGGGTTTTCCTGCTTGCTAATATGCGAAGATATAGCGGTTTTCAAAAGGTGTGAGGTAAATTTATGATCCCCCTAAATCCCCCTTAAAAAGGGGGACTTTGAAGAAATCTCCCTTTCAGTGGTTCCCCTATGATCGCCCTAAATCCCCCTTAAAAAGCTATCCCTTACCCATAAGTCTTGAAACCGTTGTGGGGAGTAGGGGAGCAGGGAGCAGGGGAGAAAGGAGAAAAAATCAATTTAGCCAAGTAAAACTACTGAAGTAGTCAAAATAAATGTATGGAAAAGTACATTTTTTCTCCCGAAAAAGCCGAACCAAGACTAATCCATAACTCGTCTATTTTGTCAATTTTTATGTTAAGAAAGATGTTTATAAAGCATAGCTTAAAAAGGGGGAGTTTGAAACCTCCCTTTAATATCAAATCCGGTAGCATCGGTGTAATTAGATGGGGAGATGGGGAGATGGGGGGAGCGAGAAATATTTGGTAATGGTTGAAGATGGAACATTTTTTTATACTCAATTAAACGGATTTGATATAAGCAGTTCCCCCCTTATTAAGGGGGGTTAGGGGGGATCTAAAACTGTATGTCACGCCTTTTGAGAAATGCTATATATTTATCTTACTCCTATAAATTCTTCCTAATTTTTTTATAATGAAAAATAACTAACACATAACAGATGAAATAATTATGATTGAATTGTTAATTGCTTGGGGGGGTAGTGAAGCGGTTAAATTTATTGCTCAGGAAGTTATTGGAGAATTAGCTAAGGGTACTGCTGAAGACTATGTTAAAGATTTTTTTAAACAAGGTATTTCTGATGCTATTGGTGGCATAACAAATGGAAAAGTTTTACAAAAAGCTACGGCACAAGCTATTAAATATTTTTTAGATTTGATACAGCAAGAGTTAGAAAATGCGGAATTGAGTGAAGGTGAGTTAAAGAAATATACTAAACCTTTAAAAAAGTTTATTGAAAATAAGTCAGTTTTAGAAGTTTTGGTTAGTGCTTTTGATAATGATATAAAATTTTTGGAGACTAAGAAATTAGTTACTATTGGGAATGAAATTAATCCACGTTTGCCAGATGAATTTAACTGGAATTTTGTTGCGGAGCAATATCGGAGAAGGGTGAAAAAGATTATTCGCGAGTCGGATGAATTACGGGAAATTTTAAATTCAGAAAATCTGGATAAATTGGCAAATCAAAATACGGAAATTAAACCAGATTTTGACCTAGAAAAATATCAGGAGGGAATCCGAGAACAATATGGGAATCTGAAATTAGAAAGTTTAGATACGAGTGGTTATGCTTATAATCAATTGAAATTATGGCGAATGTTTATTCCTCAAAATGTCCGGGAATCTCAGGAATTTCTGCCTCAAGTACATGAAATTCCTAAAGAATATCGGCAGCGATTAAAGGAGACTGGACAGTTTGAGGAAGAACTTTCTCAAGAAAGATTAGAAGGTCTTAGACGCAGATATTTTGAACAGCAGACTCGCTCGGTTTTAGAATTAATAGAAAATAGCAATTATCAATATTTAGTTATTCTGGGAAACCCTGGTTCTGGCAAGTCTACTTTATTACAATATATGGCTCTTCAATGGGCAGAATTATCTCGGAAAGATTTATATTTACAGCCAATTCCTATATTAATTGAACTGCGGACTTATGTTAGAAACCATGATGCTAATAAATGCCAAAATTTTCTGGATTTTCTGGAAAAAGGTAGCGGAATAACTTGTCAATTACCTCAACAGGAACTCGATGCTAAATTACATAATGGCGATGCTATTGTGATGTTTGATGGATTGGATGAAGTTTTCGACCCTGCTAAACGAGAGGAAATAATTACTGATATTCATCGATTTACTAATGTCTATAAAAATGTGCGGGTTATTGTTACTTCGCGGGTGATTGGTTATAAGCCACAAAAACTCCGGGATGCTGAGTTTTATCATTTTATGTTGCAGGATTTGTCAGCGGAAAAAATTGAGGATTTTATTCAACGTTGGCATAATTTGACTTATCAAGATGAGGCGGAAAAAGAGAGGAAAAGAGAAAGGTTGAAACGGGCAATTAAGGATTCTCGATCTATTAAAGAGTTGGCAGGAAATCCTCTGTTATTAACGATGATGGCTATTCTAAATCGAAATCAAGAATTGCCGAGAGATAGAGCTGAACTTTATAATCAAGCTTCGCGGGTTTTGTTACATCAATGGGATATGGAAAGAGCATTAATTGATGCGAAAATTGACCCGATTACTATTGACTATAAAGATAAACAGGCAATTTTGCGTCGAGTAGCTTTTTTTATGCAGGGAAATACTGCGGGTTTAGCTGGTAATTTGATTTTGGGAGATGATTTAGAAAGGATTATTTGGGAGTATCTAAAAAGTGTAGATATTAATGATGCTAGAGGTGTGGCTAGGGCGTTGATGGAACAGTTGCGGAGTCGGAATTTTGTTTTGTGTTTTGTTGGAGCTGAATATTATGCTTTTGTGCATCGAACTTTTTTGGAATATTTTTGTGCTTGGAGTTTTGTTTTGCAGTTTGAAAAGGAACAGAAAATTTCTAAAAAAGAGTTAATTGAGGATGTTTTTGGTAAGCATTGGCGGGATGAAAAATGGCATGAAGTTTTGCGATTAATTGCTGGAATGATCGATGCTAGATTTGTAGGAGAAATTATTAGTTATTTAATGGAGCAAGAGGGGGAATATGAAAAGTTTATGAATTTATTTTTGGCTGGCAAGTTGTTGTTTGAAGTTAGGGTTCGTCATGGTATTTCTAATATAGAATCTCGGTTATTAGAAAAGTTAAAAGATTTGACGAGGTATGAAGTTGGCTATTATTATGACAACTATTATTACGGACCTTATACCGATTATTCTAGACAACTTCGTTTAGAAAGCGATCATAAAAATGAATCCTTAGTTCGTAAAATTAATACTCAAGCTGTGGTAGTCGTAGCAGAAACCTGGAATGATTATTCAACTTATACTTGGCTGAAACAAACAGCTAAGTTTGGTTTTAATGAGGATGTACGACGAGAAGCAATACAACAAATAATTATTGGTTGGAAAGATAAACCGGAAACTTTACCCATGCTCCAACAATTGGCACAATATGATGGTGATTGGCAGGTGCGACAAGAAGTAGTGCGACAGTTAGCAGATGGTTGGAAAGACGAGCCAGAAACTTTATCCATGCTCAAACACCTGGTACAGTCTGATGATGATAGATTTGTGCGACGAGAAGCAGTGCGACAGTTAGCAGATGGTTGGAAAGATGAGCCAGAAATGTTAACTATACTTAAGCACCTAGTACAGTCTGATGATAATACTTGGGTCCGACAAGAAGCAGTGGAACAAATAGCAACTGGTTGGAAGGATGAACCAGAAACTTTATCAATTCTCAAACACCTAGTACAGTCTGATGATGATGAAGATGTGAGAGTAGAAGCAGTGCGACAGTTAGCAGATGGTTGGAAAGATGAGCCAGAAATGTTAACTACACTTAAGCACCTAGTACAGTCTGATGATAATACTTGGGTCCGACAAGAAGCTATAGACCAAATAGTTGCTGGTTGGAAAGATGAGCCAGAAACTTTACCCATGCTCAAACACCTAGTACAGTCTGACAATGATACTTGGGTCCGACAAGAGGCAGTGCGACACTTAGCAACTGGTTGGAAGGATGAACCAGAAACTTTACTCATGCTCAAACAACTGCTACAGTCTGATGATGATGAAGATGTACGAGAAGAAGCAGTGCGACACTTAGCAACTGGTTGGAAAGATGAACCGGAAATTTTAACCATGCTCAAATACCTGGCGCACTCTGATGATAAGTTGCGGGTTGAAGTAGTGCGACACTTAGCAACTGGTTGGAAAGATGAACCGGAAACTTTGTTGATGCTGAAACACCTGGTAAAGTCTGATGATGATTCGGTTTTGCGACTTGTCGCAATGCAGCAATTAGCAACTGGTTGGAAAGATGAATCAGAAACGCTACCAATGCTAAAACATCTGGTACAGTCTGATGATGATTTGATTTTGCGACGAGAAGCAGTACGACGGTTAGTTCTTGGTTGGAAAGATGAACCAGAAATTTTACCCATGCTCAAACACTTGGTACATCCTAATAATAATTGGCAGGTGCGACTAGAAGCAGTGCGACAATTAGCAACTGCTTGGAAAGATGAACCAGAAACCTTACCCATGCTGAAACACCTGCTACAGTCTGATGATGATTTGATTTTGCGATGTGAAGCAATGCAACAATTAGCAACTGGTTGGAAAGATGACCCAGAAATTTTACCGATGATTAAACGCTGTGTAGAGTCTAATGATGATAAGTTAAAGATAAAAGCAGTGCGACAATTAGCAACTGGTTGGAAAAGCAAACCAGAAACTTTAGCGATACTGAAGCATTTGGTACAGTCTAATGATGATTCAGATGTGAGACGAGAAGCAGTGCGACAATTAGCAACTGGTTGGAAAAGCAAACCAGAAACTTTAGCGATACTGAAGCACTTGGTACAGTCTAATGATGATTCAGATGTGAGACGAGAAGCAGTGCGACAATTAGCAACTGGTTGGAAAAGCAAACCAGAAACTTTAGCGATACTGAAGCACTTGGTACAGTCTAATGATGATTCAGGTGTGAGACGAGAAGCAGTGGAACAAATAGCAACTGGTTGGAAAAGCAAACCAGAAACTTTAGCGATACTGAAGCACTTGGTACAGTCTAATGATGATTCAGATGTGAGACGAGAAGCAGTGGAACAAATAGCAACTGGTTGGAAAAGCAAACCAGAAACTTTAGCAATGCTGAAACACTTGGTACAGTCTAATGATGAGTATCTAAAGGGAGAAGCAATGAAACAATTAGCAACTGACTGGAAACGTGACCCAGAAACTTTACTAATAATTAAACAAATAGCACAGTTTGATTCTGATGAGTATCTAAGAGAAGAAGCAATGGAACAATTAGCAACTGGTTGGAAACATTACCCAGAAACTTTACCAATACTTAAACAACTAGCACAGTCTGATGATGATTCAAATGTACGACAAAAAGCCGTGGAACACTTAGCTACTCTGGGAAAAAATAACCCAGAAACTTTACCATTACTTAAACAACTAGCACAGTCTGATGATGATTCAAATATACGACTAGAAGCAGTACAACAAATAGCAAAAGGTTGGAGACCTGACCCAGAAATGTTTGAATTATTTCGTAATTGCGCCCTTAATGACCCCTTTCAACCTGAGTATGACCTTAAAGATCGACCCCGAAAATTTGTCCCTGTAATTTCTAGCAGCATTAAGTATCGTCCCTTTTATGATGACCTAGATGATTTAATTCGCGATCGCCTCCGCAATGAATTTCAAACTATTGAAGACAACCCTCGACAAATTGCACTAAAAGCAATAGTCAAACATTACCCAGAGCATCCGCAAACTCTCCCACTATTAAAAGACAGAGCAGAAAATGACCCAGACGAACAACTGCGGGAGTGGGCAAAAAAGAAATTGCAGCGATTAGAGAATTAGTCCACGCTATTTCAGTTATCAGTTATCAGTTATCAGTTATCAGTACCTCTGTCTACATTTTTTGGTCAGATTTTTCGCTTTTGTTGGGTTGTGCTGCCGCTTAACCCACACCTCCCACACTCCCCACACCTCCCACACCTCCCACACTCCCCACACCTCTCACACCTCCCACACCTCCCACACCTCCCACACTCCCCACACTCCCCACACCTCCCACACTCCCTTACTCCCCTACACCACTAACCCGCGACGCCCGTAATTGCCCACAAGCGGCATCAGCTTCTAAACCACGGGAATAACGAACGCTAACTGCAATATGTTTTTCTTCGAGAGCATTAACAAAAGCGTTGATATCTTCTCCTGTTGGTCTTTGATAGTCAACCTCACTAATAGGATTATAGGGAATTAAATTAACATGACACTGAAACCCCCGCAGATTTTTAGCTAATTCTTTAGCATGGTCTGGTAAATCATTAAAACCTGTTAACATCACATACTCAAAACTAATTCTTCGCTTTGTGAGGTTGACATATTCACGACAATCTGCTATTAAATCTCCCAAAGGATAAGATTTAGCACTAGGAATCAGATGTTCCCGCAATCTTTGATTAGAAGCATGAAGACTAACAGCGAGAGTCACTTGCAATTTATGTTCGGCTAATTGACGAATGCGATCGCGAATTCCCACAGTTGAGATAGTTATATTACGTTGTCCAATACCCACATCTTGATTCAGGGACCTAACAGCAGCCAAGACATTTTTAGTATTCAGCAACGGTTCCCCCATTCCCATAAACACAATATGGCTAACTCGTCGCTCAAAATCTTCTTGCACAGTCAGCACCTGGTCGATAATTTCATGTGCTTCTAGGTTCCGCGTAAAGCCTCCTTTTCCAGTAGCACAGAAATCACAAGCCATTGGACAACCGACCTGAGAAGACACACACACAGTTAGACGTTTATGACTAGGAATGCCCACAGTTTCAATAATATTACCATCTGATAGTTGTAGCAAATATTTAACTGTTTTGTCTGGAGCAACAGAGCGGTAATGTATGGCAGATCGACCTATGGAAAAATGCTTAATCTCCTCGCGCCATTGTTTGGAAAATACTGTGATGTCTGCCAGAGACTTAGCCCCTTTTTGATATATCCATTGATAAAGTTGTTTGCCTCGATAAGCAGGTTGTCCTTGCTGTTGTACCCACTCTGTTAACTCAGGTAAGGATAAGCCTAATAAAGGGGTTTGGGTAGGAGTAATTAAAGATTGAGTCATTTCAGTTTAGTAATTCATTTATTTCTATAAATAAGCGGTTGAATGCCTTTATTCTTCAACTATAGCAGTTGAAGCAAAGCTTAGGACATTCCTAAATTCTCAAACGAGCGTCAGAGATTATTTCTGACTGTACGTCGCCAATTCGATGGCTCCCTATACAATGTACCACTACTAAACAATTAACGATCGTACTAGCGCGTTTAGGCTAAATTTGTGGGAAAAACTCAACGCTACGATCCCCCCCAACCCCCCTTGGAAAGGGGGGGGGAGAGGTCTATATTTTCTAAAATTTACCCACATTTTCAAGCTAGACGAGCTAGTACCCTGAATTTTCATCTGACTGAAACAAGTTTTTTAAATAACGAGAACCATGCACAACTCGTAGAATTTCTAAAGTATTATCAGCAACCTGATATAAGATAATATATTTATCTAAAGGTACACCTCTTAACCCCGGTCTAATTTCTGCATAACTGCGCCCCATCATCGGAAAATTAATTAAGTTTTGACATTTTTTTGAAAGGCTACGATAAAACTTTCCCCTCTGGTAATATTGAAATCGGCAAAATAATCTATAATTTCGTTTAAATCTTTACTAGCGGAGGGAGCAATAATATAAGGGACTAGCAAAAAAATAGACTACCAGCTAATTAATTGATAGAGTAGAGATTGCTTCGGCTGGCTTGACTATTTCCGATTGGGGTTGAGTCTAATATTATCGCCTCGCAATGACAGCCACGGAACTTTTTCTACAGTAATAATCGGTACTTTATTAAGTTGCAAATCCCTAACGATTCATACTTACTTATTTTTGACGAGATTGACGTAACTTTTCTTTCAACTGATTAACAACAATTTCTACATCTATTCCTTCACCTCGCCTGATTTCTTCAATAGCTATATCTACTTTTTCTTGAGTTTCTTCTATCCATTTTTGATAGGTTATATCTCGTTATTCTAATAATCTAAAAGCTTCGACAATGACTTCATTGGCATCTTGATATCTACCACTTTTTAGTTTTTGTTGGATGAACTCAATTTGTTCTGAATTTAAAGTAATATTCATTGCTAATTTTGACATCGTGTCTCTTTTTGCGTTTATCTTGTCTATAATTCAATTATACTAATTTTATGTGAGGCTGCACAGAATTAGGTGTTAGGTCGTAGGTTGAAATTAAAGAGCTAACACTAGAATCCGGACATGGTATTAAATCTAGCTTTGATAATTTTAATCTCAACTATACAGTTATGATACTATACAGTTATAATACTATATTTATCAAATAAAAACAAGTTAAAAAGTAGTCCTATCAGGACAAGGCTTCAAATCTAATTTTTCGGTGAATAATAATGAATCAGAATCATCTTTTCTGGGTTCCTGCAATCTTTAGTAAGTTGCCCATTTTTAAAATTTCCTCCCTGCTTTTAACGACACTTTTTTTAAGTGTATTTGCTGTTAGCTGTAAAACAACATCATCAACAGAAGAAAAAGTATCCTCCGCACCATCTGATAAATTTGCTGGAGTCAATATCAATGTCATCTCCCTCAGTAAACCTGTTGCTGCCACTGTTGAAAAACGTGCTGATGAATTTGAAGCACTGACAGGAGCAAAAATTACGGTTAAAAGTGCTGGCTATTCTGAACTATATCAAACAATTTTGCAGGATCTGACAACAGGTACCAATCAATATGATGTGATGATTATGACCTCAAATTGGATGCCAGACTATATTGAATCTGGTTACCTCAAAGACCTAACGGAATATGTCAATGAAGATTCAAATTTGGCATGGAACGATATTGCACCATTTTTTCAGGAATACGGTCCTGTTTATGCCAACAAAATCTATGCAATTCCCATTGATGGCAACTATCATCTAATGTATTATCGAGCCGATCTATTAACTGAAGAAGGTTTTGAGCCTCCCAGAACTTGGGATGATTATCTCAAAATTGCCAAGTATTTTCATGGTAAAGACTTAAATGATGACGGGGAAGCAGACTATGGTTCTTGCTTATCAAAAAAACAGGGAAACGTTACCTACTGGGCAATGTGGTCAATTGCAGCTTCTCTTTTGCAGTCTCAAGGAACCAAACAAGGGGTTTTCTTTGACCCCAATACCATGAAACCCATGACGAATAATGTTGCCTTTGCTAAAGCTCTCGATATTTACAAAGCAACCAATGAGTATGGCGCTCCTGATGAAATGGAGTGGGGGTTGAACGACGGTCGTCAAGCCTTTGTTTCCGGTCGCTGTGCTTTATCTATGGATCATGGAGATATTGGGACATTAGCACTCTTACCAGGGTCAAAGGTTAAAGATAAATTTGGTACTACCATTATGCCAGGGTCTACCGAAGTCCTCAATTGGGAGACTGGAGAATTAGTACAATGCGATAAATTTACCTGTCCGTTTGCAATTAATGGGGTAAACCATGCCCCTTTTACAGCAGCCATTGGTTGGGTCGGAACGATTAATACGGCAGCAGAACCCGAAGTTCAAGCAGCAGCAGCAGCCTTTATTTCTTATATTAGCCAGCCTGATCGCTCCAATATAGATGTAACAAATGGGCGATCGGGTATGAACCCCTATCGTATTTCACAGTTTTCTGATTCTCAGAACTGGATAGCAGCAGGTATGACCCCCGCAGTGGCTAGCACCTACTTGGGGGCAATTGGCGCTAGTCTCAACAGTCCCAATATGGTGTTGGATTTGACTATTCCCAGAAACTACAATTATCAGAGAGAACTACTAGATGCAGCAGTTTCAGACTTTCTCGCGGGGAAGATTAACCGGGATGAAGCTATGGCGAAGATTACTCAGGAATGGGAGAATCTCACCGATGAAATGGGACGAGATTCCCAAAAAACATTCTACCAGAAGAGTTTAGGATTGGAACGTTAGCGCTATGCGCTACGCGCAAGTTAAAAGTTAAAAGGTAAAAGTTAAAAGTTAAAAGTTAAAAGTTAAAAGTTAAAAGTTATCTCTAATATCATGTATTGTCAATTATTTCCCCCTATACCCTATTCCTTATTTTCTCTCCCGCCTTCCACCAAAATCTAATTACTAAACCGGAACAGAAATTGTCAATTATTTCCCCCTATACCCTATACCCTATTTTCTGGAGGAGAAAACCTTCTACTCCCGCCTTCCATCAAAATCTAATTACTAAACCGGAACAGAAATTGTCAATTATTTCCCCCTATACCCTATACCCTATTTTCTGGAGGAGAAAACCTTCTACTCCCGCCTTCCATCAAAATCTAATTACTAAACCGGAACAGAAATTGTCAATTATTTCCCCCTATACCCTATACCCTATTTTCTGGAGGAGAAAACCTTCTACTCCCGCCTTCCATCAAAATCTAATTACTAAACCGGAACAGAAATTGTCAATTATTTCCCCCTATACCCTATACCCTATTTTCTGGAGGAGAAAACCTTCTACCTCCCGCCTTCCATAAAAATCTAATTATTAAACCGGAACAGAAATTGTCAGTTATTTCCCTCTATTCCCTATACCCTATTTTCTGGAGGAGAAAACCTTCTACTCCCGCCTTCCATAAAAATCTAATTACTAAACCGGAACAGAAATTGTCAGTTATTTCCCTCTATACCCTATACCCTATTTTCTGGAGGAGAAAACCTTCTACTCCCGCCTTCCAACAAAATCTAATTACTAAACCGGAACAGAAATTGTCAGTTATTTCCCTCTATACCCTATTCCTTATTTTCTGGAGTAGAAAACCTTCTAACTCCCGCCTTCCATAAAAATCTAATTATTAAACCGGAACAGAAATTGTCAATTATTTCCCCCTATACCCTATTCCTTATTTTCTCTCCCGCCTTCCACCAAAATCTAATTACTAAACCGGAACAGAAATTGTCAATTATTTCCCCCTATACCCTATACCCTATTTTCTGGAGGAGAAAACCTTCTACTCCCGCCTTCCATAAAAATCTAATTATTAAACCGGAACAGAAATTGTCAATTATTTCCCCCTATACCCTATACCCTATTTTCTGGAGTAGAAAACCTTCTACTCCCGCCTTCCATAAAAATCTAATTATTAAACCGGAACAGAAATTGTCAATTATTTCCCCCTATACCCTATACCCTATTTTCTGGAGGAGAAAACCTTCTACTCCCGCCTTCCATAAAAATCTAATTATTAAACCGGAACAGAAATTGTCAGTTATTTCCCTCTATACCCTATACCCTATTTTCTGGAGTAGAAAATCTTCTACCTCCCGCCTTCCAACAAAATCTAATTACTAAACCGGAACAGAAATTGTCAGTTATTTCCCTCTATACCCTATTCCTTATTTTCTGGAGTAGAAAACCTTCTAACTCCCGCCTTCCATCAAAATCTAATTATTAAACCGGAACAGAAATTGTCAATTATTTCCTCCTATACCCTATTCCTTATTTTCTGGAGTAGAAAACCTTCTACCTCCCGCCTTCCATCAAAATCTAATTACTAAACCGGAACAGAAATTGTCAGTTATTTCCCCCTATTCTCTATTCCTTATTTTCTGGAGTAGAAAACCTTCTACCTCCCGCCTTCCAGCAAAATCTAATTACTAAACCGGAACAGAAATTGTCAATTATTTCCTCCTATACCCTATTCCTTATTTTCTGGAGTAGAAAACCTTCTACCTCCCGCCTTCCATCAAAATCTAATTACTAAACCGGAACAGAAATTGTCAATTATTTCCTCCTATACCCTATTCCTTATTTTCTGGAGTAGAAAACCTTCTACCTCCCGCCTTCCACCAAAATCTAATTACTAAACCGGAACAGAAATTGTCAGTATTCCCTATTTTCTAGAGATATCTATTTTTATGAACTATTGGAATCTTAGTAGCAAACTGGTTATCGCTTATTCGGGATTAATTGCTCTCACAGCAGGCGCACTTTCGATCACAATCTATTGGCAACTGCGGATATCCCAGCAAGTCGCACTGCAAGACCGCCTCTTGGGGATAACCAGTTTGGCCGCTCGTCAAATTGACAGCGATTATCATGGTTTAATCAACGACCCCGAAGATGTTGATACAGCTTACTACACTGTTAATCAGCGGCGACTCAAGGAAATTCAAGCCTCAGACCCAGATATTGTTCGTCTTTATACCCTGCGCTTTCGAGATGGAAGTTACAGAGTCGTTTTAAATTATGCACCAAATTCTCAACATCTCAAGCAACCCCTTGCCAAGTTTGGAGATGTACCACAGGATTTGCCACCACGCTTACAGCAGAAGACAGAAATCCAGACTCCAATTACCGAAACTACTATCCGTGCTAATGGTGTAGGTCAATTTGTTTTGTATGGTTATGCCCCCATTAAAAGTCAATTGGGGCGTTCCGACGGTATTCTTGTAATTGAGATGGATGCTACTACTGTGACTCAGAGTGCAGTGGGAGCATTAGCTGTTGCGGGGGGAATTTTCCTAGTTGTTTTGCTAGTTTCCTTACCGTTAGTTTGGTGGCTCGCCCAATCAGTAGTGGTACGACCAACATTACATCTTAATCGTGTTGCTCACCGTTTGGCAGACGGACACTGGGATGAACCGTTACCTACAAATCGCCGGGATGAATTGGGGCAGTTAGCGGACTCGTTTAGCCACATGGCTTTACAGCTACAAGCGTCGTTTAAAGAATTGCAAGACTACTCTCAAAACCTAGAGCAGAAAGTAGAGGCGCGGACTCAAGAATTATCAGAGTCGCAACAGTTGCTTAACCTGGTGATCGACAATATTCCCCAATCTATATTTTGGAAAGATCGAGAAAATGTTTATCTGGGGTGTAACCAGAGTTTTGCCTCGGTGGCTGGCATGACACGTCAGGAGATTGTGGGCAAAACCGACGATGAAATGTCCTGGAGTAGGGAAGAAGCAGACTTTTATATTAAGAGCGATCGCCGGGTAATGGATTCTGGAAAACCGGAATTGGGAATTGTTGAACCGATAACACAAGGGGATGGCAAACAAGGTTGGTTGGAAACGAGTAAAGTCCCACTCTATGATGTTCAGGGTAGAGTGATAGGAATTATTGGTATTTTTCAAGATATTACCCGTTACAAAGAAGCTGAAAAAGCTGCCCAGCAAGCTAACCATGCTAAAAGTGCTTTTATTGCCAATATGAGTCATGAGTTACGTTCTCCTTTAAATGCAATTCTCGGTTTTGCTCAAATCATGACTCGTTCCCAAACTCTTCCCCAAGAGCATATTGAAAATATTAGTATTATTAGTCGCAGTGGGGAACACCTTCTGACTTTAATTAACAATGTCCTCGATCTTTCTAAAATTGAAGCCGGACGCATTACTCTCAATCAGAAAAACTTTGACCTCCATCGCTTGCTCAATGATATTGAAGATATGCTCTACCTGAAGGCACAAGAAAAAGGCTTACAACTTTTAGTCGAACATACTAATGATGTTCCTCAATATATTTGCACCGATGAACTGAAATTACGTCAGGTTTTGATTAATATTATTAATAATGGGATTAAATTTACTTCAGACGGAGGAGTTTCTCTCAGAGTTGCTCAAAAATTTCCTCCATCTAATCCTAGCAAAATTATTTTTGAAGTTGAAGATACTGGAGCTGGAATTGCAGCAGAAGAGTTAGACAAACTTTTTGAAGCCTTCACTCAAACTGAAACAGGAAAACAAGCTCAAGAAGGAACGGGATTAGGATTACCAATTTCTCGTAAATTTGTCCAACTGATGGGGGGAGACATTCATGTTAGCTCCAGACTTAACAAAGGAACGATATTTACCTTTGAAATCAAAGCTAGCATTGTCAGCGAAAGCGATGTTGTTGAGACCCAAATTCCCCAACGTCGTATTATTGCCCTGGAACCAAATCAACCAAAATATCGAATTTTAATCGTGGATGATAAACCTCTCAATCGTCAATTATTAATTAAGCTGCTTTCTCCTCTTGGATTTGAACTCAAAGAAGCTATTAATGGTCAACAAGCAATAGAAATATGGGATGATTGGCAACCTAACTTAATTTGGATGGATATGCGGATGCCAGTGATGGATGGATATGAAGCCACAAAACAGATCAAAGCTACAACCAAAGGACAAGCAACAACAATAATTGCTCTGACAGCGAGTGTATTGGAAGAAGAAAAAGTAGTAGTTTTATCAGCAGGGTGCGATGATTTTATGAGAAAGCCATTTCGCGAAGCAGATATCTTGAACAAGATGGAAGAATATTTAGGAGTGCGCTATGTGTATGAGGAGATTGAGAGTAAACCTCAACAAAAGAAAAAGGAAGAAACCCTGGAATCTATTCAAGAAAAAGTGAGTGTATTATCTGAAGAATTAAAAGTACAGTTAAGAGATGCTTTACTGACGGGAAATTTAGCAGGAATTGCTAATACAATCACGACAATTCGCCAATCAGATAATTCTCTAGCTGAAGCCATACAAAAATATTGTGATCATTTTGAATATGAGAAAGTTTTGAATTGGTTGAATTATTAATAATATGGAAATATTCAGATAATTTTTCAATTTTTTTGCCCTTAATTAACAATAAAAATTATCAGTTATATCATGTCCGGTAGCATCGGTATTGTATAGTAAATAGGCAACAGACAACAGGCAACAGGCAACAGGCAACAGGCAACAGGCAACAGGCAACAGGCAACAGGCAACAGGCAACAGGCAAGAAAAAAACTTAAATTATCCTGTAGATATCCACGCTAACTTTTACACAAACGATTGCCTTCGGAC
>NZ_JAAHGO010000289.1 GCF_010672455.1 Okeania sp. SIO2C9 | reverse complement strand
TCTTTTTGTGGGCAGCGGCTTCCCAAATATATGGTTCCCGATTCCTTTGAGTTTCGTAGTTCTTTGCCCCAAACTTCAACTGGAAAAATAGATAAAATTAAGTTATGTCAGCAAACACAACGATAACAAAAAATAATACAATTACCGAAGAAAAAATTGAAAAAATGCTCAAAGAGTTTATCACCGAAGAGTTGGCCTATGACCAACCGGACTTAGTTCTAACCAACGACTCAAAGATAATTGAGCAACGGATCATTGACTCAATGGACATCTTTCGATTAGTTCGCTTTGTCGAGGATGAAGTTGGTATTGTTTGGGAACCTGAAGAATTCGTATTAAAAAACTTTGCAACAGTTGACCATATCAAAGCCTACATACTCCGTAAATTAGCGTCACCGGATGATTAGCAAGGCAGTCCCGATGAAAAATTTTTTCATCATCAAGCATTAAAGAGGGTTATTTACCCTACACCCGGGTGAGCGAAATTTTGGTTGGAATTTGAATTCTCCGCGTCACCGCGTCATCGCGTCATCGCGTCTGTTTACTCCTTCACCCACTCTTTTTTTCGCTCACCCCCTACACCCTACACCCCACACCCTACACCCTCTTTCCCTTCCTTTTGAACCTAATTGGGATGCCTTTACCCTTTTCAAGAAATTCAATCATGAATAAAACTGCTTATCCTAACCATGAGTCTGATCTTCTAGAAAATCGTCATAGGGAACCAATCGCAATCATTGGGATGGGATGTCGTTTTCCAGGAAAGTCTGATACTCCAGAAGCATTTTGGCAATTGTTGCGTAATGGGGTAAATGCGGTTCAAGATATTCCCTCTTCTCGCTGGGATCTTGAGAGATACTATGATCCATTACCTACACCAGGCAAGTTTTATGTGCGTTCTGCGGCTTTCTTAGATACTGATGAAATCGAAAAGTTTGATGCCGAATTTTTTCGGATGGCATCACGAGAAGCAGCAAGCTTAGATCCACAACAACGTTTACTTCTAGAAGTAAGTTGGGAAGCTCTCGAACACGCCGGAATTGCACCAACCTCTTTAGCAGGTAGTCAGACAGGTGTGTTTGTCGGTATTCACTAGA
>NZ_JAAHGO010000288.1 GCF_010672455.1 Okeania sp. SIO2C9 | reverse complement strand
TGGGTCTTAGCAATCATGATGCTTGCTTTAGGCAGGTACTGACTCTACCTTTGTTAGCATAAGTTTTTGATTCGTTGATGTATCCTAAAGATACACCAAATCTTCGCAAATGTGGTAGACATTTACGGCTATAAAACTTGGGCAAGTCTTTGCTCTCGGAAGAAGTAAGCTGAAATTCAGTAGCAATTGTTTGCCAGGGAGTCTCGGGAGGTAGTCGCCGTAGGATTAGGACTTGGGCATTGACTTCAGAGCGTTTCCGGAAACAAGTTTTACGTAAAATCCCGTCTGGATCTGATTTAACCCAATTTAGGGTTGCCTCCCATACTTCTAGAACTGGATCAATATCAGGGCGGGCTGGTATATTGTTTGTAGGATCAATAACTTGTCCTTCCTGTGTCTGGATAATTGTTAGCAACCGATTTTTGTTCCTTTTTTGAGCATCTCGTAGATTTCTCAATTGTTTTTTGAGATTGTCGTTTAGCCAAGTAGTAACATTTTTGATACTAGGCTCATATTCTTCCGGATGCTGACAGCAATATTCCCACATCTGTTGAAGAGCATCATTGTAGTAAGGTGTGTTTTCTCTCCATAGTTTGCCAGATTTGATTACCAATATCCAAACTTGGCTCAGTTTTTGCTGGCGCTCTGAGCTTTTGAGTGGATGAGTGCAAATTTCGGTAATTAGCTGACGAAGTTTTTGCTCTAACTTATCCATGAAATGAAATGCCTATTAAATTCCAAAATATCAGATTTCAGTGCCTTCTTTGATGTTTAAAGCCACAGATAAGCTTTGGAGGTAATATCAAATTTGGTTGATTCTTTTGTCAGGCTTAGTGGTTTTGTTCTTCTGGAGTGAATACCAGCAGCAAGACAAAGAATCAATAGAAAAACTTAATATCAACTCCCGTCACCATTAACACCGTATATCAAAATTGACATAAAGACAAGTTTAAATTTTCAATGAATCGATTGTATTACGATACTGCATAATTAGTGGCCTGATTTTGCATAATTAACAATTGAATGTAATTCAAAGTATGGTATCATTTGGAATTTTAAATCTCTTATTGCTGAGATCAACTACAAAGATATAAGTGTGA
>NZ_JAAHGO010000287.1 GCF_010672455.1 Okeania sp. SIO2C9 | reverse complement strand
ATTGCTCTCAAGGACGTCGAGCGCCTGCGCCAACTGATTCAAGATTTTCTCACACTCTCTCGATTAGAACACGGGCAAGTATACCATCGCCCAGAATCTCTTGAACTCCAACAAGCCCTAGATTTAGTCCTCAGTGGTTTGACAAACAACCCTGAGCAAAAACAATTACCCCAAATTAAAGTTGAATTGCCTTCTCAACTGCCTCCAATTCGAGCCGATGGAGACAAGCTTGTAGAGGTTTTAACTAAACTTATAGATAATGCCTGCAAGTTCACAGCTGCTAGTGGGGAAGTAACGATTCAAGCTCTGTTGTACGATTTTAATGTTGAGACAACTCAAGCAGACGTACCTAGTCCGATGCTAGAAGTGATTATAGCTGATACAGGTCGGGGCATTGCACCCAGTCAGCTAGAAGCAATATTTAGCTATTTTTATCAGGAGGAAGATGCTCTGCGACGTACTGCTGGCGGCACTGGTATTGGTTTGGCTATTTGTCGCCAAATTATTCAAGGCATTGGCGGAAAAATTTGGGCTACTTCGGCTGGTAAAAAGCAAGGCAGTCGCTTCCACTTTACCATTCCCATTGTACTAGAAAAATAATTGCCCTAAGTGTTTTATTGGTTAATGAGCATTGATAAATGTTCACTTCTCAACTCTGACTGGATAAAAAATATCTTAAATTTCCTATCTTCACTGGTGTATTTTTTTAAAAAAAAGCACAATTAAAGTGTTGAGTTGAGCGAGTCTTATTTAACATCACAATCAGGTCAAGTCTTCCTATTCAATTTCAGTCGCATCGTTACCATTAAACACTGTATTCTGGTCTACATCTAGAGAGAACTCGGGGCATTCATATTAGTAATATGGATGCTTTTTTTTTGCTGATAGTATTCTCTATTCCCGACAACAACAAAATGTTAAATTAATTTTCCCAGGTATAGCGCTACGCGCAAGGCAGAAGGCAGAAGTTGACTGTGACAAAGTTTTAGCGATTTAGCTTGTTCTAGCCTTAATACGTACTGCTATATTAGGGAGATAAGCGAAAAAAGGCGTGGGGAAATAATTAAGCAGACGCTCCAGACGCGGAGAATTCAAATCCCACGCAA
>NZ_JAAHGO010000286.1 GCF_010672455.1 Okeania sp. SIO2C9 | reverse complement strand
CCTTCGGCATTGTTCCTCGTTCAGGACTATCTGGTCTCCCATCCTATGCAAATGGCGCTTTTGATGATGCTGTAATAAGGATGCGGCTTCAGCCAGGCGGTTTTTGTTAAAATCTTCAATTTCACAGTGCATTATATCTCTCCGTTCTGTTGTATTGTATCAGCATCCTTGTGCACAAGCTTTCTTTTTTTGCCTGAAGACAAAAGCATCATTATTGCGATAGGAATCAATGATGCGTCAGGATGATGTTTCCTTTTTTATGGCCCGATTCCATATATTGATGAGCTTCGCCGGCCTGCTCCAGCGGGTAGGTCCTGTCGGTATACGTTTTAATGACGCCCAACTCGATGAGATTTTTCAGGTTGACCAGATCTTCATTTGTTTCTTTGACCAGGGGCGATAAGGCTTTGTAGGACGAAAAAAGTTTCAGCATCAGAATATGGGCGATTTGCTTCAATCCAAATGTGGCGAAAAGGTAGGTTCCCCCGGGTTTGAGCAGTCTGTGGGACCTGAAGGAGCTGACCGCATAAGTATCGAATATGATGTCGAACTTTTCAGAGCTGTCCATAATGTTTTCTTTGGTGTAATCAATCACCGTATCTGCACCCAAGTGTTTGACGAAAGAGATTTTTTCCGTGCTGCACACTCCCGTAACCTCTGCGGAGAACAGCTTTTTGGCGATCTGCACCGCATAAATGCCTACGCCGCCGGAAGCGCCCAGAACCAGCAGGGACTGGCCCTTCTGAATTTCCGCCTGCTTCAGGAACTCGAAGGCCGTCAAGCCTCCCTGGAGAACGCCGGCGGCTTCTATGAACGTCATATTGGCGGGCATGTGGGTTGCCTGGGATTCCGGCAGGCAGATGTAATCCGCATTGGCTCCCATGGACACGCCGGGAAAAGCGAAAACCCTGTCTCCTTTTTTCAATGTGGTCACCCCTTTGCCTGTATCTGATACGATACCCGATAGTTCGGTCCCCAGGATCGGCTGTTTGGGGCCGGCGACGCCGAACCATAATCTTTGCATCCAGCCCATTCCTTTGTGGGACGTACAGCTCCTGGCCAAGCTGTCATACCGCGTCACCGACGACGCTTTGACCTGGATTTTTAA
>NZ_JAAHGO010000285.1 GCF_010672455.1 Okeania sp. SIO2C9 | reverse complement strand
CCCAAACTGTTGTCCCTTATGCCTTCTGCGTTCTGGCTTCTGCCTTGTTGTTGTGAACTTTTAATGGATAACAGGTTAAGAACCAATTTCTTCCCTTTCTCGCTGTATTTCTGGATCTTCCTCTAAACTAGGATAGGTAATAACCTGCCGTCGAAGTCCTAAAAGCGATCGCACTTGCTGCAGTGCTTGAAAACGTAACCATCCCACAATACCATCAGGAAGTACAGTTACAACTAACAGCAGTAGTGCTCCTTGAAAAAATAACCAAACTTCTGGAAACTGTTCACTTAAAATAGTTCTACCATATCTTACTATCAAAGTTCCTAAAATCGCTCCTATTAAACTGGCTCTACCTCCCACTGCAACCCAAATTACCATCTCAATCGAGAATGCCACATCCATTGCCTTAGGAGTAATAATTCCTGTTTGGACACTATAAAGTGCTCCAGCAATCCCAGCTATACCTCCAGAAATGGCAAAGACAAGTACTTTAAAGGTAGTGGGATTATAACCAGAAAAACGTACTCTGCTCTCATCATCCCGAATCGCCATTAACAAACGACCAAAACGACCACTAGTAAGCCATCGGCATAGGGCATAAGCAGCTATCAAAAATACTATAGTAAATTCATATAAAGCTAACTGGGCTGTTGAGGAACCAGCCAACAAGCCGAAAATTTTATCTGTGTTTGTTTTGAGACCATTAGTACCATTAATTAGCTCTTGCTGACCGTTGAAGAAATTGAAGAAAACTAATAATGCTGCTTGGGTTAAAATTGAGAAGTAAACTCCTTTAATCCGATTGCGTAACACCAGATAACCCAACAATCCTGCAACCATACTGGGTATTAAGATAATGGCGGCGAGGGTAAAAGGAAAAGAATAGAAAGGCTTCCAGAACCAAGGTAGTTGCTCGACTCCATAGAGAGTGAAGAATTCCGGTAACTGTCCTTGAGGAAGTTGTAATTTCAAGTGCATTGCTAAGGCATAGCCACCGAGGGCAAAAAATATGCCATGTCCTAAACTTAATAGCCCCGTATAGCCCCAAATTAAGTCAATACCTAGGGCGACAATTGCCAAAGACAAAAATCGCCCTAGTAACTTGAGGCA
>NZ_JAAHGO010000284.1 GCF_010672455.1 Okeania sp. SIO2C9 | reverse complement strand
TACAGATGTCATCAGCATCTTGAAGTTGAAATAGCCCTAAAGATTCTGCAAAATCATCAATAGCAACAAGACTTTCGGAATCCTGGCAAAAGTTTTTCCAGTCTTGATCAGACGTTACAACAATAATCTTGGTTTGGTTTTTATTCGCCCATCTCTCCAAAGACATCAAAGCAATAGCATCAGGAAATTCATTTTTCTTTTTACCTGTTTCCGAGAATGGCGGCTTGGCTTTAAAGTACCTTTGTATTAAATCACTAACCATTACATAGTCTTGGGCTTCAACTATTTCTAGAGATGTAAGCTTTACAAACTGACTAAATCGCTCAGACGCAATTTCCTGTGCTTTACGCTCATAACAAAGTAACTTTTTTATATCTTCAAGATGCTGAGGCTCAACGCGCAAATGCTCCTTGGCTTGTTTCAGAGACTTTTCAATTAACTTTTGTGCCTCTTTCACTTTCATTGTAAGGTGTGATAATACTTCCTCCCTAACTACTTCAGAAAGAATCAGTCTTGTAGAATTATCTTGAAACTGTTCTAACTGCCTTAGCAATCCTGACTCCAGTTTCAAACCTTGTGCATCAAAAATCGAGGTATCTAAGGTGAGAGCTCCAAACTGTCCTTCTCTAACAATTTTTTTAAGTTTCTCTAGCTCGATATCCATAACTTTTACTAGGCTTCAATGAGATTAAATTTTGCTCTAGTAAAGTCTAAGGGGACATGCTTAAAACTATCAAGTAGTTCAATCTTGAGAACCATTAGAATGACATTATTTACTTATATCGTAAAGCTGCTGCCTTCAGCTATAAGCAGATGGAATTCATTGTAATTGACGTAAGTCTCAAAACTAAGATTTCAATTAACCCTCTAAAATTTATTAATCTTCATTAATCCAAGCCTCAATCATCTTAGTAGGAATTTTAATTACAGGGTGATAAAATATCTCCTTTAAAACCTCTTGACCTCCCACCTCCAAAGCCTTCCTTAAGCGACTTTTTAACTTCGGATAATTCTGAATAATTCGCTTAATATTATGTTGAGCTTGGCGAGTAGTTTCTTCATTTTGAGCCAGTTTATCAAGAAATGGCTTAACTTCTTGTCGCAAGGATTGTTCA
>NZ_JAAHGO010000283.1 GCF_010672455.1 Okeania sp. SIO2C9 | reverse complement strand
TTACCAAGGGAAAATTCTTGATTAATTATTACCTGAATAATTGGAAACCAAAATAAGGGAAGGCTTAAAGAAAAGAATCTTAAAAAGCTTTGAATGTGACGGCGACGGCTTTGATATTTAATGGGCAAAGGAGAACAAGCGGCTAACCTTTCTATTTTTACTGTTTTTTGGACAGTCAACAACCAAACTAACATTTTTAAAGTTTGGGCTTGAGTTGGAGTCAAATATTGTTTAAAATGTGATTCAAAGAATAATATTAAATCCATATTTGTCGGTCTGTTGATTGAAGTAGACCGACTTTTTTTACCATAAAATGTGATTTATGACGATTATGTTGACAGAAAAATCAAGTTGAATTGGGGGAGAATGGGTAGGGACGCTCCGCGTCCCTACCCATTCTCTGAAAATGATTATCATTATTTAGCAATAAAAATCAAGATTTTTTATAGAGGTTTAATTCTTCAAAAGCTTATTCAGCAATAGTTTTGAGGCGCTTGTCACCCCGTGAGCCTTGAGAGTCTACAACTATATGGCGCTTACGCCCTTTAACCTTTTTTCCACCATCGAAGCCATAGACAGAGCCCTTTTTTCTGTTGTTTTGACTGACTGAGAATCAGCGATCGCCACACTAGAATCTTGATCTCTTTCTAGTTGAGTTCTCAGTTTTTGGCGGACTTGAGCATGCATTTGCTCCCATATACCACGACGTTGCCATTTCTGACAATACCTATATACAGTTGTGTACGGGGGTAAGTCATGGGGCATCATTTCCCACTGACATCCAGTCCGTTGTACATAAAATACGCCGTTGATAATCTCTCTTAAATCCACTTCAATGGGATGACCAAACCCTTTTGGTTTAGGTAGCAAAGGCTTGAGTATTTCCCACTCTAAATCACTCAGATCACTTGGGTATGGCTTACGTTGAGGGTTAGCGATCGCAGGTATACGGCTCATTAGTCACAATTATATCCAGAATATCATTGATCATAAAACTATGTTTCACTCTTATGTAGCTTTCTTTAGATTTTCTTAATGAATCAGCTCTTAAGCCTTCCCTTATTTTGGTTTCCAATTATTCAGGTAATAATTAATCAAGAATTTTCCCTTGGTAG
>NZ_JAAHGO010000282.1 GCF_010672455.1 Okeania sp. SIO2C9 | reverse complement strand
TGATTGCTGCTGACGGTTATGCTGCTGATGCTGAGAGGCTAGCCGTTGGTACTGCACTATCTCGAATGCAGTTATTCAGGAGCTATCCAGGTGATGTTATGAAAAAGATGTTTGATCAACTTCTAAACCTCCTCCAGCGGCAAGGTGTTGACACCTTACTTAATACAGCCATTGCCTCAATCCCACATGACCTAAAAGAGACAGCTTTTGCTATGGCAACCGATATTGCTCTAGCAGATGGAGAGGTAACAGAAGAGGAAGAGGCGCTTTTAAATCAACTCTATAGCGCTTTGGGAATATCCGAAGAAATAGCCATCAAGATCATAGATGTCATGATCATCAAAAATAAAGGTTAAAACCTCTTTTGCGCCTTTGCTATACAATTCCTTATGGTTAGAATTTTGCTTTCTTAATTTATCGTCTTAAGCAGGGGTAGCTAATCAGACTATCCCTCTACCAGCGTTTGAATTAAACACGATTAAATCTAGGCAAGTGTCTAGAATTCCCAAGAGAGTAACCTCCGAAAGTCGAGTTATTAAGCGTTGCTAAGCTAGGAAGCCCCCGCTATAATCTTCGATATTAAATTTTGTCATAACAATCATGCAGCTAATTGACTCGATGAGCAAAAAATGGCAAGGCAGATGGTTAAATCAATGGCTAGGATTAATCTTAGGATTAATAATTGCAGCAGTTTTCTTTTTACCAGCTTCGGCAATAGCAGCCCCATCTCCCAGTAGTAACCAAAATTTACTGCGTCAACCGCCAACTGAAGTAAAAGTCAGCCTTGGCAATAGCGCTAATGAATTGAAATTTGTCCCTAGAGAATTGAAGTTTATTTCTGGTGTTCGCTACAAATTACTGCTGGACAACCCCAGTGCCCAAAAGCACTACTTCACTGCCAAAGACTTTGCCGACGCTAGCTGGAGTCAAAAAGTTGAAGCTGGCAAAGTAGAAGTTAAAGGAGCAATCCACGAGCTAGAACTAAAGCCAGGAGGAGAGGCAGAGTGGGTATTGGTACCAATGAAACCTGGAACCTACCAACTCCATTGCTCTATCCCAGGACACACAGAGGCAGGAATGACTGGAGAGATTGTAATTGAGGCTAAGTAGTTAAGA
>NZ_JAAHGO010000281.1 GCF_010672455.1 Okeania sp. SIO2C9 | reverse complement strand
GTTGAATAACCTAAATTAGCAGCAGCATTTGCTGTATGAGCTGCCCAAACCAAGTTAGATTTATTTACTTGAGGAATAACCTTTCTAGTAAAAACAACATAGTGTTTAGTCATAGGTAATTATAGTTAGTTAATTTTCATTTATCGCAGCAGTATATCATTTTACTTATTACCTATAGCTTATAACTTATAACTTATTACTTATATAGCAATTACCAAGGCGGTTAAGACATTAAGAAAGTCCCAAACTCAGATATAACTTGGCTTTTCCTCCTGCCTCCTGCTATAAATTATTACTTATTAATCACCCCAAGGCTGCTTGGTTGCAATCTCTAATTCATTAGCAATTAGGTTAATCACCTCAGCATCTGTTCTAGCAATTGCTTCCAGTAATCTACCTTCATTAGTTTGCAAAGCGGCAGTACGCAAATCCTCAGAGATAACTTGAGCACATTCAGGAGACATTTCTAAATCGAGGGAGATGCTAAGAACTACAGCTCCTTCAGAAGCACGATGGACATTGATGCTGTAGCGACGGGAATGGTTAATCATATAATAATCTCAAGAAATAACAGAATAATATCTCTGGGCAATGTTAGCAATTTGATCGGCTCTGTCTAGGCCATTAATAATGCGTCGGGCATTACGAAAATCATGCTTAGAACCATTAATATAGTTGTCTAAACCCGCACCAGTAAATGAGCCTTCTTTCATGGCTTGTACCATGATTCTGGCAGCAATTTGTGGTTGAGCAGCTTGCTCTGGATTAGAAACTAAATCAATATCGAGTTTATCACTCCAACGCTGATAGTTTGTACGCCCTGTCAATTGGGTGTAACCTATACCCTTATAACGCTTGCCATCTCCTGGTTGAGTATTGCCCAAATCACGTCTTCCTTCATAGCGAGAACCTGATGCAAACTCTGTCATCCATTGACCTAAATGTGACTCATGCTCTGCTGTCGCTAAAATGTAAGCAATTTGAGCGCGATCGCTTATCCCACAATTATTGCACTCACTCAAGATTAGTGGAACTGATTTGGTAGCATATTTTCGCATTGTCGCTGGTACTACCTTTAATACCGCATCGCACACCTGCTTAAATGTCAGGGAATCGCTGGA
>NZ_JAAHGO010000280.1 GCF_010672455.1 Okeania sp. SIO2C9 | reverse complement strand
AATACTTGTGGTTAGTGTCAGGAAGACTAAATGAGTGTGTGGATTGGAACAGCATGTAACTTCATCAACCACAAGTATTGCAGCTATGTATTTGAGGTTGACACCAGTGAAGATAGGAAAGCTAGGGATAAAGTTTAGTGCTTGGCGTTGGGAACTATAAAGTTAATGCTGCAATGATGTAATTCTGGTTATTGACTTTACTGCTACTTTCTCAGAGCTTTAAGACTGTAAGGTTAGCTGTACTCTAAATATAAAAAACGCTCTTCGGTGTGGAAAGAATAGATTGTCAGACCCAAAAATCCAAAAGTAATTGAAATCTGTAGAATCACGGTTGATTGTCAGCCTGACAACTGTTGCAATGGGGTAGACTGTCAGCCCTGCTGAGACTGACAACCAGAGCTGACAGACTGACAATTAGAGCTTACAAACCATCAAGTGTCAGGGAGAAAGTATGACAGCGGTCAAGAAAAAAAAATAAAAAAGCCCTTAATAAGGGGAACGAAAAAAATTTTTCTCAATCAGATACACAGTTGATGTCAGAGCTGACAAACTCATCATCAGGGCTGACAAACCCCCCAACTGATGCCCTGACAAACTCTCAAGAACCGCCCCAAGAAGACCTGACACCCGTCGCTACAGTCTTCAAAAATCTAGGAATTAGCCGTGACACTGGCTATAAACGTATGTCAAGGCTGCAGTATTTACGCCCCTTCCGTTTGTTAGGGCATCTCTGATGGCTTTTCCGACAAAGAAAATTAATAAATCTGAAGAGAGGAATTGGGAATTTAAAACGTTAGACTGTTCAATACCCAAGCATAAGTGACGAGAGCCAAAACGGCCAAACCGATGAGAGTCTCTCTTTGTGTCGTCAGCCAATGCTGGCAACTGTGACGGAAATAAGTAAAAGCGGCGCGGCGTTCAATAGCAAGTTCTTTTATCAACTCAGCCACTCTAACGTCAACTTCCTCTAGGGGGATTTTGCCTTGCTGATAAGCAGCTTCTAACTCATCTAGTTTGCGCCAGTAATTTTTCGTTGCTTCGAGAAGATTAGGGAACATAAACTAAAACTGACAATTGTGGCTTGAATTGGTGGCGGTTTATATCAATTTCCCTTATGTTTGCTACA
>NZ_JAAHGO010000028.1 GCF_010672455.1 Okeania sp. SIO2C9 | reverse complement strand
TTTGAGGTAATCAATGAGGCTTTTTTCCATATATTTTCATATACTGGCATATTGGCCAATTTACATCAATAAATCTGCTCTTTACTCTATAATTCTACACGCTTAGTGAGAATGAAACAGCCCTGCCTCCTGGGAGGGGGAGGGGCGAGGGGTGGGTTAACTCCTGTCTCCTGACTCCTGATAACTGATAACTGAAGAAAACTCCCCTCTCTTCTTCTTTCTAGCTTTTATTCTTCCTAGCATTGTTACCTAGCATTAAACCGCTTAGTGTGATAAAACCAAAAATTAGGTTGGGTTCAGGAGTTGATGCTGTCCCTCCTCTTTGCGCCTCCTCGAACTTCGCCCACTTTGCACTACCTTCTGATACTACACCATTTAACCGTTGGAGTGTAAATAGCTCTAGAGAAAATAAAGAGTCGCTGCGCACAGCGGAATCTTTATCTACTATTACGTTCATATCAACTCCGATATCTCCGTATCCCACATGCACCCCATCACGTTTGAGTCCACTCCTTATCCCGGTCCATTCGTCTTCTCCTAGAGCCTCTATCACCGCTGCAGCCGCAGCTTCAGCGAAGTCCGACGTCATAAAGTCGAAAGTATCTCCGTACACATCCACAGCAGATCCTCCAAGCAAAGATACATCATATAAAGTCGCTACCCCCTCAACCTCAACACTTAACCCCTCTATTCTGGTTACTGCACCCGTATCTCCATTTTCACGAATTATACTAAATGCATGGGCTTCAGAGCTGGCAAACAGACTGGCAAAGGAAAAGGAAAGAGCAGCGCCAGCGCCAGTAGCAATTGACAAAAAAATAGTTTTCTTCAAATTCATCATTATTTTTATCTCTTGTGTGTTGTATTTCTTGTTCTCTCATTCATTCTATTCTCTCCCACCCCCCCCTACTGTCAACAGCATTTTGCCAATTTCATCAAATCTTCATCGATCGGTAACATCGTTTCCGTAAGTCTTCTGAGTCTGTAATACAAAGAATATTTCCTTTAAGTAAATCTTCCTTACTATTTTCAACACCCGCGAACATTCCTCTTTCCGTAAGTCTCTGGTTGAAAATGCTCAACCGTTTATCTATCAGTGCTTTGAGTAATTTTGTCAGCCTTTAATTTTCATCGTACCTAGCCTAAGTTTGATTGGGGTAAATTTTTGTCAATTACAATTTCTAGAACATTAATTGTTCATTTATAAAGGTATTGGGAGCGATCGCTTTTTGATACACTTAGATTATCCGAAATTCACGCGCAAGAATATGAGCGGTATCGATCGCGAACTCAATCTGGAAACTACTACAGCGTGATTGATAAACACCTGCTTGGTACAGAAAAATCCCAAAGAGAATAACAAAACAGAAGGAATAGTCTATCTATTCAGCGTTCGCGATCGCCATAGAAAGAGTTGCATCTGATACCCTCAAAAACCGGACGAATCATAGCTACTGATAACTGATAACGGAAAAAACCCGCCCCTACAATTTTTTGACTGCTTCCGCGTGGGGGGCGAGTTTAGACAAATCAATGTCATATATCAAGATTTAAGGAACACTTACGGAACTTCTGACTCCTGATAACCTGTGTAATTATTCTAACTACTCCCTATTTTGATAAATTTGCCTTAATTGTTCGATAGTTTCCACAGTTTTGAGAGAGGCGAGAATTGTTTCTAAAACCTGAATATTTTCAATAGCATTAATCTCTGAAAATATCTCTTTTCCTAATTCCCCAAATTTCAATTCTAATCCTAGTTCTATTCCAGAAAGTATTCCTCTTTGTTCACCCCTTTGTTCGCCAATTACTACTCCCTCTTGTAAGATTTGTTGATACCAGGGAGATTCTTGTAAAACTGCCATATCCCACCTCATTATTTGTTGTACTATTTCGGTCTTTAACTTCCCTGGCGGGAAGTCCCGCGCTCTCCCGCACCTTTAGCGTCGTATGGTCAAGCCAGGGCCAAGATTCGGATACCTTCATAAGCTAAACGTTCATATGCCCTTGACAAGCTAGGTACATTTTGTTATTGTAAGGTCCAACACAGGGGGAGGACATCACCTCTGTCTAAACAGCGGTCAGGGTTTCCCAGACTGAAGAATCCCGCGTTGTCCCGTAAGGGCAACGTCGGGAGTATGTCAATACAAAGGTAGCAAAAAATGCTAGTAAATTTTCTAATTCTAAAAGTTGTTCATCCTCCCGCAAAAGTTGCAATGCTTGTCTGACAGTTGCTTCTTCTCCTCCACCTTTAAGAATAGGAACAAAAGGAAGTAAAGAAGGAAGAGGTTGTTGAAAAACTGTTTGTGCTTCTATTTCCCACAGGTTAATAACTCGATAGTCTTGATACGCTCTGAGATTCAAAAATTCTGATTCATAACAATTTACTATTTCTGTGGTTGTTCTTGGTTGGAGAATATTTATTAATACCGGATAAACAAGTTTTTTGTACTTTTCTTCTGCTAATGCGGCATAAGCACGCATCCGACGTGGCATTTCTGTGTTGTACCTTAATTGCATTTCATTCAGAACCAGAAATTATCCATGTTCTTGACTAGAAACACTGAGCAAAACATCCCCTTCTCGACTTACCCATTGAAAGTCTGAAGAAATAATTTCTTCGATAGTAATATTGGTAATTTCTGTCACCCATTCTACCCAACGATTCGGGGCAATTCCAATGAGACGTTTACTACTAATATCGACTTTTTTGGTTTTTTTTGTCATTCGATGAAATTGAGTTTATTCTGTCTTTTGAAAGTTAAGAAAAGTAGGGACGTTGCATGCAACGTCCTTACAGTAGGGAGTAGGAAAAAATAATTGATTTGATTTTGAATTTTTGGAGATGTCTATTAGAAAATTTTTAACCTTCTTCCTTCTTCCTCCCCCCCTTTCAAATGAATACCTTCTTCCTTCTTCCTTCTTCCTTCTTCCTTCTTACTGAATTAAACTCCTGCATGACCCAGAGCTAAACCAGTAATTAACATTCCTAATACTAAAAAAGGTTGGGCACTTGCTTGATATTTCACATCATTTTCCAGAGGATTTCTGAGAAAATACATATCCTGAAAAGTAATCTGAGGAATTACCATCAATAGCAAAATTACAGCATACAAATTTTCTTGAATACTAATTAAATAAGCTGCCACTCCAGCTTGAAAAATATCAATCATTAATACACAAATCCAAGCCGCCGTACCAATGCCAAACATAACTGGTAATGATTTTAAACCCAACTCTTCATCTCCTTCCACACTCTTAAAATCATTAACTACAGCAATTCCTAATCCAGCAAAACTATAAAACAAAGTCAGAATTACAATTGTTAAATTTAACTCTCCAAATAAAGCATGACCAGTCCACCAAGGCAAAGCAATATAACTAGAACCTAAAGCATAATTTCCTAACCAACCATTTTGTTTTAACTTTAGTGGAGGTGCTGAATAAATATAAGCTAAAAATGCTCCGAACAAACACAATATAGTAATCATTGGAAATTCGTGACCTGCCCACAAATCGAGAAGATATGATATGCCAACCCCTGATAGTAACAAAACTAGAATTTGAGTCACAACTTGAGGAATAGAAATTGCACCTGAAGGAATCGGTCGATAAGGTTCATTAATAGCGTCTATTTCTTTGTCATAAAAATCATTTAAAGTTTGTGTATAACCCGCCATCAAAGGTCCTGCTATTAACATACAAGTAGCAGATTGTAATACACTTTCTAGATTCCAACCGTAGTTTCCTGAAGATGCAGCTCCACAAACTACTCCCCAGATTAAAGGAATCCAAGTTATCGGTTTCATTAATTGCAAGCGGATTTTCCAAATATTAGTTTCTCCACTTGCTGCACCTTTCATTCCTAATAATTGTCTGGTTTTAGCAGTACTATTTTCTTCTGTTTTTGTTTCTTGATTAGTCATTTTTAGTTAGATTATTGTGATGAGTAAAAGTTATCTATCTACTAAATTTCAAAAAGTTTTGTGAGCAGTTTTTCAGCCTACTTTTTTTAAAATTACAACAGTTTTTCTTTTAGTAGACCATTGTAGAGACTTCCATTGAGTCAATCCATTCCGTTTTCTAGGAGAGGTAATAATTAATTATTAATTATTAATTATTAATTATTAATTGTTGAATCCCTACTCCCTCTAAAAAGAAATAATCAAATAACCATCTTGGAATTTTGCACCAGTCACAGGTTTTCCGCTCAGAGGAGGTGGAAGGAAAATATTTCTTCTCTGGTCTCCAGCTTCAATTGTTACTTCTGGTCCATATTGAGTAAGTCCAATTTGTTTTTTATCAAAACCAGGCAAAAATAAACTTACTTGACTTTTTTGAATATCTATGATAATAGGCTTAGGTGCCTTAACTGCTTGGCTAAAATCTGGCAGAGCATCCATTAGAGGTTGCCAATCTTCAGTAGAACGACGGGGAATAGGAGTTACAGATAGTGGTGCAAATTCATCAGCAACATTATCTGCGAAATCTGCTTGATTCAGAATTACTCCCCCTACAGTCAGATTAACTTGTTGAGCACTTCCCCATAAATATTTTGCTGTGGCGATCGCTGCCTTATCATCTGTAGTAACCAAATATGCTGCTACCCTATTTGGGTCAGCTATAGTAGCTTTGGCATTATCCAACAATTCATTCATTTTTGCTGTTGGTTGAGAAAAATTATCCCCAGTCCAATCAACATTCAGAATAGCACTACTAACAGGTTGAACAAATGGAGAAATAGCTTTGTAGAGGTCTGAGTCGAGAATAACTTGACGGAAGCGACGAATATACCAACTCATAATTTCCGCCGAACCCAAAAGTCTGAGGGTCTCTTTATCTCCGGTGCCATCGTAAATAATTACATCATATTCCCCACTAGCACTATATCCCCGCATAACATTAATAGTCAGAATTCCTTCTACTCCTGGTAATACTCCTAGTTCTTGACCATATACCTTTTTAAAGAAGGGTGTACGGATATATTCAGCTTCTAGTTTTTTCAGTTCTTCCCAACCGCTTTCTAGTAAACTTGCTGCCTGAATATTAACTGCTTTGAGATTGGAGTCTATTTCTGTAGGTTCTGGGCCAATATTAGCACCTAATAACAAGGATAATGTTGAAGCAGGTTCTTGTCCGACAAATAAGACTCGTTTACCAAGGCTGGCGTATTTTTTTGCAGTGGCAAATGCTATAGTAGTTCGACCCGTGCCACCTTTACCCAAAAATGTATAAGTAATGGTCATTTCAGTTATCAGTTATCAGTTATCAATTATCAGTACCTTTGGCTGTTTGCGCAGCATGACCTAGAAAAGCCTTATGCATAGAATACTGATAAGGAGCCTTTACATTTTGTCATAATTTAGTTGACTATTAGAATGATATTTTAAAGCTGAAAATAATTATATGTACTTGCCTAATGTCCCAAGTCTATACTAAAGATTTTGAAATTCAATGTCCTCCACAACAACGGACTTGGAGAAAAATTGCCCAAGAAATAGGGAATCTTCCCTTACCAGGGGTTCCCATTCGCTTGATTTTAACGAAAGTTGAAGGTGATACTCTAACTTTTGAATCGAGTTTCATAGATACTGAAAGAAATCCTGTTTGGTCATCGTTACTAGACATTAATATTCGTCAACGGGTTTCTAATCAGCCATTTGTAGTAGTGAGTATTATTCCTACAGGAGTCAGAGCAGAAATTGGTGGTTTTGCCGGAGATGCTACTCCGAGTACCAATTTGTTAGCCTCCGCTTGTGACTATCTGGTAACAAATCCTAATGCAGTTACAGCGTCGGATATCTATTTCGGTCAGGATAATGTTCTTTATCTGGAAGGTAATTTAATCTGTCAATTACTTCTGGGTAATATTGGAGTTATTCCAGAGAAGCGGAAAAACATAGCTGCAATTATAGAAAAACCCAAAGATGAACGATTTTTAAATAATGTTATTAATGCTCTCAATGGTTTGCGTGCTGTAGGCGGGATTAATATTGACCCTGTAGTTGTAACGGGTGGCCCTGTGGAAACCACCTGTACCTATTCTCAGTATGGTAATGCTTCTGGGGAATTTAAAGGGATGGACGAGTTGATGAAAGCTCTAGATGTGGTGGAAAGTTCTTCTGCTGGGGCAGTGGCTTTAATGACCACTTTGCAAGTAGATGATAAAGTACGTCAAGCCTATTATCGAGGAGAATCTATTGCCAATCCCTGGGGCGGTGCGGAAGCAATTTTGACCCACATGACCACTAATTTTTATCCCTTTACTGCTGCTCATGCGCCTCTATTATTGGAGTGGGAACATACAGGATTTGGTAAGCTGGTAGATCCGAGAGATGGAGCAGAACTAATTTCTAGTGCCTATCTTTGTTCTCCTCTCAATGGTTTAATCAATTCTCCTCGCCCGGTAAAGTTTGATACTCCCGTAGCAGCAGGGGAAACTAGGATATCCGTAGAGAATGTTTCGGCGGTGGTAATGCCAGAAACAACCGTGGGAAATATACCTTTCTTAGCGTCTTTAGACCAAGGTGTGCCAGTAATATTAGTCAAAGATAATACCACTAAGTACGATATTACTCCCGAAAGATTGCAAATTGAAACTCAGGGCAACCCGATCTATCGTGTCAATAGCTACATGGAGGCGGCGGGATTGCTATTAGCATTACGCAATGGTATTGCAGTTGAAAGTACAATTCGTCCAATGCCACAACTTAAACCGATTTTTCTGTAACTAAATATAAAACTTAGTCCATTAGTCAAATCAAAAGTTTCAAAAACATGATTTACCAACCGCACTTTTTGTATCGTCTCAAGCTGATACTTGTTTTTATGCTGGTCAAACTGAAATTTATTCATCCCTTGTTACCTAAAATTTTGATGGATAAATTGCCTACAGGGTGGAATAATTATATGTTTTGGGTGGCATTTAAGTCAGGAGGAAAAACGTTATTTTTCGATTATTACTGCAAGATGCGAGAACCAGCGTCTTATGAGCCAAAAGCGATCGTTGATGCCGAGTATAAATTGACAGAAGAAGATCTTCATGCTTTCCATGAAAAAGGTTATATAGGTCCTTTCGATCTGGGCTATTCAGAAGAAGAGATGAAACGACTGAAAGAAGATTTAGTAGACTTAGCTACCAAGAAGGAATCAAATATATTTTCCTATACCAGAGGCGATTACGAAATTGAAACTCAACAGAAAGGCAATGGAAAAGGCGGCGATATTAACTCGTTGAGTGAAGCTGAAAAATCAGTGTTCAGTAAATTGAATACGGTAAACCGTCATCTAGAAAGTCCTACCTTAATGAATTTATTTAAAAATCGAGCGATTACCGAACGTTGCGCTCAAATACTGGGACAAGATCTGCTTTTGTGGCGCTCTTATTTTTTCCACACACCTTCTTTTAGCAGCGGCACACCTTGGCATCAAACCAGTACTTGGTTAAGCACTGATATGAAAGAGTCATTGCTACAACCGCCAGACGTGGAAGATCTTTTTCAGGTCACTTGTTGGATCGCGCTTACTGATGCACCAAAAGAAAGGTCTTGCCTGAAAATGGTTTCTGGTTCTCGACGGGAAATTTATCCAGTTAAACACGCAAGCGACGTTGGTCAAGGAGACAGAGTATTCGGTAAATACGGAGTAGAACTTGATTATCAAATTGATCAGCAAAATGTCAATTTCCTAGAAGCAAAAGCTGGAGAGGCCATAATCTTTTGCGAGCGAACAGTTCACGCCTCAACGGATAATATAACAAACAAAGATCGATGGGCTGTCGTTGGTCGTATAGTCAGACCAGACACGCACGTTTACACTAAGAAGATGCTTGAGGAGGGCTATGATGTAGAAATTTTGGGTGGAAAAAAAATTAAGTTGGACAAGTGGAAAGCTGTGCTACTGAGGGGTGAAGATCGTTTTGGCTACAACAGGGTTCTACAAGAAACAAGTAATGAACAAGTAACGTTAGCGTAGGTTCCTGTTGATATTAGTACTCCATATCTGATATGGGAATTTTATTTGAGATCTGAACAATCAGCATTTCCAAATCTGGGCATAAATTAACCATGACTCAACATTCTTCTGCTTATAAACTCATCGCATCTCATAATCAGGATGTGCAGGTGGGTCTTTATACTCCTGCCCACCAAGGAATTTCTCAAAATAGCGATCGCCTCTCTCAAGAAATCTATCAATATGATGTGCCGTTTCTGACTCGCCCTCGCACTGAGAGCATAGAAAAACATTTTTCTGAAATGTATGGCACTAAACATACCTTTTGGATGACTGGAGGCGGAACTCAAGGGGTTTTAACCGCTTGTGCTTTATTAGGTACTCAGTATCAACGAGTTGCTATTGCTCTTAATAGTCATATTGCCACCATAAACGGCATCATTTTATCTGGATTAGAGCCTTATTTTATTTCTTCTGAGTCGCTAATGCCTACTACTGATGAGGTAATTACTGCTTTAGAAACGAGTGGCGTATCAGCACTGTTACTAACTCATCCGAGTTATGAAGGGGTAACTATCGATCTTGCAACCATCGCTCATTATTGTCAGAAGCATGGGATAGCTTTAGCAGTGGATGAAGCTCATGGTAGTCATTTTCCCTTCCTCGACGAACAATGGCAATCGGCAATTAGTGTTGGTGCAGATATAGTTTCCCATAGTATGCACAAATATACGGGAAGTTTAGTACAAACTGCTTTGTTACATTTACCTGAATCTTCGCAGTTTAGTACCGAACAAGTGATGGGTGTTTTGCCTTTATTTGAAACCACTACCCGTAGTAATTTGTTGATACTGAGTCTTGAAGATGCTATTAAGAAGGGGTATTCTGAAGAAGGTAAAGCTTTATTTGATCAAGCTATTCAGGAATGCGATCGCCTCCGCAGTCAATTGGATGATTACGGGAAGGTGTTAACTTACGATTCCCAAGTTAGCGATCCTCTAAAAATTTATTTAAAGAGCGATCGCATTACAGGGGAAGAGTTAGCCGAATTTTTGTACGAATATGGCATAGATGGGGAATTTGCAGGAGAGGAGGGATTATTATTAATTTTCTCTTTTCATCACAATCCACAGGATTTCCAATTTATGCGGGAAACTTTGGCTAAAGTTGTACCTATTCTGAGAGAAAAACCAATAAAACAGGTTTTACCTGATAGTTATTATTGTCGCAATCCGGTGATGAAAATGTTACCCAAGGATGCTTTCTTTTGCAGGAAACAAAAGTTACCAATTGAGAAAGCATTGGGTAAAATCAGTAGTTGTTGGATTAAAAAAGTTCCCCCAGGAAGTCCAATTTTGATATCAGGAGAAGAAATTACTAATTGGCATTTACAACGTTTATCTTCTGATACTGTTGTTGAAGTAGTGAGGGAGTGATTAAGAATGGTCGAAGAACAAGCCAAAAATTTTTTAGAAACAAGACCTTGGTTATCTGGTATTTGTGATACCCAAAGTACCGAAGAATTAAAAAACAAGTACGATAGTTGGGCTAAGACTTACGATGCAGATGTGAAAGATGATTGGTCTTTTATGCCTGCCAACATAGCACGGACATTAAGCAAACTGCTTCCTCAGAAAGATGCCACAATCTTAGATGCTGGTGCTGGGACAGGGTTAGTAGGCCAAGCCTTAGCCCAACAAGGATATACTAATCTGACTGCTGTGGATTTGTCAGAAAAAATGCTGGCGATCGCTAAAGAGAGAGAAGTTTACAAAGCTCTCCATCACAGTAATTTAGAAGATTCCCAAATTTTTAGCAATTCAGTAACTTTTGATGCTATTATTGCAGCAGGAGTTTTTGCTTATGCCCATGCTGGACTTGAGGTACTAAACAATCTATTCGGTCTTTTAAAAGAAGAAGGAATTTTCTTGTTGACTATACGGGAAGACTATCGCAGTGAAATGCAGATGGCATTAGCTCAATTACCCTGGAGATTAGTCAGTGAAGATGATTTTCCGATCTATGATGAAGTCAAATTGATGTATCTTTTGGCTTTTAAAAAGGAGCGATTTTAATGAATAGTCAAAGTATTGATAAATTATCTATGTCCGAACAAGAAACTTCCAAGAATAAAAGATTTGTCAAAATCTCTGACCGAGAAGATCGCTGCGATATTCCCAAGTCTATTTGGAGACCTTTGACAGAAAACGCCTACTTGCAAACATGGAAAGGGATCATGATCGATAAAGACCCCACCCAAATTGCAATTTATCCAATGCTCATCTATGAACTTCGCCCGAAAACAATTATTGAACTAGGCACTCTCAAGGGTGGCAGTGCAATTTGGTTGGCAGATAATTTAGAATTATTTGGCATAGAAGGTCAGGTTCATTCTGTAGATATCGATCTTTCTCAGCTTGATGACAAAGCAAAAGCAGACTCTAGAATTCATTTTTTAGAAGGCGATTGTAACAACATCAGTACTGCTTTACCTCCTGAGATGCTTTCAACTCTAGAGCATCCTTGGCTGGTAATAGAGGATGCTCATGTAAATATGGTTGGAGTTGTTGAATATTTCCATTGTCACGGTTTGCAAAGTGGAGACTACTTGATTGTCGAAGATACTAACAAATTTATGTGGGAGGTTTGGTGGGATTGGGGTGACAAAGAATATATTGAAGGAGGAGTGCGGAAACTGGATGACTTTAGAAATTGGTTAATGAAACATGAAGAAGATTATGATATCGATACCTTTTATCAAGATATGTATGGATACAACGCCTCTAAAAATTGGAATTCTTTTTTAAAAAAAATCTAAAAACGAAAAAGTCAATGACCATCAATCACAGCCATCTCAAACCAGATCGAGATATTGAATTGAGTGCAAACCAATCATTTGTTACTGTTGCGGGTAAACGGTTCTACTACATTTGGTTGCGTGATAATTGCTTAGATTCTCAATCTCGCCATGGCGGTTCTTGGGAAAAACTGAATGACATTAGCAAGCACAAGACACCGCCTCAACCTTTATCGATTCAAATACAAGATAATAATCTAATTATTGACTGGGATGAAAATCCTCCGCATCGCAGTATTTTTCCAATTTCTTGGTTGCTCAATAATACCTATGATGTTCACAATACAGAAGAGATTGAAAAACAGGTTATTCTTTGGAATAAAGCATGGCTGGAAACCAACTCGATACAGAAGTACGATCTCCAATCCTGTAGTCGGGAATCTTGGATGAATCAGTTGTTGCAATTAGGATTTGTTGTTATTCGTAACATACCCTTGGAAGAGTTAGAAAGTTTTTTGGTATCCTTGGGACCAATTCGCAACACAGAGTATGGAACGATTATTACTCAAAATACCAGTTTAGCAGAGAGAGATATTGCGGCGACAAGTAATACTTTAACACCTCACACCGATTTAAGTTTCTGGTGTAATCACAAAGTAACAGAGTTTTTGTATTCCGTTACTAATGATACTATTGGTGGGGAATCTTTAGTGGTTGATGGTTTTTCTGTTGCGAGGGACTTTCGCGAAGATCATCCTAACGACTTTCGGATTTTGGCAGAAACTCTAATTCCTTTTTGCCGAGTAGAACCTGAATATCAATATTCTTTCCGTCCCAAACATTCTATTATTGAACTGGATCGCGAAGACGAAATTGTTGCCGTGCGTTTTAGTCACAAGAACTGTACTCCCATTCTTCCTGCCGAGCAAATAGAGGCGTTTTATCAAGCCTACATCACCTTTTCTCACTACCTGAAAAATCAGGATTACCAATACCGTTTTCGACTTGAACCAGGAGATTGTTTGCTCATGCAAAACTTTAGAATTCTGCACGGAAGGACTGCTTTTGAATCAAATTCAGGAAGTCGAGAGTTTAGGGTTGGATATATTGAATGGGATTATGTTCTCGGGCGGTACTTTTATCAACGTGAGTTTAATCAAAAATTCAGCCATAACAATTGAATATAACCAACAAGTTTGAAACCAACTTAGCACTAAAGGAAGAAAAGAATTAAAAATTATGAAACACCTCAATATTGATTTTGAAAAACTAAAAAATGAGTGGGAAAATAAAGGTTTTAAGTGTGAAACCTATGAAACACCTCCTGGAGACGATTGGTCCAGTGACGGTCATGAGAGTGATGAAATATTTATCCTTTTAGAAGGAGAATTAGAAGTATCGTTTGAAGGAAAAACTTACTACCCTACTGTTGGTCAAGAATTTCGAGTTCCTGCAAATGTTCCTCATACGTTTAAAAATCCTGGAAAAACAGCTAATCACTTGATTTGGCTTTATGCTTACCAATGGAAAGATAATGTTAGCGGTACTCAAATATAGGCTAATATGATGTTCGGATAATTACTTATAATAAAGTTTTTGTTTGTAGTAGGGCTTTAGCCCTTACAATGCTTAGTATTAGGACTAAAGTCCAACTACGAGCCTAATTATAACTTTTCTACCGTTAGCGTAGCTCCCCCGGAGGGGGAACATGATATAATTATGGTTTTCAGAATCATCATATCCATAATGAAAAGCACTATAGCAATCCTATTTTATTTGTGGCAAAAATCTTACTGCTTTTTAGGCAACAGGCAACAGGTAAGAGTTTCAACTTTTTTATTTACTTTTTAATCTGCCACAACCTATTTAGGACTGCTATATAAGCTAGTTTCGAGAACATCAATAGTTGCAGCAAGGGCCGTTTGAATTGCCCCTTGAATTGAAGCATGATTAATACCTAAATGTTCCCCGGCAAAGAATACACGGGGATTATTTATAGGATAAGGTTGACCAAGAAAAGGTTGATATTTTTCCCGATCGCCAGGGGCAAAATAGGCATAAGAACCTGAACCCGGATTATTATCTTCATCCCAAATACTATGAACAACATCATCAGTATATTGTTTAATATTAGGATGTATTTGGGAAATTTCTTCTAAGGTTAAATCTGTTTTATTTGACTCATCTAAAGTAACAAACTTTCTAGAATTATCTTCCCAACGATAAGCAGCAGTTAATACAGATGGCTGATAAGAAATATCTTTATTTTTAGCCACAAAATGAGGTTGAGAAAAGTTATTTGTATCTAATTGAGCATTATCGCAAGGATACCGACACTTTTCAATATTTAAGTCGGTAAAACTTCCCCCACCATAAATATTTTCTGCAAATTCCCAAGGACGGGCGGTACAGTGTAATATAGTTTTACTAGCACTACAATAACCTAAGTTATTAATAGCTTCCTGTTGTTTTTTAGGCAAAATAGGGTCAAAATTAATCCGAGCTAAAGCAGTAGTTGGAATAGTACAAATAATATAGTCAAATTCTGCGGTTTCTTGCTTATCTAACTTATTCCAGAAAACTCGAACACCTTGATCTGTTATTGCTATATTTGTTACTTTGGCTTCAGTCTGGATTGTTGCTGATATTCTTTTAACCAAAGCGTTAACTAAAGTTTCCATTCCTCCAATTAACTGATATTGTTCAACTTGATGCCAAGCAAAGAAATCAATTAAACCATTTAGTAGAGAAACTTTATTATAATGAATTGCTCCGGTAGCATGACCTAGTAATTCAAAAGCATCGGGAGAAAGATGGTTTTGAAAAAAGTCGGTGACTGTTAAATTATCCCATTTTCTAACTTGATCGCTGGTGAAAGTAGGCGCAAATAATTCCCATTTCTCCTGTTCGGAGAAAGAATTAATTAACTCTGACAATAAGCGATCGTAAATTACCCCAGGGTCTTTTTTTTCATCAGGGGTTAAATTGTAAATAGAAAAAAGTTCTTGGTAACTATCTAAACGAGTTTTCTTTCCCCTAAGATAATAAAAAGCTGCGGGATTGTAATTAATAAAAGGTCTTTTTGGTAGCTTAAACTGATCTATATAGTGTAAAGTGCAACCATGACTTGTAGGAATCCGCATTGCACCTAATTCTCCATAAGTTCCATCACTAAAATAATGAGTTTTAATCCTTCCTCCTAAACGAGAGTCAGATTCTAATAAAGTAACTTTATGGTTGAGTTGACTTAGTTCGTAAGCACTAACAAGTCCAGCAATTCCTCCCCCAATAATTGCAACTTGTTTGCGAGTACCGCCCTGGTCGTAGGGAATAAGAGGGCCAGGATGACTATACAAGCGCTCAAAAGAAAATGGACAATCTAGGTCTAAAATGCGATTATACATACAGCGTATTTCAGGTTGATGAGGTAGAGTAATAACAACTTGTCAAGCAAGTGTTAAAAATACTGGGGATTTATCAAATTAAGATGAAAAAATTTATTAAAATAATTTAACTTAAATCTTGCAAAAACTTCACGCCTCAAAATTTTTCCTGGGTAAGTAAATTCTCAATTTAATTATGAAAAACAAGTCATTTTAATAACTTACAACCTTTTAATTATATAATATATTTAGAATTAATAAAATGAACCACTATAATTTTAATATTAGCAGGAGGCGGAATAAATCATTAAAAACAACATCGGTTTATCCCTCCTAAGTTCGTGCTAAAAGCAACATTAAGAGTTTCCATTGACTTAACTAACCACCAAACTTTACCAGTGGTAGCTCCTTGATAATGATTAAAAAGAATAGAAAATTTTTGTTCTAAATAAGGTTTAGCTTGGTGACAAAATAATACAATCTTCAACAACATACCGATCGCCATTGTTTCCCCAAGATTATTAATCAGGTCATAAAAAACAAAATGTTTTGGTTGCTCAATACTCTCAACAACTAGAAAATCTAACATTTTTTTGCAAGTACCTAAAATTAGAGAATCATTGGGTTTTTGAGTATTATTATCAGACCAAGTATTTTGTAATTTATTATATAATTTGTGATTAAATTGACGTTTACTATAACCATGGTCAATTGTATCAGTTAAGTATTCATATAGCCCATCTTTAAAAGTACCATAAGAACCAGTAAAATCACAATAAGTTTTAAATTGTTGAGCTTGGTCTCGTAGTGTTTGGCTACCATGAACTTTTTTGGTAAAATACTTAACTGCTTCATTTAATTCTTCGTTTTTCATTAAAGTAGGATTTTCAACAGAATTGCTTTTTCTGGGCAACCTTTGATAAGTGATATATTTAGACAAATCTATTTCATATTTTTGCTGTTGTTTTCTTCTAATCATTTTAATTTTTTGTTGCTCTTCATCAGTACTCTCATCATTTAGAAAACAATGTTCATATAGATATGGATATCGATCAATTAATTTTTCTAACTTCCGGTCTACAATTTTTGTATTTTCTTGAGTTTCCCTGATAAACATCTTAGCCAAACGTTGTAAGGCTACATATTTTTCAGTTTCAGTAAAACTGCGAATTAAAGTGCGTACACGTTTAGAAGTCCAACAAGAGGGCAGTTTATTTGGTTTTACCTGGAATATACTTACTAATTCTGGAATTGATTTTTGCAGTTGTGGGTTTTGTAACCAACGGTTAATTAATATATAGCAACTTCTATTGAGAATATTATGAAATTCTTCTTCATCAGGATCGGCATCAATAATTGTTTCCATTGCCTCCCATATTTCAGGGATAAAGTATCCAGAAGCATCAATAAATAGAGTCCTAAAATTACCAATTGACTCTTCGGGGTTTTGTTGACGAGCTAAATCTTGTAAATGCTGATAAAGTCGCTGTTCTTGTTTGGCAGATTTACGATTATTATTAGTTGATAAAGAGTTTAAATTATAATTTGACATTCTTGAAAATTCCCTCTGAAATTAATTATAAGCTAATTTAACTTGCTCTTCAATCAAGTATATTTTTGTAATAATTGATGATTATATCTGGCTTAGTAGAATAGATATTTCAATAATAATTAAATTGCAGTTTTGAACAGATTTGTTAGACCAATATTTTTGATATTATGATAGTAAATTTAACTCATATAAAAATATGCTCAATGTCCGTATTTACCTAAAAATATGCGTTATGAATTAGGTTAAATGTGAAATACAGATTAAAGTTTGTAATACTCACTCTAGTTTATAACTTTTGCTTATTACAATCTTAGTCCTTCTTTATAAGCTAAATTAAGTATAAAAATTAGATTATACTCTAACTATTAATTTTACTCTGGAATTACTTGACTTTATGTAAAGATTTGATGAAGAATCTAAGAGTTCAGTAGATTTTTTGATGATAAGTTTACTGAAACCCTGTAAAAGCAGAAGCTTTTAGTTAAGTGTGAATACGGATAGTTCGTAATCAAATAATTACAACTAACACCATTTTTGAGAAATAGTAGTCTGGCAAAAGTAGTCATATTGGTCGGTACACAATTTTCATTGTCAGGAAGTAAACTATAGTTATCTAGTGCTCCCTACTGCCTCAAACAAACGAATTTTGTATCTAACTGTTTATGGAAATTGCTATATAGTATTCAGATTGACACTCCCCGGTCTAAAGATGCGGGGATTCTTGGTTCCCTGACGCAACGCTGCGCGAAAAGACTTGACTACCATAATTATATAGCTATCAAATGGGTTATATGGAACCCCTGATCATATCTTTTAAAACTTAGGCGATCGCTAATCTCTGGAGCATTAGTCGAATCAAACAGCATATTAATCTTGGCAGTAGCATTTTCCAGAGTTCTTTTCCTGCCGAATGCTTCTCTACGGGATGCACCAAGCAAACGTAAACAAAGTTTTTGATCAAGCTTTACATCTGCTAATCCAGGAATTGGTTCTTTCAATGACCAACCTTGCTTTGACCCGAACTTACCCTGTTTTTCCTTCCTGTTTTTTCTGTGCCAATGATTGTTTTGGTGATAGATACAATCTGAATTTTGGTCATAATCCCAGGATAGATTTTTTTTAACTCCTGTATGATTTTTTCGCTCTTGGTATCCATGATCAAGTAAAATATTAACTTTAGGAATGTTTACTGGAATTGATTTAAAGTAGTCAATATTGTCTGATCACATTTCTATACTTCCGACATCATCCCATACTGATGCCATTTGACAATGGGTAAAAAAAGCGCACCCCCCGCTCTCTCGGTTTCCTCAGAGTAAGGACGGAGCAAGAAGGAAAACCGAGACAATAAAACTGCACTCCGGTCTTTTAATGCCGTTGGTAGCTTTGTCAAAACAAAATCATGATTGACTTGATACCAGCATTGCAAGTATTTTTTACAGATAAGTGAATCAATAATTATTAGAGTTGTCCCCGATCGCTTTTTTTTACCGAAAAATTAATAATTCAATAATTCAATAATTCAGGTTTAAAGCCTCCCCTTTCAAGGGGAAAAAAATCAATTTTTTCCTTATTGGTCAATCCTCTTCCTTTTAGGGAGAGGTAATTATCAATTATCCATTACCAATTATCCATTATTGAACTGAGCAGCGTACTTGAGAGTGCAATACATCTCTAATATTCAAGGGTTATATCAAATCCGGTAGCATCGGTGTTATTCAGTCTTTAAAGATAAGAGTCTATACTGTAGGGGCGAATGGCCATTCGCCCTTACCGAAAAATTGTGGTTTAAAGCCTCCCCTTTTAAGGGGATAATAAAGAAAAATTTTCATGAATTTGTCAATCCTCTTCAATTCATGGAGAGGTAATTATTCATTATTCATTATTCATTATTCATTATTAATTGTTGAACCTGGTCTTGGTTATGATAATTGGTGTACGCTACTTGATGCGTAAAGTATATACTTTTTTCCCAAAAGATACGATCGGGGGTTCTATAGAGATGCTCCCACACTTTCAACTGCACAAAGACTACGCTCTGAATTTTTACCGAAAAATTGTGGTTTAAAGCCTCCCCTTTTAAGGGGATAATAAAAAAAAATTTTCATGAATTTGTCAATCCTCTTCAATTCATAGAGAGGTAATTATTCATTATTCATTATTCATTATTCATTGTTGAAGACTTTTCACTACTCAGAGTGGTGATCAGCAATTGGATGAACGAAAACGATTAACTGCGACTAAAATCTCGGAGTTGCTGTTGGTGTTAGAGCATCCGGAATTGCCATTGCATAATAAATAACCCAGCGGAGTTAGCTGCTAGAACGATGGTGAGGAGACGCAATATAAGTTATGGCACTCAGACGGCTGAGGGAACTGCATCTTGGCATACTTTTATGTCCCTTGTTGCTACTACTCGTAAGTTAGGATTGAGTTTTTTTGAATATGTACATGATCGCATTTCCCAGATAGGTCATTTCAGTTATCAGTTATCAGTTATCAGTTATCAGTGAACCTCCGACTAAAGTCGGAGGCTTGAAATACTGAGTTAAATATTTTTTCATCCCCTTAAAAGGGGAGGCTTTAGACCTCATTTTTTGGTAATATTCCCTCTCTGGCAACTATTATTTACGTTCGCGGAGGGTGGCGTCAGCCGTATCGCTGTTCTGTTAGTTCCTTTGGTTGGTCTTGGCAATTATAATAATTGCCTTCCCCATCATATTGAGTGGATACCTTATAAGTATAGTATAAAAATATTTAATTGTGTATGTTTTGAGTTAAATTAATTGTTAAAATAGGTAAGATAGTTTGCGATTTGCGTTTACGGAGCATTCCGAAAGAAAGCTCCTCTGGAAGAGTCAGCATTCGTTAGGAAATCACCTATTTTTACCTTGGGGAGTCCATCTATCTTCCCTCTAAAGAGATGGGGTTTTATAGTGGACAAAACCCTACGTTTCGATAAAATGGTAACGATCGCCTACTTGTGAAAAATAAACATCAAAACTATTATGTAAATAAAGTTGCCTTAATAAATAATCTTTCAAAAGCGATCGCTATGCTAAAAACACAAGCAATTTTGTGGCCAAGTTTAATAACAGTTGTCTCTTTATTAATGTATTTTATTGTGACTATTAATGTTGGTAGAGCTAGAGCAAAATACAACATTACGCCTCCTCAAATGACTGGAGAGCCAAATTTTGAACGGGTATTGAGAGTACAACAAAATACTGTAGAACAAATAATTTTATTTTTACCGTCTTTGTGGCTCTTTTCTATATTTATTAGCTCACTATGGGGTGCTGGTATTGGTACAGTTTGGGTAGTGGGGCGAATTTTATTTGCTTGGGGTTATTATCAGGCTGCAGAGAAGCGAACTTTAGGGTTTGGTATTAGTTCTTTAGCTATTATAACTTTATTGATAGGTGCTTTAGTAGGAATTTTACTACCCCTATGGAAAACTATTTCATAGCTATAATAAGTAGATAGCGGTTAACATAGTCTCTATCTATATTTGATTTTTTGCATAGATATATGAGGTGAAAATAATGTCGGAAAAACAAGTATTTAATATTAATCAAAAACTTTTCAACCAACTAAATGATTGGCAAGAAAAAATGGAAAAAAAAGAAAATGCAAAAGCAGAAATAGAGGCAAACAATGAGGCAAATCACAAAAAGCAAAAAATCAATGATGTGCAGAAAGAAAAAGATTAAGGAGTATTAGAGCAATTCCTAAAAATAATGATATATTTTTTGAACACTTCAGTTATTCATAAATAAGGCAGGACTAGTAATGTTTTTAGCAATTCTTAGCAATCAAATAAAGATATATTTTTCCTTATCTTCCTACTCCTTGCTACCAACTACCTGCTCTCAATAAGATGTAGCAAAAATTTTGATATTTGATATTAGATACTAATCATAATTTAGGGTGACAAACTAATTGAAAAATTTTATCCTAATATTATGCCTGCTTAAATTACTAACAAAAAACTCTACTGTCTCTTATTTGACTTTTTTTCTCCTCCTTAATTATACCAAATCCGGTTCTCAAAAATACTTTATAGGATGTAAGATTAAATCCTCTCCTCATTTTTCCTACATCCTATATCCCCATTTACATAAAAGGATATTCTATAAACCGGGTTTAGTATTATAGCAAGTCGAAGCAAAGGTTAGGAAATATCAAAAGCTTAAAATTCAGACAACGCAAGATTTTTCAAACTTCCTTCTTCCTTCTTCTTTTTTCCTTGTGCTATACCTATTAACTCAACTTCAACATCATTAATTTTCCCATGTTTACGATCCAACTTGATATACAAATATACAACAGATTCCACCTTTGTGAGGTACACCCATAGCGGGCAAGATTCCCGTACTACAAACATTTAATTGTTAATATCTGTACTTCATATACTTGGAATTTGCTGTAATTAAGCAGACATAATACTACATTCAACAATTAATAATGAATAATGAATAATGAATAATTACCTCTCTATGAATTGAAGAGGATTGACAAATTCATGAAAATTTTTCTTTATTATCCCCTTAAAAGGGGAAGCTTTAAACCACAATTTTTCGGTAAATTTCAGGATAGTAAGGTAAACTTTAAGAATAATCTATAATTTTTATTCATTCCCTGTTCCCAGCTCCGGTGTTCCCTCTCTTGGTGCGCTACCAGATGCGTCTGTCACCGACGCGAGGTCGCACCGCTCTTCCCTAAAAGCATAAAACTTCGTACTTAATCAACTCGAAAACTTTTGTAGATATATTGATGAATAAAAAAGCATAATTAGTAAATTTCAAACAGTTGATTTTATACCAAGCGTGAAAAAATAATGCTTAACTTAAGTGACACTTCAACTATTAAGTAATTAACACCCTAAGTAAATAAGTTTTTTGATAATTAGTACGCCAGTTATTGTTAATTATTCTTATGTTTACTTCTCTGTAGGAAATTGTATGCAACCCAAATTCCGCACTTCAAGAGCGTATCATTAAAAGTAGTATATGAATCTGTAGCTTGGTAGGTATTTATACTATGCAAATCATCTCAATACTTTTTTCGTTCATCAAATTCCTAGTAAATAATTTACGCATAAATACTTGCTCTGATGATGACTCAATCACGGCAGCTATAATTTTCTTCTAAAATTCTGTCTCCTGTCTCCAGTATAGCTGTCTCCTGACTCCTTCTTCGGTTGCTACATTTTGTGGTACGGATTGTGGGATGCAACGTCCCTACCCACTCCCCTACTCCCCCGCTCAAGAACGGGATGTTGTCCATAAAAAGGTAATGCTTCAGACCAATGCGATCGCTTTCCTTTTTGCCATTCTAAATGAGCTAATTCTAATAGACTTAAAACAGATTCTCCTAAACCATTTTCAACCTTAATTAACTGATATGAATTTTGCCAGTTTTTCAAAGTTTCTTCCCATGCTTCTGGAGTCATTAGTGTTTCTTCTAAAAGAGGATTGATACCCATTTCTTCAAGTTGATAAATAGCTGTGAATAACTGATTTCTTTGAGCTGGCATTTGTAGAGATAAATCCTGATTTTGATTTTTATTTGACCAAGCTACTGCTGCTAAAGTTGAAATTGCAAATAGGGGAATATTTAACTGTTGAGCTAAAGTTCTAGCAGTTACTATTCCTATACGAGTACCAGTAAAACTTCCTGGACCTTTAGCAACAGCAATAAAGCTTAAATCCTGCCAATCTTGAGGTGGTAAAAACTCCTGCAATTTCTGATGTAAATGAGTAGATAAGTCTCGCCCTAAATTCCAAGTTTGCCAGCGAATATCTTCAGCAAAATCAGTAATAGCTAAACCTAATTCTGGACTACTTGTATGAATTCCTAAACCGTATTTTTTCTCTGTATTTGTCATTGTTATTGAAGTAAGAAGGAAGAAAGAAGAAGGGAGAAGCAAGAAGGAAGATTAATTTTATTTTTGGCTAAAATCAACTTTTATACCAGGCGTGATAAATATTTTCTACAAATACTTCTGGTGTCGGTAGGAGTCAGGTAGGAGAGTCGTTGGTAGGGCGACGTATCAAAATAACTTCTGACTTTTGACTTCGTAAAATTAGCTCGGTTTCCTATTCCCTGCATCTACAATAAATAACTATATGGATATATCAATAAAACTACTAAATAATTAGGGTTTGCTGATTAATACTCAAAGGCTTTATCTATAAAAGCTTTAGCTTTTTTAGAGGGAAAAAAGTGCAACTTTTTGGTCAAAAAAGCTCAAAAATTTAGCATTTTGGGCAAGAGTTGGGCATAAAAATCAAGGGACAAATATATCCGACTACCTCCTCTATAATTTCCATTTCTCCTGAGGACTGACTCCTACTTTTACTCATAAGACTTTTTCAGCAAACCCAAATTATATTTCCTCTCTAGCATAAAATATTGGTAAAGCCACAAATAAGCAACCTAAAAGCAACCCAAAAATATCAGAAATCCATAATTTACCCCCTAACAAACCCACGATTAAAAATACTGTTGCCACAGTAGTAAATAAATTATTAGTTGCCAATTTATTCTGTTTTCCGACCAGATGCTTAACCGTAGTAAAAACTGATGCAATGATAACAGCCATTATCGGATGCCAAATAATTATCCGATTACCAAAAATAAACCAAGCAAAAGCAAACATCAAAGCATCTAACCAAAATTCTTTTTCCTTAAATCTAGCCAACCAAAAATTCTGAGTTCCTAACTGCGATATCTTAACAAAATGCTGATTTTTTTGTAATCTCAAAATTTTATTTTTCCACCTAGCTTTACGATCAATTCTCAATACTTGTTCCCACTCTGGCACAGTCTTACCCTGAAGCTTACCTAGCAATTTAATCTTATCTATATTTTGCAATCTTAAATCAGTTAACTTCGCAGAAATGGTCTTTGAAATTTGAGCATAATTAGCGGATTTTTCTGAATTTCTACTAATCACAACAGTTAAAGTTTTTTTGACACGACTCACCTGAACTTTCACTGACTCAGTAGCCAAAACTTCCTGTAACTCCCGTCTAATTTCTGCTTGCTCAGTCAACTTTTTCGGCACTGCTGAAGAAGGAGAAAAATAAACATTTTCCATATAGTTAGACCGAGGGTTAAGATGTCTAATAATAGCAGTGGCAGAATGATAACGCCGATTTGTTCCACCTTCCAACATCTTGTCTAAAATTAGACCGAATTCTTTACTAACAGGCATTTTTAAATAATCTCGCCATACCCACTTACTGTTTCTACTATCAAACAAATCAAAAGGTGAAACTTGAGTCAAAAGATGAATACAAGTAATACCCAAACTATAAAGATCACTAGCAAAAACGGCCTTACCCATAAGTTGTTCGGGAGCAGTATAAGCAGCACTACCAATAATAGTTCCAGTTTGAGGTAAACCTTTTTTCTCCACTAACTTAGCAGCACCAAAGTCTACCAAAACCAGTTGACCAGTAGTGCGACGAATAATATTTTCTGGCTTAATATCTCGATGAATAACTTTAGACTTATGTACAAACTGTAATACTGGCAATAAATCATTTAATAATTCCCGAATTTTAGCTTCAGTAAACACACCTTTTTCTGCCAATTCTTGGGCGAGATTTTTGCCTTCAATATATTCTTGAACTAGATATTGTTGTTCATCCTTTTGAAAATAAGTTAGCAGTTTGGGTATTTGAGAATGAATACCTAGAGTTTTTAACTGTTGTGCTTCTTGCTGGAATAATTCTGAAGCTTTTTGAGTTTTTGTCTTTACTTGAAGAGACTCATTACCAGAAATTGTTTCTGAAGATTGAATAGGATTTTGGTAATGATGGTAATAATTTGTATTCTGAGGAAAAAACTGTTTAATTACACAAACTTGTCGAATAGAATCTTTTTCATCTACTGCTAAAAAAGTTCTACCAAAACCACCTTGCCCAATTAATTTAAGAATACGGTAGCGAGACTGGTTAGCTATTTTGAGATTATTATCTGGTGAATGAATAATTTTCTTTGTTTCTATTTTTTCATCTTCACCAGTTGTTGGGGGAATTAGTAACAATGGTGAGTTGCAACTCTGACAAAATTCAGCCTTGGTAGGATTTTGCGGATTTTTGCAGGTGGGAAAGTAGCAATAACTCATTAGATTAGAATAGATAAATAAAGATTTTTATTATTGATTTGATGATATAGTAATTCCTAACAAGCATGAGGTACAAAATTCATAATTTTTAGGGAGTAGGTAGGGACGTTGTATGCAACGTCCGTATAGAGTAGTAATTCGTTAAACAGGGAATAAACGCTATATTTTTCTTTCAGTTATAAAATAGAGCAAATTAATAACTCTTATTTTTCCTAAAGAAGTGGGAGATTAAAGTTATAGCAGGGTGTGCTGGTACATTTACAAATTGCAGGAACTCCCCCATAGCTAAAAGTCTAATATGATTAGTTTTTTATTCCCCCTATTGCCTGTTGTCTGGGAGTTTCGCTATATTCATAAATAGTAAATAATTTGAGCGAACATAAAATCTCCTTTTCTATACTATTTCCTACTCTCACTCTATCTATAAAAAGAAGGGGAAATCAAGAATTAGAATTACTTTAAGTAGGGATAAGTTCACCTGGTCTTAATTTTGCCCATTTGCCCATTTCTTCTTTAAAACTTTCACAACCAACAACATCCCACTCCATTTCAATTTCATTATTTTGAGGACGAATGTTAACATTGATTGTAGGTTCAACCGGGTCAAAGTCTGGATTTTCTGTTAAATGAAGTTGTTCGTGCTGAGTTTCTACAGCATGATAGGTGACACACCGATCTACATAGTGGCAGTTAACACAAATACACATTTGTAAGTACCTCGTTAATCCTCAACTCTAATCTTAATTGATGCAATAATATCGTGTCCGTTTGATTAGTGATAATAAAGTTCTTAGGTGGTAGGTGGTAGGTCTAAATTCAAGATTGAATACTGAAAACACAGCAGAAACTTGGGATATTCCTTCAAGATCGCTTCAATAGAACATTTTTATTAAACTTAATCATCCGGACATGGTACAATTTACTATTTTAATAATTTGATGAGTTTATATTCTAGCTCAAATTAATTTTATAGCAGTCCAAACAAAGCTTAGGACATTCCTAAATTCTCAAACCCAGTCAGATATTACTTCTAACTTCTAACTTCTGACTTGTGACTTCTGAGTTGCGCGTAGCGCTGATTTCCTACTCAGAAAGTCTAATTACAGAGAAGTTCACTTGATTTTTTTTAGCAATGTCGATAAATTCCCTGTCTGCTTTATCTCCGGAAAATTGGCCATTTGACCGAGAAATGTTGCCCCAACCTGTTTATTTGGTCGGTGGATCTGTGCGAGATGCTTTGCTGAAGCGGAAAAGTCATTATTTGGATTTAGATTTTATTATCCTCGACCAAGCAGTTAATATTGCCAGAAGTATTGCGAAGCAGTATCAAGCGGGGTTTGTGGTATTGGATGCCGAACGAAAAATTGCTAGGGTGGTATTTAAAGGGACTACAGTTGATTTTGCTGAAATAGAAGGTAATAGTCTAGAAGAAGACTTATGGCGACGAGATTTTACGATAAATGCGATCGCTTATAATCCTTTTAATGATGAGGTGATAGATTTATTTAATGCTCTGAAGGATTTGCAAGATGGTATCATTAGAATGGTAAAATCTGCTAATCTCAGAGATGACCCTCTCCGACTATTACGCGCATATCGTCAAGCAGCGCAGTTAGATTTTATTATTTCACCAAAAACTCAAACAGTTATTCGAGAGTTTGCACCTTTGCTGACCCAAGTTGCACCAGAAAGAGTGCAGACAGAATTAGGTTATTTATTGAGTCATCCCCAAGGTATGGTTTGGATAGAAAAAGCTTGGAAAGATGGTTTACTTTCTAGTTATTTTCCTACTGCGGGAGAAAATTGGGAAATAGCAAAACAAGTAGACATAGTAGCAGAGGAATTAGGAAAAAATTGGTCTCAGTTAAAAGATGAGTTAGCAAGGGGGGTACGCGATACAGTCAAAACCTCTTTATTGGCGATCGCTAAATTAGCAATATTAGTTAATTCCGATCCAGAAAAAGCGGAAGTTGAATTGATGGGGTTGAAGTATAGCAATGCAGAAATTAGGAGTACGATGGCAGTTATTAAAGGTTTAGCTAAACTCTCAGAAATAGAAATTTCTCAGATGTCTGTGAGGCAACAATTTTTCTTATTTCAAGAAATAGGAAAAAATTTTCCTGCTTTAGCAGTTGTAGGAGTAGGAAAAGGAATATCCATAACAGAAATTGATTGTTTAATTCAACGTTATATTAATCCAGAAGACCAAGTTGCTCACCCCACTCCTTTATTGAACGGAAATGATTTAATTACAGTATTAAAATTACCCAAAAGTCCGATAATTGGTCAACTATTAACAGAAATTAAAATAGCACGAGCTGAGGGAAAAATTTCCACTAAAGTTGAAGCAATTCAATTAGCAGAAAAATTAATTCAAATTAAGAACGAAGAAGGAAGAGGGAATAAATATTGAAAAAAAAGACCAATGATATCAAATCCGTTTGATTGGACTTAACGCGCGTCAGAAGTCAGAAGTCAGAAGTCAGATAGGGGAGCCGTCGGATTGGCGACGTACAGAAGTTAACCCACCCCTAGCCCCTCCCCCTCCACCGGAGGGGAAGTAGGGGATTTGAGCAACTCTCCAAAAACCCGATCGCCTTAAAAGGCGGGGTTGCGCGACCCATATTATTTTGATAAAAAAAATCATAACTTACTAAGTACCGCTATATATAGCGTATAAGTTGGTCATAATTCCAGATTTATCCAGTATCATTAGTGCTGTTGCGTAAGTCCTGAAAATTCTCGAATCGTCATAACTACGCTCATCTTTGTGATTCTCTCTCTTCCTGATATCAAATCTGCTTCATGATTTGACACTCCCCGCGCTCTTCGCGACGGGGATTCTTGGTTTGCTGACGCAACGCTGCGCGAACAATGACTCACCATAATCATGCAGGATTTCTCCTACAGAACTAGAGGGTGTGTCTCCCCAAGCGTTACTTTCGGTGTGCCCCACCGTAGAAAGTCCTTTTTGCAGAATATTCAACGCTGCATTTACGTCTCTGTCTTCTACAAACCCACAATGATCACAAATGTGAGTGCGAGTTGATAGAGACTTCTTGACTGTCTGACCGCAACTAGAACAGTTTTGGCTAGTATTATGTGGCGGAACTGCTACAGTTACTTTTCCATACTTTCTACCAAAATGCTCTAACCAATGCCATTATTACCTCTCCATGAATTGAAGAGAATTGACTAATCATGAAAAAATTTTCTTCTCTTGGTCGATTGGATATGGCGCAGGTTTCCTGCGCCATCCCACCCAACGGGGAAGCTACGAAGAGAGAACTCCGTTCCGCTGTCGCGATCGACCGCTGTTTCTCCTTGTAGAGGGACAGCTCGCGGCGCAGCCAAGGAGAGGCTTTAAACCTTAATTATTCGCTAATATTTTTGTTAAAGATTTTTTTAGAGGCAAAAAGGGGAAATCGTTTTCTAGACAAAAATTATAGGATGTAGGAATTGTTGATTTATCCTCTATTTAACAAAAGAAGGATTAATATCGAATCCGAGAAGAACTTAAAGTTCCACTTATAAGTGACTAATGGGAGAAAGAAGTTCAACAATTAATAATTAATAATCACCTTTTCTGAAAACGGGTAGGATTGGCGAACATAATTTTTTTGATTTATTTCTGCTAAAAAATAAGAGGCTTTAAGCCTTAATTATTCGGTCGAGAAGTATAGGAAAGTATAGGACAGGATAAAATTTTTTATCGCTAACTAAGCGGATATGATATTACGATCAAAATAAAATTAAGAGCTAATAATAATTATTAATGATTGTGTAAGTAACTCAATCTATTCTGCTAATAGTAGATAATCCTTCTACAATTACATGGGGAGTATAACAAGAACCGTTCCATTCGCCATCATTTCCCAATGTTACTAATTGCTTTAATGCTGTATAGACATTACCAGCAACCATCGTATTTTTAACTCTACCAACTATTTCACCTTTTCTCACACGATAGCCAAGTTCAACATTAATCGAAAAGTCACCAGAAATACCAGCACCACCACCCAGAATTTGGTCTACTATAATTGCATCATCCAACATAGTAGTTGATTCCTTTAGCGATCGCTCTCCTGGCTGAACTATGAAATTAAATAATTCTGGTGTAGGGTAGCTACCTAAATCTGGTCGGAACCCATTACCAGTAGTCCCACTCCCCAATAATCTGCCAGTAGTTCGGTCTGTATAAAACAATTGTAAAACGCCGTTTTGAATAAATACTATAGAGCGGGCAGGAATACCCTCATCATCAAAAGGACAACTAAACGGTCCTTCCTCTGGTTCTTGGGAAATAGTAATATGTTTGTTAGTCACTACTTCCCCCAAGCGATCGCTCCAAGGAGAAGCACCTTCCAACACTTGTTTGCCATTCAAAGCAGCAGAGAAAGTACCCCATAATAAATCTGCAGCTTTAGCCGTAAATAAAATAGGTACTCTACCTCTAGGGGGTGTCACATTTTTTTGTGCCCAATCTAATCGTTGCAAGATTCGATTTGCTACTTTCCTCGGGTCAAGGCTATTTCGCTGAATTTGGCCATCAGATATATTTAATAAGTCATCACCTCTGACCCAATCAGTTTCTACATAACCACTAAGGGTTGTATCTATATGATGACAATCTAGTCCCAGGGAATTAACTAAACGAGTAGATTCAATTTCGCAGTCCCATTCTCCATGACAAATCACATCTGGATAAACTTCTCGAATTAATGCGATCGCTTCTTTTCCCCAAGTTACAAGTTGTTCGACTGATATAGATATTCCTTGGTTAGGATAATATCGATTTTTCGCTTTCGAGGATAGTTCAATATATTCTGGTTGATTAAGACTACTTATAGACAGGGCAAGTTCTACTAAAGCTTTAGGTTCCACTGGCCCATGAGCTACAGCTATTCCTGGACATCCATTTCGCCAAAGTCGGAGCGCTATACCCTCTGACTGAGTGCTTTCTAGTTGTTTGAGTCGATTGCTTTCAAAAAATACGGGCCGGGAGTGCGATCGGGCTTGAAATACCTCTGCTGCCTCAGCTCCTGCTTTGGCAGCTACTTCTAGCAGTTGTTCTGCTAATTGGGTCATAAAATTCTGTTTGGGATTTATGATTTTGGACAATAGAGTTGTTAGTAGGATTTTACCAACGTCCAGTACCCAAAACTTAACTAGATATTAATTTCTTGCAGCAACCAAAAACCAGCAAATGATTCAGATTCTGGATTTGACTGTACAGCTAGAAAATGAACTTGTTTGACTTTCGACTTTGCTTCGGAAAATCTTTTAGCCTCCTCAATAGTTGATGAATTAGCCAGATTAGCTAAAATCCAACAGTCATTACCCCCAGTTTCTAGTAGTAATCTAGCTGGAGGACCTAAATTAAATTTGACAAAAGCTAATTCTAATCCTGACATCCAAGCGGCTAAAGGTTTTGCCCTAGATGAATAAATAATTAAACCTGGAATCTGTAAATTGGGTGCAAGACCCATCATGCTCAGGGGGAAAGCTTCTTCAAAATCAATGTCCCACTCTGACATTTCTGCAAAAGCCTCAACTTCTAAACTAACAAATGCCCATTTTTCTCCAATTAAGGCATCTGGTAGAGGCTGTGGTGCGGGACTCATGTATTGAATTGAAGGATTTGTTCCTGCTTGATAACTAGAATAAGTGGGATAAACTTCTTCCATTCGTTGTTGTAGCCACTGGTTGAGTGTGTAGGTGCGACGACTTAGAACTGCAGGTATGGCCATTTCTGCACAAGCTTTGGTAATCATGTTGTTCATTTGACGGCGGAAGAAGCGAATTTTTTGAGGTGCTTCTGGAGCATCAGCGATCGCTTTTTCAATGGCGCTCCGTAGCCAAATTGAGTTTACTTCTTGGTTACTTGTAAACTCAGAGTAACGATACAAAGAGTCTGTAGGATGATTAATATCTAGGGGACTTTCGCATATTAAGAGTTCCCAGAGTTTTTTTTGTCTTTCATCAAGTATTGGACGACTGTAAAAGTCTAGTTCCCAAATAGTTCCCATGCCTTACTCTTAAATTGATAGTACAGTTATTCTAAGCTATGGCAGGAAGGTATTATACCTGTTTGATCAATATTTGCTACAAATAGCGAGGTTATTTTTTAGAAGTCAACCCACCAGCGCGCCCCTCCCAGGAGGGGAAGGACCGAGTCAGGAGTCCTATGGGAATGGCTTCTATATCATTTTTTAGGTCGAAACTTATCTTTTTAGTCAAAAAGACATCTCCAAAAAAGTCTTTTAATTACTCAAATTATTCGTAACATTCTTTTGATTATTTGTAATATTAATCTATATTCATATAACATTCTTTTTTTAAATTTATATTATAATTTTCAACTTTCCTACTGAAAAAAATAAGAAGCCTCAAAAAGACTCCTTTTCTTTCCTTAATAGTATTTACAAACAAAAAAGGTTTTTCAGCGGATGGAAATAATCTATGCTGGGACATTTATTAATACTCTAGAGTTTTGTTTACGAGTACTTAACCAGTCTCCACGAGGCTGAAATACTTGAGAACGAGTTAATAACATTAATTCTAAGTCAGGCATTTCTTCTCGACATCGTGGACAATACCAGTAAATACTATTATGACGTGCATGGCGTAGTAATGTTGTAGAGCAACAAGGACAAGTATGCATAATATACCTCATTTATTTGAAAAATATGACAAGATTTAACAACAAACCCATAACAAATAACTGATGATTTTATCAGGGTAATTAAAATCAGACTAAATTATTGAAGCCTTGTATCTATATAGATAGGTTCAGCTACAAAAATCATAAAAATTGTGTTAAAAAACTTGAAATAAGCTTCTTTTAATTAACTTATATCTTCGCTATCTAGTGAGTAAACTTTGTAAAAACAAAATAAACTAAGCACTATGAAAAGCTGAAAAATTAATGGAGAGCAAGCAAAACCCCAGAATAAACTTATTAATCCCGTTAATATAGCTAAAACAAAGGATATGTCTTCAGAGGTGTGCTTATAAATTAATGCAGAACTCGCAGAAAGAGTTAATAGAATTATATAAACTGATTGCATTTCTCTTATCTCCAAATGCAAATTTGATATTTATATCTCAGCTTTTAGGTCAAGTTGCTAACCTTGCTAATTAAGGTAATCTATAAATATGAAGAACTTGTGAAGATAGAGAAAATTGTCACAAAAGTTGACACTATAATAGCAATCCTAAATCGTTTGTAAAGAATCAAAAATAGCTCGAAAGTCTGAAACTCTTATCTCTAGTTCCCTATGCCTTTTTCTCTAGTCCCTGCCTATTCCCTTTTTGCCAGATACAGCAGATTTCAGGTAAATGAGGTACAAATAAGAATGGTAAAGTCTTTGTAGTGCGGGCATCTTGCCCGTTACTGGTGTACCTGACTAATATGAAATACGCTGTATTTTTACACAACTGTACTAAGGAATGCTAAATCTAGATTTATATCTATGGAATGAAAGGAACACCTTAATTGATAGTAGGAAAGAAGGATGTATAGCAAATATTATTAGACTATTGGGCACCTGACAGTAGTTTGCGACTTAATACAGGTATTTTTCCGAAATATAGCAATCTCAGGAAAGCTGAGGACATATCAAAAGCTTAAAGCTCAGACAACATTTCTTCTTCCTTCTGCTATATCTACTCTTTGAAACCATGGATTAGCTTCTATTTTGATTAAAGATTTCAAGCAGCAAAATATATTATTTTTTACTTCAACAGAGCAGGAAAAAATTATAATTTTCTTTCATAAGTAGGAATTGGTATTAGTTCAATACTAGCATGAGTAACTATAAAATCAGACAAAAAAATATAATAGAAAAAGCTTAACTGGGTATTTTAGTGTAGTATATGAGTAAATTCTCTAGGGTAAATATAATTTTTGAATACACATAAAAATCATTAAAGTTCAGTAAGACTGCTGTTGAAGCATTGGTTTTTACTATTTATGATGATATTAGAACATCTACAATACCTGAATAGGTCATTATTTATAGATGTAACTTTTAGATTTATTCCAAAACATCGCAATATAAACTAACCTATCAACCCTATCAACTATGAAAGATAAATTCACTCAAACTAATGTAGCTAGACTTCTAGGAGTATCTTTTCAGAGAATTCATACTCTGAGAATTAGGAATAAAATAAAGTTTTGTTGGGATGCAAACTTAAAGGCTTGGGTAACATCAGAGGAGCATCTTCAAAAATATCTAACTGAGAGAGGAAAAAGAGTAAATTGATCATCTCATAAATAATCAAACATCGGAAATACAGCTCAACTAAAAAAAGGATACTAAATCAGCATCCTTTTTCAAAGTTATTAACGATAATATTGCAGAATTACTATGAGTATAACATTACTTCTCTTGAATTTGAGACAGCAAAGACTTTATACAAATGTCTGTTGAAAAAAAAGTAATTAAGGACAGGACATTTTATTACTCTCACTTTGTTAAGAAACAGAAAATACAGGCAAATAAAAGTAATGCAGATTTTTCTATGTCTTTTAACTAATCAAATACACTTTTCCTCGATCTAGATCGTAATAACCACCTACAATTTTTAATTTGTTTTCCTGAACTAACTGGGTAATAGCTGGAGAAAAATTGATAATTTTTATTTGCTCCATTACATTAGCTTTAACAGCATTTTCTACAGGAGATCCAGCTTTACCTTTAGCAATTTCTACAGCAGGTCTAATAGCAGAAATTATACTGCCAATTTGACCAGGAACAGGTTTACCTTCCATAGCTGTTTTTAGTGCCCACAATTTTCATGCCCTAGTACCATTAACACTTTTGAACCTAATACGAAAGTACTGTATTCTATACTACCCGTTTCTTCTAGAGTCACAATATTTCCGGCTTCTCGAACTAGGGGTAGTTCGAAGGTTCGTGCAACTACGGGCAATTCCATCGACCGTTACTACCGATCGCCCTTATTGCGGTTGATACGGCAGAGATGAATGGTGCAGATTGATTTTCAGATCGCCGTTTTCATCACGAACATAACCAAAAGTATATTCTACCTTGATCTCGCTACCGTCTGCTTTGGTGAAAAAATACTCACCCATCGAGGTTGCTGTATTGCACTGGGTAATAATTCCTTCATTCTCAAAGCGCACATTGTTAAAGGGTGCAAGAGCAAAACCTTCATCTTCGCTGATGCTGCCGCCGACAAAATAAGACAAAGCCTCTTTCTCCGTGCCTCTGAACGGATCATCGCTGGCCAGTGTAGGTTTGAACAAAACCGTACCAAGATCATAACCATAAAGTCTGTCAAGAGTACTTTGTGCTTCTGCTTGTGGGTTTTCTGCCTTGCCAATGGCGACAATCGCTTCACCCCAGCTTTGCTGTGCAGCTAGAACATCGTTTTCTGTGACAGGATTTTCGCATGGCGCAGATTGTACTATTGGCGTAGATTGAGGGTTCGTGCAACCAGCCATTGTGGTTACTGCAGATACGATTAAAAGTGCAAAGAAATTTGGTTTCATGGTCATCTTTTTCTTTTATAGGACTAGGCGTTAATAGGTTAACCTATTTCCGTCTACAAGGCTACAAGGAATACAGACAATTTTCTTGAGAAAGTTGCTGAAATTGTTCATAATTTCTGGATAATTGGCCAAGGAAATTTAAGGTTTTTCGTTCAACTTTCATCCTAAAATTGTCACTTGGTAATAGCAATTCACTTTAGGGATGTCACAAATAGTTTCCAACTTTAAATGTCAAATAATTGCCTGAAACTATGGTCTTATCAAAGTTTTCAGTCGATCAAATCTGACTTATGACTTATGATTTCTGGCTTCTGTACGTCGCTAATCCGACGGCTCCCCTATCTGACTTCAGTGAAACGGTATAACTCCTGACTCCTTACCTAATTAGGGCTTGCTGATTAAATCTAAAAGTATTTACAGATAAAGGTTTTAGCCTTTTTGGAATCGAATTGCAGTGCCTGGTATCACGTCTAAAACGCTCATGCATGGAGCGCATTTTAGGCTCATAGTTGGGCAGAACAATCCCAAATTGACAATTCAAATCCGAATAATTAAGGTAAAAATCCTCTTTTTGTCAATCAATTCCATTTTCACGCTTCGAGGTAATAATTAATTATTAATTATTAATTATTAATTATTAATTATTGAATCCTACCACCTCGCTCATTCCCTTTTCTCCAGTATAGCTGTCTTCTACTCCTACTAAAAGACTAGTGAAGCGCAAACCCTAATTATATTAACGATAATCTTGACGCTGAATATCTCGCAACCGAGCTTCTGGGCGCTTAAATCTATCTAATTGCTCTTCAAAAAATGCACGATTTGCTTTTAAATGTTCTAGGTCTGGGTCATCTAAAGGATGTAATGTTGCCTGTCTTAATGCTTGAATAACTGCTGAAGTTACACAATACATTGAACGTTGAAAAGTAATTCCTAACTGAATCAACATATCATCTTCGCCCCGACAATATTGTTTGTAATAATCAACTAAAAATGATGGTAAAAAATGCAGCATATCCTGCATTAATAATGTGGGAGGAATACCAGCATTTCCCACGGGAAAAACATCTGCATAAAGAATGCCATAATGAAAGTCTTTTTGATTTTCTGGTACTTGTTTTGCCTGAGCATTATAAGATTTTGTTCCACGGAAAGGTGCAGTACGATAAAAGACAGCTTCTACATAAGGTAAAGCAGCTTCAAATAACCAAGTAAAACCACAAGATTTGGGAATAATTTCATGTAACTCACCTCGAATATAAACATGATGATAAATCGGGCGATTTGCTACAGCAAAAATTCCATTTACTAGAAAATTCATTGCTTCTGGAACGCTGGTTAATTTCCCTTCATTATATAAATCAAACATTTCAAAAAAAACAGCAGCCATTACTTCCCAAAACAAACCAAGATTACTGTAATAAGAAAGTTGTCTGACCTGTTCGATAAACATTTCTGGGAATAGTTTATACAGACCTAACATTACAGGATTTCCTTTAAAATAAGCTTTAATTGCTTTATCCGCTGCAGCCTTATATTCAGGAGTATCTAAATAAGGGTCAAATTTACCTCCCATTTCCCGATGCCAAAACATTGCCCGCATACAAGCTTCGGCAAATTCCATATTAATTCTGTCATGCCATAAGTGATGTAATAATTTTGATTTTTTGCCACTTTCTCCCTTTTCAATAAATGCTAAAAGTTCAGGATGAGCTGTTGCTTCTCCACGCCAAACTCGCAAGTCTGCATCATCACCTGCATAGTGATTATGAAGTTCTAAATATTCTTTTGGTAGGAAGTATTTAAAGAAGGGTAAGGGGTTTAAAAATACTCGTTCGGCAATATAAAGTAAGTCACGCCAATAGAAATCCATTGGTACTGCATAAGCTTTATAAATACCGATAATTTGCATTAGGTTTTCTGGGGTATCTGGTAGCATTGCTCCACCTGCTTCGAGGCGGTGAATAATTTCGGCAAATTCATGTTGAGAGGGGGGAAGTTTTGTTTTTGTTTGTGTCATAATTTTTGAGGTTTTAGGTGTTAGGTGTTATATCATGTTTGCTTCAATGAAAATCATAAAAATTTGGCACTTTGTAGCACTTTGTAGATTTGGTTGAGTCCGCATTAGTGGAGCTTATCCTGAGGATAAATCCAACAACAATTATTGTATTTGTTGGGTTGTGCTAGCGCTTAATCCAACCTACGGTATTATAAATAATTATTCGCACATTAAGTTTGAGTTTGTATCTGTTGGGTTTCGCTACTTCGAGACGGGAAATTAATTTCGGCAAATTCATGTTGGAAGGGGGGAAGTTTTGTTTTTGTTTGTGTCATAATTTTTGAGGTTTTAGGTGTTAGGTGTTATATCATGTTTGCTTCAATGAAAATCATAAAAATTTGGCACTTTGTAGCACTTTGTAGATTTGGTTGAGTCCGCATTAGTGGAGCTTATTCGGAGGATAAACCCAACAAATATAATTATTTTTGTTGGGTTGCGCTAGCGCTTAACCCAACCTACGGTATTATAAATAATTATTCGCACATTAAGTTTGAGTTTGTATCTGTTGGGTTTCACTACTTCGAGACGGGAAATTAATTTCGGCAAATTCATAGGAAAAGTTTTGTTTTTGTTTGTGTCATAATTTTTGATGTTTTAGGTGGTAGGTGTTAGGTGTTATATCATGTTTGCTTAAATGGAAATCATAAAAATTTGGCACTTTGTAGCACTTTGTAGATTTGGTTGAAGCTTATTCGGAGGATAAATCCAACAACTATAATTATATTTGTTGGGTTGCGCTAGCGCTTAACCCAACCTACGGTATTATAAATAATTATTCGCACATTAAGTTTGAGTTTGTATCTGTTGGGTTTCGCTACTTCGAGACGGGAAATTAATTTCGGCAAATTCATGTTGGAAGGGGGGAAGTTTTATTATTATTTGTGTCATAATTTTTGAGGTTTTAGGTGTTAGGTGTTATATCATGTTTGATTCAATGAAAATCATAAAAATTTGGCACTTTGTAGCACTTTGTAGATTTGGTTGAAGCTTATTCGGAGGATAAATCCAACAACTATAATTATATTTGTTGGGTTGCGCTAGCGCTTAACCCAACCTACGGTATTATAAATAATTATTCGCACATTAAGTTTGAGTTTGTATCTGTTGGGTTTCGCTACTTCGAGACGGGAAATTAATTTCGGCAAATTCATAGGAAAAGTTTTGTTTTTGTTTGTGTCATAATTTTTGATGTTTTAGCTGGTAGGTATTAGGTGTTATATCATGTTTGCTTAAATGGAAATCATAAAAATTTGGCACTTTGTAGAAATTTTTAGGTTGGGTTGAGTCCACCTTAGTGGAGCTTATTCAGAGGATAAACCCAACAAATATAATTATTGTTGTTGGGTTGCGCTAGCGCTTAACCCAACCAACTGCATTATAATTATCCAAACTTGATATTAGTAGGAATTTTGAGAAATATTCTTACAGAGTTTTTATATCTGACAAAAAAACCTAATTTCTGTACTCCAGGAAATTAATATCTGCTGTATTTATCAAACTAGCTAATTTTTGACTTTTGACTTTTGACTTTTGAATTTCTATAGAAGAATTAGTCACTAAAAAATTGGAAGTTGCTTCACTCCAGCGCACTAACCAAGTAGGTTGAATTCCTAAAAAGAAAATCACTACTGCTAATACTAAAGCAGGGGTACGTTCAGACCAAATCACTTTAGGATAATAAGCTGTATCATTATCTAATTTGCCGAAACAAGTACGGTTTAACAAAATCACAAAATAAACAGCAGTTAAACCACTAGCAATAATACACAAAAGAGTAGGAATAGGAAACACCGAAAAACTACCCTGAAATACCAGAAACTCAGCAGCAAAACCAACCATTCCCGGAATACCTGCACTTGCCATTCCACCCATAATTAATAAAGCGCTCGTAAAAGGTAAACCACGCACAGGACTCATCAAACCATTCAAAACAGATAATTCGCGAGTGCCAACTTTGCTCTCCACCACACCCACCAGGTGAAATAGAATCGCTAAAATTAAACCGTGAGCAACCATTTGAGAAATAGCTCCCACTAAACTCAAAGGTGTATTGGCCGCAGCAGCAACCACAATATAACCCATGTGGCCAATCGAACTGTAGGCCACCATCCGTTTTATGTCTTGTTGAGCGATCGCTGCTAATGCTCCATACAAGACGCTAAAAGTACCAATTATTGCCATTCCAGGGGCGACTATTTGCCAAGTTTCGGGAAATAATCCTAAGGCAAAACGCAATAGTCCATAAGTGCCTAGTTTTGCTAATATTCCACCTAGAAGAATTGTGACAGGGGGAGATGATTCGACATAAGCATCTGGCAACCAAGTGTGTAAAGGTACTAATGGAATTTTAATGCCGAATCCTACTAATAGAATGGTTAATAATATAAGTTGGGTTTTTAGGGATAGTCCTTGGGTGGAGATTAGGTCATAATCAAAACTAGGAGAATTGCTTAACCAAGTTATTCCTAAAAATCCTGCTAATATCAAAATTCCGGATACTGCTGTATAGATGAGAAATTTGGTTGCTGCATAACCTCGTTTTTTACTACCCCAAATTGCTATTAATAAATAGATGGGGATTAATTCTAGTTCATAAAATAGAACGAATAATAATAGGTTTGCGGAGAGAAAAGCACCTGCTATTCCAGCATTTACTAACAAAATTAAGGGGTAGTATAATCGCGGGCGATCAACATTATTACCATATCCATAAACTACGATGAATGTTAGTAAGGAATTTAGGGCGAGTAATGGTAGGGATAAACCATCTATACCAAGATTATAGGTTAAACCTAATTGGGGAATCCAGGTAAAATGTTCTTGAAATTGTAAACCTGGATTATTTAGGTTAAATTTAATGGCAATTTCTACAGTCCAAGCTATTAGAGATAGGGCAATTGCTAAGGTAATTTTTCGTAATTTTTCATCGGTAATTTTTCCTGGAAAAAATCCGACTAAAGCTGCCCCTAAAATTGGGATTATAATTAAAACACTGAGCATGATTTTATGTGATTTTTCTGTTAATTAAATTTGAATTTAGTACGACATAGATTTTTGATTTTGATGTGGGAATTATTCATGGGGATGATTGAAAGTTTTGCCTCATAACAATTTATTATTAACCAGCTTAATCAGAGAGTCAAACTAATTAAAATAATAGCCTGCCATGACATAGATTTTTATAGCAGTTTTGGGGTTTATGAGGTAGAAAATTTTAGGACTTTAGGGAGTAGGGAGTTTTAGGATTTTAGGGGGTAGGAAGTAGGGAGTAGGGAGTAGGGAAAAAGATATTATAGCAATGTGCGCTGGCATATTTACACATTATTTTTTGTACACCTTTTCTAGATTGTCCTGTGAGCTGGACATTGTAAATACCTGAAGCTCATTGCTATAATTTTAAAACTGTACCTCACTATTTATTCCTGTATTCCCTGTTCCCCGTTTCCTAGCGCAGGATGGCGGAAATAACTGACCAGTTACAAAATCCTAAAACAATTACAAATCAAAATAATTGAAGTTTTCCCGTAAATTAACTCACTGCTAAATCAGGTTAATTATCAGCTTAAACATTTTAAAAATATTAGCCAACGACCGAAGTTATTTTTGAGTGTCATCTACAGATAATTTTCTGAACATCATTGATTGAATTTTTCCCGTAAATTAACTCACTGCTAAATCAGATTAGATTCAACATCTCAAAATTTTAGTCTAGTACAAACAACGGGTGATTTTTCAGTATCATCTACAGATTATTCATCAGAATAATTGAAATTTTCCCGTAAATTAACTCACTGCTAAATCAGATTAGATTCAACATCTCAAAATTTTAGTCTAGTACAAACAACGGGTGATTTTTCAGTATCATCTACAGATTATTCATCAGAATAATTGAAATTTTCCCGTAAATTAACTCACTGCTAAATCAGATTAGATTCAACATCTCAAAATTTTAGTCTAGTACAAACAACGGGTGATTTTTCAGTATCATCTACAGATTATTCACGGAATAATTGAGATTTTCCCGTAAATTAACTCACTGCTAAATCAGCTTAAACATTTCAAAAATATTAGCCAACGACCAGAGTTATTTTTGAGTGTCATCTACAGATAATTTTCTGAACATCATTGATTGAAATTTTTCCCGTAAATCAACCCACTACTAAATCAGATTAGATTCAACATCTCAAAATTTTAGTCTAGTACAAACAACGGGTGATTTTTTAGTATCATCTACAGATTATTCACGGAATAATTGAAGTTTTCCCGTAAATTAACTCACTACTAAATCAGCTTAAACATTTCAAAAATATTAGCCAAAGACCAGAGTTATTTTTGAGTGTCATCTACAGATAATTTTCTGAACATCATTGATTGAAATTTTTCCCGTAAATCAACCCACTACTAAATCAGATTAGATTCAACATCTCAAAATTTTAGTCTAGTACAAACAACGGGTGATTTTTTAGTATCATCTACAGATTATTCACGGAATAATTGAGATTTTCCCGTAAATTAACCCACTACTAAATCAGATTAGATTCAACATCTCAAAATTTTAGTCTAGTAAAACCCCTGATTTTTCAGTATCATCTACAGATTATTCATCAGAATAATTGAGATTTTCCCGTAAATTAACTCACTGCTAAATCAGCTTAAACATTTCAAAAATATTAGCCAAAGACCAGAGTTATTTTTGAGTGTCATCTACAGATAATTTTCTGAACATCATTGATTGAAATTTTTCCCGTAAATCAACCCAATACTAAATCAGATTAGATTCAACATCTCAAAATTTTAGTCTAGTAAAACCAACGGGTAATTTTTCAGTATCATCTACAGATTATTCACGGAATAATTGAAGTTTTCCCGTAAATTAACTCACTGCTAAATCAGATTAGATTCAACATCTCAAAATTTTAGTCTAGTAAAACCCCTGATTTTTCAGTATCATCTACAGATTATTCATCAGAATAATTGAGATTTTCCCGTAAATTAACTCACTGCTAAATCAGATTAGATTCAACATCTCAAAATTTTAGTCTAGTAAAACCCCTGATTTTTCAGTATCATCTACAGATTATTCATCAGAATAATTGAGATTTTCCCGTAAATTAACTCACTGCTAAATCAGCTTAAACATTTCAAAAATATTAGCCAAAGACCAGAGTTATTTTTGAGTGTCATCTACAGAGAATTTTCTGAACATCATTGATTGAATTTTTCCCGTAAATCAACCCACTACTAAATCAGATTAGATTCAACATCTCAAAATTTTAGTCTAGTACAAACAACGGGTGATTTTTTAGTATCATCTACAGATTATTCACGGAATAATTGAAGTTTTCCCGTAAATTAACTCACTGCTAAATCAGCTTAAACATTTCAAAAATATTAGCCAACGACCAGAGTTATTTTTGAGTGTCATCTACAGAGAATTTTCTGAACATCATTGATTGAATTTTTCCCGTAAATCAACCCAATACTAAATCAGATTAGATTCAACATCTCAAAATTTATATCTGAGAAAACTCCTGATTGTTCCGTATCATCTATAGATTATTGCTCCCAATAATTGAGATATTTTCCTCAAATTAACCCCCTGCTAAATCAGGTTAACTATCAGCTTAAAAATTTCCCAAATATTAACCAACCACCAGAGTTATTTTTGAGCGTTATCTACAGAGAATTTTCTGAACATTATTGATTGAAATTTTTCCTCCAATCAACCCATTGCTAAATCAGTTCCATCATCAGACTAAATTCAACATCTCAAAATTTATATCTGAGAAAACCCCTGATTTTTCTGTATCATATACAGATTATTCGTGGGAATAATTGATATTTTTCTGGAAATTAAGTGACTGTTAAATCAGGTTAATTATGAGTGTCATCTACAGATTATTTATTCCAATAATTGAGATATTTTCCTCAAATTAACCCCCTGCTAAATCAGGTTAACTATCAGCTTAAAAATTTCCCAAATATTAACCAACCACCAGAGTGATTTTTGGCCATTGCTGAGAAGCGGGATGAATATCAGTGGGGTGGGTATCCTGGCTACTAAAAAATATCAGTAACGGGCAATATGCCCATTCCACAAAACTATTAAAACCCGCATTCCGCATTTATGCAACGCCATTTTTGACTGTCATCTATGGATGATTTCCCTAAATAATTGATTGAGATTTTTTCCTGTAAATTTACTGAATACTAAATCAAATTAGATTCAACATCTCAAAATTTTAGTCTACTACAACCCACAGGTAATTTTTAAGTGTAATCTACAGATTATCCATGGAAATGATTGAAATTTTTCCGTAAATTAACCCGCTGTTAAATCAGCTTTATGGCAGGCTTAAATATTTCAAAAATTCAAGCCAAGCATTACAGTTATTTTTGACTATGCGGTCAGCTCTTCCTACTGAATGCTACGCAAACGGCTTTTTAATCAATTACGCAAATTTACTTTTAAACCACCATTTGCTCCCTACAAATGGTATTCCCCCTCCCTATATATAGCTGATAGCTGATTGCTGAAATGCTGACCGCTTTTCAAAATAAACCTACTACTAACCAACTTAATAATAGAGTCATACCAATCAAAATTGTCAATACATAAAACTGAGACTGACCAGAAACATTATATTTTAAACCTTGACCACCAAATACAGTAGCTAAACCCACAAAATTAACTACACCATCCACAAGATAGCGGTCAACCCAAGAAATAATTCTTGATACCAAACCCACCACAAAAACAATAGTAATTCTATACAGTTTTACAGTGTAAAAATCGTAGGCAAAAAAGTCTTGTATTGCTGGGAAAGGAAACTTAATTGGTTTCTCCCACTTATCATTTAAATAAATCAAACCACCAATACCAAAACCAAGCACGCTGGATAAAAATAATAAACCAGCAACAGTTTTATTAATAGTCGCGATATCCGGTAGTAGTTGCCATTGCCCCAACAACAGAGGAACGTGCAACGTAAAACCAGCCAAAATAGTCATCGGCAAAACCAAAGACCATAAACCTTCAGGAGATCGCTCGGTCATTTGTTTAGGTTTACCGCAAAAAATTAAACCAAACTCCCGAATAATACTAAAAGCAGTGAACCCATTCACCAACAACAACACATCTACTAACCAAGGTTGACTACTCCACAAATAATCTGTCATTTGCAACAGTACCCAGAAACTACCCAAAGGAGGCAAAGCAACTAAACCAACAGCACCCACTAAATAAGAAATTCCCGTAATGGGGCGACGAGACCACAAACCACCATATTGAGTCAAGTCTTGACTGACACAGTTTAAAATTACCCCACCCGTACTCATTACCAACAACGCCATCGCACAAGCGTATGTAAATAACAACATCAAAGCAGTTTCGTCTTGACCAGTTCCCACAGCGATAAATACCAAACCCATGTAAGTACTCACCGAATAAGAAAGCGATCGCTTAATATCGATTTGGGCAATAGCAATTAAAGAAGCACAAACCGCTGTAAACACTCCCACTCCAATCATTACTGTGGAAGCAACAGGAGATAAAGCTAAAACAGGTTGCACTTTAATCAACACCCACGCTCCGACCGCTACCACCACCGAATTCCGTAAAATAGTACTTGGCACTGGTCCTTCCATTGCTTCATCTAACCACAGATGTAGGGGAAACTGAGCGCATTTACCCAGAGGTCCGGCAATTAAAGTCAGACTTAATAAGGTAGCAGTTGTAGGAGCAATGTTTGCAGTTTTTGCCCACTCAGCTAACTCTGTATAATTCCAAGTTCCTGCTAGAGGTAATAAAGCAACTACTCCCATGAGCAAAAATAAGTCTCCCACCCGTTTTGTCAGGAAAGCATCTCTTGCTCCTGTCACTACTAATGGTTGACTAAACCACAACCCCACTAATAAATATGTACCCAGAGTGAGAATTTCTAGAACGATGTAACTCCAGAATAGGGAATTGCACAAAACTAAGGCACACATTCCAGCTTCAAACAATGCCAGTAGGGAGTAGAAACGTGCCCATCCCCAATCCATTTCCATATAGGCGATCGCGTAAATCTGGCTCAGAAGATTAAGACCAGTAATTAATATAGTCGCCCCAATAGTGAGGGTAGATATTTCTAGGGAAATGGTGATATTTAGCCCGGCCACATCTAGCCAAGGTATTAATAATTCTTGATTTGGTTGATTCCAAGCTACTGATAGAGCGATTAAGCCATGTAAGAAAGCGATGAAGGTCATAATCAGATTAATATAACCTGCTGGTCTTGGCCCAGTGCGTTTAATAATTCCGGGAGACCATGGTATGGCTGAAACTGCGCCGATGATGGCATAGCAAGGTATTAACCAAACTGTTTCTAGAAAGTCATTTGATAGCATTATTTTTCTTTTTGCGAGATTTTGATAAATAACTTGCTACTTTATTTAATTAATAGTTAATTTTATATTAAGTTCCATACAAATATTAATATTTTTGTTTGGCCAATAATTTGAATTATTTATGTGTTGCTTATGGCAGCTTAATTTGATATACAGCAGTTTTGCTTTAAAATGTGGCAATAGTAGGGGCGGGTTCCGCCCTATTCTTAATTGCTCAACATAAAATTTAGATAAACCCGCCCCATCCCTGACTGAGAACGGGAGCAAGATGCTCCCACTGTCTATACCATTACAATATTAAATTAATTGCTCAACATAAAATTTAGATAAACTCGCCCCATCCCTGACTGAGAACGGGAGCAAGATGCTCCCACTGTCTATACCATTACAATATTAAATTAATTGCTTAACATAAAATTTATAGGACTTACGCACATACGCTATATATAGTACTTGTAACTATTGTCAAATAGTTGCTGGACTCTATACATAGTGTCTTTGCGTAAGTCCTGATTTAGATAAACCTGCCCCATCCCTGACTGAGAACGGGAGCAAGATGCTCCCACTGTCTATACCATTACAATATTAAATTAATTGCTCAACATAAAATTTAGATAAACTCGCCCCATCCCTGACTGAGAACGGGAGCAAGATGCTCCCACTGTCTATACCATTACAATATTAAATTAATTGCTTAACATAAAATTTATAGAACTTACGCACATACGCTATATATAGTACTTGTAACTATTGGACAATAGTTACTGGACTCTATACATAGTGTCTTTGCGTAAGTCCTGATTTAGATAAACCCGCCCCATCCCTGACTGAGAACGGGAGCAAGATGCTCTCATTGTCTATACCATTACAATATTAAATTAATTGCTTAACATAAAATTTATAGGACTTACGCACATACGCTATATATAGTACTTGTAACTATTGGACAATAGTTACTAGACTCTATACATAGTGTCTTTGCGTAAGTCCTGATTTAGATAAACCCGCCCCATCCCTGACTGAGAACGGGAGTAAGATGCTCCCACTGTCTATACCATTACAATGCACCACTACCGTTTTATGCTTTTAGGGAATAAGGAATGAAGAAAAATTATAGATTAGTCTTAAAACTGTTCCTGACGCGGACAGCTCAAGAGTCTAAAAGTTAGACCAGGTAAGATTTTTCCTTCTGCCTTCTGCCTTCTGCCCTATGCCTTCTGCTATAAAAACACTATATAATTAGATAAAACAATTTAATCGCGATTAAGAGGAGGTTAAAAAAATAGCTATGGTTAGTTTTTTCCTAACTTGGTTAATGGCAACTTTATCACTTTTAATTACAGCTTTTGTTGTACCTGGTGTAAGAGTTGATAGTATTCCGGCAGCAGCAGTTGCAGCAATTGTTTTGGGGTTAGTAAATGCGTTTGTGAAACCAGTTTTAACAATTTTAACTTTGCCTCTGACAATTTTAACTTTAGGGTTGTTTTTATTAGTAGTAAATGGAATTTCTTTATCATTGGCAGGATATTTTACTCCTGGTTTAGAAGTTGATGGTTTTTGGCCGGCAGTTTTGGGGGCAATTGTGTTATCTTTTGTTTCTAGTTTTATTGGCGGGTTTGTTAATAAATCGGAAGAATCTCAAAATATTTAATCAGAAGGAAGAAGGAAGAAGGAAGAAGGAAAAATATTAAAAGTTTTTTGATACTGAATTTTGCCCCCCTAGCCCCCCAACTTTGGGGGGAACAAGAGTCAATTTGCTTCTAAAAAGTCCCCCAATTTTGGGGGATTTGGGGGGCTTGGATGTAGCAAATGGGACTTCTCAGACAACCTCTTAGATAAGCAAATGTTTTTCCTACTATTCCCTATTCCCTTTCCACTTACTCCAAATAAATCCTACTATTAGAGGCAGCCATAACCAGTATCTTTCCATTGGAGTTAAAACCCAACTATTATCTCCTAAAGTTTGTCTGTATGGCAAAACAAAATAAATAAATCCTGACAAACTCACCCATCTTATCCCTAAATTTCTAGTTGCTACAGCAAAAGGAATAAACCAAGTAAAATACCAAGAATGAACTATAGGAGATAAAGTTAATAACAAGAAAAAATACCATTCAGCAAAACTAACAAATCTACGACAATTCCAGATTAAAACTCCTGCTCCTAAGCAAAGAGGAATTCCATAAATCCAGTTAAATTTTGTAGATTGTTCCGAAACAAAGCTTACTAAATAAGGAATTAATTCAGCACTACGACCATTAACAACAAAATTTGAACTTGTAGGAATAAGCGAACATTTTCCAAGTTCACAAAAATTAAGAGCTGCAACGCACATCGGTAATAAACCAATTAATAATAAAAAACCTGCCTGTGGAACTTGTCGAATTTTTGTATAGAAAAAATTGCTAATTAATTTAGTATTATTTATCCCAATATCTTGTTCTCTAAAACATAATATTTTCTGCCAAACAACAAAAGATAAAATTGGTAAAGAAACCCATTTTATTGCCACACTTATACCAATTAAAAAAGCACTCCAATACCAACGATAATTATCTTGTTCTTTTGAGTTTAATATCCCGCCATCTACAGTTTGAGTTCCCATCCACTTTTTCCAACTTCGGTCTTTCCTTCTTCCTTCTTCCTCCTTGCTTCTTCCTTCTTCAACAGGAGTTTGAGTTCCCATCCACTTTTTCCAACTTCGGTCTTTCCTTCTTCCTCCTTCCTCCTTGCTTCTTCCTTCTTCAACAGGAGTTTGAGTCTCCATCCAGTTTTTCCAACTTCGGTCTTTCCTTCTTCCTTCTTCCTCCTTCCCTCTTCCTTCTTCAACAAAAACTAACCATGCTCCCACTAATGGTAAGATAAACCAACTATCATAATGACCACCTCCAGCAAAGGAGTAAAGAATCAAAGGATTCCAAGCATAAATCAAAGTTTTTTGCAGGCTAAATTTTCTACTTAATAACCAACAAATACCTAAATCTGCCAAGATAAAAGCAAACTTAAAGACAAATACTGACGGACTAATCAGTGCTAAAAATCGAAACCCTAATTGAATCAAAGGTGGGTAAATAGCAGAAGTATCAGGATGATTCATTAATGACCACCACTCTGTTCTATAGGGAATTAATTCTAAAGCATTTGGTGCTAAATTATAGGGACTAAAACCCAAATTTTGAATGTAACCTTCCCACAAATAACGCCAAATATCACTCCCTGGTTCCATGGGAATTAATATTAGTCTAGCCAGAATAGTTATACTCCAAAACCAAGCATAATTAATTGAAGGTATTGCCCAAGAAATTATAAAACCTAAACTAATTATGCTGATACCAATCCAAAATTTTATGACAATACCAGCTTCCTGAAAACTACCGTAGGGAACTATGAAAATTGCGCCTACTAATATCAAAAATGAACTTAGTAATAAAGGCAGATTTTTCTTAGTAGAACTTACAGAAAATAGAGTCATAAAATAGCTTCAAATATATATAATATTATGTCTGATTAAATACTTATAAATAAGGGAGTAGGCAGTAGGCAATAGGCAGTAGGCAGTAGGAACTTTCCATGGAAGATCCGTAGTGGCGTGACACGCGTAAAATGTGGAAATAGTAGGGGCGGGTTCCGCATTAAATTAATTGCTCAACACTAAATTTACATGAACCCGCCCCTCCCCCCTAGAAGTAATTAGGGCTTGCTGATTAAATATCAAATTAAATATCAAAGCATTGACTGATATTGGTTTGAGATTTTTTATGTGTTTAATAAAGTATGAGCTTTTCGGTTGCTCTGGTTAAAAAAGTGAGGATTTTCACCGAAGCAAAAGCCGAAAAATCACTCTTACAATTCTTACTCCTACCTTCTCGCTCATTCCCCGTTCATCCTGTCTCCTGTCTCCTGTCTGCTACCCTCACCCATAAGACTTTTTCAGCAAACCCTAATTAAACCTGTTTTGGCTTTTTCAATTTGTTAGTATTATTCTGCAATTCTATATTTTTCCAAAGATATTTTAAATACAATTTACCAAGAGTTGTAAGAATAATTGTTCCAGCCTGAAAACTACCTTTTATAGTACCTGAAATTTTTGAACGTCCACCCTGACGACGACGATAACCAACAGGAATTTCAGTTATTTTTAAATCGCATTCTACAGCTCTAGCTTGCATTTCTACCGTCCAACCAAAACCTCGGTCTTGCATTCTAATTCTCTCTAAACTAGACTTCCGAATTAAACGCAAAGGTCCTAAATCTTGATACCAATATCCCCACCCTAAACCAATTAAAAAAGTAGCTAATTTATTACCAAAATTTTGTACGGGAGTCATAGCAGACCTACCTGCTTTTGTAGCACGGCGATCGCCTAATATTAAATCGTATTTATTAGTAGCAGTTAAAAATTTTGGTAGTTGCTTTAAATCATCACTACCATCTCCATCACAAAATAAAATCCAATCACATTCTACAGGTGTATTTTCAATGCCACGCCAACAAGCTCTACCATAACCTGGGATGGGTTCTTTGATAACTTTTGCACCTGCTTTTATCGCTTTTTCTATACTTTTATCGGTGCTACCATTATCAACTACCATTATATTTTTTAGTCCGTAAAATTGTAATGATTTAATTACATTTGTAATGGTAGATTCTTCATTCAAAACAGGAATAATTACGAATATTTTTTCTAAAAGCATTTGTTTTAATTTTTTTTCTGAAAAATGAAGCAAGTATTTGTTTATAGCAGTTCTTTAATAGTTTTAGATCGCCCCCCTTAGAAAGCTATGCTTTATAAGCAAAATTATTTACAAACGACACTAGGAACTTTCAGCCACTAGCAATATATCACGCGCCGTTCTTAGAAACCTATGATTATCTATATAAATCTATGATTATCTATAGATAGTCTGTTCTATTCCTGCTTCAACCTGGCAACGTCGGCGTTATCCAGTCTACAGGCTGTCACGGTCGTTTGCTTTGCAACGCTGACGCGAAACGCGCTAGCGTTGCGGAGCAAACTGACCGCCATAGCTAAATTTAACGCTGCATTCAAGTCTCTATCACAACTAAAATAGCAGTGTTCGCAATTGAAAACGCGCTCTGATAACAACAGAGACTCTTTTACAGTTCCACAGTTAGAACAGGTTTTAGAACTGGGAAACCATCTATCAACGATGATTAGTTCAGAACCGTATAACTCACACTTGTACTCTAACTGTCTTCTGAACTCGTAAAAACCCATGTCAGCAACAGCCTTAGCTAACTTATGGTTTGCCATCATTCCTGATACATTCAGGTCTTCTATCACTATTTGACTGTGGTTTTTAGCCAAATAGGCTGTTAGTTTATGTAATGTATCTTTCCTGATGTCAGCTACCTTTTCGTGTAGTCTCGCTATTTTTAGCTGTGCTTTTTTCCAGTTCTTGGAAAACTTGGTTTTATGCCTGTTTAGGTATTGTAATCGTGATAGTAATGATTCTAACTTTTTGTAAGGTTTGACACCATCAAATACTTCCCCTGTTGATAGTGTAGCTAGTGATTTTATACCTAAATCAACACCAACTACATCTACTGATTTGTCTGTAATTTGAGGTTCTGTTTCTATCTTGAAACTAATGAACCATCTATCAGCTTTCCTGCTAATAGTTACAGATTTAGGAGTGATATTATCTGGCAGTATTTCATAAGTTTTTACCCATCCAATTCTTGGTAATTTTATGTGATTAAAGCCTACCGATATTGAGCCATCAAGAGTAAAGCTATCATCCCTACCTTTTTTCTTGAATTTAGGTTGTCCTGAGACTTTACTAAAACAACGCTTCCAAGATAACGATAAATACCTCAAAGCATATTGAGGCGCACATTTAGAAACTTCATAGTACCAATAGTTATTAGGTTTAACCATTGCTACTAAAAGTTTATGCAGGTCGATAGATGTGGGAAATTTAAGTTTAGTATCGGGATTATTGGAATTGTGAGTCAGGATATTTCTAGTTAGCCATAAACCCCAATTCCAGGCGTGACGGGCTACGCCAGCGTGTTTAGCTAGTAATGTTTTTTGTTGGTTTGTGGGGTGTAGTTCAGTTTTGAATCCAAGTAACATAAAACAGATAATCCCAGATTTTAAGAGATAATACCAGATTTTAGCCAACAGTTACAAACCCCCTAAATCCCCCAAAATTGGGGGACTTTTACCAGCTAATAGATTCTTGTTCCCCCCAGAATTGGGGGGCTAGGGGGGCAAAATTTAGTATTCAACAACTTTTCAAACATCCTCTAAGTAAAGATGTTTATAAAGCATAGCTTTCTAAGGGGGATTTAGGGGGTTCGTAAATGTACCTCATAACTGTGGGAATTGCCATAACTTCTACTACATTAAAAAAATAGCTGATAGTTGATAGCTGACGGCTGAAAGCTTAAATATTATTGAACATTTATGGAGTCTTCAAAGTCCCCCTTTCTAAGGGAGATTTAGGGGGAGCGTAAATGTACCTCATAACTGTGGAAATTGCCATAACTTCTACTACATTAAAAAAATAGCTGATAGGTGATAGCTGACGGCTGAAAGCTTAGATATTATTGAACATTCAAAGACCAATCATAGTCAGAATATTTAACTTGATAACCACCCTGTTTTAAATACTTTTGATCGTCAGGATTTACATATTTATGAGCATAATTTACGATTGCCGTTTCTGTTTCATTCAAGCCATCAATAGTTGGTTCTTGACCATAAGTTTTTTTATAATCTTCACCGAACCATTTAAAAATTGAAGAAAAATAAACAGCATTATTTTCACGGTCAATTCGGAAGCCTTGATTATTGATGAGAAACTGGTTAGCTTGGTCATTTAGTTGTTGCTCTAATTGACTACCAGTAAAAGCTTCTCGTCTCAGAGGAGGACAACTTATTGCAGCACAAACTAAGGCAACATGAATTCCTGGTTCATTAAATTCTTTCCTTAAAATCTGATGTTCGATATGGTCTAATGTCAATTGTTGCCCAACTATATCGAATTTACGAATCTTCCAAACACCAGGGATTCTTCTAATACTTTTAGTGGGGTAATTATCAATAATAGATTCTAAAGTAAAAGAGTTATAAGCATTAACTAAAAAAGCGATTTTTTCTGCATCTGTCCAAGAATCATAAGTGCTTGGCGTTACAGCTCCAATAGCAGCATTAAAATCATCAAGTTTTTGCCTATTTTCCTTTAATCTTTCGTAGTCAACTAACCCTTTTGCGTTGACATATTCCTTTAAAATTGAGTTGTAATCTTGATAATTAAATGCTTGAGCTGAAGTAGTAGTAGATTCTTGTGTACCTTGATTTGTTTCGCCTAGATTTGTCGGACTTCCACCACAGCTAGCTAAAAATATAAGTAGCGGTAAGAAAAATAATAACTTCTTAAGTTGAGAACTCATAAATTATTCTGCCATTTATAGTAATTTCATTACATATCCATGAAAAACGAACGGCATGAGTAACTTGTGAAATTTAGCTTAATTTTGACTTAAAAATTGATATTTATACTAATTATTCAAAAGGTCGTAGTGCATGGTTATTGTTTAAGTAACCGTTATAGTTAGGGTTTTAGCCTTCATTTACCGTTACTATACACGGCTATCTAAATATAATATTTTACCATTCTGATAAATAAAGTATTTTTACTTAATCAAATATCTTGTGTATTGTCATGAGTTACAAAATGATTACTTTCGCCAACAGTATCTTCTAACCTTTGTAATTAACTCAAGTGCTTCTTCCGCTTTTTTATCTTATTTTTGAAGTTCAAATCAAATGAAATATAGGTTTTATGTCTAACAACTCAACTTCCAGGGATGAATTCGACAAAGAAAGTTCTCCTGATTTGATTTTTTCAAAATCTGATTTCCATAATTTATCTAGGTTTAATCTTTCTTCACTTCCAAGTCTAGTTTCTTCACTTGTAGTTAGAGAACCTTGCCTTTTCCGTCTTATGTATAAAAATTTATCAATGTTTCTTATATTCATTGAAAAATAAGCTCTCAATAGAAACTGTGAGTCCGATGCAAATCTTCTAACAGTGGAGAATCCACCAGCTTTTAAAATACTATTTCTCTTTACAAATGAAGTTGGAAAAAAAAGAGGATGGCTTGCTTTTTTACATAAAGCTTTTGTTACTTCAATAGGAAACCTAATAGCAATAATTTTTTTCTGAATTTCGTCAATTCTTAATTCATGACATCCAGCCATCTCAACAAAGGGATTTTGTACCGCATAATTGTATAATTCAATGAAGCGATCTTTCGTGGGTATATCATCCGAATCTTGAAAACATAGATATTGACTATTAGCTTCCTGGCATCCATGATTTCTAGCAACATAAGGACCAAGATTAAACGGTTTTACTGCTCTATAGACATAAGAAAATTTTTGACTTGCGAGAGAAATATGTTCTTCACGTATTTCCTCATCAAAGTAAACCCAAATATTTTTTGGAGTTTTCATACTATTGTGCATTTGACTAAGGCAAATATCTAGATAATTTAAATCTCCCTGATGAGGTATAATTACAGTAAATTCCCTAGACAAGTTATAAGATGAATTAGGACAAGATAAGTCTTCATAGGATCGTGCCATAATATTTGGTTCATTTTTTTTATCAATTATGCTTTTAGCAGATAAATAGCATAATTTTTCTATACTACTTGGCTGATCATATTTAATAATTTCATCTAAGTATTCTTTTTTGAAAATAGCATTTGTAACAATTTCATCATTTCTGGCACTATCTTTTGGAGGTAGTTTTGGCTCAATTAAAAAAAGATAGTCTAACTGCTGGTCTTCAAAAAATTTTATTATGTTGTTAATCTTTTGAGAAATAAAACTGAAGCTCGTAACTGATATTACAATACAAAAATCTACATTTTGTTCTTGAATAATAAATACATAATTTCCTTCTAATATTTGCTTTTCGTAAAACATATTTGTTAAATCATTTAAAGTTGTTTGAACTAACTTATAATTCATAAGCTTTTCTTTTTTTGTAATAATATTTTCTATTTTTCTCAATATGATTATCTTCTTTCCACATTAAGTCATCACTATGATTCAAATGGATATATATCAGTTTTGGGGAGCGTAAAAAGTAGCAGTTTTTTGTATATCTTTCTATCAAATCTTGATCTTCTGCACCCCATCCAATGTATGCTTCATCCCATGCTTTTACTGAAAGAAGAGTTTCCTTTCTAAAAAATGGAACAACACCAAACTTTTCCTGATCTACAAGTTGTTTAAAGACGGCTGTTTCTTTATCTTCTGGGGCTACTTTGCAAATAGATAAATCTATATCGAATATACTATCTCTATCTATATAATCTTCCGGATACATCATCCTATATCCCATAAAAAGAGAATCTTTATATTTAGAAGCTATAGCAAGATGCATTTTAAGTGAATCTTTTATGGGAACTAGATCAATATCAAAAGGTGTTATAAATTCCGCGTTAGATAAATTTAATCCTATATTTAAAAGTCTAGATTTGTGAAAAATACCATCATCACATACATGATGATACTTGATGCCATATTCTAGACAGGTATTTTGACATGAAGGGGAGTTTGATTGCTCTACTAAAATAAATTCAAAATCAGGACTTTCAAAATAACCTAACTCGCTTCCCCAATTTATAAGCGTTTTTAGGTGATTTTCTCGGTTTCTATAGGCGATAAGGAGAGCTACACTCATATCAATTCTAATTTTGCCTCTTTAACATCTTTACTAAAAGTACCATAAAGATTGTTGCTTAATTTCTTATTTTCATACCTTTTAAGATTTATAGTACGAGAATCTTGCTTACTCTTGGTGGCATAATTTTGCATTCTTTCTTCATCATCATGAGACAAGTGCAAGCCATGACCAAGTCTAACAATATCTTTACCAAAAAGATACATTCTGTTTAGAATATCTAAATCTTCAAAACCCCAACCTATATAACTACTGTCATATCCTTCTATACTAAGAAATGAATTTCTAGTCCCGCATACAATTCCATAACCTGGTCTTTCTTCATCACTTTCACTTTCTTTGACAGTTTTGAGTGAAATAAAAACATCTTTATAATTACGTATATAGCAATCCCATTTATGTAGCGTCACTTCATCTATCAATACATCTGCATCACAACATATAATGTAATGTGAAGTTGCATAATCAATCCCAATATTTAGAGCAAATGATTTGTTGAAATACTTTCTATATTTCAACCAAATATGATTAACTATTGTATACTTTTTATGTAACAAGCTATTTGTGTATTCTGGTAAATAATCTACAAGTAATATTTTGTTTAAATACAGTTTTTGATTACTGTAATACTCCAGTGTGTGCTTGATACATTTTTTCTTCATTATAGGTATAACTAAATCAAACATACTTTCTGATTATTAAGATACTAGATTAAGTAGCATTTTGTAGGATATACAATATTAAAAGAAAACTAGATTAGCTTTCTAATAATATCACTAAGCCCCTTAATGTTAAATTCGCTTAATCACCTAGCGTAAATACAAGGTTGGCGCGACGAGGGGCAACCACCGATTAAAACTATTGAAGCGATCGCTCCCCAATTAAAAAAGTAAGCGATCGCTATCATCACCTATCCCTAATTACAGAAAAAATTAGGAATCAAATTAATCAACTCTTTCTAATTGCCAGAGAAGTTAAACTAAGCAATTCCATCACTAGAATTACTCGTCTCCAAAACCGGACGTGAGACTTTCACCTCATCCGGCTCCTCAGTGATTTGGCTCCAATCAAAATGAGTACCTCTACCACTATTCTTAGCAGTTTTCAGATCGTAGCAATGTCTATGCAATTCAATAGCACCCAAAACTTTCCCCTTCTTACCTTTTGAGTAGTACAACCACCCTACTTGTTCAAAAATTGAAAGTCTTTTTGCCTACTCCAATAAAACCAGTCCTTGTTAACATTCTCCTGTCTAACAAGAGGAACTTCTGTGTGTTTCAACAGCTTCACTCCACTGCCATCCTCATAACTACACGAAAATTCCTTTCTGTTTTCCCCAGAATGCCAATACTTTTGAGAAATCCAGTCATTATTTTTATTGGAATGTCTTCTTCTTGCCCAACGCCAGAGTTTTTGGTGTACTAAATGATCCAAATCCCTAAAAGCTTTCTTACTCACCACAGCCGAGTAATAGTTGACCCAATCCCGAATAATAGGATTAAGCCTTCTAATTAAAGCAACCTGTGGTGCAGACTTATGTCCATCTATAACCTCAGCGATTTGACGATAATGACTCTTCATGCTCTGGTCACTTGGTTTGACTTCAGTTTTAAAACCAAGCTTACCTTGATTTTTGCCCACCTCATATTGTCTGATATTGAACCCCAAGAAATCAAACCCTGGTTTTTCTCCACCATACTCATATAAAGTATGAACCACTCTTGTCCCACTTGGTTTTAACTCCAGCCCTATTTCAGACAACCACTCTTTAACCTTTACTTGGCATTTTTGAACCACATCTATATCTTTATGAGCGATCGCCAAACTACTACCATAGCGAACCAAACCCAAGTATTCACTGCTATCCACCCTTGATACTTCATACCCGCTTTCCACAGATTGAAAATCAAAAATTTCAGCATACTCCTTGATTTGCTCCTCCATACCATGAAGAGCCACATTTGCCAGAAATGAAGAAATAACTCCACCCCTTGCCATCTGCTCCTCCGTTGGAAACAAGCTTTCCTCATCCATCACACCAGTCTTCAACCAAACTTTGATTTTTCGACGCAATGTAGGATAAGTACCTAGCCTTTCCAGTAATAGTTCGTAGTTAATACCCTCAGAAGACTTAGCTATGTCAGCCTCAAGCATATACTTAGGCTCCAGCTTGACAAAACCAAAAATTGCTTCTACGGCATCTTGAGGCGATCGCCCCGGTCTAAACCCATAACAACTAGATTCAAAAATACCCTCCCATTCTGGCTCCAGAGCCATCTTGACAAGTATTTGTAGAGCGTAGTCCTCCATAGTGCCTCTCCTAGACTTAACCTTGCCAGTTATGTCCAAAGTTTCAGCCAAAGCAAACAGCTTTTCCGAAGACCAAATTTTCTCACTCTGGTTATCTTGAATCACCCCACGCACGGCCAATAACTTAGCGTACCAGGACCTCAGCAAAATTTTTTGGGGTCTACGAAATGCAACATAATCACGACTCTCAGAGGCTCTGTAGATTCTGTCCTGTAACTTAAAGACGTGACGCTCAACCTTTAACCAGTTAATATCGCGCCATTCCTGCCATTCCACCGTAGTCTTTAAACTCGTATTGGACATTTCTATTACCTAATCAAACTCTACATTCCAAATCACCGTGTGTCCGTCAGCCTATCCCATTACATTAAATAAGGGCCTTTGCTTCTGACACAATCCTTCCCAATCAAACATCCGGTTAGCACCTACTTGATTCAGTTATCAGTTATCAGTTATCAGTTATCAATACCTATAGCTGAAGGCAGTATGACATTATCGGGTCTCTTAAAGATGTCACAGCAAGAATTTAACTTCTGACTTCTGCTATAGTAGGGCTATTAGCTTCAAAACCCAAATAAGGGTGAGCATAGCTGAAAGCTGATTGCTGAGTGCTGAATGCTAAATAATTCAAGAGTTTTTCATGGGTTACTTCGTTCCAAATGACCTTATTTATATACCTTTAGGACGATGCTTTACGCCGGGTTTAAGGGAAGTGCTTATTAGCCGAACCAAAACTCGCTAACTCCCTATCCTCTGCCTTTTGGCTCCAGTGTCACAGCTTCTTTCACTGGTTAAAAATTACGACGCTTCAATTACATCTTCGCTTTTCGCTATCCAATGGGTATTGTGCTCGATGGAAACTCATTTAAGCTAAGAGCTTTACCACCTTTTTACCCCGCTTTACGGATTGGTCGCTACTCGCTACCGTAGGGGTAATGCTGTCAACCCTGCACCTGGGCGGAAGGAATCTCACCTCCAAGGTCATTTAGTTATAAGGCTTATGGCCTTACTCTACTCACGTCTTAACTTGATGGCCTTGACTTTTAGCAGAAACGAATCGCACTTTGGTTTCCTTCACGACGTACTCTAGATACTACCCAGTTCCGCCAGACCCAATGGTCTCCACGACTGGTGACAGCACTGGCATTGATGTCCATTAAATCTGCTAACTCTGAGCTGGTGATTAAATAGCCTTTACTGGCCACTTCATCAGCTATGTGTAAAGTTTCAATTAAGTTGCGCAGTTGCCCAACCCTCTGCTCCCTGGGCATATTTTCGAGTAATTCGTTAGTTGTGTCATTCATGGTAATTTTCAGAATTATGTTGTCAGATACTACGGCTTACGATTCTATCGTTTTGTTACCAATCTTGCTTAATTAGTTTTGAATATTCTAGGCTAACTCTGGTTGAGAATTGCCGTTAGAGGTGAAAGATTGTTTTCTCCTCACAACTTTTTTTCAGCTTAAGACTGGTTGTAATATAGTATAAAGTTACGTCTATAAATAGGAGATGATTGTTCCTTGAAATTATAAATATCATCTGCAAAGCTGAAATTTTTTATTTCCCTATATCCCGCAGAACTTTCTTTTGCAGTTAACAAGTCCACGTTTTGAATCTTTTTTCTTTTGTAGATGTTCTTTATAAGTATCGAGACTATAAAGTGTTATTTTGGCCGAATATTTGATAACTTAGATTTTTTTAATCCTTCAAGAAGAAGTGGGGGAGTAGGGGATATTTTCTGAAAATCTTCCTCTGTTGAAAAACCTCTCCTGCTTGACTATTAAAAATCGCCCTTTCATTGACATTCTCCCCTGCCTAAAAGCGAGGGGATTCCCACATCACTATGAGACTTTCCTGTTTCGTCGAGTCAACTTACTTGTTGGAGTTTCCTCCTTCAAGTAGAGGTCGTTCTCTCCGGAGGCCGTTATTCCAACTGTGCCCCAGGGTAGTTGCTGATTCTCTTAATCCAGAGAATGAGTATGTTGATTGCTGAATTCTCCCCTGTCGGCAATATAACCACAGTGTGGCCATTGATTAGTCCTGGTGCTGAGAGTTTTAACCACAAGACCACCGCAGTTTGAACAATTTACACAAGTATATGTAGGTTCTACTACTACCAGAGGCACACCATAAACTCTTCCAAAATACTCCAACCATTCTCGCTCACCTGTACCATGCTGCATCTGCTATGGACTTTGCTAACTTATGGTGTTTGATCATATTACGCACTTTCAGGTTTTCGATCGCTACCAAGTCGCACTTACTGTATGACGCACTGTGCTAACTTAACTGCCCAGTCGTTACGTCTGCGTGAAACTTTCAGATGCGCTCTACCTAATCTATTTCTGGCCTTAATTTTGTTTTGACTACTCTTTTGAGTACGAGATAGACCACGTTGTCGTTTTTTGATTTTTTTGTGATCTTTGCTCAAAAATTTCGGATTCTCTATTTTTTGGCCTTGAGAATCTGTATAGAAATGATTTCAACCTAAGTCTATTCCTAATTGCTGCCCTTTGAGGTTTTTCTCCTCCTCTCTAGGGCGTGTCAATCAAGAATTGAGCATACTAGCTATCATCTCTTCTGACAACTGTGACTCGTTTGATTTGCTTGATTTGATAGAAATGAAGGTTTCGACTACCCCAAAGTTTAAAAGTACCTGCTTTAAAACCATCAGTGAAAGTTAAATAGCGTCTATCCTCCGATAGTTTCCATCCGCTAGTTTTGTATTCTACTGAGTCTCTCACAAGGTATTTTTTGTTTGCGTAGCATTCGGAAGGAAATTTGGGAAAACCTCTGTTGGTGCGCGTTCCGCAAGGGAGCTGCCGTCGTCGCGGGGTCGCACCGCCTTCTTACCAGCAACATTAGCTTGAGAATTTCGATAGAATCTTTCTATTGCTGCCCATGCCCTCTGTGCATGAGCTTGTCTAGTCATTGAGTTGAGTTATTTGGCCCAGGGAAACTCAAGATTATGTGCTAGTTTTGTGCAGTATTTGTAGGCATCGTTACGACTTTTAATTTCTCTATCTATCCATGCTCGGATCATGCTATTTCCCACAAATCAACCAGTCCTAATGGCTGAGTCTAGCTGATTATATTGGCCTTGTGTGCCTTGCAACTTCATTTCATAGATGAGCATAGAAATGTTTGATCGTTTGATGCTACGATAAAAATATACCACACAGTTGAGCATGTCTGCGACTATATGCATTCAAAATTCCCCCGCTTAAGGCAGGAGGGCTAATTCTTTGTCGTCAGAGAATATTCATAAGAAATACAAAAAATTGTGCAAATATTACAGATATCCCCACCTCCCCACATTCCCCTCCTGGGAGATGTTAGGGGTGGGTCCCCATTTCCCCATCAATTTTTCTCTAATGACAATAAATTTACCCTGCCCCGTTTAAGGGGGAGACACCTACCCCAAATTTTGGGTAATATCATTTTCCCGATCGCCTTCCTTGTTATATTCTTGATTATTATTTTGTTGACTAAAAAATCATGCAAGGTTTCGAGTTAACCGAAGTTTATTTAATGTATCAGAATTTTTTCTGGCGTGCAACCTTAATTTCATCCCCCCGCCGTTTTTCTTTGAGTGCTGACCACAATGATAAACAGAATAATTTTAACTATTCCTACACTACAGCAGCTTTGATAACTGACAAAACATATAAATTTTGGCTTAAAGATGGCGATGGTGAGGCGGCCCTAAAATCCAGCTAATTAAAAGATTCAAAAATTGAAGCATGAATAATTGATAATTACCGAAAAATTCTGGGTATGCGCCTCCCCTTTTAAGGGGATAAAAAAAGAGAATATTTCAGATTTCAAGCCTCCTTATTGCAGAGGTACTGATAACTGATAACTGATAACTGATAACTGAAATGACCTCTGTCTAAAATGAACAAGACTAATACAACCGAAGAAATTCTTTGCTTTTTCTTCTTAAAAAAAGAGGCTTTAAACCTTGATTAATTCATTATCAATTCATTATCAATTGGTAAAACAGAAGGTAGGTTGCAGAAGGGTTAAGAAAATTTGGAAAAACTAGCTTTCGATGGTCGGATTTGGTATTAATAAGTTTAATAGTGGTAATCTAGCAAATTTTAATTAATCATTAGAATTTTTTAAGAATTGCATAATAAATTAAGTCTGCTAAAATAACTAAAAGTTACACCACTTTTCAAGTAAGTGAGGTACACCAACAGAATAACAATATTCATTAATTCATTAAAATAATGATTGGATAATCTGTACCTCATAAACCTGCAATGTGCTGTAAGCCAGGATTAAAAAATAGTGGCAATTTTTACAAAAATAATTGATAGCAACTTCTGTATAAATTAAAGATATTAACTGACTTTGAAAACGAAGTAATATCGAGAAAAAAATATGAATATGCATGGGTGATGTGCTAATTGCTATGTAAGCATTCAGCGGTCAGCCATCAGCTATCAGCTATTGCTTTTAGTTTAAGATAAAAGCTTTATTAATTGTCTTACTAGAAAAGTTGCCTCCCTTGCCCTTAAAGTCAGTTGTTAATTTAAATACTGTCCTTAAGGAGAGAGTCTTGTTGCTGAAGTCCGCAGTTCCTCCGGAGGAGGCTAGCTTACAGCTAATAGCTGTTTGTCCAGCATTCCGCAGGAAATGCTTACACTGCTATATATATTTTGCTGAAAAAGTGGGGAAACTCCGGTGTAAGTCCGGGGCTGTGCGGCAACTGTAAATCGACAAATTGATAAAAATAGTTAATAGATAAAATAAATAACTACTTGCTAATCAAAAGAACTCGATCAGCCAGAACACCTACTTGTAACTTGTAAACCCTAGCTTCCTGCCTGACACAGGAAAGGATAATTAATGAAATCTTCAACTCAAAACTCAGAAATCAAAGCACAAGAAAATCTAACTTCAGCAGAAGAAATAAGTAGTATTTCTACAAGTCATAAATTACCTCCATTACCACTACAAAGACCTTTATTATTGATAGGTCATGGTACACGAGATGCTGACGGAAGACAAACTTTCTTAGATTTTGTTGCAGCTTATCAAAATTTAGATAAATCTCGACCTGTAATACCTTGCTTTCTAGAATTAACAGGTCCTACTATTCAAGAAGGAGTAGATAAATGTGTAGAACAAGGTTACACAGAATTATCTGCTTTACCAATTTTATTATTTGCAGCTCGCCACAATAAATTTGATATTACCAATGAATTAGACCAGGCAAGACAACGACATCCTCAAATAAAATTCCATTATGGACGACATTTTGGCATTACTCCCAAGATTTTAGAATTGTGGCGATCACGTCTAACGGAATTAGAGGAAACTAATTTTAATCCCTCTGAAACAGTCTTATTATTTGTAGGGCGAGGTTCGAGTGACCCTGATGCTAATGGAGATGTTTATAAACTGGCTCGAATGTTATGGGAAGGCAGTGGTTATCTAACAGTTGAAACTTGTTTTATTGGCATTACTCACCCTCGTTTGGAAGAAGGTTTTCGGCGAGCTAGATTATATCAACCGAAGCGTATTATTGTTTTGCCCTACTTTCTATTTACCGGAGTTTTGGTCAAGAAAATATTTGATATTACAGCTCAACAACAAGAACAATATCCAGATATTTCTATGACTTGTCTGCCAGAAATGGGAGCGCATCCAACATTATTAGAATTATTGCGAGAAAGAGAAATAGAGACACAGTTAGGAGAAGTACAAATGAACTGTGAAATGTGTAAGTTTCGGTTAGCTGCTGTTGCTGGTGAACCACATTCTCACGGTCATGGTCATCATCATCACAACCATGACCATAACCATAATAGTCACGACAATACTAATTCTACAGTCGATCCTTACCCTAACCCAGAACAATATCATCAGCGTATTTGGCAAATTCCTTGAAGAAGGAAGGACTGAAGTTAGGAGAAGGAAAAAGTGGCATTTCTGAATACTTGTTTCAATTTTTTACTGTGATTGCTAGGGAGAAAAATATTGAGGTTAATCTTTAGAGAAAAGCATTAATATCCCCGTGGCAATTTCCAGAAATGCTACAGTTGTAAATTTGAAAAAGTGTCATTGCCGAATACTTACTTGAATTTTTTACTGTGATTGCTAGGGAGAAAAATATTGAGGTTAATCTTTAGAGAGAAGTGTTAATATCCCCGTGACAATCTCCAGAAATGCTACAGTTGTGAATTTTGAAAAAGTGGCATGATGAATTTTTTAAGCTTTAACAGTAACTTGTTTTTTTCTCTGCTGTAACAGCCTAAATTAGCATAGCCAAATAGTAATTTAAAAGATAGATTCAACAATGATATCCGATCGATACAAATGTATTTTTATCCACATACCAAAAACGGCTGGCAGCTCTATTGAAGATGTTCTTTTTCCCCATCCTAGAACCAAGTAGCAATTTTGGGGATTGCCAAACAAATATCAAACAGGTGGTCTTCAACATTTGATGGCTAAACATATTAAGTTAGAAGTATCTTCAGAGATATTCAATAGTTATTTTAAGTTTACTGTTATTAGAAATCCTTGGGATAAATCAGAGCTAGCGGTAGTGTTAATTATCAACTTATACCAGTTTTATATGAGGTTGCATAGAATTATGAAATTCATTAAATAGATTTATCTCTATCTACGCTTACCTGCGGTCAATTATGCTTGAAATATTATTCTATGCAGCTTCATTTCAATTTGGTATTAAAATCAATCAAGGTAGTCATAGAGTAATATCATGTCCGGTAGCATCGTTTGTGTATAAAATTAAGGTGACACTCTTGAGAAAACCTTCTGCCTCCTGCCTCCTGCCTCCTGCCTTCCTTCCACCAAAGTCTAATTATTCAACCGGACATGATATAACAAGCGCAAATGGTGACATACCCAGTGTTGAATTATCAGATATTTGTCTGGCTCACTTTCCTATAAGAAGTTTTAATCAAGTTATGAAAAAAAGTCTATTAGGATGGCTAGGCTATGTAGATATAGTCATTCCAGTTAAGATTGAGACAAGGGTTTCTTGCCTTGAAAGAGTTTCAGGTAAAAAAGTGTTCCAGTCTTATTCAGAATGACTATAGATATAAAAGTATGGATAGTGAAGGGCAAGGTTATCAAAAAAAATATTTGTACAATTCAGCTTATAGATATGGTTGATAAAAATCAAATAATTACAATCGCTCAAAATTTGCTGGAACTCACTTATAACGTCTCTATATACACGAAAACTCCAAGGAAATCGCCAATTACCTATCACTAAGTAAAGAACAACGATGTGTAAACCCTTTTTATGATTATAGACTCTAACCAATTATTTGAGATGAACAAACTTGCCAACTTTTTCAAGAGTTGTTAAATCTAGAATCACTTGTAAAATGGGTTTTCGTCCTTTTCTTCTTTGAGATAAAACTAAGTTGAGAATGAAAGAACGAACAGTGCGGATGAGAGAACGAGTTGACCAATTATAATGATTTAAGAAGCGACTAATAGCACTTTCTGATTTGGTTTGACAATGATGAGGAACAGCATTTCCTTGACTATTGAGAAATAACCCTAAAACAGATTCTAGAGTTTCTTTTTGGTAAATGGTGGGCATTAATTGTTTTAAAGAGGAGAGTAGTTCGTCAACTTGGGATAAAATAGGGTGAGGCAACATAGTTCTCTTCTTATAACAGAGAACTATGGTAACATATTCCATAATGAAAAAGCTCAAAAAATGGCTAAAATCAACAGTAATCTAGAAATAGCATAGAGAGCAGACCGTATTAAAGAAACTATAGCTGCTTTAAAACGTGAAAAATCAGAAATTGAAGCTTCAGGATGGGTTGCTCCTGCTGATTGTTATGTAGCACGGTATCAAGCTAAAGGGCAAAAATATCATTATTGGTATTATCAACTTAAAGGGTCTAGGCCTGTGTTCCAAAAAAGTAATAAAAAAGGGGAATTTTCGCGTTTTAAACATTTAGGAAAAGCAGGAAGTCAAGCACATATAGATGGAGTGAATGCTGTGATTAGAAGAGGTAAAATTGAGCAATTAACTTCAGCTATTGAAGCACTTTATGAAAGTTGGTTAGATTTATATCCCGATGAAGAAAAAGCAGGTCATCGGGTAGAGTAAGATTAATTTACCCTCTGGTTTTTATTATTTCTTCATTATAGTTCTCTATTGAGAAGAGATAACTAACTCCAACCTCCGATCAGATAAGTATTTCAGTTATCGTTCTTCATATCAACTTTTGTTGGTGCAAGATGTGAATCATAACATACTATGTGTAAACCCGCAACATTGATTGATTTTCATCCCGACGCTCCCCTTTGGGAGAGCGCGGGTCTTCAACCAACGTTGAGATAAATTAAAAAAATCCTTTTCGCCAATCCTATCTGTTTGAAGGAGAGGTCATAATCATTAATTGTCGAACATTCATCTCAATCAATCAATATTGGCCTACCATACGACTTATATAGAATCCGGTTAAATAGTTATTGTATAGTTGGGAGTAGGGTAGTGGGGGAGTGAGTCCGATTAAATATTAAAGTAATTATAGAATTATCAACATATACTATATAACCGGATTCTATATTACTACTAAATTACTACTAATTGTAGAGACTTTCCATCAACAATCCCTACTAGATATCTAAATGGTGGGCAAACCTAATCAGATTTACCATTCATCTCAATCAATAGACTTCTTGCGGAAGTCGGCAACAGGGAACAGTGGACAATAATTGACGTAAACACTATCAGAAAAATACTTTTACAAGAAGTCTAATCAATATTTACCCACCATACTACTTAGTAATCTAAATATAACCAAAATTCTAATTATTTTCCGCCTTTGACTTTGTAGACTTTCTACCTCGAGTAGACTTCTTACTACTAGCCTTTGCCTTCAAAAGTTCCACAGCTTGCTCCAAAGTCACATCCTCAACAGCAGTATCCTTTGGCAAAGAAGCATTAACCTTACCATGCTTCACATAAGGTCCATACCGACCATCATAAATACCCACAGCCTCTCCATCTTCAGGATGTTTACCCAAATCTTTGAGTGGAGGTGCAGCCTTAGCACGACTACCACGTTTAGCTTTAGGCTGAGCTAATAACTCCAAAGCACGTTCCAAAGTAATAGTCAAAACATCATCCCCCGCTTTCAAAGAACGATAATCTTTACCAACCTCCTTACCTTGGTCGTGAACAACATAAGGCCCAAAACGTCCTAAATTAGTTTGAATTTTGCAACCCGTTTCTGGGTGAACTCCCAAAGTACGAGGTAAAGACAATAACCCTACCGCCATATCCAGAGTCACATCCTCCATATTCACGCCCTTGGGTAAAGAAGCTCGCTTTGGTTTTTTCTTACTACCCTCCAACTCATCACCTAATTGCACATAAGGACCGTAGCGACCAGTAGTCATATAAATAGTATCGCCAGTTTCCGGGTGAACTCCTACCACCTCTGGACCCTCTGTTTTTTGCTTTAGCAGTTTCTCTATTTGTTCTGGGTCTAAGTCTGATGGAGTTAAATCTTCAGGAATAGAAGCCTTAACAACACCTTCACCATTTTCTGCCTCAATATAAGCACCAAACTTACCAATACAGATACGATAAGTCATCTCTGGTTCGTCATCCAAATTATCCAATTCAATGGTGCGGGCTAACTTAGGGTCAATATGCTCTTCCTGTTCCTTAATTTGAGTATCTAACCCAGTTTCTCCAGAATAAAATTCTCGTAGATAAGGTAACCACTGAACCTCACCAGTAGAAATATCATCCAGAGTTTGTTCCATACGGGCGGTAAATTTAACATCGACAAATTCAGGAAAGTGCTTTTCTAATAGACTTGTGACACCAAAAGCAGTAAAAGTCGGAACTAAAGCATTATTCTGAAGTTTGGCATAACCACGGTCAACAATAGTACCAATAACACTAGCATAGGTACTCGGACGGCCAATACCTTCACTTTCCAGAGTTTTTACCAGAGATGCTTCAGTAAACCTAGCAGGTGGTTGAGTTTCATGCCCCACTACTTCTATATCTTTGCAACTTGGGTGATCGCCTTGTTTCAAAGGAGGTAAAGGTACTTCTTGGTCTTCCAAAGCTGCTTCTGGGTCATCGGAACCTTCAACATAAGCCCGGAGAAAACCAGGAAAGTCTATACGCTTACCATTAGAACGAAAACCCGCATCTTCTACTTGCAGGTTAACTGTTATATGGGTTTGACGAGAGTCAGCCATTTGGCAAGCCACTGTGCGTTTCCATATTAGGTCATAAAGAGAAAGTTCTTGACCACTCAACCCTGTTTCCTGCGGCGTGCGGAAAGTTTGACCAGCAGGACGAATAGCTTCATGAGCTTCCTGCGCTCCTTTACTTTTGGTAGTGTATTGTCGTGGTTGGGGACTAAGATATTCTGGACCATACATTTTTTCCACACAACTCCGAGCAGCAGCGATCGCCTCATCGGACAAATGAACTGAGTCTGTCCGCATATAGGTAATAAAACCCTGTTCGTATAGATTTTGGGCTGTCCGCATTGTTTGTCTAGCACCCATTCTTAGTTTACGGTTAGATTCCTGTTGCAAAGTAGAAGTGGTAAATGGTGGAGATGGTTTACGTTTAACAGCTCGTTCTTCAACACTATTAACAGTCCAAGGTTTATCTTGCAGCCTTTCCTTCAGAGCTTCTGCTTGAGCTTCATCCAACAAAACAACATTTCTACCCTCAGCTATTTTGCCTGTATTCTCATCAAAGTCACTACCAGTAGCTACTTTTGTCCCCCCAAGAGTAACAAGTTTAGACTCAAAAGGTTTTTTTGCCTGTTCTAAACTAGCCTTTAAATCCCAATAACCTCCTTGTTTAAAAGCTCGACGTTGACGTTCTCGGTTTACCAATAGTCGAACTGCTACTGACTGTACCCTACCTGCTGAGAGGCCCCAGGCTATTTTTTTCCACAGTACAGGAGAGAGAGTATAACCGTAAAGTCGGTCTAGAATACGCCTTGTCTCTTGTGCCCTGACTAACTGTTCGTCTATGTTGCGACAGTTTTCGATCGCCTTACGGATAGCTTCTGGAGTAATCTCGTGGAATACCATCCGCTTAGTCGGAACTTTCGGTTTTAGTAGTTGCAGTAAATGCCAACTGATACTTTCTCCTTCTCGGTCTTCATCTGTGGCCAGAACTAATTCATCAGCTTCTTTCAAAGCATCTTTAAGTTCTTTGACGGTTTTCTTTTTGTCTTTAGGGACGACGTAGAGGGGTTCAAAATTTGAGTCTACGTTTACGCCTAGATGTGCCCACTTTTCTCCTTTATATTTTTCTGGTATTTCATCAGCAGAAGGTGGCAGGTCACGCACATGACCCATGGATGCCTCGACCCGATAGTCGGAGGGTAGATAGTTACGGATGGTGCGGGCTTTAGTAGGAGATTCGACAATAACAAGGGTTGACATAAGACTTTATTTAAGATGTTACAAGCTGGGATTTTATATTTAGGTTAGGAATTATATGCACCAGTGGTCAATGGGTCATTTCAGTTATCAGTTATCAGTACCTCTAGCTGTTTGTGCAGCATGACCTAGGAAAGTAAAGTGAATTGAAATCTGGAATATTCTCTTTCTTTTAGTCCATTGGATATGGCTCCGAAACCTCCCCATCACCCTACGGGAAACTTTCCTTACGGAATGCTATGGCAAACGCTAAAGACAGCTTTTTATCCAATTAAAAGGGGAGGCTATTGACCAGAATTTTTCGGTCAGGATTAATAGAATTTCATTGTTTAGTTTGCTTAGGCATTTTAGGCATTACAGTATAAAGTCATATTTTTTCTACGCTATCTTAATTTTTTGTTTCTGCCAAAATCTATAGCAATTTGCAACTGGTAGTGGTGCATTGTAATTTTTTCGGTAACGGTATAGCAAGCATTTCAGCCACCATTCATCATTACTATACAGGACTACCTTGCAACTTTATCGGGTATTAAGTTACTGGATTTTTAGATTGTTACTTAACAGAGAACTGAGATTAGAGCATTCTGGGTTTTGCTCCATGTTCATAATTAACTTATCTGCAATCAGCTATATATTTGATGGACATAAGCTTTAATTTAGTAATTACCTTATACGATTTGCTAGCATGACTTATTCTTAATGTCAATATAATTAAGCTTTTTTTTTATATTTGAAAGGGAAAAGCAAGAATTTCACCGAAAAATTGGGTTTAAAGCCTCCCCCTTTTAGGGGGACTTTGTGCTATGATTTAAATAGCGGAAAAATATTCAACCGCTCTAAAAACCTATAGCTACTTAACTGTAGTGTTTGCACCTTGAAAACTGCGGTCAGACCCCGCGTCGCCGTCAGGCGCAAGGGAATGCTGACCAATAGAAGAGTTATGGGGTTTTGTACAGTAATGCTTGTACTTAGGAATTGCTCTAAGCAACAAGTATCAGAGAACCAAAGTTTTTTTAAGGTATTCAACTCGCCACAGAAAAGATAAAAAAAAGTCAAAGATTAAAAGTTAGGGGAAAACCAACTAAGTAGAACATGGTAAATTTTTGGCGCTATGTATCAAATTGTAAATTAGCTCAAAATTTATATTCATTCCGTTTAGGGGCTTTTTGATTAAAAATACAACTTCTTTTTTTTAGCCTGCTCTACTTAGATAAATATTAGCCTCGAAAAGATGATTTGAGTAACAGTGCGTGGGTTCTGTTTAGTTTTTTGCTGTCTATAAATATGATAAAGTAAGTAAAGTCTAGTAAAGCTTTCCCACTGTCATTGACTATGGCAAAAAGCTGTAACTCTCAAAAAAATTAACTTTTACCAAAAACTGAAAAGTATCTGATGGTACAACTATTCAATAAAACCTTCAAATTTGAAAATCTCCAAACTTTAATAGTATCCCTGCTATTAATTATTATGACTACTATCTTGCCTTTATCTTCTGCATCCGCAACTGGAGTTTATCAAATGCCAAGTTTAGCGGCAGGCGATCATACATTCATTGTTGATGATGCTGAAGTTTTCAGTCGAATAACAAAGAGTAAACTAAACAATACCTTAGAAAGTTTGGCCAATACTACTGGCAATGAAGTTAGATTTGTTACTATCCGTCGCCTAGACTATGGTGAGACCGTGGATAGTTTTACCGAAAAGCTATTTGACAAATGGTTTCCTACTCCACAAACAAAAGCCAATCAAACTTTAATAGTGTTAGATACTCTCACCAATAATGATGCTATTCGGATCGGCGATGTAGTAAAAGAACTTATGTCTGATGAGATTACTCAAAGTGTAGTTGATGAAACCATTCAAGTACCTATTAGAGATGGCAACAAATACAATGAAGCTTTTTTAGCAGCTAGCGATCGCCTGAGTGCTGTATTATCTGGAGAACCCGATCCAGGCCCTCCGGAAGTTAAAGATGAGCTTGCAGCACAAGTAGTAGCTACTTTTAAATCAGCAGAAGAAACTGACGATCAAAGTGCAACTATCTTAGTAGTTGTATTGCTAGTTGTAGCTACAATTGTACCAATGGTTACTTATTTCTGGTATCAAGGTTTTTCTTGATAGAAATTAAGGAGAATAGTAAAAGTCTAATTTCTGATCGTTATCCTTAATTCAATTAATCCTGAATATATTCCTTACCAGTTAATAAAGCCATTTCTGCACGCACAAATTCCCGCCCCAAATAAGCAGCATGATCTAACATTGTGACTGGACAGGGTGGGGTTTCTTCCAATATTTTTACACATATTTCTTTTGCAGTTCTCGCAGTAAATATTCTCGTATGAGTACGTTCTACTTTGCCTTTTGCTGGAATCGGTTTTCCTGTTTCTGGATCTATAGCCAAACCACGGTTGTCAATAATATTAGTAAAGTGTTTTGCACATATTAAACCTGCTTCTCGGTCAAGAAAAATAATAAAGTAACCACCTGAATCGAGGTCTATATGACGTCTTGAAAGCTTTTCATCAATGGTGTTTACTTCTTCAAGTGTTAGATTCATAAGTTACATCTTAGAATTATCTATATTTTATTCTACATTTTTATTGGAGGGTTAATATAAAGTTTGGATAATTAGTTATAAATCAAATATCAGCAGTTTTGTAGCAGTAGCACTCTTAGTCGGTAAATCCATTTGATTTTTAGAAAGTAAACTGTAAAAATTACTGCTTATCTCACTATCCAAGCTTTAACTAACAGAGGCTAAAATTCCAGATTGATCTAAATTTTTATGAATCAATAAAATATCATCAATTTTTAGTTCTTAATTTCTATTTATAGATATAGATAAATTAACGAATGGCAAAATTTTCCAACAATACTGGAAACCGCCATTCCTTGACTCCTATATTTAGGTTAGCTGAGAAATGGAAATTTATGCACCAAACATCACTAAATAGGATTAGGTATTTATCTTCTTTCCTTTCTTTTTTGACTTTTTCTTTTGACTTTTTGACCTCTTAATTTTTGCCCGCTGCTCAACTACTTCTGGTGGCGGACCATAATCTCCATCACTGAAGTATACTCGCTCTACTATATGTTGTGGTTCTACTTCTATCCACAAACGGGCACCTCCTGCTTGACTTCTATTCGGTTGATGAGGTTGATAAACGATTTGGCAAGGTCCGTTAATTTTCAGAGCATGGCAATAATCTTTTTTATCTCCCACTTTCACGGCAACTGCTGGATGAGAAGTTCCATTATCTCGGTTATAGTCAATGGTCTTTCGCAGAACATGAATAAAGGTATTGCCTGTGCGTAGATTTTTGTTCCAAGTACCTTCAGGACCACGGCTACCTGCTGTAATCTCTGGCATCCCTCGTTTATTCAACGGAATCATCCAAAGTCTTTTGATTTTTTTAGCTAGACCGCCGAGAAGCCTCACACCGTAATTTTTAATTTGGTGTGAGATGAATCGGTGGCTAATTAAGTAGGTTCGATGCCTACTTAATTAGCAATATTATTCTGGAGTTTTCTGATTTTCAATATATTTTTTTAAAGTTGAAATTGTTACTCCGCTTACGTAATAGTTGTCATTTTTGAAAATTGGTGTTATAATAAAAGCAAACACCAAATTAAAGCAGATATGCGAACCGCTTACCAGTACAAGCTTAGGCCCAACAAAGAACAAGTCGCAGTAATAGAAATGTGGCTCGAATTGTTGCGTCGGCAGTACAACTATAGATTGGGTGAGCGGTTCTCATGGTGGTCAGAAAACCGTTGTCCGGTTAATGCTTGCCCGTTAATAATGCCAATTCCGAAGTTGAAAGATAACCCGGATTATTACTTTCAGAAAAAGGATTTGCTCAATACCAAAGACAAATTTCCTGAGTACAAGTTAATTCATTCTCAAGTATTGCAAGATTGTATTAAACGGGTAAAACTGGCTTTTGAAAGATGGTTTAAAGCAGATAAAAATGGGCAGAGATTAGGCAAACCAAGGTTTAAAGGAAAAGGTCGTTATCGTAGCTTTACTTACCCTCAAATAAAGCAAGAATGTCTTGAGGGAAATAAGATTAATTTACCGAAAATTGGTAAAGTAAAGTTGATTCAACATCGACCATTGCCGTCAGGTTTTCACTCTTAAACCGTTACTATTAGCTGTAAAGCTGATGGCTATTATGTCACCCTATCCTTAGAAGATAAATCGATTCCCTATTTCCCTGATCTCGAACCGACAACAGAAAATACTCTGGGAATCGATATGGGGCTGAAAAACTTCTTGGTAACAAGTGAAGGAGAATCGGTTCCAATTCCTCAATATTATCGCTCTTCTCAGAAGCGATTAAAGACTCTACAAAAACGTTTATCCCGTAAAAAGAAAGGCAGCAAAAGATGGTTAAAATCTGTCAAATCTGTAGCTAAACAACATAAAAAAGTAGCCGATAAACGGAAAGATTTTCATTTCAAAACAGTCAATGAATTGTTATTAAAAGCTGAAGTTATCGCCCATGAAAACTTAAATATTAAAGGGCTGGCAAAAACCAGATTGAGCAAGTCGATTAACGATGCTGGATGGGGGCAATTTCTGACGATTTTAACTGTCAAAGCCGAGAATGCTGGACAGAAAACTATAGCAGTAAACCCCAAAAATACTAGCCAAGATTGCTCAAATTGCGGCGAAAAAGTGCCGAAAGAATTATCAATAAGAACTCATTCTTGCCCACATTGCGGTGTTATTATTGACCGCGATGTAAACGCGGCAATAAATATTAAAAATAGGGCGGCGGGGCATCCCGTCCTTAAAGCTCGTGGAGTCCGATGCAATAGCAGGACTGCGAAACGAGAAGCCCACACTATACCGCAAGGTTAGTGTGGGAGTATGTCACCAAAAAAGTCAATAAGCAAAAATAACTAAGTAGTTATCTCTAATGTAATGGCCTATTTCTAAAAAAGGCGATCGCTGATATAGCAATTCCTAAAAAGCGTGAGGTACAAAATTCTAGGTTTTTCGGGAGAGAAAGACAACTGTACAGGGGCGTGCCTGATAAAGGCTATATGTGACTTTGGTCATAAAAAAATATTCCTCCTTTGAATTTTTCTGTTAATTTTAAAGATTCGGTAAAGTTACACATAACATAAATAGTTGGCATTGAGAAAATATTTATGGTATTCAAGGGAAGTTTTATGAAGATTCAGTGAAGTTTAGCAGGATTTTATGTGTGTTTTTTAAAGATTCAGTGAAGTTATGAATAAACGCTTGCTATTTTAGAGAATATGTAAGTATTGTGTACTAAGATTTGCTACTTTAGGCAAAAATAAAAATAGCGGGTAAAAACTATTTAAATGTGAGCTAACGATGAATATCAAAGATTTCAAGTCTATTTTAATTTTTTCTGTAGCAATAGTATTAGGAGTTTTTGTTGCTCCTGCAAAAGCTACAAATATTTCGAGAGTAGTTGACTTTGAGGATTTGACCCTTGGACCTGAAGAATTTTACAATGGTTCTGATGGCGCTGGAGGATTTACGAGTCAGGATGCTTTTTTTAACAATAGTTTTAATTCCACTTTTGGAAGTTGGTCAGGATGGTCGTATTCAAATACCTCTGACACTACAACACCAGGTTTCATGAATCAATATAGTGCCTTTACTGGTACTGGGTTTGGTGGAACGGGAAATTATGGCGTGGCTTTTACCTTTAATCCGGGTGATGCCATGATTGAGCTACCTGATGGTTATTCGGTTGATTCTGTAAGGATTACAAATACAACCTACGCTGTTCTCTCTATGCTGAATGGAGATCAGTTTGCCAAGAAGTTTGGTGGTGTATCTGGCAACGATCCTGACTTCTTTTTGTTGACAATTAATGGTCTGGATGATTCTAATACTTCGGTAGGAAGTGTAGAGTTCTATTTAGCGGATTATCGTTTTGCAGATAACTCCCAAGACTTCATTGTTGATGATTGGAGTTTAGTCGATTTATCGCCTCTCAACGCTGCAACTAAACTTTCCTTCGGACTCACCTCATCTGATAATCACCCTCAATTTGGGCTAAATACCCCAGCATATTTTGCTTTGGATAATCTGATTTTACACAAATCTGTACCAGAATCTGCTTCAAATCTTGGTTTATTAGTATTGGGTGCTGTTGGCGTTGGTTCAATGTTAAAGCGCAAATAGGATTAATTGCTAGAGTTATGGATCTATAAGCTCTAGACAAACATAATAAGGTATTCAACAATTAATGATTAATAATTAACAATTACCTCTCCTTGAAAAGAAGAAGATTGACGCGGAGCGTGAAAATCTTTTCTTTTTTTTCCTTTAAAGGAGAGGTTTTACTCACATCTTGCACCAACAAAAGTTGATATGAAGACCGATGCCTGAAATGCCTATCTGATCAGGGGTGGGAGTTAGTTATCTCTTCTAAATAGAGAACTATAATTAAGAAATAATAAAAACCAGATCGTAAATTAATGTTACTCTACCCGATGACCTGCTTTTTCTTCATCGGGATATAAATCTAACCAACTTTCATAAAGTGCTTCAATGGCTGAAGTTAATTGCTCGATTTTACCTCTTCTAATAACAGCCTTCACTCCATCTATATGTGCTTGACTTCCTGCTTTTCCTAAATGTTTAAAACGCGAAAATTCCCCTTTTTTATTACTTTTTTGGAAAACAGACCTAGACCCTTTGAGTTGATAATACCAATAATGATATTTTTGCCCTTTGGCTTGATACCGTGCTACATAACAATCAGCAGGAGCAACCCATCCTGAAGCTTCAATTTCTGATTTTTCACGTTTTAAAGCAGCTATAGCTTCTCTAATACGGTCTGCTCGCTCTGCTATTTCTAGATTACTGTTGATTTTAGCCATTTTTTGAGCTTTTTCATTATTTATGGAACATGTTATTATAGTTCTCTATTGAAACTAGAGAACTATGTCGCCTCACCCTATTTGATCCCAAGTTGACGAATTACTTTCCTCTTTAAAACAATTAATGCCCACCATTTACCAAAAAGAAACTCTAGAATCTGTTTTAGGGTTGTTTCTCAATAGTCAAGGAAATGCTGTTCTTCATCATTGTCAAACCAAATCAGAAAGTGCTATTAGTCGCTTCTTAAATCATTATAATTGGTCAACTCGTTCTCTCATCCGCACCGTTCGTTCTTTTATTCTCAACTTAGTTTTATCTCAAAGAAGAAAAGGACGAAAACCCATTTTACAAGTTATTCTAGATTTAACAACTCTTGAAAAAGTTGGCAAGTTTGTTCATCTAAAAGAATTGGTTAGAGTCTATAATCATAAAAAGGGTTTACACATCGTTGTTCTTTACTTAGTTATAGGTAATTGGCGATTTCCTTGGAGTTTTCGTGTATATAGAGGCAAAGGTACTCCATCACCTTCTCAGCTAGCTTTAAAATTACTGAATACATTGCCTTCTATTTTGACCAAATCTTTCCAAATTTATGTTTTAGGAGATACAGCTTTTGGGACAATTAAATTCATTGAAAAACTCCGTGACGATTCCTTTAATCATCATGGAATTCTTGGCATCCCTAATACCAGAAAATTAACTGATGGACGTAAGGTATCTGAACTAAAAACTCGTGGACAACAAGTTTATCTAAATGGTTTAGATTTTCCTGTATTCTTATCATGGGTTTGGTTAAAACGAGATGGAAAAAGAGTCAAGCGATTTGTGATTTCAACTAAACCTATGAAGGGAAAAACTATCCTCCGTTGGGGAAAACGTCGATGGCAGATTGAAGGTTTCTTTAAAACAGCCAAACATCAATTTAGTCTTCATCGTTTTGGACAAAAAACTTTATTAGGCGTTTATCGTTGGTTAATTCTTTCTTTCGTTTCTTATTTATTAGCTTATTGGATTTATTTACATAATGGTTATTTTGATGATTTAGATTGGTATGATTCAGCCGAAAAAGCCTTAGTTTTGCTCTTACCTCAGATTTTACTCCTTTCCCTTATCAAAAAATTAAAGTTACTAAATCCCTGGTTTTATGAACATGGTTTGGAACTTTGTTTTGTCAGGTGCAAGATGTGAGTTTTAAACCTTAATTAGGGTTTGCCTATGGAAAGTCTTTTGGTAGGGGCAGGGGTAGGAGTCAGAACCCAGGATAAATGGGAATTATAGAGGAGGTAGTCGGAAAAATTGTCCCTTGATTTTTCTGCCATAATCGTCCCAAAATACTAGCTTTTTGCAGCTCTTTCGACTGAAAAGCTGGAACTTTTTGAGACCCAAAGATGCTACAACCAATATCAGTCAATGCTTTGAGATTTAATCAGCAAGCCCTAATTATTCGGTAAATGTAATAGTAAGGTGCGTTTTGCTGACGCAAAGCTCCGCTAACGCTGTGCGACATGAAACGTACCCTACGACTTTCCTACTCCCCCACCACCAGGAGTTTCAATGACAAATACATCACCCGCATTCATCTCCACAGTGGCGGTACTCCCCAATTCTTCAATTTTCCCATCACTGCGTTCTACATAATTTCTTCCTACTAAACCATCACCCCCACCATTCAAACCAGGGGGAGAAACGACCCGATGACCTGATAATATCCCGGCGGTCATCTGCTCCAAGAAACGTATCTTCCGAATTACTCCATTGCCACCTTTATATAAACCTTCACCTCCACTCCCGGAACGAATGGCAAAATTTTCTAACAATACCGGAAACCGCCATTCCAAAACTTCGGGGTCGGTTAACCGGGAGTTGGTCATGTGAGTATGTACTGCGTCGGTGCCATGAAAGTTAATACCTGCACCGGAACCTCCACAAATGGTTTCATAATATTGATATTTACTATTGCCAAAGGTGAAATTATTCATGGTTCCTTGAGAGGATGCCATTATTCCTAAGGCATTGTATAGAGTGTCGGCGATAGTTTGGGAAGTTTCGACATTTCCAGCGACAATAGCTGCGGGATATTTGGGGTCTAACATACTACCTTCGGGGATAATAATTTCTAATGGTTTGAGACAACCTGCATTGAGGGGAATATCATCATCAACTAGGGTACGAAAGACATATAAAACTGCTGCTTTACATACTGCGGTTGGTGCGTTGAAGTTGGTGGGAAGTTGGGGAGATGTTCCTGTAAAGTCTATTTTTGCACTGAGATTTTTTTGGTCGAGACTAACAGAAACTTGGATTTTATTGCTGTCATCGAAGGTGGATGTGGAAATTTGTTTTTTCAGTGATGAAGAGAGTTTTTTGATGGCTCGACGTACTGATGTTTCGGCGTTATCTTGAACGAATTTCATGTAAGTTTGTACGGTTTCTAAGCCATATTTTTCTGTCATTTTCTGAAGTTCTTGTGTACCTTTTTCATTTGCTGCTATTTGTGCTTGGAGGTCGGCGATATTTTGGCTGGTGTTTCTGGCAGGATATTTGCCGGAGGTAAGGATGTTTAATATTTCTGTTTCTTGGAATTTTCCGTTTTTGACGAGTTGGAAGTTATCGATTAATATTCCTTCTTCTTCTACTGTTTTACTATGGGGTGGCATGGAACCGGGGGTAATTCCACCTATATCTGCATGATGACCGCGAGAGGCTACATAAAATATGGGAGTTTCTCTTTTTTCTGTCTTTTCAGGGTGAGTTAGGCTAGTAGTTGTTTCATTTTCAGAGATAATATTTTCATTGGCAGGAGGGTTTACAGATTTCAACTTTTGAGTGATAGATTTATCGTCTAAACCAATATTTGTATTGGATAAAGTTTCTTCAGTGGAATTAGTTTCAGGAAAAGTATTTGTCTGATTTTGCCAAATTAATTTTTCATTGCCAGGAAGCTGTACAGATTTTAATTTTTGAGTGATAGATTTATCGTCTAAACCAATATTTGTATTGGATAAAGTTTCTTCGCTAGGAAGCTGTACAGATTTTAATTTTTGAGTGATAGATTTATCGTCTAAACCAATATTTGTATTGGATAAAGTTTCTTCACTGGTATTAATTTCAGGAAAAATATTTGTCTGATTCTCCCACATTAATTTTTCATTGCCAGGAAGCTGTACAGATTTCAATTTTTGAGTGATAGATTTATCGTCTAAACCAATATTTGTATTGGATAAAGTTTCTTCACTGGTATTAATTTCAGGAAAAATATTTGTCTGATTCTCCCACATTAATTTTTCATTGCCAGGAAGTTGTACAGATTTCAATTTTTGAGTGATAGATTTATCGCCTAAAGCAATATTTGTATTGGATAAAGTTTCTTCACTGGTATTAGTTTCAGGAAAAATATTTGTCTGATTCTCCCAAATTAAATTTTTATTGTCAGGAAGCTGTACAGATTTCAATTTTTGAATGATAGATTTATCGCCTAAAGTGATTTTTGTATCGGATAAAGTTTCTTCGCCAGGAAATTGTACAGACTTCAACTTTTGAGTAATAGATTTATCGTCTAAAGCAATCTTTGTATTGGATAAAGTTTCTTCACTGGTATTAATTTCAGGAAAAATATTTGCCTGATTTTGCCAAATTAATTTTTCATTGCCAGGAAGCTGTACAGATTTTAATTTTTGAGTGGTAGATTTATCCCCTAAAGCAATATTTGTATTGGATAAAGTTTCTTCACTGGTATTAATTTCAGGAAAAATATTTGTCTGATTCTCCCAAATTAAATTTTTATTGTCAGGAAGCTGTACAGATTTCAATTTTTGAATGATAGATTTATCGCCTAAAGTGATTTTTGTATCGGATAAAGTTTCTTCGCCAGGAAATTGTACAGACTTCAACTTTTGAGTAATAGATTTATCGTCTAAAGCAATCTTTGTATTGGATAAAGTTTCTTCACTGGTATTAATTTCAGGAAAAATATTTGCCTGATTTTGCCAAATTAATTTTTCATTGCCAGGAAGCTGTACAGATTTTAATTTTTGAGTGGTAGATTTATCCCCTAAAGCAATATTTGTATTGGATAAAGTTTCTTCACTGGTATTAATTTCAGGAAAAATATTTGTCTGATTCTCCCAAATTAAATTTTTATTGTCAGGAAGCTGTACAGATTTCAATTTTTGAGTGATAGATTTATCGCCTAAAGTAATTTTTGTATCGGATAAAGTTTCATTGCCAGAAAGCTGTACAGACTTCAACTTTTGAGTAATAGATTTATCGTCTAAAGCAATCTTTGTATCGGATAAAGTTTCCTCACTGGTATTAGTTTCAGGAAAAGTATTTGTCTGATTCTCCCAAATTAATTTTTCATTGCCACAAAGCTGTACAGACTTCAACTTTTGAGTAATAGATTTATCGTCTAAAGCAATCTTTGTATCGGATAAAGTTTCCTCACTGGGTAAGGATTCAGGAAAAGTATTATTGTTCTTGTTTTGTAAATCATGGTTAGCAATGACAGAAGGAACTTTTGGTTTTTCTAGAGGTGGAAATACGGGAGTAATAACTGTTATGTCTGGTAAATGAGTACCGCCGTTATAGGGATTATTTAAAACATAAACGTCTCCTGGTTTGAGGATATCTTTTTTATCAGAAATTACGGCATTAACACTTTCGCTCATGGAGCCTAAATGTATGGGAATGTGAGGTGCATTGGCAACTAATTGACCGTCTCTATCGAAGATGGCGCAGGAAAAATCTAGTCTTTCTTTGATGTTTACTGAGGAGCCAGTTTTTTGTAATGTAATTCCCATTTGTTCGGCGATCGCTCGAAATAGGTTATTAAATATTTCTAGCATTACTGGGTCTGCTGATGTTGGGATTTTTGTTTGAGATTTTGTGGTTGGGTCTAGAGATTTTTCTGTGGTTTTGATTTTGGTTAATACGAGGTGATTTTTGAGGGTTAATTCTGCTTGCCATCCTGGTTCAATAATATTTGTTCCGGTTTTTTCTATGATTAAGGCGGGGCTATTAATTTTTGTTCCTGGTTGTAAGTTTTCTCGTAGATAAATAGGTGTATCTTGCCATTTTCCGGAGGTGTAGATTTTTGTTGTTGTAATTGGTGTTATGGCAGTTTTTTGAGTGGGATATTTTTCTGTTTCTTCTGGGGTTTCCATTTGTTGAATAAGTTCGAGGGAAACTGCTTCAATTATTAGAGATTTTTCTGCCATGATAAATCCATATCTTTGTTGATGAGCTGTTTCAAATTCGGATTTCATTATGGAGATATTTTCGGCAAAGTCTATGATTAATGTTGAGTCACTGCCTTGATATTTGATGTGAATTTTCGATAAAGATATTTGATTTTGATTGGAGTTTACTTCTTGTTTAGCTTCAGTTTCTAGTGTGGCTAAAATTTGTTTAATTTCTGGCAATAATTCTAGAGTTAATATTTTTTCAACTGCCTTTTCTTTCATAACTCGAATATCTGCCAATCCCATGCCATAAGCTGATAAAACTCCAGCATAAGGATGAATAAATATTTGTTTCATCCCCAAAGCATCAGCAATTAAACAAGCGTGTTGCCCCCCAGCTCCACCAAAACAACAAAGAGTATATTCTGAAACATCATAACCTTTTTCCAAAGAGATTTTTTTAATCGCATTTGCCATTTTTTCCACAGCGATCGCTAAATATCCACTAGCTACTTCTTCTGGTTTTTTACTATTACCTATTTCTGCTGCTAACTGAGTAAACTTTTCTCTAACAATCTCCAAATTTAAAGGTAAATTTCCATCTTTCCCAAAGACTTTCGGAAAAAATTCCGGCTGTATTTTTCCCACCATTACATTACAATCTGTGACTGTTAAAGGTCCGCCTTTTCCATAAGCAGCCGGACCAGGATTTGCTCCAGCAGATTCAGGTCCGACACGATAACGAGAACCATCAAAAAATAATATTGAACCTCCACCAGCAGCAACAGTATGTATCGACATCATCGGAGTTTGTAGTCGTACCCCTGCAATTTCTGTTTCAAATTCTCGTTCGTATTCTATTGTTTTATTTTCTGCTCCAGCGTAATGAGCAACATCAGTAGAAGTACCGCCCATATCAAAACTAATTATCTTATGAAAACCAGCCATTTTACTTGTTTGAACTGCTCCAACAATTCCACCAGCAGGTCCAGATAAAATACTATCTTTACCTTGAAATTTTTGAGCATCTGTTAAACCGCCATTTGACTGCATAAACATTAATTTAACTGGCTGTCTTTCTGAAATATTGGAACTATTTACTTTTCCAAAAGTTAAAGTTAAATCTGTTTTATTCTCTTCTCCTCCTCCTACTCCACCACCTATTTCCTTTCTTTCAAAACTAGGTTCAGAGGAATTTCGGAGAGAAGATATATCCTCTGTTTCTAAATTTTCAAAGCAGTTCAAAGAATTACTAACTTGATTGACATATCTTAGTAAAATTGGTGATAAATAAGCATCAACAACAGTAGTATCTCCCCGACTAACTAATTTCATTAAAGGACTAACTTCGTGAGATACAGATATTTGAGTAAATCCTATTTCTTGAGCAATTTCTTTAATTTTTTGTTCGTGTTTCGGGTAGCGATAACCGTGCATTAAAACAATGGCACAACTTCTAATTCCTGCTGCATAAACTTCTTGAAGTTGAATAGTTAACTCCGTTGTTTGAAGTGAAATAATTTCTTCACCCTTCGCCGTATAACGTTCCTCAACTTCAATAACTTTCTCATACAACATTTCCGGCAAAATAATTTCTCTAGCAAAAATATTTGGTCGGTTTTGATAACCAACTCTTAGAGCATCTTTAAAACCCTTCGTAATAACTAAAACTGTACGATCGCCCTTCCTTTCTAATAAAGCATTTGTCGCAACAGTAGTACCCATTTTAATCACTTCTATTTCTTCAGAAGAAATAGGTTGATCTTGAGGAATTCCTAATATTTCACGAATTCCTTGTACTGGAGCATCTTCGTAGCGATCGGGATTTTCTGATAATAGTTTATGAATAATAATTTGACCGTCCGGAGCTTTAGCAACTATGTCAGTAAATGTACCTCCACGGTCTATCCAAAATTGCCAAGAGTTGTTAGCCATAGATGTGTTAGCCATATTAGTTTAGAATTTAATAAATTTGAGTAGTTTATAACAGAATGTTCATAGTTATACCTATGTTGATGTAAGTGAGGTAGACTTGATTTTCTTTTCATTAAAACCGCAAATCTTGTACCTCATTAGACATCTCCAGAAAAGAGGGACTAGGGAGAAATAATTGATAATTTATCTATAAAAATTGATTGGATTTTTAATTTTACAATATGTCTATATAGTTTAGCAGAAAAAGCATTAAACCCTTGCTGTGTAATCCTTTAACATCAAAATAGCCTATTTCTTAATATATCTAGATTTTCCTGGGTCATGCTACGCAAAGAGTTATTGTTAGCCTGAATTTCTTATTTTTTCTTGCTACTGTTGAGTTTAAAGCCATTTTCACCGTCGAAAATATCAAAGTCTCACTATTACATCACCAGGTTGAAGATTTTTTGCTTTGATTTTTCCATTCCTGAAAGCTTCTAACTCTAAATTATTCCTACCTTATCTATGCAATTAACAGAATAATTCCAAGTAGCAGGGTTTTTCTACATAGTTTGATTATGTAACTTTTCCAAAGTTAAACCATCTAGATATTCACAATCTAGCAGTAATTCTTGATGTAAATTTTCTATTCCTTTTTCCCTGAATAATCTGTAAATTTCATCTCTAATGCCAAACTCATTTCTAATACCCAATTTATTTCTAAGTTGCATAGAATAATATTTTCATCAAAGTTGCCTGTAGATTAAAGATAGACAAGTTAATAAATTTCATAATTATGTGCCACCTAAAACTCAATACCTACCACCTAAAACCTAGTAGTCAATAGTAGTAACAGTTATTGCCTTACTAATTATCATAAATAATTTTATTCAATTTTTTATACTTACCAATTAATACCAAATCTGGTTCATAAAAGATATCTATAATTTTCCCTATTCGGTCATAAATATAGCTTTGTCTAATTGTTCCATTCCATTGCCATAACATTACTTCTATAAATTCATTATTATTCGTCTTCGTGTAGCTTTACTTCAGGAATTTCGGAAATTGCCGTTGTTTCTATCTCCATTGTCAAATTTCTATGATTACCTATTTCTCGTATCCATCTCAAAAGTGTATTTGCTAACCTCGCAGCTACTACAGTTCCTTCAAAATTAAAATCAGGATTTTGTAAACCCTTTCCCAACATTTGCTTACCTATATCTGTAATAAAAACTAATACTGCTCTATTTTTCACCTCAATTCTAATTGCTCCTGATTTTTCTAACTCCTCATATACTCCTTGATATTTACCTATTTTTTTACCGTATTTTTTCCTTTTAACTCTGGTAGTTAATTCACTTTTTTTTACTCCTATTGCCGTCTCTCCTTCTCCTCCTAAATCCCATAAAGTAAGCAGTAAACGAGTTTTATTTATATCTTCAACACTTTCTTGAGCGTGCTCTAAATTAATATTTGTTTCTGCTTCTAAACTCTGATTTTCTGTTGACATCTCCAGATTCCCTTATATATATTTATGAAATCACCAATAAACGCCAGTGAAGTTCTCTCCCGTTAAATCGAAGATTATAACGGGAGCTTCTCAAACAAAGAAGTTTCTTGTTTCACAGGCTGACCACCGTCTAAGCCTCCACAAGCAGACAAGATGATACCCACCTCGTTTAACGCTTTATTTAAAATGTTAATTGCTGCATTTTCGTCCCTGTCTAAAACTACTTGACATTTAGGACAAGAATGAATTCTAACGGATAAAGTCTTAGGCACTTTTTGACCACAATTACTACAATTTTGTGACGTATTGTGAGGATTAATTTTGATTAGATGAACACCGCGTTTTACCGCCACTGCATTCAATTTTTCCATAAAATTACCCCAAGCTACATCATAAATTGATTTTGATAGTTTAGTATTTTTTGCTAAACCTCTAATATTTAAGTTTTCAACTGCAATAATGTCATATTGTTTAACTAATTTATGAGCAGTCTTATAGTGGAAATCTTCTCTTTGCCTGGCTATATGTTGATGTAGTCTAGCTATTCTATTTTGTGCCTTTTTCCAGTTATTAGACCCAATTTCTTTTCTAGCTATTTTTCTTTGCTTTCTTGCTAAATTAGATTGAGATTTTCTATAAAATTTAGGAACAGAAACAGTCTCACCAGTATTAGTAGTCAAAAATTCTTTTAACCCTACGTCAATACCTACAGCAGTTTTGATATCTTCTGTAGAAATCAAACTAGGAACTGACTTATCTTCTAAGCTAAAACTTACATAATAACCATCAGCCTTTTTGGTTATAGTTGCAGTTTTAATCGTAAATCCATCTGGAATTGGTCTATGAAATATTACAGGAATAGCTCCAAACCTTGTAGTAATTATTTGTTTTCCATCAAATTTAATTACTGCTTTGGGATGATTGACTCTACTGAAACAAAATGACCTTAACTTTCCTGATTTTTTAAATCTTGGTCTTCCTCCACGTTTACCAGAACTATCGGGTATTAGCCAACGTTTCCAAGCTTTATCTAGTCTTTGTAAGTTAATTTGTTGAACTTCTGAATATATTTCTTTGTACTCAGGAAATAACTGTTTTGTCTGTTTAAGTGCTGATTGTTGAAAATAATAATCTGGTCTACTAGAAATTTCACCAATAGGACATGAAATTAATGAACAACGGTCAACTTGACATCTAGTTCTATTTAACCAGTCTAGTCTTTGACCTAGAGCATAATTCCAATGTCTTCGCAACAGTTCTAGCCAATTATCAATTTTGACTGACTGTTCACCAGCAGGCTGAATTTTGTAGCAATGAGTAATTATCATAATTTTTATACTACTCTTTATTGCTATATTTGAACATAAATTGATACTTGTTTAATTTGCTGTTGGCAATTCCCCTCCCGTTAAATCGCAGATTATAACGGGAGACCCCTTGACGAATCAAGTTGGAAAAAGGTATTTCTACTGGAATTCTTCTAACTGGTCTAGTCGCAACCAGATATTTGGAGTCGGTACTTTGCCGAATTTGACAAAAGCGTAATCTCCTTTGGTATCAACCACTTCTCCCTTACTATCAAATATATAGGGAGGAAACCTTGTGTCACTAGCTTTGGCCTCTAAGCTATTTTCGAGTTTTTCTCGCACAACACGAACTACACTACCTTTTTTAATGTCTGCCATATATAATTTCTATCCCTTGTATTTTCTGTTGAAATTCTAATACGGAATGGGAGTGAATGACCCGACGTTGAGCCTAACAGTTACCGAAAAATATTATAGGGGGCTACCAAAATCTGGTCTTATAGCAGGAAGATTAAGTACGAGCAGACAACTCTTAGCTTCTACTAACCTTCTTGACATTGAGGACAAAAATGAGTAGACCTACCCGCTAGTTTAATTTTCTCTAAAGAAGTATCACAAATTCTACATGGTTGACCAGCACGATTATAAACCCAAGCCACACCACCATAATTGCCATTAACTCCCTTAACATTTAGGAAGTTGCTGAATGTTGTACCACCTGCATCTATAGAGTTTTGTAATACTTTGAGTATAGCTAGATGAAGTTGTTCTATTTGAGTTTCCGTCAAATCTTTGCACAGAGTTGTTGGTCTAATACCACTGAGAAATAGTGCTTCATCAGCATAAATATTACCCAACCCAGCAATTGTTGTCTGGTCTAAAAGGGCTGTTTTAATTGCTCTGTGTCTTTTGTCAAGTTTGTTGGTAAGATATTCTGGGCAAAATTCAGCGGAGAATGGTTCAGGACCTAGTTTTTTCAGACCAGTAATAATGTGAGATATTTCTGTTGCGGGTGGTACTCCCCACATCTGACCAAAAGTACGTTGGTCTACAAATCTTAATTCATTGGTAGGATGACCTCCACTTCCTGAAGAGCGATCGCCAAAAAATATTCTCACTCGCGTGTGTTTATGTAGACTTTCTTCTGGTTTTACCCATAACAGTTGGCCTGTCATTCGTAGATGTACTCCCAACCAACCATCTTGGTTTTCTTTAAGTTGTGTAAGTTTTGGCGTTTTTGTGTCCCACTTGTAGAGTTGGGCAAATAAATATTTACCTCGTCTATGCCACCCCGCGATCGCTTTTCCCTGCAAGCCACCCAAAAAATCACCTACAGAAATTGGGTGGGCAACTGTGCGTTCTAACAACACTTCCCCACCCACTATTTTTTTATTGAGAGTCAGTTGATTGAGACCTCGTTTTACTATTTCTACTTCTGGCAGTTCTGGCACAGTGTTAACTATAATTCTCACAGTCTTAATTATTATATAGAAACTGTAGAAATTTTTTCTAGTTAAGCATCGATACGAGCCAGTTTTGGCCTATTTTTGTTTATTTAATTAGAATTGTTCAACTGAGTTGACATCTCCAGGGGTTGAAACACCCTGGATTCTGCGGTTAACCAACCGCAAATGGGATAAATCCACATTTGCTTCAAGCCTGTCAACAGACTTCTAGGCTTCTCGGCATAGACTATTGTCTAGCTGTTAGCTTACTTTTTTTAATAGCTTTCACGAGTGGTTTTACTCAATATGTTGGAGCAATCTTCTCGCTGCTCTAGCTGCCTGCTTGCTTTTCGGTGTCGAATGCTACGCAAACAACTGTCGTAGGAAATCAATTCCCCGTCTCCTGTCCACCCGAATTTCACCGCACTAGCTAGAGATCATGGAGACAAACCTTGTTCTTACTTGCTATTTCTATTATGGCAGAACTTCACTCCGCTTTATTACCCGCGTGTCGTTATTCAACCAGCCGTTAAAACGGGCAGTGCTTACTTCCTCCCGAAGCTTTTTAGGTTTTGCTATAGCTCTGGGTTCAAAGAATAGTTTGAGGCTAATTCTTTTTACCTTTAGGAGCTTCTACCTCTACTACTTCTGAGGTACCAAAGTTATTAGTGTTAACGCCAGCTGCACTACCACTAAAACCTGCATAATTTACTTTGTCAAAGCGAACAATAACAGGGTACTTAATGCCACTTTTGTCCACGGAAGCAACTGTACCAATTTCGTTATACCAGTAGGATTCTTTGCGTAAAATCCGAACTTTAGAACCACGTTGAACCATGAATTTTTTTTCCTTAAAATTTAATAATGGTAAAATCGTCCTCTCATACTATATCTTTTCAGTCTGAGATTTTTTTAAGTTTTGTTGCAATTAATTGAGCCAGGATACTTGAACAAAATGAGCTGGACGGCCCCATAAATCTTGAGTTACAGAAATATTTACCACTCTTAAATTGAAAGGAATAGCGGTTGTTAAATATTTTTGGGCTAAATTACCTAGCTCTGGTGCTACTTGGATCGCTGCCGTAGCTGCAATGCCAAAACCTAAGAGTTGCTCAATTGGTTTCCTGGGCATAAGTGTATTTATACCTAGAGCCAATCCTAGAGTGAGGGTCATTGCCACTGATAAATTTGTGCCACATCTAGGATGTACTGCCAAGTTCCATTCTCCAGAAGTAATTCGCTGTAATGCTATTTCTACTGCGTGCTCTAATTGAGATGGATTTACTGAACCATAAAGGTAAAATCCTTGTGGTGTGGACATTCCTCCAATTGATTCGTCATAAGATGTTGAATTTCCTGAGTTTGCTAATTCACTCAGTACCCAAACTGTAGCGTGTTCTAGAGCATGAACTTGTCTAATTGTCAATATTTCTTTTAAGCCAGGAATAAATTCTAGTTGTTGGAGAAAATCACTATCTTGTGTAGCATGGGGGGCAAAATTAAAGGGAAACTGCTGGTTTCCAGAGGAAGTAGAGGTGCTTGCTGTCATTTTGTTTTAATTGGTTTGCTCTTGGCAATTAAATATTTCTACATTTTATTCTTTTTAAGATTTATATACCAATTTTAATTTAAGCTGTGAGTTCTTGTGGATATTGAGACAATAGTAAATAGTCAAATTATTATGTAAGTCTATAAAATTATTTTCTCATTCAATTTATAATTATTTTATCTTCTCTAATTCATAGTGGTAAATAAGTCTGACAAATTCAAGTTTCGTACTTTCTCAAAGTATCAATAAATGGTTTGACTTTTAATGATATAAATTGAAGTGCGGAATGTGGGTTACAAATAAGTCAGAAAAAAGCAGAGACAATAGAGATATTTGGTATTGAAGCAAGGGGAGCTGTTTTCTCATTACACAAAACAGCTCTGATATTACATAGCTTTTAGAATAGCTTTGCCTTTTCTACTATTGTTGACTGAAGACCAAAAAGGTTTTATATTCTTCCTTCATCTCCGTCCTATTCTAAATGAGGAATTTTTCATCTATAGCAATTCCCACAGTTATGAAGTACAGTTATTTTCTTTATCTTTATACTCCTCTAATTTTCCACTTACCAAAGCCAAAAAATTCTGTACCTCACGAGTATGGGAAATGCTATATCATAGATAGTATTATTTACTACTAGACATATCTAAATAATAAAAAATAAAATCAATTACCCCACAGAAATTATCAAATTTTTCCCCCTACTCCCTACTCCCTACTCCATCTTTTTCTGGATATGTCTACTATGTTTCTTCTTGCCTTTGACCATTACGGAATACTCCTGGAAATCGTTTTCCTTCAGCATCTATAATAATCCCGACACCATGAGGTATTCCTCCTCTTAACTCTCCTTGATAACGAATTCCATTAGGATATGTACACCTTCCTCTACCATCTAGTTCTGAATTATAAAAATCTCCTTGACATCGTATGCCATCAGCACGAGTAAAAACTCCTGGGCCAAAAGGAGAACCAGCAAAGAATTCTCCCTCATAGCGATCGCCATTAGCATAAATGAATTGACCTTGACCAGTAGGCTGACTACTAATCACATTACTAGAGAGATTCTCCACTAAGTTAAATTCTCCAACAAAGCGATCGCCATTGGCGAAAATAATTGTACCTGACCTAATCTGTCCATTTTGGAAGACTCCTGTCACTCTGGAATCATCAGAGAATATAAAAGTACCCTGTCCATTAGGAAAGCCATTCCGAAACTGTCCTTCGTAGCGATTACGATTAGCATAGACATATACACCACTTCCTTCTGGTCTTCCATTGACAAAATCTCCAGCATAATTATCTCCATTGGGATAATTGCATTTAACTCTGCCAGTAGGAGGGTTTCCTTCACAAAAAGGTGCTTCTGTTTGTTCTTGTGCCATTAAGGACTGAGGATGCCACATCAAAATTGTGTATCCCAGGCAAGAACCTGTTAATATCGCTATTTTTAGTTGTTTTATTGATAGCACCATAGCCGATATCAAGCCTATTTATTAATTTAAAGAGTTTCTGTTATTTCTTGATTCCATTATATACAGTTGCACAGAACTGTGGAAATTGATTCTAAGATTTTGTTCAGGATTAGAATATGTTCTACTTTCATTCGTCATCTATTAAGTTGACGATTATATTTTTTCTCTTATTTTGTTAACTTTTTCTCTTTATTTTTCTTAATCGGTGTTTTACTTAATTGATAAATTTTTGCAATTCCTTGATTGCCTTAATCGGCAATAACTTTAATTAAATTATCTCAATTTTACTGAACTATTTTTCAATAGTTTAAAATCATGATTTTTTATTTTCTCTTGACTAGGCACATAATCAAACTACTTTTTTGTCTAATTATCAATTGTGTTTTTAAAGTATGTTCTTTTTTTGTCTTTTTTTAATTCTTTCAATTTGACTTTCCATGAAATCTATTATTACCAGTTCTTATTCAGCATAAATTTTCCATAATTATGTTTTTCCATGCAGTCAAAATTGACGAAATTTAATTATGATAATTGATTTTTTTTACTACTCAGTTGTTGGTTGACTACCTACCTCTTTTTGAATTTCCACACCACTTTGCTCAAACACGACAACTGGGTCAGCTCCTGTTTTAAAGTCCACTCGCTTTACCAATACCTTACCATTAGCTAATCGTTGTCCAATTTTTACATATCTACTTGTAGGTTCTGTAGGAACCTTAACAATGATTTGCTTTTGATGTCCTACTTGCACAACTCCGCTAACTTCTATACCGTCGGCAATAGTTGTATCTGGTGGCGGTGGTGGTGGTGGCGGTGGTGGTGGTGGTGGTGGCGGTGGTGGTGGAAAGCCTGGCCCTCGCCACTGAGGAGGCGGGGTTGACCCTATTGGCAGTTCTGGTAAACCTGGTACTTGTTGAGTCGATGAACTGGGTAACTCTGGGGGTTTTGGTGGAGATGGTGGCTCTTGAGATTGTGATTGTTGTGTAGTACCTGGAGGATGAGCTGCAACTGTTGTATTATTATTTTTTCCTGACTGAGTATTGTTTTTTAATGCTGCTTGTTTGTTAGTATTTTGCGGTAGCTTACTGTTGGCTGTTTGCCTTGATGGAGTTGCTGTTTGCCTTGATGGAGTTGCCGTTTGCCTTGATGGAGGGGGTGATTGAGCTGAACTTGAATTTTGTCTGTTTGTGGCAGATGGCTGTTGTGAATTTTGTTGTTGAGCAACTTGGTTTGAGTCCGTCCCTTGGTTTGTTCTGATTGCAGTTGACTCTGGTTCCCTCCAAGAGGAAGGGGATTTGGTTTCTGGTAGAGTTGGAATATTTGGTACTTGCTGACTATCTAATTCAGGAAGTTGGGTAGATACAGAATCTCCTGTTCGATCCGGTCTCCGACTTGGTACTGGAATAGTTGGTAAATTGGAGAAGGGGTCTCTGGTATCTGGAATGCTTGAAATAGAAGTAGGTTTTTGAGTTTGAACTTCTTGTTGGAGGGATTGTGTTCTTTGATTCGGGTCTGTAGACCTAATTAAATCTTTTGCCGTATCTGACTTTTGAGGAACATCTGGAGATGGGAAAGGTTCGTCAACAGAAAGAATTGGAGAAGGAGATTCAGGAGGGTCTATTGCAGTAGGAGAGGCTTCTGGAGTATTGGCAGTAGAACTGTTTCCTCTGTTAAAAAATGGTAGAGATTCACATCCACTTATCCAGACCGATAATAACCCTGCTGCTAATATTAGTAAAAATTTACGCATTGCTAGTTCCGAAAAGCCTAATATTGTCAAGGGTAGCAAAAATTTAGCAAAATAATACTACGTTTGTGATAATATTAACAACCATGTTCTACAAATGAGTTTTCAAATGGTGAAGCATTAGGTAATGGTCTTCTTCGTCTTTGTTGAGCAACAATGACACTATCATCGCTAGGCACTATCCTTCTAACATTTTGTCGCCAAGTAGTGGGGGCTGTAGTTTCAGGAAGGGTAGGTAGACCAGGTAGTTGTTGGCCTTGTATTTCTGGCAATTGGGCTACGGAAGATTCTTCTGGTGCTAATTCTGGTACTGGTATTTCAGGAACAACAGAAAATGGGTCTCTACCTCTAGGAACAGATATTGTTTCAGAAGGTTGAATTGTAGTATCATCTACCTCATTTCCTAAGTTTTGCTGTAAAACTTTTTCTCTTTCCTCTGGGTCGGTAGATTGGATCAAGTTAGCAACTGTATTGGACTTTTCTGGAACTTCTGCTGATGGAATAGTCGATTGTGATTGTGAATCAGAAGATGGAGAATCTGGAACTTGAGCTAGGATTTGGTTAGAAAAACTGGCAGAATCTGATAATGCCATTAGTTGCATATCTTCATCATTAAGTGCTACAGACTCACCTTTAAGTATCCAGAAGGCTAATATTCCTATGCTGACGAAATACAATACTTTGTTCATTTGAGATTTTGTTTATGTTGATAAATTTTACAATAGTTTTAAGATCAAAAATACCATCGTTGCTACTCTAAGTATCACATTTTTAAGTTTTTTTGATCTACTTTCAATAACTATAGCGTCAAGCCAATCTTCATTGTGAACTAGTTATACCAAAATTCAATTCTTAAAAAAAAAATCAGGATATTTGTTTTGACTGTTTTATTTTGTTTAAAAATTCGTTTTTTGACAATAAATTTATTAAAAAAAAATTAAATTATCCATCATTAATTGGTTTATCGTGAGTTATATTTTTTCTCTAATTAACTTCTCAATGTATTCCATTTTACCTCTGTTTATCATCAAATTTATGTAAATCTAATTTAATCTTATATATTAATAAAATTCATCTAAAGTAAAATCAAGAAATAATTTGAATGATATAGTAACTTCAGCTAAACTTTTCAATAAGACTGGTCTACTTAATTAGTAGACATTAATAGAGATTAGATAAAAATATACTCAATTGTAGTATGTTGAATTTAGTCATTATAGAACCGAGATTAGGTATCAAAGGTAAAAAATCATGGGAACAGTTTCTATATCTCCGGTTGTACTAATTATTCTAGATGGTTGGGGTTATCGAGAAGAAAAAGAAGGAAATGCCATTGCTGTTGGTGAAACACCTATAATTGATAGCCTTTGGCAAGCATATCCTAGAACTTCGATTCAAGCTTCGGGCAAAGCAGTAGGTTTGCCAGAAGGTCAAATGGGTAACTCGGAGGTCGGTCACTTAAATATTGGTGCGGGGAGAATTGTACCCCAGGAGTTGGTAAGAATATCTGATGCTGTAGAAGATGGGTCAATTGCTCAAAATCAAGACATAGAAAAATGTTGTCAAGATGTTAGTGAGCGTAATTCCAAACTACATTTAGTGGGTTTATGTTCCCCAGGAGGAGTTCATTCTCATGTAAACCACTTGTTAGGTTTACTGGATATGGCCAAAGCAAAAGGAATTTCAGATGTTTGTATTCATGCTATTACTGATGGACGTGATACAAACCCAAAATCAGGAGTTCAGGTACTCAAACAAATAGAATATCACATTAATCAAAGTGGTGTAGGACGAATTGCAACTATTAGCGGTCGCTACTATGCAATGGACCGGGATAAACGATGGGATAGAATTCAAAAAGCTTATGAAGTGATGACCAAAGACGGTTATGGGGTTGGTTGCTCTGCTTCTGATTTACTACAAAAGTCTTATACTGAGGGTATAACAGATGAATTTGTTATCCCAGTTAGAGTATCCCCTGGAGCGATAGAACCTGGAGATGGAGTAATATTCTTTAATTTTCGTCCTGATCGTGCCCGTCAATTGACTCAAGCTTTTGTAGATCCAGATTTTAATGGGTTTGAACGCCAACAAATTCAACCATTGACATTTTTAACTTTTACTCAATATGACCCTAGTTTATCTGTCTTAGTGGCTTTTAAGCCTCAAAACTTAAATAATATTCTCGGAGAAGTAATTTCTCAGCATGGTCTCCGTCAACTCCGCACTGCTGAAACTGAAAAATATGCTCATGTAACTTACTTTTTCAATGGAGGTTTAGAACAACCATTTGAGGGAGAAGACCGAGAATTGATTCAAAGTCCAATGGTAGCTCATTATGATGAAGCACCAGAAATGTCAGCAGCAGAAGTGACAGAAGTAGCGATCGCTGCTGTGGAAAAACAAATCTATTCTCTAATTGTGATTAATTATGCTAACCCTGATATGGTAGGTCATACTGGGGTGATGGATGCAGCGGTGAATGCGGTTAAAACAGTTGACCATTGTTTAGGAAAACTTTTAGATAGTATTAGTAAAGCAGGCGGCACAGCAATAATTATTGCTGACCATGGTAATGCTGAATATATGTGGGACGAAGAAGGAAGTCCTTGGACAGCTCACACTACAAATCCTGTGCCATTTATACTTATAGAAGGAGAGGGAAGAAAAATTCCTGGTCATGGCACTGAAGTTCCTTTGCGACAAGATGGGTGTTTAGCAGATGTAGCACCAACTATTTTGGAAATTCTACAGTTGCCCCAACCTCCTGAGATGACTGGAAGGTCAATAATAGAAAAAGCCGGATATGATATTCAACAAAATCGTACTCCTGTACGAGTAGGTTTGTAGTCAGTCAGGCAGGTAGGAGGCAGTTCAACAATTAATTATTAATTATTAATTATTACCTCTCCTTCTCAATATCAGTGAAATTCTTGGATTTTTTAACGAATTAAAAATTATGAATGTTGTTCAACTTGCAGAAATTATCTGGATTATATCGGCTATAGGTATTGTTGTATTTGTCTTGTTACACAGCCCCAAAGGTGATGGAATTGGTGGTATTGGTGGACAAGCTCAATTGTTTACTAGCACCAAGAGTGCAGAGATAACTTTGAATAGGATTACTTGGACTTTTTCTGTACTTTTTATGGGTTTAACTATACTTCTTAGTGCAGGGTGGTTACCACAGTAAGAATTTAGAATTTAGAATTTAGAATTTAGAATTTAGAATTCTGGATGTAACGAAATTTTAAGGTTTGAGAATGTCCTAACTACCCTGGCGACTACTATACGTTCCCAGATATTTGTCTGGGAAATTAGTGATCCTCCTACACTATTGCCTATTTTCTATGGCCTACATAATATTGCCAGATAATTAAGTTATAAAAAAGTTTTTATTTGTAGTAGGACTTTAGCTAGAGCGTCGAGAAGCCTCACACCATAATTGAAAATTTGGTGTCAGATGAATCGACGGTAAATTAATGGGACTCGATGTCCCATTAATTTACAAATTTTATGTTATGATAAACTCAAGCTGGTTTGAGTTAACAACCGCAGCGTGATGAACCATGAAAATCAAAGTAAGATATGGGATTATATTCCATCCATCCTAGTAATCCGTTGGGAATGTAAAATCTTATTGCGGCGCTAGGTGAGCAGCTTTTTTATTTGCAAAAAGGGCGGCGGGGCATCCCGTCCTTAAAGCTCGCGGAGTCCCACGCAATTGCAGGACTATGAAACGAGAAGCCCACGCTATACCTTTGGGGTTAGCGTGGGAGTATGTCACCACAGGAAATATCTATCTTTATTGCTCAAGCCCTACTACGATATCTAATTATAATTATTCTAGTTTAATAAATTTCTCCAAACTATTAACTAATGTAGGAGGCCAACGACGAACGTTAGCTACCCAATCAAGGTCTTGATAACGGGGATCTAATCCTACAGCAGCTACCCAGTTACTTTCTGCTTCTCCTTTTTTGCCTTGTTCCCAGAGACAAGCGGTTAAAGCTGCCCGCATATCAGCAAAGTTAGGATATTTACGAACCAGGCTTTTTATGGTTTTTACTGCTTCCTGAGTTTGTCCAATTTGGTAAAGAGCTAGAGAATAATTGGCACGAGCAAAGGCATATTCAGGAGCTAATTCAGAAGCTTTTTTGTAATCTTCGGTGGCTTTTTCCCATTCTCCTAATCCTCCTTCTGCATTGCCACGGTTATTGTAGGCAACTGGATCTTCAGGGTCTAATTCTATAACTTGATTATAATCAGCGATCGCTTCTGACCATTTGTTGAGTCTTTCATAAGCAATACCACGATTTAGATAAGGATCGGGAGCATTAGGAAAAATTTCTATTGCTTTTTGATAATCAGATATTGCCTCTTCTATTTTATTTTGGCTAAGTCTAATATTACCTCTGTTGCTCCAAATTGCTGGATTATCGGGATATTGTTCTAGGATTTGAGTCCATAATTGTTCGGCGTTGGCAAAGTCACCGTTATTACTGGCATTTAAGGCTTGATTAAATAGGTCATCTAATTCTTCTAACTGAGTAGGAGTAATATTCTGTGATTCACTGGCAGCTATTACTGTTAATGGAGTGCCTAACCAAAAGATGGTTAATAAAAGAAATATTGTGAAAAATTTCCAAATTAAACGCAGCATATTTATATTGAACTATACCCTATTTGATTAAATTTTGATCTTACTGTAGTAGACTGACACACCTAAAACTGTGCAATAGATTTTTGCTTCTAGGTGTCTTGATCTCCTCATCTCCCCATCTCCCCTCCCCATCTAACGGACTATTTTAGATGAAACAGTCCAGTAGTTTTGCTTAGGTTCTCCCGCAACCCAACAATAACTTCAGAAGAAAAAGACATTTGGCGGAAATTAAATATTCATTTTTTAAAAGCCTTGTAGAGAAGTTTCATGGAACGTTTTTTTGTCGCCGTTTTTGTCCAAGCAAACCCAACCCAAGTAAAACTCCTGAGCTAAAAAGACTCACAGAGGGTTCTGGTGTTGAAACACTGTCTTCTGAGAAAGCTAACCATCCAGCTCCATCTAGTCCCCCAGTTCCAGCAGGGATAAACTCATCAATAATTTCTCCTGTTTGGCCATCAAAACGGAAAACACTTCCGGCAACGGTTATTCCCTTTCCTGTGGAGTTACTGCTGACATACAGATTACCATCAGGACCAAACAGGGGTTGAACTGGGCTATCGATACTGAGGACAAAAGGCTCAATTTTCTCGGTTTCAAAATTATAACGACTAATAGAGTTACCACCAAAATTAGCAACATAGAGATTACCATCAGGACCAAAAGTAATTCCTCCAGGGAATGCACCAGGTTCCTCGATAGTTGCTAATGTTGTTAAAGTTGATGTGGTGGGGTCAAAACTCAATAGACTATTAGTGAAAGTGCTGCTAAAATAAAACTTACCGTCCGGCCCAAATCTCACTCCAAAAGGAGCATTGACAAGGGTAGTATCGTTGGGATTAGGAATGAATTCTTCCAGGAATTCTCCTGTTACACCGTCATATTGATTAATACTATCTGCACCAGTATTACTGAGGTATAAGTTGGTGTCTGGGCCGAATACTAAATCTTGAGGAAAAAACAAATTTCCACTTTCGGTGGGTATGAATTCATCAAGAAATACTCCTGTTTGGCCATCGTAGCGTAGAACGTTACGACTCAAAAAGCTAATTATATAAAGGTTATTGTCATTGGGGCTAAAAGTTAGTGCTACGGGGCCGTCTAAACCTCCTGAACCCTCAGTGATGAAAGTATCAATAAACTCTCCTGTTTTACTATCAAAGCGAAGAACTGAATCATTATTAAAGCTACCGACATAAAGTTCTGCTGCATCCACGTTGGGAGCACTGAGAACAAGTCCAGCCATTGTAGTTAAAAAAACAGTTAAAGACTTACGCATCTGCATATTTTTTTCTCTACTCGATCAACTCACAAGTATATATTAGAAAGGCTGGCCTTGGGAGAAATTTTTTCTAATATGAAATATAAAAAGGAATGCTACGAATAATTTAGCTGATTAAAAAACTTGACCCAGAAATGTCGATTTGACTAAAAACAGAGTTTTACTGTAATAAATCAAATTTAGGCTATTCCTACTGTACGTCGCCAATTCGACGGCTCACCTACCTGACTCCTGGAAACAGCCGTGCGTATTTGTAGCAAAAATTTTAGTATTTCATATAAAACTTCAATTCCATAAGGGAACAAATAGTACACCGTTCTTAGAAACCTACGATAATCTATAGAAATCTATGATTATCTGCTCTATTCCTGCTTCATTCTGGCAACGTCGGCGTTATCCAGTCCACAAGCTGTCACGGTCGTTCGCGCTAGCGTTGCGGAGCAAACTGACCGCCATAGCTAGATTTAAACTAGCATTCAAATCTCGTTCGCGCTAGCGTTGCGGAGCAATCACAGCTAAAATTGCAGTGTTCGCACTTAAACACTCTTTCTGACAAAGACAGAGACTCTTTAATCTTTCCACACCTACTGCAAGTTTTGGAACTAGGAAACCATCTATCAACAATGATTAGTTCAGAACCGTATAACTTACATTTGTACTCTAACTGTCTTCTGAACTCGTAAAAACCCATGTCAGCAACAGCCTTAGCCAACTTATGATTGGCCATCATTCCTGATACATTAAGGTCTTCTATTACTATTTGACTGTGGTTTTTAGCCAAATAAGTAGTTAGTTTATGCAATGCATCATTCCTGATGTTGGCTATCCTTTTGTGTAACTGAGCTATCTTAAGTTGTGCTGCCCTCCAGTTGTTTGAAAACTTGACTTTATGTCGATTCAGGTATTGCAGTTTAGATAATTTAGCTTCTAATTTTTTGTAGGACTTAGCACCAACAAAAACCTCACCAGTTGAGAGTGTAGCTAGGTTTTTTACTCCTAAATCTACACCAACAACATCTACTGACTTCTCAGTGATTTGAGGTATAGTTTCTACTTTAAAGCTCACAAACCATCTATCAGCTTTTTTAGTTATAGTTACAGATTTAGGAGATACATTATCTGGCAGTATTTCATAAGTTTTTACCCATCCAATTCTTGGTAATTTAATATGATTAAAACCTACCGATATTGACCCATCTAGAGTGTTTGCGTAGCATTCCGCAGGAAAACTATCATCTCTACCTTTTTTCTTGAATTTAGGTTGCCCTGAGACTTTACTAAAACAACGCTTCCAAGATAACGATAAATATCTCAAAGCATACTGAGGCGCTGTTTTAGACACTTCATAATACCAATAGTTTTTAGGTTTAACCATTGCTACTAAAAGTTTATGCAGGTCGATTGCAGTAGGAAATTTAAGTTTGCTCTCAGGATTATTTGAATTGTGATTAAGGATGTTCCTAGTCAACCATAATCCCCAATTCCAAGCGTGACGAGATACACCAGCGTGTTTAGCGAGTAAGGTTTTTTGCTGCTTATTTGGGTGCAGTTCAGTTTTGAATCCAAGTAGCATAAACAGATAATCCCAGATTTTTATAGATTATACCAGATTTTAGCCAACAGTTACAAGCCCTCAAGAGATCGCCTAACAATAACCCAAGGCATAACAAAATTCAGGAATTTAACGCTTGGTGGAACAAAAATCAATAACAATAACTAAATTTATTCTCAACTCAAATTTTTTGCTTTAGCTTGAATCAATAAATCTGAGTCATTAACAACTAAATCAGCACCTTGACTATCCCCTAACTGTTTTAATCCCAACAAACAAGCATATTTCAAGTCAAAAATTCTTGTATTACTAATACTTTCTCTAAGTAAAGGTATAACTCTCTCATCTCCTAAATTTGCCAGAGCAAGTGCAGCAGCACCACGAGATTTCTGAAACTGAGGCGCTGTGTTATGCAGTGCTTCTACCAACAGCTCATAAGCATCAATATATTTAAGCCAACCCAAAAGCTTCACTACATGATAGTGAGCGCCATAATCATTATGAGCACTTTCTGCAAAAGTTGCCATTAATGCTACACCTGCAACTTCTGGGTAAGTCTCTAAAAGGGTTTTGCCAGCTAAATAACACCTGCCAAAATCTGTACTATATAATTCTTTAATGGAAAATTCTAAAGTGGGGGTTTGGTCGTATTCATGGACTAATTCTAAATCATTGGGATGGTCACGAACAACCAAATCTAAATAGGGTTCGATCTGAGCAAAGTTAATCTCGCCTGTGGGAATGCCTGTTCCTGCTAGGAGTCTAATTCCCCGGAGACGAAAAACCATGGAAACTGGGCATTTAGCAATATTAGGAATAGATGGATAATATTTTGTATCAATCAGGTCTTGAATACAACCCCGTCTAGCATTAACATTTGAGTGTTCTAAAAATTCTACTACTTTTGTCATCTGAGAATAATCCTCTGTCAAACGACAAACAGTAGCGATCGCTGCACTAGCAATAGGTTCGTCGTCAGATTCTGTAAACTGCTGAATCTTGCTTATTGCAGGTTTATAGTTAAATTTTCCTAACACCTGAATAATCAAACGATAACTTTGACCAGGTTTTTCCAACAATTGAGCAATTTCTGCAAGAATTTCTAGATCTTCAGTTCCTATTTCACCAATTGCCCAGACAGCATTTTCCACAGTGTAACAGTCTTCGTCACTTAAGCAAGCTCTAATTGCAGGTAGCGCTGATGTCGCATTTAAACGTCCCAATGTTTCGACCGCTTTACGTCTAGCAATTTTATGTTCTAGAACTGGGTTTGTATCTTGTAGAGTTTTGATTAAGACATTGATTGAACGTTCACTGGGAAAGTTAACTAAATGACTTGCTGCAATATAACGATCAGATTTATCTTCTAATTCTTCGATTGGTTTTTCTAGTAAAGCAATTGCTTTTTCTTCACTTAATCCGGGGAATATATTCAAAAAACGCTTATCCATTTTCTCTAGTGTTAATTACAATCAACAATTAGTTTCTTGAATAGATCGTACAGCAGTTTGCGACAGAAGCATAGACTGAAAACTTTCAGTGTCAGTTTATATCATTCGTAAAGTTATGAGGTAGTAGGTGTAAATTCAAGATATAACACTAGAAACGGAGCATAAATTGGGGATATTTCTTCAAGAGCGTTTCAATAGAAAATTTTTATTATACTTAATCATTCGGACATGGTTTTATGAACCTATTCCATTATTTTTAACAGGCTTGTTTGTTGAGGTAAAATGTGTTTAAAAAGCTTGATTTTTCCTTACTATTTGTAGCAAACATTTATCAAATTGGTATTATATTATCTCCCCATCTCCCGATCATCATTTGTAGTCACCACAGTATTTATGCAGCGACACTGGTTACGAGAAGGAATCAATTAAATAATCTAGATAAACCCAAAATTCTGCTAAAGCTTGAGGAGACATATCTCTGGGGGAACAAGCACGACCCCGTGTATATTTAAGTGCGCTAACAAAAGGCGCAGTAGGCAAATTGAGGGCGCGGTAAACTTCGCGCTGGCCAGTAATACCCCAATCATCCAGAGGAGCAGTACTACCAACTACTAGACAATAATTAATTAGTCTCAGATAATGACTTAGGTCGCGATAACATTTTTCGATCTTAACTTGAGAATCACAATGTCCGCCAGGTTTGGTAAGATCGGGGTACTTTCTAAATACCCATTCACTAGCTTCTTTTGTCACAGCATCAATACGAGTAGCTAGTTTTTCTGCTGCTTCCATACGAGCATAAGTACGTTGTAGACCGCCTCGAATGCACTCTAGATCGGAGTAGTTAGGAAAACGCTCTGCTATGTCAGCAGCAGTAATTACAGTTGAAATAAATGACTTCATTATTTTTTTTTATAGCAAATGAAGCAAAAATCAGGAGAGAATAAATGAATAGTAAATAGAAAAAAACGAGATAAACTACAGCTATATTTTTTTTTCATCACCTAATCTATACTTCAACTACTTCTAAAGCTTTTGTAGAGACATTATATCAAAATACTTCAGTTTTTTTTTATAGACTAAATAAAATCATATTTTCTCTTAAATCTATATATAGCTATGTAAAATAACTACCCAATCATGTTATTGTTTGTGATTTCATCTACCATAAAATAAATATAGTGTTTATTATGAAATAGATTGAAATTTCAGTTTTTTGACAGAAATAGTCTGGCTAGACATTGATTTTTAAGTGGTCGTGCAAAATTAATTACACATCTATAAAAGGTGAATTATTGAACTTCTAAAGATCCCAGAGAATTGGGATAGGTAAATAATTTTGCTTAGGTACTTAACAAAACTAATATTCTGAATAATCTCGTTAGATTAATTTCCATCAAGCTCTTATTCAGAGGTTATGTCTTCATAAAAATTTTCCAAATTATTTTGAGAAAGTTGTTTTTTTAAAACCTTTAGTTTTTCATACTCTCTATAAACTAAAGCATATAGAGATTTCTCAAAAATTAAATATTTTCTGCAAATTTGTCAAGCAATCAAGGAAAAAAGTAATAAAAATTAACTTTTAAGTCCTTATAGTTTAACTAAAAATTATTTAAATTCTATATTCCCTGCTTCCTCTCTTGGTCGATTGGATATGGCGAGGAGACAATTTCCTACAAGACGCTTAGGTGTTAACATACTTGTGCGCTAGCAAACTCTATCCCACCTTACGGGAAGTTCCGTTTTTCCTCTCGGAATGCTAGGCTTTCCATATCGTGCAGTGGTTAACGGAGTTAGTGCGCCAGCAAAACAACCACTTATAGAACCCCTAAGCGTATCTTCATAAATATTAAATTTTTCTAGCTAGGAGACAGGAGACAGGAGGGAAGAGGGAAGAGGGAAGAGGGAAGAGGGAAGAGGGAAGAGGGAAGATGTGGGGAGAAATAATACAAAAAATTCAACACTCCTTTTCAGATTTTTCCTCACTCATTGATGGGCGAAAAGACTTGGCTACCATAATTATATAGATCTCAAATGGGTTCTATATATGTCGCACCCCGCAGGGTCGCACCGCTGTTCCCTTTAACAAAAATTGGATATATGGTTTAAATGCAAAATAACTTATTATATTAACAGGACTTACGCAAAGACACTATGTATAGCGTATAGTAAGTAGAGCGATCACTATAATCTGTTAAGCGATTGCTGACGCAAAGCTCCGCTAACGCCTCAAGACAAGTATCATTATCAGGACTTAGGTCAATACACTATATATAGTGTACTGCTCTAAGTTTGGTAGCTGTTGCTCCAT
>NZ_JAAHGO010000279.1 GCF_010672455.1 Okeania sp. SIO2C9 | reverse complement strand
CTGCTATATATAGCAGTACGTATTAAGGTTAGGACAAGCGTTCATCGCTAAAACTTTGTCACAGTCAACTTCTGCCTTGGAGCCTTCTGCCCTCACCCCTTGCGCGTAGCGCTATACTTTGCTGTTATGATTTATTGCATCTGCGGCACAGTTGGTAAATCAGTACTTTGATCCAAATTGCTCATATTACTGTACTCAATCTTGCCAGTGGTGAGAAAACTGAATGTTTCCTGATATAAACTCTGCCAAAATTGGTTAGTCATACCTTGACTAACAGTCTCAGGATCTGCCAGAGGATGAGGTACTAAATCGCTTTCGGGATAGATATAGCAGCAATGCCCCTTGCTTTCAGCACCCATGTTTTTATAGGTTTGTTGACTAAATTTCGTATCAGCAGCGTCCTCATTTTCAGTGAGGACAAAAAAGGTGGGAATATTTTGCAAAACTTTGATACTATTAGGACTAGAGACGAAGGAACCAAAACGATCAACAGCAGTCAAGCACCCCACTGGAAAACTCAAGCCGTGTTCCCAGCTAAATTCCTTGATGTCTAGTGGTCCAGCTAAATTAACGTATTTCCTCTTGGTTTCGTCGTAAACTCTTAGCAGAGGAGCATAGGCAACTACTTTTTTCACTCTGTCAGGTCTATCTGCTGCTAGAGCTAAGGCGGTTGCTCCTCCTACAGATAGGCCAGCTGTGTAGATTGGTCCAGGCATTGCTGCCAGTTCATTGAGGCGTTCTCGGGCATCATCGAGGTAATTTAGGTGAGAAGATATATAATAGCGCTCAAAGTCAGGATCATCATCTCGCTCAATTGCTGCTTTCATATCCAATAAGCGGGGCTCAATTATCAACAGACGACTGAGCAAAGCTACTCTCTGAAAGGGTTTTAGTTCCTGAGTTACACCTGTATCGCTGCTAGCTATATTGGAAATAAACTTTTGTAGGACTTGGTCTTTTCTGAGCTTTTCCCGCATCGGATCAATGTATTCTGACTTGAGGTCGATTTGTGGCCAATACTTGTCCGGTGGAATCAAAGAATGACCAACCAGAGTAACTTGGTAAAAATTGAAGCCGTTATTAAATAAGTAGTCTGCTAAACGCCACAGTTGGTGAGGTTTGCCAGAGAATCC
>NZ_JAAHGO010000278.1 GCF_010672455.1 Okeania sp. SIO2C9 | reverse complement strand
TCTAGGTACTAATGGTTATTTAGCCAAAGCCTTTGACTTATCTCCCGAAGCTTTTGTCGGCAGAAAAATTGGCTTTTTTGATCAAAAATCTGAATTGTCTCGATTTATATTAGAGTTTTTGGCAAGCTCGAAGGCAACTGCCTCTCAAGTCATTAATATACCAATCAAAGACTCGATACGTAACTACTTGATAGGAGTTCAGAAATACCAGCAAAATAGTGCAGCTGTGGCGGTAGGAATTGATATTACCGAGCAAAAGCTGGCAGAAGAAGCCCTGCGTAAATCACTTAAGGAAAAGGAAATCCTGCTACAGGAAGTTCACCATCGAGTCAAAAACAACTTGCAGGTTATTTCTAGTTTACTAGACCTCCAGTCTTCTAGCCTCAAAGACACCAAGACCATCGAATTGTTCCGAGAAAGTTACAATCGAGTGAGATCGATGGCCTTAGTTCATGAGAGGCTTTATAGTTCTGCATCTCTAGAAAAGATTAACTTTGCTGAGTATATTGAAACTTTAGCTTGCCATCTGATCCAATCCTACGGTCTGAGTACAAAACCTATCGAGATCAAAATTGACTGTCAAGAAGTGTTTCTCAACCTGGATAAGGCAATTACCTGTGGTTTGATAATTAATGAATTAATTTCTAATGCCCTCAAATACGCTTTCCCTCAACAAAGGGGTGGTGTAGTCGAAATCAGACTTAAGTGTGAGGGGGAGCAATTGTTTTTAACGATTAAAGACAATGGTGTAGGTTTACCCAAAGATTTAAATTGGCAAGCACCTTCGACACTAGGACTACAATTAGTTCAGATTTTAACCCAACAACTGGAAGGAGAATTGGAACTAGAGCCAAGTCAGGGCACACAATTCCGCATTAAATTTTCTTAAGGGCAAAGCTGATTATAAAGATTCACAATCAAAGAGTCAGAAGTTAACTCTTGTATTCTTTCTTAAAAAAGCCACTCTCAAACTAAATTGCTATATTCAATAGTTAGTGTTCAATATAACTAAAATTTTACAAATAAAATTACACAAATATTGCTTTATTATTTAATTGATTATTAATGCCAAACTAATGATAGAATAAAATCCATCTAAAGATATAAGCCTGAGCTGTTTTCTGTTGCTCGAAGA
>NZ_JAAHGO010000277.1 GCF_010672455.1 Okeania sp. SIO2C9 | reverse complement strand
TAAATAATGCTGTTGCGCTGCGCTCAAAAAAATCTGCTGATTTTGGCATTGTGTTGGTGCTACTACCAATCTTTGTAATTGAGGCAATCAATCCTCCTTGTGAAGCCTCCTACCCCTTAAAAGAACATAGTTTTCTTAATTAAAAGACAACAAGTAATAAGAAACAAGTAACAAATTTTACTTATTACTTATTACTTATTACTTATTCAAGAAATCTTCTCTAAATAGGCTTCAAGAGCTTCGGCTGCCAAATCAGTCATGGTTTTGCCTTGCTTATTGGCAGCTTCCTTAATACGCTGATGGAGTTCATCGCGGACTCTAATCCGGTGACGGCGGTTTTGAGTGTTAACTTTTGGTTTGACAGACTCAGGAACTTCAGCCTCATTTACTAAACCATTTTCTGACTTAGTGCTGATTGGTGTAGGCTGATTGCTATGGCAATACTCACGAATAGCATCAAAACCAACGCGATCGCAAAAATCTCCAAAACTCTCCTCAGCCTGACGCTCAGTTTTAAAGTATACAAAAATCGGTTCTAGGAAAGATTCTAGCTCCTGAATCGGCATTTTGTTTTCATAAACTCTTGCTAATCTAGTTTGATCCGGTGAGCCTCCCAACCAAACTTGATACTTCTCTGGTGCACTACCAACAAACCCTAACTCTGCCATGTAAGGTCTAGCGCAACCATTGGGGCAGCCTGTCATTCTAATCACAAAATGCTCTTCTTGTAAACCTAATTTATCCAGCAGCACCCGAATGCGCTCAATGATTCCTGGCAGAGCTCTTTCTGACTCTGTAATCGCCAAACCACAAGTAGGTAGCGCTGGGCAAGCCATGGAGTAGCGCACTAGGGGTTCAATGTCCTCTGGAGTAATAATAATGCCATTACTTTTAAGAATATTTTCTAGGGCTTGCTGTTGCTCTGGTTCAATTTCATAGAGAATCAAGTTATGATTAGCAGTCAGCCGCATGGGCAGTGTAAATCTCTGAGTAATTTCCCGCAGAGCAGTTTTTAGTTTAAAAGCGCCTTCATCTTTGACTCTACCATTCTCAATGGAAATCCCCAAAAATAGCTTCCCGTCTCCCTGTTCATTCCAACCTAAAAAGTCCTTGTATTGGAAAGGAGGTATTGGCTTGT
>NZ_JAAHGO010000276.1 GCF_010672455.1 Okeania sp. SIO2C9 | reverse complement strand
CCTGGTTCTGGTGGTAATGTAGTTTACTTCCACCAACTTGCCCATCATCTAGGTAATAACCAACCCTTTTACGCTTTGCAACCTTCATCCTTGGATGGGGTTTCGGAACCCTTTGGTAGTGTTGAAGAGATAGCTGCCTATTACCTCCAAGCTATTCAATCCCTTCAACCCTCTGGTCCCTACTTCCTCGGTGGTCACTCCTTTGGGGTTATGGTTGCTTTTGAAATAGCACAACAGCTACAAAAACAGGGAGAAACAGTTGCTCTACTTGCCTTTTTCGATCTTCCTGCCCGACTTCCTAGTAGTACCCCCAAACATTTAGATTGGGATGATACCCAATGGTTGACTAACATTGCCCATATCCTTGAAATTTTATCTGGGAAAAATCTAGAGATTTCTTCTCAAACTCTTAAACTTATTACCCCCGAAGAGCAATTAAACTATCTAAAACAACAAATGGAAACTGTCAATCTCTTACCACCTAATTCGGGAATTGAACGATTACGTGGGATTGTTCAAACTATCAAAGCTGATGAATTGGCTTTTATGAGTTATGTCCCTAGAGGAGGTTATCAAGGTCCCATTACCTTATTCCGCACTAGTGAAGTTTATCAAGATGAATTGGGAATATTGGGTGAAATTCCCACGGATCCAACTTGGGGATGGAATCAGTTTTCTAGTCAACCCGTAGCTGTTGAAGTTGTTCCTGGAAATCATACTACGATGCTTGCCGAACCTAACGTTCAGGTGTTAGCCGAAAAAATTAAATTTTGTCTAGCTAGGGTTTGTTGAATTAATTTATCGAAATTAATATGGGTTAAATCCCCATCCAATTTGTCCCCGCGTCCCCCTGTCTTTAAATAGCGCTGTGCGCAGGGAACTCTTAACAGGGAACAGGAAACTTAGCGCAGGCACTCTTTGATGATTAGACCTCTTGCAAAATCTGAATTTAAGGTTGCTCTTCAAAGATTTTAATAGTGTAGGAATGATAGTCATCTTGTTTGTAAGACCCTACCCAAATATAATAGGTCCCAGTTTGCCACTGACCTGAAACACCAGGGTTTTTGTCCTGATAATCATCATTACACCAAACGCCACCAGGTCCTTTGATAATAATGGTAGTGTCCATCGAGCTATCTACTA
>NZ_JAAHGO010000275.1 GCF_010672455.1 Okeania sp. SIO2C9 | reverse complement strand
ACACTTTCACTGTACAAATCCTTTAAAGGTTCTATGACTTCAGAAACATATATCTTGCCAGTAATGAATATGTATTGCTGATTGCATGATTGGTACAGCATAATAGCTGCGTTTACCAGCTACATTATTTTGGTAATTTACTCCGGAAACCACACTTTCACTGTACAAATCCTTTAAAGGTTCTATGACTTCAGAAACATCTGCTAGCTGGTTATTCCATGCTAAACGTGGTATAATAGTAAGGTCGGCAATCCCAGAATAAAAGATATCTGGAAGATCACCAGAAATGAGAGCACTTTCCATTTCTCTAAGAATATCTTTTTGTGGAATAATAGTCAGATCAATCTTAATTCCACTCTTTTCTTCCCACTCAGTAATAATCTTTTCCAGTGCATCAGTTTCTTCGGGATAAAAACCCTGTTGCCACCAAATACTCAAGTTATTGCTCTCATTGACGTATTCAATATTTGATTGTTTGCTTGACGATGTAGCTGTCTGACAACTAGCTAGCCCCAAACCAACTGAAAACCAAAATAGTCGATTGAATTCACGTCTACGCATAATCTCTTGACCTTTAGACCACCACAATATAGTTAATTTTTCTAGGTATACTTTTTACTCAGAGCTTGTAGCTGCTTTTTAAAATCTAATTTTTAGTCAAACAACAGAGGATTTAATAGATTTCGAGCAACTAAAATTTGAAATTCCAGGTTAGGCGCAAGATCTGAATTTTAAGTAATTACTGTGGTAGATCACCCTCAGAGCGTGCTTGATAAGTTATTAACGTAGCTCATCTTCTCAGGATAGCAACTTGATGTAACAGATGTAAATAGAGAGATTTGTTATCACGGAAGTGCATCTCTACAAATTTACTGCCAATTTTTCAAATTTTGTAAAAATAACAGATAAATAATTATGCCTATCTACTTATCCAGTGCCAGAAGAATTTTCAAAAATTGCTCCTCTAGATTCTAAATTAAATTTCGTTTCCTTGGATATTCCTGAATTTTTTCCAAAAAGAGTATCTTTAATATTGGCGTAGTTAAGATTAGTTCCGAATAAGTTGGTTCCCTTGAAATTAGTTTGCTTCAGGTTCGCACCATTGAGATTAACGTGACGTACACAAGCGTAACTAAGATTAGCA
>NZ_JAAHGO010000274.1 GCF_010672455.1 Okeania sp. SIO2C9 | reverse complement strand
TTGACGAGCTAGAAACTGGGGTTGTCGTTCTCGTTTAGCCCTTTGTAACTCCCATGTTAATAACCTGCTTAGTAGTTGAGCGGCAAGGGTGCGGTCTTCTTCTCCTTGTTGATCCGCATCTTGTTCTGTGATTGTAGCAAGGCGTTTACCATTGACATAAATAACTGGCAAGCGATTTTCTTCTTTAATCTCTACCTCTAGTTCTAGATCTTCTTGTTGGAAATATTACCTGCTAATATTATTCAAATTCTGTTGAATTTCTTGCTTGCGCCCTGGTAATAAGGACTTCTGGGCTGCAATCTGGAAAATACAGCGACCATTCAACCATATACAGCCAGAAACTATTTTATCTTCTGAATTAGAATTAAGTAGGCTCTGTGTTTGCTGGTTTAAATCTAGCAGTAATGGTAACTGAGCCTCAACGGGAGAGAGCAAGCAACCTGTCAGCAAAATAGAGGTTGCTGGCAGCGAAGCTATTGCCTTCCACCGATGTGACCAAGTTTGAAAAGACATTTGTTTTCCCTCCTAGAGTATTCTGTTAAGCAGATCTAAATATAGTGTCGGTGGCAAATTAAGCATTTGATAAGTATGCTAATCATGCCCACCAAGGCTATTGACAAGAAGTTACAGAAGTTGAGAACTCAGGAGTTCAACAATACAACCAGAAGAAATGAGTATCCATGCCGAAGGCTTCTACAGAAGATATCGAACGACTAGTTCATGACTTGGGTGCAGATGCTGAACCTAGTCTGAACTATCTATTTTTGACAGTCAGTGCCTGCGCCATTGCCACTATGGGTTTGTTGAGCAATAGTACGGCAGTCATTATTGGAGCGATGATTATTGCACCTTTAATGATGCCGTTGCGGGGACTAGCCTTAGCTGCTCTAGAGGGCAACTTTCAGATGGTTAGTAAAAGTCTGACAACAGTAGGGATAGGAACTTTAGTAGCGGTTGTCATGGCTTGGATGGTTGGGCGCATTGTTGGCTTGCCAGCTTCAGAATTTGGTCAGGAAATCCTCTCTCGCACCCAACCAAATCTAGCAGACTTAGGCGTAGCAATTGCTGCCGGGGCAGTTAGCGGCTTTGCCAAGATTCGCCCTCAAATCAGTGATGCCCTAGCCGGAACAGCTATTTCTGTTGCCCTCATGCCACCG
>NZ_JAAHGO010000273.1 GCF_010672455.1 Okeania sp. SIO2C9 | reverse complement strand
TCACCCGAGGCAATCAATAAATTCTGCATTTCCAGTGGAGTCAAATATCCTCCACGAATATTCTTGGCATGCTCTTGAACCAAGGCTGCAACGCCAGCAACTACAGCGCTGGCACTACTCGTTCCCGAGAATTGGGTATAAGCCTGATTAATATCGCTACCGAATTGACGCCAGTCACCATAGCCGCAGGACACCACCAACATACCCCAAGACTGAACATCGACCAAGCTCCCGTAGGTAGAGGTTAACATGCGCCGATGGGTGCTACTTGGCAGCCCAGCGCCAACGATTATCCCACCGTTATCACCACGATTACGATACTCGCTAAAAACTCCTCGATCTAAATTGGAACCACCATTTCCCGCCGCCATTATCACGACGATACCCGCATCGGTGGCGGTTTGAATGAGTGACCATACTGCTACATCATAATCAGCTGGAACATACCCTTCTGCTGACAAGATTTGCATTTCCAATAAGAGGATATCTCCTGCACTTAAATCCAATATCGCTTCTAAAATACATTCGGCTCTTCGGTTTCCACCCTGAACAGTTAACTCTGGATAAAGATAAACTTGTGAGCCGTATGCTATTCCGGTGACGCCATAATTATTTTTCTATGCCGCCAAGATACAAACAGTTGCAGTGCCATGCTGATCCCAGCCCTCTTGATAAACGCGCTGGCTCGGGGTCTGACCAGGCTCTTGCAGTAGATTGCTTCCGGTAAGATCTTCATGATTAAGATTCCAACCATACTCACAATCAGCGATAACAATTCCGGCGCCGGTTATACCGCGATCATGTGCATACCAAATATCATGGCCGGGGTTTTCCAAAAAATGATTCTGCAAACCATCAAATGCTGGTGTTGTAGGAGCAATATCTGCTGGCGGCGGGGGTAAATCATTTAACGCATGAACAACAACATACTCAACACATGCTAAGTCATCGAGTTAATGGGCCACTTCAAGAACATCATGCTCAGGTCCTACATGACAATGAAATAGACTGTTGAAATTGGGCTGCTCACGACCACTACGCAATGAAGCACGATGGCGAAGAGCGCGAATCTTATCGGGGTCCACAGCAAAATGTGGTGAGAATGATATGCCATGGCGGGCGACGATTGCTTCAGATCGGAAGAGCACACGAACTCCAG
>NZ_JAAHGO010000272.1 GCF_010672455.1 Okeania sp. SIO2C9 | reverse complement strand
TGATCTTCGACGAGATAGAAGAGCGTCTCTAAACTTCCTACTTTTAGAAGTTACATTAATAAACCTCGCTGAGAACTCAGCGAGGTTTATTGTTAAAGGTTATAGAATTTAAAAAACCCCACTGCATTGCAGTGGGGTTTGGTGATAGATCAATCAAGAAGGAGTTAATCGATGTATCGCCGGGGTAAATTAATTCAGTTTGTCACCTAAGAGTATTTCGCCACTATCAGAGACTGATACTGCCCAAGTAGGCAGAGAAACTGTTTCATCATCGAGACAGCGGCCATCTTCAAGGGCAAAGCTTTGTTTGTAGAGTGGTGAAGAAACTTTCAGCACACCACCTTTACTACCGATAAGTCCTCGTGAAAGAACCATCGCCTTGCTAAAGGGATCCAAGTTAGACAGGGCATAGACCTTGTCTTCAACACGGAAAATAGCGACTTGTTCATCTTCGACGAGGGCACAAACACCAGTGTTGGGAGTAATGTCGGAAAGTTTACAAATGACACGAGACATGATAAAATCCTTTACGAGTTAATTAAGAGCTAGCAGCAGCTTGTAGATCGCGCTCATGATCGTAGAGCGGACGACGTTGATCACGCTCACGGGTATAGGTGAGGTTGCTATCTTCTTGGTTATCACTGTTAATGAATGTGTTGAAACGTTTGCGAATATCTGGGGTTTCAACAGCCGTTTTCCATTCACACTGGTAGGTATCAACCACATGCTGCATTTGGCGATCGAGTTCCTCAGCAATTCCGAGTTTGTCATCGATGACCACTGCTTTGAGGTAGTCGAGTCCGCCCTCAAGATTTTCTAACCAACGTGCTGTGCGTTGGAGTTTGTCGGCGGTTTTGACGTAGAACATTAACACACGATCGGTATATTTTAATAAGGTTTCTTCATCGAGGTCAGTAGCAAACAAATCAGCATGACGTGGTTTCATGCCGCCGTTACCACAAACGTAGAGATTATAACCGTTTTCGGTGGCGATAACGCCGATGTCTTTGCTTTGTGCTTCAGCACATTCACGGGTACAGCCTGATACCGCAAATTTAAGTTTACGTGGTGAGCGCAGGCCTTTGTAGCGATGCTCCATCTTGATGCCGAAGCCAACAGAATCTTGCACACCGTAACGGCACCAGCTTGAACCGACACAAGTTTTAA
>NZ_JAAHGO010000271.1 GCF_010672455.1 Okeania sp. SIO2C9 | reverse complement strand
TCAATTAATTCTCACTCTAGATAGAACACAATGGAAAAGTCACAATATCTTCGTTATTGCTGTCATTTACAAAAAACGAGCATTACCTATTTATTGGCAAGTTTTAGAGAAAAAAGGAGCTACCAATTTCCTAGAACAAAAGGCACTTATTAAACCAGTTTTACGCTTGTTGAAAAAATATCAATTGGTAATTATTGGAGATAGAGAGTTCCATGGTGTCCAGTTATCACACTGGTTAAAAACTAGAGCCAAGACTCAAAAAATCAATTTTATTTTCAGACAAAAACAAGATACTAATTATAGAAAACCAGGTCGAAAATACCAGCCATTGAGTAATTTACCTGTGGCTCCCGGGACTAAAATATTTTTAAGTAACATTAATCTGACTAATAAAAAAGGATTTGGACGTTTTAATTTAGTTGCTTATTGGAAAAGAAAGTATAGAAAAAAGATGGAAAAAGAGCCTTGGTACTTGTTGACAAATCTTGAAAGCTTAGATGAAGTTCTCAAAATATATCGGTCGAGAATGGGCATTGAAGCAATGTTTAAAGATTGTAAAACTGGAGGATATAATTTGGAGGGTAGTCAAGCTAATACAGAGCGCCTGACCAATTTAGTTTTACTTATAGCTATTGCTTATACCTGTTCATGTTATCGAGGTAAAAATATCAAAAAAACTGGTTATCAAGACTATATTTGTCCCTTACAAGAAGCAGATAGAAAAGAGAGGAGGCATAGCAACTTTTGGGTAGGTATGTATGGCGAACTGTGGGTCATAGCTTGGGATTATTTAGTTGATATTGTCCAAGCTATAATGAATTTTAATCCTCAGAAAAAGCCGAATTATCAAAGAGGATTAAGAGCGATGTCAAACCTACGAATTATTTAATTAACAATTAATTATTTGGTAAATGTGACAATTTATTCAAGAGCTGAAATTTTTAATTGATGCTTAAAAATTTTGTAATTAAAGCTCAATTAAGTTTTCTGAGCTGGCTTAGATTGATTCATTATTCAACCTGTATAGGGGGAGTAGTTGAGCGAAGCTCAACTACTCCCCTCCCAATAATGATTATCATTATTTAGGCAGAAAAATCTTGATTTTTTACAAAGGTTTAATTCTTGCAACCCTTATCCAACAATAGTTTTGAGGCGCTCGTCACCCCGTGAGC
>NZ_JAAHGO010000270.1 GCF_010672455.1 Okeania sp. SIO2C9 | reverse complement strand
TGAAGCATATAGCGCTACGCGCAAGGCAGAAGGCAGAAGGTAGAAGGCAGAAGTTGACTGTGACAAAGTTTTAGCGATTTAGCTTGTCCTAACCTTAATACGTACTGCTATATCAATTAACTAAATGTTAACTACAAATATTTTTTAAGTAATAAATTTTAAATATTCTTGTTGAGATTATTACTAACTACTTAAAATAAGACTCTTGGTAACATTTTTTTCTATTTAATAATTTTTTTCTTATTAGTACACATCGTATCACAAATAGCTAGAGGGATAAAAGGTACAACCCAACATAAGTATTGTCGAAATAACACTGAATTGAAATCTACAAATACAGCCATGGTTAGCAAAGTACTAGTGTACATACCAATTTGGCGTTTAATAGCACTGATAAAGACTAAACTCATAATCAGCAACATTGGCAACTTGGCTTTAATACCAACAAATTCTGGTATTACTAATCCAATTAATTCATCTATTGAAGGAACTCCTAAATGTCCAGCAGGACTTCTTGTCGCCGAGAATATAATAGATTTAAAGAAGCCTTCAGCATTCCAGATAATAAATGGTAGTGATGTAATCATAGGAATAATTAGTATTAGTAGCAGTGATTTAAATGTACGTTCTAATTTATTTTTTTCTGATTCTTGCCAAGTCCAAATTAGATAAAGAGGCAATAAAAATATAGCAATCTGTTTTAATGATAAAGACAATCCAAAAAGAAGAAGTGATAACTGTTTATTCTGGTGAATTATTGTCAGAGACAATACCAAAAAAAATATACTCACAAAGTCTATGTGAGCAATTTGATTAACATGAATTGTCCATCTGTTTAGATACCAAAACAAAGATGCAAATAGACCAAGAATCAATGTTTTGTTTTTATAAAACTGATAAAAAATTAAATGTGATATTCCTAGATTAAAAACTTGGAATATATGTCGCCATAGATAAACCCAAGTTGAATATTCCTTGAATCCTAATAATTGAGTTAGAGCTGAAAGCAAATAAAACAAAGGAAAATATGTAGCATATTTATCATTATCTCTCATATCTCCAGATAATACCCTGGCGTAAGGGTTCTCACCTAATAAAATCCGTTTTCCTTCCAACCAAATATAATAAATATCTTCTTTTTCAGTATTATAATCCCAAATCTGTGTACTAAAAAAGA
>NZ_JAAHGO010000027.1:87286-101988 GCF_010672455.1 Okeania sp. SIO2C9 | reverse complement strand
TTCCGGGTGATCCATACCCCCTTTAGTCGTTGGAGCCATTGCTGGGAGCTGGGAAAGAGTATTTCATGCTTTAGCTGAGGATGCAGATCATGAATATGCCATGATCGATGCCACTATTGTTCGTGCTGATCAACATAGTGCCGGGGCCAAGGATAGTACTGCACAACAGGAAGATATTGGCCTAAGGATTGGGGGATTGAGCAGTAAAATACATGGGGTAGTAGATGCTCTAGGTAATCCAACTCTTTTTTTTAACTACTCCTCAAACTTCAATCTGGGATGGAGCAGATGTCCTATTACCGAAAAATTGTGGGTATGCGCCTCCCCTTGGATAGGGGATAATAAGCGGTCGTTTGCGCAGCATTCCGTAGGATGGGATGGCGAGGTCTCCCAGCCATATCCAATCGACTCCTGTGAATAAAAATTTTCATGATTAGTAAATCCTCTTCAATTCATGGAGAGGTAATTATTCATTATTCATTATTCATTGTTGAACTAAAGCAGACAACACTCATTTTGTCAAATTTTTAATTGATGACACACCCTAATAAGCTAAACCATTTAGTAATCCAGTCAAAAGTTGGGCAACAAACTGGAGAGCAAATATAGCAATTATGGGAGAAAAGTCTATACCTCCCAAGGGTGGAATAATAGAGCGAAATATATTTAGATAAGGATCTGTCAACTGACTCAATACAGAGAATGGTGGATCGTACCAGTTAATATTAGGAAACCAACTTAATAAGATCCTAATGAACATTAAAATTAAATATATTTGTACAAATGTTCCTAAAGTTTGGGCTAACAGTCCTATAGAGGCATTCATAAGTTTTATTATTCTGAAACTACAAACAATTATTGACACTCTCACCGTTAAATAAGAGCTATTATAACGGGAGATTTTTGTTTTGCTGACGCAAAGCTACGCTGACACAGATTCTCGGGCTAGATAACAAATCAAACAAGTTGATTTGCACCCCTGCTACTACCATCTCCACAAGCTTTTTCTGGCTCCGTCTTTACGCCCTCGGAAACCTCAGGGCCGGCGGTGCATTTTCTCAGGCCGTGGGGCACACGACTATTGATACGATTATAACGCCAAAAATTCACGGGCGTATTGCTCAATTATTTTTCTAGTTTAAATTTATAAGTGGCTGTGTGCGTGGGTTCCCCGCGCTCTTTATTGGCCTATTCTGACGGTTAAATCTCGCGATTATAAAGGCTCGAGATATTTCAACATTTATGATAGATTTTCAAGTATAGTTTAGCACAGCTTTGTGTTGTTAATATTTCATTCTGAGCTATCTCTAAAATCTATTTTGATGAAATAGATTTATTATAGATTTATTCTTAATAATTTTAGGGTTCTTCAGAGAGCGATCGCCCAGTCTTTGCCAAGTTTCCATTAACACCATTTATTTGTTGGCGCACTTCATCAATTGCTTGATTTAACTGGGCTATTTTACCTTCCAAACTTTGACGAGTCTCTTCTATAATTTCTGATTCTTTTATGGCTTTTTGTTTTTCAGTATCTTCTTGAGTTTCTAATAAATTTTCTGCTTCATCTGCATCATTAGACACTCTTGCTCCTACTAAAATTCCCAATAATCCACCTACCAGGCCGCCAACTGCTGCTCCTGTAATCAAACCACTTGCAAAACCATCTCTATTACTCATATTTAGCAAATAGCTAATCATTTATATTAATGTCTATCTTTAACTTTAGCATATTCTTAATAAAATCTCAATAATCAATTAATTCTGATTTGCTTCAAGTGGCCAGTAATATCAAATCCGGTATTATTTATATATTATAGTTGGGAGTAGGATACCCACTCCTAACCCCTCCCAGAAGGGGAAGAGGGGAGTGGGGGAGTAGGGGAGATGAAATATTGAAGTAATGATAGAATTATAAACAGATATTAGATATTTCCTCCAAAAGAGGGAGTAGGGATTAGAGGGAAATAATTGATAAATAAGAGTGCGATAATTGATTTGATTTATTATCAAAATTCCCATTTCTCCTGTCTCCTGTCTCCTACCCCTACCACTCATACTTTATTCAGCAAACCCTAATTATTAATTATTCGGTAATTGTTAATGATTAATTATTAATTTTTGAATCCTACCTTCTCTATAATTCCCATTTATCCTGAGTTCTGACTCCTGAGTTCTGACTCCTACCCCTACCACTCATACTTTATTCAGCAAACCCTAACTAAACTAAGTACCAAAAGTTCGATCGCCAGCATCGCCAAGACCTGGTATAATGTAGCCGACATCATTAACAACCTCGTCAATAGTTGCTGTATAGATAACCAAGTTAGGATAAGTGGTACTCAACTTTTGTAGAGCAGGAGGAGCTGCAACTACAGAAATTATTCTTACTGAAGCAACATCAACCCCACGCTCAGTTAATTCACTCATCGCTTGCATAATTGTGCCACCAGTAGCTAACATGGGGTCGCAAATCAAAACCCGAACACTAGGGGTAAACTGGGGAGGTAGTTTATTCAAATAACAGCTAGGTTCGAGAGTTTCGTCGTTTCTAACTATTCCCAGATGATAGATGGATGCTAATGGTAAAACAGTTTGCGCTCCTTCTAATAATCCTAGACCAGCTCGGAGAATTGGTATTACTACGACAGGGACTTGAGGATTAACAAAAGTAGCAGGACATTCAGCTAAAGGAGTTTGTACTGTTGTTTCTACTATTGGTAACCAATCTCGAATTGCTTCATAGGTTAACCATCGACCTAATTCTGTCATTGCAGAACGAAATAGAGCAGAGGGTGTATTTATGTCACGAGCTACACCTAACCAATGTTTTACTAAAGGATGAGGTGGGACATAAACACGAAGTTGCATAGTCACGATCGCAAAATTCCAATAAGATACCAATTTATTAATCTTAAATTATCATATAATATCAAATCCGGTAACATCGGTATAATTAGATAGTTAATCTAGGAGTCAGGAGTCAGGAGTCAGAAGGGAAGAGAATGCGCGAAAGATTTACACATTTGCGCTAAGGATGAAAAATTTTTTATACCGAACCCGAGCGGATTTGATATAACTATTGGATCAGAAGGAAGAAGGAAGAAGGAATAAAGTTTTAGTAATCTTGCACAGAAAGGAAAAGTGCATAGGAAATAGCATCCCAAGAAGCTTATAGAAACGGCAGATGATGGTGGGGTATTAAACCTATAAGGGAAAAGATAAATCAAAAAAGTCAAGAAAAAATATAAGGATTAAATATATAACATTCAAAACTGAGATTTCAGGAAAATATCAGGAGGAAGAAAGTCAGAAATATGGTTTGGAATTTTGATGTTTGATTTTTGTAGTTGTCAAAAATATTATACTTACTACAAGGAAGAAAGAGGAAGGAAGAAGAAGGAATAAAGTTTTAGTAATCTTGTACAGAAAGGAAAAGTGCATAGGAAATAGCATCTCAATCACCTTGTAGAAACCGTGGATGATCGTGGGGTCTTCAACCTATAAGGGAAAAGATAAATCAAAAAACTCAAGAAAAAATATGAGGATTAAATATATAAAATCTCAAACTAGTATTTTCCTGAAATACCAGTAGGAAGAAGGTCACAAATATGCTTGGGAATTCTCATGTTTGATTTTTGTAGTTGTCAAAAATATTATGCTTACTATCAGGAAGGAACAAGGAAGAAGGAAGAGGAAATAAAGTTTTAGTAATTTTGCACAGAAAGGAAAAGTAGATAGGAAATAGCATCTCAATAACTTTATATAAACGGTGGATGATCGTGGGGTCTTCAACCTATAAGGGAAAAGATAAATCCAAAAAATCAAGAAAAAATATGAGGATTAAATATATAAAATTCCCAACTGAGATTTCAGGAAAATACCAGGAGGAAGAAGGTCACAAATATGGTTTGGAATTGTGATGTTTGATTTTTGTAGTTGTCAAAAATATTGTACTTACTACAAGGAAGAAAGAAGAAGGAAGAACAAGGAAGAAGGAATAAAGTTTTAGTAATCTTGCACAGAAAGGAAAAGTGCATAGGAAATAGTATCCTATAAGGGAAAATATCGATAAAAAAAGTCAAGAAAAAATATGAGGATTAAATATATAACATTAGAAACTTCAGGATTGAGGAAAATAGTGGGAGGAAGAAGGTCACAAATATGGTTGGGAATTTTGATGTTTGATTTTTGTAGTTGTCAAAAATATTATACTTACTACAAGGAAGAAAGAAGAAGGAAGAACAAGGAAGAAGGAATGAAGGTTTAGTAATCTTGCACAGAAAGGAAAAGTAGATATGAAATAGCATCCGAAGAACCTTGTAGAAATGGCGGATGATGGTGGGGTCTTCAACCTATAAGGGAAAAGATCGATAAAAAATATGGGGATTAAATATATAGGGTTTCTCAAGTTGCTTAGGTAAAGTTGTTTTTCTTTTTTTCTATTCCCTACTCCCTACTCCCTACTCCCTTCTACTCTTTACTTCCCTATTTCCTAAAATCCCAAACTTATCTATTTTAGCAATTATCAAATTGCTATATATATCTACTAAACTTTGATTGACTCAAATCAAACACTATTAACATCATAAGCGCTACACTAAAATCTAGCAAAATTTCAAAGGTCTTACTATGACAATTTCTCCAGCATCTCAGTCATTAACTGATAAATTTCCTCCAATACTTGAATATGATGCAATAATTATTGGTTCTGGTATTGGTGGTTTAGTTACAGCTACTCAACTTGCAGCTAAAGGAGGCAAAGTTATAGTATTAGAAGGTTATACTATTCCTGGTGGTAGCTCCGGTTACTTTGAAAGGGAGGGATACATATTTGATGTTGGTGCATCAATGATATTTGGTTTTGGCAAAAAAGGTACAACAAATTTACTGACTCGTGCTTTAGACGCGGTAAATGTTGAGATAGAAACAATCCCCGACCCCGTGCAAATACATTATCATTTACCAGATAATTTAGAGTTAAAAGTTCACCAAGAATATGAAAAGTTTATCCAAGAATTAACTCAAATATTTCCCCATGAAAAAAAAGGAATTCGTCAATTTTATGATGAATGTTGGAAAGTGTTTAATTATCTCAATTCTATGGAGTTATTATCTCTAGAAGAATTAAAGTATCTCTCCAAATCATTTTTTCAAAATCCTGGTTCTTGTCTGGGTTTATTGAAGTATTTGCCTCAAAATGTAGGTGATGTTGCACGTCGATATATTAGCGATCAACAATTATTAAAGTTTATTGATATGGAATGTTATTGTTGGTCAGTAGTGCCAGCAGATTTAACGCCAATGATTAATGCTGGAATGGTGTTTTCCGATCGCCATTATGGTGGTATTAATTATCCTAAAGGTGGTGTGGGTAAAATTTCTCAAAAATTGGTAGAAGGTTTGGAGAAAACAGGGGGAGAAATTCGATATAAATCTCGCGTTCAAGAAATTATTATTGAAAAGGGAAAAGCTGTAGGAGTGAAGTTAACTAATGGCAAGGTTTATCGAGGTAAGCGAGTTATTTCTAATGCGACGAGATGGGATACTTTTGGCAAGTTAATTCCAGCAGAAAATATACCGCCAAGTGAGAAAAAATGGCGCAGTAATTATCAAAAGTCACCAAGTTTTTTAAGTTTACATTTAGGAGTAGAAGCTTCTGTATTTCCAGAAGGTACAGAATGTCATCATATTCTCTTAGAAAATTGGGATAATATGGAGGATTCAGAAGGTACTATTTTTGTTTCTATTCCTACACTTTTAGACAAAAGTTTAGCGCCAAAAGGTTATCATATAGTTCATAGTTTTACACCTAGTTATATAGAAGATTGGCAAGGATTAACTATCAAAGAATATGAAGCAAAAAAAGAAGAAGCTGCAGGGAGAGTTATTGATAGATTAGAAAAGATTTTTCCTGGTTTAGATGCTGGTTTAGATTATATGGAAGTAGGAACAGCTCGTTCCCATCAAAGATTTTTAAATCGTGAAGATGGTACTTATGGACCTATTCCTCGTCGTAAGTTACAAGGTCTATTAGCAATGCCATTTAATCGTACTGCAATACCTGGTTTATATTGTGTTGGAGATAGTACGTTTCCTGGTCAAGGTTTAAATGCTGTGGCTTTTTCTGGTTTCGCTTGCGCTCATAAAGTTGCTGTTGATTTAGGATTAAAAAAAGGAATAATTCAATGATTAATAATTAATAATTAATAATTAATAATTAACAATTACCTATCCTTGAAAAGAAGAGGATTGACAAAGAGATGAAAATTTTTCTTCACAGGAGTCGATTGGATATGGTTCCGAGACCTCGCCATCCCATCCTAACGGACTGCTCCGCAAACGACCGCTTATTATCCCCTTAAAAGGGGAGGCGCATACCCACAATTTTTCGGTAAGAAGTAATATCAATTTCATAAAATGTTGCTATATTGGTTATTTTTGTATAAATCAGTAAGGTCAATTTATGAATTGTTTCTAAAGAAGTCAGGAGTTAGAAGGAAAGCAAATCTATGAATAATTTTGAGGTAATTTGACTATAACTATCTTGTTAGGATTTAGTAGAATACCATTTTGAAAAATAATGTGGTTAAGCAATAAGGGAGAAAATGATTCAACAATTAATTATTAATCATTAATAATTACCTCTCCTTGAAAAGAAGAGGATTGACTAATCATGAAAAATTTTTCTTTTTTCTCCTTTAAAGCCTCTCCTTTAAATCTTAATTATTCGGTAAATTTTCTCCCTCAATTAAAAGCAAAAAGTTGAGACAAAAAACAAGAATTTATAATTAAAATATTCTATTTATAGGGAAAATTTATTGCACTTGATATGATTTTATTTCCTACGGAATTAATATGAATTAAAAAATTAGCTTTTAGGTGTTTGTGCAGCATTCCACAGGAAATATTGACGCTTTTATAGTAATCATCAATAAGTTGTGAAAAATCAAAAAGTAGATAAAAAAACTGAAACTTCCACCTGTTTCCTGTTCCCTGTTCCCTGTTTCCTGTTTCCTGTTCCCTAAAAGCGGTAAGATTTTTATACACAAATAAAATAGGATTGCTATAGTTTGACAATAACTAATCAAGTAAACCTAATATGGTATGTACTTTTTGTAAGTAAAATTATCATAAGTTAAGATAAAAAATGAATCAATCTATTTCTAGTAAAGAACCATGGCTTGCTGTCAATTTATCATATTTTTTCCCAGGAATAGGGCAGATATATTCAGGAAATATCTCTAGAGGTTGGATACTGATAATTTGTAGCTGTTTATTTTGGGGATTAGGTGTGTATTTAATATTTAATCCAAAAAGTAATCCTATAATTGGTATAGCTTTTTTACTAGCTTATAATTTGTTATCTATATGGAATCTTTTTGATGCTCATAAATGTGCAAGAAAAGCGAATAATTCCCAATTTGAATAAGTGAGAAAAAGCAGTAAATACCCATGGTTATCTGTGTTTCTTTCTCGATTAATATTTCCAGGATTCGGTCACATATATATAGGCAATATTTGGCTTGGTATTTTATTAATTATAATCTTCATATTTAGCTCACTTATTCCCTTCTTTACTCTTTTAGTATTTAGTTTTGCTGTTTATGATGCTTATCGGAGACCCCCCGTTCATAGACAAATCTCAAAAAGGTTTTTATTAAGTATTTTTGTAGGGATAATAATAACTGGCGCATTCAATTTTTATATCCCACCATTGATCGGAAAATTTGCAGAATCTCGTTATATTCCATCAGGCGTAATGTTACCTACCTTGGAAATTAATGACCGCTTGATTATAGATAAATGGAGTTATAATTTTCAAGAACCAAAACGAGGTGATATAGTCATATTTATGCCAACAGAAGCATTAAAAAAACTATATAAAGATCCTTTTATTAAAAGAATTATTGGCTTGCCAGGAGAAACAATAGAAGTAAAAAATGGAAAAGTTTATGTAAATAATAAACCTCTAGAAGAAAAGTATTTAGCTTCTGCTGTTAAACCACAGGAAAAAGTTACTGGTAACTCCAAATATCAACAGACAATAATAGAGGTTTGTCCACCCGATCGACGATTTTTGTCTAAGTCTATTACTCTACCTGAAAATTCATATATAGTGATGGGCGATAACCGTAACCACAGTTATGATAGTCGTTGCTGGGGTTATGTTCCTCGCTCTAATATTTTTGGTAAAGTCTTCAAAAGATTTTGGCCTATAAATAATGCAGGACTTATTGAATAGTTTCAGCTTCTTTCGCAAGAGGGAACAAGAAACGGGCAACAGTTCATTAATTGATAATTGATAATGGATAATTGATAATTACAAGAAGGTTAAAACGGTTACAGAATTGAATATAAGGAAATATTATTTCTTTTTTTTCTCTTTAAAAGGGAAGGCTTCAAGGCGTGAATTATTTAATTATCAATTATTCGGTAATATAGAATAAATATATATATGTCTAATGGTTTAAATTTAAGTCCGATAAAAATTATCTTAATGCTAGGATTAATTATATTTGGATTAATTTCTACCCTAGCGATCACTAATTATATTAAAACTGCCAAAGTTGTTAATAATCAATCTATTAATTCTCAGTTTGTAATTAATGAATCTCCCCAACAAATAATTGAAAATCAATGGATAATTAGCTCTGCTCAAGCTCAGGAATTAGTTGCACAAGGAGCAACAATTTTAGATGCTCGTTCTTGTAAAATATTGAATCCTCAAAGTTTGTTAAATGCAACTTGTATAAGTTGGCAAGAATTTTCTCAGTCTCAATCTCCATTTAAAGGAAAATTACTCACAGATGACAAAATTTTGACAGAAAAATTACAAGCTATAGGCATTTTTTATAACAAACCAGTCATAGTATTTGGCAATACCATAAATGGTTGGGGAGAAGATGGCAGAATAGTTTGGATGTTACGCACTTTAGGTCATCAAAAATCCTTTTTAGTTGATGGAGGTTTTGCTGCTTTAGTTAAAGGGGGTTTTCCTACAGTTAATTTTACGAAAAATAATTCTCCACTTAGAGGAGATTTTGTTGTTAATCGGAATAAAAATTGGCATATTAGTCAGAATGAATTAAAAACAAGTTTAGAAAAAGATAACCTAGTAATTATTGACACTAGAGATCTACAAGAATATGCTGGAAAAACACCCTATGGAGAACAAAATGGCGGTCATATTCCAGGGGCAATTCATATCTATTTTAAGTATTGGTTAGATAATAATGGGATGTTATTATCGCGGGATAAAATTTTAGAAATGTTGACAGAAAAGGGAATTACAAAAGATAAAATTATTGTTACTTATTGTACGGGTGGTGTACGTTCTGCTTGGTCTACTTCTGTATTGACAGATTTGGGATTTAATGTAAAAAATTATTCTGGTTCTATGTGGGAATGGTCAGCTAGTAGTTCAGATATTTATCCCTTGGAAATCTCTAGAAAAGAGGGAGTAGGGAGTAGGGAGTAGGGGAGTAGGGAGAAATAAACATAAGAATAATTAACATTAACTGAGGTGCTAATTAACAAAAAGGGACTTTTCCTGTATTAATTATTTAATAACTGAAGCGTCACCTAAGTATAGTATTAATTCACAATAATTGGTATTAAACCTAAAAGAAAAAGAACCTATACCACTAATAATATTTTTGCGAAAAACCCTAAATATTTTGAGATTTTAAAAACGAAAAATTGGCGTTTGTGAAGCGCGTGTATGATATTAATTTTAATTACTTAGGAGTCAGGAGAAATAAAAGTGCTTTTCGGTCAATCTAAGTAAAGAAAATATCTAATTTTGCAATTAAAAGAATTACTCTTAATTTGGCATTGCTGAAATGTAATGGTAAGTAGCTGAAGGTAAAATTGAAAAACTTATATTTTTCGTTGACACTTAATCTAAAAATTATTACCATTCAGCAACGCTCTTAATTTACCTAAATTACCGAATAATTAGTAATTAATAATTAATAATTAAATAATTCGCGCCTTGAAGTCTCCCCTTTTAAGGAGAAAATAAAGAATAATATTTCCTTATATTCAATCAAGAACGGTTTTAACCAGAGGTAATTATCAATTATCAATTATCAATTAATGAATGATTTCATACCTCAAATCACCAACGCCGAAAAATTAAGCTTTTCAAATACATTTTACTGACACAAATAAACTTGTTAAAAATAGTGGGATAGGTTCAAAAGAAAAAAATCAATGATTAATACTTAAATGTTTAGAGATAAAATAGAATAATATAGCGTTTCTCAAGTTACTGAGGTACAGTTGTTTTTCTTATTTTCTACTCCCTACTCCCTACTCCCTACTCCTTAAGTTTTTCAAACACATTTTACTTACACAAATAAACTTGTTAAAAATAGTGGGATAGGTTCAAAAGAAAAAAATCAATGATTAATGCTTAAATGTTTAGAGATAAAATAGAATAATATAGCGTTTCTCAAGTTACTGAGGTACAGTTTTTTTTCTTATTTTCTACTCCCTAATCCCTACTCCCTACTCCTTAAGCTTTTCAAACACATTTTACTTACACAAATAAACTTGTTAAAAATAGCGGGATAGGTTCAAAAGAAAAAAATCAATGATTAATGCTTAAATGTTTAGAGATAAAATAGAATAATATAGCGTTTCTCAAGTTACTGAGGTACAGTTTTTTTTCTTCTTTTTTGTTTCCTACTCCCTAATCACTAAAACAAAGGATTTTGTACCTAACGCTTTTTGAGAATTGCTATATCTAATATTTATATGAAAAAATCGGCAATAATACTGACTAATTAGCCATGTACTAAGCAATAATTATTGTATAATAAAAAAAATAATTTCCCAGTAAATTTTGAATTTAATATAGTGTTAATTATGAATGAATTAAACTTTCTAAGTGAACAGTCACAAACAACATTAACACGTCCATATTTGCCACCACTACTAGAAGTTTCTCCAGAGATAATATCAGCAAACATAGATTTTCCACCACCACCACCATTAGAAGTTTCTCCAGAGGTAATTACTCCGGTGGAAAATTTCCCAGAAACTAATGATATAGTTTTGATTAATAATCCAGGGTTAAATTTCGATTCCCAAATTCTTTCAAATAATAACCCAACTATAGAATTTTCTGACATTTTAGGAGGCAGTAATTTTGAAGATGGACGAGGCATAACTACGGACGCAGAAGGCAATATTTACATTACTGGCAGTACCAACTCTATAGATTTTCCAGTAACTGCAAATGCTGTACAAAATAGCTTTGCTGGAGGTAATGAATTTGGTTATGGTGATGCTTTTGTTGCTAAATATTCTCCTGATGGAACTCTGATTTATTCTACATATATAGGTGGAAGTGGTGATGATTTTGGTACAGATATTGAAGTAGATGAAAGTGGAGATATCTACGTCACAGGTAATACAAATTCTGTAGACTTTCCGACAGTAAATGCTTTGCAAAATACTTATGGTGGCGGTGAATTTTCAGGAGATGCTTTTGTAGTTAAACTATCTGATGATGGTAGTAATATTGAATATTCTACTTATTTAGGTGGGCAAGATAACGATTTTAGTAGTGGTATTGCTGTAGATGATAATGGCAATGTTTATATAACAGGAGATACAGGTGCTTTACTCCGTTTTCCCATCGTCCCTCTTACTGGTATAGGTGATTTTCCTACCACAGAAAATGCCCTACGAAATACTTTAATTAATGAATTTAATCGTGATGCTTTTGTCAGTAAAATATCTACTGATGGTAATCAGTTAATTTACTCAACTTTATTTGGTGGAAATGATACGGAGGTAAGTAACGATATTACTATAGATAATAGTGGCAATGCTTACATAACTGGTGATACTCGTTCCATTGACTTTCCTACTGAAAATGCAGTACAAAATTCTTTAGGTGGAGACCGAGATATATTCATTACCCAACTTAATAGTGACGGTAGCGACTTAATTTTTTCCACTTATTATGGTGCGGTAGATGGAGATACTGGTAATAACATTGCCGTAGATGAAGTGGGTAACATTTATGTAGGAGGATCTTCCGGTAGTCAAATTATTGGAGGTGATGCAGTAGTACCCCCAGTTGGAGAGTTTCCCACTGTTAATGCTTTGCAAAATAATTTTGGTGGGGGTGAAAGTGATGGAATTTTGATGAAAGTGAATAGCGATCGCTCTGTTGGATATGCGACTTATTTAGGTGGAGCGAATTTCGAGTCTATCGAAGGTCTTGATATTGATGGAGTCGGCAATACTTATATTATTGGCAACGATAATTTTGCCGATGCTTTTGTCAGTAAAATATCTAACGATGGTGGAACTGTAGAATATTCAATTTCCTTTGAGACCAACAATAATTTGGGTATATTTGGCAATGACATTGCAGTAGACGAAGTTGGTAACACTTATATTGTCGGTTCCAGCAACTCCACTGCTTTTCCTGAATTTATTCCAGGTGGTAGTAGTACAGCGAACGATATTTTTGTTGCCAAACTAAACTCTAATAATCAACCTCCAAATATTCCCTCTCCTAATATTCCTAGCAGTTTCAACGAAAATCTTTACTTGCTAGAAAATTCCGCTGTAGCAGATGCTGTGACAAATGGTTTATTTAATAACGGGTTTGAACATTGGTTAGAATTTGGCTTTTTAGAAGGGCGATCGCCTCAGTTTGCTTTTGATGAAAATTTTTATCTGACTACTTACCCAGAAATTGCTGATGCAGTAGCAAATGGTTTATTTATCAATGGGTTAGAACATTACATTCGGTTTGGTCAAACTGAAGGGCGTCAAGCAGTTGCTTAATTTGTTGACATAGGAGTGAAAATCAAAAATAAAATCAATTATTTTTCCCTGTTCCCTGTTCCCTGTTCCCTGTTTCGGTGTTCTCTGTTCCCTCTTTTCTGGAGATGTCTAATTATAGAACCCCCGATCGTATCTTCATAAATATCAAGTTTTTTTAGCTAGGAGTCAGGAGACAACCCACCCCTCACCCCTCCCAGGAGGGGAAGACAGGAGACAGGAGGTAAGAGGGAACAGAGAAGATGTGAGGAGAGATAATACAAAAAATTCAACACTCCTTCTTCAGATTTTTTCTCAAAATTGATGTGCGAAAAGACTTGACTACCACAATTATCTACCACAATTATATAGATCTCAAATGGGTTCTATAGATAGGGGTAAATTTTTTGATAGTCGTGCATAGTAATGGTAGATGGGGAAGAATAACGCAAGTGCAAGGGAGCAAGATGCTCCCACTGCCATTTCCCTTGAGAAAATAATTACAATAGAGATAAGAGTAGAAATTACATAGATAGATAATTTTGTGTGTTTTTTTTCAGAAATTTTCTTCCCTTTTTCCTACTTCTGCAAAAAGTCTATTTTTTTTCACCAGATGTTCAATAGACCACCATTAGACATAGGAGTGGAAATTACATAGATAGATAATTTTGTGTGTTTTTTTTCAGAAATTTTCTTCCCTTTTTCCTACTTCTGCAAAAAGTCTATTCTTTTTCACCAGATGTTTAATAGACGACCATTAGACATAGGAGTAGAAATTATACCAATTTTATGAATGTTTGCTACAAATAGTTAGGCTATTTCTTAGGAGTCAACCCACCCCCAACCCCTCCCAGGAGGGGAAGTCAGGAGGACCGAGTCGTATGGGAATAGCTTCAATGCCAGTTTTGAGCTAAGAAATTCTATTTTTTGTCAAAGGGAGACCTCCTGTAAAATATTTTTCTCATGCTTATTATTCGAACACATTCTTTTTTCAAAATGGTATTACACATATAGATCATTTTTTGTGTTTTTTTTCAGAAATTTTCTTCCCTTTTTCCTACTTCTACAAAAAGTCTATTTTTTTCACCAGATGTTTAATAGACGACCATTATAAATAGGAGTGGAAATTACACATATAGATCATTTTTTGTGTTTTTTTTCAGAAATTTTCTTCCCTGTTGCCTGTTGCCTGTTCCCTGTTGCCTACTTATGTAAAAAGTCTATTTTTTTCGCCAGATGTCTATTACAATGCACCACCAGAAATTTTGTTTGTTTACCCCACTTTTTTCTTCAAATTAATCCTACTTTTCTCAGAGCTTTTTCTGCCGCCCGTTTTTCAGCTTCTTGTTTACGATGACCTTTTCCAACGCCATATAACTTTCCCTTAACTCTAACTTCAGCAGTGAATATTTTGGCATGGTCTGGACCTTCTCCATTATTAGATTCATATTTAGGATTTTCTCCAAATTTTGCCAATGCCCACTGTTGAAATTTACCTTTAGTATCTACTAAATCATTTGTTTGTACATCACTTTCTGAATCTGGAAAAATTATTTCATCTGCAACGGGTTGAAAAAGTTTTTTTACAAAAGGGCGAACTTTTGTCAAAGTTGAGTCTAGAAAAAAGGCTCCAATTATTGCTTCAAAAGTGTCACTAAGTAAAGCCGGGTTTTGACGACCTCCATCTTTTTCTGCTCCCCTACCAAGCCGCATTAATTCACCTATTTCTAGTTGAGTTGCAAATTTTGCCAATTGTTTTTCATCTACTAAAAGTGAACGGAGACGAGTAAGTTCTTTAGGTTTTAAATCATATTCTTCTTTATAACGTCTATAGAGTAGTTCTCCTACTAGAAAACCTAACACAGCATCCCCCAGAAATTCGAGACTTTCGTTATCTTCTTCTCCAGAATTTT
>NZ_JAAHGO010000027.1:0-87186 GCF_010672455.1 Okeania sp. SIO2C9 | reverse complement strand
GTAAGTTCTTTAGGTTTTAAATCATATTCTTCTTTATAACGTCTATAGAGTAGTTCTCCTACTAGAAAACCTAACACAGCATCCCCCAGAAATTCGAGACTTTCGTTATCTTCTTCTCCAGAATTTTCGTTTAAAAAAGAGCGGTGGGTTAGAGCTTGTTTTAAAAGTTCAGGATTTTTAAATTCAGGTAGTTTCTTTGTCATTTGCCAATCTTACATTTATTGATATTCGTCTATATTAATCCTTCTTGTTTCAATTTAGCTAGGGCATTTTCAGCAGCAAGTTTTTCTGCATCTTTTTTACTATCTCCTTCACCTTGAGCATACTTTATATTATCCACAAGTACTTCAGACAAAAAAATAGGTTTATCGTCTGAACCACCACATTTATTAGATTCATATCTAGGAATTTTTTTAATTTCTCCTAATGCCCGCTGTTGAAATTTAGCTTTAGTATCTACTAAATCATTCTCTGAAAAAATTATTTCATCTGCAACGGGTTGAAAAATGTTGTTTACAAAAGGGCAAACTTTCGTTAAATTTGAGTCTAGAAAAAAGGCTCCAATTATTGCTTCAAAAGTGTCACTAAGTAAAGCCGGGTTTTGACGACCTTCATCTTTTTCTGCTCCCCTACCAAGCCGCATTAATTCACCTATTTCTAGTTGAGCTGCAAATTTTGCCAATTGTTTTTCATCTACTAAAAGTGAACGGAGACGCGTAAGTTCTTTAGGTTTTAAATCATATTCTTCTTTATAACGTCTATAGAGTAGTTCTCCTACTAGAAAACCTAACACAGCATCCCCCAGAAATTCGAGACTTTCGTTATCTTCTTCTCCAGAATTTTCGTTTAAAAAAGAGCGGTGGGTTAGAGCTTGTTTTAAAAGTTCAGGATTTTTAAATTCAGGTAGTTTCTTTGTCATATTACAAATTTTAATTTCTTGATAAGTTAGGTGAGCATAAATAAATGTTGAAACGAAGAATCTGAAAATTAAGCCAGCAAGAAGTTTTCCATAAATTTTCCAAGTTTTAAATTTCCATCACGATTTTATGGATAATTAAACCCACCTACTTATAGCAGTTTACTACTCTCTAGAAGTACTTATGTTGATGATTTTAGGGAGTAGGGAAGAGCAGATAAGGCAAAAAATATTTGCCGTATCAGTTGTACCAGATTAATTGCCGAATATGCTGTATTTACAGCAAGCAAATTTTAGGATAGTTAGCGACAGTTGAAAATTAATCTATAAATTTTATTCCCTATTTCCATATCTGGTGTTCCCTATTCTCTAAAAGCATAAAAATTTGTACCTCCAAGATTCGAAAACTGCTTTATCTATATTAATCTTCTTTGTCTCAACTTAGATAGTGAATTTTCTGCAGCAAGTTTTTCAGCCTCTTTTTTATATCAAGTCTCATTAATTAGACAAGGGTAAAAATGCTTTTTTCAACAGAATTGAGAATCTCCCAAAATTCTTCCTATTCCTTGCTCTGCTATCCCTGCTTTGATCTCCCTAACAACTTTTTTTTATTTGTGGGTATTTAAAGAGACATTATATTGCTTTCTCCTTGACAACTGATAACTGATAACTGATAACTGTTAACTGAAATGACCTTCGCCATACAGTCTATTAGCTACAAATACCCGAGATATAAAACTTGGTTCATGGTCAGAACCGCCACATTTTTCAGTTTTATATCTTGGCACATCTGTACTATTTTTTAGTACCAATTCTTGAAATAAACCTTTAAAATTTTCAATATTAAGAGATTCATTTTCCGGCTCTAAATCAACAGATTTTTCTAGAGCTTAAGCAAAAATTGGTACTAAAAAATTGCGAACTGCCTCAATACCATAATCAATATAATAAGCACCAATAATTGCTTCAAAAGCATCACTTAATAATGAATTATTTTCACGCCCTCCCTGTGATTCTTCCCCCTTACTTAGTAGAATAAATTGTCCGAGGTTTAAATCTATGGTAAATTTTGCTAATTGTTGATTATCCACTAAACTGGAACGTTTTTGAGTCATTTCACCTTCGGTCATTTTTTGGTATTTACGATATAGATACTCGCCACTAAGAAAATTTAGCAAAGCATCACCAAGAAATTCTAAACGATTATTATCTACACTTACTTCTGTAGGGTTTTCATAAAGATAAGTCCGGTGGATTAAAGCAAGTTGTAAAAGAGAAGCATCTTGGAAAGAAATTTTTTCCAGTAATTCGTTTAATTGCTCTCTAATTTGTCTTTCTTCTTCTTCAGAAACAGAATAACTATGAGGAGTTTAACCACGAAATTGTTGTTGAGATAAAAGTCGTAATACTTCTTGCTTTTCTTTCTCTACTTCCTCCACTTCCTCTGCATTGATAATTTTAAGAATCCGAGTAATATTGTCAAGATATCGATAGGTGTCATCTACAGAGAATGGAGAGCCATGTGCCCAGTCATTTCTGACTTCTATGAGTTCTTCTACTATTAATAAAAATGCTTTATCCAGTTTTATTTTAAATACTTTATCCCACTGCTTCTTGATTAATTTAAGTTGTAGAGATACATCTTCAATTAAAGCCTTTTCGATGCTTTTCTTCCTTTTGAGTTGTCTAATTTAACCCTTTAATGTCTCTTGTACTACTTGCAACCAATTTTCTTGATGAAATTCCTTAATTACATCTTCTATATATGGATATAAATTATTACTCAAAATATTCAAAGCTTTACCAATTATCTCGTGCTTATTATGGATAGTCATCTCAAGTCTACTCCTACATTTTTTATCAAATTATATCAACTAATTTTTTTAATTTTCTCGACTAATCTTTGGTTAATAGTACTTAATTAAAGTTGAAGTATAAACATAATAAATAGATAAATTTTATCGAAAACCCAGTTAATTTCCCTTTTTAATATAGAAAAGAAACTGGGTTTTTATATTTAGACTTTACCTAAAAAAATTTTCCACTTTATCAACCGGGGGAGATAAAGATTATTACCAGGACTCTTATTGTACTTCAAACAACTAAATCGTATATTTTCTGGAATCATAACCTCTCTGAAGTTGATTTACAAATTGCGCCAAATCAAATGGAAAATCCTAATTATGCCATTTGTATAAGCCTAGTTTTTACTTCCAATAATTCTGGTAGTTTTTTGTCTACAAAATAATATTCGTCAGCAACACTAAGTAATTTTTGATTGGCTCTCTTTGAGTGGGCAAAAATGATGACTTTTTTACCTTTAGCTTGCCATTGACGAACAAGATTTTTATAGTCTCCATCTCCAGTAATTAAAATTAATATGTCAGTAGATGGAATAGAATAAAGTTCTCTTTCACAGTCAGCTATTAATTTTCGATCAACACTCTGTTTTTCTGTTGTAGGAATGTCAATACAATCAAAACCTAGTTCGTATAAACGTTGTTCATTACTTTGATTTTCCTCTCGCCAATTGCTATATACTCTTTGGCTAGATAAGCTACCATGTAAGTTGGCAAAAGTTTGAACATATCGCGCAAAATAAGGATTGAAACTGTTATTAATACGAACGTTTTGATAATCCCAATATAGTGAGATAGAGAAAACTTTACTTTTCATTTTTTTGTTCCTCAAACTGAGTTTAAACAACAGCATTGGAACATCAGATATCTATCACTAACAGTGAAATAGTGAGTTACTCAAAAAAAAGTCCTTTATCTTGATAGAAACTCCTCAAAAAATAGGAGTTAATAGTGACAACTAATACCACTTTTGACTCACTAATAATATTGGGATACTTTTTTACAGGGAATTTCATAAAATGAGCATTACTTCAACTAAATAAGCACTATATTAAGTGGTACTAGCTTCAGCTAATGTCTCATAAATGGTAGAGTCCATATATTTACTAACTCGTGTATCTGAAGTTTGTAGTGTAGTAATCTGTAGTAAATCTTGATGCTTGTAGATATTTAGTTCTTTGGGGGTTGGTGATTTGAAGTATGAAATCAGTAATTTAGATAAATTAAGAGTAATTCTTTGAGTGGCAAGATTAGATATTGTCTTTACATTAGATTAACCGAAAAGTACTTTTCTTTCTCCTGACTTCTGACTCCTAAGTAATTCAAATTAATGTTATATACGGGTTTCACCAACGCCGTCTTTTGTACTACTAACTTAGCAAACAGCTATTTATACTAAAGATTAATTACAAATCGAGGTATACGAGTGAGTATATATGTCTACCATCGATGAGACAGCAGCCAACAACAGACCATAGATACTAATATTCTATGTTATTTTCCTGAGTATAGCAAAGACATAAAATTATTGTCAATAGTTTTGATATTTATTTTTTGGACGCTACATATAGCAAGGGCATTTTGCTCCGCAACATATAAAGCGGAGCTTGGCGTTAGCCAATGTTATTTGCTTCGCATAACTATCGTTAACGCCCCTACTTTCGTGAAACAGCATCAGAGACTCCGTTTAGCAAATTCACTTCATTTTCTACTCAGATAAAAGACCTCTAGCAAAAGTTTTAATCAAATCAATTCAAGATATGAAATTAATAACTTCATCTCCCTATTCCCTATTCCCTATTCCCTGACTTCTACAAGTCTAAAGAAGCTTTACAACCAAAAGGATAGGGTGAATTATAAGTAGTAGAACGTTTACCAAATATTGTATAACGATTATCTCGAATCTGCTCATAAAAGCGATCGCCCATCCATTTTGCCCCTGGTAAACCCCGATATGCGGCCACAAACACATCCCCCACAGGCAAAAGTCGCCCTATTTCTTCCGCTGCATCACTACCTTGCCATCGACATTCTGGTGCATTACCATCAATCAAAATCATACCCATTTCGCAATCTTGAGCAGTAATACCAAATTGATTGAGTTTTTCTAAATCTTGCATAGGAATATATTCAAATAGCTCACCTTTATCTATACTTTCCAACACCTGCACCAACGTTACACATAAATTGCAGTTGCCGTCATAAATTACAATATAACTCATACGTTTTAGTTTTATTTTAAACACAATCAAAATTGTAACACCAAAATTAAAGCTCTACAGGTGCTTCCCCACCTAACCTTTCTTCTAATAAAAATCTAAGTACAGACTGAGTAAGCAAAACCAAACCTAATCTAGCTTGTGCTAACTTCGGTTTTTTCACCTTCACCTCACCCCAAATACGACAATCACTGTAAAAATTTTGAAAAGCTACACTCATAGCATCAGCTACTTTTTGCCAATTTATAGGTTTCTTGCTGCTAGAAACACAATAGATACTATCCAGAGTAGAAGCAATTTGAGCAATTAATTGATATTCAGAATTATGTGAAAATTGTAATTGTCCGTTCGGTTCTTGCCAGGATATAGGTTGAGAAATTTGAAACAGCAAAAATTGACCGCTAGTATCTGCATCCGTGGGAGTAAGATTAATTAGGCGATCGCGTATACCCATCCGTAATAACGAACAACAACGAGCATGACTATACTGAATTGGAAACAAATTTGTAGTTTCTAAAGATTTATAGCTACCACCAACCCGTAATTTTTGTTGCTCAAAATTCAGGGGAAAAGAAGTTAGATAATGTAACCAATTAGCGATACTCAAATCAGTCAAATAAAAGTAAATTATCCCAGATGAAATTACCTCAAACTCAAAAAAATCTGTATCTTTCTTAATATCAGTATCGACTATTTCCTGACAATATTTAACTAACTCATTAGCAATATATATAGCTGGTTGTTGACAAACCGAAGCTAATTTCAGAGCGATCGCTGACTTATATACAATTGATCTATTATTTATAGTTTGATTCATGGGAATTTCATCCTTCCTTTCCCAAACTTCTAATGTATTTTCATACCCGCAAAATAATTTCAATTGCTCTTGGTATAAATTGATAGCTTTTTGTAAAATTTGTATAAAACTACACTTAAATGATAATTTTGTCAATATTATTACCACCTCAAATAAATTTTATCTGGAATATTCCGAATTATATGTGTTTTTTGCTACACTGAAACTAAGGATCAAACTGGTATAAGTAGACAGATAAAAATCTGCTTCTATTCCTTTTACCAAAATGATTTGAACTCAAGGCAAACTATTACTATAAGAGAGTACCAATGCAACTATCATCACATCCAGAACTACCAGAAATGTCACTGAATATGCAACCTACCAGCACTTCTACACCTACCAGCAGGCCATTTCTGACTTGGCAACTAATCATAGATTGGGCAGAAGAACACTACCGTAGCAGAGCTTTTAGCAAAGATGAACGTATTCCTGCCCGTCCAGGTTTGCTGTATCTAGTACAAAAAGGGTCAATTCGTTTAGTAGGTAATGCCCACATTAGTGCCAGTCGCAATAAGTCTAGCAAGTCAAAAACGAGTGATATTTCAGATGAAGCTTTCCTCGGATTTGTCGGTGCTGGTCAACCATTTGAACTAATAGCTCAGTCACCATTTACACTTCAAGCTTATGCTCATGCAGATCAAACAACTGTGCTTTGGATGTATTGGCATGACCTAGATAATTGGCCTCACTTTCGCAGAGAAGTCCTAGATGCCTTTAGATACCAACATCAACGGAAGCTTCTGTGGCTAAGTACCCTAGGCCAACGTCGCACTATTGACAGATTATTCGGATTTCTGACGCTATTAATTGAAGAATATGGGGAACCATGGATCGCCCAAGACAAACCAGAAGTAACAAGTGGTTATTATTTGCCTTGGCCTTTGACCCATGCTCAAATTGGCAGTGCTATTGGTTCAACCCGCGTAACTGTGACTCGTCTAATGGGTAAATTACGTCAGCAAGGCTTAATATTTATCCAGAATGATAATCTGATTTGCTTACCAACACAGTCTGAACAGTCACAATAGTTAAATAATTTTTGGGTAGTTAGTTTTGGGCGATTATCAAACTTGGATATTAATACATATCCAACCATAAATTGCTATTTTGCATATTATAATATTATGCATTAAATAGATGATTTTATCTATATAATAATCCTAATTTAGTTAGCCTTTATTATCAGATCAAATGATTTGATTGTCATTGCTTACTACTCTATCCTTCTGATGCTAATTTATGTTAAAGAAGGAATTTTTCTTTTCTTTATTATCTTCCCTTATCTTCCGGCAATTAAGTATTTTGATGCTCGCCTGTAGCCAAATTTATGTATTCACAATGTGGATATAGAGAACGCAAATATTAAGAACTGCAAAAGTAAAGTAAAGAGTTGAAAATTATGGGTAAAGACTTTACTACACCAAAGTTAAGCACATTATCCTAGTATAATTATTAGCTCCAATCAATATATCGATCGCGTTCAAGCAGATGGAATTTTACTTTAAAACGTACTGCTATACATATAGCAGTCGTCATTACTGTATTTGATATATCAAAAGCTTAAAACTAAGACAAAGAAAGATTTTTCCAACTTCGGTTCTTCCTTCTTCCTTCTGCTATATAAAACTCAAAAGCAACAATTTATTGCTAAATAATCACATAAAACTTTACGAACAAAAGGTTGTCATATAGAACCCCTAAGCGTATCTTCATAAATATTAAATTTTTCTAGCTAGGAGACAGGAGACAGGAGACAGGAGACAGGAGACAGGAGACAGGAGACAGGAGACAGGAGACAGGAGACAGGAGACAGGAGGGAAGATGTGGGGAGAAATAATACAAAAAATTCAACACTCCTTTTCAGATTTTTCCTCACTCATTGATGCGCGAAAAGACTTGGCTACCATAATTATATAGATCTCAAATGGGTTCTATAAAATCCGGTTATACAGTTATCGTACTCTCTACTTCCATTCAATGCACACATAAAATGCCGGAATATCCCCAGATAATTCCCACTCTCATCCTTCCTTTCTCCTAACTCCTGAGTTATACGATATATTTCATATCAAAGATAACCGAATATTTTACTTGACACAGAGAAAGTCCCCATAATTTAATATCAAGAATCAAAAAATAAAAAACTAAAAGTCTAGTGCCGCTACGCGGAAGTCAAAAGTCAAAAGTCATGCATCGAGTGTGTAATTCTGAGGTCCCCTCAGAATGTAAGACACACTCAATACAGTCAAAAGTATTGATTGGTAAGGCTTTTAGGATTTTTAACTGGTTAGTTATTTCTGCCATCCTGCACTAGTCAAGATATAGAAGAATATGATACTTATCACAAAAGTTTACTCATCTACTTCACTCGATCTTAGTTGACTAACTCACCTGATCGACGTTCAATGACTCACTTTATCAATATCAAAAAATCACCAGTAACTTCATTCATAAATCACCACAATAACTAGAAAAAAAACAGATAATATAAAGTATAAAGTCCGCAGTTAAAAGTAAAACAATGATTATTAAAGCTCTCAAGCAAATCATATTTGCTCCCACAAAAACCTGCTGAATTGGCCTTGATAGTATCACTAAAACTCAAGCTGCGACTTTTTCCAGTACTTTAGGCAAGATAATATATGATTTTTTATTAACTTTTAAATACTCATATTTAAAAAAAACTTTGTTTGTAAAAACTAATTTATGAGATGAAGAAAGATTTAATTAAAGTCCTTTTAATAGAAGACAATACAGACGATTTTATTCTGATCTATGACTTACTGTCACAGGTAGAATCACCAAAAATCTTACTAGACTGGGAAAATACTTACGAAACAGGATTAACAGTAATGAAAAAAAATCAACATGATATTTGTTTGCTTGACTATAACTTCGGAGAAACAAAAGGGTTAGAAATACTTCAAACAGCAATTAATCTAGGTTGCCAAACGCCAATAGTATTACTCACAGATACAGAAAATCAAGAATTAGAGATGGATTTAATGAATAAAAGAGTAGCAGATTACTTGAATAAATCAGAAATTAACGAATATACATTAAATCGAATAATTCGCTATACACATGAGAAGAATCAAAGTTTAAACGCTTTAAAAGAAAGCAAAGCAAAACTACAAGAAGCACAAAAAATTGCTCATTTAGGGAACTGGGAATATGACTTAAAGACGCAAAAAATAACTTGGTCAGATGAAGTATTTCGCATTTTTGGTCTCAACCCTAGCAGAGGAGAACCAACTTATCTAGAATGGGTTGAAATGTTTACTCTCGAAAGCCAAAAAATATGGGATAAAAATGTAATTTTGATCTTAGAAAAGGCAGAAAGTTGTGAATGTGAATATCAAATCATTCGACCAGATGGTACATTAAGGTATATTTATACTCAGGCTACTTTAATTGTTGATAGTAACTCAGAACCTATAGGCATATTCGGCACAGTTCTGGATATTACAGAGCGTAAAAAAGCAGAATTAGCTGTGGAAGAACTTAGAGAAAAAGAGCGTTTATTAGGACTAACTCTAGACCGGATTCATCGAACTTTAAATTTGGATGAAATATTAGAGACTACAGTAGAGTCAGTACGGTTTTTTTTGGAGTGCGACCGCGTCTTAATTTATCGTTTTTTGGAAGATGGAAAAGGTATCGTAGAAAAAGAATCTGTAGCAGCAGGTAGCAATCCAATTTTAGGTAAAATTATTGACGATCCATGTTTCCCAAATACAGATATTATAGAGCGCTATAAGGAAGGTTATATTAGTATAATAGAAGACGTTGAAAACCCAGATATAAACAAATGCCATGTCGATCTACTCAAACAGTTTCAAGTCAAAGCAAGTATGGTATTGCCAATTTTAATTAATCAAGAAGGGGAAAAACAAGGTTCAGAAACTACTGCATGGGGATTAATAGTAGCTCATCAATGTACTCACAACCGACAATGGCGAATCTCAGACACCGATCTATTGAGACGCTTGGCAACTCAGATAGCGATCGCTATTCAACAAGCTCAACTTTATCATCGTTTAGAAAAACTAAATCAAGAATTAAAGGAAATAGCTTATATTGATGGTTTGACAGGAATTTGTAACCGTCGCCACTTTGAAGAAAAACTAGACCAAGAGTGGAAAAGACTAACACGGGATAATGCTTCTATGTCGATAATTATGGTGGATATAGATTATTTTAAACCCTACAACGATACTTACGGCCATCAACAGGGAGACAAATGTTTGCAACAGGTAGCTCAAACTATTAGTGCTGCAGTGAAACGACCAGGAGATTTTGTTGCTCGATATGGGGGAGAAGAGTTTGTGGTTGTACTGCCAAATACTCCCATAGAAGGAGCACTGAAGGTTGCAGAAAATATTAGAACACAAATTGAAGCTTTAAGAATTCCCCACAGCGCTTCGGCAGTCAGTCAGTTTGTAACAAGTAGTTTAGGAGTAGCAAATAGCAGCTGCCTTACTGACTCTAATCCTAAAATATTGCTAGAAGCAGCAGATATAGCTCTATACAATGCTAAAAACGCTGGTAGAAATCAAGTTTATATTGATGATTCATGTATAAAAAATTTGTAGTAGCAAAAGCAAGAAATTCATTTAGTCATACAACTATATAAATCTGGTTTCTCGGTAACCTTGATCGAGTGCTGATTAAATCTAAAAGTATTTACAGATAAAGGTATTGGCCTTTTTGGGGTCGAATTGCAGTGCCTGGTATCACGTCTAAAACCCTCAAAAAGTGAGTATTTTAGGCGCATAGTTGGGCAGAAAAATCATTCTTACAATTGTTATATCAAATCCGTTTAATTCGGTATACAAAAATGTTCCATCTTCAACCATTACCAAATATTTCTCTCACTCCCAATCTCCCAATCTCCCCATCTCCCCATCTCCCCATCTCCCAATCTCCCAATCTCCCAATCTCCCAATCTCCCAATCTCCCAATCTCCCAATCTCCCAATCTCCCCATCTCCCCATCTCCCCATCTCCCCATCTCCCCATCTCCCCATCTCCCCATCTAATTACACCGATGCTACCGGATTTGATATTACTCCTACCTCCTCGCTCGTTCCCATTTCTCCTGTCTCCTGTCTCCTACCCTCACCCATAAGACTAGTGAAGCGCAAACCCTAATTATTCCTTCTACTATACAAATTGTCTGAATAACTCATTGTTGATCGTCTTTTTGATCTAGTAAGCTTTTTTCCCACCATACGTCGCTCTATTCTCGATTCCCGACTCCCCACATTTAGCACTATAGCGCTACGCGCAAGTCAAACGCAAGACTTTTCCTTCTCTCCTAAAAAACTAAACGTCTTCTTCCTTCTTCCTTCTTCCTTCTTCCTTCTTCCTTCTTCCTTCTTCCTTCTTCCTTCTGCGATACTTATTTAAACGAACATTTCAAACCTGCCGCTTCAGGAGTTGAATATTTCATAGGGAGAAATGTGAGACCGAACACCTCATTTTCACAAGGAACAACCCTAACCAAATCAATGTATTCTTCTTGGCGATCGCCAGTCTCAGGTATAAACTCAATTCTTCCTGTCACCCCGTCAATGCTAAAATTTTTATCTGCCAGAGTCTTCTGAATTCCCCTCCGAGTAGGTTGTTGGCGAATCCCTTGGAATAGTACCTGAGTGGCATCATAGGTCGAAACTGTGCGACTACTGACCGCTCCTCCCCAAAGCTGCTTAGTGGTCTGAGAAAAATAAGATTTTGGATTGCTTAGAGGATGCCAAGGAACAGTCAAAATTAGTTTTTCCAAAAGTTCTGGTTGAGCAATATTCAGAGTTTTAGGACTATAAACCGACCAATTACCAACTATCCAGTTTTGACCACCATTTTCTTTAATGATTTTCAGAGCATTAACTAAAGCATTACTCACTTGACCATCTGGAATTAAAACAATTGCGAATTCCCCAGAGTTTCTAATTTGTTGCATGGTACTTTTAGCATTAAAATTAGAGTCAGAAATATCAAATGAATCAATGATATATCCTCCTTTTGCTAAGAATTTTTCTTTAAATCGTTTTTTGTAATCACTGGAATACGCACTGCCAGGGTTATCAAAAATCGCAACTCTGTTTTGATTAACTTGATTCAAAGCATCAACCACTGCACCCGTCCGCACATAATTACTTGTGGTAGTTCGGAAGAAAAATGATCGAGGTTCTCGAGTGAGTTCAGTCGTGGTTGTACCTGGAGAAACTAATACTAATTTTTCTCGGTTATAGATATCTACAGTTTCCATAGTCATCTCACTTGCCCAATGACCAATAATTCCTAAAATATCTGACCGTTTGACCAGGGTTTCAGCAACCTTCTTTGCCTGACTCTTTGAGTTGGCATCATTAGCAACGATCACTTTCAAGCCTTTTCCATTCAGGTTCTTATGGTCTAGAAAATCTGAACCCGGTAAAGTAACATTGGGGAATTTATCATCATTGAATACACTCAAATTAACTTCTGTTTGAGCTTGAGCAACTCCCCGCAAAATTTCTTGGGCGAGTTCTGCATCTTTTTCTAAAATGGGTACTATGACTGCAATAGTATAATAATCTACTCCTGTCGCTGCCAAAAGTGCATTATTGAGATAAATTAAAGTTTCTGGGTCTCTTCGTTCTTCCTGCCAGCTTTTCTGAAGATTTTCAACGGCCAGTTGATAACTTTTCTTGGTGACAAAACAATCAACCCACTGTTGTCGAATATGACCATTCCAAATAGCGAGAAAATAATTCAAAGGTTTCTGGCATTCGGTAACTGACCTCACACCGTTTTGTTTGTCTCGTGGTGAAGACTGTGTTACCAAAATCTCTTCACCTGCACTAATATTATCTTCAAGTGCTTCAGGTTGAGGATAAAACCAACGGCAAATTCCGGAAACACCAATTATCATCAACAAAAACGAAATTATGTGCCAGGGTTTTATTGGAGGTATAGATTTACGATCTGGTTCGGGTAGAGGTGGGGGTGAAGGCCAATAAAGTTCAGGTGTAGCTGGGTTTTGGATTAGTACAGGCAGTCTAGATGCTCTTGGATAAAACAATTCATTGGGAATCGGAATTTCCAGTTGTTGCAAATGTTTGCGTGCTTCTCTAACAGCAGTGTGGAGAGGTTTTCCTTGGGTAAATTCTTCGAGGAAAAAATGCAAAAAACGCCGTGCTACTAAATCGGGAACTCGTTCTCGCATCACAATCAAATGTGGAATATCAAAATCAGCTAAATATTCTGCAATACCAAGTCCATCACAGGAATTAAAGATTGCCAGCTTTATTCTTGGGGCAGCTCTGTTTAGAGCTTCTTTTAAAACACTAATTGATAAATTTAAGGCATTATTAACATGAATAGTTTTATCGGAACTGTGTCCAGCATAAAAAAGAATATCCCACTTTTTGATCCAGAGAGTATCAAATAGTTCTTGAGGAGTCAGAAAATCTCCTTTCTTGGGAATAGAAGTAATTTTTGCTCCATGTTTTTTTAAATTTTCAATCAGTTCCCGATCCTCTTGCAGTTGTAATCCCCCTTTATCGCTCCCAAAGATTGCCAAAATATTAATTGGTTTCTTTAGCTCTTCTGTGGGTTTAGCGTATTGAGACAAAAGAGCAAATTCAGCTTGGGGTAAAAAAAATGATTTCTCAAATAAATCCCAACAATCCCAGGATAACTTACGCAGATAATCATTTGATGTGTCAATGATAACTCGTACTGATTCATTTGGATTTCCATCTCTGAGTGGTCCTATAATTTGCCCGATAATTGCTCCAAAGGCAAGTTGTCCCAACCAATTTCTTACATTAGATTCCAGAGTTTGAGTGACATTTTGACAGTCTTCCAAAATCGAGGAATTAGTAATTTGTGCTTCTGGGAAATCGAACCCTCGTCCTCCTAATTTGATATAAATCTCTTTCCATTCGTCATAAATTCTAGGAAAATTTGGGTTAGCTGGCAGTTGAGGACAATTCTGCTCAATTGCAATAATTCTACCGTCTTGCCAAAATTCTAGGGAAACAGCAAAACCAAATTCAAAACTTCCTTCTTCTATTTTGATAACAACTTGTTTTGTCATTTTAACGTATAATTTTTTTATTGTAATATCATATCAAATCCGGTTAAACAGCCATAGAATGGTTAAGTTAAGAGGAGTCAGGAGTCAGGAGTCAGGAGGAGAAAGAATTACAAAGATGAGCGTAGTTATGACGATTGAAGAATTTTTTTATGTCCAATTAAACGGATTTGATATCATACTATTTTGTTAAATTTATTCAAAAATGAAGCTTTGTAGTGGACTGACACAGCTAAAACTGTGCAATAGATTTTTGTATTATAGATATCTTTTTCTCCCCACCCTCCCCACACTTCCCACCCTCCCCACACTCCCGATCTAATGCACCATTTAAGGTGTGTCAGTCCAGTAGGTTGGGTTGAGGAACCAAAACCCAACAGCAGTTTTTTCAATCTATGGTTGTTGGGTTGCGCAGTTAGCTTAACCCAACCTAATAGACATCTCCAGAAAAGAGGCAACAGGGGGAAATAATTGATAATTTATGGATAATAATTGATTCTATTTTTGATTTTTGGAGATGTCTAATAGACTGATATCAAATCCGGTAGCATCGGTGTTATTCAGTCTTTAAAGATAAGAGTCTATACTGTAGGGGCGAATGGCCATTTGCGTTCCGCAAAGCTGCCGAATCGCGCCCTTACCGATTGTATGACTATCAACAGAATTATATTACTCCGAAGCCAACGGATTTGATATGACACATCTAAAACTATGCAATAGATTTTTGTTTCTAGGTGTCTTGATCTCCCCATCCCCCCATCCCCCAATCTCCCAATCTCCCCATCCCCCCATCTCCCCATCCCCCAATCTCCCAATCTCCCCATCCCCCCATCCCCCCATCCCCCCATCTCCTATCTAATGCACCATTTAAGCTGTGTCAGTCCACTACAGTATTATAACTGCCATCTAAAACCTACAATATTCTTCAATCAAATAATGAAGTGCTTTGTCACCATAGCAGAATTGAGACCAACTTGAAGACTAAAGCGATCGCCTGAATCTGCGGTAAATTTGAACTGAATATAATCATCTCTTTCTCTAGCACGAATTTCGAATAAAGATTGCCCCATTTCATCTAAACCAATTAGTTTTAAATTAGCTGGTAAAAAACATTGGTCTTGTAGAGGATAAACTCTGGAAAGAATGGCAAATCTCTGATTTGGTTTCGGTAAAATTGCTACTATTAATGCCACAGAAACTCCTGCTAATTGCATTCCTAAATCAATGCCTCGTCGCACACCTGTAGCTGGATGATTAGGGTCAATTTCCCACAACAATTCTGCAGCTTGCCAGCGTGTTTCTTCATCTTCTGTTGTTTGTAAAATTTTCACCAGAGCGTTATTTATTTCTGTTTGTGAGAGTTCAGGTTGAGATAAATCTATCTGTATTTTATCTCTTGCTTTTTGAGTCATTTGGAATTGTCTAAGAAATGTCTGAGCTACTTTGAGAGATAATGTTTCTGTTGTTTCATTCACATTAGCCATTTGCACAATAGGTCTGCGATTTCTCAAAAGTTCTTCAACAGGTTGCCAACTTTCTGTAAAAATACACTCTAACCAGCTTGTTAATTTTTCTGTTAAGGTATTTTCTGGCAGTTTAATAGCTGCTGGGCTCAAATATTTTAGATTCAAAATTAAGTGACTGGGGTCAGATTTAAATTCTGCAAAAGAAAGTTTGTATTTTTCTTTTTTTATCTGTTTCAAAGACTTATTTATTAATTGATCGTAACGTAAAAATCCAATCAAAATAGCCTCTTTTTCTTCTTCTAATACTTGTATTAATGTATAGAAATGGGCTGCTAATTCTGGGGAATAAATTATTTCTTCGGGAATTTCAATCCCTTGTTCTACTATACTTTCATTGGTTAGCAAACAGAGTTTAAAACCACCGACTTGGAGAGGGCTTATTGCTCCGGAATTTATCATTTGAGTAGGTAGCAGAGAATCAATTTTATCCTTTAATATTAAATGGCGATCGCCCAACCATTTTTTTAGGGCAAATAGAGCCAATATATTTAAATAAGCTTGCCATTGTTGGGCTTCATTACTAAAGTGATTACTCAAGAGAGTTGCTTGTTCAAAAAAACTAGGTTCTAAATCAATTGTTTCTAACTGTAATTGTCGATAGTCTTGCCTATTTTTTTGTTCGCGGTCGGAATTAATATTCATATCAATTTTTCTGGTTAATATTATGGATTTAATTTTTTTTTGTTAGATTCAGACTAATTAGTTATAGTCAAAAATGTTATTTTTTCTATTAATATTTCAATTTACAGGAAATTTCAATAAGCGTGAGGTACAGTTTAAGACTAATCTATAATTTTTATTCATTCCCTGTTCCCTAAAAGCATAAAACTTTGTACCTTATCAACTATAAAACTGCTGTATATCCCACATTCCGCACCACAAAATGTAGCAACCGAAGAAGGAGTTAGGAGACAGCTATACTGGAGACAGAATTGTAGAAGAAAATTATAGCTGCCGTGATTGAGTCATCATCAGAGCAAGTATTTATGCGTAAATTATTTACTAGGAATTTGATGAACGAAAAAAGTATTGAGATGATTTGCATAGTATAAATACCTGCCAAGCTACAGATTCATATACTACTTTTAATGATACAAATTGAAGTGCAAAATGTGGGGTATATGACTAGAATTAAGATAATTACACATTTTTTTTGCAAACAAACTTGTCATATTTCGGTGTATTTTTGCTGTGGAAATTTCCCGAGCTGCTTCTATAAAAACAGTTTCATCTAAATACTGACTCAATAGTTGAATTAGAGAATCAAAAACATTCGTATCTACAACTCCTTGAGTTGAATTTAATTCCATTTTCTCCAATAAAATCTGAAGCAATTGCTCCATTACTTGTTCTCTAATTTGGTTGAGCATTTGCTTGAGTTTTAACACTCGACTAACTTGAGATTGATTACTCATATTCAATCGTCGAGCTACTTCAGTTTGAGATTTATTTTCACAATAAATTAGTCGTAAACTCGGTAAAAAATGAGCAGCAAATTCAGCATACCAAGCACTGTTTTTTAGTTTCTCCAGACGTTGAGAAAGCACCCGCTCAATTGCATCCATAATAGCTCGATCGCGATGTCGGTCTAGAAAATCTAGTTCCATTTTTGAAGGAGTAGAGGAAGGTGAAACTGGAGTAGAAGTCAATACTTGTTCCTGTAGAAACTGAGCAATAGTTTTTAATCTCTCAAGTAGTTCCACCGAAGAATAATATACATTTCCTTTTTGACGAAGGCGATCGCCCATTTCCTGAAGTTGAGACTTAGACGGTTCTGGACATTTGCCCCTTGCCCCTTGTTTTCGCCGATCGCGCCGATATACCCCATGAAAGACTTCGACCACATCGCGTTCGTGGGGTGAAAGAGTTTCCCATTGGTAAGCTTTAATATCATTTAGTTTTGCCCAGGGGGTAGCAAGTGACAAACCAAATTCTACCCATAATGTTCGAGTCAACTCTGGGTGGCGACGGGTGAGTAAAACAGTCCAATTCCAGAGTCCTGCTTTCTCAGGATTAAACTTTCTGAGAATCTTCATCCAGAAATAGGGATAAGAAAGTTGAGATTTTGCCCGAACATCTTGAATACTCTGAGTTTTACCATCATCAGTAAGTACCAGGTGCAACAAATCTAAGTGAGAAAAACCATAGCGATCGCCAAATTGTTGAGCCAGTTTTTGACAAGCAGAAACAATGGCATGGGAAATATAGCAACGCAAAGAAAGTCCTGCCGTTATTCCCTGAGCGGAATGTTGTTCTAGAAACTGAGATAGCAAGGTTTCTTGAATTCTTCGCTCATCTTCGGAGGATAATGTCTGAGTTTCAGCAAGAGAAGGGAAACAGACTTGAAACTGTTTTTGAACAGATGATAGTTCTATTTCTCGATATCCCTTCTGAGAACTAGACACATCATAACTGGTTAAATCAATTCTGCGTAGTGTCCAGTAGTTCCTGCTGAGAATCATTTTTTACCTCCCTTGAAAACCTCATTAAAACATAACTGACACTAACTGCGATCAACACAATAACTACAAACGGTAATGTAAAAATTCCCAACATAATTACACCAAAATAAAGGTCATTAACCGAATCAATACGAACCTTGTCAGAATTTTCTCGGTCAATTAGGATAGTAACTGTATCCCCCTCATTGTAAGGTTTAGGGTAACTAGAAACGTTTGAAGTATATGTTTTAATCTCTCCTTTATACTTATATTGTACTACAGGTGTATACATAATACCATTCGTTTCATTTTCGACTTCTAATAATTCTTTAACTTTCCCGTCTACTCTTTTTGCCGAGTCTACCCATGATTTAGTTTTATAGTACCAATAACCTCCGCCAACTGAACAGGATGCTGGAAATATTGAGATTATAAGTGATATCAGAAATATTAGTTTAAAAGTATGTTTCATGCTTAAACCTCTAAAAATATATTTTTGGGTAAAAATCATACTCTGTCTTCACCTTATATAGAATCCGGTTATATAGTATATGTTCATTATTCAATCTCCCCATCTCCCCATCTCCCCCAACAATACAATTAAGTATTCAACTGGATTTGATATTACTCGTTACTCGTTACTCGTTACTCGTTACTCGTTACTCGTTACTCCTTACTCCTTACTCCTTACTCCTCAGTAATACGATAACTAATTACCCGGATTCTATATTAGTAGTAACTAAGACAGTAAACATTTAAAAACCAAACATTTTTGCATAAATCTGGTTGATTAATCCAACTGGATATCAAAATTTATCCTCTTCAAGGTTCTATTTCACTATAGTCTCTGATGAATTTAACTTATGCAGCTTTGAGAAATAATTGGCAGAAACTGCATAAGTTCCTTGAAACTGGAAATATAATGATCTTAAGATTTCTAGTTGTGAGGAAAGGGTCAAATTTATGGTTTCTCCTAAGAGATACTTGTCTATTCTCAGTGTTAATAGTCTGATGTTATTTAATGTCAGTTTTCCTGTATTAATGTTGCCCAATATTATCAATGGGGGAGAAGTTATTGCTCAGACAGACAAGAGTGCTAAAGCAGATAGATTATATAAGCAAGGAGTTGAACTATATAAGCAAGGTACAGCAGAATCTAGGAGAGGAGCTATTGCTAAATGGGAAGAGGCACTATTACTATTTAGAAAGACGGGCAACCTTAGTGGGGAAGTAAGCACACTGGTTTGGCTTGGTTATGTCTACGATAGCTTAGGAGAAAAACAAACAACACTCAATTACTACCAGCAAGCTTTACCTTTATTTCAGCAAGTAGGTGCTCGAGGTAGGGAAGCAACTACACTCATTCGTATTGGCCGTGTTTACGATAGCTTAGGAGAAAAACAAACAGCACTCAATTACTACCAGCAAGCTTTATCTCTAAGACAACAAATAGGCGATCGGAGTGAGGAAGCAAGCACTCTCAATAATATTGGCAGTGTCTACGATAGCTTAGGAGAAAAACAAACAGCACTCAATTTCTATCAGCAAGCTTTATCTCTAAGACAGCAAGTAGGCGATCAGAGTGGGGAAGCAACCACTCTTAATAATATTGGCGCTGTTTATAGCGACTTAGGAGAAAAACAAACAGCACTCAATTTCTTCAATCAAGCTTTATCTTTAAGACTAAAAGTAGGAGACCAGAGTGGGGAAGCAACCACTCTCAATAATATTGGCGGTGTCTATAGTGACTTAGGAGAAAAACAAACAGCACTCAATTACTACCAGCAAGCTTTACCTCTATCCCAGCAAATAGGCGATCGGGGTGGGGAAGCAATCACTCTCAATAATATTGGCGGTGTCTATAGTGACTTAGGAGAAAAACAAACAGCACTCAATTTCTATCAGCAAGCTTTACCTATACTTCAGCAAGTAGGCGATCGGGCTACGAAAGCAAGCACTCTCAATAATATCGGCAGTGTTTACGATAGCTTAGGAGAAAAACAAACAGCACTCAATTACTACCAGCAAGCTTTAACTCTATCCCAGCAAGTAGGAGACCGGAGTGGGGAAGCAACCACTCTCAATAATATTGGCCTTGTCTATAGTAGCTCAGGAGAAAAGCAAACAGCACTCAATTTTTTCGAGCGGACTTTACTTATAGTTCGGCAAGTAGGAGACCGGAGTAGGGAAGCAACCACTCTCAATAATATTGGCGCTGTCTACTATAGCTTAGGAGAAAAACAAACAGCACTCAATTACTACCAGCAAGCTTTACCTCTATCCCAGCAAGTAGGCGCTCCAGGTAGGGAAGCACTCATTCTCAATAATATGGGCCTTGTCTATAGTAGCTTAGGAGAAAAACAAACAGCACTCAATTACTACCAGCAAGCTTTATCTCTATTTCAGCAAGTAGGAGACCGGAGTGGAGAAGCAACCACTCTCAATAATATGGGCCTTGTCTACGATAGCTTAGAAGAAAAACAAACAGCACTCAATTACTACCAGCAAGCTTTACCTCTATTTCAGCAAGTAGGCGATCGGAGTGGGGAAGCACTTATTCTCAATAATATTGGAGTTGTCTATAGTAGCTTAGGAGAAAAACAGACAGCACTCAGTTTCTATCAGCAAGCTTTACCTATACTTCAGCAAGTAGGCGATCGGGGTACGGAAGCAACCACTCTCTCTAATCTCGCTGGACTCAAACGAGACCAAGGCCACCTCATCGAAAGTTTAACATTCATAGAAAAATCCCTAGAAATAATTGAAGACCTCCGCACCAAAATAGTTGCTCAAGACCTCCGTACATCCTACTTTGCCACAGTTCAAGATTACTATCAATTCTACATCGACCTCTTAATGCAACTCCACAAACAAAACCCCAACCAAGGTTATGACCGCAAAGCATTAAACGCCAGCGAACGCAGTCGTGCCAGAAGCTTACTAGACATCCTAGCAGAATCAGGAGCAGACATCAAAACCGGAGTAGACCCCGAACTCCTCGCCCAAGAAAAACAACTACTGCAACAACTCAACACATTAGACCAAGCACGACAACTCAACACCCCTGGATACAACCTGGACGAACTCAAACAACAAATCGAAACCCTCAGCAACGAACTCCAACAATTAGAAGTAAAAATCAAACAAAGCAGTCCTCGTTACGCTAACCTCAAATATCCAGACCCCCTAACTGCCTCAGAAATTCAACAACAAGTTATCGACAAAGAAAGCATACTTTTACAATATTCTCTGGGAAAAGACGCCAGTTATTTATGGTTAGTAACTCCCACAGAAATTAGTAGTTATGAACTACCTCCAAGAGCAGAAATAGAAAAATTAGCTAAACAATTTAGAGAAGAAATAATCTCCCTTTCCCCAGTACCAGAAACCGGAAATAAATTAAGTGAAATATTATTGTCGCCTGTAGCAAATAAATTAGAAAATAAACGACTATTAATAGTAGGAGATGGAATATTACAGACCATTCCCTTTGCAGCATTACCACTACCACAAAATCTCAATCAAACCAACTATCAACCCTTAATTGTCAACCATGAAATAGTCACCTTACCTTCAGCTTCAAGTATTGATATCCTCAGAGAACAAGTTAAAGGTCGCAGCCTCGCTCCGAAAAAAGTAGCAGTTATTGCTGACCCAGTATTTCAGGATAACGACCCCAGATTTCAAACAGTTTCTCTACCAAAAAAAGAAAGGGAAACCGAAAATAATAATTTAACCAGAATGGCATTAAAACGTTCCCTAGAAGATTTTCTGGGTTCATCATTCTCTCGCTTAAAAGGAACTCGTCAAGAAGCAGAAGCAATATTAGCATTAGTTCCAGATAATTTTTCTAAATTATCATTAGGCTTTCAAGCAAATCGAAAAACTGCAATAAATCCCGATTTATCCCAATATCAAATAGTACATTTAGCCACCCACGGATTATTAAATGAAACTCAACCAGAATTATCAGGATTAGTACTTTCCTTGTATGATAAAACAGGCAAAGAAACACCAGGTTTTTTACAATTAAACGATATTTTCAGCTTAGAAATTCCAGCAGAATTAGTAGTATTAAGTGCTTGTGAAACAGGAATAGGAGAAGAAATAAGAGGAGAAGGGTTAGTCAGTTTAACCAGAGGATTTATGTATGCGGGAGCTAAACGATTAGTAGTAAGTTTATGGAGTGTCGCAGATAATTCCACTTCAGAATTAATGCAAAATTATTATCATAAAATGTTAGAAACAGGTAAAAATCCAGTAGAGGCGATGAGAGAAACACAGTTAGAAATGTTGAGTTCAGAAAATTGGAATGCGCCTTATTATTGGGCACCTTTTATTGTGCAGGGTGAGTGGAATGATTAGTTTTTGTAGTGGACTGACACAGCTAAAACTGTGCAATAGATTTTTGTCTTCTATAGATGTCTTTTTCTCCCCACCCTCCCCACGCTCCCCACACTCCCCATTTAATGCACCATTTAAAGTGTGTCGGTCCAGTAGGTTTTGTTAGACCCTTCGAGGATCTGTTATTTCTTCAAGATATTGTTATTATGCAGCTTTGATAAATAATTGGCAGAAACTGCATAAGTTCCCCCCGATAGAAATTAGTAGGAAATGAGAATACCACATCAATTAAGGTAAAACACAATCTTGAAAATAGGCGAAATTTTAATCCGAAGACAATTAATTTCCTCAGCTCAACTAAAGGAAGTAATAGAAATTCAGACTGCCTCTAGTCAAAAATTGGGAGAACTGATGATGTTTAAAGACTGGATTTGGATTGAAAAAAAGGATTTAGAAGCAGCTTTAAAGAAACAATATTGGCGAAAAAATGGTTATTGGATAATTGATTAAGTATAAATTTCAGGTAAAAAGCTGAGAATAAATTGTTTTTACCGAATTATTAATAATTAGTAATTAAATAATTCTGGTTTAAAGCCTCCCCTTTTAAGGGGAAAAAAGCGGTCGAGGGATGGCGAGGTCCCGGAGCCATATCCAATCGACCAAGACAGCGGTCGATCTTCGCAGCTTCCCCGTTGGGTGGGATGGCGAGGTCTCGGAGCCATATCCAATCGACCAAGAAAAGAAATAATATTTCCTTATATTCAATACTCTCGGTTTTAACCAGAGGTAATTATCAATTATCCATTATCAATTAATGAATAATTTATACTTCTCCAAGGATTAGTATGAGGCTTGAGTAGCAAAAAATTTATTGAGAATATTATATTTCTCTACAAATATTTAGGAAATAAATACAATTTAATCTTAGCTCTGTATTTGTTGAAAACAAAATTATTAAACTATACGGTGGACAAGAAAAATATGAACTATTTACCAAGTTTAATCAAACCATACTCCCGGATAAAAATCCGAATAAAACTGCGAAAAATATTGACATTTTTTGTGGCTATATTGATTGGTTTATCTCCAGCATTACAAACTATTGCTCAGGGAACCTCTCCTTTTTACTGGGATTTTATCAATGTGGAAATAGATGTTCAAAAAAATGGAGATATGCTGGTAAGCGAAACCCAGAAATATGTCTTTACGCAATCTCATACAAACCAACGATATCGATATATTCCACTAGACAAAGTAGATAAGATTACCGATGTCACAGTTTGGGAAAATCAGGAACAGATTCCTAGCCAAACTGGAATAAAAAATAACCAGATATGGATTAAATGGCAACATCAACTCAATGCACCTGAAGCCCATACTTTTGTCTTAAAATATCGCGTAATAGGTGGTTTACATATTAATGAAAATGGAGATAAGGTTTATTGGAAAGCAATATTTGCCAACCGTAATGCTCCTATACAAAATGCCAAAATCATAGTCCGACTACCGGAAATTTTATCAGAAAAAATCCAAACTTTTAAAAGTTTTGGCACACCAACTAACCCTAGAAAAATAAATTCCACTGTTGTTGAATTTGTCGCTAAAAAAGCAATTCCACCGCAACAAGAAATAGAAGTTATGGTGCAGTTTCCCCATAATATTCTTGATGTTTCAACACCTAATTGGCAGCGCATTCAAGCAGTTAGTTCTATTTCGCAACAAGAAATAGAAGTTATGGCGATGTTTTTCCATAATGTTCTTGATGTTTCAACAGCTATTTTGCACCTCACTCAAGCAGTTAGTTCTCTTTTTTCAGGACTATTAGAGCTAATCTCTTCGTATCCAATAATGTTTATAGTGCTTTTATACATCGCCTTATTTGTTGTTAGTAGTTGTAGCAGCAGTGGCCGTGGCCGTGGCCGTGGCCGTGGTCGTGGCCGTGGTGGCCGTGGTGGCCGTGGTGGCGGTTGGGATGGTTACGGTGGTTACGGTGGTTACGGTTGCGGTGGTGGCGGCGGTGACGGTGGTGGTGGTGGCGACGGTGGCAGTTGGGGCGGCGGTGACGGTGGTGGCGGTGGCGACGGTGGTGGCGGCGGTGACGGTGGATAGTATCAATTTAACAATTAGATATCTCCAGAAAAGAGGGAGTAGGCAGTAGGCAGTAGGCAATAGGGAGAAATAATTGATAATTTATGTGTGAGAATTGATTTTATTTTTGGGCGTTGGTGATTTGAGATATGATATCATGTCCGGAAAAGTCTTTCATTATTTTACCTCCTGAGATATTCTGGGGATAGGGAACTAATACCGTTTAACGGAAGTCAGAAGTCAAAAGTCAGATTTGAATGGCTTAAAAGTTCAATTATACAGAAATTTCTGGTTATTATTTAACATTATCAGTTACCAACTATTTGTGACATTGGCGTTGGTGATTTGAAGTATGATATCATGTCCGGATAAGAGCGCGAACAAACAACTTTCTTCTTCTACTACTCTTTCTTCTTCTTTCTTCCCTCCTGACTCCTGAATGCCCCTCCTGAGAGGGGTTAGGGGTGGGTTGACTCCTAAATAATTAAGATTAATATCATACACTAATTCGACATTTTTAAAGTGAATTGGTATAAGCATTTTATTTGTTCATTAACTTTAATATATTACACAATTGTTTGATAAAAATGTAGAGACATTCGATGAAACGCCTCTACTTTGACATCCTCCCGACGTTGCGCATGGCGCGACAACGCGGGATTCCTAAACCTCGCGGTTCAGGACTTTCTGCTTCCTCTTGACAGAGGAGCTGCGCTAACGTAGCACCTGCCTCCGAGGCCAAACCTCTTTTTGGTCTAAAGGCGCGCTTCACAGACTGACACTGCTAGCCCAGCAGCCTAATTGTGTTTAGTATAGCATACCCTTGTAAAAACCGCAATATTGATTGGTTTTTCCTGCGGAATGCGCTCGCATTCATCCCGACGCTCCCCTTCGGGAGAGCGCGGGTCTTCAACCAACCTTGAGATCAAAATATCAAACTTACCTAAAACGATACAGAGACCATCACAGGTTCCAACTTTGCTATCAACTTCAAAGCAAACTCTTCTTCAAACGCCTCCTTCTTGTAGTCTAAATTCCACAACTCCAAAGCACAGTCATCTTCAGGGTTAGCTGGTCGTAACCACATATAAAATTCCTGTTTATTTTGACTGAAATCACATTTCACATCAGCGATCGCTCCTTTTTGTCGTCGGTCTAAAGCGATCGCTAACCGCAACAACGCACTCAACTGAGATACCATATGCTGATATTTTTTTGGTAAATTTTGATAATTTTCGTGCTTTTTCTTCGGTAAACTTTTGCGGTGATAGCGAGCCAAATTAGCAATTACTTCAATCTCAATCTCGCTATAACCCAATAATTCTCCATTCCTAATCAAATAATAAGAATGTTTATGGTGGGATGCATGACTCACATATAAACCACAGTTATGCAAAATTCCGGCTGCCCATAATAACTCTCGTTCATCATTCCCCCACTCATGTAGCACTCCTTGAGTTTGGTCAAATAAATGTAACCCCCAAGAAGCAACCCGCTCGCTACATTCCAAATTTACTTGGTATTTTTGAGCAATTTTTAGGGTATTACGCTGACGAATGGAACTTTGGAAACGGAGGCGGTCGTATATCAAACTATGATTCAACATCCAGTCAACTATTACTCCCTCCCGCAAACTACGTTCGCAAACAGTTATTGACTCCATTCCCAATAAACTCATTGCCTCTTGTAATACTAAAGCACCTGCCAAAATAATTTCCGAGCGCTTCTGTGACATTCCCGGTAACTCTTGTCGTTCGGAGACTGACATTTTTTTCAGCTTATTAACTAACCCTTCCAATTCAGCTAAACTAAACTGATAACCTGCGAGGGAAGTCGGTGCATTCCCGAATTGTTCATAAGCATGAATAGTCGCTAATGCTTCAATAGTGCCAGAAGTACCAACTAACTTTGGTTTTTCGCCTTCCTGGATATTAGCTAATAACTCCTCTGTCGGACGTTCCAATAAACCCCTAATATAAGCTCGCAGATAGGCAAATTCTATTTTGCTAATGGGGTCAGTAGTGACAAATTCTTTGGTCAAACGTACTGCACCTACCTTGGTACTGCTTAGAGTCCGCGCTGCATTACCGTCACCTAATATTAACTCTGTGGAACCCCCACCAATATCAATAATTACATGGGGTTTGTTGTTAAACTCCATTGCTGAGAGCACTCCTAGATAAATTCGGCGTGCTTCTTCTTGACCAGAAATTAAGTTAACGTATAAGTCTAACTCATCAGCAATTTTATTCAGAAATTTTGTGCCATTGGGTGCTTCTCGTACAGCACTGGTAGCGACAGTAATAATTTGCTCGGCATTGGCACTTTTAGCAATTTTTTGGAAGCGGTCTAAGGTAGCGATCGCTCTATTCATTACTTCTGCTTTCAAATTACCATTCGCTTCACAGTCTCCGAGTCTTACCGTTTCTTTGTCTCGGTCAATAATTGTAAAAGCAGGTAAAGTGGGGTCTATTTTCACTACTACCAAATGTAGAGAGTTAGTACCCATATCTATTGCTGCTAATATCTGTTCTCGGTTATCCGATATCAAAGGTATTTTTACTAAAGGAACAGATGTAACCATATTTTATAAATGTGTTTAAATTTACAAGTTGCATAAATTTTAAATTAAATAATGTCATCTTTTTGATTATGATTGAAAATTAGTAATATGGCCTTTAACCCTTGACAAAATACCATTATTTAAGGTAATAAAGGAAATAAAAAAATAAACTTCAGTATTTCAAGTTTATGGCTGAAGCTAGAGGTACTGATAACTGATAACTGATAACTGATAACTGAAATGACCCAATCTCATGCTCCTCAATCAGAATCAACTTTGATGAAAGTAATCAGGCTTCTAAGATGGGATAAACCTGCCGGACGCTTCATTTTAATGATTCCTGCCCTATGGGCTATATTTTTGGCTACTCATGCAACGCCACCCTTACCATTAGTCGGAGTAATTATTGTCGGGACTTTGGCCACCAGTGCAGCAGGTTGTGTAATTAACGATTTGTGGGACCGAGATATTGACCCAGAAGTGGAGAGAACTCGCGATCGCCCTCTGGCGTCCCGTGCCTTGACTATTAAAACAGGTATTGTTATTGCCATTATTGCTTTTGCCTGTGCTGGAGTTATAGCACTTTATCTCAACCGACTTAGTTTTTGGCTCTCCGTAGCAGCAATTCCGGTAATTATTTGTTATCCCCTGGCCAAACGATTTTTTCCAGTACCTCAGTTAGTATTATCTATTGCTTGGGGTTTTGCTGTATTAATTAGTTGGAGTGCTGCAGTAGCTGAGTTGGACACTGCTACCTGGATTTTGTGGGGCGCTACTATTGTTTGGACTTTGGGTTTTGATACGGTTTATGCCATGAGCGATCGGGAAGATGACCGAGTTTTAGGGGTTAATTCGAGCGCTCTATTTTTTGGTGAATATGCAGCTAATGCTGTAGCTATATTTTTCTTTTTGACTGCCGTTTTATTGGGAGTATTAGGAATAGAAATGGAGCTACATTTTGGCTTTTGGATAGCTCTTGGTATTGCTACAGTTTTCTGGTCTATTCAATATGGAAAATTACGGCAAGAAGAAGTTTTAAAACCCTACGGTCAGATATTCAGACAAAATGTTTGGATTGGTTTTATATTATTGGCTGGTATGATTACGGGGTTAATTTTTTAAGGAAGAGGGAAGAGGGAAGAAGGAAGAAGGAAGAAGAAAGAAGGCAGAAGGAAAAATCCCCTCTTGCCCCCCGATGATGCGAGGGGAGGAAGAAGGAAGTTGATATTTTATATTAGTATCTACCAAATTAAATCTTTGTTTGTTTTATCCGGCGTTGCATAATCATGGGATGATATGAATAATATCAGATTTTGTATTATATAGAATCCGGTTACATAACATAAGTTGATAATTCTATAGTTTATTCAATCTCCCCCACTCCCCCACTCCCACACTCCCAACTACAGAATAAGTATTTAACCGGATTTGATATTAATCCCCTGCCACAAAAAAAACCATTTTCCATGTATCATTCTTCTTTTTAAAACCAACACGATAATCTAATAGTTGGCGGAGATATTTTCCATAAACATATCCTTGAATACCTTCTGCTGTTTGTACTTTTAACCAAGGATATGTTTCTCCATCTATTGTTTCTAACGGCGGGTTTGTTTGGCGTGTTTCTATATCAGACTGTGTCGGAGAAATCAAACTCACAACATCATAACTAAGTAAGCCCAAAATTTCTCCTTCTGATGAAGGAATATTTCTCATCGCAACATCTGTGTCGGTGACAATTATTTTAGAATAAAAATCGCTAATTCCTGGAGTAAAAAAAGTATAAGGAGCAATAAAAAAATTGAAATTATTATCTTGAAATTTTCCCCCCAATTTAATCGTATCTTCTAAAGTTTTCCATAGCCTGGACTGTTGTGGCTGTTTATCAAGTTCCCAAAAATTCATAAAAGTGTCTATTCCTTGGTAGGTTCCAAAAAGTTGAATATTTTCATCTGTATGTTTGATTAAAAAACCCAAATCTTTATTAGTTATAGCCTGCTCTAATTCTTGCCGAAATTTTAAAAAATCTGGGTTTTTACTAGCTTCATCAACTGGATAAACTTTGATTCCTCCTTCGTTGAGGTATGTCGGAATATTTACCTCAGTTTGAGCATTCACCCTGTGGTCAGTTACATAAAAATGACTAACCTGAATTAGACAAATAGCAGCTATAAGATAAGTAAAAAATTTCTGCATTTTTTAACCTTCAACTCCTTCAAAATGTTTGATTTTTTGTAAGCATTTCCTGCGGAATGCTGCGCAAACAGCACCTCAGCTATCAGCTTTATAGAATTAAAAGTATGAGTAAAAGCCTATTATTTAACCTTATAGGACATAGATTGATAATTAACCTTGGACAGAGAAATGCTTTTCCCACTGTTCCCTATTCCCTATTCCCTATTCCCTGCTTTTCTTAATCAAACAGCAAAAAATTTTTCCAATAACTTTAGTACCTAATTCTCGGATCGATATAAGCATTTAAAATATCAATAAAAATACTAACTACCACAACAATTCCGGCAAAAAATACCACAATTCCCTGTACTGTAGGATAATCTCGCGAACTAATTGCCTCATATAATCTATTCGCTAAACCAGGCCAAGAAAAAGTTACTTCAGTTAATATTGCTCCTCCTAATAAAGCAGCAAAAGTCAATCCTAAAATTGTAATTACTGGAATCATGGCATTTTTGAAAGCATGAGCAAATAGTATTTTCAATTCGGGAATACCTCTAGCTCTAGCAGCTTCTACATAATCAGATTTTAGTGTTTGTTTGAGATTAATTCTGACTATTCTTTCAAAAATACCACTAAGCAAAATTCCTAATGTTAAACTCGGCAAAGCTAAATAATATATAGAGGTGAAAAAATGATTTATATTACCATTAAAAATACTATCAATTGTATATAAACCTGTAATGGTTGGAGGCGGATTTTCAGTAATAGGAAAACGAGTACCTAAAGGAAACCATTTTAACTGTACTGCAAAAATTAATTGTAAAATCATCCCAGCCCAGAAAGGTGGAACTGCATAAGTAATAATTCCGAATAAACGCCCACCAATATCTAACTTCGTATCAGGGTTAGAAGCAGCAATAGAACCAACAGTAATACCAACAATTAGAGCGATCGCCATACTAAATACTGCTAATTCTACAGTGGCAGGAAAATAATTTTGAATAATTTGCCAGACTGACTCCCCGCGAGTAGTCATTGATGTACCAAGGTCAAAACTGAGTAATTTTCCTAGATAATTAAGATACTGTTCTAGTAGTGAGCCATCTAAACCAAGTTCTACTCGCAGAGCTTCTTTCGTTGCAGTTGATACTTTTGGTCCAAGAATAGCATCTACGGGGTCTCCCGGTGTTGCTCTTAATAACAAGAAAACTAATGTGCTAATAGTCCATAACATCAGTGGGGCTAATAGCAAACGTATTAATATATAAGAATATAGGGCTTTAGAGCGAGACATTATTTAAAGTTATATAGTTCGGGATAATTAGTTATCATATTGCTAAGGAGTCAGGAGTCAGGAGTCAGGAGTCAGGAGTCAGGAATCAGGAGGTACGAAGAAAGAAAGGATTTGAACTATTAAATTTTTAAATTCATATTCAACAGAACATCTGTACTAAGAGGAAATAATTTTGCGATTACTGTATACCGGATTTTATATTAAAAGTTAATTGATAATAGTTAAACTGTACAGGCGTTAACGATAGTTATGTGAAGCAAACGGCCGTTTGCCCCTACTCCTGACTTCTAAATTCTGAATTCTGAATTCTTAATTGTTTAATCCTTTTTCTTCCTTCCTAAAAATAACATCTGCAACTCGAGAAACTTCAGACATTTCTTTCACATCGTGAACTCGTAAAATATCTACAGATTCAGCTATTGCTGCCACACAACCTGCAGCAGTTCCCCAAACTCTTTGTTTAGCATCAGGTTGATTTAAAATTTTACCAATAAAACTTTTACGAGATAATCCTACTAAAATCGGACAATTTAAACTTCTAAATTTTGATAAATTACGGATAATTTCTAAATTTTGTTCGTAATTTTTAGCAAAGCCAAGACCAGGGTCAATAATAATTTTATCCCGTTCAATTCCCGCTGTTATAGCCGCCTCTATTCGACTCTCTAAAAATTGATATATTTCCCCAATTAAATCTTGATAATCTGTCAATTGTTGCATTGTTTTTGGCGTACCCTTAATGTGCATTAATACAATGGGTACTTTAAGAGTAGCAACCACCGAAAACATATCTTGGTCATAAGTACCCCCAGAAATATCATTAATTAAATTAGCACCAACCTCCACAGCTTTTTGTGCAACTACTGCCCTAGTTGTATCAACAGAAATTGGGATTTCAGCACAAATATTTTGCTGATTTCTTAATAACTTAATTATTGGTAAAACCCGATTAAATTCCTCCTCCAGAGACACAACTTCAGCCCCTGGTCGAGTAGATTGACCGCCAATATCAATCATATCAGCGCCAGATTCTACCATTTTTTTTGCTTGTCTTAAAGATGTTTCTAATGTATTAAAATCACCACCATCACTAAAACTATCTGGCGTTACATTCAAAATACCCATAATATAGGTACGTTTTCCCCAAGCAAAATTTTGATAGTAATTGTGCATTTTAATGATGTTTAATAATTAATGCAGTAACAGTTAAATAATTTATCTTTTCTGTGGCGGTTTTATAGCAGTCGAAGGAAAGGTTAGGACAGTTCAAAAGTTTAAAACTCAGACAAAGTAAGACTTTTCCTTCTTCCTTCTTTGTTCTTCCTTCTGCTAAAATACCGCACCGTCTACACAGTACTGAAAATTGTTTGGGGTTATGAGACACAAAGTGGCCGATTGTTGACTATTCATAAGAATTAGACCTTTTGCCTTCAGCATAGCTGCCTTCTTCAAGAGAATTGATTTTAGGATAATTTAAGCAAAAGGGAAGAAAAAAATTGTCAACTATAACTGTTAGTAGAGCAAAAACTAGGTCGAATTATTAAACCAAATCTATAGATGATAGTGAGGTTTGATTATCCATAATTATTGCCACCAATTTATAGTTATGTTATAGTGCAAATTGTTTAGGAAATTTGTAAATTTATATTTCTATTTTGCTGTAACATACTCTTTTTTCCTCCCTTTTTTAATTTCTCAAAGAAGTCTAATTAATTATCAAAAATCCTTAAATTATTTATAATTAATCAGACGAGAAAAACTATCTGGCATTAAACTTGCTCCCCCAACTAAAGCACCATCAATTTCTGGTTGAGCCATAATTTCATCAACATTATTAGGTTTAACAGACCCACCGTATTGAATAGTGACATTAGAATTAGTTAACTTACTCCGAATTAAACCAATAACACGGTTAGCTTCTGTAGCTTCACAAGTATCGCCAGTACCAATTGCCCAGATAGGTTCATAAGCAATTACTAGATTTTCCTGATCCACATCAATTAAATCTGTGGCCAATTGAGAAAAGATATGTGATTCTGTTTCACCAGCCGCTCTTTGCTCCTTAGATTCTCCCACACAAAGAATAGGGGTTAAACCATTCTTCTGAGCAGCTTGTAAGCGTAAATTAACTGTTTCGTCAGTTTCACCAAAATATTGACGACGCTCACTGTGGCCAACAATTACATAACTAACTCCAATTTCCTTGAGCATTGGACCAGAAATTTCTCCTGTATATGCTCCCTCCTCTTCCCAATGAACATTTTGGGCACCCAACTTTATCCGACTCCCATGCAAATTTTTTGACATAAAATCTAGTGCAGTAAAGGGAGTGCAGAGAACTACTTCAGGTTTTTCAGGGATTTCTGTGAGTTGAGACATTAAACCCTGGAGAAACTCTTTAGCTTCTGCTTGGGTTTTGTACATTTTCCAGTTCCCAGCAATTATAATTTTTCTCACTGTTGATTTTGTAGACCTCAAACTTGACTATCTGCAACACTCCAGTCTAAGGCTTTATGAGTCCTTTTTCTAGACTTCAAAGAATAATTGTTTTCCTCATCACAATTGTGTTGATGGGGATGGTGTTATCAAACAGGATTGGGTCGCGCCACCCCGCCAAGAAATGGCGAAATATTTTTGGAGCGGAGCTCAAATCCCCTACTTCCCCTCCACCAGAGGGGTTAGGGGTGGTTTGACTTTTAACTTTTGACTTTTGACTTTTGACTTGATTATCCTACTGGCCAAATTCTAATCGAGCTTGCTCAACTATTTCTGCTGTGACGACTTCTTGCTCTGCTTCTCTGGCCAAATCTTCAATTCGCTTTCTGGCCTGAGTTCGCACAAAATAGGGAATGTTTTTTAATTTAATTTGAGCTTCTGCGGTCCATTGTAATTCGTTATTAAAATTAGAATCAGTCATATTAAATCTTCCAGCATCGGTATTATCTGCCAGGGATTAAAATCTCTAGCTAATTAAGGAAAGTTCTCTTAGATTAGAACTCATATTACTTTATTATTTTTATTAGTCCATTTTAACTTAACTTTGTATTCTCAGAAATTCCAAACTAACTATCAGGAAAATTTTAGGGAACTGGAAATATAAAATTTACAGCACTTTTTAAGATGGTGAGGTACAGTTCAATATTCATCTCTATTCCCGACTTCCAATTTTGTACCTTTCTCCTGCCTTATTATACCAATTCAAAAAAAGAATGTTACGAATAATAAGTGCGATCTAAATACTTTACAGAAAATGTCCCTTTGAGAAAAAAGAGAATTTACTAGCTCAAAACTGGTATTGAAGCTATTCGTTCTGTAAGTCGCCAATCCGACTGCTCCCCTACCTGACTCCTAAGAAATACCCTAGTTATTTGTAGCAAAAATTGATAAAATTGACATGACTCAGACTTTCTCTAGAAAAATTGCGATCTAAGTACAGAGGAATTTGAGCATGAGAATGCGATCGCATACCATGGAAAACCATTGCCCTCAATGCCTTCCCCAAAAGCTTGTCTGTTACCTGCTATAGTTATATATAGTATGTTTCATATCAGTGAGGTACATCTGGCGGGCAAGATGCCCGCATTTTATCGTTAATATTTGTAGATCATATACCACCGAATCTCTTGTAAAACTTAAGAATAATGTATAAATGTGATGACAAAACTACATATTTATGAAGCAAAACAAGCCTCAAGATTTCGAGAGCTACAAAATTCTTTACGCGATCGCTGGGAAAGTATAGATTTATGTGACCATGGTGACTCCGATATTTTGATTATTCCTTCTGTGACACTGGACCAACGGGAATTGCAAAAGATAGAGGGCAGTCATAATTATGAAGAACGATATCTATTTTCTTTAATTCGTCTGCGTAACCCCCGAACTAGATTAATTTACATTACTTCCGAACCTCTACATCCGAGCATCATTGACTATTACTTACAACTATTACCAGGAATCCCATTTTCCCATGCTCGCGAGCGACTACTCCTATTTGCCACCTATGATACTTCTGCAAGACCTCTAACAGAAAAAATTTTAGAACGTCCCCGTCTCATTGAGCGTATTCGTTTAGCATTGCGCCGGGATAAGTCCTACATGGTTTGTTATAACTCCACTTCACTTGAGCGAGAGCTATCCCTACAGTTAGGTATTCCTCTATTAGCATCAGACCCAGATTTGAATTGTTGGGGAACTAAAAGTGGCAGCAGGCAGATATTTGCTGAATGCGATATACCTCATCCTGATGGGAGTGAGTTAGTCTGGAATGTTGATGATTTGGCATTAGTAACAGCGCAGTTGTGGGAGCGTCAACCTCACCTACAACGAATTGTGATTAAGTTGAATGAGGGTTTTTCTGGCGAAGGTAATGCGTTATTAGACTTACAACCATTACATAGAAAAGTTAACAGTGACAGAGTGACAGCAATATGCGATAGTTTTAGCACACTGCGCTTTCAGTCTGGTGATGAGACTTGGGAAAATTTTAGTCAGCGTATTTTTGAGTTAGGAGCGATCGCAGAAGCTTTTATAGAAGGAGATGTGAAGCGATCGCCAAGCGTACAAGGTCTGATTAATCCCAAAGGAAAAGTTGAAATAATTTCTACCCATGACCAAATTTTAGGCGGGCCTGATGGGCAAATTTTTCTTGGTTGTCGTTTTCCTGCTGATGAAGCTTACCGACTGCAGTTACAAGAGTTAGGAATGAAAGTGGGAAAAAGTTTAGCTGAAAAAGGTGCTTTAGATAGATTTGGCGTGGATTTTATTGCTGTATATCGAGGTGAAAATGCTACCCCAAAATGGGATTTATCAGCGATTGAAATTAACTTGCGTCGTGGTGGTACAACTCATCCATTTATGACATTAAAATTATTAACAAATGGACGTTACGACCGTACTACTGCTTTATTTTATAGTCAGCAGGGGCGGGCAAAATTTTACAAAGCTACTGATAATTTACAAAAAAGTTCTTATCGGGGTTTATTACCTAATGATTTGATGGATATTATTGCCTTTAATCAATTACATTTTGATAGTTGTACTGAGACCGGAACTGTATTTCACATGATGGGTTGTTTATCACAATTTGGCAAATTAGGTATAACAAGTATTGGTAACTCTCCCGAACAAGCGGAGGAAATTTATCAAAAAGTTGTTAAGAACCTAGATGTTTCTTGTCAAACTTCCAGTAAGTTTGGCGTTCAGCATTTCGGGTTTAGTTCTTTCTAGAGAAAAATTATTGAAGAAGAAGTCAGAACTCAGAACTCAGAACTCAGGAGGGAAGATTGCATGGGGATTCTAACCCCAAACAATGAGGTAATAATTAATTGGCTTGCGCTCAAAAGTCTTTTAGTAGGGGTAGGAGACAGGAGTCAGGAGTCAGGTGGAACGGGGAATTATAGAGGAGGTAGGAAGAAAAGTTATCCCAAGATTGTTCTGCCATAATCGTCCCAAAATACTAGCATGCATGAGCTTTTTACACCAAAAAGCTTGCACTTTTTTCGACCAAAAAAAGCCAATACCAATATCAATCAATGGTTTGAAATTTAATCAGCAAGCCCTAATTATTAATTATTAATTATTAATTATTAATTAATGAATACTACTTTCCCATATCCCGCTTCATTTTTTCTAATTCTTCATCTGTTTCCAAACTTTTAAACTGTGCTTCCAAAGGGTCTAATGAATTAGCAAAATTATAGGAATTGGTTTGATTCCAGCCATCGGTTTCCCAACGTCTTTCATTCTTAGCAGTATAACGATTAGCTTCAGCTTGAACAGCTTTTGCTCGTACTTCCTCCCGACGTTGTTTAATTTGACGATAGAGTTCTTTCGCTTGTTGGATGCGCTGCTTACATCCTTGCATCTGTCCCCACTGTTGATTACCTTGGCGTAAGAAAAATGCTTCCCTTTCTTGAGCCGCGTGAGTTAGATCGGGTCTATTAGCTGTTCGTGCTTTTTCCACTCGGTTATGCCAACGCTTCACTTCTTGCGCTGTTGAAAGAATATCTTGCTCTGATTTTTTTTCTTGGCGCTGGAGTTGCACTATCAGACGCAAGGTGTCTTCTTCTTGTTTGCGTAGTTGCTCTTCGAGTGCCTGAAGTTCTAAATGAGGATTATTCCGCAGAAACTCTTCAAGCCTATTTTCTAGAAATTCGCTGAAATCGTCAAATAAACCCATAGTTATTTCAGTTATCAGTTATCAGTTATCAGTTATCAGTTATCAGTACCTCTGTGCCTGTTTGCGCAGCATGACCGAGGAAAGTCAGAGGCTTGAAACCTGATTTTTTGGTCAAGATGATATAAAATTAGGAGGATTAGGCAGTGGAAAATTAGACATCTCCACCAAAAGAGGGAGTAGGGAGGTTGCATGCAACGTCCGTACAGAGTAGGGGGAAAGAATTGATAATTTCTGTACGATAGTTGATTTGATTTTTTATTACCACCAGATGTCTATTTAACTTGATAGCTTATATAGCAAAGAATAGGTTGGTTAGGACTTATGCCGATCGCAAACCGTAAGATAGGGAAATATTTTTCCCACAGATAAGCTGTTCCCTGTTCCCTTAAACTAAAACTGTTGCCCTACAAAAACAGAACGAACTTCACCATTACGGCGAATCACAGCTTCTTGGTTTGCCACATTAACAAGAGTCCAACCACTACCACCAATATTCTCGCCTACATATATCCGACGAGCTACACCCTCTACTTCAAATAAAGCCGCCGAACGTTCCCCTAACTCCAAAATACCTACCAAGGTATTAATAGGAATCTGAACTTGACTTTCTGTCACTGTATTCGTTGCAGGTATTTCTGCTGGCGGTGGAGGTAATTGTACTGGTTGTGTTGGCGTTTGTGACTCTTCTGATTTTGCTTCTGTTTCAGATTGAGTTTCTGCTTCTGGTTTAGTTTCAGCTTGGGACTGGGATGATGCTTCCTGTTGGCTTGTTGCTTCTGGTTTTGTTGCTACTTCTTGTGTTGGTTTAGGTTTCTCCTCTACTTTTGCGGTTTCTGCTTTTGCCGTTTCTGGTTTAGGTTTCTCCTCTACTTTTGCCGTTTCTAGTTTTGCAGTTTTTGTTGCTTCCGACCTTTCTGTAACGTTTTCAGCAGCATCTGCGGAGGCAGAAGCATTAGATGCAGATGCTGCTGATGGCTTTGGGGAAGATTCGGCAGGTTTTGGTGCTACTGCTACTGCTGAAGGTACAACAGTTGGCACTGGAGGAATTACCACCACTTTAGTTTCTGGAATAGTTATAGGTTCTTTTGCTACTTGTGCCTCCATGAGATCGACCAGTCGGTTGAGCGGTAATAGTAAGCTAGTGTTTGTCGGTTGGTTTGCAGGTACTGGTACTGTTGGTAAGTTGTTGCTTGCTGGAGCGGGTGGTATACCAGGAATTTGTTGTTGTTGTTTGCGAACTGCTTCTTTTTGTTCAATCATCTGGAGCGATCGCTCTATATATTCAGCAAATTCTTTATCTGCTACTGCTCTTGGACTTAAAGTTTCTGATGATTCACTTGGCTTTTCTACATAACCTAAATAACCCAAAATTTTATTGAGACCTCCTCTATTTACTAACCATAAAGAAAGGGTGACTAATATAGAGGCAAAAGCTGCTCCTAAAAGTAGTTTATCTAATGATTGACTTTGTTTTTTTTCTGCTTCTGCTTTGGCTAATTTTGCCTTTTCTTCTTTGTCTATTTCTTGAGGTTGAGTCTTCTTTTGAGGCAGAACAATTTCAGGAACTTTAATCTGTGTTAAAGAGACAATTTCTGGTCTAGTTGCTTGAGTCGGCAAACGAGTACCACCATCCAATACTCGGTCAATATCACGGAACATATCTTCCATCAAATTGTCGGCAAGATTTTCTACCGAAATAGGCTCTTGAAATCTTGTTTTTTCTGAACTTTCTTTAGTTTTTTGGTAGTTCGTGGTCATACTCTTTTTTTACTCCCTATCCTCAATTATTTTTGATTTAAGAGTTTGTTTAATTTTGATTCGGATATTTTAGTTTACCAAGATTATCTAGTAACTGTGTCTCATAATGAGAATAATTATAGACATTTTAACTATAGTTTATAAGTTGTTCAGCATTTAAGCTATATATCTTAAATTTTGGAAAGGGGAACATGGAATACAGGAGCTGGCAACCGGGAATATAAAATATAAATGAGTTTTAGCTAACTACATAACTCTATTATCATTTTTTTGAGTTTTTGTCAATGATTGTTTAACCTTTTGGCAAAATTTCAGATTTGCTCGTAGCAGTCTTAAGTTGTTTAGAAATTTGGTACAGCAATCTTTGTCAGTTATTTATAATGTTAAATAGTGCAGAATATTCAATATCGCCCTTTGGTGTTGGGATAACCTCAGTCACCCTTAAAAAATTTAATCTCACCTAAGCTTATGAAGAGACTATTAGAATATCTTGATGAAAACAGAAAAAAACAACTCAAAGCTCAATTTAGTCAAAATAATAGCCCAAATTACATAATTGATAAAATCCAAAATGATATTAAGATTCTGAGAAACATTAGGGGAGAATATATTCCAGAATTAACGCGATCGCAAGCTCGTATTGCTTTGAAAGGGTTAGCAGATATAGAGCGATCGTTGAGCTTGATGAAAGCAGCCATACCACCTGATTTTCCCTTAGACTCTGATGTGGAAGACTCCATAAAATTACCATCAAAGAAAAGTTCTAAAGCTATGATAACTATTGCCACTCTCAGTGGTGGTATAGGAGGAATTATTGGCAGTTTTGTTGGGTACTTGGAGATTCAAAAACAGGTTCCAAAGATTTCAGCGGAATTAATTGAAAATATTCGTAAAATTGCCGATAAATCTCCTAATGTTCTTAAAAATGGTATAGAGGAATATCCTGATTTTCAGAAGAAGCTTAGTTACTATCCTGATTTTCAGAAGAATCTTCTTGACTTAAGTGAGTATAAAGAGCAACTTGATAAATTATCAGATATTAATCAAATTAATCCTTTAATGGCTATTGCTATAGGATTTTTGATTGGCTTTTTGATAGCAGGAATAATAGCATTTTTTGTGTATCAACGTGATAGAAAACAGCTACAACCTCAACAGAAGACTAATTTAGCAAAACCCCAACTAAATAAAGTTAAATTTATGGAGGACATCCTTGATTTTTTACATGAAAAATTTGAAGATATTGATAATCAAGTGGCAAAAGAAATTAATGAACTACAGGAAAAACCTAAACCTTCAATTCCCAAGTTAGAAGACCATGAAGACATACTAAACTTTTTTCAAAATTTCTTTGGAGAGGTTTCTGATGAACAGACTCACCTGAGTCAACAACTTCTTAATCTTTTAAAGAACAATGGTATTGATGTAGTATTTTATCAGCCAGGGATAGAGGACACATCTAAATTTGATTTTGTGAAAAATATAGATCCAAAAGTTAGAGAATACATAGCTCTTACCCCAGCTTTGATTAAAGATAATGAAGTAATTAGAACTGGTCGTGTTGTGAAGCCAGTATCTTTTTAATCAAAAATTATCGGCACAAATATTGTAGTTTTATTGAGGTCAAAATTATGAATAGTAATTCTGAAAATTATCAAATTATTGGTTTTGATTTGGGACATAGCAAAACAGCCTTGGCATCTGTTTCAAGTGGGGGAAAAGAATCGCCAGAAATTATTGAAATTCAAAAGAAGAGATTTGTAATGACTGCACTTGCCTACAATCGACGAAATTTGCCTATCATTGGTTATGATGCATATACAAACCTAGAAACGTCTCAAGCAAAAGAATTTGAAATATCTTTTAAGAAATCCCCCTCTGATGAGGATTTTTCACCAAAACTTATAAAGAAGTTCGTCACAGCAGTCTATGACATTGTAAAAAAATCCAAACAACTCGACCCTGTAATTGAAAAACGTTTTTTTATTGGTCATCCATCGGGATGGTTACAAGAAGATGTAGATAGATATAAACAACTGATGTATGATGCTGGCTTGTCTAATATTAAGGTTGTCCCAGAGTCAAGGGCAGCTTTTATACACGCTTATGAAAGCAAGAAAGTGACAATTGAACAAATAAGAAAAGGATTTCTTATAATTGATATTGGTTCATCTACTACAGATATTACATTTGCGAGTGAGAAAAAAGTTGAAGATTTTGGAGAACATCGTTACGCTCTGGGGGCATCACTAATAGACAAAGAAATTTTTAAACATTGTTGTGAAAATCATAAGAACAAAGATAAAATAGATAATCATTTTCAGGTTAATCCAAAAGACATCAAGAAGTTTGAAATTATATGCCGCAAAGTTAAAGAAGAGTATTTTAGTAAGAGTGGACTGTATGACAGTGGATGTTTTCCTTTACAAGAAGATCTTTACTTTTGCCCGAAAGTAAATTCTGAAATTATGGAATCAATTCTAAACACAAAATTACCAGATTTAAAGAATCGGAGTTGGAAAGAAGCCTTCCATGAGCAATTAATAAGAGCAAAACAAAAATTTGAGGCAAAAAAGATATTACCAAGCAAAATACTTGTGACTGGTGGTGGAGCTAGGATGGATTTTATTGAAGAAATATGCCAAAAAGTTTTTCCAGATTCACATTCACTATATCAAATGGATACCGAACCAGAAGTTTGTGTTGCTACAGGATTAGCTCGTTGGGGAAGACTAGATGTTAAAACAGTCGATTTCAAGGAGGAAATAGATAACTTTCTTCAATATAATTTAGAAAATATTGTCGAAAACAATTTTAATAATTTCTTGGATGAATTAGTGGATTTCATGGTAAAGAAGATTCTACCTGAAATTATAAAACCTTCTCTCATAGATTTTCGGAACAGGAAAATAAAAACTAAGGAAGAACTTGAAGATGTAATACAAGCAAGATTGAAAGAATGGTTTTATAGTCGTGATTTATATGAAGAAGTAACCGTTCTATTAGACAAGTATTTGACAGATATTGAGGGTCAACTTACACAAGAGCTAAACGAAATTTGTCAAGCATATCGTCTTCAACCTGGTACCCTTTCTCTTGAAAAAAATCAACAATCTAGAATTTTAGATAAAGATGTACTTGACCAAATAAAAAATTATATTAATCCAGAAGATTCAGTCAAAGTTGCAGAAAACTTTCCGATAGTAGCACTGGTGGTTAGCGGTGCTTTGACTGCTGTTATGGTCATCCTTGAGATTGCATTACCAATATTTTTGGATGTAATTACAGGTGGATTATCTTTTGTATTAAGTGGATTTTTGATTAATTATGTCCTTAATAGGTTTCCCATTTACACCCTTTCAGATGATAAAATTTCATCAATTCTGAAAGAAAAGGAAGAAGAATTAAGGAATAAAATCAAAGATGAGTTTAGTAAACAGCAGGAAAATATTACTTCAGTCACTAGAATAGCGATACGTAAAGCCATAGACGAGAAAGTTGATGATGCTAGAATCCTAGTTGATTAGCTTCAGGACTTACGCAGAATCATCGTATCTAGTAGGGGTGAACGGCCTCCTTACAGATAGTGTATGATTTATATTTTGCGTAAGTTCTGAGCTTTTAAAATCCTATTCAGCTAACCCTTAAACGCTATTAAACTAAATCCAAATTCTTTCAAAACAAACTCAACTATTCAGGCGCAAAAATTTAACAAAATGACAGATCGACTTCAACCCCAGGAACTGCAACAGATAAACCTCGCAATCCAAGTAGCCAATGTCATGTCCCATTCTTTACTCTTGAGTTTAGGAAGGGAATATTTAGGTCAATCCTTTAAAAAGTCAGAATATATTAATTATTTTCCACCAACAGTTGGAGCAGTAGGAAATCCATATTTCTTGCATCTAAAATCGATAGATGATTCAAAAGTTAATTCTCTAGAGGAACAATTAACAGCATTGCAACTCAGCTTTTCTGCTTGTCACAATTTAGGAGGCGATAACCTAGTTTTTATGATTAACAGCGACGGCAGCAATAACCATGTATATTTAGGGACGCGCAGCAGAAATACAGATTTTGTGGATAACCTGCAAGCAATGTTAAAGGGAAATTTGCCAGGTACAGAGCTAGAGCTTTACTTACCTAATGATTCCCAATTTAAAACTCAGATTGAGGAACCCTTAAAGCAGTTTAACTATCCCACAGCTATCACCGGGATTCCTTCCGTTAACCTTGGTTATTCTCAAATCGATCGCTTATTGCGCAGCTTGGAGGGTTCACCATTCAGCTACATGGTGATTGCAGAACCAATGGTGGAAACAGAAGTCAACCAAATTATCTATAACCTGCGTGAATTACTGGGGCAAGTGTCTTCTTTAAGCAAAGTGACACTAGATGAAAACTTTACTAAGACCATATCTGAAGAATTACAGCGTACAGTTACCAATAGTCGAAGCATTAGCAGCAGCACAGGTGGTGGGAAATCCAGTGATATTGCTCAATATATGGGAACACTCATAAAGTTCGCATCTTTAGGTCTAGAAATAGCTTACCCACAACACTTGTTAGCAGTAAAAATAGGAGCGATCGCTGCTGAACATATAATTCCTGACATAGCCAAAAAATGGTCAGAGACATTACCACAATCCTCTACCGCAGAAACAGCTAGTACAAGTGATAGTCAAACAACAGGACTTAGCAAAACTACAGGGCAAACTTTAAAGCGAGAATACATCAATGCTCATGCTCAAGGAGCAGAAATACACATTAAAGAGTATATCAAAAGATTTGAACAGGCCCGATCTCTAGGTTCTTGGAATGTTGGTGTTTATTTTCTAGGTGAAGATGAAAAGATTGCTCAACGAGGTGCAAACTGTTTAAAAGGAATGTTTAGTGGTGAAAAAAGTACCCTTGAACCTCTACGAGTTCACAAGTTATATGAATACCACAAGGATTCATCGAATGGAACTCTATACGACCTGCGTGATTTTCAACAACCAAGTTGGGAACTAATCGATCCCCAAAATCCCCAACAACCTCTTGACCACCCTCTGGGTTCTGCTTTTAATCGTCTCACTACTCCTTTAAATACTAAAGAGTTGAGCGCTTTAACTAATATTGGCTATTCCTAAACCACTGCACATGACTGTGCTTTCAACCTCACAGTGGATTATCTTTCTTTTGGGTAAGGATGAAATGGCGATCGCCTCTTTATTAAGCTGGAATATCAAGAAAGGGTTTGGAGACCAAACCCCTACAAAATTGCAAATTATCGACAGATACCGAAAACTAAGTCAAAGATTACTTTTGAATTTTAACCTCTAACTTTTAACTCCCACAAGTCGATATTGCACTTCCAAATAAACCAACAAAGCATTAATATCCGCCGGATTTACTCCCCCAATCCTAGAAGCCTGCCCAATAGTTAAAGGCTGAACCTTTGACAATTTTTCCCGCGCCTCTAGCGACAAAGTAGAAATAGCAAAATAATCTAAATTAGCTGGTAATTTTCGATTTTCTTGCCGACTAATTTGGTCGATTTGATTTTGTTGTCTTTGCAAATAACCGGAATATTTTATATCTATTTCTGCTCCCTCTTTTTCAACTAATTTCAAATCTAAATTTCCCAAATTATACTTTTCTAAATCCACATAATGGAAACCAGGTCGGCGCAAAAGTTCCGCCAAAGTAATCGAACCTTTAATTTTTGTCTGAGTATCAGCAACTATATTAATAGCTACCTCTTCTAATTCTTTAATTCGAGTTGAATTTAACCGAGCTTTTTCAGCAATAATATTAGCTTGCTTACTCTCAAATAACTCCCACCGACGGTCATCTATTAAACCAATTTCTCGACCCAAAGGAGTTAGTCTTTGGTCAGCATTATCCGACCGTAAAATCAAACGATATTCCGAACGACTGGTTAACATTCGATAGGGTTCTCGCAAATCTTTTGTACATAAATCATCCATCAAAGTACCAATATAACTTTGTTCCCTGGGGAAAATAATCATCTCTTGATTCTTAACAAATTTAACCGCATTTATTCCCGCTACCAAACCTTGAGCTGCCGCCTCCTCATATCCAGTGGTACCATTAATTTGACCAGCACAAAATAGCCCCTCAATTTTCTTAGTCATCAATGTCGGATAACATTGAGTTGCAGGCAAATAATCATATTCCACAGCATAAGCAGGTCGCAACATCACACAATTTTCTAAACCAGGCAAACTGCGCAACATTTGTAATTGCAATTTCTCAGGCAAACCAGTAGAAAACCCCTGAATATAAAGTTCAGGAATATCACGACCTTCCGGTTCAATAAATATTTGATGACTACTTTTATCAGCAAAGCGAACAATTTTATCCTCAATACTCGGACAATAACGGGGACCCTTCGCATCCACCCACCCACCATAAACAGGAGACAAGTGCAAATTATCGCGAATTAGTTTGTGAGTTTCTTCAGTAGTGCGGGTCAGATAACAACACATTTGTTCCCGTTCCACCCACACTTCCGGGTCGAAACTAAACCAACGCACTTTTTCATCCCCTGGTTGCTCTTCCAGGTCAGTGTAGTCAACAGAACGTTTGTCAACTCTGGCGGGAGTTCCAGTTTTCAGTCGCCCGGTTTCAAAGCCAAGTTTATTGAGGGTTTCGGTGAGACCGATGGCAGGAAATTCACCCGCGCGACCTGCTGGCATTGATTTGTTGCCTACCCAAATGACTCCACCAAGGAATGTTCCGGTGGTCAGGATGACAGCTTTACATTTGAAAGCGACACCGAAGTAGGTTTCTACTCCGATAATTTCGTCGTTGTCTCCCAGAACTAAGTCTGTCACCATGCTTTCCCGGACTCGGAGGTTTTCTTGGTTTTCCACAATGTTACGCATAACGGCAGCGTATTCCCGTTTGTCAGTTTGAGCGCGCAACGCCCATACAGCAGGCCCACGAGATGAGTTAAGGATGCGTTTTTGGAGATAAGTGCGATCGCTCATTTTGCCAATTTCTCCACCCAAAGCATCAACCTCGTGGGTAAGTTGAGATTTTGCGGGGCCGCCAACAGCAGGGTTGCATGGTTGCCAAGCTATTTTGTCGAGGTTGAGAGTGAGTAGGAGGGTGCAGCAACCGAGGCGCGCAGTTGCGAGAGCTGCTTCACATCCGGAGTGGCCAGCACCTACTACAATGATGTCGTATTCGTCTTGGAAATCGAAAGTTGTGGTCATGTTATGGTTTTGGTTTAATGTACTTCTTTTTATAATAGCGACAAGTATAGTAATTATAGCAATTCCCAAAAAGCGTGAGGTACAAAATTTTAGGCTTGAGGGAACAGCGAACAGGGAATAAAAAGACAAAAATATAACTGCACCTCATGACCTTGGGAAACGCTATATAATATTTTTTTTCTGAGTCATAAAAAATACAGATTTTTAATGTTTTTTACCGAAAAATTGTGGCTTAAAGCCTCCCATTTTAAGGGGATAATAAGCGGTCGAGGGATGGCGAGGTCTCCTCGCCATATCCAATCGACTCCTGTGAAGAAAAATTTTCATCTCTTTGTCAATCCTCTTATTTTCAAGGAGAGGTAATTATTAATTATTCATTATTCATTATTAATTGTTGAAAATATGTTTGTTTGGCTTAAATATTTTCTCACATCTCAAGCGATCGATAGATTAAAAATATGTGATAATAAAAAAGAAGGAAAAAGTAATTTTACTAGCATGAAAATTCCTAATCAATCTCAAGCAATTATCGAACAATCAAAAATAACTGAATATTTACCGAGAAATTGTGGTCTAAAGCCTCGCATTTTAAGGGGATTTTTTTTTCTTTGAGTCAATCCTCTTTTTTTCAAGGAGAGGTAATTATTAATTATTCATTATTCATTATTCATTATTAATTGTTGAATAAATATCCAACATCCAAAAGGAGGTCATAAAGCACGAATATTGAATGAAATAATAATTGGTAGAAGCGGATATTCGGCAAAATCATCTCAATGCCGAACCAGAAATAGTCAAGGAAACAGCCTATGGAATTAGCTATGAAATTAGTGCAGAAATACTAACTCCAAGCGGTAAACTTCTAAATTTAAAAACTGTTTGGCAAATTGACAAAGGCAAAGAAATACCAAGATTGATTACAGCATATCCCAATTAACTAAATCAATAATATTGGTTTGTAAATTGTTTCCAAAGAGTGAATAAAAAGAGAATAGTTGTGTCTGATAATGATAGGTATAATATAATTGTTTATATATAAAATAAAATGACAGTAAATTTGATACATAAGGAGAAATTATGGATTTTCAACTTTATACAGATGTAATTCTTTTAGAAGATGCACCAGAAGAAAACCTTCAAGCAGGAGATATTGGCACAATAGTTGAACGTCATAACATTCCAGGGTTAGAAACAGGTTACAGTGTCGAATTTTTTGATATGCTCGGAAATACACTAGCAGTTTTGACTTTGCCTGGGAGTTTATTACGAGTACCCACGAATAATGATAGACCTACTGTGCGTTCGGAAACTACTACAGTTAAGTTCTAAACAACATTTTAATAAATTTAAAAAATTAAGGCGATCGCTCTATTAAAACTCAACAGCAGAAGTTAATTTAGATTAAAAATTAATAGCTAATAATGTGCAATTTATTTGAAATTATTGAAGTTTCAGAAGATTCAATCTCAGAACCTGAACAACTTGGAACTAAGAAAAAAAATTGGTATTATCACGATGAACTTAACTATTTATACAAAAAAGCTAGACCTGATACTGGGGAAGCTTGGTCAGAAAAAATAGCATCAGAATTATGTGAGTTACTAGACCTACCTCATGCACATTATGAACTAGCAATTTTTCAAGGTAATTTAGGAATAATTTCTCCTTCTTTCGTACCACAAAATAAGACTCTTATTCTTGGTAACCAAATTTTAGTAAAAATAGACAAAAGTTATCCCAAATTTAGTCCTAATAATTATAGAATTTCTGAACATACTCTTGATATTGTAGTTGAGGCGATCGCCAATAATCCTATGCCTATTAAATTACCTTTAAACTGGAAACCTCCTCAAGGTATTGAAACAGCAATAGAAACTTTTGTTGGTTACTTATTATTAGATGCTTGGATAGGTAACACCGATAGGCATCACGAAAATTGGGGATTTATTATGAATAATTCAGTACATTTAGCACCAACATTTGACCACGCATCTAGTCTAGGTAGAGAATTACTAGATTCCAAAAAGAAGAATATAATCAATAGTAAAGCTGTTAAAAATTATTTAGCAAAATCAAAATCGGCAATGTATGATAAAATAGGAGATAACAAACCTATGTTGACACTAGATGTATTTAAAAATGCAGCACAAATATATCCCAAAGCTGCTCTAATTTGGCTCCAAAATTTAGCCAATATATCAGCAGAAAATACTTTGTCTTTATTTAAACGTATACCTAAAAATTATATTTCTGAAATTTCTATTGAATTTGCTCAAGAAATTCTGACAATTAATCAAAATAGACTTCTACAAATAAGAAAAAATTTGCTATGAAAAAATTATTCCTAGCTTGGCAAGACTCCAATAGTCGTAAGTGGTTTCCCGTAGGTTCTTTAACTTATAAAAACAATTGGTATGAGTTTGTTTATCTTAGAGGTGCAGAAGAAGCAAAAAAAATTGGTTTTTCTGGTGTTTGGTCTTTAAATGACTTTGATAAAGTTTATCGCTCTCAGGAATTATTGCCTGTATTTTCTCATAGAATTATGAAGAAAACCAGACCAGATTATCCAGATTTTATTAGCTGGCAAAATCTCTCAAAAACAGAAGATGACTCTATGGTTTTATTGTCTCGTAGCGGAGGTAAAAAAGTAACAGATAATTATGAAATTTTTCCTTACCCAGAACAAGATAAAAATGGTGCTTATCATCTATATTTCTTTACTCATGGTTTCCGATATATGGCATCTGAAACTATTGACAGAATCAAAAAATTAGAGGTAGGAGAAACTTTGTATTTAATGCACGATGCGCAAAATGATTTTGACTCAAATGCTTTAATGCTACGCACCAAAGATTTTTACCTTTTAGGTTTTTGCCCTCGATATTTATTAAATGATGTTTTTCCCCTACTCAAAAAGTATCCTGATGCAGTTAAAGTAACATTAGAACGGGTAAATCTACCACCAGCGCCATTACAAATGAGATTGCTTTGTCATTTAATAGTCGAACATGATGATTTTCAACCTTTTTCTAGTGAAATGTATGAGTCTTTAGCTGTACCAATTTTGAGTTAAATTTAAGTTGGCTATGTCATGGTCATAATTGGTTATGATTTTTTGAGAGAAGTATATATTAAATGTGTTATGCAAGTTAGCTAAGAAGCTGATAGTAAAGTTAACTGGACTACAAAAGATAAGATGTTGCAGCAGTTGATTAATTATTGGGTTCAGGAAATATTAAGTAACAACAGGATATATTTTCAAGAAATATTTGAAATGTTAGATTTAATCCTCTGAACTTTTCGGAAAATTTCCCTGCTGATAAGCAGTAATTTGCTCGTCACTCAACAGATCCATAAAATCTGCTAACTCGCTATAAGTAATACATCGAACTTCTGGTAAACCACAGACAGACTCAGCAAACCGAAACATTGCTCTCCAGTAAGCACCGTTATTCCAAGCTGAAAAATGATGCCCAATATCTATAGGAGCGCGGTTGCCATTGTAGTTCTTCTGGAAATATTTCATGTAAGTTTTCAGAGTATCCTCCTCATAACGTTTCGCATTACGAGGATTTGGTTTTGCCTTAGAATGCAAATAATAAAAGTTATAATCCATTGACAGTACATTTTTTCCACGAGAGTTAGTCAGACTAGCTAACGGAAAGTTCCAAATACCATTTTCCTTTCGCGGCCAATAGTTAGATAATGCTACTTTGCTAGTGTCATAGCGGAAACCATTTTTGGCTAAAACTTTATACAAACCAGGACTTCGAGCTAATAGTGGTGCGCGAAAACCTTCGATCGCACTGCCATCGAATACTAGAGACCCTGGTAAATTATTAATTTTATGCGCTCCAAAGAAAAATTGCTCAAAATATTTAAACTCTTTGCTCCAGTCTTTCTCACTCCATTTACTACCATCAAAATGACCCACTGCATGAGACCCGATCTCGTGACCTTCTTGATAAGCGAGGTTAACCTGTTCCAGTCTGAGAGCAATATCTTCCGCAGTACCACCCCAACCAATATCCGACCGACCTTTTCCTTTCCCACCGGGAGCATCGTAAAGTTTTCGTTTGTCTTTGCTGAGAAAATATACTGCACTGACAAAATAAGTGAACCGTAGGTTAATGCCTTTTTTCTCCATTTCTTGGGCAAAGTTGCGCGATCTTTTCCAAGCGTCTAGGGAACTGGAACCATCAAATGCTAACATCACAAACTGGGGCGGTTTATCTATTTTGCTCACGATACCTTCATCTTGCATCAATTTGTAGAGAAAACGTGCATTCCAAAGGTTCAACTGACAGCTATTTCCACCGTTAGCTTTGACACAAGCAGTGATTAATTCTTGAGGAAAAGGACCCATGACTTGGTTATTTTCGACGCAATAACCGATAATTTTGTTGAGAGTAGCTCCCTCCGGACATCTTGTGTTTCCATAAGCTTGGAGAAATAATTTTTCTGACCATTGGTTACTATTGCAACTGCCTCCACCTCCCCATTCTTGGCATTTTTTTATCATTGTTGGAGTGAATGGTCCAAGAGCGTATTCACCGTTAGTATAGAAGTATCCACCTTTGTCGTTAATGGGCTTTTTTTCAAATTTTAATGTCTCTAATTTAGAACTTTTATTGTTAGTGAGTGTAGGGTTTTCGGAAATATTTGATGTGTTGCTACAGGCAGATATTAAGATTAAAATACTGTAGATAAAAAGGCTATGATATGATTTTAGTTTTTTTAGCACTTTGATATTTTTCACTCCTCTAATTATTAACTCATCATCAGGACAGACACTATATCGAGTGAGGGCGAATGCCATTCGCCCCTACAGATGGTGTATAACTTGATATTTTGCGTAAGTCCCGATCGTATTATAATGGAAGCGATCGCTTTTTTAATAGATCTCCTACTTATTCTTCCTACCAAATTTCCAATCTTCTCCACCGGGTAACAATGCAAAATTATCGTTAATAACTACTGACAAATCTTTAGCAGAATAACTGTAAGTTAAGGCTAAAAAACTCTTAGCAGTTGTGATTATAGAATTTTTATCCACCATTTCCTTCAGTTGAAACGGAGTGTAAGCGCCATTTTCAACCTCCGCACTTGCATCGTCAATAGCAAACTCAATCGCCTCTTCTAATATCTCATCCCATTCTTCTTCTTTAATGTAATAATAAGTTTTATTTTCCTTTAAATTTAAGCTTTTAATTTTTCTAATTGAAGCCCGAATTGATGCTGCCCAGGAATTAGTTAATCGCCCTTCTACCTGATTTTTTATTAAGTGAATTAACACCACAGTCAAATAAGAATCTATCTTGAAAAGCGTGTCTTTTTTACTCATGGCATCCAGTTCGTCAATAATTGCTAAGGCATCGCGATCTCTACCTTCCATAATGCAAGTCCTTAAGTCGATTAATTCTTGAGTTGTCATTAGTTATTTTCCTCCTAAAATTAACAATTAAAAATGCTATTTATTTCTTCTACCAAACTTCCAATCTTCTCCACCGGGTAATAATGCTAAATTATCGTCAATAACAGCTAACAAATCATTAGAAGAATAACTATAAGTTAAGGCTAAAAAACTCTTAGCAGTTGTGAACACAGAAGTTTTATCCACCATTTCCTTCAATTGAAAGGAACTATAAGCGCCATTTTTAACCTCTGTACTTGCATCACGAATAGCAAACTCAATCGCCTCTTCTAATATCTCATCCCATTCTTCTTCTTTAATGTAATAAGAAATTTTATTTTCCTTTAAATTTAAGCCTTTAATTTTTCTAATTGAAGCCCGAATTGATGCTGCCCAGGAATTAGTTAATCGCCCTTCCACCTGATTTTTTATTAAGTGAATTAACACCACAGTTAAATAAGAATCTATCTTGAAAAGCGTATCTTTTTTACTCATGGCATCCAGTTCGTCAATAATTGCTAAGGCATCGCGATTTCTACCTTCCATAATACAAGTCCTTAAGTCGATTAATTCTTGAGTTGTCATTAGTTTTTTCCCTCCTGAAATCAACAATTAACTAGCTATCAGCTTTTAGCAGCTCTGAGTTAAAATCCCAGGCTTTTATAGATTGGAACTTTCTCCTCAATTTCCCAAAAAATTATGCTGATTGCTGATTGCTGACTGCTGATTGCTTAGTTAACAATGCTATTTATTTCTCCTACCAAACTTCCAATCTTCCCCACCGGGTAATAATGCCAAATTATCGTCAATAATTGCGGCTATAATCTCCGGTTGATGTGCGTAAATTAAGGACAATAAACTCAAAGCATTTTCGGTAACTTGAGTTGTTTCCACCATTTCTTTGAGTTGAAACGGACTGCAATTGCCATCTAATGCTTCTACGCTTGCATCTCGAATAGCTGCTTCTATAACTTGCGCGATCGCCTTTCCCCATTCATCTTCTTTGATGTAATAAGAAATTTTATTTTCCTTTAAATTTAAGCTTTTAATTTTTCTAATCGAAGTCCGAATTGATGCAGCCCAGGAATTAGTTAATCGTTTTTCCACCTGATTTTTTATTAAGTTAATTAACACCACAGTTAAATAAGAATCTATCTTGAAAAGGGTGTCTTTTTTACTCATGGCATCCAGTTCGTCAATAATTGCTAAAGCATCGTGATTTATACCTTCCATAATGCAAGTCCTTAAGTCGATTAATTCTTGAGTTGTCATTAGTTATTTTTCTCCTGAAATTAACAATTAAAAATACTACTTATTTCTCCTGCCAAATTTCCAATCTTCCCCACCGGGTAATAAAGTCAAATTATCGTCAATAACAGCTAACAAATCTTTAGCAGAATCAGCGTAAGTTAAAGCTAAAAAATTCTTAGCAGTTGCGATTACAGAATTTTTATCTACCATTTCCTCCAGTTTAAATGGACTGTAAGCGCCATTTTTAACCTCCACGCTGGCATCGCCAATAGCAAACTCTATCGCCACTTCTAGCATCTCATCCAATTCATTTTCTTTGATGAAATAAGAGGTATTATTTGGCTGCAAATTTAAGTCTTGAATTTCAAGAGTTGCGTTGTGGATGAATACTGCCCAGGAATTAGTTAAACGTCTTTCCACCTGATTTTTAATTAAGTGAGTTAACATCACAATTAAATAGGATTTGATTTTTCTGATGATGTCTTTTTTACTCATGGCATCCAATTCGTCAATAATTACCAAAGCATCCCCGGTTCGCCCTTGGAGAATGCAAGTTCTTAAATCAATTAATTCTTGAGTTGTCATCAGTTATTTTCCTATAAATTAATCGTATGGTATATTGTATTCAATCCCGTTTTTCTACAAATACAACCCTGTTTTTTCCAGACTTAACTTAAACTTCATTTCCTATCATACCTTGACCTCCGATCAAAACAAGAGATCTGGCCAGGTATCAAATCATAATTAGTCCGGACATGATATTAATACTGACTTAAAAGAGATTTAATTAACTTTGACGAAGCACGAAAAGTAGTTTTTTCCAAAGCAGCAATAGCTTGGGAAAAATCTACTAGATTTTGTTGAGCAGCTCGATCCAGAATACCAAGTAATCCAGTTACTTTCAGTCCTTTCTTGCGGGCAACTTTTCTGCCTAAAGCTTCATCAATAATAATCAAATTTGCTTCTTGCTGAATGGCTAAAATCATAGCTGCTTTTTGCCCGGCATTTAAGACCTCTAAATCCTTGTCTACAGGAACGGTAACTTCTTTAATTATTAACCATTTTGGGGGAGTTTTAATCCAATTTTTGACCACAATAGGCGATCGCTCATCGGATAATTCTTGTTGCACTATTCGAGGAATTAAAACTTGACCGTACAGTTGAGGCAGCAGTTGAATTTGCTTAATTAGAAGTAAATAACAAATCGGCGAAGTATCCGAAACAACTATCATAACCTCTTTAATTTTCCCTCTTTTTCTAGTTGTTCGTGGGTTTGGCGATCGGCGATGAAATCTTCTTCGTCATAGTCTAAGTCAACTCCTTTAGACTTAAGAAATTTATCTGCTTCTAAAGGGGTTGAAAAACCCAATAATTCTCGCAATTTACCGCTACTAATAGAACCTTCGCGATAAGCTTCTACCACAATTATTTCTATTAGCTTACTTTCTAAATTTCCCCATTTTTCCTTTAGGAAAGAGGCAAGCTCATCTGGTAAGACAATCTGAATTTGCTGCATGAGTATTTCTTCTAGTTATTAACTTATCATATCATAAAGGTGTAGTAAAATTCAGTAAGTAAATTAGAATAACTCTATGATGAAACTTACACTAGAACAGATTGAAAACTTACGTTCCGAACTGGCAAATAATGCAGAAGCTCTAGAAGCTCTTGAAGTAATTGAAGAGTGGGATGGGGATCTCGCTGATGCTGCTGAATCTATAGCTACCCGCAATGAAATTGAAGGAGTGGAAGATAATGCTGATTTGCGTTGGTTTACAGAGAAGCTTAGGCAATGTCATGGTTTTATTTATCAGCCAAAGTATGAAAATTTGAGAGAAAAACACTTGCCTGCACTTTTACCACCTATAGCTGAGTTATTTGCAGGATTACTGGGATGCCTACCTGGAGTAGCGCAAGAACCAGCAATTTTGACTAAAAAGAGTAAGGTTGGCGATCGCTCTCCCGCAGGAAAGTAGTAGTAAATAAAAAATCGGCGAAGTATCCGAAACAACTATCATAACCTCTTTAACTTTCCCTCTTTTTCTAGTTGTTCGTGGGTTTGGCGATCGCTCATAAAATCCTCTTTATCGTAATCTAAATCTACTCCTTTAGACTTAAGAAATTTATCTGCCTCTAAAGGAGTTGAAAAACCTAATAATTCTCGCAATTTACCGCTACTAATAGAACCTTAACGATAAGCTTATATCACAATTATTTCTATTAGCTTACGTTCTAAATTTCCCCATTTTTTCCTTTAGGAAAGAGGCAAGTTTACCTGGTAAGACAATTCAATAAACCCGGTTTCTATATAAAAACTACCCTCAGTATTTCTTTATGCCAGCTAGAGATGCTTACCATAACAACTTAATTAATGCTTTAATCAAAGATAATTGGAGCATAACTGATGACCCTTACGTTATCAAGTGGGGTTCCATTTCAGTTATCAGTTATCAGTTATCAGTTATCAGTATCTTTGGCACTCAGCATCGGGATTGAAAGACTAAAGCTGATTTTTTTCATTCCCTTGAAAGGAGAAACTTTAGACCTTGTTTTTTAGGAAAAATAGCAGTAGAATTGAAAAGTTTTGCAAGTCCTTCCCCAATGAACGATCTAGAAAATGCGGTTGGTCAGTATATCGTTTACCATGATGTACTCAAAAAAACAAATCCAGAAAGAATCCTCTATTTAGCAGTAGATGTAAAACCTTATAATGGCATATTCAGCGAACCCATTGGTGAATTAATGCTAGAAAACCAACGCTTAAATTTATTAGTTTTCCACAAATCAGAGGAGATAATTATTAAATGGATACCATCAGTAAATATCAACAAATAATCGAGAAAATAATCAGCGAATACGCTAAGTTGCGATATTCTGATAGCGAAGTAGAAAGAAAAACGGTTTTTGACCGAGAACAAAACCATTATCTATTAATGATTGTGGGAGTAGAAGGTCATAAAATGGTTCATGGTTGCATACTTCATCTAGAAATTATAGATGATAAAATTTGGATTCATCGGGATGGAATGGAAGATGGTATAGCAGGAGAATTGTTAGCAGAAGGAGTTCCTAAAGACAAAATTGTTTTAGGATTTTATCACCCAGAAACACGCAAGATCGGCGATTTTGCAGTTTGTTAATTTGAGGATCGTTTTCGCTGGTGCAAATTCCGGTAGTAGACTGATACAACTAATGGGTGTACATTAGGGCGGGTTTATATAAATCTTAGAGTAAGCATTAAAATTCTAGCTAAAACCCGCCCCTACTATTACACCGTTTTAGATGTGTCAGTCCATTACAATTTTTGCTGATAACTGATAACTGACATTTATGATTGCCCAAGAAAAAAAACAACACAAAACTAATCATATCCTTACCTTAACTATCTTATGGTTATTCGCAGCGGTGAGCGATCGCCTCTGGTTTGCTTTTGATAAGTCTGTTCCTGCTTGGGATCAAGCTGACTATCTCACGGGTTCCCTGACTTACTGGCGTGCTTTTCAAAATGTGCATCTGTTTTCTGGGGAATGGTGGCAGCATTTTTGGGAGCTTTCGCCGAAGGTTCCGCCGTTGACTTATATTCTTACTGTTCCATTTCAAGTTATTTTTGGTAGGGGTGCTGACCAAGCAACTTTAGTACATCTATTTTTTAGTGCTATTTTACTTAGTTCAGTTTATTGTTTGGGTAAAAAATTATTTAATCAAAAAGTTGGTTTTTGGGCAGCAGTTTTATGTATATTATTTCCAGGTTTATATAGATATCGTTTACAGTATTTACTCGACTATCCTCTCACGGCAATGGTGACTTTAAGTTTCTGTTGTTTAACGTTTTGGTATTTTTCAATAGGCAACAGGCAACAGGCAACAGGCAACAGGGAAAGTAAAACGGGAAAAATTGACAAAGAAAATTTTAATTTTAATAGGCAACAGGCAACAGGCAATAGGGAAAATAAAACGGGAAAAATTGACCAAGAAAATTTTAATTTTAATTCTGAAAAAACGTCTATTTTCGATAAATTGCTGTCAAAAATATCTGCTATAGGGAATAGGCAACAGGCAACAGGGAACAGGGAACAGGGAATGGGGAAAGTTGACAAAACAAAGTTTAATGTTAATTCTGAAAAAACGTCTATTTTCGATAAATTACTGTCAAAAATATCTCCTATAGAGAACAGGGAAAATAAAGCGGGAAAAATTGACCAAGAAAATTTTAATTTTAATTCTGAAAAAACCTCTATTTTCGATAAATTACTGTCAAAAATATCTCCTATAGGGAACAGGGAAAATAAAGCGGGAAAAATTGACCAAGAAAATTTTAATTTTAATTCTGAAAAAACCTCTATTTTCGATAAATTACTGTCAAAAATATCTCCTATAGGGAACAGGGAACAGGGAACAGGGAACAGGGAAAATAAAACGGGAAAAATTGACCAAGAAAATTTTAATTTTAATTCTGAAAAAACCTCTATCTTCGATAAATTACTGTCAAGAATATCTACTCTAGCAAATACAGCGTATTTCATATTAGTGAGGTACACCAGTCGCGGGCAAGATGCCCGCACTACAAAAACTTTACGATTTATATTTGTACCTCATATACCTGCAATTTGCTGTAATTTACTTATATCTTTAAATCTAAAAGATTGGCTTTGGGCGATTGCTTTTGGTTTGGCTTTTGGTGCTGCAATTTTAGTTAAACAAACTACCATATTTTTTCTATTCATTCCGTTACTTTCGATAGGAGTAAATATTCTCAGAAAACGGCAGTGGCAAAAGTTAATTCAACTAATTTTTTCTCTGTGTTTATCTGTAGCAACTTTTTACCCTTGGGCGAGAAAAAATTGGCTATTAATGTTAACTGCTGGTAAACGGGCAACTGTAGATTCTGCTATTGCTGAAGGCGACCCCAATTTATTGAGTTTGGATGCTTGGCTTTATTATTGGAAACTGCTGCCTTATCATATTTCTTTACCCCTATTAATTATTCCCATTGGCGGATTATTTTTTTACCTAATTCGGTCGTTCAAAAAACAGGATAAATTATCATCAAATTACCTCCGCTCTTGCCGATGGTTAGCTATATTTTTAATTGGCGGTTATCTCATTTGCTCTCTCAATATCAACAAAGATTTTCGCTACACTTTGCCATTATTGCCAGTTTTATCAATTTTATTAGCCTTTGGTTTAATGCAATTTCCGATAAAAGTAGGAAAACAAATTCGCTGGTTTACTATTGGTTTAGCCATTATTTTAATGCTGTTAAATATCTGGCCTGTAGGTGGAATTTTCTTCAGAAAAATTTCTGCCTGGTTGAGTCCTGGCGGTGTTTATTATGCTCATTTAGGTAAAGAATGGCCTCACCAAAAAGTAATTGCTGAAATTATCAAAACTGACCCCTATTTACGGTCAACTTTAGGAGTTTTACCTTCCACTCCAGAAATTAATCAACATAACTTAAATTATTACGGTGCTTTGCAAAATTTACAGGTTTACGGTAGACAAGTAGGAACTAATTTAAAACAAGTACCTCAAGATGTGCGATCGCTCTCTTGGTTTGTCACGAAAACTAATGACCAAGGTTCGGTAAAAAGAATTAAAAAAGCTCAATCTGCTATTGTTAATATCATCGAACAAAACCCTAATTTTCAATTACAAAAAACTTGGCAGTTGCCAGATAATAGCAACTTAAATCTTTATCATAATCAGTTTTTACCTGTAGAGGTTCATCCTCTGAATAAACCACAAGAAAAAGTCAAATTAGACTATGTTATTTTATCGCCAAAAATTAGACCGGGAGTACCAATACCTATTACCTATAAATGGTCTGGTTCTTGGCAAGAATTACAGTCCGGTTTAGTGTTGTTAACTTATCGCCGAGAAAATATAGCAATTCCCACAGTTACGAAGTACATTTATAATCCCCCTAAATCCCCCTTAGAAAGGGGGACTTTGAACGTTCCACCCTTACAAAGGGGGGCAAAGGGGGGATATAAAACTGTACTTCATAGATTAAAGAACTGCTGTATTAATCAACCACAATTTCAGCAATTAGTTTCTGACAATATCTCAGAAAAATCTATTACAAGTTTCATTCACGATCGCGCTATTGGAATGGGGAGTTTATACCCTGGTCTGTCTCCAACAAAAAAGTCTGAAGTCGGGTTTGAAATTATTGAAAGAATAGGAATGTTACCTCCTGCCAATATTTCATCGGGAAATTACATATTAGAAGCAACTTACCTTAACCGGAAAACTGGAGAAACTTATCCTATTCCCATACAACCCCCCGTGCGTGTCGAAGTAGACCCCCAGGCGGAAATATTACCAGCACCAGAATTAGATTTGGTGACACAGTTGCGGATGTGGGGGCAAAAGTTGCCTCTGGGGATAAAAGGTTTAGAAACCGTATTTGAGGAAGTGGGGCGAGTTAACCAGTACGATCCAGTCCAAGATTATACCAAACAAGCAGAAAAAACTTTGGCATATCGTTTGCAGCAAGACCCCAATAATTTAGAGTGGCTTTATGGGTTGAGTTTGGCCAGAGTTTTACAACAGGATGCGGATGGAGCGATCGCTGCTTTGACTAGGGTGACAGAATTAGATTCCCAAAACCCCTTTGCCTATGCTTATTTGGCTTTTGTTTATCTATATAACTTAAATCCAGGGGCGGCAGAAATAGCTTTGAAGTCTGCTTTGGAGCTGGACCCCACTCAGCCAGAAATTAGAGCTTTAAATGGAGTTGCTGCTTTGATGCAAGGAAATTTAATCAAGGCGTGGCGTTATCTTAAATAGGGAGTAGGGTAGTGGGGGAGTAGGGGAGTGGGGGAGTGGGGGAAATATTTGGCAATGGCACTCAGATAGAACATTTTTTTATACCGAATTAAACGGACTTGATGTTATCTCAAATATCCAGGTAGAGAGTTGGGAAAAGTGGGAAAAACATTTCTCTATCTAAGCTTTAGCGTCAGTACTAAGTACTAAGTACCTCATTCTTGACAATAAGTCAAGACTCAAGAAGTGTGGATTTCTATATTTTTTTACCCACAATACCGTAATTTATCCCAGCTTGACACTTACCGCAATAAATTGTTACATTTGTTTACATAAAAGTAAATAAATGTAAAGAAAAAAAAGGAAAAAAATTATGGTTATTTTAATCTCACTATTCGTTATCGGTTGGGTAGCTGCAGCAGTAATTGGAAGCCAAGCTTATTTATTGGGCGAACAAACTAAGCCTATCCACGAGCGCAACTGGAATTCTAAGTCTTTTGAAAATTTGTCTGAATCTTTAACTGGCAATAGATTGGACTACAATCAGCGAATTCCGGCCTATAGTATGGACGCCTATGCTAGCCAGCGCCTTGCTGATGGTTCAAATGTATAGGCAAAGATTTTTGATTTGATTTTTCCCTAACTCCTCTCTCTTCTCTGAAACTTAATTGAAGTATTTTCATCCCAAGTAGATATTCTGCTGGGGTGATTTTTTTTTGATCCAGGGACTGTTTTTAACGAAGTCAGAAGTCAGAAGTTATTTTTGTAACGGGGATGCGTGAGCAACTCTCCAAAAATATTTCGCCTTAAAAGGTGGGGTGGCGCGACCCAACGATTTTGATTTATCAAAATGTCAATACTTAATAGATACGGATTTCCACATCTTTTTATCTGGTTTGCCGTAAATTATCCTAACTTGACACTTACCGCAATAAATTGTTACATTTGTTTACATAAAGGTAAATAAATATAAAGAAAAAAAAGAAAAAAATTATGGTTATTTTAATCTCACTATTCGTTATCGGTTGGGTAGCTGCAGCAGTAATTGGAAGCCAAGCTTATTTATTGGGCGAACAAACTAAGCCTATCCACGAGCGCAACTGGAATTCTAAGTCTTTTGAAAATTTGTCTGAATCTTTAACTGGCAATAGATTGGACTACAATCAGCGAATTCCGGCCTATAGTATGGACGCCTATGCTAGCCAGAACCTTGCTGATGGTTCAAATGTATAGGTATAGCAGAAGGAAGAAGGAAGAAGGAAGAAGGAAGAAGGAAAAATATTGCTTTGTCTAATTTTTAAGCTTTTGATCTGTCCTCACCTTATCCTTCAACTGCTGTAAAGATTTATGGTTTGATTTTTCGTTGACTCCTCTCTTTGAAACTTAACTGAACTATTTTCATCCCAAGTAGATATTCTGCTGGGGTGATTTTTTTTGATTCAATCTTGAGATGGTGACCCACCCCTAACCCCTCCCAGGAGGGGAATGTGGGGAGATGGCGAGATGGAAGAATTTTTCTACCTTGTTCCCCTATTCTATTTCTGAATTTCCTAACTACTTCTTCCCTCTTCCCTCTTCCCTCTTCCTTCTTCCCTCTTCCTTCTTCCTTCTTCAAAAAGAACACATCGCCATGAAAGTACATTCCCAAACTAATCTAGGTTGGACATAGGAGAGTAAATATTTTCTCGCTGTCTCCAGATGTTTGAGACATTCCACTTTGTCAAGGTGCTGTTGTGGTTTTGCCCAATAACTATGCTGTAGATAATCTATCAACCATAACTGCGCCTCCATATCCAAATTTTTACTAATATCTCGCCCTACTTCTAGTGCTTGACGAATAGTCTTAATACCCTGAGTTACCCTTTCCAAAATATCCGCAGGAATTTCTTGTAGTTGTTGCCAAGCAGCGATCGCCTCTCCTGGACTACCTTGAGCCATCATCATCACTTCTTTATGCCTCAAAATTTCTTCATGGCCAGCTTTTTCCAATACGAGCTTCATATTCTCGTTGGCCAAGCGATAAAAAGGAATGCGCTGGCATCGGGACACCAAGGTGGGCAATAATGAATCAACTCCCGGAGCAATTAAGATTAAAGTTGCCCGTTTACCTGGTTCTTCCAAAGTTTTCAACAAACCATTTGCGGCACTTTCTCTCATTGTTTCAGCTTGTTGCAAGACTACTACTGATCTTGCAGTTTCTAGGGGGGGGCGGCCAAGAAATTCACTAATTTCCCGTACCTGTTCGAGACGAATTTGAGGTGGTGACTTGCGTTTGACTCCTGCTTCTGTTGCTTCTTTTGCTGAGAGTAGTTTTCCTTGATGTAGATAGGTGGGTTCTACCCATAATAGGTCTGGATGGTTCCTTTTATGAATGCGATTTTTTAGGGATGGGTTAGCGGGGGAGTGGTTATTGGAGAATAGGAGTTCAATAAAACATTGGGCAGTTAAACCCCTTCCTATTCCTGGAGTGCCTACAAATAAATAGGCAGGGGCAATACGTTGGCGAGTAACTGCTTGAGTTAATAATTCTATGGCTTGGTTTTGTCCGATAATTGAGGTAAATAAATTCAAAAGTTAAAAGTTAAAAGTCAAAAGTTAGAAGAATACGGGAGATGAGGTTTTCATCCCCTACCTATCAACCTAATTCAAAAGTTAAAAGTTAAAAGTTAAAAGTCAAAAGTTAGAAGAATACGGGAGATGAGGTTTTCATCCCCTACCTATCAACCTAATTCAAAAGTTAAAAGTTAAAAGTCAAAAGTTAGAAGAATACGGGAGATGAGGTTTTCATCCCCTACCTATCAACCTAATTCAAAAGTTAAAAGTTAAAAGTCAAAAGTTAGAAGAATACGGGAGATGAGATTTTCATCCCCTACCTATCAACCTAATTCAAAAGTTAAAAGTTAAAAGTCAAAAGTTAGAAGAATACGGGAGATGAGATTTTTATCCCTTACCTATAACCTAATTCAAAAGTCAAAAGTTAAAAGTTAAAAGTCAAAAGTTAGAAGAATACGGGAGATGAGATTTTTATCCCTTACCTATAACCTAATTCAAAAGTCAAAAGTTAAAAGTTAAAAGTCAAAAGTTAGAAGAATACGGGAGATGAGATTTTTATCCCTTACCTATAACCTAATTCAAAAGTCAAAAGTTAAAAGTTAAAAGTCAAAAGTTAGAAGAATACGGGAGATGAGATTTTTATCCCTTACCTATAACCTAATTCAAAAGTCAAAAGTTAAAAGTTAAAAGTCAAAAGTTAGAAGAATACGGGAGATGAGATTTTTATCCCCTACCTATAACCTAATTCAAAAGTCAAAAGTTAAAAGTTAAAAGTTAAAAGTTAGAAGAATACGGAACATGAGATTTTTATCCCCTACCTATAACCTAATTCAAAAGTCAAAAGTTAAAAGTTAAAAGTTAAAAGTTAGAAGAATACGGAACATGAGATTTTCATCCCCTACCTACAACCTAAAAGAAGGAGTCAGGAGGGAACAAGGAGGAAGAGGAGAATAAAGTTTTTCCTGAATGCTATGAAAAGGAGTCAGGAATCAGAATGAATATGTTTAATACAATTTTTAAAATTAAATCTAAAAAGATGATTTAACTCTGTTTGCTGCTTTTTCTGGTTCTCCAGAAAGTGGGAAGACTAATACGCTCTTAATATTAGAATTATTAACTAATTCGTCAAGGCGGTGTAATTGTTTATCGGTAATACCAATACCGTCATATTGTTTGGCATAATTCAATTCTTCCTGAAAGTTATCTTCATTATAAGCTTGAATAAAGACTCGATCTACTAACCATTTTTCCCAGTCTGCAGCAAAATATTTTTTTGCCCAGTAAGGGTTATGATGACTAAGATCAAAACTAACTGAATTATTGGCTTTTTTCATTTCTGTTACCATCTGCTTGGTAAAGCTTGTTAATTTCGCTGTCCGGTCTACTTTTCCTGGCAATTCTGCATGATATCCTAGATAATCATCCCATTGAACGGCATCAATTGTTGGATATTTTTTGACAAATTCAACTAAAATATTAGTAAAAAAGTTAGCCACTTCTTCTTCTTCTACATCCAAGACATAATGCTCAATTCCATCGTAGGTTTTATCCACTCCGGGAACTATCCATTTTTTAGCAATTGCTAAGTCAAAAATCGGACTATTTTTATCAATTTTAATGCCTTTCTCGAAGTAAGCATGAACTTCTATTCCTTGTTTATGTGCTTCATCAATTAACCAAACTAACCATTGTTCATTAAATTCATTAGGACAACTATTTGCTCCTAGTATTTCTTGCATTACTTCACTTTTGTACATAGTACAACCATTTCCCCAAACCCCATGAATTATGGCATTAAATCCTTGTTTTTTATAATAACGAACCCTTTCACGAATTGTTTTTTCATCTGCATTATTAGTTATATAATAACGACTTAAGTAAATTCCTCTAATTTCTTTTTTCTCCCAAGGAGTTAAAACTTTATCGTTGAGGGAATTATTATTAGGCTTAACTGGATTAACAATCTTTTTGTCGGCAGGAGTAGGTGATGGTGATTCTATTTTAGGTAAATCTGGTGTATTTTTGACGGTTTCTGATGAAGATGATTCGGTTTGATTTGGGTCAGTTTCTTTTGATTTTAAAACAGTTTCTTTTTCAAGGGAATTATTATTAGGCTTAACTGGATTCACAATCTTTTCTTCGGCAGGAATAGGTGATGGTGATTCTTTTTTAGGTAAATCTGGTGTATTTTTGGAAATTTCTGGTGAAGATGATTGAGATGATTCGGTTGGAGTTGAGTCAGTTTCTTTTGATTTTAAAACAGTTTCTTTTTCGGTTGATGTATCTTCTGATTTTACAGTGGGAATAGGAAGATTTGGAAATTTATCTTGGAGCCAAGAAACCACTGAATTATTAGATACGAATTTAGATAAATCGATCTGATTTCTCTGGATAAACCACCAGTAACTTCCACCTAAAAGCATCAAAAAAATTAGAATTTCTACCAAACAACCTGAATCAAAAAGACGAGAAGAATTATCCTTTTTTTTAGACATATTCAAGAATTTAGAATTTAGAATTTAGAATTTAGAATTACCTCTTCTTATAAATAAGAGGATTGGATCAAAGAACTTTTTTTCTTTTTTCTCCATTAATGGAGAGGCTTTAAACCTTAATTATTCGGTAAAATATTAATAAATTTAGATGAGATTTTTTGATTTCGTTAATCTCAATCTAATTTAATCTCCCAGAATAATTACGTTATTACTAAATACATACAACTTCTGGTTGAAGAATTTCGGAAATGTCTATTTAACTTAATATGTAAGCATTCAGCTATAGCATTCAGCGGTCAGCTTTTCCTGTAAAATGCACTCAAGTTCAGCTTTTTAATTAAGGAATTGCTCTTTGAACTTCTACTACATTTTTAACTCATAAATTGAAGCACTAGAACTAGAAGTCTGAGTTATTAATATAAGCAATTTTGTAGTAGGAAATATATTAGATATGACTTAAAGCTGATAGCTGATAACGCAGTTCCTCCGATAGGAGGCTAGCTGACTGCTGTTTGCGCAGCATGACCTAGGAAATGCTTACCTTAATATAGAACGATAAAGGGGCTGATTTTTTACTCTTTCTATCCAATTTTGGATTGCTGGAAATTGGCTTAAATTAAATCCTCCTTCATCGGCAACATGGGTATAAGCAAATAAACAAATATCCGCAATAGTGTAACTATTACCTACAAAAAATTGATGATTTTCTAAATGTTTTTCCATGACATTTAAAGCTGCATAACCTCCTGGTTGTTTTTGCTTAATTTCTGCTTGATATTCTTTTGCTTTTCCTAAAATACTTATCCAATAACGAGAGGTTGCAATATAAGGTTCATGGCTATATTGTTCAAAGAATAACCATTGCATAACTTGAGCTTTTTCCCATTTATCGGTCGGTAAAAATTTTGTTCCTTCACTGAGATAAAAAAGAACTGCATTAGATTCAGATAAACATTTTTCTGGTTCTATTTCTAAGACAGGTATTTTGCCATTAGGATTTTTTTGTAAAAATTCTGGAGTACGACTTTCTCCTTTTGTAATATCAATTTCCATTCTTTCAAAAGGGATTTCTAACTGAGTTAACAGTAAACGGATTTTATAGCAGTTACCAGAAGTAGAAAATTCGTATAGTTTTAACATATAGCAATTCCCATGATTGTGAAGTACAAAATTACTGAATAATTAATAATTAATAATGAATAATTAATAATTAAGAGTTGATAGTTAATAATTATTCATTCAACAATTCAGGTTTAAAGCCTCCCCTTTTAAGGAGATAAAATCAAAAAAAATCCTTTTAGTCAATCCTCTTCTTTTAAGAAGAGGTAATTATTAATTGTTAATTATTAATTGTTAATTGCTGAATTTTTTTTAGGGAGTAGGAGCTAGGGATTAACGAACTCAGAAGTCACAAGTCAGAAGTTAACCCACCCCTAACCCCTCCCAGGAGGGGAAGTAGGGGATGTGTGAGCAACTATCCAAAAACCCGATCGCCTTAAAAGGTGGGGTTTTAGAACCATATTATTTTGATAAAAAATAAGAAAAACAACAATGCCTTAGTAACTTGAGAAACGCTATTTTAATATAAATACTTAAAAAAAATCTCTTTCCCTTTATGAGTTTTATACCTTACCGTCTACACGGTGTTGACAATTGGTTGGGGTTTGAGTCCTCATCCATTTTTTCTTCCTTCTTCCTTCTTCCTTCTTCCTTCTTCCTTCTTCCTTCTTCCTTCTTCAAGCCCATTCTATTAATTTTTTCATCAGAACTTCTTGAATTTGTTCTTGAATTTTATCTATGGTCAGATTAGCATCTATTCGTACTATCAAAGGATTACTTTTAGCTAATTCTTGATAGCCTTGTTGTACCCTTTTATGAAATTGAATATCTGCTTGTTCCATCCTATCAATTTTTCCCCGATTTTTAGCTCTAGTTAAACCAATTTCAACATCAATATCTAACCAAAAAGTTAAATCGCTTTTTAACCCACCTGTAGCAATATGATTGAGTTTTTGAATTAAATCTAAATCTAAACCACGACCATATCCTTGATAAGTAATAGTCGAGTCAATAAAGCGATCGCACAATACTATAGCCCCTTTTTTTAAATAGGGTTTAATCAAGTTTTCTATATGTTGAGACCTATCTGCTGCATATAGTAATAATTCGGCTCTTTCTTGAATTTGTTCTCCAGATATATCTGTATTTAATAGTAATTCTCGTAAAGCTTGACCTAATTTTGTTCCTCCTGGTTCTCGTGTGACAATTACTTCTAAATCTATAAACTTTGAGAAAAGTTTGCTCGATTGTTTTTTTTCTAATAGCCAATTTCGTAAAAGTTGAATTTGAGTGGTTTTTCCACCTCCTTCTACGCCTTCAAAGACAATTAATTTACCTATCATTTTGCATTTGTTTATCTATGTTTAACTGATTTTTTACAATTTGCTAATAATTACTAATTTATTTATAGGAGCAATTTTATTTGAGTTGTGTTCTTCGACTTTTAGGGAAGAAGGAATGGCAGACATCGAAGTAATAAAATTCTTACTAATTATCCAGGGTTGTTTCATTCTAAACTGCGCCATTTTATTTCTTGACGAAACCATGTTATTTCAAGCTTTATTCATTAATGGATAATGGATAATTGATAATTACCTGTGGTTAAAACCGTTACGGAATTGAACATAAGGAAATACTATTTCTTTTTTTTCCCCTTAAAAGGGGAGGCTTCAAGGGGCGGATTATTTAATTATGAATAATTAATAATTAATAATTCGGTAAATTTATCTTTACCCTGCTTGAAAATCAATAAACTCATTGTCAAAATCTATAATGAAATAACCATGCTCACTATCTAGGATTCCTATCAACCAAATTATCATTAATATTTGTACCTCATATACCAACGAATCTGCTGTATATTATCACCTATAGGCAGTATATAGAATATTAGTTTATTACGACTTATATCATGTCCGGTTGAATAGTGATAAATAAATGACGGAGGAGTCAGGAGTCAGGAGTCAGGAGGAAAGAAGGAAGAAGCAAGAAAAAAAGAGGAGGAAAAGGAGAAAGTTTTTTTTGATCGCTAATTATCCGGACATAATATTACCGAAAAATTGTGGTTTAAAGCCTCCCCTTTTAAGGGTATAATAAAGAAAAATTTTCTTTATTAGTCAATCCTCTTCTTTCAAGGAGAGGTAATTATTCATTATTCATTATTCATTATTAATTGTTGAAGCACCTGCAATGTATTTTCGTCATTACTACCCATAGGGAAGTAATCTCAAATCCTAGTTTTTCCTACCTCATGCGTAAGTCCTGTTTATATTTTATTTTTTTCTTTTGGGTTTAATACCAATTTGAAAAAAGAATGTTACTAATAATAAGTGTGATAAAAAGATTTTACACAAAATGTCCCTTTGACAAAGCGGTGCGACCCCGCGACGACGCCAGTCGCAAGCGGTCGGACCCCGCGCCGCCGACAGGCGCAAGGGAACGCCGACCAAGAGAGGGAACGCGCACCAAGAGAAAAAGATAATTTACACCCTAAAAAATGGTATTAAAGCCATTCCCATACGACTCCTGACTCTTGACTTCCCCTCCAGGGAGGGGGAGGGGCGAGGGGTGGATTGAATCCTAAGAAATAGCCTAACTATTTGTAGTAAATATTTATCAAAATTAATTATTAATTATTAATTGTTGAAAAGCTTGTTTGGGTTTGAGTCCCCATCCACTTTTTCCTTTTTCTCTCTTCCTTCTTCCCTCTTCCTTCTTCCTTCTTAAATTCAAATAATTTTTCTGTGATTGGAGTTTTTTATGGCTCGCTATACTGGTGTATTTACTGTAGCTGTTGATGTAGAAAATCTACAGTTAATTTTGACAGATATTCTGAGTTATTGTGGTTTTGAAGTTGTCTATATTCGAGGCAATTATTTAATGGCTAGTGAAGTGGATAGTCAAGTTATTTTCTCTCAACTTGTTACTATAGAAATCAATGTTGGCATTGCAACTACTGCTGAAAAAACACGCATAAATATAGTTGTTAGAAATGAAGAAATCCCTTTAAAATCAGATAATCATTGTCGTCAAAAATTTGATTTGTTAACTCAGTCCATAATAGAAAACCCTAATTGGGAATTTATCGACAGCATTTGAATTTCAGTTATCAGTTATCAGTTATCAGTTATCAGTCAGGAGTTAGATAGGGCGATGTGCAGGAGGAAAAAAGAAAGAACAGAAGAAGAAAGTTTTTGGGTAGTACCTGCATGGTAATGTTCATTAATTGATAATTACCTCTGGTTAAAACCGTTACGGAATTGAATAGTAAGAAGATATTATTTCTTTTTTTTCCCTTAAAAGGGGAGGCTTTAAACCAGAATAATTTAATTATTAATTATTAATTTAGGACTTACGCAGATATGCTATATATAGTACTCATAACTATTGTCCAATAGTTACTGGACTCTATACACAGTTTCTTTGCGTAAGTCCTGATTAAGATAGTAGGGGAGTAGGGGAGTGGGGGAGTAGGGGAGTAGGGGAGTAGGGAAAATAGAAAGATTTACTGTTGAAGCACTCATTATAAGTTTTTTCATCACGCTCTTATCCGGACATTATATTAGACGAGGATGCGGAGATTGGATAATTGAGTAATTAATTCAATCTATTTTCTCTATTTATTAAAGAAAACCCTCGTGTCCATCTATCTGCGCGTCTTCCCCTCTCCGTGTCTCCGCGTCTCCGTGTCTCCCCCTCCCCGCGTCCTCAAGAACTCTCCCCATCTCCCCATCTCCCCATCTCCTAATCTCCCCATCTCCCCATCTCCCCATCTCCCCATCTCCCATCTGACTCCTAATTCAATGAAATGTACTACGCAACAATAAAGAGTTTGTCACAACACTTACAGAACTAAATGCCATAAAAGCACCAGCCGCCGCAGGGTTGAGAATAATACCAAAAGTCGGCAACAACACTCCCGCAGCTACAGGAATGCCTACAATATTATAGGCAAAAGCCCAAAATAAGTTTTGACGAATTTTGTTGAAAGTAGTACGACTGAGTTTAATTGACTGCACCACATCCATCAATTTATCCTGCATCAACACAATATCAGCAGCTTCCACTGCCACATCTGTACCAGCTTGCATCCCAATACCCACATTTGCTTGAGCTAGAGCAGGAGCATCATTAATACCATCTCCCACCATTGCCACTTTTCCAGCATTTGACTGCAAAGAAGCGATCGCTTCTGCTTTTCCAGATGGTACTACCTCTGCCAAAATATCTTTTGAGTTGATATTTAACTGTTGTCCAATAGTTTCGGCAACAGAAGAGCGATCGCCTGTTAATAACATCACTCTTAAACCCATACTTTGTAAACGCTGCACTGTTGCTTTAGCGTCATCTCGAAGCACATCGCTAACTCCGATAACTCCAGCTAATATTCCATCCACAGCAATATAAACTGTTGTTTTGCCGTTTAAAGTGGGGATATTTTCAGCATTGACAACAATTTTATGGCTTTTCAACCATTCCAAATTTCCCACTAAAGCAGGTTTACCATCTACAACAGCAGATATTCCTAAACCAGCTTCGGTGTGAAAGTCTGTTGCTGTGAGTAATGAGATATTCTCTTGTTCAGCTTTTTGTAAAATTGCTTTTGCCAAGGGATGACTCGCACCACTTTCCACCGTCGCTGCAATTTGTAATAACCATTGTGGGTTATCCCCGACAATATCGGTAACGGTGGGATGACCTGTGGTTAATGTTCCGGTTTTGTCAAAGACAATAGTATCTAATTCATGTACCTTTTCCAGTACATCCCCACCTTTTATTAATAAACCTCTTTCTGCACCAACACCCGAACCTACTAATATTGCTGTGGGTGTTGCTAAACCTAATGCACAAGGACAAGCAATAACTAAAACGGCGATAGTTAATTTCAAACTTAATAATAGTGGGGAAGTGGAAGTGGAATGTGCCATCATCATCCCTTCATGGTCGGTCATCTGCAACACATTCGGCCAGATATTAGTACCTGCTAAATACCAAAAGAGGAAGGTTGCGGAAGCTATAGTCATTACGCCATAGGTAAAATAACCTGCCACAGTATCTGCTAAATTTTGAATAGGTGCTTTGCGGGTTTGAGCGGTTTCGACTAATTTAACTATTTGAGCTAATGTAGTTTCCGAACCTGTGTGAGTTGCCTGGATAACTATAGCGCCTGAGTTATTGATAGTTCCCGCAGTAACTTTAGCGCCACATTCTTTTGTTACAGGTATAGACTCCCCAGTCAGCATCGACTCATCTATTGTTGTTTTGCCATTACATATTTCTCCATCCACAGGAATTTTTTCTCCAGGCAATACTTGGAGATATTCTCCAACTTTGACTCGTGAAGCTGGAATTTCTACAGACTCAAAATTATTCTCCCCGTTTGGTGGTGGGACTAAACGTGCGGTGGCAGGTTGGAGTGCTATTAATGACTGGAGGGTAGATGCTGCTCGATATCTTGCTTGTTGTTCGAGGGTTTTACCAAGAAGGATAAAACCAAGGATCATTACTGGTTCGTCAAAAAAGCATTCCCAACCTAATTCGGGAAATAGTAGAGCAACAATACTGGCAATGTAAGCGGTCATGGCGCCGAGACCAACTAGGGTGTTCATGTTGGGGGAGTTTCGCCAAAGACTTTGAACACCGTCGATGATAATTTCGCGACCTGGTAGTAATAAAGCTAAGGTTGCTAATGCTGCATGAAACCAAATATTACTCAAAATGGGAATTTCTAGACCAATGAAGTGACCCAAATGTCCCATACCTGAGAGAATAATGAGGAAAGCAGCGATCGCTATCCGTCTAATTTGTTGTTTAATTTCTTGGTTATGGCGTTCGGTTTGTTTTTTGGTTGCGTCTATTTCGGAGGTATCGAGACGTGGTTGAGTAGGGAAACCGTTATTTGTGAGTTTTTCGGCGAGGGTGTTTGGGTCGATCGCCCCTGTTTCGCATTGGACGGTTGCTACTTCGGTTGCTAGGTTGACTAGAGCGGAGATAACACCTGTTTGTTGGGTGAGTTGGCGTTCGACTGCTTTGACACATCCAGCGCATTTCATCCCACTAACATCAAGGGTGATGGTTTCTGATGGGGAGCGATCGATATTTGTTGTTTCTGGTTTGGAGGCAACTTGCATAAAATTTTCTCTACTAATTAAACTATTGAAGAAGGAGTTATTTCAGTTATCAGTTATCAGTACCTCCTATTCAGTAGGAGGCTTGAAATACTGAGTCAGGAGAATGGAGTTAGGGGAATTATAGAGGAGATAGTAGGAAGAATCATCCCTTGATTTTTCTGCCCAATTCTTGACCAAAATCCTAAATTTTTGAATCATTAGCACCTAAAACCTCGCATTTTTTGATACTTAGAAAGGCACTTACCTTTATCTATAAAGACTTTTATATTTAATCGGTAAGCCCTAATTAGGATGGGATAAATAACATAAAATGGATTTAAACTTGAGGTAAGTATTCAGCTATTAGCAATAAGACTCTCTCATATAGGAGAGTGTTTAAATTAACAACTGACTTTAAGTGCAAAGGAGGCAACTTTTGTAGCAAGACAATTAAATATTGCTTTTATCCTAAACTAAAAGTAATAGCTGATGGCTGACGGCTGAATACTTACAACTTTAGTAACCGAGTATTCAAACTTTTAATGTTAAATAACTTCCGTAAATTACTGTAACATCAAAGTTTTGAACTGATAAAATCTTACTTTTGACTTTTGGATTTTCAATTTTAATTAAGGATAAGATTTACCTGTTCAAAAAAGATTCATCCCTTGATTCAGCAACGCCCAAACTATAAAGTTTTGAGCGGATAAAATCTTACTTTTTACTTCTGAATGCATGACTTTTAATTAAGGATAAGATTTACCTGTTCAAAAAAGATTCATCCCTTGATTCAGCAACGCCCAAACTATAAAGTTTTGAGCGGATAAAATCTTACTTTTTACTTTTGAATGCATGACTTTTAATTAAGGATAAGATTTATAGCAATGTGCGCTGGCATATTTACAAATTACAAGAACTGTCCAATAGCTAAAAGCCTTATATTATCGGTTTTTTATTCCCCCTGTTGCCTGTTGCCTGTTGCCTGTTGCCTGCGCACAGCGCTATACCTGTTCAAAAAAGATTCATCCCTTGATTCAGCAAAGCCCAAACTATAAAGTTTTGAGCGGATAAAATCTTACTTTTGACTTTTGAATTTTGAATTTTAATTAAGGATAAGATTTACCTGTTCAAAAAAGATTCATCCCTTGATTCAGCAAAGCCCAAACTTTAAAGTTTTGAGCGGATAAAATCTTACTTTTTACTTTTGATTTTTGCCTTTTAATTAAGGATAAGATTTACCTGTTCAAAAAAGATTCATCCCTTGATTCAGCAAAGCCCAAACTTTAAAGTTTTGAGCGGATAAAATCTTACTTTTTACTTTTGATTTTTGCCTTTTAATTAAGGATAAGATTTACCTGTTCAAAAAAGATTCATCCCTTGATTCAGCAACGCCCAAACTCTAAAGTTTTGAGCGGATAAAATCTTACTTTTTACTTTTGATTTTTGCCTTTTAATTAAGGATAAGATTTACCTGTTCAAAAAAGATTCATCCCTTGATTCAGCAAAGCCCAAACTTTAAAGTTTTGAGCGGATAAAATCTTACTTTTGACTTTTGACTTTTGAATTTTGACTTTTAACTTCCGCGCAGCGACACTACTGTCCGACTTGAAATATTTGTTCTGCGGTCAAATTGAGTTCTGGAAAAGTCGGGGAACTAAGCACATCTTGACCTCTAAATAAATTAATCGCATATTCACTTTCAACTAAATTACAAACCGAAATAGTTGGTTGTTTAGGGTCTCCAATATATCGGCGACCTCCTAAACCTAAATAATCAACTATCCAATACTCGTTTATGCCTAATCTTTCATATTCTCCAAGCTTACTTAAATAATCATCTTGCCAATTGGTACTTACTACTTCTATGGCTAATTTAACACTTTTACCTTGAGTAATAGTCGATCGTTTTTTCCACATTGGTTCGTTTTCCATAGCATTATCATCTAATACCATTACATCAGGAATATAAGCTGATTTATCCGAATCTATAGCTTTAATTAGTCCCTGTCGAGGGATAAAAAAAGGTAAATTCAGGCGTTTAATTTCCACACCTAATTCCAAAGCTAGAAAACCAGCTACTTTTTCATGAGTTCCAGTAGGTTGCACTTCAACAATCTCTCCATTATGTAGTTCAAATCGACCATAACCATCAGGATACCAGTCCCAAAACTCCTCTAAATTCATTAACTTAATATCCGGTTTTTCTGTTGAAATAAGCATCTTATAATACTCCTAAGAATTTCGGTTTTGAAGAAGGCAGAAGGCAGAAGGGAAAATCGTATGGGGATAACCCCAAACAATTTTAAGCACTCCCGTTGACGGTGGGGTATTAAACCCATAAGGGAAAAGATACATCTATTTAGTTCTCAGGAAAAATTCACAGAGAAAAAGCAGTAAGAAAGTTAGATTATTTCTGTGGCTTTAACTTGCTTTTTAAAGTTATTTCCCAACAACTCTAATATAGGAAAAAAAATAGCGATCGCTCAGTAGTTAACTTAATTTTTTAACATTTGCTTCAGGCAACTTTTATTTATTAGACATCTCCTCCAAAAGAGGGAAGAGGGAAATAGGGAATAGGGAATAAGGGGGAAATAATTGATTATTTCTGCGCCATGATTGATTCTATTTTTTATTTTTAGAGATGTCTATTAGACATAGGCGTGAAAAAGAGACTTTTTGCTCATATTAGGGAACAGGAAATAGGGAACAGGGAGTAGATTTTCACAAAGATACGAAAAATTATTTTTTCAGTGACTGTTACAACTCTAGCTTATGTTAAATAAAGAGCAAGTTTATTTTTTGGAGATATCTATTAATTTCAACCCAATAAGATTTTATCTACTATCTAGCACTTTCTTATTTTACTTTTTTTAATATCGAAATAAAAATAACGATCGCTCAATCGGCATCTCCATAAAAGAGGGAAATAGTTAACTTAATTTTTTAATATTTGCTTCCGGCAACTTTTATTAATTAAACCCCAATAAGATTTTACCTAAAATCTAAAAGCTACCACCTAAAAACTATCACCTAAAACCTAAAACCTGCTTCATTTTTGCTGATAAGCTAAATAAACAGCTTCTAAAAATTCTGTAGCAGAAACTTTTTGTGGAGTTTGTGTCAATCCAATAATTTCTTTTGCTTGAGATGCTAATTTTTTACTCAACTCTATTTTTGCTTGTTTAGTCATTAACTTAGAACGTTGTAAATATTCCCGAATTACAGCAAAATCTTCAGGCAATAATTGAGAAATATCTGCTTCTTCTAGTAAATAATTTGCCAATTTTTTTGCTGTTTCGGAAGTCGAAATTATATCGGCAACTGCCTTAACTTCTTGAATAACAATTGTACCTGCTATCCAGTCTCCTAAACGTTTTTCTTTTTTACTAAACAAAATTAATAACATTCCGATAAATAAAGTATCATCTACCGGACGGAATAAAGCTCTCAGAGTTGTTTGTTGCAATCTAACTGGTCTACCATCATCACGAATAACCCTAATTTTCACATAACGTTTTCCCGGAGTTTGCCCTTGCCAGATAGTTTCAAAAATCACAAAATATCCGACATAGATAACAAATAAAATTAATAATTGAATTGAAGCTATCCATAACGATGCCTGCTCATCATCACCTCCAAAAGCTTTCCATATATCTAAAAGTTGAATAGAAAAAAAGATGCCAAATATCAGGACAAAAAGTAAAATCAAACTCCAAATAATGTAATCAATTAACAAAGCATAAGCACGGTTGCCCACTCCAGCTAAATTAAAATCTAATTCCACACTTTCTGGAGTTTCTAGAGAGATTCGATTAAAAAATTTCATTGTTAATATTGATGAGATTTTCTGCTTACCTTCTTTGCTGCTAATAAAATTAAATATCTTGTTTTCTTAACTGTAAATCCATACCTTCTCTACGAGTCCGGAGGTCATAATAAATCACAGCTTTAATTGTTTGCCAGAATGGTAATAAAAGTATATTGCTTAAGGAAAAAATAGCATAACTTTGTACTAAAAATGCTAGTAAATAGTTTGGGTTGCTTAGTCCATTTTCTAACATAATTCCTATAATGACAAACGGTAATGCAATTGTCATACTAAACGGCCATACAAATATTATTCCTTCTATAAATGTACTAAGTAAATTATTAAGTGAAAGATCAAAAGATGGTGTTTTTAGGATTAAAAATTTTGAAAATATTTCTGAAATAATATACAATACCGTGCCAATAGGTAAAGCAACTAAAATTGCGACTAGCAGTATCACAAAAATTCGCCCTACATACCCTTTTGTTAATTCCCAACTTCGTCCTAAACTTTTAGTTGCTGTCATATTTTCTTCAACTGCTAAAGGCATATCAAGAATAAAAAAACGAGTCAATAGTCGAATTATTAAGTAGTACCAAATCACTAGAAATGTTATACCTATCAATCCAGAGATTATGATAACCACTATATTATTTTGCATCATATCTGGCTGAATATTTAGCTCAATATTCGCTATAGCAGCAATAACACTTACAGGAATAAGAATAATAAAACTAATAATTACTACCGCTACAGGAAAACCTATATAAATGCCAATTACAATTAAAAATAATAGAAAAAATGCCCAGAAAAAAGACCGTATTTTCGGTGCTAAATTTCGCCTAACTTTACGAACAGTTTCTGGTTGATTTGCTAATAGTCGGAATACTAACCTACCAATTATTGCACTATTAACAATTGATTTTGCCGTACAAAAAGCAAACAATAATAACCAAACAGGAATTAATAATAAAAAACTGGAGCTATTGCCTTGTTGACCATAAATCAAAACTATAGGTATTGGAATTAAAGCTAAAAATGGCAAAAAATACCATAAAGTTGCTCTAATAGCTACACCAAAATAAGACTTAAAATTATCTCGATAAATTCGGATACTAGCACTAACAACATTCCCCACGCTTAAAAGTTTAATTAGTGTTATTGGATTTTCAGACATAACTAAATTTATCCTATTACAACAAAATTAAATATCTTGTTTTCTTAACTGTAGACCCATACCTTCTCGACGAATTCGGAGGTCTTTTCAGCTATCAGTTATCAGTTATCAGTTAACAGTACCAAGCGCTGAAGTATTGGAATTGAAATACTGAAGTTTACTTTTAGAAGTTTAATTAGTGTTATTGGATTTTCAGACATAACTAAATTTATCCTATTACAACAAAATTAAATATCTTGTTTTCTTAACTGTAGACTCATACCTTCTCGACGAGTTCGGAGGTCATAATAAACTACAGCTTTTATGGCTTGCCAGAATGGTAATAAAAAGACATTACTTAATAATCCAATGCTATATCCCATGAGAAATAATAGTAATTGAAACCTTGGATCTGTTGGATTAGCAGGAATAGTTGCTGTCAAAATATTTTCGAGTATTCTAGCAATAACTTGTACCATTATCAGAATTGGTAATGTCACTAAAGTTGCGATGAACAATACCACAAAAATTCGCCCTACATATCCTTTTGTTAATTCCCAGCTACGTCCTAAAGTTTGAGTCGCTGTGATATTTTCTTCCACAGCTAAAGGCATATCGAAAACAAAAAAACGAATTAATAATCGAACTATAAAAACTAAGGCAATAATAAAAATAACAATTCCAATTAAAGCTAAAACAACTATAGTCCCCACATTTTGCTGACTAGCATTTGCAATTCCAGCAATAATACCAGCCAAAATTTCAATAACCACAGAAAGAATCAGCAAAATTCCAATTCCAATTAAAAAAAATAGAAAAAATGCTAGGAAAAAAGTCCACATTTTAGGTTTGAAAATACGCCTAGCTTCACGAACAGTTTCTGGTTGATTAGCTAACTCTCCGAATACTAATCTAGCAATTATGGCATTATTAATAATTGACTTTGCCGAACAATAAATAAACAATAATAACCAGACAGGAATTAATAATAAAAAAATTGACATTGAGATATCGCCTTGACTATAAATCAAAATTAAAGGTATGGGAATTAAAGCTAAAAAAGGCCAAAAAGACCATAAAGTTGCTCGAATAGCTACACCCAAATAAGACTTAAAATTATCTCGATAAATTCGGATACTCGCACTAACAACATTCCCCACGCTTAAAAGTTTAATTAGTGTTATTGGATTTTCAGACATGGCTAAATTTTCAACTGATAACTGATAACTGATAACTGATAACTGGAATAACCCTATTACAACAAAATTAAATATCTTGTTTTCTTAACTGTAGACCCATACCTTCTCGACGAGTTCGGAGGTCATAATAAACTACAGCTTTTATGGCTTGCCAGAATGGTAATAAAAAACATTACTTAATAATCCAATGCTATATCCCATGAGAAATAATAGTAATTGAAACCTTGGATCTGTTGGATTAGCAGGAATAGTTGCTGTCAAAATATTTTCGAGTATTCTAGCAATAACTTGTACCATTATCAGAATTGGTAATGTCACTAAAGTTGCGATAAACGATACGACAAAAATTAGTCCTATATATCCTTTTGTTAATTCCCAACTACGGCCTAAAGTTTGAGCTGCTGTGATGTTTTCTTCCACAGCTAAAGGCAGATCGAAAATAAAAAAACGAGTCAATAATCGAACTATAAAAATTAAGGTAATAATAAAAATAACAATTCCAATTAAAACTAAAATTGCTCTAGTTCCCATATTTTGCTGACCAGCATTTGTAATTTCAGCAATAATACCAGCCAAAATTCCAATAACAATAGAAAGAATCAGCAAAATTACAATAACAATTAAAGACAATAGAAAAAATTCTAGGAAAAAAGTCCACATTTTAGGTTTTAAAATACGCCTAGTTTCAAGTACAGTTTCTGGTTGATTAGCTAACTCTCCAAATACTAATCTCGCAATTATGGCATCATTAACAACTGACTTTGCCGAACAATAACCAAATAATAATAACCATACAGGAATCAATAATAAAAAGCTTGAAGTATTGGCTTGTTGACTATAAATCAAAATTAAAGGTATGGGAAATAAAGATAGAAGTGGCAAAAAAACCATAAAGTTGATCGAATAGCTACACCAAAATAAGACTTAAAATTATCTCGATAAATTCGGATACTTGCACTAACAATATTCCCCACGCTGAGAAGTTTAGTTACTGTTATTGGACTTTGATACATGGCTAAATTTGCAACTGATAACTGATAACTGATAACTGATAACTGGAATAACCCTATTACAACAAAATTAAATATCTTGTTTTCTTAACTGTAAACCCATACCTTCTCGACGAGTTCGGAGGTCATAATAAACTACAGCTTTTATAGCTTGCCAAAATGGTAATAAGAAGACATTACTTAATAATCCAATACTATATCCCATGATAAATAATAGTAATTGAAAGCTTGCATCTGTTGGGTTAGCAGGAATAGTTGCTTTCAGAATATTTTCGAGTATTCCAGCAATAATTTGTACAATTATCCCAATTGGTATTGTCACTAAAGTTGCGATGAACAATACCACAAAAATTCGCCATACATATCCTTTTGTTAATTCCCAACTACGTCCTAAAGTTTTAGTTGCTGTGATATTTTCTTCCACAGCTAAAGGCAGATCGAAAACAAAAAAACGAATTAATAATCGAATTATAAAAACTAAGGCAATAATAAAAATAACAATTCCAATTAAAGCTAAAACAACTATAGTTCCCACATTTTGCTGACCAGCATTTGCCATTCCAGCAATAATACCACCCAAAATTCCCATAAAAATAGAAAGAATCAGCCAAATTCCAATTCCAATTAAAGACAATAGAAAAAATGCTAGGAAAAAAGTCCACATTTTAGGTTTTAAAATACGGCTAGCTTCACGAACAGTTTCTGGTTGATTAGCTAACTCTCCGAATACTAACCTAGCAATTATGGCATTATTAACAATTGACTTTGCCGAACAATAAATAAACAATAATAACCATACAGGAATTAATAATAAAAAACTTGAAGTATTGGCTTGACTATAAATCAAAATTAAAGGTATGGGAATTAAAGCAAAAAATGGCAAAAAAGACCATAAAGTTGCTCGAATAGCTACACCAAAATAAGGCTGGAAATGGTCTCGATAAATTCTCATACCAGCACTAACAATATTCCCAACAGTCAGGAGTTCAATTGGTGTTGTTGAATTTTCAGACATAACTAAATTTATTTCAATTATTTGCAGTGAAAATTTTATATTTATCTTAAGCTAGCTATAGGTAGCTATTAGGAAAACTTAATGAATATTAACCGTTGGATTAGACGTAGAGAAAAAAATTGGCAACATTTAGACTCTTTATTAAAGCAAGTAGAAAAAAAGGGATTAAAATCATTGCCAGCAGCTCAAATCAGAGAAATGGCCAGTTTGTATCGTTCTGTATCGGCAGATTTTGCCCGTGCTAAAACTCACCAAGTGGGCAATATTCTGGAGCAAGATTTACAGAGGTTGACCACTCGTGGTTACACTCAAATTTATCAGGGAAACCAGAAGCAGGAATGGCAAGCAGTTTGGGAGTTTTGTCGTTGGGGGTTTCCAGCAGTGGTGCAAAAAACTTGGGCTTATACGGCAGTGGCGACGGCATTTTTTTTGGTTGGTGGGTTGGTGGCCTGGTGGTATAGTTGGCAAGACCCAGTGTTTATGTCGTTGATAGTGCCAGAATCTTTGATTTCTCAGGTACGCGATCGTCAAGAGTTATGGATGGGGTCAATAGTAGGAGTTGAACCTATGGCTTCTACTAATATTATGATTAATAATTTACGGGTTTCTTTTTCTGCAGTAGCTGGTGGTATTAGTGGGGGTATTTATACAGTTTATTTGTTGGTATTTAATGGATTATTAATTGGGGCAATTGGCGCTCTAGTTGGTCAGCATAATTTGGCTGTTCCTTTTTGGGCTTTTGTATTTCCTCATGGTGCTTTAGAATTACCTGCAATATTTTTGGCTGGTGGGGCGGGTTTATTAATAGCAAGAGCTATTTTATTTCCGGGTAAATATGCTCGAATTGATGCTTTAAAGTTTTATGGTTTTCAAGCTGCACAGTTGGTTCTTGGTGTTGTGGTGTTGTTAGTTATTGCTGGAATTATTGAGGGGTTTTTCTCGCCTAGTCCGTTAGTACCTGATATTTTTAAGTATATTGTTGGAATGGGATTATTTTTGTTTTTATGTATTTATTGTAGTCAAAAGAAGGGAACAGGGAACAGGGAACAGGGAATAGAATAGAATAGAATAGAATAGAAATAAAGATAGGTGTACCTTATTAGTTTGAGAAACGCTATCATATATTCTTGGGAGTAGGGGTTAGGGAGGAGGGAAATATAGCATATTCCTCCCATAAGAAGTATAAAGTATTAACAATTAAATATTTGTAGTGCGGGCATCTTGCCCGCGATAGGTGTATCTCACGCTTGGTGGAATCTGCTGTAATGAATAAAATATCTTTATTTAATGGAAATAAATTGCTAAAAATATTCCTGAACCTTGCTGATTACTTAATAACTGAAATGTTCAATAAGTATCGCATTATTTTGAGGAATTGCTATCAGACAGAAAAAATGCAGAATGACTCAATTATTCAATTATGAAGTACAAATAGCTCCTCCATTACTTCCGAGTAAAGTGTGAAAAATATTTTTTTTAGAGTTTAATTAAACATAGCATTTTTTTGAGAATAGGTATTATATTCTGTCCGGATAATTAGCGATATAACTCAGTTCCGCACTCTGCAAACAAAAAACTTATCCAGAGCAAAATTCCCTATTCTCTCTACTCCCTTATTTAGGGTTTGCGTATGGAAAGTCTTTTTGCTGGAGTAGGAGACAGGAGGAACGGGGAATTTAGAGGAAGTAGGAGTCAGAATTGTAAGAGTGATTTTTCTGCCCAACTCTTGCCTAGAATACTAACTTTTTGAGCGTTTTAGACTGAAAACCAGGCACTTTTTTCGACAAAAAAAGGCTAAAGTATTTATATGTCAATGCTTTTATAATTAATCAGTAAGCCCTATTTATCAGAGATGATATTTGATATTAGAAATATAGCAGTCGAAGGAAAGGTTAATACATATCAAAAGCTTAAAACTCAGACAACCAAAAATTTTTCCTTATTTCTTCTTCCTTCTTCCTTCTTCCTTCTTCCTTCTGCTAATAAATATGAATAGCAAGCCAAATTGTTTCTATATTTGGATCTGTTGAAATAATTTTATGTGGGGTTTTAGCGGGGATAAAAATATGACTATCTTTGACTAATTTTGTGTTTTTTTGATTGATTTCTAATATGGCGGAACCTTGAAGTAATGTTACCCATTCATCTTCATCTTGAATAAATTCTTCACTGACGAAATTAGGGGGTGAAATTATTTTATTAATTTTGACATTTTTATGTGATAGTAAATTTTTTAATATCTCTTCCATGATTTTTAATTAAGATGGTAGGTGCTAGGTTTTAGGTTTTAGGTGGTAGGTGCTAGGTTTTAGATTTTAGGTCCTATAGCAGTCGCCATTACTGTTAGGAAATATCATCAAGTTTAAAACTCAGATATAGCGCTGTGCGCAGGCAACAGCTCCGGAAAGCAACAGCTCCGGAAGGGGGAATAAATTGCCGATAATATAAGACTTTTAGCTATTTGGCCTTTCTTGCAATTTGTAAATATACCAGCGCTCATTGCTATAATTCTAGATTTTTCCTTCTGTCCAAGAGAATTAAACGCATTCTTACTTCTGTCCAAGATAACTAGGGTTTGCTGAAAAAGTCTTTTAGTAGGGGTAGGAGACAGGAGACAGGAGAAATAGGAATTATAGAGGAGGTAGTCGGAAAAATTGTCAGAACATTCTTTTTTCAAATTGGTATAAGGAGATAAAAAAAATAGAATATTCCATATTTCAAACCTCCTTATTGCAGCGGTACTGATAACTGATAACTGATAACTGATAACTGAAATACCTTCTTTCTTCCCCTATACAACTTTATTCAAAATAAATAAACTTTCATCCCCTCCACGTCCAATTCTTAAAGTTTCGTCTAAATAAGTAATATCTAATGTAGCAACTCTACCTTGAGGATTATTAGCTGCTACAACTTTAAAAGGATTTAGTTTGGGAGTATTAATACCCACAATTTTCTCAATTGCCAAATAACGTTTATCAAAATAAACATTGATGCGTTTATCTGCTAAACCAGATTTATCTATAGCTAGTTCAAAACTAGCAGTTACTTTTACATTTCCTGAGATTAACTTCAGAGGATGTTGTACTTCAGCTTGATTAAAAAATACTTTATTAGTAACATCAATTACTTGATAAACTTTACCTACTTGTAAACCCAATGGTAGGGAATCTAAAGAACGAATTTCTCTAGCTGTAGAGTATTGCAATTGCCAAGTTCCATCTAATAAATTAGTAGCATTTCGGAGAGGTTGAGGATGAGGATTAAGATTTTCTAAGTCTATTGTTAACTGTTCAATTTCTGCAACTAAAGTTTTATCTAACTTCAAATTCGTTACAGGAGAACCATCATTCTTAGTTTGAATATTTTTGATTGTTGCTTGTAATTTTTCTTTCAATAGTTGATTATTCATTTGATTAAATAGTTGTAAAATTTCAGGAGTCAGGAGTCATATCAAATTCTGTTGAACACTTATTATATAGTTCGGGGGAGTAGGGGAGTCGGGGAGTAGGGGAGTAGGGGAGATTTAAGGCTTAAAGTATAGTTATAAACATATACTATATAACCGGATTATATATCAGGAGTCAGGAGAAAGGAAGAATGATAGTGGAAATTACAGCGGGTTCGAGTTCCACCTTGGTGAGGTACAACCCGAAGCGAGCAAGATGCTCGCACTGGGAAAATTTAATTTTTCATATTTGTATTTCATATACTTGGAATTTGCTGTATCTAGTTTCTTCCTTCTTCCTTCTTCCCTCTTCCGTCTTCCTTCTTTTATAACTTTAAAGCACTCATAGCTGCTTTAACTAAATTAAAAAAACGAGCATCCGTAACATTTACTTGCTTGGCATTATTACGAGTTTTACCTAACAAACCTATTTTTTGTCCCTGTTGAATTGCTAATACTTCTCCACGGGAATTTCTAATTCTTAACTCCTTCACATCTCCCATTTGATAAAGACTGCAAGTATAAGGACGATTATTATAATAAAATTCTACTTTTTGAGGAAAATTTTGAGGTGAAGTTTGTGAATTCCTAGAAACTTCCATTGGCAAACGTACTCCTAATAATTCCAACTCAATATTACTCTGACCATTCCAAGTATTTTCCCGCATTTTATAAGCAATATCTACCACCGAAGGTAAAGGAAAATAATCGCCCCAACGCCAAGCGATCGCCTGAATTATTTCCCCCTCAATTAAAGTTAATTTAATATGCCCCTTACCCACAATTCTTTGTTCAGAAATTTTGACATTCCGACTCCAAAACACAGGGTCTTTATTTTCAATTCCGCAGGGATGAAGTAAATCTATTTGACGATAAAGGTCAAAATTTAATTCCTTAATTTCTGCCTCCGCATCAATACTAATTAACGGTTTTAGATGCTGAATTTCTAAACATTGATGAGCAAACTCACTCAGACAAGAACGAAACTTATCCAAATTTTCTGCCGAAAAAGAAAAACCACCAGCCGCTCTATGACCACCATACTTTCCTAATAGCTCATCGCAAAATTGTAACGCCTCAAAAACATGAAACTCAGGAATGCCACGAGCAGAACCACGAATTATTTCTTCCCCCTCCTCCTCATAAGTGCCAATAAAAACAGGCACCCCATAACGCTCCACCAACCGAGAAGCAACAATACCAATAACACCATGATGCCATCCCGGTTGCACCACCACTAAAACCCTTTCCTCCTGTAAATTTATCTGACTTGACTCGCACCAAGCGATCGCCTCTTGTTCAATTTCCTCACATAACAGTTGTCGTTGCTGATTAATTTCTTCACATTGCATCGCCCTTTCCAAAGCTATTCCCATATCATCAGTCGTCAAAAGTTCAATCACAATTTGTGGGTCAGCAATACGTCCCACTGCATTGATGCGGGGACCAAGGCGAAAACCAATATCATCAGGTTTAAGAGATTTTTGATTATCTTTTGATTTTGTGTTTAATACCCCGCCATCTATAGGGTGTTGAAAATTGATTGGCGTTTGAGTTCCCTCTTCCCTCTTCTCTCTTCCCTCTTCCTTCTTCCCTCTTCCTTCTTGATAAGTTCCCTCTTCCCTCTTCCCTCTTCCTTCTTCCTTCTTCCCTCTTCCTTCTTCCCTCGCTTTAACACCAGATACCTGAATTAATGCTTGCACTCCTGCTAACTGAGAGTGAGGCAAATATTGTAACCCCCGTTTCACCAGGCGACGGTTTACTCCAGTTAAAGGTGCCAAGTCAGCAATAGTACCCAAGGTGAATAATTCCAAAAGTGGCTTAATTAAACCTTGGTGTTTTCCCAAACGTTGCGCAAGAGATACTGCCAAAATGTAAGCAACCCCCACTCCTGCCACACCGCGATAAGGAGAAGTTTCCGAAATAAGTTTGGGATTGAGGATAGCGTGAGCTGGTGGTAGTTGCGGTGGAATGTCGTGGTGGTCAGTGATAATGACATTTACACCTAATTCCCTTGCTCTAGCAATAGGTTCATAAGCAGCAATACCATTATCTACAGTCAGGATGAGACTTACTCCTTCCTGATGAAACTCCTCAACAATACGTTGATTGATGCCATAACCTTCCTGCATTCGACTAGGAATAGCATAGTCAACTTTTGCCCCTAGATGTTTGAGAGCGCGCAACAATAAAGCAGTGCTGGTCATGCCATCTGCGTCATAGTCACCACAAATAGCAATTTTTTGTTGTTGAGAAATTGTAGCTTGTAATAAGTTGAGACTAATATCTAAGTCAGGAAATTCTTGTATTGGTAGAGGTAGTTTTATTGACTCAGGGTCCAAAAATGCTTGTGCTTGCTCTATAGTAGAAATATCCCGGTTAATTAATGTCTGGGCAATTAGGGGTGATATTTCTAGAGTTTTGGCTAGTCCTTTAGTTATTTCTGGTTGTTCTGGATATATTAGCCATCTTTGGTTAGGTAGGTTTTGCTGTTTTGGTGGAAGGGAGAAATTATTTTGCATATTGAAGAAGGAAGAGGGAAGAAGGAAGAAGGAAGAAGGCATCCCCCCTTGCCTTTGAAAGGAGGGGAGGAAGAAGGAAGAAGGAAAAAGTGGACGGGGAGTCAAACCCCAACAAGTTTGTAAACACCGTGTAGACGGCAGAGTATTAAACCAAAAATCAAAAGATGAATAAGTTGATTTATTAAATTGTTGATATTCAGAGTCATAATTATTAGGAGGAAAAATGTTCGACAATCTAATCAGACAACAATATTGAATATTGTAATAGTAGGGGCAGGTTCGGCGTTAAATTAATTGCTCAACATTAAATTGAGATGAACCCACCCCATCTAAACAGAAACTATATTATAGGAGGAAAAATTTTCAAAACTTTAATCAGACAAAAATATTTAAGACCAATACTGTTCCGGAACACTTATAACAAATACTTGCTTCATTCATTAAAAAGCTGAAATTCTCAGATTCTAAAATGCTCATAGCTTATGATTAGGAGAAAAAATGTTCAAAACTTTAATCAGACAAAAATATTTAAGACCAATACTGTTCCGGAACACTTATAACCAATGCTTGCTTCACTCATTAAAAAGCTCAAATTCTCAATTGCTCAAATGCTCATAGCTGATGATTAGGAGGAAAAATGTTCAAAATTTTAATCAGACAAAAATATTTAAGACCAATACTGTTCCGGAACACTTATAACCAATGCTTGCTTCATTGATTAAAAAGCTCAAATTCTCAGATTCTAAAATGCTCATAACTTATGATTAGGAGGAAAAATTTTCAACACTTTAATCAGACAAAAATATTTAAGACCAATACTGTTCCGGAACACTTATAACAAATACTTGCTTCATTCATTAAAAAGCTGAAATTATCAAATTCTCAGATTCTAAAATGCTCATAGCTTATGATTAGGAGAAAAAATGTTCAAAACTTTAATCAGACAAAAATATTTAAGACCAATACTGTTCCGGAACACTTATAACAAATACTTGCTTCATTCATTAAAAAGCTGAAATTATCAAATTCTCAGATTCTAAAATGCTCATAGCTTATGATTAGGAGAAAAAATGTTCAAAACTTTAATCAGACAAAAATATTTAAGACCAATACTGTTCCGGAACACTTATAACCAATACTTGCTTCATTGATTAAAAAGCTCAAATTCTCAATTGCTCAAATGCTCATAGCTGATGATTAGGAGGAAAAATGTTCAACACTTTAATCAGACAAAAATATTTAAGACCAATACTGTTCCGGAACACTTATAACCAATGCTTGCTTCACTCATTAAAAAGCTCAAATTCTCAAATTCTCAAATGCTCATAGCTGATGATTAGGAGGAAAAATTTTCAACACTTTAATCAGACAAAAATATTTAAGACCAATACTGTTCCGGAACACTTATAACAAATACTTGCTTCATTCATTAAAAAGCTCAAATTCTCAATTGCTCAAATGCTCATAGCTGATGATTAGGAGGAAAAATTTTCAACACTTTAATCAGACAAAAATATTTAAGACCAATACTGTTCCGGAACACTTATAACAAATACTTGCTTCATTCATTAAAAAGCTCAAATTCTCAAATGCTCATAGCTGATGATTAGGAGGAAAAATGTTCAAAACTTTAATCAGACAAAAATATTTAAGACCAATACTGTTCCGGAACACTTATAACAAATACTTGCTTCATTCATTAAAAAGCTCAAATTCTCAAATTCTCAAATGCTCATAGCTGATGATTAGGAGGAAAAATGTTCAAAACTTTAATCAGACAAAAATATTTAAGACCAATACTGTTCCGGAACACTTATAACAAATACTTGCTTCATTCATTAA
>NZ_JAAHGO010000269.1 GCF_010672455.1 Okeania sp. SIO2C9 | reverse complement strand
GCTAAAGATATCCAAGCTGACCTCAATTTAGCTCAGACATTAAACCTTGAAGGTACACCTTCATTTATTCTAGGAGAAGAAGTTTTTTCCGGTGCTATTGAACTCTCAGATCTCGAGGACATACTTGAGAGTGTGAGAAAGTCCTGAAGCTTAAGTAGAAAAATTATACTACTAGTAACCTAATCTGAAGTAATAAATAATAAATTTCCTTGTGGTTATTTATTATTTATTACTTATTACTTATTCCTTATTGGGGAACTCCAAGAAATAAATTATCCAATATACTTAGAAATATAATCTAAAGAATCTTCTCCCCAAGCCATCCTCGCATCTCCCCCTCTCCCCCCTGAACTAGTCCATATACCTCAACTTCAGTCCTAAGTCAAGCCATTGATCCTTTTTTTAATAATCTGATAACTCTTGTTTCATTCTCTGGTAACTCTTGTTTCATTCTCGTCTGATTCTCCCCATGGGGTTTCTAAATCAGTTATCGTAAGAAGGATGGTTCAATTCTTAAGCAATTCTTAAGATCCTTAGTTACACTAATGACCGTAAGGTTTTTACGGAACAGCTGACCAATTTCACTGCTGCGTAAGAGTGTTTATCTAGTAAGGAGATTTTTTATGACTCCCACGATGCTGCGTCAGTTATGGTCTTTAATCGAAAAGACTCAGGCAAATTTTCTACTCAAGCTAGATGATCCAAGCTTGGTACAGTGGTTACTGTATCAACTCAAGCAGGATCAAACTCTCAATCATGAGCAAACCGACATCTTAAGCGACTATCTCCATAATCGATTATCCTTAATCCGAGATTTAGCTCAACAGCGCTCTTAGCTAAGGCAAGAGTAAATCAACAGACTCTTTAGAAAGCTAAGTCTTGGCAGCTTAACTTGAGTAATTATCCCATTTCTGGTTTCGGAAAGATATCAGGTTTTTCCGTTGTTTGTCAAAAGTGAACTAAAAATTAACATCTACTAAAATCTGCTTCAGCTAATGGCTTTGCTGTAGTGGTGTTCAACACAACCACTAGTGCTTCCTGCTGCTATTTTCAGGAAGTTATTCAGAAGGCTAGTTACTTGCAAAAAAAATCGCACGACTAAGTTTGGCAAGAAAGCCTACTCTTGACTTAAAACACTATCAAATTCTGAGTTTTTAGTTACTCAGTTAAGATTTTGA
>NZ_JAAHGO010000268.1 GCF_010672455.1 Okeania sp. SIO2C9 | reverse complement strand
TCTAGGTAAAGCCTGATAAAATCTTGGGCTGCAGCTGGGTTTATTTTCCGAAGTGCCTTCCTAATTTCGAGTACTGTATCAGCTGATGGATCTTGAATTTTATTGAACCAATAGTGCACGGTTGAGCGTCCTATGCCCATAGTTACTGCCAATTTATTTTGGCTAATGCCATAGGTTTTCAGTACCTGCCTCAGAGCTTTACCTGCTTTTCGCATGTTTTCTATACTGTCAGAGGCTTATAGCGAAGTAAATGGTCATAATTATGAACGTTGTGATAGTATGTTTCTGTTCATAATTATGAGCATCACGTTGTCTGTGCTTATCGCCAATTAACAATTTATTTTAAATCAGGAAACAGTTATGCAACCGTTACGCCACCACATCAATCCCAAAACTTTTGTTATCACTCTCAGGCAAATTGCTAAATTGCTAAAAATTGACCCTCGGCGTATTATCAACTGGGAAAAATGGCACAATGTCCTTTGGGTTCATATTCAAGGACTGGGGGGTTATTTTGTAAGTTATCGTAAGCTAGAGCAGTGGATTGTTGCTTGCAGTACTTTGATTAGTTTCTGTCCTAATCTAGATGTTCTTAATGCTGTCTGGTCAATGATTCTGCGAGAGGATCAACGGTATACTGAAGATGCTATGTGGCGACTGGAAGTTATTTGGGAGCAAAGATATAAATATTTGTTGGACCGTCAACTTAGCTAAGCTGAGATAGTATTGTAAAATCATAACAATAATTCAGCTGGTCGCTCATGACAGGAACTGAAGCCCTCATTGGGCAAGCAATCAGCGGTATAGCTGTGCCGATTTTTCAAACGCTTTGGGCTAGTGGTGGGAAATCTCTGGGAATGCTTGGCACAAACTTAAACGAGGCTATAAAGCTAATTTCTGGTGCATCTAAGCGATACGCACAAAAATACACCCAACGTCAAGGTAAGCTCAAGGTTTTGGGGATGCGAGAGCCAGTCAATTTGGAATCAGTTTATACGGCAGTTCAACTGTTGCATGAACAGGATATTATCCGATTTGAATCGATTGAGGCACTAGAAAAAACTTACCGCCAAAGCGAAGAACGCAGATATGAGTCTAGGAAAATTGCCAAACAAATAGGTATTAACGCGGCTAATAATAAACAATATCTGACGCTACTCGGTGGACCAGGAGCTGGCAAGTCAACC
>NZ_JAAHGO010000267.1 GCF_010672455.1 Okeania sp. SIO2C9 | reverse complement strand
TTGCAATCAAGGTCATAATCCCAGGATAAATCTTTTTTAACTCATGTATGATTTTTTCGCTCTTGGTATCCATTATCAAGTCAAATACTGATTTTAGGAATGTTTACAGGTTTAGATTTAAAGTAATCAATATTGTCTGATCACATTTCTATTCATCCTACATCATCAGAAACTGAGGCTTTTGTACAATGAGTAAAAAAAGCGCACCGCCCGCTCTCTCGGTTTCCTCACAGTAAGGACGGAGCAAGAACGAAACCCCAGACTATCTACTGCTAGATGTCTTTTAATGCCGTTGGTAGCTTTGTCAAAACAAAACCCTTTAGACTTGATACTGGGATTACAAGTATTTTTTACCGCCTGTGAATCAATGATTATTAAAGTTGCCCATTTGGTTTTTTTTTACCTGAGCAGCGTACAAGAGAGATGCAATACATCTCTAATTTTCAAGGGTTACCCCTGATGCTCGCCATTGCTTGTAATGCCAAAACACTGTTGAATAAGGAGGCAACTATGCAGGGTAAGTCACACCAGTTACAACCATTCTTTAATTGATATAGAATACCATCTAAGATTTCTCTGTTGTTCCATTTTGTTGGACAAGTTTTTTTCTTTTTTGGCAGTAATGGCTCAATCAGAACCCATTCTTTGTCTGTTAAACTGCTTGAGTATGGCATTGACCCTCTTGTTGATGATAATTGGCGATCGCTACTTAATTATAATCTTGGACAGATAAAGATACGATCAGGGGTTGACTAACTATTGATAATTTGCTAATATTTGCTCACATAAGTTCCTATATGTTAATATAGCATTATGGGTTATGTTCCACCCCAGAAAGCCCTAGAAATACTTGGCTTGCATCCTAACACCGACACGCAAATATGCAGATGAAGGCAAAATCGAAATTATCAAAAACGAAGCCGGGCAAAGATTGTATAACACACAATCTTACATCAGGGGTGCAACCAGAGCTTCCCTTATTTGCTACTGCCGAATCTCATTAGCAAAACAAAAAGATGACCTCAATAGACAAGTTGAGTTCATGCAAAACCAGTACCCAGAAGCAGAAGTTATCAAAGACATTGGCAGTGGACTCAACTTCAAACGAAAAGGTCTTAGAGCCATACTGGACAGACTATTGCGAGGAGATCAGCTCACAATTATTGTTACCTGTAGGGACAGACTTA
>NZ_JAAHGO010000266.1 GCF_010672455.1 Okeania sp. SIO2C9 | reverse complement strand
GGCAATTGTGCAATACTTACCCAATGAACAATCAACAATGAACAATCAACAATGAATAATTAACAGCTGGAAATTTACGTCCAAAGTCGCGGTTTTTCTCAGGACGATGGCTATTGCTGGTTGCCAGAGAAACTATCTATGTTGGTAACTAGCCAGGTGAGTGATTTAATTCAGAGTGAATCGCCTTCTTTGGTTCTAGGGCGGTATAATGGTAAGTTGATGTTGTTGGTTACTGGTTTAGAGGCAAGTAAACGCAGAGATTTTCGCGATCGCAAAATCCGTAATTCTGTAGTCTGGGTAAGTGAGGACTCGAACCAGGAGCAACAGATATTAAGGATGATTGCTGTTCGTGCCTTGCGTGACTAGGACTCGCTTAGAGAAGATATTAACGTAGCAGTACAGTTTGGCAGTGAGCAGGGTTTTCAAGTTTTATTTGAAGAAATTAGACTGTTGACGATGAAAGTCAATGATTTGTCTGCAAGTGATCAGCTTAATAATGATGAGCAATTAAATTATAAAATTAGTAAAAACCTGGATGAGCGTAAACAGGAGTTAGCCAGTTTACTTGAGCAATATTCTCTACCTAAAAGAGAAGGTTCATTAGTAGTAGTTACTGAAATAAAAGCTGAGGAAGCTCTAGTTAAAGCTCAAGTTTGGCGAGGTTTATCGAACCTTGTGAACTCAGATAATTGGAAAGTAATTGGAGATCTAGTTACTCCCACTACTTCTAAAACTTCTGCACTTAAAACTTCTTCACTTAGTTTTGGGCAAGTAGATGAGAAACCTACAAAAGACAAATCCTTAGCTTTAGCAATGTTTGCGGCTATTGTGGCGGGAATGATGATGTTATGGGGAATTGTGTTTTAGTTTACTTTTTTTGGGTACGTGACACTCTATCAGCCAAGACTATAGGCATAATTGAGAGTGCAAATCCACCAAAGAATGGTATGGAGCCTAGCATAGCTAGCCAAGCAAGTGTTAGGTCAACCTCTGTATTTAGAAATTTCAAGATCCCTCTTTCTACCTCTTTGCGCGTGTATACGCGGGAAGTAACATTTGCATTCTTCATATACACTTCAATCTTCTCTTACTCATTATTGATAGAAATACAGCGGTTCCCGCTGTTACGAGGTACAATAACAGCAATTGGCAAACCAATTTCTTAAATGTTTAGGATTCATTAAGTCAAGGGCAACTGCAATAAT
>NZ_JAAHGO010000265.1 GCF_010672455.1 Okeania sp. SIO2C9 | reverse complement strand
GATATCACCCTATGTTGATGAGGGATTACTAGGATTAAAGATAAGTCAGAATGGTGAAACCAAATCACTTACTAATAAAGAAGCTAAGGAATGGATTGAACATAAGGCTATTGAACACCTCAAGAATTTATTTCCTGGTTTAAGTGTTGTCAATCATTACATACTTGAGGTTAAGGAAATTTATGATTCCTGCGTTTTCCATGGTTCTGCCAACTATTTGCCATCAATCGTTAATACTTTTCTAATTCCTAAAATGAGGTCTTACCAAAATAAACCTTGTGAGGTTTGGGATTTAGAAGGTGAGCAGTTAATCAAGGTTTTAGAAGATTACTATCCTGCTCTTGAATTTCTAACACAGCTATTGAAAGACCCTACCAGAGTTTCTAGAGGCAAGACTTATTTGCAAAGCAAAATTCTTAAGACTGCTCAATACGTCAAACTTTATAGCTCTAGTCATGGAGAAACCAAGCTCTTCCCGGGCTGTAACTATTATGAGGGTAGGTTACTTCGAGAAGCTACTCTCTCACAATTCAAGTTCAGAACCTTTGAACAGTGGCAGTCTTGGGAACGGGAGTTTAAAAAGTTACTGGATGAGACTGGACAAACTTATGAGCAGTTCTTTCTTAATAAGGATGGTACACTAAACTACAAGAAGTTGTCCAAAACTCTAGATGAGCTAATCAGGAAAGGCTATCAGCGATTTAGTGAATCTAAGAAGGCTTCTAAAAATCGCAACCTTCATAGAGAGTACTCTTTACATCCTCAGGCAATAGTTCTCAGCAAAGTTAAGGATAAACTTGCTCAGGCACAGAACCATCAAGTTGAAGATAAAGATAATTATGAATAGAGGATGTTCTAGTTTTTATAAACTATAATTGATATTATTCTTGGAGGCTGTAAGTACTATGTCAGATTCCAGAGGTTGGGAGTATACTCAACGTGTTATCAGCATTTCACATAATCGTAGAATTCGAGAATATTTTAGTGATATAGAGTCTGATGATGACTTTACAAATGGTAGGTCAGTACTAAGAAATACCCTGCTAATTAGAGATAATGACAGTGGTTTAGAGGTAATGAATAAGCAATTGTGCTTCATGCACTTAAGGATGGATGAAGCTCCTGTAGCTACGATGCCTGAACACTGGGAGAGAAGAGTAGGTTCAGACCGTCCTCAATTAGTGGTTGTTTATCGTCCCAAGCTTAG
>NZ_JAAHGO010000264.1 GCF_010672455.1 Okeania sp. SIO2C9 | reverse complement strand
GGTCGATTTGCCCCTTGCGCTGCCGGTGAGGCTCATGCCGAGACCCGTTGAGGGGGGTGGCTTTGGGGGCGGTGCTGCCGGCAGGCTCTGGCGCAATGTGGATAATGAGATTAATCACATGTCCGATAATGTATATTATGTTACGAAAGCGCAGTGGGCGATGTGGAACGTAAGTCCCTGCAGTAAGGCACTGCGTTCAATAATTTGCTGCAAGGCATTGTCATCGCCATGAACGGCGGCAGGGGCTTTTTCATAGAGCCATTGGTAATTGCCTACATCTTTTATCATCGCAACTTTAATCGCCTCGATAATACCGTCGCGGCGCGCGCGAAGCGGTAGTGAGGTTAAAAAACTTGCGTCATTGATGATTGCCCACGGCGGTGCGAAATTACCAATAAAATTTTTATTCTGATAGGCGTTGATACCATTTTTAACGCCGAGGCCAGCGTCTGCTTGCGCAAGCGTGGTTGTTGGCAGGCGAATCAGGCGAACGCCACGATGAACTAGTGAGGCAGCAAGCCCAACAGCATCCAGTACTGCACCGCCCCCGATAACGACAATGTAACTATGGCGGCAAATGCTCCCGCGTTCACATGCTTCGGCTACTTGCTCAACCACCGACCAATCACTCTTGGCGACTTCACCGGCTGCAATGGTCAGAGGGGGTTCAACCAGTTTAAGTTGATGACGTTGGCTAAACCAATTTGAAATACGTTCAGCAAGTTTGGGTTGCTCTGCAATAACCCCAGCATCGATACAGACTAACGTACGGACCGTTTTATTTGCACCTTCTTGCAAGATGTCAGCTAAGAGATTGTTACTTTCCGCGAAACAATCTTGGCAGTGGTGTAACTGCAGCGCGTAAGGCACCGAAAAGCTAAAATGCCTAGTTGAGGGTGAACTCGTCACGGTGCTGCATGGTCCTTTTGCTGTATCTGTTGTACCTGCTTGGTATGCCTCTGCGTGATCACGATGATTTGCTTGAGGCGTGCGGAGTTGAAGCTTCGGGCTAGGGGTCGTCAAGCTATCGGTGGCATCAACTATGGCAGGTGAATACATCTAGAACTCCTCCAACTCGGCAGAAGCAGAATAAGTTCTCAAGATAAGAGATCTGTACGCTTAGTGCCACTTGTTAAACGGACCAGTGCTAGCGACGTTCAGACCAATAGCGTCGACCTTGTGCAAGCTGGTTAATATCACATAAGTCGTTGCA
>NZ_JAAHGO010000263.1 GCF_010672455.1 Okeania sp. SIO2C9 | reverse complement strand
TCCCCTTACACGTAGCGCTATATTAGGAAAAATCAAGGTTTAAACCAAAAATAACAGAAGAGGATTATAGAGAAAACTAATTTTACAGTACAAATGCTACAGCGAGGTGATCAGAAAGAATGGGAACTTGATACACCTGTCCAGTTACAGAGGGCGTAGCCTTTTTAATTGCATAATCGTACTTGGATACAGGTGCCTTAGAAGGGTGGGTTGGTCCATTAGGAGGACAGACTGTTCCTGGGGTTCCAGATGTTATTTTGTCAGGCTGGCGATTAAAATCACCAGCTACTACCCAATCACCGACAGCCACATTAATTGCTTTAACTAGACCTTCTATATCGTTACCACTTCCGCTCATAGCATGAATGGTAAAGCAATATCTTGTGCTACCATCGTATTCTGCTCCTAGTACCGGACGCCATTTTGCGGAACTGATTGATTCAAGTAATTTTACATTTTTTGGCTTTTTAACTGATACTACTGCCAAGTTACAACGATTTCCCCCTGGATCAGCAGGGTAAAACAAGATGTACTTTGTTGGATTAGCACTTCCTTTCCAGGTGTATAGTTCAACTCCTGTTGGTAAGGGATTTGTCGGGGTTTCAGGCTTTGCTGAGGCAGGTACTGAGCCACACTCTTGCAGGGAACAAACCTCTGCACCCTGTTTAATAAATTGTAAGATTCCTTGATTCCATTTGTCATCTGTGCTGGCACTGGAGCCTTGCATATTCCAAGTTACTAAGTTCATAAGTGCATTACTAAATTCAAACTAGACCTAATATATCACTTCGGACACAAAAAATACTATCAACGAGTTCAAATGCCGATTTGATAGGTAGTTTAAGAATCAAAGTTAAAAATTGTAAAGACAACGAAGAAAATTTTTCTACCAATTTCCCAAATGTCTGTTATACATCAATACTCGTGTCTAGGCCTCATCAGCATCTGTAGCCAACATATTAGAGGGGACTTGCCTCCGCTGCCACTAGGGTAAAACCTTCAGCAGTGCCGAGGGTTATACTACCGGGCAATTGCAAAACTTCCAAAGTTGCCTGATCTAATAATAAGTAAGGTTGAGTTGACCATAACTCTTGTAATTCTACTGCTTCCATAGAAATTACTCTGCGATCGCTATAAAAATCTAGACTCGGACGCCCATAGATAAAGGAAGTATAAATAACTGCTCCCACTTCAGTATGTTCTTGAATTAAAGCAA
>NZ_JAAHGO010000262.1 GCF_010672455.1 Okeania sp. SIO2C9 | reverse complement strand
GGTATGTACCCCCGGCCGCAGGCGAATGACCTGTGGGCCTATGCCAATTTTCTTGCCATAATGATAACTAGTTTTGTGATTAAGTGCGACTCAGATGGCCATGTTATGATCTCATTGATGATCTAGATAAACGTAATTTGGGATATTTTATTTAACCGCAGAGGGCGCAGAGTACGCAGAGAACTGAGAAAGCTTAAAGAGAATAAGAAAGCCGATGACATTGAGAAAACGCAGAGTTCACGTTATCCTCTACTTACGCAGTCTCATGATTTTCTCATTTTCCTCTGCGGTCTCTGCGACCTCTGCGGTTAAGTTAGAAGTGAAGCAAGTTAGGGCTGGTGAGGATACAAGGCGCAGCTACATGCAAGCGCAAAATCATCGTTCATTGGAGATGAAAATAATGCTGGTTAAGCATATCATCAATTTGATTTAAGGTCGTTTGCATGGTATCAAGATATTCATGCAGACCACTCGAAATGACATCTTCAATATCAGCGTAATTCAGTTGAGCACGCAGCTTACCGAGCGCTTGCTCGGCCGGATGACAAAACGAACCATGCGGTGTTTTTGTAATCGCATGTAAGCTATCGTCAGCCATGGCAATGCAGTAGACTACTGAGCGCGGAAAATCATGATCGAACAATAAGAAATTGGCGCTCTCTGCAGGACGGAAAGGACTACGGCTTTGTTGGAACATCTGCAAGGCAGAAGCCGAGCTTAACAAGGACAACCATTGCACGCGATCACGGTTACCACCGACCTCTGTCAGCGATGGCAACAGCATAAAGTATTTAACATCAAGGATACGCGTGGTTTTATCTGCGCGCTCCAACATGGAACCAATGCGCCACCAGCGCCAGGCTTCGTTGCGGCTCAGGGTCGCGTCGGTGATCCCGTGAACCAGGGTGCAACCTGCCTTTACGTTATCAGAAAATTTCATCACCGCGACATCATCAGTATCTGCCTTCTTAGCAGCCTGGCGGACGTCGAGATACAGTTCATTAATCGCCTGCCACATGTCATGACTGATGACTTCGCGAACGGACCGAGCATTTTCTCGTGCTTGGCGCAGACAGCTAATGATCGAATTAGGACTTTCACGATCGTAACCTAAAAAGGTCACCACACTGTCTTGATCAACGGTATCATTCTTTTCTTCGAAGACGGCGTAAACCCGACGTTTGCAACAACGGCAGCCATAACTCGTCGACATCGCCA
>NZ_JAAHGO010000261.1 GCF_010672455.1 Okeania sp. SIO2C9 | reverse complement strand
TAGTTACCATTCCATACAAATCAGCGGTCTTAGGCCTCGTAGATGAGGTGGAAGATATCGCCAAAGATATTGGTGCGGTGAATACGATTTATCGTGATGAGCACGGCCAAGTGATTGGCGCAAACACCGATGCCCCAGCAACAGTTGCCTGTACCGAGCAAGTTGCCGGAACCATTCACAATAAGCGCGTACTTATTTTAGGTGCTGGTGGTGTCGGCCGCGCGATCGCTTTTGCGATGCAAGCTGCCGGTGGCACTGTTACCATTGCCAATCGTAGCGTCGATAAGGCTGAAGCACTTGCTGAAGAAGTTGGCTGTAGCTTCTGCAGTCTCACCGAAGCACTCGAACAAACCTATGACATTCTGATCAATGGCACGTCAGTTGGCATGGGCACAGCAGATAGCCCATGGCCTGCTGATCGCCATCGTCCAGATTCGATTGTCTTTGATACCGTTTACACCCCGCTAGAGACCAGACTGCTCCATGATGCTTCCCAGCGCAGTTGCCAAACGATCTGTGGATTAAGCATGCTGATCCGTCAAGCGCTCGGTCAGTTCGAGCGCTGGACGGGGCTGGAGGCTCCTGCACCACTCATGCAGCGCATGGCCCTCGAACATCTAGGAATGGATTGGCCTGAAGGCCTCTGCTGCCAAAATGATGACAGCGGTGTCCAAAAAATAATTGGTCAGGGCTCTTCAGGCACAAAACGCAGCGCTACTGAATTAATACAATAACGTTGCCCAGTTGGTGGAGGGCCATCAGGAAAGACATGACCTAGATGCGAGTCGCAATGGCCACAGCGCACCTCAGTGCGAATCATACCATGCGAACGGTCCTCAAGTCGCTTGACGGCAGAACTGGTGGCAAGGTCATTAAACGATGGCCAGCCAGTACCACTGTCAAATTTATGTTTTCCGAGAAATAAATCTGAGCCACAGACAACACAGTGATACGTTCCCGGTTCTTTATTATTGAGCAGCTCACCAGTAAACGGCGCCTCTGTCCCACCCATGCGGCAAACATGATAGGCCTCTGGGCTTAGCTTTTCTTTAATTTCTTCTTCACTCATATTGAATCCTGTTGGTGATGGTGTAGGTAGTTTTTGTGATGATTTATTTGTTACTTTTTCATGAGCCGAAGTGTTGACTACGTTGGCACGATGAGGTTGTTGGGAATAATTATAGACAACCTTATTACTGTCATTTCCCGCCCCATCTCGC
>NZ_JAAHGO010000260.1 GCF_010672455.1 Okeania sp. SIO2C9 | reverse complement strand
ATGGTTAAAGTCTGGAGTGTTTGACAATAATCAATTCCTAGAATCTGTGGAAGGTACGCCACAGTCCGGGGTAATATCACCCTTACTAGCAAACATCGCCCTACACGGTATGGAAGAATGCCTAGATAAATTCGCGGAATCCCTTCCGGGAAAGAAGCGAGATAACAGACAAGCGTTATCCCTGGTACGCTATGCTGATGACTTTGTAATCTTACATGAAGACATCAAAGTAGTATTACAAGCAAAAACCGTAATACAGGAATGGTTAAACCAGGTAGGATTAGAACTAAAACCAGAGAAAACCAAAATTGCCCATACTTTAGAAGAATATCAAGGAAATCAACCCGGATTTGACTTCTTAGGTTTCACAATCAGGCAATGGAAAGTCAAGACAACCAAACAAGGATTTAAAACGCTGATTAAACCATCTTCCAAGAGTATTAAAACTCACTATCGGAAATTGGCGGATATATGTGACTCTTATAAAACCGCCCCGACCCAAGCTTTAATAGCTAAATTAAATCCGGTAATAAGAGGATGGGCTAACTACTTCTCAACACAAGTCAGTAAAGAGGTATTCAGAAAAATAGATAACCTCCTATGGATAAGAATATGGAGATGGGCAAGCAGAAGGCATCCAAATAAGTCGGCTAAATGGGTGAAGAAAAAGTATTTTCCCAAAGTTAGTAAAACCAGGAATTGGGTACTCAACGCTGGTGAATATATACTAAACCTACACTCAGATGTGCCTATTGTACGACACATCAAAGTGAAAGGTAATAAATCCCCTTATGACGGCGACTGGACTTATTGGAGTAACAGAATCGGCAAATACCCAGGGGTAAGGAAAGAAGTCACAACGCTGTTAAAACGGCAAAATAATAAATGCGCATCTTGTGGACTAACCTTTAGACCAACTGACCTAATCGAGGTAGACCATATAAAACCAAGGTCTAAAGGTGGTGACAACACATATAAAAACAAACAATTGTTGCACCGACATTGCCACGATACTAAAACTGCCTTAGATAAAAAGACATACACACAACCGAAGTTACAGGACTTACCTGAAGGTTATTTATGGGTTGACGATATGTTGATATTAAGGCAGGGGTGTACCCATGACAAGGGACGTTTAAGAGAGGAGCCGTGATGAGGTGAAAGTCTCACGTCCGGTTCTGAAGACGAGTCGGTTTGGTAACAAACTGGCTTAGTTTAACA
>NZ_JAAHGO010000026.1:100720-102610 GCF_010672455.1 Okeania sp. SIO2C9 | reverse complement strand
CAAAAAACGGACGTGGAGGCAAGCGTAAGACTACCGTCAAGGCAGCAGCAGCCGATGAGACGTCAACCCGCCGAGGGGCTACGGCTCGGTAGGAATCCCCGTGCCTTTAGGCCGGGGAGGATGTCAAAACTGATAAAACTCAACTCACGAGTTGTTTTTTTTGACTGTTTTTTTAATCAGTAATAAAATATGAGAATTTTTAATCCCTGTTATATCAATTTGTTTACTAATAATCAACCTAAGAGATATTAATTATGTTCGATAAAAGCCACAATCAAAAAGCTAATTTTATAAGTTTTTTTGGCGTTGGTGAATTAGGGTATGATACTAATCTTAATTACTTAGGAGTCAGGAGGACCGAGTCAGGAGGGAAGAATGAAGTTGAAACCCCGAGTATAAGGAGAAAGTTTTTTGGTCGGGTAAGCGGAACAGAGTTCTATCGCGCTCTTATCCGGACAGATATCATACCTCAAATCACCAACGCCGTTTTTTTATAAACAGGACTTACGCAAATTGACTTTTAAAGCACCATTTGTAGGGGCGAATGGTATTCGCCCTCTCTATATGTAGAGTCTGTGCGTAAGTCCTGATCAAAAAATAATCTTCAATAGTTTAAAGTTTATGTATTCATTATTTCAGTTTATTTTATCCCAACGTTCTATTCGTTATAGTCTATTGTGTGTACTCACAGTTTGGACAAGCTGGCTGATTATTCTTGAACCTAGTCGAGCTATTTATAACCTAATTGAACATTGGGAATTTGCCTTTACAATGGTCTTTGGTTCCATGATTGCAGGAGCGACAAGTATGGGAGGAGGCGCAGTTGCTTTTCCAGCTTTAACAAAGTGGCTTCACGTCTCTCCCCCCGATGCAAAACTCTTTTCTTTAGCCATTCAAAGTATTGGAATGAGTGCCGCATCTTTTACGATCGTGGCTATGAAAACTCAAGTAGAATGGAAGCTAATTCGTTGGGTGAGTTTAGGGGGAATTCCTGGTATTTTTATGGGAACAGCTTTTCTTGCTCCTTTACTTCCTCCCGAAGTCATTAAAATTTCATTTACAATGATGGTAAGCAGTTTTGCCCTCATTTTAATTCACTTAAATTTAACTAATACTGAACGTAACTTGACGATTGAACACTGGGGTAAACGAGAAAAAATTTTATCTCTAGTCGTCGGATTAATGGGCGGTATTATTAGTGGGTTAGTTGGGAGTGGAATGGATGTTTTTGCCTACTCTGTAATGGTGTTACTGTTTGGCTTGTGTGAGAAAGTTAGCACTCCAACTTCAGTGATTTTGATGGCAATTAATGCCGTCACAGGGTTTTTAATTCATAACTTTATCCTGGGGGATTTTGTAACTCCCGTCACTAATTATTGGTTAGCGGCGGTTCCGGTTGTGGTAGTGGGTGCGCCAACCGGAGCAATTCTTTGTAGTCTGATGGAACGCCAAATGGTGGTTTGGATTTTGATTAGTTTAATTGGAATTGAATTGCTGACTTCTTTACTGTTGATTCCGCTCACGACATCCGTAGTTTCGGCTGGATTGTTTGCCCTGATTTTATTTACTTCATTTTATTATCTCATGTATCGCACAAAACTAAGACGCTCTTCTCAAGGGGTTACAAGCATCTCAAAACTATTGTGATATCAAGGATTAAAGGATATTCACTCTGTTGAAAATTGACGTTTTTGTGCAACTGGGATAATTATTATTATATCAAATCCGGTAGCATCGGTGTAATTAGATGGGGGGGATGGGGAGATGGGGAGATGGGGAGATGGGGAGATGGGGGGATGGGGAGATGAGGGGCGAGAAAGTGTGGATAGAATTATACCAATTTGAAAAAAGAATGCTACAAAAAGGTAGAACTTGCTCGGATATGCTTAA
>NZ_JAAHGO010000026.1:69012-100620 GCF_010672455.1 Okeania sp. SIO2C9 | reverse complement strand
GATGGGGAGATGGGGAGATGGGGAGATGGGGGGATGGGGAGATGAGGGGCGAGAAAGTGTGGATAGAATTATACCAATTTGAAAAAAGAATGCTACAAAAAGGTAGAACTTGCTCGGATATGCTTAAAAATAGCTAGTCCAGTTCATTTTAGATAGTTATTTATATTGTTTTTCCATTTTTTTCAATATTTCTCCCTTCTTCCTTCTTTCCTCTTCCTTCTTTCGTACGGACGCCCTTATGCAACGTCCCTACCATTTGTAACAAACATTTATCAAATTGCTATGAGATGGGGGGATGGGGAGATGGGGAGATGGGGAGATGGGGGGATGGGGAGATGAGGGGCGAGAAAGTGTGGATAGAATTATACCAATTTGAAAAAAGAATGCTACAAAAAGGTAGAACTTGCTCGGATATGCTTAAAAATAGCTAGTCCAGTTCATTTTAGATAGTTATTTATATTGTTTTTCCATTTTTTTCAATATTTCTCCCTTCTTCCTTCTTTCCTCTTCCTTCTTTCGTACGGACGCCCTTATGCAACGTCCCTACCATTTGTAACAAACATTTATCAAATTGCTATGAGATGGGGGGATGGGGAGATTTAAGGTGAGAAAGTGTGGATAAAATTATAAACACAGGACCTACGCAAATTCTTAGATAATACGCTATCTGTAGGGAAAAATGCAATTAGCCCCTACTATATATGGTGATTATGCGTAAGTCCTGAAACATATACTGTATAACCGGATTCGGTTGTGCATCAGTAAAGTGTGGGATAAGTAAGTAAGGCTGTAAAAGCACTGTCAAGAGTGAGTTTTTTAGATTTTTGTCGGGAAAAAAGTGCAAATTTTTCAGCCTTTAAGATCAAATCCGTTTAATTGGACATCAAAAAAAATCTCGAATCGTCATCACTAATAAATGTTTGTGATTCTTTCTCCTGCTGAGGAGTTAGGACTGTCTCATGGTTGAGTTAACCAATCTATAACTGTTTAACCGGATTTGAGATCAGACCATAAAAGCTATGATCAGTGGCAGACTTGCACAAAAAGATACAGCTACAGTTATTCCTTCTACTTCCCACCCGGACCACACTTCCCACACTTCCCACACTTCCTTGACGCACTACCCCGGATTCTATATAAGCAGAAATCTCTATTCTAAGCAAAACTAAATTTCACAGACATATTCGCTCCGTTGCTGAATCAACTTTGCTACTAAACCAGTCCAACCAGTCTGATGACTTGCCCCTAAACCTGCGCCATTATCGCCATGAAAATATTCATAAAACAAAATTAAATCTTGCCAGTGGGGGTTATTTTTGAATATTTCTGTGTCACCATAAACCGGAGATTTTCCATTTTCATCTTTGAGGAAAATTTTAATTAGTCTCGCTTCAATTTCTAATGATACTTCCCATAAATTCATCGTCTGACCTGAACCTGTCGGACATTCCACTCGAAAATCTTCACCTAAATAATTATGAAATTTTTGCAGAGATTCTATCATTAAATAATTAATTGGAAACCAGATTGGGCCCCGCCAATTAGAGTTTCCTCCAAACATTTGACTGGTAGATTCGGCAGGTTCATAATCAACTCTATATTCTTCTCCATTAGCATTAAAAATATAGGGATTTTTGGCATGGAAATGAGATAAGGAACGAATACCATAATCGCTGAAAAATTCATTTTCATCTAACATTTTTTCGAGGATTATTCGTAGGCGTTCAGGACTAACAATTGCTAATAAACGTTCTGAGTCAATACCGCAAGCTTCCATACAAGCAATATTAGTACTAAGGTCAATCCTATTTGCCATAAACCATTTTACCCGTTTCTGGAATTTAGGTAATTTTTGTAAAGTTTCTGAGTCAATAATTGCCACAGCAAATAATGGAATTAATCCTACTATTGAACGGATTTTTATATGTATATCTTCTTTATCTGGTTGGTGGAGAACATCATAATAAAAATTATCCGTTTCATCCCAGAGTTGAGTTCCATCTGAACCTAAATGATTCATGGCATCAACTATGTAGAGAAAATGCTCGAAAAATTTACAGGCAATATCTTCATAAACATCATTTTCTTTAGCAAGTTCCAGAGCAATAGTTAACATATCTAGACAGTACATTGCCATCCAACTTGTACCATCTGATTGTTCAATATGTCCTCCGGTTGGTAGCTCTGCACTACGGTCAAATACTCCAATATTATCTAAGCCTAAAAAACCTCCTTCAAACACATTATTTCCCTCAACATCCTTCTGGTTTACCCACCAAGTAAAATTGAGTAAAAGTTTTTGAAATACTCTTTCGAGAAACTTGCGATCGCTACGACCATAAAGTTCTTTTTCTATTTGATAAACTCGCCAAGTTCCCCAAGCATGAACGGGAGGATTTACATCACTAAAATTCCATTCATAAGCTGGTAATTGACCGTTGGCGTGCATATACCATTCTCTGGTTATTAGGTCTAATTGATGTTTGGCAAAATTAGGGTCAACTATTGCTAAAGGTATGGCATGAAATGCTAAATCCCAAACAGCATACCAGGGATATTCCCACTTATCAGGCATGGAAATTATATCGTCATTAAATAGATGAACCCACCCATAATTTCTGATATTTTTACGGTTTTCTGGTACTGGCGCTTGGGTAGGGTCGCCTTTTAGCCATTCTTCAACAATATAATGATAATATTGTTTTGTCCAGAGTAGTCCGGCAAAGGCTTGACGCTGAATATTACGTCGTTCTTCACTCATTTTACAAGGGGAAAGACGCTGATAAAATTCATTTGCTTCTTGAATTCTAGTTTGAAAAGTTTCTTCAAATTCTGTGTCGAAAGGCTGTTTAATTTCTGGGGAGTTAGCAAGTCTTAATTTAACAATTTTAGTTTCTCCAGGTTCTAGTTCGAGACGATAATGTGGAGAAAATTTAGTTCCATACATCTCTGGATTAATGGCATCTTTTTGACCATTAACTAGATAATTATTGATGCCGTCTTTGGTATAAAGAGAATCATTTTTTTCTCCAAATAAGGTTTGTTTATTAGTTTCATTTTCTGTGAAAAATAGTTCCATTGTCTGAGGAAAATAAAACCACCTTTTTCCTAAAGTTGGGTGGTTTGTTTCAATGAGACCAGGATTGATTTTTTTGAGCATAGGTTTTTGGGATTTATTATCCCAAGACCAAGTATTTCTAAACCAAAGAGTGGGCAATAAGTGTAACGTCTTAGTTTCTGAACCTCGATTATTTACTGTAATTTTAATTAAGATATCTTCTGTTGTTGCTTTAGCATATTCAACCAAAACATCAAAATAACGATTTTCTGCAAATATTCCTGTGTCGAGTAGTTCGTATTCTGAAGATTTGCGGTCGCGCTGTTGATTTTCTGCTACTAAGTCAGCATAAGGATAAGTACTTTGAGGATATTTATAAAGTGCCTTCATGTAACTATGACTGGGGGTATTATCTAAGTAAAAATAATATTCTTTAACATCTTCCCCATGATTTCCTTGACTTCCCGTTAAACCAAAAAGTCGTTCCTTGATAATAGGGTCTTCGCCATTCCAGAGAGCGATCGCAAAACACAGTCGTTGATGATTATCTGAAATACCACAAATACCGTCTTCTCCCCATCGATAAGCACGAGAAAGAGATTGTTCGTGGGAAAAGTAATCCCAAGCGGAACCATCTTCGCTATAGTCTTCTCGTACTGTTCCCCATTGTCTTTCGCTCAAGTATGGCCCCCAGCGTCTCCAGTATGCTTCATGGTTGAGGTCTGCTTCTAATCTTTGTTCTTCTTTAGTAGATAGGTTATTGTTTTGAGTATTCATCATAATTAATGTTTCGGAACAGTTAAAAATATAAATATCAATTTATTATAACTTTGCTCAACTATTCTGTAACACAATATCCCGATCATCATTTAACAGATAGGTTATTGTTTTGAGCATTCATCATAATTAATGTTTCGGAACAGTTTAAAATATAAATATCAATTTATTATAATTTTGCTCAACTATTCTGTAACACAATATCCCGATCATCATTTAACAGATAGGTTATTGTTTTGAGCATTCATCATAATTAATATTTCGGAACAGTTTAAAATATCAATATCAATTTATTATAATTTTCCTCAACTATCTGTATCACAATAACTATTTGTATCAATAACGTCAGCTACCCAGTATAGATATCCTAAAGAGACATCTCTATGAGATTGATTAATTCTATTAGCCAACTCTATTACATCAGATAAGTTCATTGTTTCTTCAATTATACCTGCTTTGGATGATTCAGAATTTGGCAAAATATTCTGATGTATTTTTATCATTATTTGCATCGCTATAGTTAAATTTGTTCGCTTTTTTTGTTCAGAAGGTTGTAAATTATTAAAATATTTTTCCATTTCTGCAATTGAATTTAAGGTTGTTTCAAGCAATTCACTCATTGGTTTATAATTTTTTTGAAAGTAAGATTTTAATTCTTCAGAACCTTGTTCATCACGTTCTGGTGGTAGTCTCTGAAAATCTCTGACATGGGATGTTAGCGTCAACAGTTGAGAAAAAGAAGATACCATTTTGTTTACAACTTCGAGGCGCGGTAAATTCCAACTTTCTAATTTCAACTCACCAATAACATTTTTAGGTATAGATTTGAGAACAAAGTTCCACCATTCCAACTTGCTATTATCAGAAGCATTTAGAAAAACAAGTGTTGAAAATCGCCATGCTGTAATACTTGATAGCTTACCTTTTACTAAAGGAATAACTACTATGTAAGGCCAGTTAAATTCTAGTACATATTCTCGCAACTTATTACTTTCAACTTTGTTAATTGCTTGACGTATTGCATTGAGAATTGTTTCTAATGAGTTATAAGTGTTAATTAGATTGTTAGAGTTAACAGTTAAGCAAAGAAATTTTTCCTTTTTCCATAAAATATATTCTGAGATTATGTTAATACTTAGTCCATCTACAGCAGCAGCTTTAAGTTCTTTTTTAAGTTTATTTTGTAGCTCCTTTAGTTTCTTATTTACAAGTTGCTTACATTCTTGTGTAGCATTTTGTAAGTGTTTTTGGCAATGGTGACCAAAGAAGTACCATAAGTTCCAAACTTGTGTAATAATTTCCCTTTCTTGACGTTCTAAAAGTTGTAATGATTCACTTGAAAAGCTGTCAAAAAGATTGCTAAACTCTACTTGAAAAGCTGGCATTTTTTTACAAGCATCTGCCAAATTATATGTAGAAATATGAATTTGATGATGAATATTTATAGCATTTGCGAGTTCTTGGATTTTTGAATTATCTACTTCTCCTAGAAATGGATTTATTGCTATAATCTCCTCCACAGCTTGACTAAAAAATTTCAGTAAAGCAGTTTTATAATCTTCCATGACTTTAAGATAGCTTTTATATTTTTGATGTGCCAATGCTTTTATGTTAAAGTTACTACTTGCGTCTTTTGAAGTATCTTTTTGGTCTGTAATAAATCCCCATTCATCAAAGGCACATCTTGGTAACAAAGGAGGTTTGACGAGGGATTGCTTGCATTTTTCCCAGTTTTTCCAGTCAGCTTTATTACCAAATGAATCTGTTTTTCTTTTCTTTCTAAAATAAATTTCTAAATTTTTTATTAGTAGCTGTAAATTATTAATAATGCTATTTCTCAATTCGATAATTTGAGCGACATAATCCTCCCATGTATCAGGTCTGAAGTCTTGGTCTACAATTGCTTTAAATATGGAATTTAAAAAGACAGGTCGCTCTAGTAGAAAATTTTCTCTGGAAATATCTTTATGTGTTTCATCACCCGTTGGTAGTTCACCTGGCAATATCTGATGTCCGTATCCATAACAAGCATATCTTTCTCTATCAGGAAGTAGTTTTCTAAACAGCCTTACCCTTTCTGTAATCTCATCTACTATTTGTCGATCAAAACCTCGATCTTCTTCGCTCTCCATACTATTGAGCAAATCAATTTCGATCAGAAAATGAGATATTATTTTTTGACCATCATCCTCCCATACGATAGTTTGTGTTGTTTGACGAAAACGGTTGATTAATTCTGAATAATTTGTCTTTAACCAAGCTTTGTATTTTTCTTCAGAGTAATAAAACAAACCTAATGCCATTTCCGCTAAAATTGCCACAGGTAAGTTATTTACCAAAGAGTTAATAGCTACATCAGGTATGCAATTTGGTAAACTGCTGTTACTTGTGGTATAGCCAATCCAAAACATGACTTCTGCTACCGAAAACCAATCTAATTCTGATTCAGGATCGATAGGATATTGTGATTGGCTAGAGAGCCAGGAATTTACTCGTGTAAATAAAGTTTGCTTGTCAGCTTGACGAGTGTGAACAGTTTTTATATATTCTACTCCTTCTTGAGAATAGAAATTACTCAAACTGTGTTGCAGGGAAGTTGATGTACCAGGTCTTACATTTGTAATATCGAAGTCTAAAGTAAAAATCCAGCCACGTCCTACTTTTTGATATACCTCTTGAATTAACTGATGATTAGCTCCTACATACTCTTTGACTCCTAACCATAGTAACGCTCTGATTATCCCAGCGATCGCAACCCATTGTTGTGGCTGATAAGTTTCAAGCTTCTGTATCAACTCCCCACTTTCTTCTTGACGACGTGAGAATGAGTGAAGAAGAAAACTTTCCAGATCGTTTTCAAAGATTATTGGTAGACATCTACTTGCATTTTCACCCCAAGGTGCAAAGGTTGGATCGGTAAGTAGTTCTGTAAGAATAGTAGAGCGGATAGGATGTAAGCCACCAACAAGGGAGCAGTCTTCATTACGTCTGAGTAAATATTCCTCTTCAAGTATTTCAAATGTACGTCTTGGGGTAGGTAAACCTAACTCTTGAATAAGGGGCTTAATTTTTAGTCGCGATTCAAAAGCTGATGCAATAGAAACTAGCCTAAGTAGTTCGAGCGTTGATTCTGGTATCTCACAACGTCCTACTTCATCTTCAATACGGTTGACTTGTTGTTGAAGACGTTCCCTTAAAGAGCTACCTTGAGTTACCAAATAAACAAATTCCATTAGTGGACCTTGATCACCAAACCTAGTCCAAACATCTTCAAAATTCAAAAATTGAGTAGGTCTGGCTGTCTGAGCAAGCCATTCATATATGTCTTCAGCTTCAGTTTGATCGAACTTTAATTCAACACTAGAAAATTGAAGTTCTACACCAGAAACACTTGCTCTGCGAAAGTCTTCTTCTCTAACAGTTACGAGAATGAGGATATTTTTGTGTGTGGATAACTGTTTAACTAGCTCAACCCAACCAATATCATTTGGTGAAACATCTATGTAGACAGCTAAAGGTATACCAATAGCATTAGCATGACCATCTATTGCTCTTGCAATACTAAGTGCTTGTTGTCTACTATCAATTGTTTTAACTTGAAAACGCCATTGATTGGGAAAAAACTCATATAAGTATCTATATGCTAGAGTAGTCTTACCTTGTCCAGATGCACCATGAATAATTACTACTCTGTTGTGCTTAAATTTCTCGTTTATATCTTTGAGCTTATGGAATCTTGGCTTATCCACATCAGCTAAAATATGCTCATATCTAGCTGAAACTCCTCGATAAAATTCACTAGATAACTTGTTTTGCTGCTCTGATTGAATATCTACATCTTCAATTGGTACTATGGAGGTAAACCACTCATTGTGATAGGTCGCACGTTCGGCTAAAAACCTACCCACATCATTTATTTTTTTAATTAATTCTTCTCTAGTAATTTCTGTCTTATTCTCCGCACATTCGTATAACCAATAATTCAATAATTCAAAAGCACAGCTGCAATCTATACCAGTTAAACTTTCTCGTAAGAGTTTATATACTGTTTCTCTGATAGCATCCTCTGTGGTAGGTATCAATGTGATGCAGTCTAATAGCTTCTCAGATTCTACTTTTGATAATCTCCCATAGCTACTTAGTTTTTCGGCAACTTGATTACGTTTATCTCCTTCTGTTTCACAAGCTTGGCATATTTCTCGCCCAATCGGCCCAAAACTGACCACACTTACTTTTAATTCGGAATATTGTTTTAATTCTGCATTAACTCTATAAAAAAAAGAATCTGACTTGTCAGGAGAAAACGTGGATAGTGTAAGCTTGCCAGTATATGCTTTAACTTGAATGATTTCCAGCAAATCTCTCTTGTCATTAAAAATTGCTAAATCTTCCTTTCCTTCTGGTTGAAAAATCAAACCTGAGCTTTTATCAGATTCTAATATTTTTGAAAGTGTATATAACGCTTGGAGTCTATACCCACGGTATGCAGGAGTTGCATCAGAATTATAATAGGATGTTGATGTCATTTAATTTTAATCTTGTAATCAAGTAATATCATGTCCGGATAATTAGTTATAAAAAAACTTTCTCCTTCAACTCCAGTTCTTCCTCTTCCTTCTTTTTTATTCCCTCCTGACTCCTGACTCCTGACTCCTGACTCCTCCGTAGTTATTTATTTATCACTGTTCAACCGGACATGATATAATGTGTAATGGGCGATCGCTAAAGTCAAAGCAAGAACACTGGAAATGGAGCAGAAATTTGGGATATTTCTTCAAAATTGAGAGTAGAACATTTTTATTATACCTAATTATCCGGACATGGTATAACCTTATGGTAGATTAAAAATAGATTGAGTAGATTCATTTTCCAGTAGTAGCGATCGCATCTCTCTCTAGACCATAAATTAAAAATTAAAACCCAATATCATCCTTCTTAAAATTTTATCTATTGAGATTATTTTTTTCTTCCAGTTCTTTCACTTCTTTTTCTAGGAAAAAGTTGAGAAAAGTTCTAATTCCAGCAATTGCTGCTAACCTTCCAATATCACTCCAATTTGGAGATATGGCAGTTCCTACTATATCAGCAGCTAAGAGAAATTCTAAAGCTAGAACTAGGGAGATACCTAATTCAAGTCTGATTGTTCCATCTTGTGCAAAAAGCCTCTTGTTTTTCCGTCTTTTCCACATTTGTGCTAGTGCTTTTAGCACTGCAAAAGCAATAATAAAAACAGCAACTGCTTCAATAAAAATCTTCAGAATAAGGACAAACTCATCTAAAAAATTCTCAGCTAATTCTATTAAATTTATAGCTATAGTCAGGGAATAGGGAATATTGAATAGGGAATAGTGAGATAAAATTATTGATTTCATATCTTGAATTAATTTAATTAAAACTTTTGATGATCAGAGAATAGGGAATAGGGAATAGTGAGATAAAATTATTGATTTCATATCTTGAATTAATCAGGACTTACGCAAAAAAGGAAATTTTACCGAAGAATTAATTATTAATTATTAATTATTAAATAATTCTGGTTTAAAGTCTCCCTTTTTAAGGAGAAAAAAGCGGTTGAGGGATGGCGAGGTCCCCTCGCCATATCCAATCAACCAAGAGAAGAAATAATATTTCCTTATATTCAATTCCGTAACGGTTTTAACCAGAGGTAATTATCAATTATCCACGATCAATTATCAATTAATGAAAGTACCGACAGTACCAAAGAAATACTGAAATTATCAATACTATTCTCCAATATTTCCTCTTTTCCTCCTTTCTTCCCTACTGACTCCTGACTCCTGACTCCTGACTCCTAAATAATTAAGATTAATATCATACACGCGCTTCAGCAACACCTAAAACCCAATATCATCCAGAGCAACCTGAGCTGCTTCATATAATTCTTCATCAGACACATATCGCCAGTCTGTATCTCCAATTTCCTGATAAAAAGTCTGGTCATAAGCGCGAGTTTGAATAACTACTGGCATCGGTACCGCATGACCTAATACCAAAGCTTGTTGTTTAGAATCCAACTTTGCCAATACAGACCGTAAACTATGACCGCCAGAAACTCCTGTGAAAATAGAATCTATATCCTTATCATCATTTAATAAAGCTGTAATTCTTGTACCAATTTGAGACATAACCTCCGCATCTATCCCAGAAGGTCGCTGGTCTACTACCAATAAAGTCACAAAATATTTCCGCATTTCTCTAGCTATTGTACCAAAAATAGTTGAACGTACTATTGCAGGGTCGAGAAAACGGTGAGCTTCCTCAATAGTTATGACTAATGGTTGAGGGCGATCGCTTGGATTTTTAGAACTCAAAAATTTATCAGCTTTCCGTACATAACTATTATGAATTCTACGAGTAATCATATTAGCAGCTAACATATAAGAAAGCATATTTGACTGGGAACCAAATTCAATAATAACGTGTTTACCAGCATCCAAAGATTCTAAAATTTCCTCAATATAATTATTAGTATTTTTTTTCTGCATATATTTCAGATTATCCAGTCGCAATAACTTTCTTTGTAAAGACATTATTGAACCTTTGTGACCCCTTTTCTCATCACAAAATGTTTGGATATCTTCATTAGTCATTTCCAGTAATTGAGAAATCCAAGATTTACCAAATTCACTTCTCAGAATATTTGCACTATCAATACTTGCCTCAGATAAATTTAATTCCCGTTGCACCAACCCAATATCTTCCACCTCAATTTGGTTATAACTTAAATACAATTCTCGTGCATCTCGCACCCCTCTACGTTTAGTAGCTTCTGGATCGAGAGTCCAAAGTTCCACTCGTTCTGGAAACAATTGTTTTAAACCTTTTACCGTATTAACTTGTTTTCCTTCCGCCATTGCTTCCCAACCATATTCAGAGTGCATATCAAAAATTAAATTTACAGCAGCTCCTTTACGAATAATTCCAGATAAAAGTAAACGAGTCAGAAAAGACTTACCTGTTCCTGACTTCCCAAAAATGCCATTACTCCGTTCTACAAATCTATCTAAATCTAAACAAACAGGTACATCCATATCAATAGGTTTACCTACAGCAAAATTGCGCCGACTCTGGTCATCTTCCCTACCAAAAACCAGACTAAAATCTCTCTCACTTGCGTCAAATACTTGGGAAAAATGACTCGGAATAGTTTTCACTGGCATTAATTTAATTTCAGCACTGGTTTGAGCTTCAAAAGATGCTAAATTTTCTATAGATTGAGATTTTTTCTTATTGCTATTATCGTTATTAGCATTGAAATATACTGGGGACTTTTCTGAAGAGATAATTAACATCAACATTGGTGCAAGTTCGATCGTGCCGTAAGTACTACCTCCAGCTAAAACAGATTGTAAAAAATCATCTGTAGGTAAGGGAGGGTTAATCATTATTCGTTCGCTGGATGTTCCTAATAAAACATCAGTTAGCATACAAAAAAAGTGGGCGCGTACTCCTTTTACGACCAAAAATTTACCAACCCGCATATCTTCTACTAATATGTCTGGATGTAGTCGTACTTCTAATCCTTGACTGAGAGAACCTTGAATTACTGAGCCTAATGGTTTTTCAAAATCCATATAAATTACTTAATTACTTGAGAATGCTATATCAAGTTATACCATTTTTATTAGCTAAAGAAGAAGGCTTTAGTTATCTAGAACAGAAGACTTAAAAGTTAGAAAAACTTAAATTTCCTATAGATATTCACCCTAACTTTTACACAAAAGCAATTCAAATTGTCAATTATTTATCCCTGTTCCCTGTTTCCTGTTATTTCTTTTCTGGAGATGTTTACTAGACATCTGGTACAAATCAAAAATAAAATCAATTCTCACACATAAATTATCAATTATTTCTCCCTACTGCCTACTACCTACTGCCTACTACCTCTTTTCTGGAGATGTCTATTTGAGAAATGATATCATGTCCGAAGGCAATCGTTTGTGTAAAAGTTGGCGTGGATATTTGCAGGAAATTTAAGTTTTTTTCTTGCCTTCCGGAGCTGTTGCCTGTTGCCTGTTGCCTATTTACTATACAAGACCGATGCTACTGGAGATGATATGACTCAGCATTGATGGTAGATATTCCTGCACATAACTTTTCCGGCGTTGCTGATTTGAGGTATGATATCATTCAGGATAATATCAAATCCGTTTAATTCGGTATAAAAAAATGTTCAATCTTCAACCATTACCAAATCTTTCTAGATATCCCCATCTCCTCATCTCCCCATCTAATTACACCGATGCTACCGGATTTGATATAAGAGGGCGAGCAAAAAACTTTCTCCTTCTACTGAGGGTTTCTTATTCTTTCTTCCCTCCTGACTTCTAAGTAATTAGGATTAATATCATGTCCGAAGGCAATCGTTTGTGTAAAAGTTAGCGTGGATATCTACAGGAAATTTAAGTTTTTTTCTTGCCTTCCGGAGCTGTTGCCTTCCGGAGCTGTTGTCTATTTACTATACAAGACCGATGCTACCGGACATGATATAATATCATACACGCGCTTCAGCAACGCCACTTTTCCAAGTATTTTCACAAGGCAGTTCATTTTTCAACAAAGCCATAATTACAGCGGTTTTCCTGCACGGTAGACCACAGTAGGGATTCCATGAAACGTCCCTACAGGGCGCGTGATTGTGACGATGTGGTTCATCAATATGAAAAGCGCTTTCAACAATTAATAATGAATAATTAATAATTAATAATTACCTCTCCTTGAAAAGAAATTGAAGAGGATTGACAAATTCATGAAAATTTTTTTTCACAGGAGTCGATTGGATATGGCGAGGAGACCTCGCCATCCCATCCTAGGTCATGCTGCGCAAACGACCGCTTATTATCCCCTATCCAAGGGGAGGCACATACCCACAATTTTTCGGTAATTATTAGATATCTGGTGAAAAAGATATCAACTTTTTACAAGAGTAGGGAACAGGGAACAGCGGTGCGACCCCGCGTTGGCGACAGACGCATCTGGGAGCGCACTCCTGTGAGGGAACAGGGAACAGGGAATAGATTTTCACACCAAAGATACGAAAAATGATTTTGTAAGTTACTATTACAACTCTAACTTATCTTAGGGACTTCCAAATAAAAAATTATCCCATTAGCTATTAAAGTAAGGCAGTAGGCAGGCAGTAGGGAATAAATTGAAAAAGTAAGGGAGTAGAGAGTAGCTAGTTAACGATCTAAGTAAAAAAATTGGGATAATTTATTTTCTGCTATTCCCTTAAATAAAAAGCAAGTTTATTTTCTGGAGATATCTATTAATTGTTGACCCTTCCATGATAAAATTCAAATTACTGACTCCTAATTTTTTAACTACCAAAACTTCATGTCTGACAAAAATTATGAATTAATTCTGCGAAACAGTCGCTTATTGCAACCAACTCAACAAACAGAAATAGTAGATATTGCCATTGATGACAGTAAAATTGTTGCTATCTCTGGGAATATTCCAGCTTTTGCGTACCAAGAACTCGATCTTCAGGGAAAATTAGTCAGTCCACCATTTGTAGAATCTCACATTCATCTAGATTCTGCTCTCACTGCCGGAGAACCACGCTGGAATCAAAGTGGTACATTATTTGAGGGTATAGAAATTTGGGGCGATCGTAAGCAAGAGTTGACACTAGAAGATGTGAAAAAACGTGCTATTGACACTCTTAAACTCCAAGCTATACAAGGAGTATTATTTGTTAGATCCCACATCGATGTTAGTGAACCAAAACTAACAGCATTACAAGCACTTTTAGAAGTAAAAGAAATTGTCAAAGATTGGATGAATTTACAAATAGTTGCTTTTCCCCAAGATGGTATTTATAGTAAAGATGAAAACCTCTCACTTTTAGAAAAAGCTTTACAATTAGGAGTGGATGGTGTGGGTGGAATTCCTCATTATGAATTCACGAGGGAAGATGGGGTAAAATCTGTGCGTAAAATTTTTGAATTGGCAGAAAAATATGACTGTTTTATCGATATTCATTGTGATGAAATAGATGACGATCAATCACGTTTTTTAGAAGTGGTTGCTGCTTGTGCAATTAGGACAGGTTTAACTTCACAAGTGACTGCTAGTCATACTACTGCTTTTGGTTCTTATAATAATGCTTATGCTTTGAAATTAATGAGTTTATTAGAGAGGTCTAAAATTAATTTTATTGCTAATCCTTTAATTAATATTACTCTTCAAGGTCGTACTGATACTTATCCTAAAAGACGGGGTGTGACGCGAGTTAAGGAGTTATGGGAACGAGGACTAAATGTTAGTTTTGGCCATGATTGTGTGCAAGACCCTTGGTATAGTTTGGGTACTGGTAGTATGTTAGATGTGGCTTATATGGGCGTACATATATGTCAGATGACTGGAATGGCAGAAATTGATGCTTGTTATCAAATGGTTACTTGGAATGGTGCGAAAACTTTAGATGTAGAAGATAGGTATGGAATTAAGGTAGGAAATCCAGGCAATTTGATAGTTTTAGATGCGGATAGTTGTTTTAATGCAGTTAGGAAACGTGCTACTGTAAAATATGTATTTTGTCAGGGTAAATTATTGGCAGAGACTATTCCGAAAACAATTAAATTTACTTCTTTTACTTAAGGGAAATATTTTTGATGCTACTCTAGTTTTTGTGTAATAAAAAAATTAATAAATAGACTATAATTTTTGTAGTCAAACTATTTGAAAAAATTGGATAATTGATGATAAATTATACATTTTTTATGATGAGGATTTGCTGATTAACTATCAAAGCCTTTGCCGGTAAATTATTCAGCCTTTTTTGCAAAAATAAAGAATGCAATTTTTTCGCTCCAAAAATCTGAAAATACTCACCTTTTTGGCAAGCCTAGATAGACAAAAATTAGACCATTATTCCTGCCTTTATCTTCCCGATTTATGAGATATAAAACCTGACTTATAACCTCTACAAAAATAATTTTTCAGCAAACTATAATTACTAATTGAATTATGAAAAATATCGAAAAATATGTTGAATGTACGGCAGAATTAATCAATTTACCATTACAGCCAGAACATCTTCCTGGTGTAGTAGAAAATCTAGAAAAAATTACAGCGATCGCTCAATTAGTCATAGACTTTCCCCTACCACCAGAAATAGAGCAAGCACCAAAATTTGACCCAGAAAAATTAGGGAATTGATATGGCTACAAAAACTAGTGGTGGTGGATTGTAATGGTCGTGCATTGTAATTATTTTTTTTACCGAATAATTAATTAATAATTAAATAATTCTGGTTTAAAGCCTTCCCTTTTAAGGGGAAAAGAAAGAAATAATGTTTCCTTATATTCAATCAAGAATGGTTTTAACCAGAGGTAATTATCCATTATCCATTATCCATTATCCATTATCCATTAATGAACAGACACAGCAGTAGCATCTTGCTCCCCTACTCGCTGGCAGGATGCCCGCACTAGACATTGTTCATCTGCGTATACCATTACTATGCAGAACTACCCAAAAACTTTCTTACTTTTTTACCCATTAAACCAAAATGACTATCAAATTTAATGAAATAGATGCAATAGCGATCGCTACAGCTATCAAAACAGAGGAAACCACAGCTCAAACCATAGTAACTAAATGCTTACAACAAATTAACCAGCACAACCAAACCCTCAACTGCTTCACTGCTATTACTGCAGAAGCCGCCCTTAACACTGCCAAACAAATAGACACAGAAATTGCTCAAGGCAAAAATCCTGGTATTCTAGCAGGTGTACCCTTTGCAGTCAAAAATCTCTACGACATCGCAGGTATGACAACTCTCGCTGGAGCCAAAATAAACGCTGAAAACTCACCCGCAACAGAAGACGCAACCGCCGTAGCTAAACTCAAACAAGCAGGTGCTATCTTCATCGGTGCCCTGAATATGGATGAATACGCCTATGGTTTTGTAACCGAAAATAGTCACTACGGTGCAACACCTAATCCCCACGACCTCACCCGCATCTCTGGGGGGTCATCCGGTGGCTCTGCTGCTGCCGTTGCTGCTGGTTTAGTACCCATAACCCTTGGCTCCGATACCAACGGTTCTATCCGCGTGCCAGCCTCCTTATGCGGTGTATTCGGCTTTAAACCCACTTATGGACGCTTGTCGCGAGCAGGGGTTTTTCTGTTTGCCAGTAGTTTAGACCATGTCGGACCATTTGCTCGTTCTGTAAGAGACATCGCAACAGTTTATGATGTTTTACAGGGGTCAGATATTAGAGACCCAGTTTGTACCCATCGTACTCCGGAAGCTTGTTTGCCTCAACTCAATCACAATATTGAAGGTTTACGCATTGCAGTTGCTGACGGTCACTTTGCCACAGGTGGGGAGCCAGAAGTTTTCGCAGCAGTGGAACAGGTGGCGACAGCATTGGGAGTAACTCGCAGGGTGACAATACCGGAAGCACATCGAGCTAGAGCTGCTGCTTATATTATTACTGCTGCTGAGGGAGCGAATTTACATTTAGAAAATTTACGCACTCGCCCCCAAGATTTCGATCCAGCAACTCGCGATCGCTTTTTAGCTGGTGCTTTAATTCCCGCAGACTGGTATATTCAAGCTCAACGTTTCCGCCGTTGGTATCAAGGTTGTGTTGGAGAAATATTTAAGGAAGTAGATATTATTCTGGCTCCCACTACTCCTTGTGTTGCACCACTATTAGGGCAGGAAAAAATGACTATTGCTGGGGAGGAAGTGTTAGTGCGTCCAAATTTAGGTTTGTATACGCAACCTTTGTCTTTTATCGGGTTGCCAGTTTTGTCAGTACCCATCCGTCGTGCTAATGGTTTGCCTTTGGGGGTACAAATTATTGGTGCGTCTTATAATGAAGCATTGATTTTACGGGTGGCAGCATTTTTGGAAATGGAACAGTTAGTAGGACTAAATTCATAGTTTTGGGGAACTAGGAAACACAAATTCATCTTAAAGTGTATCTCAATTAGACATCTCCAGAAAAGAGGGAATAGGGAATAGGGAACAGGGAACAGGAGGAAATAATTGATAATTTATGGATAATAATTGATTTTATTTTTGATTTTTGGAGATGTCTATTATCCTGAAAAGCAGTACATTTGTTTGTAGTTGTGCTTTAGCACCGCCAAAATGTCAGGTAGCACTAAAGGGCAACTACGAGCTGCTATTAAGTAGTCGTGCAAAATAAATTTATTAGTTAAGAGAGGCAACAGGCAACAGGAGTCAGTAAAATATGTAATTAATTTTGCTTATGCACTTATCACTGTTTTACCGAATATGACATAACTTCCCAATTTAATTTATATTGTATTTCAATACTATACTCAATAGCTTAATTATGTAGATTTTAACGTAATATAAAGATCATTGAGGCTACTTTTTAAGTTCTTGGTTAATTATAACACATTTTTTTAACACCGAAATTTTACTCTTATTTATAAATTAAACCAAATCCGATTACTATAGACCACAATATATTATTGAGAAAAGCTTGATATATATGAATTGTAGTTGACTTATTTGTGGTCTAGCTAAATTGGATTTGGTATTATTAAGTAGTTGACTACTCCAGGAACTAAAGTCACGGAAATTCTAAGAATAAATATTGATATCAAATCCGGTTGAATACTTATTATATAGTTGGGGGAGACGGGGAGATGGGGAGATGGGGAGATGGGGAGATGGGGAGATAGGGATAGTGAAGTGTGGATAGAATTATAAACAGATATTATATCAGCAGATTCTATGTGCAATTAACCGGATTTGATATGATTAGTTAACTCAAAACATTGACGTATTTGCCTCTTATCAAAAAAAAATTAGGCTATATTTGAGCTTAAAAATTGTTTGAATCTCACTCATTAAACTGAAATTTTAGCTTAAAGGCAGAAAGCAAAAGTTATTTATTCCATTAAAAAGTAAAAACTTATATAATATCAATACCCAGAATAATTATCGAATTAACATTATAATATTTTTATTACTGTAAACTAAGGCTACCTAATTTAAAGCCAAAATATTGAAGTGATTTTATTTTACTTTTTTCCAAAAGTCCAGGTATCATTGATAGTCAATCAGTAAAAACCACAGAGATTGGTTGCAGTGGGTTAAGAAAGTGGACATTGGTGGCGGAGGATGTATAGCTTGTCAACTCCTACCATTTTTTTCTTTTAATTCTACTCATATCATAATCTACACTATCTGTGGCCATTGTTTAGATAATTGGTATAAATCTGTGAGTTTAAACCATACTTAGTATAATTAATATTTACCCACCTAAATATTTTAAGTGTAAGTCCCACTAGATTAATGCTCAAAAAAGAATTAAGAAGCTCGCTGTTAAAAAAACGTCAGTCTATGTCAGAGACAGAATGGAGGGAAAAGAGCGATCGCCTTTGCCACCACTTACAAAATTACCCCCTGTTTCAAAAAGCTCAAACTGTTTTAGCTTACTTTAGTTTCCGTCAAGAAGTAGACCTTAGTTTATTATTTACAAATAATCGAGAAAATTCAACAGCTTATATTAAAAATTGGGGATTTCCACGGTGTGTCAAAAAAACTTTATCTTGGCATATTTGGCAACCAGAAAATTATTTACAAAAAAGCATTTATGGTATCTTAGAACCAGAATCAAATGCACCATTATTACATTCATCAGAAGTAGATTTAATTTTAATTCCTGCTGTTGCTTGTGATCTAAATGGTTATCGTTTAGGCTATGGTAGTGGTTTTTACGACCGGATGTTAAGTTCTGAAGAATGGGCATCAAAACCTACTATAGGAATTGTGTTTGAATTTGGTTACTTACAACAGTTACCTATAGACTCTTGGGATAGACCTCTAAATGCCGTTTGTACAGAAAATGGTGTAAAACAGATAACGTATAACAGGCAATAGGTAATAGTGGTACCACCCCCATTGGTAAAAGACGCACTAGGTAGCGCACTCGGTGTGAGGTAATAGTGGAAAAAAATTAGACCGTATTCCATTGATAGTCAGTCTATGTCCCAACCTAGCTTTTCTTTGATGTAGTGTCCCCCTTAAAAAGGGTTTCGGTCCGGAATGTTCCGCAAATAGCTGATAGGTTTTTAGCAGTCAGCGCGGGCGAGAAGGGGATAGGCAACTCCTCCTAAAATAAATGACAAGCTAGAAGTCAGGGATTTAAACCCAAGCTTTTAGCGTGCTGAAAGCTGATTTCTGTTTGCAGAGCATTCTGGTACGGAAAATGCTGATAGCTAGTTAACTTATTCGCTCAATGACTATATGTTAGTTCCTAAATTGAAAATTTTTTCCTTCTTCTTTATTGTTTGTTACTTCTTGGTGACTCCTACTTTAGCAATTAAAACAAAAGATGGTACAGTTTATTTTGCTCAACCACCTCGCCTAGTTAAGGCAGTTACTACCCGCAGTGAAACCTATGTTTGGAGTGCAACCTATTACTTTACTCTCAGTTTATTGCCTGATACTGGAGTGCCATTGGAACGAGTGACAATTACCAAAACTGAAGGATTTGGCAATATCCGATATAACCCAAAGAAAATTATTGCCTTTGAAGGAACTCATCAAAAGAAAGGTCAGCAACTGGCAGTTGAGGAAGTGGCGATCAATCGGGAAACTAATACTGTTTCAGTAACCTTTAATCCTCCAGTACCTCCAGGCAAAACTTTTACCATAGGTTTGCGTCCAGTGCGGACTCCTAAATATGGGGGTACATATTTATTTGGAGTTACAGCTTTTCCGGTTGGAGAAAAATCATCTGGTCATTTTCTTGGCTATGGTAGACTTCATTTTTATGAGAGTTCCGATAGTTATGATTAAAATATATTACTCAAAATTATAGAATAGTGAAAGCAGTTATTTTATTATCAGGAGGATTAGATTCCTCAACGGTTTTGTACCAAGCAAAGGCAGATGGTTGTCAATGTTATGCTATCTCCTTTGACTACCAACAACGCCATCGTCGAGAGTTAGACTCAGCCAAAAAAATTGCTGAAAGTGTGGGTGTAGTAGAACATCATGTTGTCAGTTTTGACCTCAGACTATGGGGGGGGTCGGCATTAACTGATAATCAAATTGATTTGCCAAGCGATCGCTCTGTTGAGGAAATGTCACAAAATATACCTATTACTTATGTTCCAGCACGTAATACTATTTTTCTGAGTTTTGCCCTCGCTTATGCTGAAGTTGTCAATGCGAGTCGGGTTTATATTGGGGTGAATGCTTTAGACTATTCGGGTTATCCTGACTGTCGCCCAGACTATATTCAGGCCATGCAAGAAGTGTTTCGCCTGGGAACTAAACAGGGGAGGGAGGGTGAAGCGATCGCTATTGTTTCCCCACTTATTGATATGAAAAAGACCGAAATTATTCAATTGGGGAATAATTTAGGAGTACCTTGGGAAAAAACTTGGTCATGTTATGCAGGTGAAGAAAAACCTTGTGGTATATGTGATTCTTGTCGGTTGCGGTTAGCTGCTTTCCAGGAGTTGGGATTAAAAGATCCATTGTCTGATTGACATACTCCCGACGTTGCTATATTCGCGACAACGCGGGATTCTTCAGCCAGAGAAGTCCTGACCGCAGTTTTAATAGAGGTGATGTCCTCCCCCTGTGTTGATAACCATCCAACCCACCCCCATCCCCTCCCGGGAGGGGAGCTAGAGGGGTGGGTGAGTTATAGTCCCTATCTAGTTCTTGTCCGCATTTAGGACATGAATGCCAACGCTCTGATAAGCTTTTAGGGACTTTACTCAAGCATTCCCAACAATGTTGAGATGTGCCTTTTGGGTCTACTTTGATAGTCCTCTTGCCAAGTTTCCAAGCGACATATTCTAAGACTTGAACAAACTTACCAAAAGCTGCATCCTGCAAGGACTTATTTGGTCCTGACTTCGCCGATTGACCGTTGGGTAAGAACTGGCCATTATCGCCGATTTTTGCTTTGCAACGTCTAACTAAAGAAGCTATCTGTAGGTCTTCAAGGAATATTACCTGACAATCACGCTCACAAATGATAAGCAAGTTTGAATTGCCAGTCTAACCTTTGTCTAGCTATTAATTGATGCAGTTTAGCTATTTTGCACTTGAGAATCTTCCAAGATCGGGAATGTTTTCGTTTCTTAGCCAATCTAATTTGGAGTTTAGACAATCTATACTCAGATTTTCTAAAAAATTTGGGAACATTTATAAACTCACCATCACTGGTTACAGCATAGTACAACAATCCCAAATCAATACATGCATGAGTTTTCTAAGGTAGGTTGAATTTCTGCAACCTCTAATGGTACAGTCTTATCTTCTATCGTTAAGCTAACATACCAACCATCAGCTTCACGGATTACTGTACCTGTTTTAACCTTGAATCCTAGTGGTATTGAGCGATTGTATACTAAGGGGACTAAGCCAATTTTTGGTAAATTGACACAAAAACGACTATTGGCATTTTTGGTCTGGGTTGGTATTTGATAACTGAGGATAACTGAACGAGTTATAATAGTGCTTCCCTTTGAATTTCTGTCTCCCACTGGTTTTCCCGTTTTTGTCAGGTAAGGCACAAGTTATCCATAGTAGTTTGTACACGCTGGATAACATCTTGTAGCACTTGAGAGTGCATACACTTATACTCAGGAAATAGCTTTTTGGTTTGTGCTAAATCTGCTAGTTGAACAGTTTCCCACACAACATAACCATTTATTATATTTGGATGCCTCTCACCTTTCTTTGTTACTGGATTACCATCGCCGTCTTTTTTTCTACCGTTCCTTGCTTGTATTCTAAACTCTGGGATATTTTGATAAATCCGTTGTAGGGACGTTGCATGCAACGTCCCTACTACTGAAACGTTAAGTGGGCAAGCGTTTACTGGTGTGCGTGTGGCTTCAAACCAATTCAGCCTTTCAGCTAAACGGTAGTTATATTGCTTTCAGGCTAATTCCAACCAATTAGCTATAATTACCATTTGGCTTTTCTGTGGTTTGAGCTTGTACTTATATTTCAGTAGCATGATGTAGTATCTACCTTTATATCTACGTTATCTATCATAACAACTGTTTTTATTTATAGCTGTATAGGAATTTCCCAGAAATCAATGATCTGAGAGTATTAAAAAATAAAAATAAAAAATAAATAGGCCGATTAACTAATTGAATCTGTCAAATTCTACCAATTTCCCTTAAAATTTTATTAACGGCTATTACAATTTTATTAAAAAATAATACTGTTTTAGATTTTTGTGTTTTAATTTTTATCCTTTAAACACAAAATAATTCTTAAACTTTATTATCACTAAATATTGTAATTGTCAAGAGAAAAACTTTTATAGTATTTGAATTATGGAATGGCAAGAAAATTCTGGTAATTGGGTACTAATACCTTCTCATCCCAAAGCAGTCGTACATTTTTTGGGAGGAGCGTTTGTTGCCACTGCACCCAATGTAACTTATCGGTGGTTATTGGAAATGCTAGCAAATCAAGGATATGCAGTAATAGCGACTCCTTTTGTCAATACTTTAGATCATTTAGCAATGGCTAAAAATGTTCTCAGCAGTTTTGATAGCTGTCTCAATCTTATTTATGCTCAAAGAATACTGCGAAAAAAAAGTCTACCTATATATGGTATTGGCCATAGCATGGGATGTAAGTTACATTTACTTATAGGTAGCTTATTTTCTGTAGAAAGAGCTGGAAATATTTTGATATCCTTTAATAATTCTGCCGCTCGTGATGCAATACCCTTGGTGGAGCAGATATCTCCTGTGATGAAAGTAGAATTTACTCCATCTCCTAAGATAACAAACCGCCTAATTCAAAAGCGTTATCAAATTCGGCGCAACTTATTGATTAAATTTAACGACGATGATATAGATCAAACTCTTCGTTTGAGTGATTTGTTGAGATTACTTTTTCCTGATATGGTGACAGTTAAAAGATTAAATGGAAACCATTTAACACCTTTGGGTCAAGATATAACTTGGCCTGTAGGAAAAGTATATACTCCTATAGATGCGATCGGTCAATGGCTAAAACAAGAAGTTTATCGAGACCTCAATCAACTTAAACGTGAAATTTTGCTTTGGCTCAATCCATTGGCACAAATCTCATAGCTTTACACTCACACATTTTAGATTTAGCTGTTACTATCAGAAGTTTGATTTTGTTCTTTGGGGTATGGCCAATAATCTTTACTAATTAACAAACAATTCCGATTTTCGGATGTACTACGGGTATAACTAATATTGTCTGCTATGGCATACATAAGTTTTATACCCCGTCCACCAGGTGCAAATATATCTGTTTGAGCTGGTTGTGCTTTTAACCATTCTGCTAAGTCAAAAGGTGGACCACAATCCCAAATTCTAATTTCTGTGTGGTCGCTGAATATTGTAACTTCAATGTCTATAAGTGTTTCTCTAGATAAATCTTTATGGGCATGGCGGGCTGCATTAGTAAAACCTTCAGCCAAAGCCAGCTCACACTGTAGCCAAACTGTTTTCGGAATAGGTGCTTGATACAATTGCTCAAACCATGACAAAACTTTGTCGTTTTCTCTAAGGTCTGAACTAACTTGTAAAAAAGCACTACGTTTCGTAGGTAATTTATCAGATTCTTTGACTTTATTCACACTTACTTTCTTAAATTTATTACATAATATTTTAGGTATATCCTAAGCTATATTGTAAAGTATATGTATAAAATTTATGTAAATAATTTAAAAAAAGGAAGAAAGTTGATGAAAAAAGGGATTCGATCCCAATGTAAGATTGAAGACCACTAATTTTGAAAAGGCGTGGGAGAATTAAACCCAATATCTGCAAAATGAAGGAAGTAAGAAAAGAAAAAAAATATTAGCACTTTACTTATATCCTTCCTCCTGCTGCTTTTGAACGAAGCGAGTTGAAATAAAAACTCCTGTTGGTCTACTCACTTTTATGTTGGCTTTCGCCGAAATAGTGAATTGTTTAACTGAGTGCATGATGTATAAAATTTTGGTTATTGATGATGATATTGCCATTCAGGAATTGCTCAAAAGAGTTCTCCAGAAACAGGGTTATGAAGTGACGGTAGCAAGTAATGGTGAAGATGGTTTTCAACAGGCACAAAATTTACAACCTGCTTTGATTATCTGTGACTGGATTATGCCACGACTGACAGGAATAGAGGTATGCAGCCGAGTTAAAACAAATTCTGAGCTATCTACTACTTTCTTCATTTTATTAACTTCTTTAGGAACGGTTCAAGATCGAGTTAAAGGTCTGGACGCAGGTGCTGATGACTTTATTTCTAAACCAATAGAAATGAGTGAATTGACCGCCAGGGTCAGAGCAGGGTTACGATTACATCAGCTATCTCAAGACTTACAAACTCAAAAGCGACTACTAGAAGCAGAATTAGCTGAAGCTGCTGATTATGTGCGCTCTCTTCTGCCAGAACCCTTAATGGAACCAGTAAAAGTTGAATCACAGTTTATTCCTTCCCACAAATTAGGAGGAGACTGCTTTGATTATTATTGGCTAGATGACAATTACTTGGCTGTGTATTTACTGGATGTAGCTGGCCATGGTTTACGAGCGGCACTTCCTTCTGTTTCAGTTTTGAATTTATTAAGATCGAAGACAATACCGAATATAGATTATCATCAACCTAGTGATGTACTTAGAGCTTTAAATAATACTTACCAGATGACATATCAAAATGATAAATACTTTACAATCTGGTATGGGGTATATAATCGCTCTGAGAATCAACTGGTATATGCAAGTGCAGGTCATCCTCCGGCTGTGTTAGTCTTAGGTAATGGTCAGCCTAGTCAGGTGAATAAGTTGAAAACTCCAGGAATGCCTATTGGTATGTTTCCAGATGTGACTTATGTTGATAATTCTTGTGTAGTTGAGAAGTTGAGTTCTCTGTATATCTTTAGTGATGGTGTTTATGAAATTCCTCAACCTGGAGGAGAAATCTGGGGTATAGATAACTTTATCGATCTAATTTTAGAGTACCATAAATACGGTTATTTTCATCTAGATAAGATATTAAACTATGTGCGAGATTTGAATTGTGGTCATGCCTTTAGTGATGATTTTTCTTTACTAAAAATTATTTTTGGTTAGCTTGCTGATATAAGCTAAGACACATTGAGGTTTTATGTTCTTTGTTAAGGGTTAAGGGTTCCCTTTTATCAAGAAGTTCTATAGTTTCAATGTTCAAAAGCTTATATCAGGTGTGATAAATATTTGTTAAAAATACTTAGGGTTTTTGTAGTAGTCTGTCAAGATAGTTTTGAGGGGTCTTATTACCCAAAAAACATTACCCAAAAATCACATTTACAAAAATCTATCTATCATTTCAAAGTTGACAGACCACTAATAGTTTGCAGATATGCCTTCAGCAAAATCTGCCTTTAGTAACATAACATCTTTGTTATGTAGAAACAGCTAATTTTTTTGCCAATATCTGTCGAAAGCCAAATGGTCAATTAATTTATATTGGTGGTCAAAAAGCTAATCCTGAAAATGCTATTAAGATACCTGTAATAGTTGAAGAGGGAACTGGATATGTTGATGAAAACGGAAATACTATCTATATTGTAACAGGTGCTACTTTAAGTATTGTAGAAAATGGTAAGACTATCAGTGAAGAACAAATAACCTATGTTTGTAGTCAATTTTCTGAAAAAGTATGTCAAGAGAGATAGTAGCTCTATTGATTTTTATTTCAAGAAAGTTTAATTCGCCTCCCTTGTCAGATATGCTTTTTATTGAATCATAGAAATTTAATTATTAAATTTTGCTTCTATGTTGTATTATGGAACCCATTAATTCATTTATCGGAGGACTAAACTGTGAATTTTGTTAAGACTAATCAACAGCTCTTAAAGTTAGGACTGTTGACAATTACTACATTATTTTTATATACATTTTCAGCAAAAGTTCTAGCATATCATAACAATCTAGAAACAGAGCAAGGGACTATATTATTAGCTGAAGTTCCCCGGAATGATCGACGTATTTGTCTTCAACGTGGAGACAACTGGTCTGAAGTAAATTATTTTGAATCCAAGAACTATTTTGCCAATATTTGTCGTCAACCAAATGGTCAATTAATGTTAGTTGCAGGCAGAAAATCTAATCCGAATCAAGTTTTAGAGTTACCTGTAGAATTTAATCAAGGATATGCTGCAATTGATGGAAATAAAACTTTCAGAGTGAATGATGGTTCTTTTAGTTTAGCAATCAATGGTCTGGTCGTGAAGAGAGAAGAAATTACTTATCAAGAACAATAAAAGGAGGTATTGTTGATTTGCGATTGAAGCAAAAATTAAAATGTTAGAGTAATTATTTCCTCTATTCATTATGGTAAATCAATACAAACAGTCTCTAATATATTTCGGTCGTCCTGTATATGTAGTGATAAAATTGTGGTCAGGCGATATAGCTGCTGCTAGTCTCCCCTTCTCATGTAGCGCAGCGAAACGCTTCATTTAGTTTCTATATCAATTGCTAATCAGAGCCATTGTTTGTGATTTTTATGGTCAACAAATGACTACATTTCATCACATTAGATGGTGAGTTTACCCAGTTTTTTCTTAGTATATTTAATAGACCGATAAACTTCAGCATACTTATTATTAACGTAATTCTGGAACCATTTTTTCGACACACCTGTTACACGAATTAAAAAGTGCCAAACTAACTTATCAATTAATTATTTGGCTTCATTACTAAATAGAATTTATTTTACTATTTTCCACAAATTGTCTGTGATAATTTTGACACTGATATTTTTGTTTTTCCGAAGTGAATAATCCCATTTTTAACAATATAATTAGGGTTTGCTTATGGAAAGTCTTTTTGCTGGGGTAGGAGACAGGAGACAGGAGACAGGAGACAGGAAGAACGAGGAATGAGCGAGGAGGTAGGAGCTAAGTTTTGTCCCAAGATTGTTCTGCCATAGTCAGCCCAAAATACTAGCTTTTTGAGCAAAATCAACTGAAACAGGCGTACTGCAATTCGACCCTAAAAATGCTCAAACCTTTATATATCAATACTTTTATAATTAATCAGCAGAGCAATAATTACTACCACAACTAGGGCAGATTAGTTGATTATCTGACATTTCATTATAGAGATAGAGATTTTTTCTGATTACTGTTAATAGATAATAGAATACTTTTTGGTTAGAATATTTGGGGTTAATTCCTGATGATTTTATAGCTGATGATATGAAGCGTTTTGCTGCGCGACATGAAAGGCAGAGGCTAGAGGCAGCTATATTGGCTAGACAATAATTTTGAAATTTTTCAGTAGGAGAAAACGTAACTGGAGAGTACAAAGTTATTCTAAAAAACGGTGTGTTCTCAAGACTGAAAGTGTTATTGGAAAACGCTTAGAGCAGCTATTTTTATGAATGGATAGTTTTTAACCTTGAGTCTCTGAAAGCCTTGGCTAGCAATAGTTATTCCAAGAACTTTACACTGTCTAAAAACGTAATATTTTCAAGATTAATGTTAAAAACTAATCATTTATATTGACTTATCACTACATATACAGGACTATCACTTATCTAGTGTACATACAGCATTAATATCTACATCTCAATCCCAATAAAAAAATTTTCCAGTTTACAAAATTGTACCAAGTGCAGCTTTTTCAACAATTAATAATGAATAATGAATAATGAATAATTACCTCTCCTTGAAAGAAGAGGATTGACAAAGAGATGAAAATTTTTCTTCTCTTGGTCGATTGGATATGGCGAGGAGACCTCGCCATCCCATCCTAACGGACTGCTCCGCAAACGACCGCTTATTATCCCCTTAAAAGGGGAGGCGCATACCCACAATTTTTCGGTAAAACAAACTTTTTATTTTCGCTTATAGCAATTAAAAAAAAGAATGCTACAAAAAGGTAGATCTTGATCGAATATGCTTAAAAATAGCTGCTCCAGTTAATTTTAGATAGTCATTTCTATCGTTTTTCCCTTTTTTTCAAAATTTTCCCCTTCTTCCTTCTTCCCTCTTCCTTCTTTTGTACGGACACCCTTATGCAACGTCCGTACCATTTGTAACAAACATTTATCAAATTGGTATTACCGAAGAATTAATAATTAATAATTAATAATTAAATAATTCGCGCTTTGAAGCCTCCCCTTTTAAGGGAAAAACAAAGACAATATTCCTTATATTCAATTCCGTAACGGTTTTAACCAGAGGTAATTATCAATTATGCATTATCCATTAATGAAAAGTAGATTTGGTATCAAAAACTCTTATCTAAAAAAAAGAGCCTCACAGACATAATTTCTGTGAAACTCTTAAATCAATTCAACTATTAACTTTACTTAGACTTCTAAATTTGCTATGAGTCAATGTCTAGAAAGTCTATCCAAGAAAATTAGATAGAGAAGTCAGGATTAACATAGTGACTCAAATCATCATCGGTGAGACCATTGATATCAACAGTACCTAGATTCTGATAAAAACCACTTTCGACAGTTTCGACCTGCTGCACTTCTAATTCTTTGATCTTGAATCGGTCTTCAGGAGTTGGGTCGGAGGTAGAAGCTGCAATAACGAGTATATTACCACTCACTTCACCATTATTGATATTTGCCCAGCGTGAACTTGAACTGGAGGTATCATTGTCTTGTGTGAATTCAAGACTGTCTAAGAAATTATCACTTAAGATATTGTGGTCAGTGAACGCATCTTCCTTGCTACCTACCCAATAGGTAATATCACTGTCATTTGTTACGGAAGCTAAGAATGCCTCATCGACAACAACATCCTCAGAGAATTCAAATAAGACATAGTTGTCTCGGTATACATTGTCAACTTTATGCAAGTTATTGCTTCCATTACCTTCTGAGGTATCAGTGACTCCAAGTCCACCAGAGAAACTACCCAAAAAGCCTTCATCCCAATTTCCGTGTTCATCGCGACTGAAAGCACTGGCGTTGACAGAAAGGTCACCAGCATCAAAGGTACGGATATTGCCATTAGGACCATCTAAACCACTATTGCCTGTGAAATTGAAGGTTTCAGTTGTCCCCTCTGTAACTGTGGTCAGGTCTTGAGCTGTTCCTGTTTGTTCGTAAGTCCAGGTTTCACCAGGATCTAAGGTGTTATCTCCGTCTCCTTGGTAAGAGATGTTGGTAATTGTGCCTTCTTGGTCGTCAGTTACTTCAATATCAGATTTATTAAATGGTACATCACCAGTATTGGTTACTTCATAAGTCCAAGTAACTGTCTCACCAGCAGCAATTTCTACTGCTTCGTCTGGAGTGTCAGCATCTATACCATTAGTGAACTTCTCAATGTCGATACCAGGATTTTCTGGTTCGGGTTCGCCTTCAGGATTCGTGTAACTACTCTGGTCTTCATCACTTACAGAACCAGCGGTTACAGTTCCGATGTTGACGTAATTGCCGATGCTTGTTTCACCCGCTACAGAAAGATCCAGTTTTTTCAACTTGAAGTTATCGTTAGTACCATCTGTCTTCGCCGCAATAACCAGAGTATCACCGGTTAACTCATCAGCATTAAAGTTAGCCCAGCGTTTGTTGTTATGACCGCCACTACCACCATTGTTATCTTCCTTGGTGAACCCACTTAAGATGTCATTATCTAAAAGTGAAATGTCTCCATCGCGATCGCCAATCCAAACGGAGATATCGCTATCATCGACGATATAATCAAGTAAGGCTCGATCTACGGTGACATTTTGGTCGAACTCAAAGAGGATATAATCGTTGCTACCACCATTGTCTACTCGGTGATGGGAACCACTTTCATTACGATTGGTAACACCTAAACCACCACCATAAGCTCCAAGGTAAGCAGTTCTCCAGTCTCCACCGCTCTTGTTACTGCTGAATGCGCTGACATCTACTGATACACCATTTTGAGTAAAGGTACGGACATTTCCATTACTACCTGTTGTGGAACTGTTACCTGTTAGATTGAAGGTGATGTCTTGGGAGCTGGTGGCAGTGCTTAAGTCTTGAGCAGTTCCTGTCAGCTCATAAATCCAGGTTTCATTAGGATCTAAGGTGTTATCGCCATCACCTTGGTTAGAGATGTTGCTAATTGTGCCTTCTTGGTCGTCAGTAACCTCAATCTCAGATATATCAAATGGTACATCACCAGTGTTGGTTACTTCATAAGTCCAAGTAACTGTTTCACCAGCAGCAATTTCTACTGCTTCGTCTATGGTGTCAGCATCTATACCATTAGTGAACTTCTCAATGTCGATACCAGGGTCTTGAGGATCTGGTTCGCCGTTAACATAGTGACTGGGGTCTTCGTCGGTTACATCATCAGCAACAACTGTACCGATATTTTTATAGATGCCGTCACCTATGCCATCAAAATCTAAGCCAGAAATAGCACCGCTACCAGTAAGTTCAACTTCTATCTTGGCAACATCACTGTCATTGATATTTAAAGTTTGGAGACTACCATCACCAGGAGCAGGAATTGCAGTAGTATCTATTATATTTCCATCAACATCAATAGTGCGAACTTCACCACCTGTTTCCTCAATATCTACAAAATTAATAGAGTTGAGTTCGATTGGGTTATCCAAGTCAAAGGTAATTACCCCACCACCAGCATTGTCATCAGGATCGGAACTGTCACCATCTTCGGAAATTATTAAGATGTTGCCTTCACTGTCTGTTGCTAAATCTGGATCTTCTCCAGTTGGATTAGCACTATCAAAGATCATGGCACCGAATTCAGTAGCGGAAATGGTTACCCCTAGGTTCTGGTACTCGTCATCAATAATTGTGCCAGCAGGTAAAGCATTACCCAAACCATCGGTTTCAAAATCAATAACGTTGTTAGTAACAGTAGATAAATCTTGAGCTATTCCTGTCTGCTCATAAATCCAGGTTTCATTAGGAGCTAAGATGTTATCACCATCTCCTTTGTTAATGATGTTAGTAATTATGCCTTCTTGGTCGTCAGTGACTACAACTTCACTTTCATCAAAGGGTACATCACCTGTGTTGGTTACTTCATAAGTCCAAGTAACTTCCTCACCAGCAGCGATTTCTGGTGCTTCTTCTGGTGTGTCAGCATCTACGTCGTTAGTGGACTTTTCAATTTCGATACCAGGATTTTGAGGTTCTTCCTCATAACCGAAGTCTTGGTCGAGGTTGTCTTCTCCTGTTCCCAGGGTGACATCGGACATACTGTCATTACCACCATCCGGGTCTACAGTATTTACTACATCATCTGGTAAGGTATTGGTATCTACCATGACTGTGTAGTCACCACTGTTTAACCCATCGAATAAGTACTGACCATTAGCATCTGTAGTTTCGGTGGCATCAAATGTTCCATCACTATCAATATCTAATTTGACTTCTACTCCTGCTATTCCTTCACCTGTATCTGGTGTACCGTTGCCATTTTCGTCTAGGAATATGGTGTCTCCGATAGAACCTAATTCTTGTTCATAACCGAAGTCTTGGTCGAGGTTGTCTTCTCCTGTTCCCAGGGTGACATCGGACATACTGTCATTACCACCATCTGGGTCTACAGTATTTACTACATCATCTGGTAAGGTATTGGTATCTACCATGACTGTGTAGTCACCACTGTTTAACCCATCGAATAAGTACTGACCATTAGCATCTGTAGTTTCGGTGGCATCAAATGTTCCATCACTATCAATATCTAATTTGACTTCTACTCCTGCTATTCCTTCACCTGTATCTGGTGTACCGTTGCCATTTTCGTCTAGGAATATGGTGTCTCCGATAG